>JAYSEN010000012.1:0-130114 GCA_041913845.1 Undibacterium sp.
TTTTAACTCAGTTCGCGTCAGGAGGGGGCGAATTATGACAGCATGACGACAGATCTGCAAGCCACTGATTCTGAATGCAAACCTTTGCGACGTATATATAGCAATTCACTGACCACGCAACTAAGCTGTAAAATAGCTGGGTTCACCATCGAAAAAACAAATTATGATACGCATTACCGATTTAGCCTTGCCGCTCAATCACACGGAAGAAGAGTTGAAGGAAGCAATTCTGCGAGAACTAAATAGTCCCGATATCTCGATGAAACATTTTGAGATATTTCGCCGAGGCTATGATGCACGTAAAAAGCACGCGATTTTGCTGATTTACACCATCGACATTGACACCAGCGACAACGCGACGTTATTGCAACGTTTACACAACAACCCTCGCATCAGTTCAACTCCGGATACGGCGTATAAATTTATTGCAAAAGTGAACGATGCGCCAGCAAAACGGCCTGTGGTTATTGGCTTTGGTCCTTGTGGTTTATTCGTCGCCTTAATTTTGGCTGAAATGGGTTTGCAACCCATAGTCCTGGAACGCGGAAAGAATGTTCGCGAACGTACCAAAGACACATGGGGCTTATGGCGCAAGCGCGAATTACATACCGAGTCGAACGTTCAGTTTGGCGAAGGTGGTGCGGGAACTTTCTCTGATGGAAAACTCTATAGCCAGATCAAAGACCCCAAACACTATGGCCGCAAAGTTTTGGAAGAATTTGTTAAAGCCGATGCGCCCGAAGAAATTCTCTACGTAAGCAAGCCGCATATAGGCACATTCCGCTTAGTCAAAATGATAGAACTCATGCGCGAGAAAATTGTGTCACTCGGTGGTGAAATACGCTTTGAGCAGCGCGTGGTCGATCTGGACATCAATGAACATAAAATCGTGGGCTTGCACTTGGCTGACGGCAGCTACCTTGAAGCAGATCACGTCGCGCTGGCGATTGGTCATAGTGCTCGCGACACGTTCACCATGCTTTATGAACGTGGCGTTTACGTCGAAGCCAAACCATTTTCCATAGGCTTTCGGATAGAGCATCCGCAATCCGTCATTGATCAGGCCCGTTTTGGCCCTAACGCCGGAAATAAAATTTTAGGTGCAGCAGATTATAAACTGGTTCATCACGCCAAAAATGGCCGCTCTGTTTACAGTTTTTGCATGTGTCCTGGCGGCACCGTCGTGGCCGCCACGTCCGAAGATAAGCGCGTCGTCACCAATGGCATGAGCCAGTACTCACGCAATGAACGCAATGCTAACTCGGCGATTGTGGTGGGGATAGATCCTGCCGATTATCCTGGACATCCGCTCGCCGGAATCGATTTACAGCGCGAGCTAGAATCAAGAGCCTATGAACTAGGCGGCAGCAACTACAATGCGCCATGTCAATTGATAGGCGACTTCCTTGCCAACAGAGCATCGACCCAACTTGGCTCGGTCGAGCCTTCGTACAAACCTGGGGTAACACTTGGCAGCCTTGCACCTGCACTGCCAGATTATGCAATCAATGCCATTCGCGAGGCAATTCCGGCATTTGACAAAAAAATTAAAGGCTTTGCTATGGCTGATGGCACTTTAACTGGCGTCGAGACTCGAACTTCGTCGCCGATACGCATTAAACGTCACGACGAAACACTACAAAGCATCAATACACAAGGACTATTTCCAGCAGGTGAAGGTGCTGGCTATGCCGGCGGTATATTGTCGGCAGCTGTCGACGGTATTAAAGTGGCTGAAGCAATGGCGAAATCCATGCTCAAACTGTGAGTTACGATTACTAAATAAATAGGGAGTTTCCCTCCCTATTTATTACTCTATCAACTAATTAAATCTTCCAGCCCCGCACACAACTCTTCGAGTGGCGGCATCTCGTTCAAAACAATTTCTGAGCTAATACCCACACGTTTTGCCACCTCCGCTGGGAAAGTCGCGAGTATTTCATCCTCACTGTACTTGAATTCTAATGCACGTGCCCGCCACGCCGCGATATGGACAATAGCTCCGGTTTTGTCAAATTCTTTGGCTTCGAGCGGGCTTTCAGCTGCCAATATTGCTGTCGCAAAACTATCCGGGAAACGCCAGCGCTTTGCTAATTCTGCACCAACATCATAAAAATTGTATGAAAACGAACTACGCTCAAGATCAGCACGACGTGCATCTAAAGGCTGCGCTATCTTATCAACTTGCAACATTTGCTCCGGCATACCAGCATGCATGACTAATTGGCCAATTGCATGCATCAAACCCACGGTAAACGAAAAGTCTGAATTGCCCTGGCTCTTCTTGGCCAGCCATTTAGCCACAACCGCAACAAATAAACTAAAACGCCAAAATTGCTTGAGATCTATCCCCGGCATGCTCTTAAAGCCACCAGTCAAACCGCTACTGACAACCAGAGTACGCACCGTCATGAAGCCCAGCATTAATACCGCATCATCAACAGTGCCGACAGTGCGTGAAGCATGATAATAAGACGAATTGGCTAAGCGAAGCAACTTGGCACTGAGCACTTGATCAGCAGATAGTTTTTTTGCAATCTCATCAATAGAAACGCTATCATTATTGAAGCTGTCTATGACTTCTTGCACAACCTTAGGAATCATGGGTAGTGCATTCTGTTGCTGAAATAGTGCGTCGATTTTCATTAAGTATCTCCTTGACTGAAATTACCCGGCACAAAACTATTACTGAAGCATATTACTGGCGCATTTAAATGAGCATTAGGTATTCTCTAATTTAATCTGGTTTGCCTAAAACCAAGTTAATCTAATCTATTAACTTTTCCTAGTAAATTTATTCTTTGTTTTGGCTAAGAAATTCACTTATTAAGACAGCTTCAATTTTGTCGGTAGCCATTGCCTTATTCAGATTGACGCGCATACGTTCACGCGCTCCCTCAAGGTCTTGCTCTGTTTTTAGTTCACCCAAATCCAATTTGGCTAACTCGATTTGAAACAAGTCGCTCAAAATACGCTTATTTTCAATGAGCCACTCTTTGTCTGCATCTTTGACCTGAATGGTAATTTGCATGCGAATAATTTGCCCATCAATATTCGCCACACCCTTGGGTAACACCACATATCCCGGTGCTTCCGACTCCTTAATAATACGCTTATAGATAAAGGTTGCGCTCAAAATAACAATCAAACTAAGCAAAGCAACTATCGCCGCATAGCGTGCAAATTTATCATTAAATTCGTCTTTATCTTTTTTACTTTGCTGTTTTTTTGAAGGTGCGGCTTTGCGCGGTGTGGCAGCAGGGGCGCTACCTTTACGTGAAGCATTTGATGCCGTCGCCGTCTTTTTTTGCGAGTCACCGCCATCACTGACGTTATTGTTTTTTTCAGCCGCCTCTATCGCTGCCATTACTTCTTCAGGCAAGTCGTTATCGCCAGCTAATGATGGTTTGCTTACATCCTCAAATTCAAGTTTATCGCTTAATAAGCTGGTTTTTGACTGCTTAGAGGCCATGATAATTCGTTGCTCATTGAATTGGGTATCGAGTTAAGAAGTGAAATCTCTCGGATTTCAGCATATGCGATCTAAGCTGAATTTTCGATACAGCGATATAAAGCACTCAGACTTATTTCTTAAGGGCAATTATACGCAGTTACGCCGCCATCACTAAATTCATTGCGCCAATTGTTCAACTAAGCGATCAGCATTACTTCAAGCCAACTTAGTCGAATTACCAACATGCTACTTGCAGTTACATGCCTGTGCTACTTTTTATGGCAGTTATTACTGAGTTTGGTTATCATTCGCTCTTTATCCCTGAACTAAGTATTAAATGTCTGCACCCTCACTCCAACGCCTGAGTAAAGTTGACAATGTAAAAGCATTGTTAATCTTTTTGGTTGTATTTGGCCACATGATAGAAACATATATCGGCAACAACCACTTAATGCGATCAATTTGGAATTTGATTTATTTTATTCACATGCCGATGTTTGCATTAATTTCGGGCATGTTCTCGAAAGCAGATTTGAACGCCAAGAGCTCCGCGTCGTTGATCCGGCAGGTGGCGATTCCATTACTTGCCTTCGAAATTATTTATGAATCTTGCGAATATATTTTGCAGGGCCACCTGAGTGTTTATGCTGGCCTTTATGCCCCCTACTGGATGCTCTGGTATTTACTCAGTTTATTAAGCTGGCGCATGTTGTTACCAATTTTCTCGCGCTTACAATTCCCGGTACTGATAGCGTTAATCGTAGCTTTACTGATCAGTTATTCTGAGCAAACAGGCTATTTCCTGAGCCTATCTCGAACCTTGCTATTTTTCCCTTACTTTATTCTGGGCTGGCAATTAGGTGGCGACACATTTAAACAAGCTGTGCCGCCAACTCAGTTGAGCATCTATGCAGCAATATTACTGGGTGGGTTTGTCGTTATTTGTAATTTCCCAACCGATTTTGATTATCGCTGGCTGTATGGCAGTTATTCCCTTCGTCGCTTAGAAATGGCGAATTGGCATGGCACTTTATATCAATTATTGCAATATTCGGCATCATTGATACTGGGCTGGTCGTGCTTGAAATTATTTGCAGAAAGGGATTGGGGATTGACACGAATTGGTGAACGTTCACTGTATGTTTTAGTCTGGCATGGAATGGCACTGATCATCATGCAAGTCAGCGGCACCCTTGCCTGGATCTTTAAGCAAGACACTGCAATCGCCTTGGGTCTGTCGACAATTAGTTCGGTGTTGGTAGTCTGGCTATGCACTCATAATTGGTGCGTACTACTAACACAGAAATTGATCTTGCAACCACTCAATTGGTTATTTACTCGTCAGGAACTTGGTGTGACTAACGAAGTTGTTACCCCTGATTGGCGTAACGAATTAAACAAGAAATAAGAGCATAATCTGAGGGCTACTCAGGGTGCGCGAGTAGCCCTTATTTTTCTAACCAATTCAGTAAGTCCTGCCATTGAGGTAAATCTTTATCTACTCGCGATGGTGAGACATCCCAAAGACTCGCACCGTGCGCAGCCAACTGTATGTAGTTTTGCGTTTCACGTAAATAAGCAAGTACCGGCAAATTCAGTTGCTCGACATAGTGCTGCAATTGCTCGGCTGCCTTCGTTCTGGCATTAATGCGCATGCCGACTATGCCGATTTCACAACGATGGCGGTACGAATCGAGTTCACGCAAAAAATTTTCAGTCGCCAAAATATCAAACATGGAAGCCTGTAGCGGTACCAGTACTTTATCGGCATGTTTTAAGACTTGTTGCAGGGCTTCACCTTTAAAGCCAGCGGGCGTGTCGACTATGAGAGGAGTTCCCTTTCTGGCGGGCTTAGCCAGCTTCTCCAGGGCATCATGACACGCGGTGATATTAGGCAATTGAGCAGGTCTCAATTTCAACCAGTTAAGCGACGATTGTTGTTCATCCAAGTCGCCCAGCAAGACACCTTGCCTGGTGCTGGCAAAATACCCTGCCAGATTGGTTGCTATGGTGCTTTTACCTACTCCGCCCTTAGGATTTGCAATGACTATCAGACTCATCTCGGCTCCTTAGCTCTGACCGCCCTAGCTTCACCACGATGCCAAATTCCGACGGTATAAAGTCACGTTAGCATTATTCGCCAATTGTAAATCTTTGTCACGACTTATCCCAAAGTGCCTCTTTATGCTGTTGCGATAAATAACACCATTGCCCCACTTCAAGCCCGAGAGCATCCAAAGTTAAACCGCCGACCTGGATACGTTGTAGCGCTGCGCAGTGATTGCCCGCCGCTGCCAACATCCGTTTAACTTGATGGTATTTTCCTTGCTCTATCACCATTTCCAACTGGAACTCATTTTTTTGTTCACAAACCAAGGCTGCTATGGGTGCTGGCTCATCGTGTAATTTCACACCATTGAGTAAATGGGAAATCAAAGCCTCGTTAACGGGCTCTGCTGTAGTTGCCAGATAACGTTTCGGAACGTGGCGTTTAGGTGACGACAAAGCGTGAATAAAGGCACCGTCATCGGACAGCAGGATCAGCCCTGTCGTGTCATGGTCCAGCCGTCCAACAGGCTGAACATCACGCCAACCAAATTGCTCAGGTAATAAGGTCAGTATGCCTGGGTGATGGCTGGGCTTTCTCGAGCATTCGAAATTTTCTGGCTTATTGAGTGCCAGATAAACTTTTTCGTGAAAGGGCCAGTCTTCTTCGAAAATGGTGTAAATCAAGCCATCCGTTTCGAGCTGCATTGCCGGATTATCATGAACCACCCCTGCAACTGAAAACTCACCATCTTGTATCAGCTCACGGCAGTATTTACGACTACCGTAACCCTGTGATTGCAATATCTTTTCTAAACTTAACTTACTCATGCTGACTTAACCTGATTAAATGCGGCCACACTGATTCTGAGTGCCAAACAACCATTATAAATCAAGCTAGACTTGCTCAAGCTCAGGTAATTGCGCCTTGCAAGGCAGTATCATGGTAAATCTGGTCCCTTGTTCGAGTTCGCTATCGACATGTATAGAGCCACCGAGTACGCTCGTAACCAAGTTATACACAATATTCAAGCCCAAACCTGATCCCCCCTGCCCTAACCGTGTGGTAAAGAAGGGGTCAAATATGCGACTCAAATTTGCTGAGGTGATGCCACAACCATTATCGCTGACAACTAATTGCACATTTTCAGCATCTAGCTGACTCGCGGCTATCGTCACCTGACCTTGCTCAAGCTTAGCAAAACCATGTATGAATGCATTGTTAATCAAATTTGTCAGAATTTGCCCCAAGGCGCCAGGATAACTATCCATCATTATTCCCTCGGGAATTTGCACAACAACCTGATGCGGTGTTTTTCTAATCGTAGGACTCAAGGTCAGGATTAATTCAGTAACGACATCCTCAAGATCAAATTGACGTCGATTTGCGCTGGCACGATCAACCGCAACTTGTTTAAAGCTACTAACTAATTCAGCGGCTTTAGATAAATTGCGCATCAAGATATCGGTACCAGTCAGCGCATTGTTGACGAAATCCTGCAAGGTGGAGCGACGTAAGCCCGTCGCCAAATCCCTCTCCAGTTGTTCCGTGTGTTGTTGCAAGGTACTGGCAATGGTCACACTCGTGCCAATCGGGGTATTTAACTCATGCGCTATTCCTGCCACCAAAGAACCCAATGCCGCCATCTTTTCGGTACGTAATAACTCCACCTGTGCCCGTTTTAAATTATCCAGGACCACAGTCAATTCATTATTGCTAGCCTCTAACGCATGGGTCCGTTCTGACACGCGCCGCTCAAGTGTCACATTCAGATTTAAGATATCTTGCTCATATTGACGCTTCGCCGTAATGTCCTCTTGCACCAGAATAATTAAACTATCCTGTCCCAGATGTATCATGCGGCCTGAAATCTGCCCCAATATTTGCTTGTCTTTATTACCAGTTTTCAACCAGGCTTCGTAGTCATGGATTTCTCCACTGCGTTCAAGCGTCGCCATCACGGTATCAAAATCTTCCGATTTACACCAAAGGTCTGCAGCCATATCGGGTTGACAAACAATTTCCAGATGCGACCAATCGAATTGCCTGAGCCATGCATCATTAACATCGACGATTCGGTATTTATTGACCTTGCGCAGCACCATCATAGCGACCGGAGATGCCTGAAAAATCCCGATAAATTTTTCTTCCGTTAACCGTAAAGCCTGTTCCGCCTTGAGTCGCTCTTGCAGCTCCTGTTGCAAGGCATTGTTCTGGGTTTCACTTTCATGAATTAAACGCCCCAAGTTTTGCCGCATCGTATCTAAACCCTGAGCCAGACTGCCGACCTCATCCTGACGACGCCATTCCAGGGTTTGGTCCAACTGCCCTTTAGCCAGTCTGCTGGTAGCGGATTGTAAAAGCCGCACAGGTCGTATCACCAGACGCTCTAACAATAACCACAGCAAAGCAAAGGAAACTACCACCTGACTGAGTAAAGCCACACCCAATTTAAGAAAATCCTGCACAATTTCTTTTTCAATCTGGGCACTGCTCATGCTGATGCGGACTTGCCCGACCAATCGTTTTTCCAGCATCACGCCACGCTGTTCGTGCCATTCAGCTTTTCCACTATTGGCCTTGCTCCTGGCTTCAACAAATAAATTACCAGCCTCATCAAATACCTGAATCGCGGTGACCGAGGAATCACGCATCACCGCGCCGACAAATTGTGACGCAACCAGTTTATCCAGATTCCAGATAGGCACAGCTAGTGAGCTTGCCAATAATTCGGCGTGTTGAACCATAGGTTCATTAACGCGCAAACGTATCTCGCGATTATAGCGATCCTTCAGCAGAAAAACGCCTGAGATTAAAGCGGGTACGACTATACCAAGCGCTACGCCTAATAAAAGAACTCGTCGTAATGAGGAAGTTTGCAAATCCAGTCCAAATCAAATTTTTTCCGGCGTTATTTCGCTTGTTGCTTACGCCAAAGCTGAATATTTTGCGTGATGAATTTATTCATCACACCTTGTTTCGTCAATGTATAAATCGCTTTACTTAAACGACCACGGAATTCCGCCGTATTGCAAGCGGATTTATGCGCCATTGTTACATATAAGTTCTCTGAGGCGACAGCCACGGCCGAAGTTTTCAACCCTGTTATATTCATTTTAGCAACGTAGGCCAAACCAGGATCTTCTTCGTAAATTAAATAATCTGCCCTGTACATGCTCAACATTTTTATCGCTTGCTCCAAACTTGGCACCATATTTATTTTCAAACTTTCTTTGGCATAGCGATCAAAGTCTTCGCCAAAGCTATTATTGATGACGGTTACACCTTGCTTGCTAATTAAGTCAGGCCACTTTTTAAAATTGAGTGAGCTTGTGCTCGGCATCCAGAGTACGGTTCGAGTTTCGCGAAACGCAGGATAGAAATAATCCATGTAGTCGAGACGTGGCAAAGTAAAAAAGGCGCCCGCCAGTAAGTCGAGTCGACCTAATTTTGCTTCTTCCTGCACCCTTCCCCATGGCCCCATATAACGAACCTCAATACTTACGCCCAACTCCCTGGCCAGCGCCTGCATAAAATCCGCATTCGCGCCAATTAATTTGTTTTCATCTTCGGGATCACGCCACAAATAAGGTGGGTATTCGGGATTGCCGGTAGCAAGTAAATTTTTACAAAGCTCGCGAGCGGCAACTGGACTTGAAGCAAGAGTCAGCACGAGTAATGACAGCGGTAGCAAAGCCATAGCCCAGCGACGTAAGCATGCAGGAAAAGTTTTCATAATGACTCACCTCGCTGAATGTGTTAAGAACTGCTCACTGGATAGTGTATGCAACAATTTAAATAAAACGACCCGGTTTGACAAACTGTAACTAAACGAGCCGTTTTTTACCTGCCGAAAAGTTAAAATTTAGTGGCACGTGAGATGCCTCAAATGCCAGAAATTTTAACGTCTGACTATGCTATCACCTTGACGTTGTACAGTATCCCCGACACGTAAGCCTGGATCATGATCAAATTTAAAGCTACTTTTTGCGCCATCACCATACTGCACACTGACTTCCCATACCTTAGCAGACTTAACGCGCTGCTCTATCTTGCGTCCGGCATAGGCACCGCCAGCGGCGCCCGCAATTGTTGCCAGATCGCGTCCAGTACCACCACCAACCTGATTCCCTAACAAAGCACCCGCGACGCCACCTGCAATCACACCTAAAGCGCTGCCCTCTCCTTCTTTTTCAGCTACCGTAATCGCCGTCACTTTCGCGCAATCCTGACACAGAGGAGCGGCTGTCATCGCATTATTTTTGCTGGGCGTAACTTGCGCATAATTGGCTTTCACTTTTGCCACAGCGTGATCATATTCAGCTTTGGCATCACGCAAACATTGCATGCGCGCAGCAGAATTCACTGCATCAGCACACAATTTTTTATCTTCGGTATACACACTAGCCGCATGTTTTAATTCTTCATTATAACGTTGCCGGCTTTGTTGATCCGCCGCATGACTAAGCCCGGAAAATGCCATCAAACTGGCAAGTAAGAGTAATTTTGGTTGAGCAAACTGTTTCATAATTAACCTCGGTAGTAAAGATAGTGCTGAAATCTTAACGGAACACCTGCAGTTTCGCTGACCTGGCTGACATTAATTGACAGTCTAATCATCGGTTAAATTTGTGCAAGGCGCTAGAAAAAAACACCCTTGGAGTTGCATAAATACAATTCCAAGGGTGTTTTTAGCAGGCTTATGCGTGCCACTTGTGGCACGCCAAATTTAAGTTAATGTAACTCAACCACCATTTCTAACTCGACACAAGCACCCAGCGGGATTTGCGCCACACCAAACGCGGCACGCGCATGTTTACCGGCTTCACCGAATACCTCGACCAATAACTCGGAAGCACCATTTGTGACTAAATGATGTTCGATGAAATCCGGGGAAGAATTCACCAGGCTGGTTAATTTGACGATGCGTTTGACTTTATTTAAGTCACCATCGCAAGCGGCCTGTAAAGTCGCGATCATGTCGATAGCGACTTGCCGTGCAGCAGCGCGACCTTCTTCGGTAGCAATCGTTTTACCGAGCTGACCTACCCAGACTTGCCCATCTTTCTTAGCAATATGGCCCGACAAATAGACATTCTTACCCGTTTGCGCATACATCACATAGGCAGCAACAGGTACTGCAACCGCAGGCAAGGTGATATTCAGTTTGTTTAAGTTATCGTAATACGACATGGTAGCCCCCTTAGGTTTAGCCAATTATGCAAAATGGCTATTGTAAGGTGAAATGCCGGGTTTGGTACTGGCTTTAGGCGCAAAGAACGAACCAGACTGGCTAACTGTAACGCTGCGCTGGCGATAACAGATGGACTGCGCTGCGACTTGCTGGTGCCAGCACTTAATTCAAACGCTGCCCCTTCGTTTCAAAAAAATGGGCTAAGGCTAAGTCGATTTGCGCATAAAATTCCGCCCCGGTTTGTAAGCCTGTACTCGCTGCCTGAGATGCGCTGAGTTTCAAGGCCACAGTTTGCGTGCCGAGTTCCGCATAATAAATGACTGCGTCTCCCAGATGCTCGATAAATTGAAGTTTCAGGCGCAAACTGCCTGGGCTGCCCGGATTCGCCAAAGATACGTGTTCGGGGCGGATGCCTAAGCTCAGCGAACTGGGCAAGGCGCCTTGCTGCAAACTAACTGGCAGATCGGCACTTGCGTAAAGGCCGCGTTGGCCCTCCGCAAATTCGAGCACCAAACCAGCGGCTTCCCGGGATCCTGGTTTCACCTCCAGAAAATTCATTTTCGGCATACCTAAAAAACCTGCG
The DNA here is from genome assembly GCA_041913845.1 of Undibacterium sp. Classification (GTDB taxonomy): domain Bacteria; phylum Pseudomonadota; class Gammaproteobacteria; order Burkholderiales; family Burkholderiaceae_D; genus Undibacterium. The sequence continues at coordinate 11,279 of JAYSEN010000012.1, forward strand.
ACAAATTGATTCGCGGGTTTTTGATACAGTTCTAAGGGTGTACCAAGTTGCTGTATCTGGCCCTGATTGAAAATCGCAATACGCTGACCCAGCGTCATCGCTTCAACCTGATCGTGGGTGACATAAATCATGGTCGCCCCCAACTCTTTGTGCAAACGCGCTAATTCCATACGCATTTGCACGCGCAGGGCGGCATCCAGATTCGATAAAGGTTCATCAAATAAAAACAAATCGGGCTTGCGCACGATGGCGCGCCCTATCGCCACGCGCTGACGCTGACCACCCGATAAATCTTTGGGTTTACGCTCGAGTAAATGCCCGATTTGCAAAACTTCAGCGGTTTGCCGCACTTGTTGCGCAATTTCAGCCTGACTTTGCCGTGCCAGCTTCAGACTAAACGCCATGTTCTCGAACACCGTCATGTGTGGATACAAGGCATACGATTGAAATACCATGGCTAAGCCACGCTTGGCTGCAGGCAAGTCATTGGCCAGCTTGCCCTGCAAATACAAGTCACCTTGTGAGATTTCTTCCAAGCCAGCGATCATGCGCAGCAAGGTCGACTTGCCGCAACCCGAGGGGCCGAGTAATACTAAAAACTCGCCTTGCGGGATTTGCAAATCCAGCTCATGCAAGACCGTCTGATCGGCATAACGCTTACTCAGCTGACGTAGTTCCAGGGCGTACATAGGCAAGTTCTCTCAGACTCAGGCAGCAACGTGATCAAATACCCCAGCCACCGGAAATTGCCCCTTAGCCTGAATTTCGCCTTGCAAGCAAGCGCGCACCGCGTCCAGCGCGGGAGCGGCAAAACCATACGTAATCAAGGCGGGCGCCTCGATATCTAAGACCTGGAAGGGATTCCACAAGGCCAGATGCAAATCCGGACGCCAATTCGCCCGCACTTGTTCGCTATAGCGTATCCGTATGGTCGAGGCTAAAATCGTGTAGACCCCATCCTTGGGTAATGCTTGCCAATCGAAGTCATCGGCTTCGCTGAACAATACGGTGTCGACCTGGTATAACTGGCTTAACATGGCTTCGACTTTATCGGCAGCGATACCGGCTTCAGAAACCCCATCGCTGACGACATCGGCGCGCACCACTAAGCGCACTTTGCTTCCTGCGGCAGGTGCTTGAAATTCGCCAACCTGAGTCAAACCTTTTTTCCAGGCTTGCGCCATTAAAATACGGTCAGCCAAATCGGTTTGGTAAGCGCTATCCTGGCAAGGATAAGTTTGTGTCAATTGCCGCATGCGTGCGAGTTTTTCTTCGACCTGTGCCAGACTGATGCCACCGCTTTGGATAAATTCAGCTAAAGCTTGCAAACTTTCTTGCTGGGTTTCGGGTGTACCCAGAGCCATCACCATATCGGCCCCCGCACTCAGTGCGCGCACTGCCGCCGGGCCCACGCCATAGCGTCCGGCAATCGCATGCATATCCATGCCATCGGTAATCACCACACCCTGGTAGCCCCAGTCGCGTCGCAATAAATCGCTCAAGATTACACTCGACATGGTGGCTGGATTGTCTGCGTCTAGCGCGGGATAAACGATGTGCGCCGTCATAATCGCTGGCACCTCTTGTGCGACGGCTTGTTTAAACGGCGCAAATTCGAGTTCATTTAATTGCGCCAGCGATTTATCGACATGCGGTAAATCGCGATGCGAATCGACATGGGTATCACCATGACCAGGGAAATGCTTGACGCAACAAGCCACGCCTTCAGCCAGACTGCCGCGCATCCACGATAAAGCTAAGCGCGCCGCTTGTGTGGGATCGGAGCTGAAGGAGCGCTCAGAAATCACCGGATTATGCGGGTTATTATTTAAGTCCAGCACTGGCGCGAAATTCCAATTGAAGCCCAGCGCCTTGACCGCACGCGCCACTGCCGCACCGACTTGTTCGCACAGCGCTTCATCATCCGCCGCCCCCAAAGCCATCGCGGCGGGTGGTGCGGGTACCCAGGTCGAACGCACGACCGCGCCACCTTCCTGATCGATTGCGATCAAGGCGTCTGGCCCCATCACGGCTCGCAAATCACTGGTGAGTTTTTTTAACTGCGCTTCGCTTTGCATATTTTGCCGGAACAGACAAATCGCGCGGATGTGATTCGCTTTTAAATACTCGGCGCTGGCCTGATCGAGTTCGGTAATCGGCAGGCGTATCATCACCAGTTGCCCGGCGAGTTGGCGTGCTTGTTCTAAAGTGATAGTTTGACTCATTTGATAGCTCCATCCATACCGCGCATAAAAAAGCGCTGGGTCAATAAAAAGGCGAATAAAATCGGTACGATAGTCAACACCGTGCCCGCGGCAATCACACGGGTGCTACTGCCGTAAGTGCCACGCAAGTACAAAACGCCGGCCGATAGCGGAAAATCTTCGGGCTTGCTGATGACTAAGGCGGGCCAGATATAATCATTCCAGGATTCCACCGCCGTCAGGATACCGACGGTCGCCAGCCAGGGCGCAATTAAGGGCAACATAATCTTGCTGAAAATTTGCCAGTCATTGGCACCATCGATGCGTGCCGCATCCAGCAAATCTTGCGGCACTTCATCAAAAGCTTGTTTGAGTAAAAACAGTGAAATTGCGGTGACTAAATTTGGCAAGATCACACCCAGATAGGTATCAACTAAACCCAGTTGAGTGACGCTGATGAAGTTGACTAAGAAATTCACTTCACTGGGTAAGATCATGGTCAGCACGACGATGGCCAGTACCAGTTTTTTACCGCGAAATTCCATGCGCGAAAGCGGGTAAGCAGCGAGTGCGCAAACCAGTAATTTGCCGCAGACTGTCGCTAAGCAAAGTAACACTGAATTCTTCAAAAAGCCAAGTATAGGCAGAACCCGGAACGCTTCTTGAAAATGAGCCAGCGTCAAGCCTTGCGGCCAAAAGCTTGGTGGAAACTCAAACAAATTACCTTCGCTGGAAAACGCCACCACCAGGGTCCACCAAAATGGGAAAATGCAAATCAAGGCGATCAGGCTGAGTAAGCCATAACGCAAACTGGTGAGTAAGATCGTACTGGCGGCGTTGGCGAAATTCGCGTTGTTTAAACTAGGCAGACTGAATTTCATCAACGGTGCCTCGGCTTTAAGTATTTAAAAAACACCAGCGCCAGGCTGATACAAATCAGCGACACCACCATGCTGGCAGCTAAGCCACGCGGCAATTTCAAGTGTTTCAAACCCTGATCATAGGCGTAGTAAAGCGCGGTGTAAGTCGCATTCATAGGCCCACCCTGGGTCAGCACATCGACTTCCTGATAAGCTTTTAAAGCCGCGAGCACTGACATAATGCTGCAGACCATCACGGTCGGCATTAACATTGGCAAAGTGATGCACCAAAAACGCTGCCAGCGATTCGCGCCATCGAGTAAGGCTGCTTCTTGCATTTCTTGTGGCACTGCCTGCAAAGCCGCTAAATACATCACCATATACCAGCCCAGACCACGCCAGAACGATACAAACATCACCGCCAGCAAAGCCAAATGATCGTCGCTAAGCCAGCCCAGTGGTTGCTGGATCAGGCGTAACTTCAACAAGACATAATTGATGCTGCCTTGTTCATGAAACATAAAGCCCCAGAGTATCCCGACCACCGAGACGGTGGTGACCACCGGTACATAGTAAGCTGTGCGAAAAAAACGGATGCCGGGTAATTGTGCATTCACCAGCGTCGCTAATGAAATCGCGGCGATTTGCGTGAATGGCACCACCAGCAAAAACCACAATGAATTTTTTAAGCCAGTTAAAAACAAGGGGTTTTCAAACAAGGCGCGGTAATTATCCCAGCCCACCCATTGCGTAGGTCGTAGTAAGCTGAAATCGGTAAAGCTTAAGTAACTGCCATACAGCACCGGCCAGAATGAAAACAGCGCCAGCAAGCCCAGGGCTGGTAGTAAAAACAACCAGGCCAAGCCTGATTTAAGCAGCGTATGCGGCATCATCTTGCCTCCTGCTTGCTGGTTAGCGTGCCCGACTTTGCGGCTGGCTGATGCGGACGTAATTTTGCCAGCTTGCGATTCCATAAGCGCACGGCCTGATCCAGCGCCAGTTGGATATCCTGACGTCCGGTAATGCCTGCTTCAGCCGCTTGCACCAAGTAGCGCCGTAATTCATCGTAATCATCGATACCCGCGACATACAGGCTGCGCGCGGCTTGCATAGAGCGTGCGGCAACCTGTAAAGCCTGGGTTGCAGCATCCCTGACTGCTACCGTCTCAGTGCCATAAAAATAGGGATTACTGAGCGCAGTTAAATCGGTCGGCATCACCCCAGCCTGACGCGCAAATGCGAGCTGATTGCTGGCATTGGTCAGGTAACGGGCAAATTGCGTGATGGCAGGAAAATTCGCTGCCGGATTACCTTTGGGGATGGCGAAATGAAATAACCAGCCCCCATCATTTAAACCTGTGGGTCCGGCAGGCATCGCAAACACCCCGGTTTGCGCATAAATTTGCGGCGCATCAGTTTGCACCCGGCGCAGCGCCGTCGGTGCGCTCACCATCAAAGCCAAACGACCGCCCAGATACGCATCAACGACCGCCGGAAAATTATCGTCGGCAAACAACTTATCTTTGAATAAGCCACCGGCACGGTAAGTCAGTGCCAGTTTTTTGATTAAGGCGACATGGGCAGGCGAATTGAACACCGCACGACCTTCTGCAATCAAAGGCAAACCTTGTTGCAACATAAAACCATCGATCTTACCAAGCGCCGGGCCATAGGCTGGTTTGCCAGTACGTTCGGCAATTTGCCTTGCCATCTGTAATAACTGATCCATATCGCACGGTCCGGCTTGCTCACCTTCTGGCAAACCGGCGGCTTGCCAAAGCTTGCGGTTATACGCCAGCACATTCACATTACTGTAATGCGGGAAGCCATAAATCTGACCGTGAAAGCGCAGATCATCAAGTGCGCCACTGGTGTAACTGATTGCTTGAGCGGGCGCTGTTAACCACGGCCCGACCGGTTCGAGCAAGCCATCGCGCGCCATTTCTTCGGCCCAGGGCACGGATAAATGCACCAGGGCTGGCGGCTTGCCTGCGGCAATCGCGGTGATCAGTTTGAGTTGCAAAATATCCCAGGGAAAATCCACCCAGACGATGCGATATTGCGGATACTGTTTTTGATAATCGCTGACCAGGCGTTCAAAGTAGGGAATGAACTTGGGTTTCAAGCTCATGGTCCAGAACTCTATGACTTCAGGCTCGGCCTGATGGGCAGCGTGCGTCTTGTGATTCCAGCTCAGACTCAGCACCAGCAAAATCAGACTGCAGAGCGCCTGCCGACTGATAGCTGCGCTTCGATGCAAGCTCGCCAGCAGTCGAAAAAACAATATACTCCCCCTGTTTTCAAGAAAATCTCTCATACTGCGCTTAATTCACAACCATTTTCAAAAAATACAGGTGGGAGTATATTAAACACCAGACTTGGGGAGCTCTTCCAGTCTGGCTACCACTAAATCTTCAGGCACTGCATGGTCTTGTCACCAGGCAGGCAAGCTTAAGCTTAATTCGTCTTGGTGACTTTACTCAAATGCCGTGGCGTATCAGGATTCAAACCACGTGCCAGCGACAATTGCGCCGCCATCACATAGAACGACTGGATCGCGACGATAGGATCGAGATCTGGTGTTGCAGCGACGGGCAAAGTCAGATTGCGTTCAGCGACATCGGCTGGTGCCGCTAATAAAACTTCGGCACCACGACCACGCATTTCTTCAGCGAGCTTGATCAAACCTGCCTGCGCTGGACCACGGGTAGCGTAAATCAGCAAAGGATAACCTTGGTCGATCAAGGCCATAGGACCATGTTTGATTTCCGCGCCACTGAAAGCTTCAGCTTGGATTGCCGACGTCTCTTTAAACTTCAAAGCCGATTCCAAGGCAATCGGGAAGCTGATACCGCGGCCCACCACCATGATGCGTGAAGCTGGGGTTAACACCTCGAGCGCGCGTGACCAGTCGTATTCTGTCGCTTGTTGCAAGGCTGCTGGCAATTCCGCCAAGGCCGCATTAAAGGCCGCATCATTTTGCCAGGCACCAACCAGTCGCGCCGCCGCGACTAAGGCGGTGATGTAACTCTTGGTCGCAGCAACGCTGAGTTCTGGGCCAGCATGCAAAGGCAGGCAGAATTTTGCTGCTTGCGCCAACGGTGAACTGGCATCGTTGACCAAGGCGACGGTGGTTGCGCCACCTGCAGAAAAATACTTAATCGGTTCGACCACGTCCGGGCTTTGGCCGGATTGCGACAAGGCGATCGCCAGCATGTTTTCAGTCTGCAGTGGTGCCTTATTTAAAGTCACCAGCGACATCGGCAGCGAGGCAACGATTTGCCCCAGGCGCGACATGATCAGGTAAGCCGCGTAATTGGCAGCGTGATCGGAACTGCCGCGCGCCACGGTAACGACCGAACGTGGTGGATTGGCGCGTAATTGCGCGCCTAAGGCGGCGTACTCATCCTGATTCTGGGTCAGCGCAAACGCCACGCGCTCGGCTGAAGAACAGGCTTCTTTATACATCTGTGAGGTCAATCTTTTCTCCTTCTACATAAACAGCGATCAGATTCAATTGGTGATCTAACACCACCAGGTCAGCCCAGGCTCCCACCTGTAAGCGCCCCCGGTCGTTTAATCCTAAATAGTCCGCTGCATTGGTAGAAACCCGACGCGAAGCGTCAGCCAAATCGAGACCGATATCCACCAGATTACGTAAAGCCTGGTCCATCGTCAGCGTACTGCCAGCCAGCGTGCCATCGCCTAAGCGCACACCGCCCAGACATTTATGCACCACTTGCCGCCCTAACATATATTCACCATCCGGCATGCCGGTTGCGGCAGTCGAGTCTGTCACGCAAAATAATTGCGGAATCGCGCGCAAGGCCGTTTTAATCGCACCCGGATGAACGTGTAATAAGTCGGGAATAATTTCTGAATACTCAGCATGCGCCAGCGCTGCCCCAACCACGCCTGGCGCACGGTGATCCATGCGTGACATCGCATTGTATAAGTGGGTAAAGCCACGTGCGCCGTGCTGTAACGCCGCCACGCCTTCTTCATAGCTAGCCAGGGTATGACCGATTTGCACTTGCATACCCATGTCAGTCATGGCGCGTATCAAGGGCAAATGACCCGGCATTTCCGGTGCCACGGTGATTAAGCGTATCGGCGCTAAATCGTGCAAATGCTGGACTTGCGCCAGCGTGCCCGATTCAGCGAAATCCGGTTGCGCCCCGAGCTTGCCGGGGTTGATATACGGACCTTCCAGATGCACGCCCAAAACACGGGCAGCCTGGGCGCTACGCTGATCGACAAAAGGACGAATCGCGCGCATTGCAGCTTCAATTTCAGCAAGTGGGGCGGTCATGGTCGTTGCCAGCAAACTGGTAGTACCATGGCGCGCATGAGTGCGCGCTATCACTTCCAGCGCATTGCCTGCTTCCATGGTGTCTTTGCCGCCAGCGCCATGCACATGGACATCAACAAAACCAGGAAGTATGGTGTATTCGCCGGAAACTTCCGCCTCTTCGCAAATAGTCTGGACTTTATCGGTAAAGCTGATACTGCCCTTCAACCATCCCAAAGGGGTCAGAATACGACCCTGCACTTGCTGCGTTTGCATCATCGAAATAACTCCGCTACGAAGTCGTAGTAATCACTGCGACAATAGGAATGCGATAGCTCGACCGCCGCACCTGACGGCAGATAACCCACGCGAGTAATAAATAGCATCGCCGCACCTTGCTTAATGTCAGCTAAACGCGCTTGCTCAGCGGTCGCATTGACCGCACGGATATGCTGCAAAGCGCGCACTGGCATGACATTGTGCGACTCTAAAAAACCATACAAACTATCGGTCACCAATTTAGGATTTGGCATATACACCGCTGGAATTGTGGTGCTTTCTATCGCCATCACGACGTTATCAGCGGTACGCAAACGTTTTAAGCGCGAGACCATGGTATTCGGTGACAATCCCAGAGCCAGAATTTCTTCCGCGGTAGCGATCCCGGTTTCACGCGATAACCAGCGCGAACCTGGCGAAAAACCGCGATGCCGCAATTCTTCAGAAAAGTTGGTTAAGCGCGATAAAGGTTGTTCAAGCTTGGGCGTGATATAGGTGCCCGAGCCATGTTTGCGCGTCAGCAAACCACGGTCACACAACATATCAATGGCTTTACGCGCGGTCACACGTGAAATTGCCAGCGCTTCCGATAACATACGCTCCGATGGCAAAGCTTCATCGGGCTGCCATAATCCGGCATGAATACCACTCGCCAATTTATTTGCCAATTGCAAATACAAAGGCGTGGCGCTCTCGGTATCGGGCTTAAATTCAAGTAGTTGTGCCAACTTCATCTCCCTTCATTCTCAGAATTTACGCAAAAACAGGCGGTTTTCCTGCTGCTAACCGCGACCCTGCATTGTACTGTCTCCGGGCGCGAGTTCCGCATTTCTGGATTTGCTTAATTCTGTTTACTTATTCTGTTCCCGCTGTATCAACAACAATGCGCCGGCTACTGAATCACCTTGCGCGCGCTGTATCCGTTGCTGCACCGTTGTAGGCACATAGGGTTTAACGATTTCTGCCAGGCCACCGCTTAAAGCCAGTGGCAAGGTTTGGGTCGCATCGAGTGCCAGCGCCATGCTTGCGACTTCGAGACCAGCACGTTGCAAGATTTCTCGTGCCGCTTTAGCCGATTGTGCAAATTCGATGACGATGGGCGCGAGTTGCGCATAGCGCGTCTGGTTAGCACCAGCCAGCCAGCCGAACACTGCATCTTTGGTTTCACCACAAAATCGCAATAAGCTGTGTGAAAATTCATCGGCCTGGGCACGACCATCCAGCGTACGCTGCAAGTAATTCATTGCTTGCAAACCCATCCAGGCACCGCTGGCTTCATCCCCCACCGGGAACCCCCAGCCACCCACTTCACGACGCTGGCCATCGGCTTGCAATACCATGCCGACACTACCCGTACCCAAGGCAATCACAACACCCGCAGCGCCACCGTGCGCACCCAGCAAATTGGTGTAAGAATCGGTTTCCGTCACCACTTCGGCATAACCAGGGTTTAAGGCAATAAATTCCTGTGCCCATTGCACGTTATTGACGCCTGCCAAACCACAACCGAGGGCAACTTCTGTCAAAGCTGGCAAGCTCAAGCCAGCTTCAGCAAAGGCTTTGGCACAAGCCTCTTGAATAGCCTGCCATGCCATTTCACGACCATGTGCCAAACCGGATGGACCAGCACAGGCCCGTGCCAATTCCCGTCCCTGACTATCCGCCAACACCACGCGTGTTCCGGTGCCACCACCATCAACGCCGATTAAAAATTGTGCAGGGGTAAGCGCGAGTTTGTTCATCGATTTTTAAGTAGATAAGAAGCTGGGGAAATTTAGTTATCTGCGCAAGCATGCCAACTACAGCGGCGAAACAGATGACTATTTTTTCAGCAAGTTAAGTTATGCCCCATTGTAGACTTTTTAGAGTGGCAGTCAATAGGTATTTAAGTGGTATTTTATTGCATTTTGTTTCAGCGCCACACTTTGGGTCATTTTGCTGCGTGAACTTTGCCCGCAAGATCGGCGACTGATCAAAACTCAATACCCTGCGCCAGCGCTGTAAATTCGCATCACACCAGCAATTCAGCCAGTTAATACCAAACCAACATCTATTGCATTTTTAAGCTCAGCACATGGGCATGCTCAAACAAGGGTTGCGTCTGAAGCTTTGCAAATTAATCCTGTATTGCGTTGTTTTTTATGCGCAAAAATTCTGACTGGTCTTATGCCCGTGGTTTTATGCCGGTGGTTTTATGTCCGCGGTTTTATGTCAGAATAAGCGCACCTAGCCAACACCTTATGGAGCGGACGGTGCTGGCAAGATAGTTTGCGCAAAACTCAGTGCGGGCAAACGCGGCAAGCCATGACAAATTGGCGAAGCCTGACGCAAGCGCGCTTGCGTACAAGAACGGTCACGATCGAGCGACCAGTAATGCACACCCGCATACCCATAGTTGCGCGCATCGTCGAGCATTTGCTGAGCATCACGCAAGCTAAAGACATTTTCCAGCACATCATTGACACCTATCATCGCCGTCACTGCCAAACGGGAATAGCTTAGATCGTATTTACTAGCGACATTCTGCACTGCTTGCAGCGCCGATTTCCCCATGTCACAACGCTTGGTTTTAGCGGGTCCTAGGGATTTCACAACGCAGACCTGGCGACTCGCTTTGCCATAATCCATCACCATCAAATTAATAATGGCGCTATTAACCTGATGTTGCTTCAGTAAGCGCACCACCAATTCTCCGGTACGGTTTAAACTGGCGCGCCGGGCATCACTACCGGCGTGAGTAGCCAGCGTAAAGCTCAATCTCAAGTGCGGGAAATTCTGTTGCAGATAGCGCGCACGCAAAACCAGATCTTCGATCTGCTGATCACTTTGCTGGCCTTCGATATCAAAATCGATGCCCTTTAACATCGGGCTTTGATAGCGTTCTACAAACTGCCGCATGCCTTCATCACTGGCGCAAGTAAACATAGCGGCTTGCCCACCCGTCGAAATCAGGTAAGCCAAACCAGCCTGATTAAAATCGGCAACGTTTGCCTGCGCAAACTGGTCAGCGTTGTGCCCACCCCAAACTTCCTGGCCGCACTCGCCACTGGCAAAGCCCCAGATCGCACTGGAAATTGACGCAGGCAATACCGAGCGGCCGTTGCGTATCAAAGCCTGGGGCTGACCATATACACTGGTTTGAATTTTGAGATTGTCAGCGGTGACATGCTCGGCAACATGCTGATAAGGTGCAAATAATGCGCTGGCATGGACTGAGTCAGTCAAACTACTGAGACCCAGCACGAACAAGCCTAGCGTGCACGCTTTTGTTTTAAGCGAAGAAAAAACTGTTTTCATTTTGATGCAAAAGCCAGAATTACCCAGGCCGGTTAGGCAGACCACCGCGCTCACACATTCGGCTGAGAGTACAGAAAATTGATAAATACCAGAATAAAACCAGATTGCCTAGACTACGGCATTAAATCGCTCAATTCAATCAATATTTAGTGAGTAATAACGCTTTTGCGTTGCAACTTGTATACACGAAATGCATGCCTAACACTTAGCTTACTTGATGTGGTAGTTAGATGGTATGTGGTGGTAGTATATTGGAGTTAATGTCTGCGTTACTAAAGCAAAATTACGCCTGAGCTGCTAGCAAACCAGTTCTCTGTCGCGTTGCAATGAGGTAACTGTACTATTCCGTGACTCCAGATCCATCATGAAAATTAAACATATTGCCATCCTCGGTGGTGGCACCGCAGGCTGGCTCGCCGCCAATCATCTGGCGAGTGAGTTAAGCGCCGAGAGCGCGGTTAGCATCACCGTCATCGAATCCGCTGAAATCGGCATCATCGGTGTTGGCGAAGGAACGGTGCCACTGATACGCCAAAGTTTGCAACGCTTTGGCATTAATGAAGCCGACTTGCTCGCTGAGTGCGACACCACCTTTAAAACCGGCATTAAATTTGTTGACTGGATGAATCCGGCCACCACGGCAAAATCAGGCCAGCACAATTTCTACTACCATCCTTTTGCTTCCGCCTTTCCGGGTGGTCTTGACGCGAACGCCTATTACTTAAAGCACCAGAGCACCGTAAATTTTTCAGCGATGTGCGAAACCGTGGCGATTTCTGAAGCCATGAAATGCCCCAAACATATCAGCTCCACACCTTATCAAGGCGTGGTTAATTATGCGTATCACTTTAATGCCGTTAAATTTGGTCAGTTGTTAGCGAATAACGCGCGTAAGCGATTTGGCGTGCAACACAAAATTGCCACCATAAAATCGGCCGAACTGGCCGACGATGGTTCAATCGCCGCCTTACTTAGCGCCGACGGAGAACGTCTGGAGTTTGATTTTTATCTGGATTGCTCAGGCTTTCATGCCTTACTTCTGGGGCAAACCATGGGTCTTAAATTCATCGACAAATCAGCACAAATTCGCAATGACCGTGCCCTGGCGATACAAATTCCCAGCGCTGAAAATGCCCCCTTAGCTCCCTACACCTTGGCCACCGCGCATAGCGCAGGCTGGACCTGGGATATTCCTCTGACTAATCGACGCGGCGTTGGCTTTGTGTACAGCAGCCAGTTTCTCAGCGAGGATGCCGCCCATCTGGGTTTAGCACGCTATTTGCAACAAGACCCTGAGCAAATCACTCCGCGTAAAATCAGCATGCGCATAGGTTATCGCGAACGCTTTTGGCATAAGAATGTTGTCGCTTTAGGTTTGGCGCAAGGCTTTGTTGAGCCTTTGGAAGCAACAGCAATTTTGGTGACCGACTTCGCAGCACGCTTGTTCGCTGAAAATCTCTCACTCGAAAAGTCCAGCATGTCGCTGGCAGCGGATTACTACAACCATACGCTGCAGTATGTCTGGGAAAGAGTGATCGATTTCGTGCAATTGCATTATGCGATTTCCGACCGGCGTGATTCTGAATTCTGGCGCGCCAATACTGAGGCAGCTGAAATGTCAGCGACCTTAAGCCAGAGACTGGCCCTCTGGCGCGTACACGCCCCCAAGCAGTCAGACTTTTTCAGTCATTTCGACTTATTCGATGTGAATAATTTTCTCTACGTTTTGTATGGCATGGCTTACCCAACTTCGGCCAAGGCCTTGAGCCCATACGCGGAAAAAATGATCGCCGAACAAATTCAGGGCGTTGCCGACCGGGCAAGCCGATTGAATGCGGAACTGCTCGATCAACGCGAGTGGCTATCACGCTTTCATCAGGCCGTTCAGCAAACCAGAAGCATGGCAAAATAAGGCGTGAGCCAGCCGAACTCAGTGCGCTTAAGTAGTAGAGATCAAACACAAAAGCCTGTAAAGACAGGCTTTTGTCGCATTAGCTTTCAGCCTAAGCTGAATTAGCAATTCAGCGTCTGCAGGCGATGTAGTACTCACCATTCGGACCACCACCGCGCAAACCAAAGCCTTGTGAGCCGGGCCAGGCCTTAGGACAAAATTCCTCCGGGCTAGGCATACTTGGCGTATACGGTCCGACATAGAAATAACGCACTTCAAACGCATAGGCCAATTGTGCTGCCAGCCCCAGACTCAGAAAAAATAGACTGCCGAGTTTCTTCATAACGCCTCCTGTTTTTTAAAATTCAGAACAAAACATCATTGAACTCAACAACAACAACAACAACAACAACAACAACAACAACAACAACAACAACAACAACTAAGCGCTACCAGCGTCACACTGTCCGACTAAAAAAAACCCCGCAGCAGCGGGGTTTTTAATTTCAGCTCAGTATCAGAATTTCGCAGAAACACCGAGTTTGATGGTGCGTTCGCCCAGGTAAGACCAGGCTGGGTAGCCAATACGCAAGTCAGGTTTAATGCTGTTATTCGCAGCAGCAGCACCGTACTGTACGTCATCGGCTTTGAGAATATTGTTAACTTCCAAAGTTACGCGGAAAGTCTTGTTGATATTCCAGCCCAAGCTTGCATCCAAGGTACCGTAGGCGTCATGTTCACGATTACCGTAGAAACCAGTTTCACGTATCATGTACTTAGAACGCCAGTTGTACGCCAGACGTGCTGAGTAATCCTGGTTTTCGTAGTAACCAACCAGATTCAGGTTGTGCTTGGATGAACCAGTGAATACACCAACGCGATCGAGGTAACTGACTTCAGGAGCAGTACCATTGGCTAAGGTATAGTTAGTAGCGAAGCCAAAACCGTTATCGAAGCCGTGATTCCATTGCAATTCAATACCGGTAATTTTGCCACCACCTGCATTGATGTAGCGATTAACTGTCCAGTTATCCAATTTGGTATCTGGGCTGACTACGCCAATTTTTTGGTTGAACAAGGTTTCCGATGTCACAAAATTGTCGATCTTTTTGTGGAACAAGGTTGCAGCAACCAGGTTACCTTTACCGTAGTAGTACTCAACACCAATATCAAACTGGGTCGATTTCATCGGCTTCAGGTTAGGACTACCAAAGGTTACGCGTTCGTCACCAGGAATACTGTTTTCCAACTGGAATTCCGAGGACAAGAACATGTTTTCATAGTTCGGACGAGTCACTGTTTGCGCAGCAGCTGCACGAACGATGACATTATTGCTGACATCGTAGGCCAGGTTAAAGCTTGGCAAAACATCGCTGTAATCTGCCTTTTTGGTTTCCAGATTGCGACCCCAGCCATTGTTGGCGCCGATATCGCCTGCAGCAACTTTAGTACCATCTAACTTATAACCATCGACCGACACTTTGGTATTAATGTAGCGCAAACCAAAGTTACCATGCCATTGGTCTTGTTCGAAATCAAACATACCGTATAAGGCTGTGTTGTCTTCGTTCAATTTACCGTATGAAGAACGGTCCAGTACCCAGCTCTTGATGTTAGGTAAAGTTGCTGCCAGCATAGCGGAAGCATTTGGCTTAGGTACAGTCCAGCCACTTGCACCCAAATCGATAGAGCCGCCGTAGATGCTCGACGTTGGTACTGAGCTCAGCTTGTCGACGAAGATCGGACGTTCCATTTGTTTTTGGAAAGTATGATCTGCTTTACGTACCCCGGCTTTAAACGAGGTTAACGGACCCCAGTCTTTCAACTTGAACGTCACGTCAGCTTGTGCATAATTTTCTTTATCCGAGTTAGGACCGCGTGCTGGTGCCCAGGTTTCGTGAACTGAATTGGCCAACAAATTGTTCATGCCAATCGAAACATTGCCCGCTGGTTTAACACTGATTTGCTTGCCAGTTGCATCAACTGTACCGGTAAATTGCGGTAACTTGTCGCCCACACCGTACAGTGTCGTTAAAGATGTACCACCATCAGCCTTCGTCGTACCGATCACACCTTCCAACTTGAAAGTGCTGGTTTTATAGGTGGCATTCAGATTCAAACTTTCCGAGGTCATTTTTGCCTGACGGGCAAAAGTCTGGAAGTAAGTATCGCCACCTTTGCTCGCATCAGCACGTACACAAGCACCCGCTGCATTTTTTTGCGAGCAAGTCATGTTGCCCATGAAAATGAAATGCGCCGAGTTCGCGTTGTCCGCATCTAATTTCAAGTTCAGATAGTTAACACCCAGCTCAACACCATCAACCGGACGGAATTGCGCCGACAAATTCAAGGCTTCACGCTTACGATCTTGTTCGAACGTGGTTGGGCTGACAGCACCATTCCAGTCCAACAAAGTTTCGGTACCACGACGTACGTATTCGCTGCTCTCTTTGGCACCCGCTAACAAGATACCGAAGTTATTGCTATCGTTTTTCCAGCTCACCAAGCCAGACAATTCATTGCTTGCTTTAGAGCTAATCGAGCCTTTACCGGTTTTAAAACCAGCAAAAATAGTGCCCGATTTCAAATCCAGTGGTTTGCGAGTTTTAACAATAACCGTGCCGCCGATACCACCTTCGGTCAAATCGGCTTGCGAAGATTTATACACTTCCATACCACCGATTAACTCCGATGGCAGCAAAGAGTAATTGAACGAACGATCGATCGCTTGCTGATCAAACCAACCAGTCGAGGCTACAGTCTGGCCATTCAAAGTGGTGTAAGTCATTTGTGGATCAGATCCGCGCACCGATACTGCAGAACCCTGACCAAATGCACGAGCTACCGATACACCGGGAATACGACCCAGCGATTCACCCACGTCGGCGTCTGGCAACTTACCCACGTCTTCAGCTGACACCGCATCCACCACGGCATTCGAATTTTTCTTGATATTCACTGCAGACTGCAAGGCCGAGCGGATACCAGTTACGGTAACTTGCTGAGGTTCAGCCTTATTTCTGTCCGCTTCCTGCGCGTGCACAGACGTTGCCACGCCCATCACCAATAAAGCCACGGCTGAGGCGATTGGTGTCAATGCGGTATTGCGTTTCATACGATCTCCCAAGATTCAATAAACATCAACTTGCTGCTTCTTCCTTGCACGAAACTCCCAGGTTTGGTGAGAAAAAAAGCGTAGCCAAAAACAACCAGCAACAATACCACTTTTACTCAAGATCACCTCAACCTCGCCTGCCTCCCTGAATTTCGACCAGTTCGCAACGCTAAACTCCCAAACTTATATCTGATAACGTATTTGACGCTTTTTCAGTATTTTTAGCAGGGATTGCGCCACTCTATTTTTGAGCAAAGTGGATGTCAAGAGGTATCTATATGGTATTCACGTTAATATACCATTTTCGCAACAGGTATCGATTTGGACTTAATCAAATAAACAATTAAATTCCATCACAGAAACTATTTCTCCGGGCAAACCCGAAAATTTCCAGACTATTGGTTTGCTTGCCTGGAAATTATGAAATGATTCATATCCACTTAAATTCCACTTAATAACGTGGAGCTCAGACCAGTCCATTGCCAATTCCTGTTGCAGGAAAACGTCAATGCATCAACTATTTCCCGTCCAAGATGATCAATATATCTATTTAAAATCAATAGCTTGGATTTTTTTTGGGTAACACCGAAGTTTTCCAGAGAGAACCCAAATGAAGATGCCACCATACCACTTAAAGTCCGGTTGACAAGAAACTCGGGCAACTATTACATTGACTTCACCAAAGCTCATGTCGTAAGTGGTAGTTAATAATAATGAAATCTACATTTGCCCAGGTAAATTGGATCCGTGCGCTACTGACACATCCAAAAGGGAGGAAGTGATCAACTATTTGGCCCCAGGCTAATCAAGGTCTTAATTGAGGGAGAAGATAATGCAACACAAGTTTCACAGTAAGTTAAAACCAATTGCTGTCGCAACCGCATTACTGGCTTTACAAACAGCGGTACAGGCTCAAGAGGCAGAAAAATCTCAGGAAGTCGTCGTTACAGGTATCCGTGCTTCATTGCAACAATCGATGAACCAAAAACGCAATGCTGAGACCTTGGTTGAAGTAATTACCGCAGAAGACGTGGGCAAAATGCCCGATAAAAACGTCGCCGACTCCTTGCAACGCATACCTGGTGTTTCCGTTGCTGCAGCTGGCGGCGGTGAAGGCAGCTTTGGTGAAAATGACCGCGTTGCTTTACGCGGCACCCCATTTGGTCTGACCTTAACGACACTGGGCGGTCACTCGGTTTCGAGTGGCGACTGGTTTGCTGACAATATCGTCGGCGGCGGTCGCAGTGTCAGCTTTTCGCTGTTTCCATCTGAATTAATTGGCCGTGTAACCGTGCACAAGGGGGCGCAAGCCAGTCTGCTGGAAGGTGGCGCAACCGGCGTGGTCGACATAGAAACGCGCAAGCCACTCGATTTCAAGAAAAAATTTACCGCGCAAGCCAGTGTTGGTATCGTGAATTCAGCTAATTCCGGAAAAACCGATCCGCAATTATCGGGTTTGCTTGCCTGGAAAAATGATGACTCAACTTTAGGTATCCTGGTGCAGGCTTATCACCAAAAACGCACACTAAGCCGCGCGGGTCAGGAAAATCAAATCTGGTGGGATAAAGTTGAACCAGGTTCGGCAATCGATAAAGCCATATCTGGCTCCAGCACCGCCAATAAAGCCACCGCAACGCCTTCAGGCGCTGTCACCAGTTACCTCGGTGGCACGGCCTGGTTCGAACAACAGCGTACCCGTGATGGCGGTTTAATCGACTTGCAAATCAAACCGAATAAAGACTTTTCGCTGGATGTATCGGCGTTTTATTCGCATCTGGATGCACCTAACGTCAACCATAATTACATGCAATCGCTGGGGCGCTTTTTAGGTCCATCCTGGGGTAATCCCGATTTCCCCAGCAGTAGCCTGACTGGCACGCTGAGTAATGGCGTCATCAGCCAGCTCAACGCCGGTAATCCTGCCAACTGCACGACCTGCAATAGCATGTCCAGCGCTGTGCAAGAAATATTTTCGCGCCCGGTTGCCGAGAGTAAATCGCAGTTCTTTAATATCGATGGAAATTACCGCGTCAACGACAAACTGACAGTGTCGGGTAAGCTGGGTACCACCGAAGGCTTGGGTAATACGGTCAGCGGTGCCATGGGTATCTGGATGCCCTGGACGGGTGGCGGCTACACCATACGCGGGGTAGATGATGCGGTGATTTATAACATTCCCGGCGCCGATAAATTTTCGATAGGCGGCTTTAACAACGGTAATCCCGGCAAGCCTGGCGCGCCCTACACCTATGGCTCGCACGTCACGGCAAATGATAAAGAAACCTATGCACAACTCGATGCAAAACTGAAGCTTGAACTGGGCAGCGTTCATACCTTGAAGTTTGGCGTACGTGCAGCGGAACATAAACGTGATTTAAGTTCTATCGGCATTAATGCACTGCCAGGCCTGGCCAATGCAGCAAACTTACCGATGTCAGGCTTAACAGCGTTCCCGAATATCTTTAATGATCTGGGCGCAAATGGTGCAGGCTACTGGACTTTCTCGCAAGCTGCTGTCAATGGCTGGTTAGCGCAGTACACCAATTACTCGGGCCATTTATTGCAAAATGAGTTCAGCATTAAAGAACCAACCCAAAGCGCGTATTTACAAGCTGATTTTGGCGACGATGGATTTTCCGGTAACTTTGGTGTGCGTGCAGTCAGAACCAAGGTTGATGTGACACGTAATGAAATCGGCAAATCAGGCAATTTTGAGCCTCGTCTGTACAGCAATAGTTATAACGACTTTTTGCCTAGCCTGAATTTACGCTATGACTTGAATAAAGACATGGTCACCCGCTTCGCCTTATCTCGCACCATGGCTCGTCCTGAATTAGGGCAAATGGCTGGTCTGGATTTGCGCGATGTACAAGGTACTGGCAATGGTGGTAATCCTAACCTGAACCCAATTCGTTCGAATAATCTGGATTTGGGCATCGAGTGGTACTTCGCACCGAAATCCATGGTTTCGGCTGGCTTGTTTTACTCGAAGATCGATGGTTACGTAACCTATGGTGCCAGCAAAGGTACTTTCTTCAATCAGATCCAGGGTAAAAATACCGAGTACCAAATGAGTACACCAATCAATACCACGGCAGAAGTCAAAGGTCTGGAACTCAGTTACACCCAGGCACTGGCTGGCGGTTTTGGTTTGAATGCTAACTACACCTACACCGATGGCAAAGAAACTGGCAAAGCGCCAGGATCGAAATGCGGCGATACCTTAGCACCGGATTGCACCCTGATCGGTACCTCGAAACATGCGTACAATCTGGGGGCATTCTATGAAAACGATAAATTCAGTGCACGCGTAACTTATAGCTTCCGCTCTGGCTTCTTGAATGGTACTAGCCGTAATAGTGCCGCGTTCCAGAATGATATCGGTACCTTGTCAGCTTCGCTGGCTTACAACATCAGCGATAGCCTGACGCTGACGCTGGATGGCAAAGACCTCAATAATCCTTTGGTCAGCTCACGCACTAAGATCCCTGGTGCAGCAGATTTACCTGCCTCCTTGTATAAAAATGGCCGTCAAATCTTCCTGACCTTGCATGCAAAAATGTAAGCAGGATGTGATCGGTCTGGCTCGCAAGCACAGTTGCACAGCTTGAACCTGTGGATGAACGGCAATTCTGCGTTCATCCATTTTTTATTGGGAACTACACCATGCCTGCAGAATTTCCTGTTAAACGCATCATCATCGTCGGCGGTGGTACCGCGGGCTGGATGAGCGCACTGATACTGGCCCACACACTCAGACAACATCCTTGTGAAATCACGCTGCTGGAATCAGCCGAGGTAGGTGTGATAGGCGTCGGTGAGGGATCGACACCGATATTAAAGAAATTTTTTGATACCTTAGGTATCGCTGAAAGTGAATGGATGCCCGAATGCAATGCCAGTTTCAAAACGGGCATACGCTTTGTAGGCTGGTCAGGCCGGGCTGAGTATGCCAGCTACTTCCATCCATTTGCATCACCGTTAGATCAATACACCATGCCTACCCTGGTGCAACAGCTGGAATCACGCCTGCAAGGCCAGTCAGCGCATACTCTGCCCGACGATTACTTTTTATCAGCCTGTTTAGCGGCAAATAATCTGGCGCCAGTTCCGGCCGAACAATTCCCTTTTTATCCGACTTATGGCTATCACTTTGATTCGGTCTTACTTGGCCGTTTCTTAAAAAGAAAAGCGCAAAGCCGAGGAATACGCCATACGATGTGCCACATCAGTCGCGTCATCCAAAATGAGAGCGGGGAAATCAAGGCTCTGCAAACCGATCAGGGCGAACTCATGAGCGCAGATTTGTATGTCGACTGCAGCGGTTTTCAAGGCATATTGATCGATAAAGCACTCAAGACCCCGTTCCTGAGTTATCGCGAGCACTTATTGAATGATGCAGCAATCGCATTACCTGGTCCGAGTCAGGAAGTTATACGCCCGCAGACCACAGCGACTGCACTTAAATTTGGCTGGGCCTGGCATATTCCTTTACAAAACCGGGTAGGAAATGGCTATGTGTATAGCAGTCGTTACACCGATCAGCAACAAGCTGAGTTTGAACTTCGTCAGCACCTGGGCTTACTTGATGCTGATCTTAGCGCTCGTCACCTCACCATGAAAGTCGGCAGGGTTGCACAACACTGGCATAAAAACTGCCTGGCCGTCGGTTTATCGCAAGGTTTTCTCGAACCGCTGGAAGCAACCGCACTGTATCTGATGCAAATGACGCTGGGTATTTTTAGCTTGTTTTTAGAACGTGGCGATCTGTCGCCCAGCGCCCAACAAGCATTCAATCAAGAAATTAACGATTATTTTGATGGTCACAGAAATTACATCATTGCGCATTACAAAACCACGGCTCGTAACGACACCGCCTACTGGCACGACAATGCCCGTGGATTAGCAACGATACCTGATAGCCTGAAGCGCCTGTTCGAGGTCTGGATCAGTGGCCAGGATATACAGGAAGAATTGCAGCGTCAGCATATTGCCCGTTTTTATCCCGCCAGTTCATGGTATGCCTTACTTGCAGGAATGGGGCTCTTCCCTGCTCAGGACAGTCTGCTGCCGACTGATCCGCGTGTGAATGAAACACGTGAATTTTTGCGCCGTTGCTGTTTAAATTTCCCTACGCATCAACAAGCCTTGAGTAGCTTGGCGCAGCATAGCAAAATGCTGGCTTAATTGCGTTTGACGCCAGGTTCGCTGCAAGATTGCTTGCCGGACAGGTTGGGGTGTTAAGATGTGCATCGTTTACACTGATACAGGCGCAATGCCAAACTGCGCCGACCTTGTTGATCTTGCGGATCTGGCTATGCCAATAACTTACCTGACCAAACTGAGTTCACCTAAACGCACGCCGCAAAGCAACCTGCATCTGGGTTGTTTGTTAGCGGGAATCGCAGGTGCCTTAAATGCCGGCGGCTTTCTGGCGGTTGGCCGCTACACCTCACACATGACGGGCATAGTCTCCGAGGCTGCCGATAACATCATACTGGGTCAACTATGGGTAGTACTGGCAGCGATTTGTATGTTGCTCGCCTTTATAAGCGGTTCTGCGACCACAGCGATATTGATCAATTACGCAAGGCGCAATCAATTCCGCTTGATCTTCACCCCAGTGTTCTGGGTCGAAGCCAGTTTATTGCTGGTGTTTGGTTTAACCGGCAGGCAATTGCACAATCACAGCCTGATTACCGTATCGCTAACCACGGTTTTACTTTGTTATGTCATGGGCTTGCAAAATGCCTTAATCACCAAAATCTCGCATGCCGAGATACGCACCACGCATATAACCGGTTTGGTAACCGACATCGGAATAGAGTTGGGCAAGATGTTGTACTGGAATAAAAATAGCCACTATTCCTTGCAAAAGGTAGCCAGCAATCGCAGTAAATTAGTGTTGCACAGCAGCCTGGTGCTGGCATTTTTTTCTGGCGGCTTGGCTGGCGCTCTTGGATTTAAATATCTGGGTTTCCTGACTGCCCTGCCACTTGCCATGTTGCTGTTACTGATCTCACTCGCACCATATCTGCAAACCCGGGAATGAGGCAGGCAAGCTCAATAAAAAAAGCCGCATCACTGCGGCTTTTATAGTGCTTAACAAGTTAAAAACGCGGTAAGTCACTAAGACCTAAACCAGAAATTTCACGTTCTGTTTCGTGCACAAGAAAATCTCCCTGGGAATTTTTCTCAATATGAATTTTTGCACCCAGAATGATGCTACCGTTTTGATTGAACTTACTGATGAGCTCATCGCCAGGCAATAACTCTTTGTGCAATTGCGACAGATTCAATTCCTGCGGTTCTGCTACCGTAGCGGGTGGCATAACTTGCCCGCCCTTGCTGCGTCCACAGCGCAACTTGATTACATTTTGACCAGTTTCATCAAAACTGACTGCTTCGATAAAGTACAACGCCATAAAGCCTCCATCTGGTTGAGCAAGCAAACTTCATCTTAACAAAGTTTTGCCAGCTTGGCGTTGCACCATCGCTAATTTGCCTTAGCTTAATTTTGCCGCATGCTCACGTGTTGCGTGAAATACAACATCCGGCCATCTTTCCTGAGTCAATTTGAGGTTAACGCCGGAAGTCGCCAGATAAGCCAGATTACCAGCCGCATCGTAGGCCAGATTCGCACCGGCGCTCGATTTTTCGAATTCAGCCAGTTTTTTCTTATCCTCACAACTGACCCAGCGCGCGCTTGAAATACCGGTCGATTCAAACACGGCATCGACCCCATATTCATTTTTCAAGCGCGAGGCCACCACTTCAAACTGCAGCACGCCCACCGCGCCCAAAACCAAATCACTGCTATGCACAGGTTTAAACACTTGCACCGCCCCCTCCTCACCCAGCTGCTGCAAACCTTTTTGCAATTGCTTGATTTTGAGCGGGTTCAAAATCCGCGCGACGCGGAAGAAGTCTGGCGCAAAGAAAGGGATGCCGGTAAATTGCAGCATTTCACCTTCAGTAAAACTGTCGCCAATTTGCATATTGCCATGGTTAGGCAAGCCAATAATATCGCCAGCGTACGCGACTTCGACTTGCTCGCGGCTGGAGGCCATGAACGTCACCACCGAGGATACTTTGACATCGCGATTTAAGCGCAAATGCTTCAGTTTCATGCCACGTTCAAAGCGGCCTGAACAAACCCGTAAAAAGGCGATACGGTCACGATGCGCCGGGTCCATATTGGCCTGGATTTTAAAAACAAAACCAGTAAATCCTGTTTCATCCGGCTCGACATTGCGGACGCTGGCATCACGCCCACGTGGCGGTGGTGCCCAATCGATCAGCGCATTTAAAATTTCACGCACACCAAAATTATTAATCGCAGAACCGAAGAAGACCGGGGTTTGCACACCCGCTAAAAAGTCGTCCAGGCTAAATGGGTGCGAAGCACCGTGCACTAATTCGACTTCCATCTTTAATTGTTCCATTTCCATCGGGAACAATTCCATCAGGCGCGGATTATCTATGCCCTGCACGACCTCAAAATCTTGATCGGCGCGCTCATTACCAGCAGTAAACAGCAAGACTTCATCGCGCAAGATGTGATAAACGCCACGGAAAGTCTTACCCATGCCGATAGGCCAGGTCACTGGCGCGCATTGGATTTTCAAGACCGATTCGAGTTCATCCAGCAATTCCAGCGGATCACGGGTTTCACGATCGAGTTTATTGATGAAGGTAATAATTGGGGTATTGCGCATACGGCAAACATTCAAGAGCTTGATGGTTTGCTCTTCCACACCCTTGGCGGCGTCGATCACCATCAGCGCCGAATCCACCGCCGTCAAAACCCGGTAAGTATCTTCAGAAAAGTCCTGGTGGCCCGGGGTATCGAGTAAGTTGACAACATGATCGCGATAATCAAACTGCATCACCGATGAGGCCACCGAAATCCCACGTTGCTTCTCAATTTCCATCCAGTCAGAAGTCGCGTGACGCCCACTCTTACGCGCCTTCACCGTGCCCGCCAATTGAATCGCACCGGAAAACATCAAGAGTTTTTCAGTCAACGTAGTTTTACCCGCATCCGGGTGAGAAATAATGCCAAAAGTACGACGTCGTGCCATTTCACGACGAATTAAATCTTTTGAAAGCGCACTTTGATTGCTTGCGCCGAGATCAGGGGTATCCATGTCGAGCTGCCAGAAAATTTGATAAACCCGCTAGTTTAACGTGGAAACTAAAGATATGGAAAGCGAAACTGACCATAAGCCCGAATTCAATGTCAAGCTCGCTGTGTTGATTGCTTGTTTTCGAGATTCAAGCTGACTTAGCCCAAGCAAACAAAGCAACACAGCGAATTAATTTTTGAAATTCAGCGCCAGCAAACACAGCCCTCTAGCTTTGCGTTATGCTGCTGACTCTTATCGTTTTGATTCTTCTGCTGACTTATGAAAAAACTACTGCTCGCTGGTCTTATTGCCAGTATGTCACTCCCGCATGGTTACGCTTTAGCCTGGAATGGTGAGGGTCACCAAACCGTAGGAGCGATTGCGGATCAATTACTGCAAGGCAGTAAGGCTGGCGCCAAAGTCAAAGCTATACTGGGTGGCGCAAGTCTGGAAAAAATCGCAGTCTGGGCTGATTGCGCAAAAGGTATCGCACCGGAAAAAGACTTTAGCTATACCGTGGTTGGCCGCTATGCGGAGTGCGCACAGTATGAAACCGCTGCAGGGATTGCGGAAATGGCGGACTTTGTGAAACGCAATAATACCCAGTGTAAGCCCGGTGAAGGGGAAGAAACTTGCCACAAGCAATACCATTACACCAACATCGACTACCACCATCAACACTACCATCTGGGTCCGGTTGGAACCAGTGATCACGACATCGTGCATGCAATTAAAGCTGCCGTTTTGTACTTGCAAGGCAAACCAGTTCCTGCGCCCATTTCTTTTAATAGCGAACGCGAAGCGCTGGCCGCCTTGAGCCACTATCTGGGCGACCTACATCAACCCTTACATGTGGGCTCGGTCTACCTTGATCAGGATGGCAAGGTCGTTCATCCTGAACCCGACAACTATGACAAAAAAACCCATACTGTAGGTGGCAATGCCTTGCAATGCCCTTGCGGTAATTTGCATAGTTTATGGGACGACGTGCCGTATTACCTGAAACGCGGCAAGCAAAATGACGCGCTGGTTGCAAAAGCAAAGCTGATCCCCAAAACCACGGGAGAAATCGCCAACTGGTCCGCGTCCTGGGCGAGTGACACCATCGCGCAAGCACGCATCGCTTATGCCAAAACCGAATACAGCAGTGCAACGCCCGCAGGTCAGGGACGCGGCAATAACTGGTCGATAGCCCTGCCACTCGCTTACGAAAAAACCATGAACAACCTGAAAGAAGAGGGGCTGGTTAAGGGTGGCGCCCATCTGGCTGAATTATTACAAGCAATCTGGCCAGAATAAAAAATCGAATACCTCGCACAAAAGGAGCACTATGAAATCTAAACCATTAAGCTGGCTGGGAAAAGGATTTTCCTGGCTGTGGAATGCGCTCGACTGGAGTCGACGTGCCTTGCTAAATTTATTGTTGCTGATCGTCATACTGGTGATGCTCAGCAGCTTATTCAGCGGCAAGCTCAAACTCGAGGATAAGACTGCCTTAATCCTCGATTTCAAAGGCGCATTAGTCGAGCAACATAGCGGTAGTTCCACCGATGCGCTGATCGCTGAAGCACGCGGGGAAGTACGTCGCTCTATCCAGTTGCGCGATGTCTTGCAAACCCTGGACCATGCGCGCACCGATCCGCAAATCAATAGCGTGCTACTGATGCTCGATGAGCTCGATGGCGCAGGCATCCCTCTATTACGCGAAGTCGGTTTGGCGTTGGATAAGTTCAAATCCAGCGGCAAAAAAGTCATCGCCTGGGGTTCCAGTTACAGCCAAAAGCAATATTATCTGGCGGTGCATGCCGACGAAGTTTACCTGCACCCCATGGGTTCGGTGATGCTGACAGGCTTTGGTGGCTATCGCACTTACTACAAAGATGCGTTTGACAAACTCGGCGTGACCGTCACCGTATTAAAAGCCGGCGCCTACAAAAGTTTTGCCGAACAATATGTGGCAAATGCCCCATCCAGTGAAGCTGCAACCGCCGAAAAGTATTTGTATGACGGGCTGTGGGCAGGTTTTACTCAGGACATAGAAAAAGCACGCAAGCTTGAGGCAGGCAGCATCAATAAGCACATCAATGAGTTACCTGCCTTACTCAAAGCCAGTGCGGGTGATGTCGCTAAACTGAGCCTGCAATTAAAGTATGTCGATGGCTTGAAAACCCGCGATGAATTGCGTGACTACATGTTAAAACGGGGTGCCCGCGATGCGCAAATCAAGAGCTTCCGGCAAATCAGCTATGCCGATTACCATGCCAATCTGATGCCGAAAACTCTGGGACCGGCAGTCGGTGTGATAGTCGCCAGCGGCGCAATCACCGAGGGCATAGAACCCCCTGGCACGATAGGTGGTATTTCGACTTCAGGGTTAATCCGTAAAGCCCGTGAAGACGATCAGATCAAGGCACTGGTGTTACGTGTTGATTCACCCGGCGGCAGTGCGTTTGGTTCCGAATTAATACGCCGCGAATTGGAATTAACGCGTAAGGCCGGCAAGCCCGTGATTATTTCTATGTCTAGCCTGGCAGCTTCAGGCGGCTACTGGATTTCCATGGCGGCCGATAAAGTGATAGCGGACCCTGCCACGATTACCGGTTCTATCGGCGTGATCGCGGTCTTGCCTAAGTTTGATAAAACTGCCGACAAACTCAGCTTGCATACGGCAGGTACCACCACAACCTGGCTGGCTGACCCGTTTAACCCCTTGCGCCCCATCGATCCACGCTTAGCCGACCTGATACAACAAGGCATCAACCATACCTATCAGGACTTTACGGGTAAAGCCGCGGCCGCGCGCAAAACCAGTCAGGAAAAAATCCATGAAGTGGCACAAGGCCGGGTCTGGACCGGGGCGCAAGCCTTAGAACGCGGTTTAGTTGATCAACTCGGTGGTTTTCAGGACGCTTTAAAAGTCGCCAGTGAATTGGCCAAATTAAGCGGCGATTACCGCGTCAGCTACATCGAACGTGAACCGTCGAAAATTGATAAGCTGTTTTCGATGTTAAATGCCGAAGTCCAGTTAAGCGTCGCCAAGGCCTTCCAAAACCAACTCAGCAGTTATGGTATTCCTGCACAAGTCGCGCAAAATCCCATGCTGCGTGAATTGGCCTGGATGGCACAATTAAATAAAGACCCGCATAATTTCAGCACTCTCAGTTATTGCTTCGTCCCAGCGCCGTAATTTCTGCGATAAAGCGAATTACTCCCGATACCAATCGCGGGTAATTCGCCATCGACAGACAGTGAATTCCAGCACCAGATGCTTCTTTTTGGGCACTTCTAAAAACCTCAAATTTAAAAAAACGGCTTCAATAAAATCAATTGCTTAGCCTCAGCAAATTACCAAAAAACGGTTTTTTTACAAAATCCCCACTTGAAAACTCAGTATACATGCGCTTTTCCAGCACAAAAGCTATCCTAAGCCGCGATTTTACTGCGTTTTTAATTCCCACCCATTTTTTCTTGAATCTAGTGGCGATACTGGCGAGTCGCAAAATCAAGCCTAAGCAGACTGCCGATACCAGCTTGCGGCGTTTATCGCCAGGCACTGGTAAGGCCAGGCAGCGAGTAGCCAGCAAAGGTATTTCTTATCTTTGTCATAAACTTCACCGGAATGTAAGCACTCTGCAGTGACACCCTGAGCATTCCTTCTCTACGCTTTGGCTGCGCGCTTAGCCAAGGAAAAGCTTGTTCGTTTATTATTTCTTCCTGTAGCTTTGTGTAACGCAATGTATACATACGACCAATTCAGCCGCATGTCATCTCGCTTCGCATCATCTGGCGTTGAGCTACAGTTGACTCATTAAACAAAAACTATCAGGGAAAAACAAAATGACGTTCACCAAATTTTTCACACTTTCTGCGCTATTTTTGCTCGCGCTAGGCTTAAAACCTGACGCCGCCAACGCCGCAGAAATACGTGGTATCGCAGGGAAATGCCTGGATCTGGAGCAAAACCAGGCCTACGATGGCGCAACGATACAAATCTGGCAATGCAATAATACGCCAGCGCAAAACTGGCGCCTGAATCCCCAAACTGGTGAAATCCGTGGTCGCGCAGGTAAATGCCTGGACGTGGAAAATGCCAACACGGAAGATGGGACACGCGTGCAATTATTTGAATGCAATGGCACGAATGCGCAAAAGTGGCGCTACCATCAGGGCGAAATTCGCGGCTTGGCTGGCAAATGCCTGGATGTCGAGAATGCCAATACCAATGACGGCACACGGGTGCAGCTCATGCAATGCAATGGTACTAATGCGCAAAGCTGGATAATTTTAAAATAAGCCCCGGCATGGATTGTTAGCCGGACTTAAGACTTACCCTCGCGCTGGCATCGCCAGCGCATTAATCATTACGTTATTTTCTGCCATCGGGTTCAGATTGCGCATGCCAGATACACCAACAGAGACCGCTGCACAAAGCCGCGAGCAGTTAACGTTAAAGCCGGGCGGCGTCCCCGTGCCAGGGCACAGCGAACATCGCAGACTGCAAATCGGGGCGCGCAGTAAGTTGTGCAGAGGTCACCACCATGAATTTTCTTATTAAGCTGATCCAAAAGCCTATCCTTAAGCCAGTCACTTTGCCTGCCAGATTATGGCCATTGCTGCTTACACTCTGCCTGTTCACTGCCTGTGGCAGCAAACAAAGTCAGGCCGACTTCAGGCCTGTCAACAGGGGAACCGAGCCACTGATCAATAGTCAGCGTATGCGCGATGTGGTACGCGAATTATCTGGGATTGAATACTACGGGCGCTTGCCAGGCAGCGCAGGTGACAAATTAACCCAGACCTTTTTAGTCGAGCAATTTAAACAAATCGGCTTACAGCCAGCTCTGCAAAACAGCTATCTGCAAAGCTTTTCCAGCACGATCGTTGAGCCAGACGGCACTAGTCATGCCAATCCCCCCCAACCCACTGCTAGGTCAATCAGTGAGCAGCAATAATATACTCGGGCTGTTACCGGGTAGCGATCCACAACTTAGGCATGAACTAATCATCATCAGTGCCCACCACGATCATCTGGGCTGGACCGCAGATGGCCGTTACTATCCGGGCGCCAATGATGATTTGTCGGGACTGGCGGCGATGCTGGAATTAGCCCGTGCATTTAAGGCCTTACACGACAGTGGCAAGCCAAATAAACGCAGCCTGCTGTTTGTCGCCTATGGTGCGGAAGAGCAGTATGAAATGGGATCGATGTACCATGCAGCCCATCCTCTGGCCGACTTTCCCAACCATCGTATCGCGCTCATGATTTCTATCGATATGATAGGTCTGGGATACCAGGACTGGCGTCATTATAGTGCGCAACAACGTCATGCCTATGTCGCTCGCTGGCTAGAGCAAATGCACAATGAAAACCGCGAAGATAGCGATGCATATTCACATGAATATCCACCCCAGGACAGCCAGATATTTTCTTACGATGCTGGTCCATTTTCTCGTCTGGGTGTGCCGAATCGGGTGTTTGGCCGTGCGCAAGGAATCGTGCATTATCACCAAACCAGTGATACCTGGGATACCTTGGATTACCCGAGTGCGGCAATTTTCACGCGCACCCTGTTTGATTTTTTACAAGACGTCGATCGAAGCCCGGCACGAGCGCAAAAACAATGGATGTCGGGTCACACTCGTCAATCGTAAAATGTGCAAAGCGCCAGCAGCTTGCCAGGGTGAGCCAGGAGTTGCCTGAACTAAGCGATGCTCAAGCGAGCATCAAAACTCAATGCGTTGCAGCGTGTTCAACACGATATTGGGGAAAGGCTTGTTTGCCTGAGCTTTTCCTGCACAGCCCCTGAATGTCGTCGCAAAAAATACCCTGGCTTAATCCGGTTTCTTGAGGGGTTCTTCAGGCAATAAGCAGGCATCGATAATTTGCAAATCATTATCTTTTGCAAAATTCAAGACAAAGTGATACGCCATGGGTTCGATATCACGAATTGCCTCATCGACAACGACTGAACGTACGCCATTCAAAAGTGTGGGTCTGACATAAGGGGAATACTGCAAATGGGCATGGCGCCCGCCTTCTGCGGCAAAACACGACATCGCACCACACAGACGCTCGGCCCAGTCACTCGGGCGAAATTGCCGGCCATCGTTGGTAATGCCCTGAATGAAAAATTCGCGAACGGGTTTGTGTTTGGAATCACTCATGGGCGGGATGGCTCTAGTAAAAACGTAACGATAAGGCTTCGTGACACTGACCCGATGCAGCTTTTGGCTACCTAGTACTAAACCTTTTGAATTCAAGGCTGGAAATTATCGGGTTTTCGATATTATATCTTATAGAAGACTTGCAGAACATAGCGCATGCAGAAATTCTCCTACCCACATATTCATGCTTAGTTTTAACTCAATATAGCGTATTTTAAGCGCGAGTAAAGCGCAGTTCTATTACATAACAAGCAATGCACAATCCAGCATGAGGGCCTTTCATTGCCGTAAAAGCTCGGGCGATTAGTATTTTCACCATGACTTGAGCGACTCAAAAAACACCCTGACTCAGACCCATTACCTCACGCCAACTCGGTAATAATGCAGGAGCTGTCATCTTTTGATGGGCTGAACCCAATTTAACTGCGCCAATTACCAGGCAAAAGGCGTGACTAATCGACAATTTCCAACAACACCGGGACACGACAAATTTGCATGAAATTCTGAGGGGACACCAATCTACGCACTAGCCTACTGACTTTTTATGACAAGCCGATATACCACCATGCAGAGAAAAACGAGCAGGTCAGGCAGCTCGCCACCGTTGTGCCGTGGCCTCAATCCTGGTGAAAAACTGCTGATGTATTCACATCATCGGCAGGCATGGGCAAGAACCCCCTACGATTGCGGGCAACCCGGTAAAAATATAGCAACGAAAAGCCAAAAGTCAGCAAGCCAGAAACCAAGACGGGGTGCGGGTTTGCAGGCAGATAGGCTGAAAACTGGCGTCCTCATTACGTTTCCAGCCTACTGCTAGTTAATTTTTGTTCAGCTTCTGGCTTGCTTGAGCAAGGCTTGCCAGGCTTCGCTCATGTCGTCAAAATTATCTGGATTAAATGGATAGTGCAGGCTATCAGGATCAGGCTCGACCCAGGCGCGGTTGGTCCAGATATGTGCCGCAATCGGTAAATGCAAGTGATGATCCAGAGTACCGGGCTTGATACTGAGTATGTGTTCCTGCCCTTCGATCTGATGAAACAAGCGGCAGCCACATTCTGGGCAAAACTGACAATGCATGTGTTTGCCATCCGACATTTTGCGCTTCCAGGACTTGGTTTTTCCTTTACTTAAGGTCAATTCATCGACCTTAATCCAGAATGCCATGCCAAATGCACTACCCGATTGACGCTGACAATCCAGACAGTGGCATGCAAACAGCGTCAACGCTTGCCCGGTGACACTGTAATGGACATGACCACATTGGCATTGCCCGGTAAATTCATGCGGTTGTTTCATTCTGATTCAATTCAAATTCCAAAAAGACACGGCAGGTAGTCAAACCATCAGTTCAATTTGGCGAGTAATGGTAAAACGAGCCGCATCGCGCCAGTAGCTATTGCAACGCAAACCTGGCGCAAAAACTAGTTAGTGCTTATCAATAGTCGATATTCAACCAGGCGGCTAAGGATAATAACAGCAACAACAGCATCCAGAGCAATAAGGCGCGCCAGACCAGTCCAACAGCACTCTGCAAGGCGCGTGGTGACGCTTCTATACCGGGCTGGGTTTCCTCATCCAGGCTATCTGCATCCACCGCAGTGGCATCGGCCTGCAACAAAACCGCTTTGTCCTTGGGGTCACCTAAGCGAACACCGATCGCACCGCCACCTGACGCCAAGATAATGCCGACCGCCTCATCTCGCCAGCGTTCTGCATAGTTACGCCAGGAATAAATTGCATCTTCAAAATTTCCGACCACGGCAAAGGCTATCGCAGTTAAGCGCGCGGGTATCCAATCTATCCAGTAAAAGATCCATGCTGCATAGCGGCCAAACTCTTCGTTGCGCATGTGATCGGGTTCATTCCAAATGCGCGCCAAAAATTCGGCGACGCGATAAACGACTGCGCAAGCCGGGCCAACGGGCATTAAAAACCAGAAAAACACACCAAAAACATTTCTGTGGGTAGCGATCAAGGCACGCTCAACCGACAAACGCGAAATTTCGCTGAGATTTAACTGACTGGTATCCATGTGTGTCCAGTCGGCCAAATGTTTACGTGCAGCATCCTCGTCACCTGCACTCAGTGCCAATTGTATCGAACTAAAATAATGACTATAACGACGAAAACCCAAGGTCAGGTAAACGATGGCAACATTGCACAAAAAAGCGGCAATCGGATGAAAGCGCCAGCATAACCAATAAATTATGGCGGTGGGCACGCTCAGACTCAGAACCAGTAACCACCAGGCAAAACGCCCATGTTTATGCTTACCAGCATTAAACGAGGTCTCAATTTTTTGAGCCAGTGCCTGTATCTGCATGTAGATTGGATTATCTGCGCGCAAGGGTTTTAATTGTTCAATTAATAATGCGCAGAGTATCGAAAGAAAAGTCATAGTCGCTCACATTGTCCCATCTTCCCCGCCATGGGACGCTTCACAGTTTGGCAATGCGGCAAGTGTAAACTGAAACGGGCAGATTATGAAGTACCAGTTGCGTGCGCCCGCGTTTTACCCGATCAGGGACGCAGGTCTTGATGCCCGTCGTCGCTATCACAGTTTGCACGATCAGTCGCAAACTGATCAATTCCGAATTTATGCAGACTAAGTCAGGTCGACTGAAGAAACTTACCAGGTCTTGCGTCTATTCCAGCGGTTATACCAAGCCGACTTTACGGCATGAATGTAATCACACAATGCCAAAGGCAATTTACCGCCAAAATCTCGTAAATTAATCAGGCTTAGGTTTGCCGGTTTCATTTCCAGTCAGTGCTGCGATCATGGTCGGGATGTCTTTCAAAGCCACGGTTTTATCGACCGCCCCTAATTTAACGGCTTCGCGCGGCATGCCATAGACCACACAAGACTTTTCATCCTGGGCCCAGGTTTCCGCGCCCGCTTCGCGCATTTTCAACAAACCACGCGCGCCATCGCCCCCCATCCCGGTCAAAATTATGCCTAAGGCCCGACGTCCGGCGAGTCGGGCGACAGAGTCAAACAAAACATCGACCGAAGGACGATGGTGGTTCACTGGCTCGTCCATAAAGGTTTCGACCAGATAGCGATCGGCGCGACCTTGCAAACGCATATGCAATCCTCCGGCAGCAATTAAAGCACGGCCATCACAAACCATATCACCACTTTTCGCTTCCAAAACTTCTATCGCACAGATTTTATTGAGCCTTTCAGCATAGGCGCGGGTAAACACCTCGGGCATGTGTTGAACGATCACGATACCCGGAGAATAAGCAGGCAAACCTGTCAGTATGTACTCCAGGGCTTGGGTGCCCCCCGTCGATGTACCGATGGCGATAATCAGCCCTTGTGCCGCTGTGTGCGTCAAGGTCTGGTTCGATAAAGCAGGTTTCTTTATCGCATCGAGTTCGTGTTTTTTGGAATTCAGGCGAGAACTGACCATGGCCTTGGTCACAGGTCGCATATTGGCCTTAGCTGCGGCTTTAACTTCAGCTAAAATTTCATTAATGTCGCTAAGTAAAAATTGTTTTACACCAGACTTAGGTTTACCTATTACCGCTACAGCTCCTGCCGCTAAAGCCTGAATCGAGCGACTGCTACCCTTCGCTGTCTGATTCGAACAAATGACCACTGGTGTCGGCCGTATCGCCATTATTTGTTTCAAAAAGGTCAGTCCATCCATACGTGGCATTTCAATATCCAGCACGATTACGTCTGGCCAGTTCAGATTCATCTTATCTATCGCAAACAGGGGGTCGGCAGCCGAAGCGATGACGTCGATTTCGCTGTCCTGACTCAACACCATGGTCAATACCTGTCGCACCACAGCGGAGTCATCAACAATCAATACTTTGATTTTTTTACTCATCACGTTTACGTTTTATCGACATGTTTGACCCAGACATCACCTGACCATAATTCGAAAATCAAATTTCTATGACCATTCCCTCCTAAATGCTCAGACTTGACGGCGAGCTTGTGTTGCTTGAGTAAGGCCTTGCCTACGTCTATGTTTTTATCCGAAACTGACACAATGTTTTGATTTTTATCAGGGAATTGATTACCGCCACCAAAGATCTTTACTTCATATTCCTGGGCATGGGTACGGGAAAGTTTCACTTCATGCATAAACATCGCAATCGCATCTTCCGCATAC
Organism: Undibacterium sp.; assembly: GCA_041913845.1. Classification (GTDB taxonomy): domain Bacteria; phylum Pseudomonadota; class Gammaproteobacteria; order Burkholderiales; family Burkholderiaceae_D; genus Undibacterium. The sequence goes on from JAYSEN010000012.1 coordinate 45,643, forward strand.
TTTCCATCCAACTCATGATGTCTGGCTCGTGCTTTAGGATAATTCGGCAACATGTAATGGCACATGCCACCAATAAACAAGCGCGGATGCCAAAACGTGATGGCAACGCATGAACCCAAAATTGTCCTGATCCGGGTGTCTTTATCACCAAAATAAAATTCGCCGGGTTGCAAAAAGATATCGATGAAAAAACCTTGGGGTTCCATTTATTCCAGCCGATAAATCGAGGGAGTAATCAACTTGAGTTTGCCAGAAATTCCATTTAAGGTTTCAGAGTGCGAAACAATAAAAAAACCGCCGGGCTTAATATATTGTTCCATCTTACGAATGATTTTACTTTTGGTGTCCTGATCAAAATAAATCATGACGTTCCGCAAAAAAATCACATCGAACTTCCCGATGTCGGGAAAATTTTGCACCAGATTAATCTGCCTAAACTCTACTTTCTCACGTAATTCCTTGGCGATCAGGAAAAAGTCTTCGAACTCTTCACGTCCTTTCAGACAATATTTGAGCAAAAGATGCCGAGGAATTTTTTCCGCGGCACTGAGGGGGTAAAGGGCTCGCCGTGCAGTTTCTAAAACACTGGTGGAAACATCACTACCCAGGATTTCCCAACGGGAAGTTCGCCCATATTCGGCCAAAGTCATTGCAAGGGTATATGCTTCTTCACCACTGGAACTCGCTGCACTCCAGATACGTAGTGGTTTGCCATGTGTATTCGACTTGCAAACATGATCACGGACAAAGTCAAAATGCCTGGGTTCACGGAAGAAGTAAGTTTCGTTAGTCGTCAAGAGATTGATCGCGACGATGGTCTCATCTTCATAGCCGACCGTTCCCAGTAACTTAAAATAATCACCGTATCGTAATAAACCCCGGCTACGCAAGCGTTTGTCTAAACGCCCCATCACCAGGGCTTGCTTGCCATCGCCCAAAGAAATTCCTGTTCGCTCGTAAAGAAACTTAGCAATCCATTCAAACTCGTCGGGCTGTATCAAATAATCTTTATTCTTAGCTTGAGGTAACATGCTCTAACTCCAGCAGTTTATTTCCCTCCAGTTCGTCTATCATCGTACGCCCAAGATTCATCATTTCATCAATAGACAGCACGCGCGCCAAATTCAATACCACAATGAAACGGCCCAGATGTTTTGCCATACCACTGATGAAGTCAACGCGCAAACTCCCCCCAAATTCGGGTGTGGCTTCCAGCTCAGTTTCCGCAATTTCAACCACTTCATTGACAGCATCGACCATGATGCCAATAAAGGGGGCGTCACTGTCTATGTCGTCATCCAGTTTCACTATGACGATACTGGTTCGTCGTGCAATTTTCGTACTTCCGCGACCAAATCTGGAATTCAAATCAACCACCGGCACAACCTTGCCTCGCAAATTGATCACACCACGAATAAATGCTGGCATGAAAGGCACGACAGTTAGTTCGCCAAATTGCAGAATTTCTTTTATTGCCTGAATCTCCAATGCAAACGTCTCACCACTCAAGACAAAAGTCAGATATTGATTTGTCCGGATTACGGGTTTATCGCTGTCTAACTTAATCAGCTCCGAATTTCGATTCAGCAATTCACTCATGGTCCTTGCTCACAATTTACTTTACCTATACAACGCTTGTTCGAATAAAGTCGCCATTCACTTCGCCTGTTTTCAAAACCGCTCAAACTTGCTTTCATCAGGGCCGCCTGCCGTTGCCACCTTGGTCGACATTTTCGCCTTGGGCTTGTTGTAACGCCCTTTAGCAGCCGGATTGTCGCTACGACTACCTTCTGCGCGTTTTATCGTAAAGAACCCAATCAATTCCAGCAATTGTTCGGCTTGACTGGACATTTCTTCCGAAGTGGCAGCCAATTGTTCACTGGCCGAGGCGTTTTGCTGTGTAATCTGATTCATCTGATTCATCGCCAAATTAATCTGATCAGCCCCAGCAGTTTGCTCTTGAGATGCAGCGGCAATTTCCTGCACCAAATCAGAGGTTCGGCCTATGCTGGGAACAATCTCTTCAATTAATTTACCTGCGCGCTCAGCCGCATCAACACTGCCTGAGGCCAGATCACCAATTTCGCGTGCCGCAACCTGACTGCGCTCCGCCAGCTTTCTGACTTCGGCCGCGACAACCGCAAAGCCTTTGCCATGATCACCCGCACGCGCCGCTTCTATTGCCGCATTCAAGGCCAACATATTGGTTTGGTAAGCGATATCGTCAATGATGCCAATTTTCGAAGCAATTTCTTTCATCGCGACAACCGTCTGATTCACGGCCTGCCCACCTTCTTGCGCTTCTTGTGCAGCTTTTCCGGCAATGCTATCAGTGACTTTGGCATTTTCGGCATTTTGCGTAATACCAGCCGCCATTTCTTCTATGCTGGCGCTGGTTTCCTCAACACTGGCCGCTTGCTCACTGGCAGATTGCGATAAGGCTTGTGAGGTAGAACTGACTTGTTCTGCTGCATTTGACAATGCATCGGTGGCATTCATGACATCACTGACAATTTGCGATAAGCGATCAACCGTTTCATTACTCGACGATTTCAAGCGACCAAAAATACCTTCATATTCTTTCGTAATATTTTGTGTTAAATCGCCTTGGGCTAATGCGGCCAAAACTCGCAACACTTCATTAAGTCCCTCCTCACTAATCCCAAGTAAACGATTGATGTCAGTACTGAGCTTGCCATAGAAACCAACTTTGCCTTGTTCATTAATCCGTGATGAAAAATCACCACCCACAGCTTTTTCTACAATTTGTCCGACTTCTTTTTCTATCGCGACTTCGACCGTCCGGTCTTTCCATTCGACGACGCTACCCAATCGACGGCCAGTCTCATCAATAACCGGATTCGCTATTAACGCAAATGTACGTCCACCAACCAGGATTTGGGTTTGGTAAGTGCTGGTAAAGTTCGCCAGCAGATTTCTTTGATGCGCTGGGTTTTTATGGAATTGGTCAAAATTAGCACCGAGCAAACGACTTGCAGAGAAGTTCGGCAGCGCTTTTCGTATATCGGCTTCTGCGGCACTCAACATTTCACCCACGGATTTATTGAGGTAAATAATATCGCCGTTCGGATCGGCAATCATCACGTTAGTGGTGCAGTGATCTAAGGCGATTTTTACTCGCAGGTTTTCCGCCGCTAATTTATTTGCTTTCTCTTTTTCTTTCAAAATTTCTGTGACATCAGCCCATTCAACTACCGTGCCTAACCGGGCACCAGATTCACTGAAAATAGGATTTGCCACCAAGTCGAAACTTCTTCCACCTAACACAATTTTTGCGTTATGAGTATTTGAAAGGTTTTGTAATAGGCCTTGTTGATGTGCAGGATTTTTATGGAATTGATCAATGTTCGCACCTATCAAACGGCTGACGTTAAAGTTAGGCAGGCTTTTTCGTATGTCACTCTCAGCCGCATTCAACATCGCAACGATAGATTTATTGAGGTAAGTGATATTTCGATCTTTATCCGCGATCATAACGTTGGTGTTTACACTATCTAAAGCAATTTTCAACCCTAAATTGGCTTCGGAAGCGCGCTTTTCTTCTGCAAACCTGAGCTTCAATTTCTCCAGCATGTCACTCAATTTGGCTGCAATGCTGGTTTCGTCGCCGGCACGGAGTTCAATGCTGGCTTCCATATTTCCGGCCGCGGCCTCTTCGGCAAAATGCATGACTTGCTCAGGTTCGCCACCTAATTGTAGGCGCAGATCGCGTACGAACCGGTAGGCGAAGAAACTACCAAGCGAAGCGGCCAACACGCAAAGCAATATCAGGTAGAGGCGGTCATTTTGGAATTCGGCTTTATTTTTCTCTGTTGCGTCGGTAACAATTTTCTTTTGCAAGTCAAGCAATTCATTCACCGAAGCTGCGAAATCTTGCAGCCTGTCGTAACTTTCGCCATATATCATCTTGATAGCATCATCGCGACGCCCCTCGTCAGCAAGTTTAATCGCCTGCTTATATGACTCGACATACAGTCGCGCTCTTTCTTTGCTGCGCTGATTGATGGCCTGACCTTTAGGCAAATACAAATGCTCATCAAGCTTATCCAGTTCACTTAGCATTACCTTCGTATTTTCTTGTAAGCGCTCTCGCGCCTTATTTTGCATTTCCCTATCGTTAACGGCAATAATTTGCATAGCGCGCATCAAGCCACGACGTGCATTATCCAAAACTTCCTGCAACAGGAATACTTTAGGAAACTCCCTTTGTGAAGCGGATTCAAACTGGGTGTTAACTGATCGTAATTCATAAATCGCAAAAATTGATACGCCAAACAAAAGCAGCAAAACAAATCCAAATACAAAGCTAAATTTTTGCGAAACCGTCATCGTTGTAGCGCTCATTTTGCATTCCCTTGTGACTGGCAATAATTAAAAATTCGCTTGATTCTTTTACCCGTTTACTGAAACTTCCCATTGTTTTTTTAAACTATGTTCACGACGTTTAACATGCTGCGTCATGGACGCGACACTAATAATTAACGCGACCTCGCCACTTCCCAAGATGGTTGAGCCACCAATTCCTTTAACATGGCCGAATAAGCGACCTAAAGGCTTGATCACGGTCTGAAATTCACCCAGGAGTTTGTCAACCACGATGCCACAGCGACTCCCCGCACAAGCCACCACGACTACGTTTTGACGCACAGGTTTTTCACCGGTGATTCCAAATAAATTGCGCACTCTGACCAAAGGTAGAATTTCACCACGTAAATCCATGTAATCGATGTTATTACTCGATTTTGGTAACTCCATACATTCAATAACGTGATCGAGTGGTATCACAAAGTACGACTCGGCCAATTTAACTAAAAAGCCGTCGATAATCGCTAGTGTCAGTGGCAGGCGTATGCGCATAGCCACGCCATATCCGGGGGTACTGTCTATATCTATCGTGCCGCGCAAAGCCGTGACATTTTTCTTCACAACGTCCATACCAACGCCACGGCCAGACAAATTGGATACTTGATCCGCCGTTGAAAAACCAGGCTCAAATATCAAGGCATAGATTTCTTTCTCCGATAAGTTGTGGTTGGCATTGATGATGCCTCGGGCAAGCGCTTTCTCAAGTATTTTTTCTTTATTCCATATTAAGCGGGCTTGATACCCTGGAACGTATCCACAAGGTCAATCCGAAATGCCTGGTTTTAATGGTAACGGGCGCTGATGATCAGGAAATTGTAGACCGGGCTATGCAAAATGGTGCCAGTGGTTACATCATAAAACCATTTAACACTGCCAGCGTCTTAGAAACCATGTCTCATGCAAGAGAAAAATTCATAAAACAAAATCCCGCCAGTTATACCTGACCAGCAACTCTGACGTTTTTCTAAATCAGCTCAGACCTGACTTAAAAATCAAGCCAGATCTCCTTTCAGCACGTATTTTTGCAAATCGTGGAACCAGCTGTCCGGCTGGTGTCCCACGCCCGAACTCAGACTTTAGTACAGTTGGCAAGAAAGCCGCAATAAGGATAAGGTAATGCTTGCCCGCTAGTATCAAGAGGAGGCGCATGGCATTGCGTTCGTCTTAAGGCCAGGATAAAGATAGCCACATCGCCGCAGGAAGTGGCTAAGACGATTTTCTAAGCGCCATTATTTAATTAGGCTGTCGGGTTTTACTTTTGATGTCTACTACATCAAAAGCGCAGTAAATTGATACCCAAACATCCGGCCAATTATGGGATTAACCCTAAACTCAAACCAACTGGCTTTGGCCAAGTAAAGATTGATTAAAACAAAAATATGAGCAAAGAAACTGTAATTCGCATCATGCGTGATAGCGATTGGCCGCAAGTCCAGCAAATTTATCTCGATGGCATTAACACAGGCAAAGCCACATTTCAAACCGAAGCGCCTGATTGGCAGGTCTGGGATGCCAGTCATCACCGCGCGTCTCGTCTGGTCGCAGAACGGCAAGGCGAATTGCTGGGATGGGTAGCGTTAGGCCCGATCTCAAGCCGACCGGTTTATCGCGGTGTCGCAGAACTGAGCATTTATATTGCAAATCATGCTAGGCAACAGGGCTTAGGCCGTCGACTGCTTGCGGACATAATACAACTGAGTGAGCAACAAGGATTTTGGACTCTACAAGCGGGGATTTTTGCAGAAAATCATGCCAGCTTGAGCCTACATAGGAATCTTGGCTTTCGTGAAGTGGGCTATCGGGAACGCATGGGTCAATTGAATGGTATCTGGCGCGATGTTATTTTGCTGGAGCGACGTTGCGCGATTGATCCTTAACGCTAATTTGCGGCCTTTGCTTACTTGCCGTAATCGTGTTGCAAAAATTCATGGATAAAATCAAAACATTGTTAAAATAACTGATCACGCTATTACGTTTTCGGGTTTAATCAGCCTGTTACGACGACCTAACAGGAGATGTACAGGTGAGCTTTCGTTTTGAACGTATTTCTGAGCAAGATTTTCTACGTTATCGCTTAGGTGAAATCGACCAGCGATTTTCTATGGCAAGCAGTCGTCGCTGGGCGATTGATCACGACCACCATGCCTATTTGCGCTATATGTACTACGACCAGGAGCAACCCAGTCGTAAAACCTTCTGCTTTTACTGGCAACAGCAACCTTATCTTGTGCAATTGGAAAGTCATGGTCAGAGCCTGGCGAATCAACAATGGTGCACCAAATGGCGCTTGCTAAGCTCGAAAAAGTTTAACAACGATGGGCCAGACTACCTCATCGAACCCAGCGCTGATTTATTACATGCTTTAAAAGCCGCCTTATCCGCCTATCGTGATGGCTCACTTAACCCTGGCTATTCCAGCCATGTCGCTGAATTTGACTTTTGAGTTTGCTCATGACGACGATGCTAAGCTTTGAACAAGCGCGTGATTTATTGATTAATCATGAAGAGGACTACCTCACCCCCGCATCATTAGTCCAATTGGCTAACCAGGTTGCTGTGCAAAGCAGTGGTCAGGTGACCTTACTCTATGGCGGCGTAGCACATCCCGACATTTCATGTAACGAGTTAGTCGAGATCATGTTACGAAATAAGGAAAACATACGCACAATCAATGGCTCAGATTTAGCACGTCTATTACAATCGGAAGACTATCTGGAAGCGGTCGCACGCGCGCATCAATGCCTCTCGATAGATGAAGTACTTAGTTCGCGCACGCATGAGGCGAATCAATTCATGTTCGATGCCACAAAAGGACGTTGGGCAGATGCCTCAGCGCGGTTTGCCGAAGCGACTCAAGGTGAGGTCGTCACACTCAGCGGCTATGCCAGCGCTGAACGTACCCTGGGTTTAGTCGAGTTGCCAGCAATACTTGATAACCCTGATGTGACAACCATTAACGGCCATCCCAAAGCATTATTTCAAGAAATTCATCAACGATCTGGCTCACTCACTGAAGTATTCAAAGCGCTGTCAGCGTCATCCTATCAATTGATGCGCGATCTTGAAGTCAAGGCCAGCCCTAATCTTAGCGTTGATGGGAAAAGCAAACTCGTGGCAGAAGATGTGGGTAGCTCGGCGTTGTTCGCCACTAGCTCATATCAAGGTAGCCATTTAGCCAGCGGTGCCGCAAATTTGTCGCTGGCAGAAATTCCTACCCGGCAGGCAGAGAGTTACATTAAAGAAGGTATGCACTATTTGGACGAATACACTTATACCGCACCACCTGCGTATTTATTAAGCTTACCCATCAGCCCCACTGATCGCTTGATCAAGAATGCTGGCATATCACCCAGGACTCAGCTAAACCCGGTACGCACTTCAAACAAGTGACGATCTTAGGCTCGTAAAAAATGAAATAAATTGCGCAGCATGCCAGCAGTAGCCCCCCAAATAAAACGATCCTGATAAGGCATGGCATAAAAACTGCGGACAGCTTGATTCTCGCCTGGGTTCCAGAGACGCTGTTGATGATTCGCACCATCCATTAAAAACTGTAAGGGGACTTCAAAAATGTCAGCCACTTCGTTTTTATCCGCCAGTAAGTTCACCGGCAAGTGCACCAGAGCGACAACAGGGGTAACACTATAAGCAGTTCCGGTCAGATAAGTCGGCAAACACCCCAATACTTCAACTTGCTGAGATTTCAAAGCGATTTCTTCGTCCGCTTCACGCAATGCAGTCGCAACCGCATCAACATCATCAGCCTCAACCCGCCCCCCAGGAAAACTGATTTGTCCTGCGTGGTGTTGCAAATGGCTGGCACGCTCAGTCAACAAAACTTGCAGGCCATCTGCACGCACAATCAAAGGTAACAACACGGCAGCCGCGCGGAAACTGCGACCGGAAGCCAGCATAAATTCTTGATTGAATTCGGGCTGCCAGACTGGTGGCGTTAAAAATCGCTGACGTAAAGAATCCGCTTGCAGCCGCTCTTGCGCAATAGCTGCTTCAGGTTCGCGCGGCAATATGGGTAAGTGTTGCGGGTCAAAGATTACTGTCATGCTGAAAAATTCAAATTCAATCGAAATGACGCCATTTGGTCGGCCTGTTATGCGAAGGTGATCACTAATCAGCCAGAATGCGTCGTGTTGCCACTGCCCTGAGGTCAGCGTGGTCAAAGTCTAAGTCAACTTAAATACTCATGCTTAGCCAAATCAACGTCGAAAAAAAAGGATGCACGAGGCATCCTTTTTTCGCTTTTCCGCACCCAGAATTATTCTGCTTTCGCAGCTGCTTCTTTACGTGCTGGCAATTTTTCTTTGATACGTGCCGATTTACCGGAACGCTCACGCAAGTAGTACAACTTAGCGCGACGTACGTCACCGCGACGTTTCACTTCGATCGAAGCGATCAATGGCGAGTACAATTGGAATGTACGCTCTACGCCTTCGCCCGACGAGATTTTACGAACGATGAAGTTCGAATTCAAACCACGGTTACGACGAGCAATAACCACGCCCTCGTAAGCCTGTACACGCTTACGTGTACCTTCAACCACGTTGACGTTAACGACAACGGTGTCACCTGGTGCAAATTCAGGGATATTTTTAGCTAAGCGAGCAATTTCTTCTTGCTCTAATTTTTGGATCAAATCCATTTTTCAACTCCTGTAACCATCTTAACGGCGCACTTTGGCCCGACAGAGGATGGGGTTAATACGGATGCCTATCAAGGACATCTGCTTGGCTTACTCGTCGTTTAAACAAGCAAGTGCTTTAACAAACCTGAGATTCAATTTGCCAAAGACTTTAAAAATATTTCGTCAGCTTTACTCAGCAAACCCGCAGCACGCGCAGTTTGCAATAAATCAGGCCGTTTTCTGGCAGTCGCTGCCAGTGCTTGCTGGCGACGCCACTTTTCAATTTCGGCGTGATTACCGCCCAATAGCACCGCAGGTACCGCCTGCCCCTGATAAAGCTCAGGACGGGTGTAGTGCGGACAATCCAGCAAACCATTGACAAAGCTGTCTTGCTCAGCTGAACCCGCATCATGTAAGACTCCGGGTATTTGCCGTATCAGACTGTCCATCAAAGCCATCGCCGGTAATTCACCACCGGATAACACAAAATCACCAAGGCTGATTTCCAGCTCGACTTCGCTATCCAGCAAACGCTGATCAACCGACTCGTAACGTCCACACAGCAAGGTCAACGCAGATTGCTGAGTCAACTCCATCACTAAGGCATGATCAAGCTTACGCCCTTGGGGTGACAGATAAATCACTTTAGCATGCAATCCCGCCGCAGTTTGACGTTGTTTTGCTGCCGCGATACTGGCTTGCAAAGGCTTAGCCAACATCACCATACCGGGACCACCACCATAAGGCCGGTCATCAACGGTGCGATGCCTGTCTTCTGTGAAATCACGTGGATTCCAGAAATGAATGGCGCAACGCTGTTGCTCAAATGCCCGCCGCGTTATCCCCGACTGGGTTATGGCCGCAAACATTTCCGGGAATAAGCTGATGACATCAAACTGCATGTCAGACACCCTGAGCAAGTAACACGGCGTTCCAAGGCAAGAAGCGCCAGTCTGTCTGAGTATTAATAATCCAGCCCCCAGTCCACTTGTATGCTATGCGTTGCCAAATCGACGTTTTTAACGAAGCTTTCGACAAACGGTATCAGTTTTTCGTGGCGATGTAACTCGGCTTCCGCAATTCCTGCTGCAGCCACCCGCAAAATGGGATGAGCGCCGTTGTCCATTAAATCATGCACAATTCCGAGTTGCTCCCCTTGCAAGTTATTCACTTGCGCGCCGATTAAATCGACCCAGTAGAACTCACCCTCAGCAAGGGCTGGAAAATGTTTGCGTGAAATATGAACTGTCGCACCTTTTAGGGCTTCTGCCGCATTGCGGTCAGCAACCCCAGTCAAACGGGCGACGATTTCATCACCATGAAGCTTAGCCGATAAACGCTCTGCATCATGGACTTCGGGTTTATCCAGCCACCAGGTTTTCGCCCCTAATAAGGCACTGGCATCGGCTGAATAAGGCCGGATTCTGACCCAACCAACTACCCCAAAAGCACCTGAAACATGCCCGACTAATACTGCATCTTCAGGTAGGGAAGTCATAGGTAGTACTTAATTCTTCAAAAACCAGCTTAAATTAAGCGGCTTTGTTTGCAGCAACTAAACGAGCAACTGCTGGCGACAATTGTGCGCCTACGCCTTGCCAGTAAGCCAAACGATCTGCAGCGATACGTACGGTTTCTGCATTGCCCGAAGCCAATGGATTGTAGAAGCCGATGCGCTCGATGAAACGACCATCGCGACGATTACGCGAGTTTGTAGCTACGATGTTGTAGAAAGGGCTTTTTTTAGCGCCACCACGGGATAAACGAATAACGACCATAATTGAATTCCAAAAAAATGTTCTAAACGCGGAAAAAGCTGTAGATTATAGCCCGAGATCAAATCGACTGGCAAGAATTATCCAGAGTTATCCGAATAGAATGCCGCAGATCAACACAAGTGTTGGGTAACTAGCTACAATTGCCCCGGCTTTTAGCTGGCATCAGCTTGTTTTTACACCAATTTCAGTGCGCCTGGCTCAACATCCTGAGCTTTACCATTCTTAGATCATCATGACCAATACAGCAAGTGCAGGCTTTAAGAACAAAACGCTGGCCAGTTTTCTGGCGCTCAGTCTGGGCGGACTCGGCGCACAGCGCTTTTATTTATATGGCACAAAAGATCGCCTCGCCTGGCTGCACCTGGCCAGCTTGCCCGTCTCTTTTGCCCTGAGCCAGATCTATTTTGGCTGGCCTGGGATTGCCAGTTATGCCTTATTTCTGATATCGGTGCTGATCGCGCTCGTGCATGCCTTGGTAATCGGCTTGTGCAACGATGAAAAATGGGATGCACAGCACAATTCCACACTAACTCAGCGCAGTCACTCGGGTTGGCCTTTGGCGCTGATCTTGGTGTTTACTTTGGGTTGGGGTGCAATTTTATTAATCGGTTTGATCGCGCGCAGCTTTGACCTGCTCTACACCGGCGGAGCCTACGGCTGAGGCGTGCAACACCCTTAGGTGCTGGCTGTGCCCCAGTCTGCGCTCGGTAGTTAATCGGACTCTATGTGCGCGGTGGGCTTTTGCGCAACAAATTGTTGCCGGTATTGCCCCGTGGTTAAACCGCAAACGCGGCGGAAGGCGCGTCTGAACGCATTCGCGTCGGCATAGCCCAGGCGTTGCGCCAATTGTTCTATCGTCAGACTGCTATTAATTAAAAGTTGACGCGCCAAGTCCATTTTTAATTGCTGCGCAAATTGCGCTGGAGTGGTTTGCAAGTGTTGCTGAAAATGACGAATGACAGTGCGCTCACTAACCGACAAATGACATGCCAGCGCAGTCAGACTAAATCCTTGCTGATAGTGTTGCAGCATCCATTTCCTGGCGCGGCGGATTAATGCGGGTTCGTGTGCAACACTGACTTGCGATTCTACTTCGGCGCGATGCGCCATCTGACTATGATTATGCGGCTCAATTAATAATTTGCGGGCAACATGCTGCGCCAGCTCAGACCCGGCAAATTGCTGCACCAGGTAGAGCGCCAGATCCAGATACGCACTGGCCGCCGCACTGGTCAGCAAACCCGGTGCTTCACAGAGTATTTCATCGACATGCAAATCCACCGTGGGATAGCGACTGCGAAAGCTGCGTTCCAGCCACCAACTCGTGGTGGCACGCTGCCCCGCTAACAGTCCCGACTCTGCCAGGATGAAACTAGCACTGCAATTGCTCGCGATCAGACAGCCACGCTGATGTTGCTGTCGCAACACCTCGAGCAAGGGCGATTGCTGTTGCAGCGATGTCAACCAACTCTGCAAACCTTGTTCCAAAAAGACACCCGGCAAGACTATCACATCGGGTTTACTACTCGCGCTAATCGCCGCTTGTGCAGGCAGACTTAAACCGGCAGGTGTCATCACCGCTTGCGCCGCAAAGGAACGCAAGGACCAACTGAATAATGCCGGCCCTTGCTGAGCCAATCCAGGCTGATGCAAGGCATTCGCGACCCGTAAAATTTCGATCACGCTACTGACCGCCGATGCCATGCAATTTGGATATAACCAGACTTCGACCTGTATCATCTCGCCACCTGTCAATTGCTGCAAGTAATATGTCAATACTGACACTGTCTGCATACAAAAACAAGCACTACAATCCCGCTCACTCTCCACCGCAATAAGGAAGCACCATGAACTCACCTCGTTTAAACTCTGAACAACTCAATGAGATAGGACGCAATTACTTACCTGGATTGCTCGGCATCCAAATCCTGTCAGTCGCACAGGGCGAAGTCAGCGCCGAGTTGGCCGTGCACACACAGTTATTAGCGCCAAATGGGTATTTGCATGCGGGTGCTGTGGTTACACTAGCTGATACCGCTTGTGGTTATGGCACGATGGCTAGCTTGCCCGAAGGCGCGCACAGCTTTACCACCATAGAATTGAAATCGAATCACCTGGGCACCGCGCGCGATGGCGTCATACAGGTTCGCGCCAAGCTGCAGCACGGTGGTCGCAGCACGCAGGTCTGGGATGCCGAAGTCAGCTATCAGGGCAAAACCATCGCCCTGTTTCGCTGCACGCAAATGTTGCTATATCCGCGTAACTAAGCGTCACTGCGCAGAGTCAGGACTGCTGCTGTAATGCAAAACCCTCATCCAGCCATCCGGTAATTCCGCCCGGCATAATTTTAACCGGGCGTTGCATGCGTGCCAGAACCAGCGCTGCCTTGGTCGCGCCATTGCAATGCGGCCCGGCACAATAGGTAACAAACAAAGTATCAGCGGGATATGCCGCTAAACGCGATGCTGTCATCTTGCCGCGCAGTAAGTTGATGGCACCAGCAATATGGCCACGCGCAAACGCTTCCGGACTACGCACATCAAGCAACACAAAGCCGGGTTCGGGCTGCTGCAGCGCATCGTGAACATCCCAGCAATCTGTCTCATACTCAAAACTCGCCGCAAAACGCGCCACGGCTAACTCACTGGATGCGGCCGCTACCTGCGTCACTTGATTTACCCATGCTGTCATCGCTATCTCCTGGTGTGGGGTTGAATTGCCTTAATTTTGCCCCAGCCTATCGATGCCAGCCATGTCGTAATCGCCAAATCACATTAAGAATACGCCACATTAATTAACCAGTGAGTTGTTTCGCCTCACAGGTAAATATTGCTTAAGGCAAATGGTTTAACCGACGATGCTGTGGATTGGCTTAATGGCGGTTGAGCAAGCTTGGGCCAGTCGTAACTGGTTTGATGGCAAACAACATCCTCAATATTAAGTTCTTGCAGAAACGGATCTCCCTACCCTATTTCATAAATTTAATAATTTGGCATTTTATTGATTATTTTATTAGCCTATTATTTAACCCGGCAAAAACTTGCCGATACGCCGCCCGGTGTATTTCGAAAGCTGTCTCAGGTTCATCCCACTAATCAGGCACTCAGTTGCCCTACCAAGGAATTGCGACATGAAAAAGTACTTGCTTGCTTTCGCGTTAATTACCGCTAGCGTCGCCCAGGCGGCCAATGCGCCCGTCAACATTGCTTATCCAATTAACGCCAGTAGTGTCACGAATTACTTTCACTCTTATTTCACCACCACCTGTGCAGGTGGCGGCTACACCGTGAAATGGCTACTCGATGGCAACTTAATTGGCACTGGCAAATTTTACGATACTGCATCTATCCAGTTTGCCTACAAATTACCTACCGGCTGGCACTCACTGCAAGTAATTTCTGACTGTGGTCAGGATGCGGTGAAGTTCTACGTTAATTAAGCGCTTTGGCACAAGCGTCACTGACCCATGCGCTTGTGCCAACACCAGCCAACTCTACGCACAGTTCCTCACTAAACATCACTAATAGTTATTTGTAAGATCGTCTCACTACCTTGTCGCGCCCATTCACCAAGTCCAATCGACACACCAAAAAGTCGTCGCCGCATCGCACTCAGCTCATTAAGCTCTCTAAGTTTCGACATCGGCTCGTCACAGACAGTCAAAAAAACAAGCCAAATCGTAGACCCCCCCTCGTAAACGCAGACAGCATGCGCCTTAGCAGGGCATCAGACTGGCAAGGCGCATGGATAGGGCGTGATGGGCATGCACCTTTTCATTAATTACGCCTTACTTTTATCTGAACTGACAAATTGCTATAACTCGGGCAAACTTATTACCTTGACCAAGACCTTTCCGCCAACAGATTCCATGACCGCCAAACTCAGCTACCTGCAACGCGCGCAACTTTACACCCAACTTGCGGCCTTAAATCGTGCCGGGATTGCGGCGGCACAAAGCTGGCGCATGCTGGATTTAGGGCCGGAATGGCAGGCACAAATCGCGCAAGTGCGGCGGGCGCTTGAGCATGGGCTGGATGTGGCGGGTGCGGGCGAACGTGCGGGGATCTTGTTACCGCTGGATGCAGCGGTGATACGTGCGACGCAGTTACAAGGCGATTTAAGTCCCGCTTACCAAAGGCTGGGCAATTACTATCAATTGCGTGCGCGACAGTGGCAAGCGATACGTGCGCGACTGCTGATGCCGACGCTGATGCTGGGTTTAGCGCTGTTGCTACAAGCTTTGCCGCAATTGATACTGGGGCAAATCAGTGTGTTGGCTTATTTCGCCAACCTTATCCTGACATTTGCCAGCTTAGGCGCTTTCATCGTAGCTGGGAAATTCTGTTTAAGCCAATTTCAAGCCAGCCGTCCGAGTGCACAACGCGCGCCGTTAGATCGTTTGCTACTCCATTTACCTGTATTTGGTGTGCTGCATCAGCGGCGTTGTCTGGCAGATTTCTGGCATGCTTTGGCGATGTTGCTGGAAGCTGGGGTGCCGATGTTTGAAGCGTTTCGTCAAGCGCTGGCTTTAGTGAATAATGGTCATTTACAAAGCGCTTTACTGCCAGTTGCTGAAGCAATGGAACAAGGGCGTAGTTTCACCGATGCCTTAATTTTCTGCGAGTTGTTTCGCCAGGATAAGCTGGTACGCGGGCTAGTCAATAGCGGCGAAGCCAGTGGCAGTTTACCTGAAATGCTAACGCGTCTGGCCAATGCCCAAGATGAAGCGCTGGCATCCGCGCAGGAACAGTTGAGTATTGTATTACCACGTCTGGCCTACGTCGCAGTAGCCGCCTGGATGGCCTACAGCCTACTGCGCGGTGGCAGTACTACGCTGCCACCGGCTCTTTGAATCGGTGCGCCACTAAACCCTGGCTTGCCAATAACGTTGCAACCATTGCTGATGCGTAGGCATGCTATCGACCGCTTGCATCAGCATTTGCCGGATTCCTTCTACGTGTTGCTGCAACTGTGCGTCGGGCATATCGTCAACGATGGGATGATAAGCGCGCGGTACTATGCCCTGGCCTAGCATGACTTGCACCCAGCTGGGCAAAGCGAAAAAGTCTTCACCCTGGCGAAAGTAACGGCCATCGCAACGAAACAATTCCAGTGTCTCTTGCAAACTATCGGGGATAGCCATGCTGCGGCAATAATCCCAAAATGCGCTATCGTTTCTTTCCGTCACGTGATAATGCAAGATCAGAAAATCACGAATACGTTCATACTCTTCCGCTGTTTCACGGTTATAGCGCTGTATCAGCAAGGGATTCAGGGTTTTGTCGGGGAACATACTGAGTAAGCGCGTGATACCCGATTGCGCCAGATAAATACTGGTTGATTCCAGTGGCTCTAAAAAGCCAGCGGCCAAACCTAAAGCCAGCACATTTTTATGCCAGACTTGCTTACGCATCCCAGTACAAAACCGTAATGGCCTCGGCTCAGCCAACGGTGCCGCATCCAGTCCCATCATTAAAGTAGCTTCAGCCTCTTCATCACTACAAAACTGACTAGCATACACATAGCCATTGCCAACCCGATGTTGTAAAGGAATGCGCCATTGCCAGCCTGAGCTGCGCGCCGTGGCACGAGTGTACGGTGTGATTGTGGCGGTCGCGGCGGTAGGTACCGCCAAGGCCCGATCACAAGCTAGCCAGTGACGCCAGTCAAGGTAGCCCGTTTGCAAAGTCTGTTCAATTAAGAGGCCTGAAAACCCTGAGCAATCGATGAAAAAATCAGCCCCGAATTCGCGACCATCGGCCAGCCTCAGTTCAGTGATGCGGCCATCTGTCGTTGTCTGAACAACGTTGACGACCCTGCCTTCTATTCTTTGCACACCCCGCGCTTCAGCGATTTCGCGTAAGTAGCGTGCATATAGAACGGCATCGAAATGGTAGGCATAGGCAATCTCTGCCAAGGGTGAATCTGGACTTGCATTTAAGTCACCGGGCGCAAATTTACCGCGTGGTGCCATCACGGTTTGTGCCGAATAATCACCGATTGCCGAGGCCCGCCCGGCTAAAAATAATTTCAACCAAAATTGATGAAACGGCAGGGGCCCGAGCGAGCGACCGATTGCACCAAAACCATGGATATAACTATCCCCCAGCCTGCCCCAGTCATTGAATTGGATGCCGAGTTTAACTGTGCCCTGGGTACGCTTAACGAACTCGGTTTCGTCTATACCCAGCCATTGACCGTTAAATTGCCGGATAAACGGCACACTGGCTTCACCAACGCCAATAATGCCTAGTTCTTCGGATTCGATTAAGCTGATACTGGCTTGTTTGCCGAGATAACTTGCCAATGCGGTCGCCGCCATCCAGCCTGAGCTACCACCGCCGACGACAATAATGCGATTGATGCGTTGTGGATTCATGTCGGATTCCAGAAAAAATGGCTGTCACCCAAAAACGATGACAGCCCTGGCTACCTGCAGTACTTAAGCCACCAGTAAAAAACCTCACTGTCTTTGCAGAACAGTGAGGTCGCTGAATTAAAACTTATAGCTTAAACCGACATAGGCCACGCGACCAGCATAACCGCTGGAATAGAAGCGGTCAGCGGTATCATTACCCAGATGCGAACGGGTTTCTGATTTGGTCAGATTTAAAATCGAGGCGGTCAGACTCAATTGCTTATTGATGTTATACGATGCATTCAAGTCGATCTGGCTGTATGGGTCCTGGAACACATTCAAGCCATTGACTAAGCCACCCACCACTTCACCACGACGGTTGTAGGAAGCACGCAATAAATACTGATCATTACTGTAAAACACAGTCAGATTGGTTTGATTGCGGGCGCTGCCAACCAGCGGCGATTTACCAACAACTTTGCCATTCGCCAGGGTGATTTCAGCCTGGTTGGTATTGTTATAGGTGTAGTTGAATTGCAAGCCTAAGCCGGATTTAAAGCTGTGCTGCGCATACAATTCCACGCCTTGCGAGACCGCATCACGACCACCGGCACTGGTGTTGAAGTTTTGCACCGTCACCGTGTTGCCAGCAATCGTCATCGGCATGCTAACCACGACTGGTACTGCAAAATTGCTGACGTTTTTACGGAAAATAGCTGCACCAAGCACCGAACCCGGTTGGAAATACCATTCCAGACCTAAATCAAACTGCGTTGCTTTAAATGGTTCCAGTGCTTTATTACTGCCCTCACCAAACCAGCCTTGCTGATCACCACCACCAATCAAACGGCGATCATTGACGTATTCCTGGCTATAGTATTGCAAGCCCCCTGGTGAAGCGATGTCACCATAACTAGGTCTAGCCACAACCTTAGACGCAGCGGCGCGTAATAATAAGGTTTCAGTCAAGTCGTAAGCCAGATTCACGCTAGGCAAGACATCGGTATAGGTACGATCCAATGAACTGACTTCATAGGTGGATTTGCGCGCCAGACTTTCAGGCAAAGTCGTAAAGCCACTGATACAGCCCGAACCCGATGGCGCCCCTGTGGCTGGCAAATTCCCTGGACGGCATGGTGCAGGCGTGCCATTGGCGCCGTTGTAAAAGTAATCGTTGTAATACTCAACCTGATCTGTCGAGTCCGCATGTTGCTTGGTCTGAACCAGGCGCAAACCGACATTCCCACGTAAGCGTTTGGTTTTGATATTGGCTTGCAAATAGGCCGAAGTAATTTTTTCGCTGACGTTGTAGACGAAGTTATCTTCGTTACGCGTTTGCATCTGACCGTAAGTTGCATTCAGGTGAGCGATATAGGCCGGGTAATTCAAGGCCGGGAAAGCACTGGCCTGGAATGCGCCATTCAAGTTCGGCAGTGACCCCGCGTAAATGAAACCGGGTTGAAATTTT
Source organism: Undibacterium sp. (assembly GCA_041913845.1). Classification (GTDB taxonomy): domain Bacteria; phylum Pseudomonadota; class Gammaproteobacteria; order Burkholderiales; family Burkholderiaceae_D; genus Undibacterium. The sequence goes on from JAYSEN010000012.1 coordinate 64,272, forward strand.
GAAGCGGAACTATCGCAACCTGCCTGATAGCGATTATCGTAAACCGCTGGGTCTTTACCCTTACAAACCCAGTAATTATTGCCGGTGCGGCGGTTGGTGCCACCGTCGCGGTATTTGGCGCCGAATTGCAGCGACTCCAACCAATCGCTTTCTACAAACCAGCTGAAATCAGCTTGTGCATATTTTTGCTCGGTGCTGTTTTTGGTCCACGACGATTGGGTCGACCCCAGGTCTATCTCTGCAATTCCCTTTTGCAGATTTTCCATCAACTGCGGTGAAAATACCATGGTCGGTGTTCCTACCGTGCTCCAGGAACTGGCATAGTTACCCAGCGTGTAGCTGCCATCGGCATTTTGCAAACGCGGTTTCACCGGCATAGTAAATTGCATTTCCGGGCCACCACTGGCCCAGGTGCGACCACCTTTGAAAGTCGCATCCAGCGATTGACCATGCCACTCGATTTCAAAGTCCGCAGTTTGCGATAAAGAACGTTCGCGGTTATAACTCCCCGTCATTTGTGGGGTCGGTATTGTGCAATCGTCAGGACCGAAGCCACCGGTGTTTTTGATACCACCAGCAGCAGCGGCGTCACCGTTGCAGTAATACTTTTTGCCCGGGCGTACCGCATAGTTTGCGCCGGTCACGATGGTGCCACTGCGATCAAAAGTCAAACCTTCGAGCATGCGACCACCCTGCCAGTTGCCGTCACCATCGTAACGTGCAATCCCCCATTCGGGAATCTTCAGCATATTGGTTTGCGAATTTTGTGACAGGTCAAAGCGGAAGTAATTCGCGGTCATGGTCATATTGCGCATCGGCTTGAATTGCAACGTCATTTGCCCGCCTTTGCGCTCCCTATCCTCTTCTTTTACGCCCAAATTCACTGAAGTCGGCATCATGAAATTGGTGTAGTACTTACCACTTTGATCGTAAAAGCCCGATTGTCCCCACCAGCGCGAGTTCAAACCTGATGGTTTGCCATTCACATCCACCGCAGGATTGGTTTTGTAATTATCGGCATACCATTGCCAGTTTTCGGTACTCGCCCCCATCGTACGTGTCGTACGTTTTTGTTGAGTATAGCCGACTAACACACCAAAACGATTATCGGCATCATGCCAGGCATACTGACCAGAGAATTGCGGGTCGGTTTTACGCGTGGTGTCAGCCCAGGTCGCCTCGGTTGAGACAAAACCACTGTGCGCTTTAACATCAAGCGGCCGACGCGTGCGTAAAATCACCGTGCCACCAATACCCCCCTCATCAATCCGCGCTTCTGGCGTTTTGAACAATTCGGCGCTCGACAGCATGTTCGAAGGCATCAGCATGTAGTTAAAGGAACGGGTAGGATCACCATTCGATTCTGCGGTGGCGATGTAATTACCATTTAACTGTGTCAAAGTCAGCTCCGATGACAAGCCACGCACACTGACATTTTTACCCTCGCCGCCTTCACGATTCACGATCACGCCAGGTACCCGTTGCAGGGCGTCGGCAACGTTTTTATCAGGAAATTTACCAACGTCTTCTGCCGTTACCACTTCAACGATGGCGTTCGCCGAACGTTTTTGATCCAGGCTTTGCTCTATCGAATAACGGTAACCTGTCACCACCACTGTATCTTGTGATTTAGCCGAAGTATTTTTTTCAGCGCCTTGACCTTCAGCTTTTTTTGCCGCTTCGGTTTGCGCATGGGCACTGGATATAGTCAGTAAGGCGGCACTGACAGCAAGCGCGATGGCTTTCAGACGATAACCGCGTTGCGATGAATTGAGGGGGGTACTGAAGCGCATTTTAGTCTCCTTATGATGCCCTTAGTTCGGGCTTGTTATCAGGCTGCGATTGGGTTCACTTGATTCGTGGAGTTAAGTGCTGCCTTCTGTTTCAACTCACTTTGCCAACCTGAAAACCAGACTGGTGAACATCCCAACGATTTACTAAACAACTCAGACTCACTTAGTGGTGCCTGGATTTACCTAAATCCCAAGGATGTTTATACAAAAATTTAAAACGCCTACCAATCAATTCAATTAAAACCGGCGAAGTTTAGTTTGATTAGTGAACAGTAACAAAATCTGTCGTGGTTTTACCGCACATCACTTGACAGTAGCGCATGAAATAAAGGGTTGGCGATGATTGAGCAAAATCAAGTTTGTTTCGTAATCGCCAGATTCCAGCGCACGCTGGTTGGTTTTAACAAACAACGCTCAGTCTGATCATGAATAAGCTGCATGAGACTTGGTGTTGTAACCGTAGAAGTCCCCTCCTTGCAATGAAAAGAAAAAAGCCCCACCTTAACGGTGAGGCTTAGTCGGCTAAGTAAGCTTACAGCTACTTAATGGAGTGGGCTCTGCAAAGTGCTCAGAATTGATCTTCGCTGAGTGCCAATACACCGGCACTGCCATGTATCACACTGTGCGCCATGCCGCTAACCTGAGCCAGGAAATGATCTGCAAAATAACGCGAAGTTGCAATCTTGGCTTGATAAAACGCGGCGTCACCCTGTTGTGTTTGCAGTTTTTCTAAAGCGATCAGGCTTGCGCGGCCCATTTGCCAGCCACCCAACACGACACCAGCCAATTTAAGGTACAGCACGCTGCCTGCAAATACGCCCTTGATATCAGCTTTAATCTGGCTGACCACGTAATCCACCACGCTTTCCATCGCGTTCGCTGCTTGCTGCAATTGCGCCGCGATTGCTTGTGCCTGGGCATCGCTATGCGCTTGCAAAGCCGCAGCGGTGGCACGTACTTCAGCCAGTAATTGTTTAGCAATTGCGCCACCATCACGCGCGGTTTTACGACCAACCAAATCATTCGCCTGAATCGCGGTGGTGCCTTCGTAGATCGTCAGAATTTGCGCGTCACGGTAATACTGCGCAGCACCTGTTTCTTCGATAAAGCCCATACCGCCATGAACTTGCACGCCTGTTGAAGTCACGTTCAGCGACAACTCAGTGGACCAGCCTTTGACGATAGGCACCAGGTATTCGTAAATCGCCAGATTCGCTTTACGCACAGCCGCATCGGCATGGTTATGCGCGAAATCACTGTGGCTCGCTGCAACATAGGCTAAGGCACGCGCCGCTTCAATTTGCGCACGCATACTCATTAACATACGACGGACATCGGGATGATGAATAATCGCAACGGGCCCAGCTGAACCAGCTAAGTCACGCGATTGCACGCGGTCTTTGGCGTATTGCACTGCTTTTTGGTAAGCGCGTTCGGCCAAGCCTATGCCTTGCATGCCAACGCCAAAACGTGCCGCATTCATCATGATGAACATGTATTCCAGGCCACGGTTTTCTTCGCCAACCAAGGTACCTATCGCGCCACCATGGTCACCGAATTGCAAAACTGCGGTCGGACTGGCTTTAATCCCGAGTTTATGTTCGATCGAGACGCAGTGGGCGTCATTGCGTGCGCCCAGGCTACCGTCGTCGTTGATCAGGAACTTAGGCACGATAAATAAGGAAATTCCTTTGACGCCTTCAGGTGCGTCTGGCGTGCGTGCTAACACCAAATGGATGATGTTTTCCGCCATATCGTGTTCACCGTAAGTGATGAAGATCTTGGTGCCGAAAATTTTGTAAGTGCCATCGCCTTGTGGCACTGCACGGGTACGTACCAAGGCCAGATCGGAGCCAGCCTGAGGCTCGGTCAGATTCATGGTGCCAGTCCATTTACCAGAAATCAGATTACCGATAAAGGCTTGTTTTTGCGCTTCACTACCGGCTGTCAATAAGGCTTCAATCGCACCATCGGTCAGCAAGGGGCAGAGGGCAAACGAGGTATTGGCTGCATTCAGCATTTCCATGCAAGGGGTTTGCACCAATTTAGGCAGACCCTGACCACCGAATTCAACCGGGTGTTGCAAACCTTGCCAGCCAGCTTCGGTAAACATTTTAAAGGCTTCTTTAAAGCCCTCACTGGTGGTGACCTGGCCATCGTGCCAGTACGAGGGTTTTTGATCGCCAGAAAAATTCAGCGGTGCAATCACTTCGCCAGTGAAGCGGGCTTTTTCTTCGAGTACCGCTTCAACGGTTTCAGCCGTCGCGTCTTCACAACCGGGCAATTCAGCCACGGCAGCTAAGTTAGCCAATTCTTGCATGGCAAACAGCATGTCTTTTACGGGGGCTTGATAGCTCATAATGCTTCCTGTCTCTATGCCGGGTTGTGCCCAGGCGGATTAATATTCATCACGCTAGATAAACAAACAGCCAGTGTCGATTGCGAGTTGCAAGTGACACTGGCTGCGATTTCCTGCTTTAGTTAAGCCTGAATAGTGCTAATCGTAAGTGGGCCAGGGCTGGCATAACGATTAGCCTGTGTCTTAACCGAGTTCAGCCACCAGTTGTGGCACGACTTCAAACAAGTCGCCAACGATGCCGTAATCAGCCACCGAGAAAATCGGCGCTTCTGGATCTTTATTGATCGCGACGATGACTTTAGAGTCTTTCATACCCGCCAAATGCTGAATCGCGCCCGAGATACCCACGGCGATATACAGTTGTGGTGCAACGATCTTACCTGTCTGACCAACTTGCCAGTCATTCGGTACAAAGCCAGCATCCACCGCCGCGCGTGACGCGCCCATTGCTGCATTCAATTTGTCGGCTAAAGGTTCGAGCAATTTGAAGTTGTCGCCCGAGCCCATACCACGACCACCCGAAACGATGACTTTGGCCGCAGTTAATTCAGGACGATCTGATTTAGCGACTTCTAAGCTTACGAAAGCTGCTTTGCCAGAATCTGCCACGGCGCTGATCGCTTCAACTGCAGCACTGCCACCAGTTGCAGCAGCGGCATCAAAACCGGTAGTACGAACCGTGATCACTTTCACCGCATCTTCTGATTGCACGGTAGCGATCGCATTACCTGCATAGATAGGACGCTCGAAAGTATCGGCGCTGTCTACTTTGGTGATTTCAGAGATTTGCGAGACGTCGAGTTTTGCTGCAACGCGTGGCAAAACGTTTTTACCATACGATGTGGCGGGTGCCAGAATATGGCTGTAGCCAGCAGCAATCGCCAGAATTTGTTCGGCGACGTTTTCTGCCAGGCCGTGTTCAAATTGCGCGCCATCAGCGTGCAAAACTTTGCTAACGCCAGCAATTTGCGCGGCAGCACTGGCTACTGCGCCAGCATTGTGACCTGCGACTAAAACGTGAACATCGCCACCGCATTGGACTGCGGCGGTGACGGTATTTAATGTGCTGCCTTTTAAAGCATGATTATCGTGTTCGGCAATGACGAGTGTAGTCATGATGGTTTCCACTTAAATTCAGTTAGCGCACAACGAAGCTGCGCCAGAGGTTGATCTGTTGCCAGTCAAGCCTATCAGCACGGGCTGATTAAGCAATGACTTTAGCTTCGGTTTTGAGTTTCGCGACCAGTTCTTTAGCGTCAGCGACTTTGATACCGGCGCTGCGTTTTGCTGGCTCAGCCACTTTAATGGTTTTCACGCGCGAGCTGACGTCCACACCCAGATCCGCAGGTTTAACGGTATCCAGCGTTTTTTTCTTGGCCTTCATGATGTTAGGCAAAGTCACATAGCGTGGTTCATTCAAACGCAAATCGGTAGTAACGATAGCGGGCAAAGTCAGTGCGATAGTTTCCAGACCGCCGTCAACTTCACGGGTTACCGTGGCTTTACCATCGGCTACCACTACTTTCGAGGCGAAGGTCGCTTGTGGCCAGCCCAACAAGGCTGCCAGCATCTGGCCGGTTTGATTGCAATCATCATCAATCGCTTGTTTGCCGAGGATGATTAATTGTGGTTGCTCTTTATCCGCTAAGGCTTTGAGCAATTTAGCCACAGCCAAAGGTTGTAATTCGGTATCGGTTTCAACCAGAATACCGCGATCAGCACCAATTGCCATGGCGGTACGCAGGGTTTCCTGGCATTGGGTAACGCCGCAAGAAACTGCAACCACTTCAGTAACAGCACCAGCTTCTTTTAAACGTGTGGCTTCTTCAACAGCGATTTCATCGAATGGGTTCATCGACATTTTGACATTCGCAATATCAACCCCTGTGCCATCCGATTTGACACGTACTTTAACGTTGTAATCAACAACGCGCTTGACTGGTACCAGGACTTTCATAGTTCTGCCTTTATAAGCTAATTGAAATTCAGAAAAGGATGTTTAGCAGCGCAACCGCCTCAAGCAGGAATTGTTTTCACTGCAGGCAAATTGACGTATACGTAAATTATGTCGATTATAAATCGAAACAAGCTAGTGTTTGCATAATTTAGCACGGTCGTTCGCTTTATTCCAGACGAGGACTAGAGACTGGTGTCTAATTATAAGCAGTTTGCCTGCATAAGCAGGATATCAAAACAAGAAAGCGTCGATTTGTCCCGATTAAGCAGGATGCAAAAAAAACCAAAACCCAGTTTTGCCTGCACAAAACTGGGTCTTAAATATACAGCCATGGCTGAGCCAGGCCAGGAATTTATTTGCGACGTATGAAATATTCAAATTCGCGGCTATGTTGCTGATGCGCGAGTAGCTCATTGCCAGTTTGTTTGGAAAATGCCTGAAAATCGCGCAGTGAACCGGGGTCTGTTGCCAAAACATGAAGAACTTCGCCTGTTTCCATTTCCGCCAAGGCTTTCTTGGTCTTCAGGATAGGCAAAGGACAATTTAAACCACGAGCGTCCAGTTCTTTATTGAATTGCATAGTGTTCCCAATCACAGAATTGGTATGAATGAGTTGTGTCATCTTTACTAAAACCAGTCTGTCGACTGATTTGGTCTTACGGTTATTACCAGTTATCGTCGTTAACCCTTAAATTTCAAGCTTGGTTGACGCTAATTCACAGTGTTCAACGATGGAGCACATTCTACCGGAATTTAGCCAAAATGGTGCAACGCAACACCCCTTACAATTAGCAACATTCATTAACATAAATATACTTTTTAACGATTTTTAACAAATATTTCACCTGAATTTAAGGAGTTTTTCATGCTGTAGCCAAATCTTTCGTGGGTAATCATGAAAAAATAAAAATAAATCCGTCAATTTAAGATCAAATTCAATCCGCTGTATGTTTTTTAGACGCCTGCACCCAAATTCGTCTCACCCTCATTAAATGCCACATTTTGGTGCATTTTTAAGACAAATTAACAACACTCTGTCGCGCTGTTTTATGTATAAAGATGTCCGCGCCAGCGCCAACATTTAGACGGGGCGACGTGGTAAGGACAGTGTTTAGTGCAAACACAAAAGAATAGCTTACCGCATCAACAACACGTGGGAGGCGATGCGCTTGCGCCAACTCAGAGATCTCCGCACAACTGTTGCGGGCGGACAAAGTTGCTGTCGAGAAGCGCATCTGTGTCAGGGCACAGCGAGCATCACGGGTTACAATTTGACTGTGCAGTAAGTTGCGCAGATCTCTCGCTCAAGAAAATGGCCACGAGACCGGTGGCAATCCGAATTGACATGACTGCGGCTCAACCTGATTCGCCGCACAGACATACGCAAGGCGTATAAAGCTGGCTGACTCAGGGCATTACTGTGTGGATTGCGTTAGCTTTTGTTCAAAACTTTCAAACAGTACAGGGTGATTATTTTTACGCAACCAATCAGCCACGGCCAAACCAGTGCCTGCTGGCCAGGGACGCACGTCCGCGGGAGCCAGTAATTTATAGTCAGCCAACTCAGCCGATAAAGTAATCGTGCCACTGGCGCGCACGTGATAGCAAATTAAGACTTCGTTTTTGCGCGTAAATTCATAGACGCCAATCAGGTTGATCTGTTCCGCTTGCAATCCCGTCTCTTCGGCTAATTCGCGCGCAATACCTTGTTCAGGCGTTTCCCCTTGCTCCATAAATCCGGTAATTAAGGCATACATGTGCTCAGGCCAGGCTGCATTCCGCGCTAACATGATTTGCCCATTGAACTCAACCAAAGCCGCTAGTACCGGGATGGGATTATTCCAATGAGTCCAATGATTATCAGGGCAAGTTAAACGCAAACGCCCCGCATCATCATCGGGGCGTAGCACTAAATCCTGGGCGCAAACCGGGCAAAATCGTAACTCCATCTTATCGCAATACTCCTGATGTTTAATCGTGTTTTAGCAAAACGCGAAGTTGACCTGAACTGCCAATTTTAATGCTGATTTAAGGGAATTAAAGCCTGGCGTGGATGCAATCTGGCCATACTATAACTATCGATGTAGTCACCATCGCGAAATGCATAAGCGCGCAAGGTGCCTTCAATTTCAAAACCGAATTTACGATACAGATGCACTGCGGACTTGTTATCGCAAAACACCGTCAGCTCGACACGTAAAAGATTTAGCCAATTATCGGCCAATTCCAATAATTCATTTAGCAAAGCCGTGCCGACGCCACGTCCGGCAAATGAATCGGCGACAGCCATCCCCAGCGTAGCGACATGTCGACGCCGCACTTTAGCCTCGCAAATCAAGCTGGCGGTTCCCACCACCACGCCATCTAACAAGGCCACCAGACGGGTGTGGCTGGGATCGCTGTCATTCAAGCGCGCCTGCCAGAGTTCGGTAGTAGGATGAGGAAGTTGCAGCGTACCTGCGATTACGCTGCTGCTGGTAAAGACTTTTTGCAGTTGCCCGGCGTCTGCCGGGCATGCTCTGCGTATGTGGATTACAGACGCTCGCTGATCCATGAAGTGACACCCTCCAAAGCTTGCGGTAAGGCTGCTGGGTTGGTACCGCCAGCCTGTGCCATGTCAGCACGACCACCACCTTTACCACCGATTTGTTGGGCGACAAAGTTGACGAGCTCACCGGCTTTGACTTTTGCAGTACTGTCTGCAGTAACGCCGGCGATCAGGCTGACCTTGCCATCATTCACTGCTGCTAACACTATAGCAGCTGTTTTCAGCTTGTCTTTCAACTTATCCATGGTGTTGCGCAAAGTCGCCACATCGGCACCTTCCAGCGTTGCTGCCAGCACTTTAATGCCTTTGACATCAACCGCTTGCTGCAACAATTCATCGCCCTGACTCGATGCCAGTTTGCCTTTGAGTGCGGCAATTTCTTTTTCCAGCGCTTTGACCTGATCTTGTACCTGGTTGACGCGACTCAGTAATTCATCAGGTTGAGTGCGCAAACTGGCAGCAACTTGATTGACTTGCTCACTGAGTTTTTGCACCAGCGCCAATGCTGCTTCGCCTGTCACTGCTTCAACCCGGCGTATGCCTGCAGCCACGCCACCTTCAGTGACGATCTTAAACAAGCCGATGTCACCAGTGCGACTAACGTGAGTACCACCGCATAATTCGCGCGAGCTGCCGATATCTAAGACACGTACTTCATCGCCATATTTTTCGCCGAACAAGGCCATCGCGCCATGTTTAACCGCATCATCAAAGGCCATTAACTGAGCGCGAGTGCTGACGTTAGCCAGAATTTCGCGATTGACGATTTGCTCAACCTGACGAATTTCGGCGTCCGTCATCGGTGCATTGTGGCTAAAGTCAAAACGCGTTTTTTCAGCATCAACCAGCGAGCCTTTTTGCGCGACATGGCTTCCCAAAACTTCACGCAAAGCCTTATGCATTAAGTGCGTGGCCGAGTGATTGCGCACGGTGCGGGCGCGCAAATCCTGGTCCACTTCAGCTTTAACATTTTGTACGATAGTCAGTTTGCCCGACTTCAAAGTGCCGTGGTGACCAAACACATCGGCTTGAACTTTCAGTGTGTCAGCAACTTCGAATACTGCGCCATCCAAACCCACTAACACACCGGCATCACCAGATTGACCACCGGATTCTGCATAGAAGGGCGTGGTATCTAAGACCACTACAGCATCTTGCCCGGCTTGCACTTCATTCACTGCCGCACCGTCAACATACAAGGCGACAATTTTCGCTTCGTGTTGCAATTCGTCGTAACCGATGAAACGGGTTTTATCGCCGCTGTATTCGAGCGCTTTATTCATCGTGAACTTGCTGCCAGCACGGGCTTTTTCGCGCTGATCGTCCATCGCCTGATTAAAACCAGCTTCATCGAGTTCAATTTCACGTTCGCGGCAAATATCGGCAGTTAAATCGAGCGGGAAGCCATAGGTATCGTATAAGGTAAACGCGGTAAGGCCATCGAGACGCTTGCTGTCTTTAGCCAGCGCAGCCTCAAGGATTTTCATACCATTGCCCAGGGTTTCACCAAAGCGCTCTTCTTCTTGACGAATAACATCAGCAACCCGGCTGGCTTGCTCCGCCAATTCAGGATAGGCCTCGCCCATTTCCGTGACCAAATCTGCCACTAGCTTATAAAAGAAAGGCTGACTTTGCCCCAGCTTATGGCCATGACGCAAAGCGCGGCGCGCAATACGACGCAAGACATAGCCGCGGCCTTCGTTACCCGGAATGATGCCATCCACGATTAAGAATGCAGCACAACGAATATGGTCAGCGATTACGCGCAGCGATTTGTTTTCCAGATCGGTGCAACCCGTTTCACGTGCGGCCGCTTTGATCAATGCCTGGAAGGTATCGATTTCATAGTTGGAATGGACATGTTGCAAGACCGCCGATAAACGTTCCAAACCCATACCGGTATCAACGCAAGGTTTAGGCAGTGGATGTAACACACCGTGTTCATCTTTATTGAATTGCATGAACACCAGATTCCAGATTTCGATAAAGCGATCGCCATCTTCTTGTTCCGAACCCGGAGGGCCACCCCAGATATCCGGACCGTGATCATAGAAAATTTCAGTACAAGGACCGCAAGGGCCAGTGTCAGCCATTTGCCAGAAATTGTCGGAAGCGTAGCGTGCGCCTTTGTTGTCGCCAATGCGGATAATGCGTTCGGCTGGCACGCCAATTTCGTTTTTCCAGATTTCGTAAGCTTCGTCGTCTTCCTGATACACGGTCACGGTCAGCTTATCGGCTGGCAGCATATACACGGTGGTTAACAATTCCCAGGCGTAAGCGATGGCATCACGTTTGAAATAATCACCAAACGAGAAATTGCCCAGCATTTCAAAGAAAGTATGATGACGCGCGGTATAACCAACGTTTTCCAGGTCATTATGCTTACCACCGGCGCGCACGCTGCGCTGCGCTGTGGTGGCGCGGCTATAGGCGCGTTTGTCTTGCCCCAGAAACACATCCTTAAATTGCACCATGCCCGAGTTAGTAAATAACAAGGTCGGATCATTTCCCGGTACCAGGCTGGATGAGCGCACACGGCTATGGCCTTTGGATTCAAAGAAACTTAAAAACTTTTCGCGAATTTCAGATGATTTCATAAATAGCAATTCAATCGTAAATTGGGGTAACCATTGATTATACGGTAAATCTTCCGCGTAGCAGCATACAGCTTGGGGGAAAAGCGGGCAGAAAGCTGGACTGTGGCTTTATTAATTCGACCAGCATTTCCGCACTTGCCCGTATCAGGTGCACACGCACAAGGCAAAGAGCCAGACAGATGAGTAAGTAGACAAACGCGAGCATGCGCAAGCTCGAACGAGCCGCAAATTGCCCGGCTTTGCGTTGCGCGGCGCTGTCTTAGCCGGACAGCGCCGGGTTTAGGTGGGAATTAATTGTGTTTTTTATTATAAATACGGCGGCTGGCTAAGTCTTGCTCGGCATCCAATTTAGCGCGCTCTTTTGCGGTGACTTTGCCATCCGCTTTAGCTGCTTGTTTATCGGCCTCTATTTTAGCCTCACGCTTTTCCAGATTCGCCGCTTCTTGCGCGGTTAAATTTCCCGAGGCGACGCCCTTGGCGATACGTTGTTGTTGACGATCCTGACGTTTTTCGATGTGCGGCGTCGAGGTTTGCGCAAAAGCCGGTAAATTCATCAGCGCAAACGCTGTCAATCCCAAGCCCGATAAGAAAGTTTTTGCTTTTAACATCACAGTATCCTTGTAGTTGTTACAGAAAAATGGCGGCCATGTGCTGAAAACGCCTGGCAAATGTACAGGCACACCTCAAATCAGCAACAAATGTAAGTAAATATTACTAAGCAAATTGACGAGCTTGCAGGAAAAATCCAGGCCCTGCGTTAACCGTCGGGTTAGCTAAAAATCGTAGGGAATTAAATCCAGCCGGTCGGTGCAAAAACCATCCACGCCCCAGCGCAGAAGTTCACGCGCACGCTCAAGCTGATTCACGGTATAGCAAAAAACCCCATAGCCAGCATCTTTCAACATTTTCACTTGCTCTTGTTGCAATTCACAATGATTCAAATGGATCGCGACAACTGCCAGCTCTTGTGCTTCACTACGCCAGCTTTCATGCAGGTTTTCGAGCAGATAAGCGCGCGGCAAATTGGGCGCGGCTTGCTTGGCGGCGAGTAAGGCGCTGCGCGAAAATGAAGACAACAAAGGCAGCCTGGCGGCTTCGATCACTGGCACATCGCTAAAGGCTTGCTGTAGGTAGCTAGCAACGACTTGCCCGGTTTGCGCATCAAAACCCTGGGCGGGCTTGATCTCGACATTCATCCAGATTTCATGTTGGCGACAATAAGCCACAACCTGTTCCAGCAAAGGTATGCGCGCATCTGCAAAGGCCTGGCTATGCCAGCTGCCAGCATCCAGCTTGAGCAAATCACGCGCCAGCGTCTCAGAAACTAGCCCGTTGCCAGCAACAGTGCGGCCAAATTCTTCATCGTGAATCAGCACAGGGAGCTGATCCTTTGATAACATCACGTCGAATTCCACGGCGCGAAAACCCTGGTTCCAGGCGAATTGCATCGCCGCCAGCGTGTTTTCTGGCGCCAGCACGCCAGCACCGCGATGCGCCAGCACTTTAGGATAAGGCCACATAAGCTACTCCTTGTTTGTCTTAATTTGAACTGAGCAAGCGCTATTCTCGCTTGTTTAGCATTTAACTTATCAGGAAATTTTACGATGTCCAGCCGTACCAGTGAAAACCAGCAAGCCAGTTCAGCCCAGCTTCAGGCGGGCGCTTTATCCAACCTGAGGGTACTCGATTTAACCCGGGTTTTGGCGGGTCCCTGGTGCGCACAAAATCTGGCTGATCTGGGCGCCGATGTGATTAAAGTTGAACGTCCCAAGGTTGGGGACGACACCCGCAGTTGGGGACCACCCTATTTACGCGACGCGCAAGGCAAAAACACCTCGGAAGCCGCCTATTACCTGGCTGCCAATCGTGGCAAGCAAGCCATTACGGTAGACATCAGTAGCGCCGAAGGGCAACAAATCATTCGTGAACTGGCAGCGCAATCGGATGTGGTGATAGAAAATTACAAACTCGGCCAACTCAAAAAATATGGTCTGGATTACGACAGCCTGAAGCAAGTCAAGGCCGATTTAATTTATTGCTCGGTCACCGGTTTTGGTCAGACTGGCCCCTATGCGCATCGCGCGGGTTACGATTTTATCGTGCAAGGCATGGGTGGTTTTATGTCGCTGACCGGTGAACGCGACGACTTACCTGGCGGTGGCCCGCAAAAAGCAGGAGTCGCAATTGCCGACTTAATGACCGGCATGTATGCGACCATCGCGATTCTGGCCGCGCTAAATTACCGCAATCAAACCGGACTTGGGCAATACATCGACCTCGGTTTGCTCGATGTGCAAGTGGCGATGCTGGCGAATATGAATATGAATTACCTCAGCACCGGTCAAGCACCACAGCGCTGGGGCAATGCTCACGCCAACATCGTGCCATATCAAACCTTTGCCACCGCGGATGGCCATATCATAGTCGCCGCAGGCAATGATCTGCAATACAGCAAGTTTGTGGAACTCGGCGGCCAACCCGAATTAGCCAGCGACGCACGTTTCAGTACCAATCCTGAACGGGTAAAACATCGGCAGCTGCTGGTACCTATACTGGCAGAAATGGTCAAACAAAAAACCAAGGCTGAATGGATCAGCTTACTCGAACAAGCTGGCGTGCCATGTGGCCCGATTAACACCCTGGATGAAGTATTCAATGACCCACAAGTACAGGCCCGGCAAATGCAAGTCAATTTAAGCCATCCGCTCGCAGGGGAAGTGAAACTGGTGGGTAGCCCAATGAAACTCTCGCTGACACCGGTGGAATATCAATTGCCGCCACCGCTACTTGGACAGCATACTGCGCAAATCCTCAGTCAGCGCTTAGGCTATAGCGCTGAACAACTGGCAAGTCTGAAACAGCAAGGCATTATTTAACTCTGGCTGATGCGTTTGACGCCACCCCACTGACAGTTGGCGACGCGCTGCGGCTATTGGTCGCAGCGCTAGTCTGCATAACGAGCCTGACTGCTACACTGACTGCCCGATCAGCCAGACTCATTTTGTGCCAAGTTAGCGCGTTTTATTACCATGAAAAATCCCATTGCCGATCCCGTATTGATTAAAGAATTAGCTGTAGGCTTTGTGCGCCTGACCGCCATCAACAGCCTGGTCAGCTTATTAGTGACCTACGTCATGCACATCAATTTTCCACTCTGGATCAATTGGGTGTTTTCCATGTGCATAGGTTTTAGCACGGCGACTTTCGCACGCACTGCACGTCACTTGATCTGGCAAAGGCGCAAACCTCACCCACTCGGCTTTACCGCAGTTTGTCTGGCTGTGGCCCCCTTGGGTGTCATCACGGGTACCTTGCTGGGTGCGGCACTTTTGCGCTACGACATGGACCTTGCCTGGTTTATCAACTGGCAGTATGCGAAGCCGTTGGTTATTTTAACCATCGTGGTTTCGGCGATTGCCACCTGGTTTTTCTGGAATCGCTTAAAGCTATTGGAATTACAGGCCGCTGCTGAAGCAGAAAAAGCCAAAGCTGCGGCAATCGAAAAGCAAGCGCTGCAAACCCAATTACAAATGCTGCAGGCGCAAATCGAACCGCATATGTTGTTTAATACGCTCGCCAATTTGCAAGGTTTAATCACCTTAGACCCTGAACGTGCCCAGCACATGCTGAGCCAGTTAATTCATTTCTTACGCGCCACGTTGAGTAATGCGCGTGCCGCCAGCACCACCTTACAAGCTGAGTTTGATTTACTCGCTGCGTATCTGGAATTACTCAAAATACGCATGGGCCGGCGTTTAACTTACCAGCTCGATCTGCCTGCGAGCCTGAGTCAGCAAACTATTGCGCCCATGTTATTGCAACCCTTGGTTGAAAATGCGATTAAACACGGTTTAGAACCCAAGGTAGAAGGGGGAGAAGTCCGTGTCAGTGCGACCTTGCAGGCTGAGTATCTTGAGCTAAGCGTGACCGATAGCGGCCTGGGTTTAAGCGAGGATTTCAATTCCTCTCGACCGGCTGCAACCAGTGGCTTTCAACTCGGCAATCAAAACCTGAGCGCACGTTTAGTCGCCCTGTATGGCGATCTCGCGACGTTCAGCCTCAAAAATCAAGCTGAGCAAGGATGTTGTGCGACGATACGTATTCCTCTGGCTGCGCTCAAGCACGATTCAATTTAATTATCAGAATACTGCGGGATTTACTTATGACACTGACTGCCATCATCGCCGAAGATGAACCAATACTTGCATTAACCTTACAAAAACACTTACAACAACTCTGGCCAGAGTTAAACATACGTGCGCTGGCGGAAAATGGTTACGAAGCCGTCGATTATGCGCTGCGCGATCAAGTCGACATCTTATTTCTCGATATAAAAATGCCTGGCAAAACCGGTCTGGAAGTTGCCCAGGAACTGGCCGAAGAGTGGCCGGAACACAAACCCTTCCCCTTACTGGTGTATGTCACGGCCTATGATGAGTATGCCCTGGCGGCATTTGACACAGCGGCCGCTGATTATGTCTTGAAACCCGTCAGTGCTGAACGCCTACAAAAAACCATACAACGTCTGCAAGAACGTCTGAGCCAGCGCCACCAGGGCCAGGATGAATTAAGCCAGGTATTGAGCCAGCTACGCCATTTGCTGCCCGCACAAAACGGCTTGCCTGCAGCGCAGCCATCGAGCACGGCACCCATCTATTTGCATCTGATTAAGGCCGCAGTCGGCAATACGATACGTATGATCGCGATCGACGATGTGCTGTATTTTGAAGCCACGGATAAATACATCAATGTCGTAACCCGCGAGCATTCCTCGCTGATACGTTCCAGCTTACGGGAATTATTACCGCAACTCGATCCGGCCATCTTCTGGCAAATCCATCGCAGCACCGTCGTCAATAGCCGGGCAATCCATACGGCCTACAAAGAAGAGAGTGGCAAAATCAGCCTTAAATTAAAAGACAGTGATGAGAAATTAAGTGTTAGCCGTATCTATGCACACTTGTTCAAACAGATGTAAGATTCGCGCTTACTTTTTAAGCTGAGTTCGTCTTGTATGACATCCCCCCACGCAACGATCAGTTGGCATTGCCAACACTTTAACGACTTAAGCCCCAGCGTCGCCCACGCTATTTTCCAGGCCCGCAATGCAGTTTTTGTGGTTGAACAAAATTGCGTGTATCAAGATATCGATGGCAAAGACCCACTCTGCCATCATCTGTTTGCACTCGACCAGCAAGCCCGCTTACTCGCCTATTTACGTATTGTTCCAGCTGGTTTGAGCTATGCTGAGCCGTCCTTGGGCCGGGTATTAACCACGCAGGCAGGACGTGGCGCTGGCGTGGGAAAAGAACTGCTGCAACAGGGCATCAGCCATTGCCAACAGATACACGGTGAAACAGCAATACGCATCAGCGCCCAGGCTTATCTGGAAAAATTTTATGCGACGTTTGGTTTTACCAGCGTCTCCGAACTCTATCTGGAAGACGATATCCCGCATCTCGAAATGCTCAAACCTTGACGAGCGAGGCAGGAAAATTAAACTGAGTAGCCGCAATTTGCGTTAAGCTTCTGAGCTTGCTCAGGACCTGCATCTGGAAAGGACGCTTATGAAATACCTGCTACTCACAGGCGCTTTATTACTTAGCAGTATGCCAGCGTCGGCGTTAGCCGCAGAAAAATGGGATTACCAGCAAGAAGTCAGTTATCAGGAGTATCACGACCCGCTCATGGTTTGGCTCAGCGATGGCCGCAAACTGGCGGTTAGCCTGGGCCCATCAAGTTTGAAGAAATCGATACCTGGAAACGCGGCCGTAAGTTGAGCCTGGTGTATCAAAGTGGCGCTGGCGTTGCCTTACTGGATATACAAAGCGGTAAAAAACTCCCGGTTTTATCGGGCTGGCAAAAACATCCTATCGAACACTTACAAAACCTTTGCATCGATAAAAACCCCAGCACCCTGGGCATGGTCGACTGCACCCAGTTAGCCAGTAAGCGTTGGGATGCTGAATTAAATTTCGCTTATGGCAAATTGCAAAAGCAATTATCGGCCGATGGCAAAGAAAGTCTGAAACTGGCGCAACGGCAGTGGCTGAAGTTTCGTGATGAACAAACTAAGGCCATACAAGCCATTTATCGCGAACGCGATGGTACGATCTGGCAAACGGTAGCAGCACAAAGTCTGCTCGAGTTAAATAAAGAACAGGCCTTGCGCCTGATGAGTTTTATCGAACAAGAAAATCCCTAGAGGTCAACAAGCAATGTCTGAGAACGTCAATCACTACGTCAATATTTCGGCTTATAAATTTATCAGTATTGATAACTGTGAAGTCTTAAAACCCCTGTTTTTGGCTAAATGCCAGGAATTGAACTTGAAAGGCACGATAATTTTGTCGCCCGAAGGCATCAATATGTTTTTAGCCGGCTTGCGCCATGAAATGGATGACTACTATGCCTGGTTACATCAGGACGCGCGTTTTGCCGATGTTGTGGCGAAAGAGAGTTGGTCAGATAGCCAACCTTTTACCAAACTGCTGGTTAAAATCAAACCTGAAATCATTACCATGCGCATGCCCTTGATCAAGCCCGAACTGGGTCGCGCACCCGCAGTCGACGCGCACACACTCAAACGCTGGCTGGATCAGGGACATGACGATCAGGGCAAGGCCGTGGTCATGGTGGATACCCGGAATGATTTTGAAGTCGATGTGGGTAGTTTTGACCACACGATCGATTACCGTATCAGTAAATTCACCGAGTTTCCTGAAGTCATCGAGCAGCATCGCGCCGACTTTGCTGACAAAACCGTGGTGACTTTTTGCACGGGGGGCATACGCTGTGAAAAAGCGGCAATTCATATGCAAAATGTCGGCTTTGACAGTGTCTTCCAGTTAGAAGGCGGCATCCTGAAATATTTCGAAGAAGTCGGTGGCGAGCATTATCATGGCGATTGCTTTGTGTTTGACTACCGCACCGCCTTGACGCCCACACTAGCCGTCAGCGATATCGTGCAATGTTATGCCTGCCGTGCCGTGGTTAGTGCAGAGGAACAACAGTCTGAGTGGTACATTCCTGGCAAATCTTGCCCGCATTGCCAAAAACAAGCGAAAACCGCCGCTACCAGCGCACACGCACCTGGTTAAGCCTGTCTCTGGGGCGGAGTCAATTGATGACCTTGCCCCTTCATTGTCAGCACAAGTCTAGCTTCAGACGCTTGCTGAAGCAGGCTTCAATGCAAATACTGCGCGCCAGTTTCCCTAGCAAAACAGCGCACACTGCAAGCACAGTTATTTGTTCACAATTTCAGCTCATCCCCTTCCCCCCCCCTGCGATTTTTCGCTTTTTGAATTTCAGCGACTGCAACACTAGCTACGGCGTGAGCATATTTGTAGCCGGTGGCGCTCGCGGCAATTGTGCCGAGGTCTCTCCCAGCGTAC
The DNA here is from genome assembly GCA_041913845.1 of Undibacterium sp. Lineage (GTDB taxonomy): Bacteria > Pseudomonadota > Gammaproteobacteria > Burkholderiales > Burkholderiaceae_D > Undibacterium. Next base: position 82,920 of record JAYSEN010000012.1, read on the forward strand.
AGTCCCCACGGCTAAATTCGCTTAATACTACGGCTTGCAACTCACCAATAGCGCTATTTCCATAAGCAAATGGTTAGCAAACAAAAAAGGATTTGCCATCCGTTTTCAAGCTGCTGTACTGTAGCCTTCCTGGAATACAAGGTCGGCGCGGCTAAGCTCGCGTGCACACAAAACAATCAAAAAGGAACTCACGGGACTTTAATTGGTCTAAGCTGAGATAATAGTAAGGAGTTAATATGTCATCATTTCCATTCCGCATTAAGCCTTTTGCCGTGCAAATTGCTATGGCTTGTGCTTTTTTCAATCCCGCCAGCGCCCTGCTTGCAACTGCTGCGGACGCCGCACAATCCGGTGTCGACAAGCAATTTCACGATCATGACATACGCCCTCAAGACAATTTCTTCCGTAACACCCAGGGTTTATGGCTAAAGAATATTGATATTCCAGCCACCCGATCAGACTGGGGTACATTTGCAGAAGCCCGTGAAGATGTGCAAAAACAACTGGCTAGCATCGTCACCGCGGCTGCGGCTGAAACGCAGCCTGGCAGCACAGAAGTGCAGCAAATTGCCGCCTTATATCGCAGCTATAACAACCTGGAATTCCGCAATAGCCAAGGCTTAAATTCCTTGTCCGGCTTACTCCAACCTATCCAGCAAGTACAGTCGCCGCGCGATTTAGCTAAGGTATTTGCACTATTTAGTCGTCACTCGATCGGCTTGCCATTCGCAGTCGGTGTAGCACAAGACAAGCAAGACGCCAGTCAGTATTTACTGAGTATTTCGCAATCGGGTCTGGGCTTGCCGGATCGTGATTACTACATCAAACTCGATCAAGCCAAAAACGCCGAGATTCAACAAAAGTATCAGCAACACATGTTGCGCATGCTGAAGCTCGCGGGCTTAGAAGCGCCCGAAAAAATGCAGCAAAGCATTTTAAAAATCGAAAATCAATTAGCTGAAGCACAGTGGACCAAGGTTGCCAATCGCGACCCCTTAAAAACCTATAACCGCATGAGCCTGGCTGAATTGCAAAAGCTCGCACCTGATTTTAACTGGACAGCGTATTTTGCGGCGAATGAGATAAAACATGGCGATCGCATCAATGTCTCACAACCTAGTTTCTTGCAAGCCTTAAATGGTGTTATTGCGACCAATAGCGCTGCCGATTGGCGTGCCTATTTGCAATGGCGACTGGTGAGCCAGTTTGCCCCCTATCTGGGTCAGGAGTTTGCCGATGAAAGCTTTGCCTTCCATGGCAAAACCTTATCCGGCACCAAGGCGCAGAAACCCTTGAATGAACGTGCGGTTGAATTTGTTGATAATCAATTGGGCGAACCCTTGGGCAAGCTCTACGTTGCAAAATATTTCCCAGCCGAAGCCAAACGTCGTACCGATGCCATGGTACAAAACTTCCTCAAAGCATTTGCCTTAAGCATAGATGAACTGGATTGGATGAGTCCGGAAACAAAATTGCAAGCGCAGGCAAAGTTAAAGAAAATCAGTGTAAAAATTGCTTATCCGGATGTCTGGACTGATTACAGTAAAGTCAAATTGCAAGACCAGGATGTGGTAGCGAATATCCTGGAATTGCGTCGCTTTCATTACGCAAAAAACATCAGCAAACTCGGTAAGCCCCTGGATCGCAATGAATGGCATATGACACCGCAAACGGTGAATGCCTATTACAGCCCAACGATGAATGAAATTGTATTCCCTGCAGCCAGGTTGCAATCCCCGTTGTTTAATGTGCTTGCAGAAGACGCCATCAATTACGGTTCGCTGGGGATTTCCATCGGCCATGAAATCAGTCATGCCTTCGATGATCAAGGCTCGAAATACGATGGCGATGGTAATTTGCGCGATTGGTGGACTGCAGAAGACAAAGCCCGCTTTAAAACTAAAACCCGTATCTTGGTGGAACAATACAATGGCTACAGCCCAGTCCCCGGCTACTTCCTGAATGGCGAATTAACCTTGGGTGAAAACATTGCCGACACCGCTGGTTTAGTCATGGCCTTAAAAGCGTATCGCTTGTCGCTGAATGGCAAACCCGCTCCGGTAATTGATGGCTGGACTGCAGAACAACGCTTATTCATGGGCGTGGCGCAAGCACGTCGCTTCAAAGCCCGCGAACAACGTGCGATCACCTTGATCAAGACTGACCCGCATTCACCTGGCGAATTCCGCGTCAACGGCAGCGTGCGCAATCACGATGAATTTTACTCAGCCTTTGGCGTGAAATCGGGTGACCAAATGTATCTGGCACCAGCACAACGCGTTAAAATCTGGTAAGTTTTCGCAAGCTCAGCCCAGTTCTGCTGTCATCCGAACTGGGCTGTATCAGCAATCTTCTTCGACGCCAGTCACGCCTGAACTGCCCGCCCTCCTGCCGCAGTATTCGGCTTGACTGGCATACAGCTTCCCTTATCCCCGCTTCGCGCCGAATGCCCATCATTCGAATGTCTGCTTTGCCTTGCTTGCTAAGACGCAAATACAGCATTATCTTGCTGACGCTGGCTGACCTATTGATAATTTGAATTCACACGTAAATCCTGCGCACCAACCCGTCGTTCTGATTGAGGGAAGTAAATACGTTACGGGGAATGCACCAGCTTTTACCAAATCGATCGCCAATCCAGCGATATTGAGAGCGTATTTGCCTGGTCGACGATAAAGACGCTATAAGTTTATGCCATGCCACGCAAGCTGAATAAGTAGAAAATACAATCAGAACTTAGCTGTAAAATACAGCTAAGCAATTGCAGCAACTTAATGCAAATTTGAGGTCTGCCACCAGGATTAGCCTTTGCTAACACCGATAACCCGAAAACTTAGCGAGAAAATATGCAAGAACAATGGGATTTTTATTTATGCCGCGTCGATGAGCAAATTGCCTCGATCAATTTAAACCTGGCTCTTGCCGAGGCTGCGCCTAGTGCAGATTACCCGGTCATGGCTTACGTCCATCTGACGATGCGTGACGCACGTGAAGATGGCTTATCGAGCAATGCCGAATACCCGCGTTTAGAACAACTGGAAGAACATTTGATTCCAGCCTTAACCGCAGACAATCAAGCGATATTCGTAGGTCGTAACACCACCGCAGGTTGCCGCGACTTTTATTTTTATTTAAGCAGTGACAAAGGCTGGCAGCAACGAGTCGCGCAAGCCATGGTAGCTTTTCCTGAATATGAATACAGCGCCGATACGCGTGAAGACAGCGACTGGTCGACTTACTTTGAATTCCTCTATCCCGGCGAAGCCGATTTACAGCGCATGCAAAACCGCCGGATTTGCATATTGCTCGAACAAAATGGTGACAGCTTAAGCCTTGCACGCGAGATCCGCCATTGGGCGTTTTTCAGCGATGATAGTCAGCGTCAAGCCTATATCGATAATGTGCTGGATAGCCAATTTAAGATTGAGCAAATTTACCAAACTGACGACGAGGCTTACCCACAAGCACTGTGTTTCACGCAGCAAGCGATTCCAGCGTTTGGCGAAATCGATGAAATTACCCTGCCCTTATTTTTTGCGGCGAAAGATTACCAAGGCTATTACGATGGCTGGGAAACGGAAATCATTAAAGATGCTGAGTAAATTGCAGAGTTTTTTTGCCCGAGTTGAGATCAACTAAGACCCGTTATCGCGGCAGAAATTCAGGATTTCGCTGCCGCTGTTTGAGCTAAACTTAACTAAAATTCTCAGCCAGCACATACGCCTGCAAAGCCGCAATCGTCGCGCTAAATTCTGGCGCGGCCGGGCAGTTAATTTGCAAATCCTGGCCACTTAAGGGGTGCTGCAATTGCATCGCGGTGCAAGCCAGCATTAGTCGCTGACAAGCAAAATGTTCGCGGAAAAAACGATTATAAGCACCGCGACCGTAGCGTACGTCACCAATAATCGGATGCGAGATATGTTTTAAATGGCGCCGGATCTGATGCTGACGGCCAGTATGTGGCTGGGCTTCGATCAGCGAAAAACGACTGGCTGGATAGCGCTCAATTTCAACCGGTATTTCGAAGCGTTGCAAGCGACTATAAGCGGTTTGCGCTGCTTGCTTTTCATCGCTGCTACGGTCTTCGTAATCATCTTCAATCCGCCCCAAAGCATGATCGATTAAATCCTGTTCGGCCACAAAACCACGCACCAGGGCTTGATAAGTCTTGCTTACGCGCTGTTCGGCAAATTGCTGCATCAAACTATGCGCCACCTCTTTTTGCAGCGCTAACAGTAAGATGCCCGAAGTCGGTTTATCTAAGCGATGTAGAGGATGCACATACTGACCAATCTGATCACGCACAATTTGCAAAGCAAAGCGGGTTTCATGCCGGTCGATTTCACTGCGATGCACCAGCAAACCGGCGGGCTTATGCACCGCGATTAAAGCCTCATCACGGTAGAGTATGTCCAGGGTTTCGGACACTTTCTTTGATTCACAGTCTTCTTGCAGTTCTTGGTACGCCAACTCAGTCATCATACAGCCTGGGTTTAAATTGAGATTAATTTGGCATTATAGCGGGGTGATTACGATAAAAAGTCCATCTGAGCTTGAAGTTAAGCCTAACTAAAGCTTTATGTAGTGGTTGTACCAATTGCAAAATCAACTGGATTAAACGAATTAACTTGATTTCGACACAATTTAGATTGAAACTCGGGATTGTCAATTACTATGTATCGTTAAGCTTAAGTTTATGCTCTCAAATCTAGACTCGCCGGAATCCCAGGGATTAGTACGCGCCTGCTTTCTGATCGAAGCAATGCGTGACGAAGTAAAACAAGCATTAGCAATGGATGCACCTGCACGAGCGCAATGGCACTCGCGAAATGAAGTCAAACTAGCCATGCTCTTAATGCTAGCTGAACAAGCACAAGTCGGTGAACTCGCCTACCAAAAGATACATGCCACCGTTTGTTTGTTGCATAAACCTTTGACCGGACTAGTAGCGCTGGATGATAACGCTATACAACGCATCACTAGCTTACTGTTTGAATTAGAAACAACAGGATTTCCCTGTTGGTTCATATGATATAGCCATGGAGTGACAACTTTACCATCAATCACAAGTGCCATGACTATTCCTATACCGCCTGAGAATACAAGCAATTTCATTTTTGAGCGACTCCATGCTGGCGACTTTCCATCGCAGATTTTGCGGGAATTAATTCAGTCAACTGGATTAATGAAGAATGACTTTGCTCATGAATTGGCAGATGCATTTCCTGCACAAGATCGCTTCGATTTATTGTTTAGCGTCTGGCATTGGCAAGAACTTGAGAAATCTGAAATTTTGGATAGTCTTTTTGACTTCAGATTAATTGAAAAACTCGTATTGGGTGGTGAAGCTCTGCCTTGGACTCTGGACAATTGTAAGCAGCAAATTGAATCTTTAAAACCTGCATTAGCAGAACTTGCGCGACACAAAAAAATTCTCGCTGAAAAAACATCGAGCTTTGAATCATTAAAAGAGAAAATTGCAGCACTATCTGGAACAGTCAAATGCATACAAGCACTTTGGGATGGCGACACTCATGGCTGGTTCATTCGCTTGGCAGTGATCACGTTTGATGGTGTCGCCTATCTCGAAAATCCGCTGATTACTTTTTCTTTTGGTGGCGACATACGCGCATTTAGAGGAGAGGTTCCGCCTTGGCCGGAAGCCATCAGGGCCAAGGAAGTTGGAAGGCAACTTGCCCACCATTTTCTAGCTGAATTTTACTTTCCCAGCCCTGACACACCCGACGATCGCTACCCAAGTTGGCTACAAATCCAGTCACAAAAATGTTAGTCACATTTTTTGCGCTGGCCATCTTTCCTTTAACGCGAAGTTGAATAAAATTTGCACTTACTAGTTTCGTCTTTCAGCGCTTTCGCTCGAATACAGTATGGGTCGTACCGTTACACGCGCACAACCCACGCTGTATCATCAAGTCATTATCAGGCCAGGCGACTCAAGCAATCTTCGCCGGCAAATCAAACACCAGTACTTCGGCATTCTGGCCATTTTGCAAAACCAGGGCGCTGGCTTCGCTCAGCATCAAAGCGTCACCTTCTTGCAAACGATGATCTTGCACTTGCAAGCTGCCACGGGCGACGTGGACGTAGTACAAACGATCGCTTTGCAAATCCAGCCTGGCTTGCTCTGCGCCATCGAATAAACCGATAGCTAAACGCGCATCCTGACGTATCGCAATCGAGCCATCCTGACCATCGGGCGACACCACTAAGCGTAATTTGCCACGTTTTTCCGCTTCGCTAAAGGCTTTTTCATCGTAACGTGGAACTTGCCCCAAGAGATTCGGTTGTATCCAGATTTGCAGCAAGCGCGTGGCTTTTTGTGTGTCGGGATTAAATTCGGAATGGCGCACTCCGGTACCGGCACTCATATACTGGACATTGCCGGGCAAAATCGTGCTGCCATTGCCCATGCTATCTTTGTGCGCAATCGCACCATCCAGCACATAAGTGATGATTTCCATGTTTTGATGCGGATGGGTAGGAAAACCCATGCCAGCGGCGATCCAGTCATCGTTAATCACACGCAAGGGGCCAAAGCCCATGTGTTGCGGGTCATAATACTCAGCGAAGGAAAAGCTGTGATGCGAACGTAACCAGCCATGCTGGGCATAACCACGATCCTGACTTAATCTGAGTTGCTCCATGATACACTCCTTCAAATAATTTGATCTATGTCACGCAGTATATTCCTTGCGTATTCACCAGATAAGGGGTTAAATTTAACGAATTCGTTCAAATTTTTTGAATAAGCACCTATTTGACCATGCTACTAACACTGGAAGCCTTGCAAATTCTCGATGCGATCGACCGTCGCGGCAGCTTTGCCGCCGCGGCACAGGCACTCGACAAAGTGCCCTCGGCGATTACCTATAGCATACGCAAACTCGAAGACGACCTCGATGTCTTGCTGTTTGACCGGCGCGGCCATAAAGCGCGCTTAACCGAGGCTGGCCAGGAATTGCTGCAACAAGGCCGGCATTTATTGCAAGCTGCACACGAACTTGAACAACAAGTTAAACGCACCGCCAGTGGCTGGGAAGCGCAATTGCGGATAGTGTTGGATGGCATCATACAATTCGCAGACGTGCTACCCTTGCTGCAAGAATTTACCGCGGCGGCGCCCGGTACGCGCTTACGGATTTCACAGCAGGTCTTATCCGGCGTGTGGGAAACCATGGTCGCCGGCCGCGCCGATCTGGCGATTGGTGCGGCTTACGATGGCCCCGATGCAGTGCGCCTGCAAGGTGAATTGCAAGCGCGGGTGATGGGGCAGATCGATTGGGTCTTTGCGGTCGCGCCACAGCATCCGCTAGCGGCCATCACGACGCCACTCAGCAATGAGCAATTGCAGCAGCATTGTGCGATTGCAGTCGGTGATACCGGCTTAAGTTTGCCCGGCATGAGCGCGGGTTTGCTGAGTGGCCAATCGGTCCTGGTGGTGCCTGGCATGGCAGAAAAACTCGCGGCTCAACTTGCTGGACTGGGTTGCGGCCATTTACCCCGACGTCTGGCGTTGCCGTATTTAAGCGCCGGGCAATTACTCGAAAAACAGTTGCTGATGCCACGGCAAAGTGGCCAAACCCATTTAGTCTGGCGGCACCAACACAAAGGCAAAGCGCTGCACTGGTTTTTGGAAAAACTGCAAGATAGCGTCTTGCAACAACGCTTATTAGGACATTGCGTATGACTGTCGCACTTAAGCCCACACTTCCGACGCAGGCGAGTTCCAGTGATCTGGCGCAAAACCTACCAGCCGCGCCCTATCGCGGTCGCTTTGCGCCGTCACCGACAGGCCCACTGCACCAGGGTTCACTGGTCGCGGCGATGGCGAGTTATCTCGATGCCCGCGCCCATGATGGCAAATGGCTGCTGCGTATCGAAGACCTCGATTTCGATCGCAATTTACCAGGCGCTGATAGCGCGATTTTACGCACGCTGGAACGCTGCGGCATGGAATGGGATGAACCCGTAGTTTGGCAAAGTCAGCGTCAGGATTTGTATCAGGCTGCATTGGCGCAACTCGGCGCCCGGGTCTACCCCTGTGCTTGTTCGCGCAAAGAAATCGCCGATTCGATTTTGCGTGCTACCAACCCCGCCAGCGCGGCCAATAGCAATCAAGTTTATCCCGGCACTTGCCGTCAGGGTTTAGCCGCAGGCAAAGTCGCGCGCGCCTGGCGTTTGCGTGTGCCCGAATTAGCCGAGGCTGAATTTAGTTTTATCGATAGACGCTTAGGCTTGTGTCAGCAAAATCTGGCGCGCGAAGTCGGTGATTTTGTGGTGCGTCGCGCCGATGGCTTTTGGGCTTACCAACTCGCGGTGGTGGTCGACGATGCGGCGCAAGGCATTAGCGACATCGTACGCGGTGTTGATTTACTCGATTCAACGGCACGCCAATTGTATTTGCAAAACTTACTCAGCTACCCGCAGCCGCGCTACTACCATGTCGCGGTGGTGAATAACGAACAAGGCGAAAAACTCTCTAAGCAAACTGGTGCACGAGCAATCGATGAAGGGAACAATGACTTATTGCGACAGGCCTTGTTACCCGCGGCGCAGTTTTTGAATTTACAGCTGGGCGACTCACCCGCAACCTGTGCTGAATTCTGGTCACTGGCGATAGCAGCCTGGCGCGCGCAATTAAGCAAACTCTGATAAGCTTAAGCCCAGATCGAAAACACATTATTCTCTAAGCAAGCTCACCACGAGTTAATCATGCGCCCATTTATCTCACGCTCCAGTCTGATTCTCTTATCCGCGCTAATACTAACGCTGATTTGTTTAACGCTGAGTGTGTTCAGCTTACAAAGCCTGATGACTTGGTTTAATTTATTGGATGTCAGCAATCAAAACTTAGTGCGCAGTAGCCTGTTAGTTTTGCAAATTCCGATGTTTTTACTTTTATTGAAAAACTTGCTCCAGCACCGTGCCTCTGAATAAGGTGCGAAATCGTAAAGGCTGAGATCAGGCCGATATGAGCAACGAAAACTTCCCCTTACTCTTGCTTTTGCCGGGCTTAGATGGCAGCGCTGAATTGTTTGCGCCTTTGCTAGAGCAAATCCCGGCCTGTTATCCGCATCTGGCGCTACGCTACCCGGCTGACTTAAATTGGCAACTCAGCGATTACGCCGACTATGTCTGCCAGCAAGTGCAAGGTATCGATCACATTGTCATTATCGCCGAATCTTTTTCAGGTCCTGTCGCGATTCTGGTCGCGCAAGGTTTGCAACAACGCTGCCAGGGACTGATTTTAGCGGCGAGTTTTTGCACTTGCCCAAATCCACTGTTGAAATGGCTGCAGTTCGCGCTGCCACTATTTCCCTGCAAATGGCTACCGCTGGCAATTACCACGCGACTCTTATTTGCCCAAGCCAGGTGCGACTTAATTGCAAGCTTTCAGCGCGTCTGGCATGCGCTTGAGCCCGACTTGATACGACGTCGTTTGCAACTACTCGCCACACTTGATTTGCGCGCTGAGTTAGCCAGGCTATCCACCCAGATCTTGTATTTGCAAGCGCGCCAGGACTATTTGGTTAGTGCCCACGCCCAGGCAGACTTAGTTGCGGCACACCCTGCGATCAAATTCATTGAGCTAGCAGCACCCCATGGCATGCTGCAAACCCAAGCCCCGGCCTGCTGGCAGCAAATCCAGCCCTGGCTAAGAGAGCTTGGCACAAAGTCGCGAGCGGCCAAAGTTGATGTCGAGTAGCGCACCAGTGCCAGGGCACAGCAGGCATTGCAGGGTTAAAAGCTGGGCATGCAGTAAGTTATGCAGAGGACTCAGCAACTCAGTCTGCACGCGCCCAGCGACGGCTTGACAATAAAAAACCCGGCATAGCCGGGTTTTTCCAGATTGCTCGCTGAGCAACTTAGTCGATCACTTTAAAACGCGGATCATCGGGGTCGATGGATAAAATACCCTGAGCTTCTTGCGCCATTTTTACTTCTTCAGCGCGGAATTCATTGATGCGTTTTTCTTCCAGATAGACATAAATCGCATTCACCAAATCCTGGCAACCATCGTGGCTTAAAGCCGAGATTTCAAATACCGGACCTTTCCAGGCAAAACGTTTAATGAAATCCTTGACCCGGGCTTTGCGCTCTTCTGCACTTAACATATCGAGCTTATTCAACACCAGCCAGCGTGGTTTGTCGTACAGGCTTTCATCGTATTTGCGCAATTCTTTGACCAGCGCCTTGGCTTCTTTGACTGGATCGACATTATCATCAAACGGCGCCAGATCAACGATGTGCAATAACAAACCCGTGCGCTGCAAATGCTTGAGGAATTGTATCCCCAGACCCGCGCCATCCGCTGCCCCCTCGATCAAGCCTGGAATATCGGCAATCACGAAACTCTTTTCGTGGCTGACACGCACCATCCCCAAATTCGGATGCAAGGTGGTAAATGGGTAATCCGCGATTTTAGGGCGCGCATTCGATACGGCGGTAATAAAAGTCGACTTACCCGCATTTGGCATGCCCAGCAAACCCACGTCAGCCAAGACTTTTAATTCCAGACGGAGTTCACGGTGTTCGCCTTCTTTACCTTCAGTTTTTTGGCGTGGCGCACGATTGGTCGAGGTTTTGAAATGAATATTTCCCCAGCCACCTTCACCACCTTTAGCCAGCAAGACTTCTTGGCCATGTTCGGTTAAGTCAGCAATGACTTCGTCGGTATTTCTGTCGCTGATCAAGGTACCGACTGGCATACGCAAGAAGACATCGTCTGCGCCCTTACCATAGCAATCTGAGCCACGGCCGTTTTCACCATTTTTGGCGCGGTGCAATTTGGCATAACGGTAATCAACCAGGGTATTAATATTGCGGTCAGCTACCGCATAAATACTACCACCGCGACCACCATCACCACCATCGGGACCACCGAAGGGACGGAATTTTTCACGGCAAAACGAGGCCACCCCATTCCCGCCATCACCGGCGATGACTTCAATTCGGGCTTCATCGATAAATTTCATGCTCTACCTCTACAGACATATCGCGCTACAGGCGATAGCAAAGCTTTGCCAGGTCAGCAAAGCGTGGATTGTGATACTGAGTCAGATCAGATGCCGGCACACAGTAAATTTACCGGCTTGGACGTGTGCAACTTACGGAAAAGCTCACCATCAAAACTTCGTTAGCGTAGTGATTATGAGTCAGTGGCAAACGTTTACGTAAATCGCACATAAGCTAAAAAGGCCCTACCTGGGGCAGAGCCTTTTGCATTGTAGGACTTAATTTGATGGATACAAATTAAGTCAGCAAGCCACTGCTATCAGGCAGTAACTACAATCGCGTATTGATTGTTTTGTGGGCCTTTAACAGCAAATTTAACTTTGCCATCAACCAACGCAAACAAAGTGTGGTCTTTACCGATACCGACGTTTTCACCAGCGTGGATACGTGTGCCACGTTGACGAACGATGATGCCGCCAGCATTGATGGTTTGACCGCCGTAAACTTTAACGCCTAAGCGTTTCGATTCCGAGTCACGGCCGTTGCGCGTGGTGCCGCCGCCTTTCTTGTGTGCCATTTCAGCTCCTTGATATGGTAAATGTCAATCTAACGATTTTAGTGTTAACTAAAATTAGCCGTTGATTGCAACGATTTCGAGTTCAGTAAAGTTTTGGCGATGGCCTTGACGTTTTTGGTAGTGCTTACGACGACGCATTTTGAAAATGCGAACTTTGTCGTGACGACCGTGGCTAACGACTTTAGCAGAAACCGTAGCACCAGCAACCAAAGGAGCACCAAACTTGATGGTCTCACCAGCGCCCACTGCGAGCACTTGGTCTAAGGTGATTTCGGCGCCAATGTCAGCTGGTATCTGTTCTACTTTTAGTTTTTCGCCAGCAGCAACTTTATATTGTTTGCCGCCAGTTTTTATGACCGCGTACATAGTAACCTCATTAAATTAGAGTCAAAAAATCTTTTCCCAGCCCTTCAAACTGAAGGATAACTCGTTAAGAATTTAGGGAAACGCAGGATTGTACTGAATTTCAAGAGTAAGGTCAAAGCTTATTTGCATATTTTTTGGGCAGCACCGGGAATTCGTCTGACATCCTTATCAATTTAACCGCAAATGCAAGTCGCACTACCCAGTGGCTCTGGTATAGTCCTGCGATGTACATCTGCAAAATACCCCGATATGGAAGCCGATTTACTTAGTAATGCTGAACAAGTGCGCCTTTTGGCGAGCAAACAACTCGGACATGAACTCGATTACGGTGATCAGGCTGTTATCTGGCTTGATCACTATATAGAACAGCAACGAGAGTCGGCCAGCTCGGCACAACTCGCGGTCCTACCCGATGCTTTGGGCTCATTTTTTGGTGAGTGCCTGCGCCGACGCTTTGGCGGCATCTGGTTCGACGATGAACTATATAGCTGGTCTATACAAATCAACCCGACTGTGACCGTGCATCCATTTGCCAAAGTAGAAAAGCAATTAGCCAGAGCAGGCGCAGATACTGTATTAAAGTTTTATACCTCTTTACCTGAGTTACTGGACAAATTAGCACAGCTGGACAAATTGCCCCAGGTTAAACCCTGGTGGAAGTTTTGGCAAAAGTCTGAAACACGCGATCTATAGCGCGCCTATGAAGTCTTGGGCGGCCAGCATACTACTCTGACACAACGCTGAAAAGCCGCAATCTTTTGTGCAAGAGCAGAGCGAAGCCAAGTCAACTATATGCCAAGCTTGCTTGCTCATCGTATAATCGCGCTATTCTGGATTTTTTGCAGGTTTTCACCTTGGCAACCACAGCTAACCCCATCACTGACATCATCGCCCCGGACATGGCGGCGGTCAACCAGGTCATACGCGATAAACTGTACACCGATGTACCACTCGTGCATCAAATCGCTGAATACATTATCAACGCTGGCGGCAAACGCATACGCCCCGTGCTGGTGTTATTGATGGCGAATGCCTGGCAATATCAGGGCAAAGCTCACCACGAGCTTGCTGCAATTATTGAATTCATACACACTGCAACCCTACTGCACGATGATGTCGTCGATGAGTCCGCACTGCGGCGTGGTCGCGACACAGCCAACGCCATGTTTGGCAATGCGGCTTCGGTTCTGGTCGGCGATTTTTTGTATTCGCGCGCCTTTCAAATGATGGTTGGCATCAATAGCATGCGAGTTATGCAAATATTGGCAGACGCCACCAATGTGATTGCTGAAGGCGAAGTCTTGCAATTGCTCAATATGCACGACCCGGATGTCAGCGAACAAAGCTATTTGCAAGTTATCCGCTCTAAAACCGCCAAATTATTCGAAGCCGCCGCCGAAGTGGGCACCCTGATCGCAGGCGCCAGTGAAGAACAAGTGGCAGCTGCTGGCGAATATGGTCGCTGCATAGGTACGGCATTTCAACTGATCGACGACGTGCTCGACTATTCAGGCAATGCCGCTGACATAGGCAAAAATGTAGGCGACGATTTGCGTGAAGGCAAACCAACTTTGCCTTTGATTTATCTGATGAAACATGGCAGTGATGAGCAACGCAGCTTAGTGCGCCATTGCATAGAGCAAGGTGACGCGACCAAATTTGATCAGATTTTGCAGGCCATCACGAATTCGGGAGCACTTGAATACACGCGCCAGGCCGCCATACAAGCAGCGGAGGCCGCCAGCACAGCGATACAAGGATTGCCAGCAAGCTCGTACAAGGATGCCTTACTCGCCTTAAGTCATTTTGCCGTGCACCGCAGTCACTAATCACAAATCGGCACCCTGACCGGTCTCTGCGACGCGAGCGCATCTCGTTCGCGTCCGGGCAGACGCGCAAAAATCGCTACGACTAAGCACAATAGCTCAGGAATCCATAACGCCCATCCTCGGCGGTTACCGTCAACCAACGGCACGCCTCAGTCAGATTCGCAAAAACCGCTGACTGGTTATATGCTGAATCCAGCACATTCAGGCATGCTGGTAATTTGCGTATTCACAAAAAATTGCATTACCTGCTCGCCAGGATTTGCAATCTGACTGTATTATTAACATCAGGCAAGTCCAGCAATGTTAAAGTTATACAGCAGTGTCAAGTAAAAATATATTTACTAACAAATCTAACCAGAGCGTAACGGCTTTTATTTTCTCATATCATTACAATCTGGCAGCTTGATTGCGTTCTCTCAAAGCAACAATTTGCCTTACCCATTAGCGAGTAAAAAACTATGTCCGCTGTCCAACCCAATTCGTCCCAAGCCCAAGCATCTGGCCTGGCGCGCGCGTTGCTACAGGCAAATTTACTTTCATCGGCGCAATTCGAAACGATTAATAAAAAAGTTCAGACAGATAAATCGCGATTTATCGATGCGCTGATCTCCACGCAAGCTATTTCAGCACGTGATCTGGCGGCATATTGCTCCGACGCTTTTGGATATCCCTTGATCGACTTAAGTGTCATCAATGAAAGCCTGATGCCTGAAAAAGTCATCGACTTGAAGCTCATGTTAGGCCAACAATTGGTCGCAATTGCAAAAAAAGCCAACAAGTTAACCATAGCAATCTCTGACCCAACCAATAATTCGGCCTTAGATCAGGTCAAGTTTCAGACTGGAATGGCACTGGATGTACTGGTTGTACAACACGATGCCCTGGTCAAGTTACTCGACAAACTCAGTAAGTCCTCAGAACAAAGCCTGACCGAGCTGGCGGGCGATGACATGGATCTTGAGTTCAAAGAGGATGACTTAAACAGCGGCACTGCAGACAATCAGGCAGCGGCGGCGGCCGAAATCGATGACGCACCTGTCGTTAAATTTTTGCAAAAAATGCTGATCGATGCAATCAATATGGGTGCCTCAGATTTGCATTTTGAACCTTATGAGAAATTTTATCGCATACGTTTTCGTATTGACGGTGAGTTAAGAGAAATCGCACAACCACCCTTGGCGATTAAAGAAAAGCTGGCTTCACGTATCAAAGTTATTTCCAAGCTGGATATTTCAGAAAAACGCGTTCCACAAGATGGTCGTATGAAAATTCAGCTGACTCAGAGTAAATCAGTCGATTTTCGTGTCAGTACGCTGCCTACGCTGTTTGGCGAGAAAATCGTAATGCGTATTCTGGATGGCTCACAAGCTCAGATGGGTATTGATGCACTGGGTTATGACGCTGATCAAAAAGAAATTCTGCTAAATGCCATTAACCGTCCGTATGGTATGGTACTGGTTACTGGGCCTACCGGTTCCGGTAAAACAGTATCGCTTTACACTTGCCTCAACATATTAAACAAGCCTGGCATTAATATTGCGACCGCGGAAGACCCTGCGGAGATTAACTTACCCGGGGTAAATCAGGTTAACGTGAATGACAAGGCTGGCCTTAATTTCGCGACGGCATTGAAAGCGTTCTTGCGTCAAGATCCTGACATTATCATGGTAGGTGAGATTCGCGACCTGGAAACGGCTGATATTGCGATCAAAGCGGCGCAAACTGGTCACATGGTGTTCTCCACCTTGCATACCAATGATGCCCCGTCGACACTGACACGTATGATGAACATGGGCGTGGCACCTTTCAACATTGCGTCATCGGTTATTTTAATTACCGCCCAGCGTCTCGCGCGTCGACTATGCACCTGCAAAAAAGAAGTCGAAATCAATGATGAGGTCTTGTTGCAAGCGGGCTTTAAGGATGAGGAACTAGACGGGAGCTGGAAGCCCTATGGCCCGGTGGGCTGTGACCGTTGCTCAGGCTCAGGTTATAAAGGTCGCGTCGGCATCTACCAGATCATGCCAATTTCAGAAGAAATTGAAACTATTATTTTGGCCAATGGCAATGCCTTGGAAATTGAACAACAAGCGCAACGTGAAGGCATACGAAACTTGCGTCAATCTGGCTTACAAAAAGTTAAACAAGGTCTTACCAGTCTTGAGGAAGTTCTCGGCTGCACCAACGAGTAAAAAGGATAGTAATAAATGGCAACCAGCACAGGTAAATCAGCGAAAATTGCCCAACCCAAGGAACAGCTTTATACCTGGGAAGGAAAAGATAAATTCGGTAAAATTGTACGTGGTGAAACGCGTGCTGGGGGTGAGGCCATAGTCAATGCCACCTTGCGTCGCCAGGGCATTATGGTGACCAAGCTCAAGAAAAAGACCTATTCTTCAGGTAAGCGCATCACCGACGAAGATATCACGCTATTTACTCGCCAACTGGCAACCATGATGAAAGCCGGCGTCCCCTTATTGCAATCGTTTGACATCGTCTCGAAGGGCAATGCCAACCCATCCGTTTCTAAATTATTACAAGATATTCGTGCTGATGTTGAAACCGGAACCAGCTTAAATCAGGCTTTCCGTAAATTCCCGCTGTATTTTGACCCATTATTCTGCAATCTGGTTGGTGCAGGTGAACAGGCTGGTATTTTGGAAGACTTATTGACACGCTTGGCTGTTTACAAAGAAAAAACCATTGCAATCAAAAAGAAAATCAAGTCTGCACTGACCTACCCAGTCACTATTCTCGCCGTGGCTTTCATCATCACGGCAGTGATTATGATTTATGTGGTGCCGGCCTTTAAGGAAGTATTCTCCAGTTTTGGTGCAGATCTGCCTGCACCTACCTTGATGGTCATTGCAATTTCCGATAATTTTGTTAAATATTGGTATATCATTTTTGGCTCAGTCTTTGGCTCAATTTACTTTTTTTTCCAATCCTGGCGACGCTCACTAAAGATGCAAAGGTTTATGGATAGAGCATTGTTACAAGCTCCCATTTTTGGCCCGTTAATCCGAAAAGCATCGATAGCTCGCTGGACCAGAACCTTAGCAACCATGTTTGCCGCTGGCGTTCCTTTAGTTGAATCCTTGGATTCTGTTGGCGGTGCCGCAGGGAATGCTGTGTATTTAGATGCCACCGTAAAAATTCAGACTGAGGTGACTACAGGCGTTAGTTTGACGGTGGCTATGCAAAATGCGAATGTGTTTCCCGTCATGGTGACGCAAATGGTTGCGATTGGTGAAGAATCTGGTGCACTCGACTCTATGTTAAGCAAAGTAGCTGACTTTTATGAAGCCGAAGTCGATGAGGCAGTTGCAGCCATCTCAACTCTGATGGAACCGCTTATCATGGTCATTTTGGGTACCATTGTCGGTGGTTTAGTAATTGCACTGTACATGCCAATTTTCAAACTGGGTTCTGTTGCGTAAACATGGAAGCACTCTTTTTTACATCCGCGCAAAACTATGGATCGACCGCATTGTTTGTTTTGCTTGGTTTATTGATAGGAAGTTTTTTGAACGTTGTTATCCATAGATTACCCATTATGATGCAACGGGAATCAGATAATTATGTTGCGAGTGAATCAGGAAAAGAGCCTCCATTCAACGATAGATATAACTTATTTCTACCAAATTCAAGCTGCACCCATTGCGGTCACAAAATCACGGCATTGGAGAACATTCCTGTTTTTAGTTATTTGTTTTTAGCTGGCAAGTGCAGTTCGTGTAAAACCCCCATATCGATACGTTATCCGGTTATCGAACTGATTACCGGGATACTAACTGGCCTAATCATTTGGCACTTTGGCAGTGGCTGGCAAGGTTTGGCTGCTATTGTTTTTTGCTGGATTTTGATCGCTTGTACTGCCATTGATATAGATACCCAGTTCTTACCCGATGATTTGACACTGCCCTTGATGTGGATGGGCTTATTGGTCAATACGATCAATTTGTTTGCCACACTGCAATCCGCTGTACTGGGCGCGGCGATCGGCTATCTGATACTGTGGTCGGTGTATTGGAGTTTTAAACTTGCCACTGGACGTGAGGGCATGGGCTATGGCGATTTGAAATTGCTGGCTGCACTGGGTGCTTGGTTTGGTTGGCAGTATTTACCTATACTCATCTTAGTTTCATCTGGTGTAGGCTCGATTATCAGTGGCTTGGGCATACTGTTAAAACGTCTGGGTTTTGATACTTATATCCCATTCGGCCCTTATCTGGCTTTAGCTGGCATGACAACGCTATTCTTCGGTCGAGATTTAATCCGGCTGATTATGCCTGGCTTTTTATGATGCCTAATAAATTTTGCCTCGGTTTAACGGGTGGAATCGGCAGCGGCAAAACCACCATAGCAAATCTCTTTGCTGAGGCAGGCGCAAGTTTAATTGATACTGATCTCATCGCACATCAATTGTGTGCGCCCGATGGACGCGCGATGCCCGCTATTGCAAGCTCTTTTGGGACTGAATTCATACAGGCAGACGGCGCCCTGAATCGCCAGAAAATGCGCGAAACTGTATTTAATAACCTCGAATCAAAACACCAACTCGAGGCAATCCTGCACCCCTTAATCTGGCAGCAGTGTCAAGAACAGGCTGAGGTTGCACTCGGCTGCTATTTAATTTTTGTGGTGCCACTCTTGGTTGAGTCAGGTAAGTGGCGAGATCGAGTGGATCGTATTCTGGTGGTCGATTGCCCTGAGGCTTTGCAAATCCAGCGCGTCATGCAAAGAAATGGTTTAAGTCACGATCAGGTTCAGTCCATCATGAAGCATCAGGCGAGCAGAAGTCAGCGATTAGCGCTGGCTGACGATGTGATCAAGAATGAGGCAGATTTATCGCAAATTAAATCAGAGGTAAATCGTTTGCACCAGTTTTACTGCGAGCAGCAAAAACTACGCCAGATTTAAGCAAGCACTTTTGCATAGGATTACGTCGCTAATTACCGATTTTTTCCAACTAGGGTTTGTCTTTTTGCACAGTATGGTTCAGAATCATGGGCAATTTACTGATTTGCGTTAACAAGACGAAGCGCGCCCGGTTCTTTGAGTAAGCCAGGGCGATGACCACACGGAATTGGATAATCTTGCACACCATTCTGGCAAATCTGCTTAGCCAACATTTTTGATAGGGAAAACTATTTTGATCGTCTACGAATACCCTTTCAACGAGCGTATTCGCACGTTATTGCGACTGGAAGATCTGTATCAAAAGTTTAACTTTTTCTTGCATCAGACCGACCCCTTGCAACACCACGTTGCGCTCTCGACTATCTTTGAGATGCTGGAAGTAGCGGGTCGCGCCGATTTAAAATCCGATTTATTGCAAGAACTTGAGCGTCAAAAACAAACCCTGATCAGTTTTCGCTCCAACCCCAATGTCGCCACAGAAATGCTGGATAAAGTGCTGGCCGACGTCGATCATGCCAGTAGTGCATTAGTTGCCGCTGCTGGTAAAACCGGGCAACATATTCGCGACAATGAATGGCTGATGAGTATACGCGGCCGTACCATAATCCCGGGTGGGGCTTGTGAGTTCGATTTGCCCAGTTATTATGCCTGGCAACAATTTCCTGCAGAAAAGCGTTTCTCGGATATAAAGACCTGGTTCGCGCCGATTGCCCCCTTGTTTGAAGCCATCAGTCTGGTGCTAAGTTTATTGCGCCAATCAGGCGTGACCAATCGTGTCATCGCGCAATCGGGTAGTTTTCAACAAATGTTGCAAGGTAAGGTTTATCAACTCTTGCGCGTCAGCATACACCCCGAACTTGCCGCCATCCCGGAAATTTCAGCAAATAAGTATATGCTTTGGATACGCTACATGTCGCAAGATGGCGATATGAAACCCAAAGCCAATGATAACGACATTTCCTTCGACCTTACCCTCTGCAATTTTTAATATGTCGACCATCGTTAATTGCCCGACTTGCCAAACCCCAGTTGAATGGAAGCCAGAAAATCAATGGCGTCCTTTTTGCAGCGAGCGTTGCAAGCAAATTGATCTGGGTGCCTGGGCCGAAGAAAAATATGTCATTCCTGCAAAACCAGAGGAGCAGCAGGACACGCCATAGCAATTAACGCTTTCTTGTACCCTCTCAGCGCTATTTAATCCTTAGCTGGGATACCATATTTTCGTAGTTTGCTAGCAACCATAGAATGTGACGTAGACAATCGTGCAGCCAGCTTACGGCTTGATGGGAATTGTGGGTAAAGATTTTCAAGCAAATTGCGTTCAAAATTTTGCTGCGCATGTTCCCAACTATCCACTTCCACAGCCACGTCTTGCTTAGGACTGAAACTACCCTCAGCATCGTCCAAATCGCTAACATCTAAAATTAACTGATCAGACAACGTCACCGCTCTGAACACGCGATTTTGCAATTGCCTGACATTTCCTGGCCACCTATGCCTTAACAAAACCTGTGCCGCAGCCTGACTTAAGCGGCAAACAGGCTTGCCTGCCTGAGTACAAGCACGCTCTATAAAATGACGAGCCAACAACAGAATATCTTCGCCACGCTCACGTAAAGCAGGCATGTCGATTTGCAACACATTTAAGCGATAGTAGAGGTCTTCTCGAAAACTGCCTTGCGCCACCATTTGCGATAAGTTTCTATGCGTTGCGCTGATTATCCGGACGTTCACTTTGACTTCTTTTTCCCCACCTATACGCCTGAATTTACCATCATTCAAGAAACGTAAGAGTTTGGCTTGCAAATACAAGGACATTTCGCCGATTTCATCAAGAAAGACGCAACCGCCATCTGCTAATTCAAACAAGCCAGGTTTCCCCCCTCGCTGCGCCCCAGTAAAAGCCCCAGCGCTATAACCAAATAGTTCGCTTTCAGCCAGACTTTCAGGCAAGGCAGCACAATTTAATTCAAAAAAAGGAGCCTGAGAGCGCGTACTACTGGCGTGGCAAGCTTGCGCCAGCAATTCCTTACCCGTCCCCGTTTCACCTGTAATCAATAAAGGTGCATCAACTTGAGCAATACGCGCTGCGCGGCTTTTCACATTACGCATGGGAGTAGATTCACCAATGATTTGATGAAACCCGCTGCCTTCGCCATGTTGCAAAGCATGCAGGTGACCGCCTAAGCGACTTGGTGTTTTGAGCGTCAAAACAGCACCTGCTAGCCTGGCTTGATAGCTATCGCTCTGATTTTCTGAAAAGGGTGTTACGTCCAGAAAAAAAGGTTTACCTTTCAATAAAACTTCACGAGTAATGACACGAAATTGATTGTGAATCAATTCTATGCCTAAATCCTGATCCTCAAATACCTGATGCAGGGCTAAGCCACGCAAGGCTTCTGCACTCAGTTGTATCACGGTACAAGCCGTCGCATTTGCAAACATAATATGGCCGTTAACATCGACCGCCAATACCGGATCTTGCAGAGCATCGACCATGGTATGTAAATGCAAGCGCTGACGCATACCTGGCAGTAAGTCAATCTCGCGTATCTGAATTACACCTTTTACCGATAAGCATGCGTCTTGCAAGTCATTAAAGAAATGGCTTTTTAAATCCGGGCTATCAATATAGATAAATGGTGGCTCAACTTCGACCGCCAGTAAGTTCAGCTTACGGCCTGCAAACAAGGCCAGGATTTCATGAGCAATACCTACGCGGTCAGCAAACTCGATAGCAATACGCATAAGAATTAGTCAGGATCTGCCATGTAAGCGCGTAATACACTGGTATGCGCGCCATTTGAGGCTTGATTCGCCAAACCACGAAAACGCCCCAAATCGAATTGTTGTAACTGGCTTAGCATCGTGCGATTTAAACTCATTTTGACTTGCATGAGCATTAAATCCACATTCTGTTGCGCCATGCTCTTCGGTGCGCTAGCGACGATGGAGGAGGTCTCCTGCTTGACTCGTTTTTGCTCAACAATATTGGCAAAACAATGATAAACATCGGCTAGCGTGACTACCCCATGATAATCACGGCAATGCCAGGTTTCTGGCAATTTGGCTTCAAGTGCAACTAACTTGCTCTGATTTAAATCTCGCAATATCGATCTGACCATACGTGGCGTAACATCACAGCTTTTCGCCAGATCTGCTTCGGAAACAGCGCGTGGCATGGCCATCATCAATTGCGTCAGTATTTCTATGGCTTTAAAAAAACGCTCGTTTAGGCGAGGGTCTGAAAAGACTTCGTAGTTTGCACTTAGTTGCTCAAATTGCTTCATAAATCAGGCCTTATAGAGCGGGCGGTTAATGCTGCCATAGCGATCCAGGAACAAGCCCTCGGTAGAGATTGCAGGGGCTTTACCTGAAACCAGGTCAGCCATGAATTGTCCAGAACCACAAGCCATAGTCCAGCCCAGGGTTCCGTGACCCGTGTTAATGAATAAGTTACGATAAGGTGTGGGACCAACCACAGGTGTACCATCTGGCGTCATCGGGCGCAGACCTGTCCAGAACTCGGCTTTGCTGACATCGCCACCGCCGGGAAATAAATCACTGACCGAAAACACCAGCGTTTCGCGACGCTCAGCCCGCAAATCAAGGTTATACCCTGTGATTTCTGCCGTGCCCCCCACTCTGATCCGATCCCCCAGGCGCGTGATCGCCACTTTGTAGGTTTCATCCATCACGGTCGATTCGGGTGCCCGATTTGGGTCCGTAATTGGTAAGGTGATTGAGTAACCTTTGATAGGATAAACAGGAATTCGGATGCCAATTTCTTTGAGCAAAATCGGTGAATAACTGCCGAGTGCCAAGACAAAGCGATCAGCTTTAAGTTCACCCAGCGAGGTTCTGACTGAGCGTATTTCATCGCCTTCACGATTCAAGCCCTCAATGCTGACGCCATATTTAAACTCCACCCCTAAATCTTGCGCCAGTTTTGCCAGATTTTGCGTGAACTTCAGACAATCGCCAGTTTCATCACCAGGCAAACGCAAAGCGCCAACAAATTTTTCAGTGACATTCGCCAACGCTGGCTCTACCTTAATACACGCCGCCTTGTCCAAAGTTTCGAAAGGTACGTCATAGCGCTTAAGGATTTCAATATCGGCTTGCGAGGCCGCTACTTGTGCTTCGTTACGAAATAATTGCAAGGTGCCCTGTGTACGTTCATCATAACTAATACCTGTATCTGCACGTAATTGTTGCAAGACGTCACGACTGTATTCCGCCATTCTTAGCATACGTCCCTTATTCACTTCGTAAGCTGAGTTGGTGCAATTCATCAGCATTTGCCAAACCCAGCGCCACATGGTTGGATCCAGACTTGGGCGTATCGCCAGTGGGCTGTGTTTCATCATCAGCCATTTAATCGCTTTGAGTGGTACACCTGGCCCAGCCCACGGCGCAGAATAGCCGGGCGACACCTCGCCCGCATTTGCAAAACTGGTCTCTAATCCTGCCCCAGGCTGACGCTCGATTACAGTAACCTGATGGCCTGCTTTGGCCAGATAATAAGCCGTAGTTGTTCCAATAACGCCAGCACCTAAAACGATAACTTTCATAATTTGCTCTCAAGAAAAATTGTTTATTCGATTGGTCGATGTGACCAGTTCACAAAGTGCAAGCGTGCTTTACTCAGAACTTGCTTGCCGATAAAGCCGCTCATAGCGAGCACCTAAACTGGTCAATATTTCATAGCCTATCGTGCCGGCGCACGCCGCCACCTGATCCACTGTAATTCGATCCGACAATAAATCGACTAACGCTCCCTCTTGTAAGTATTCTGATGCTATGTCGCTGACATCCAGCGTAATCGTATCCATAGACACATTGCCCACCATGGGTACTTTATGCCCCGCGATTTCGACCCAGCCGCGATTACTCAAGCTACGCAACCAGCCATCTGCATAACCAACCCCCACGGTGGCAATCCGGCTAGTTCTTTGGCTGACCCAGCTCGCACCATAACCAACTCCAGTCCCAGCTGGAATTTCCCGGGTTTGTATAATGCGGCCTTGCAAATAAGCGACGGCCTGCATAGGGTTGACTTGATTCAAATGCGGGTTGACGCCGTACAAGGCTGCGCCGGGGCGCGCCAGTGCAAAGTGAAAAGCTGGTCCTAAAAAAATCCCCGATGAATTCGCCAACGTCACTGGCAGCCCGGGCAAAGCTTGTTGAATCGCTTGCATACGTTGCAACTGCAAGTGATTAAAGGCATCATCGTGACGCTCAGCAACTGCCAAATGGCTCATTAAAAACTGGATAGCCAAACCTTCACGTAATTCCGCATGGTGTAAGAATTGCTGAGTTTCAGCGTGATCCAAACCCATTCTGGCCATGCCGGTGTCAAACTGCACAATGGCAGGCAGTGCCCGTTGTTGCTGCTTAGCCAAGCGACGCCAAGCCGCGACTTGCTGTAAACTATTTAAGACAGGGGTGCAGCGGTGCGTTAAAAACTCTGCTTCTAAACCCACAGGAGAACCGTGCATAACATAGATCTCGGCATCGGCTGCCAGCTCCGTTCTTAAGTCGATCGCCTCGTGCAAATGTGCGACAAAAAAATCACGGCAACCAGCCTGATACAAAGCCTGGGCAACACGCCTGGCGCCGAGGCCATAAGCGTCGGCCTTAACCGCCGCGCCACAGCGCGCACCCGCCAATTGCGCCAGCAGATAGCGGTAATTATTTTGCAGTGCGCCCAAGTCCACGGTTAAAACCGCGCCAGCACTACCCTGTGCAAGTCTCATCATAATGCTCCGTCGTATGTTGACATACGACTGCCTTAGCAAAGCTCATGCCAATCCTGAATAGCGAATAAATTCAATGACTTAACTCATAGCCAGAATCGCAGAACAAATCCAACTGTACATAATTTAATACAGTCAATATCCAGCTATCCCGATTACCGAGCCAAAAATGACGCTACACAAGCGCTTCAGCACATCGTACTAAAAACGATACAGTGTATCAAATTCAATACACTTTACTCTGATCAACAACTGACTTCAAGATAGCTTACGCAACAAAAATTGCCATTACTTGCGTAGCTTGCAGATGTTTTCCGAAAAAATCACAAAATCTGCCTTACTTGTGAATCTAAGATACGAGCGACCGAGCAATCATGATCCGCGCTTGCGGTTTATCCGGCAATTGGGGGAAGTACGAATAGTGAACGAATTTGCGACAGTCAGCCGGGGCGTGGTGAGTAGCCGAAAAGATTGAGCAAGACCTCTGAGCAGTCAGGCGCTGAGCAGTGCCTACACAAAAAAAAGTAACCGCATCAATGGCGGCTGAGTCAAGCCGGATAGCATCAGATCAGCACAAAAAGTTTGTGCTGATCAGAGGAAAACCCGGGAACCCAATCAGATGCGACGATTTGCGTATTTTTTACGGCACCAGATAGGAAACTGAGTTAGAAGGTAGAGCCGCGTTGTTATCTGGGGCCTCAAAAACTTCACGGCAAAAATCTGTCAGATCTGATAACAGCGGAATGGTGGCTGGCAAGATAGGCTCAACCTGTACCTGACCTTGCCAGGAAAACGCCTGCCCCTCCAGTGATTTGGGCTGGCCGCTCCAGGCTTGACTCACGCAGAAGTGCAGGCGCACATGTGCATGCGGGTAGACATGCTCAACACAACACCAGGCTTGCGCCTGATGGATATGCAAATCTAGCTCTTCCAGAAATTCACGCTGCAAGGCTTGCATAACGGTTTCACCCGGCTCAAGCTTGCCGCCGGGGAATTCCCAGTAACCTGCATAAGGCTTTCCCTCAGGTCGTTGCGCCATCAGCATGGCACCGTTCTGATCCAGTAAAACGCCTACCGCTACGTCAATAATTTGACTCACAATACTTTCCCCGCATAATCACGTGCAAATTGCGCCGCAACCCGGCCTGAGCGCGAGCCTCGCTGCAACGCCCAACGTAAGGCGTCAGCACGCGCAGCATTGATTTGCGGTTGATTACAGCCATAGTGGCGTAACCAATAATCAACGATATCAAGGTAATCGTCTTGCGCAAACGCACGAAACGAAATCCAGAGCCCAAATCGCTCGGATAAAGAAATCCGCTCTTCGACAGTTTCACCTGGATGAATATCGCCATCCTGATCAACGGTGTAGGCTTGATTGTCAGAAAAACGCTCAGGCATCAAATGGCGGCGGTTTGAAGTCGCATAGATCAGAACGTTTTCACTAGTCGCTGCGATACTGCCATCCAAGGCTGTTTTTAAGGCTTTGTAAGCGCCATCTCCAACTTCAAACGATAAGTCATCGCAAAACAAAATAAAACGCTCTGGACGATCAGCTATGAGCTCGATGATTTCAGGCAAATCAGCCAGATCAGCTTTATCGATTTCAATTAAGCGTAAGCCTTGCCCGGCAAATTCATGCAAGCAGGCTTTCACCAGTGAGGACTTACCAGTGCCTCTGGCACCCGTCAACAAAACATTGTTGGCGGGTTTGCCAATGACAAATTGGCGGGTATTTTGCAGCAACAATTCTTTTTGCGATGCTACATGCTGGAGCTGCTCCATCGCATGCAATTGCGTGTGTCGCACAGCTTGCAAATAACCGCTACCGGCTTTTTTACGCCAACGCCAGGCCAGAGAGGTCTGCCAGTCTGGCTGCTGCAAACGAGGAGGCATGATTTGCTCTAAACGTTGCAGTAAGCCTTCAGCACGTTGCAAAAAAAGATCAAGACTTGTCATACGCGATTTCAGGAGCGGTAATCGGCATTGATAGAAACGTAGTCGTGCGACAAATCACAAGTCCAGACGGTGGCTGACTGATCACCACGTGCGAGTTTCACGCGTATTGTGATTTCACTTTGCTTCATCACGCGCTGACCGTCTTCTTCACGGTAATCAGGATTGCGTCCACCATTTTTTGCAACCCAGACATCATCCAGGAAGAGGTTGATTTTCGATACATCCAGATCACTGATGCCGGCATAACCAATTGCCGCCAAAATCCGGCCCAAATTGGGGTCAGAAGCAAAGAAAGCGGTTTTGACCAGGGGTGAATGCGCAATCGAGTAAGCAATTTTGCGACACTCTTCACTATCGCACCCCTCGTCGATCTGTATAGTCATGAACTTAGTCGCGCCTTCGCCATCACGCACAATCATGTGAGCCAGTTTCTGTGATAAAGCGGTAACTGCCTCGGCCAAGGCCAGGTATTCCGGACTGTCAATTTCATTGACCTCAAGCGCACCAGCACCGGTTGCGATGAGCATAAAAGAATCATTGGTTGAGGTATCGCCATCGATGGTAATCGCATTAAACGAGAGGTCGGCGGCTTGTTTGACCATATGATCTAACACCGATTGTGCAACCTTCGCGTCCAGCGCCAGATAGCCCAGCATGGTGGCCATATTCGGCTTAATCATACCAGCGCCCTTACTGATACCTGTCATACGCACAGTTTTGCCGGCAATTTGCACTTCAGATGAAGCGGCTTTCGGTTGCGTGTCGGTAGTCATAATCGCGTTAGCGGCATTCAACCAATTATCTTCAGACAAATTGCCTATCGCCTGAGGCAAGCCAGCAACTAAACGATCTACCGGTAATTGCTCGAGGATCACGCCAGTTGAAAAAGGCAGGATTTGCGCTGGCTCGCAGGCAAGCAACTGCGCCAATGCCGCACAACTGGCGTTGGCGGCAGCAAGCCCCGCCTCACCGGTTCCCGCATTTGCATTGCCAGTATTTACCAACAACGCACGGATAGGGCCGGTTGCCATATGCAAACCTTCCAAATGTGCCTTACAAACTTGTACGGGAGCGGCACAAAAGCGGTTTGTGGTGAATACCCCTGCCACCGTGGCGGTCGGTGCTAACTCCATGACTAAGACGTCTTTTCGATTCGCCTTACGTATTCCAGCTTCGGCATGACCTAAACGAATACCTGCGATAGGCAATAATTCATGTGCTTGGGGAATTGGGGAGTTAACAGCCATAATCTTTCCTCTATAAAAACAGCCTGCATTGTAGGACATTTTTGCTGCAACGCGGAGTAAATCAAAGTACAGTTTTCGTGTTTATCGTCACCATATATTTAGCTTTTCCCGCTTCAATTGATGCTACCCCCCAGGCTCATTCCAATCGCTTTTTCGCAGACACAACAAACTAGATACAAACAAACAGAACTTAATTGCACCTTAACAACACTTGTGCGAAGATCAGTTACTTTAACCAGTTTTGCGCCATGCTCTGCCCAGCTTAGCTTGATAGTCAGCAAGCGTCGTCGAATATTAGCGATATTGCGCCGTTGAATTAGCCCGCCTTAGCCTGAGCCCTTGACTAAATCCGATAATCCGACATGGAGAGTGCTCATGGAATCCCAGGTGATAAAACGCCTTTGGAAAATTAAATTAGCTTTAGTGGCGCTGGCCTGCTTCATGGCCTGGATGGGTTTTGACGCTGCCAGCGAAGCGCCAGAACTCAAACAACTCAAAAGCATGAACATGCAAGAATTGATAGCGCATGAGCCGCTCACTCATCAATATCTTGAATTAAAGGGAAGTGAGTACCTGGGTTACTACGTCAAATCAACCTATCACGGCAAGCATAACCGAACCACGATCACCTTATATTACGCGCTGGGAACCCCCGAGCAATTAACTGACTTAGCGTAGCTAAAAAAACTCAGTTATTGGGTCAAACTACCGAACAGCTTTAGCAACAGTACTGAAGCCGATGCTTACGCCACCAACATCAAGAATCTGCCTGTACCGCCTTTTACTGGCGTCTGGGAAGAATTGGACGATGAAACGGCCAAGGCTGGCAGTACAGACGGCAAGGATGCGACCGGAGCACATGTTTTAAAAATCGGCCAGACCCCGACTAGCTACGGCAGCGCATATGGCATGCTGGCTGTAGCAATTGGTTTGCTCATCAGTCTGGCAGCGTGGCTGGCCAGTGACGTGCTCGCCTTGCGTCGCGCCAAACCCTTAATGCAGCAGCAAAGCCGGGTTTTCCTCGGCAGCAGTACACGCCTGCTATGGGCCGCCGTAGCGCTTATCGCACTACATATTGCGCTGTATAACAGCATAGAAGTGGCGTGGGATAGCCAGAGTTATTCGTTACCGTTGATTGGCTTGATAATCTTTGCACTGATGGTATTCGCCTATACTTTGTGGACCAAAGATGTGGTGTTAAAAGTCGACCAGAAAAATCTGGAAATCTATCGCTTAAAACAAGAACGGCAATTCGCCGTTTCTGAGCTACGTGAATTGTATTTACTTAGTTTTAGCCGGGTAAGCAAAACCCACGAAGACCTATGTCTTAAAGGAAAAATGCCCAAGCCTTTGCGACTGGGTAGCACTCCTTGGTATGGCGGTTTTCCAGTGGAATCAAATATTTTGGGGGCGATACGCGAAGTGATGTGGCAACATTTAATGCCAGCCTATCAGCAAGCATTTGAACAAGGCCGAAAACTGCCGTTTGGTAGTCTGGCGGTCACAACCACAGGTCTACTCAAAAATAAACAAGCCGAAGTTTTAGCATTTGACCAAATAGAAAAAGTCAACATAGCTGGCAATAAACTCAGTATTTATCAACGTGGTAAGCGCTTTGCCTGGCAAAAACTGAACATTTCCGACATACCTAATCCCGATCTGTTATTTCCTTTTCTAAAACAACATGGCGTGAACTTTAGCTGCAAGCAAAAAGAAAGCGCCGCGTTTTGGAATGTTTGACGGGATCAATACCGTTCCTGTGTTAATTTTTTATTACGCCAATTTCTAAGCTGGTGTTTTCGCTGACGACCGCAATATAATTAATCGAGACCACCCCAATTCAGCTCTGGCTTCGAAAGGTAAAGCAAAGTGCGCGCTGCCCTGTTATGTTTAGTCTGCCTCATCCAGTCGCTGCTGATACCCGTCAGTGCAGAGGAACTGGTGCTGAGGGCGGGTGTCATTGAAACCAATATCCCGCCATTTGTAATCCGCGACGCTAACCGGCATACGGTAGGCGGTATTGATATCGAGCTACCACGCTTAGTCGCACAGACCATGGGGAAGTCGGCCGATATCATCTTTTTATCGCGTAAGCGCCTGCAATTAGCCTTACTGGATGGCAGCATAGATTTAGTCTGCGGCATGGACCGACGTTGGTTAACTGAGGCTGGCGAGTTGATCTGGAGTGGACCACTTTACCAAAGTCGTGACATCGTTTTAAGTCGCCACGACCAGGCTACACTTAACTCAATAAATGATTTGCGCGGCAGTAGTGTCGGCACGCTAACGGGCTACATTTATCCCAACTTGCAAGAGGAATTTCTAAGCGGACGGCTACGCCGCGAAGACTCAAACTCCGCGCCCTCCTTAGTCAACAAGCTAATCGCTGGGCGCATCCATCACATCATAACTACCGATATTTATTTATTTTATTTGCTCAGACAAAGTACCACACCCACGCAGTTTAATCCTCAGGTTTTAACAATAGATAGTAACAAGCTCGAATGTGCCGCTAAACCTGGACAACGTTTGGGTGCCCAGGAATTTCACAATGCTATCGACAAACTCCAGCAAACTAAAGCCATAGAAAAATTGCTGGAAAATTATCGCTAAATCTACCCAGGACTGATGTCAGGTGCAAACGATACGAAATTTAGATTGACCTCAAGTTAACTTGAAGTATCAAACTAGTATCCTTTCGTACGCATCAAAAGGAAATCATCATGTCCCTCAACCCAACGCCCGCAACAAACAGCCATATGCTGCATCATATCAACCCCAGCGGTTTATATGACCCCAGTCAGAATGCCTATTCCCATATCAGCTCTTGCCTGGGTGCTGGGCGCCTGAGTTTTATCGCCGGACAAGGTGGAGAAAGCGCAGACGGCAGCTTATCCGCAAGTTTCGCTGAGCAGGTTGAACAAGCACTCGACAATCTTGAGTGCGCTTTACAATCCATCGGCGCCAGCTATTCAGACATTGCCAAATTGACGGTTTTAATTGTCGACCATGAGCAAACCAAGCTGGGGATCTGGAGTCAGGCCTGGTTGCGCCGTTTATCGGGGCGCAGCGCACCAGCCTGCACACTGATTCCGGTAAGCCGTCTGGCGCTGGACGCCATGCAAATCGAAATCGACGCAACCGTCTGGAAAGCCTTTTAAGTCAATCGGCGAAATTGTCGACATAAAAAAACGCGATCCCGGGATCGCGTTTTTATGTTGAGACTCAAGCTAATTTACCGTGACACTGCTTGTATTTCTTGCCACTACCGCAAGGACAAGGGTCGTTTCGTCCGATTTTTAAGCCATAGCTGAGTTCGCCCTGGGCATTCGAATCTAACGGAGGAGGTGCCAGCATTTCTTCAGGGCTGGCATTTTCATCAAAATCAGCATGTTGATAATGGACATTTTCAAGCTGCGATTGATTCATGTATTGTTCAGCGGCTTCGATCTCTTCACGAGATTGTATGCGCACATTTATCACGGTCCGTACCACTTCCGCTTTAATCATGTCCAGCATTTGTGCAAATAACTGGAAGGCTTCGCGCTTATATTCTTGCTTAGGATTCTTTTGCGCGTAGCCACGCAAATGTATGCCTTGTCGCAAATGATCCAATGCGGCCAGATGTTCACGCCAATGCACGTCTATGCTTTGCAACATCACACTGCGCTCAAAACCGGCGAACGCTTCTTTGCCCACCAACGCTAATTTAGCCTGATATTCCTGTTCTGCGACTTGCTGAACTTTTTCAACGATATCCGCGTCGCTGATGTTGCTATCTGCCTTAACGATTTCTGTCAACGGCAAATCCAGGCCCCATTCCGCCAGCAAATTGGCTTGCAAACCAGCGATATCCCATTGTTCTTCGACCGATTGCTCAGGCACGTAGTTACGCACCACATCGGCCAACATACCGTAGCGCAGCGATGTCATGGTTTCTGACATATCTTGCGCTTCCAGCAATTCATTACGCTGTTGATAAATTATCTTACGCTGATCATTCGCGACGTCATCGTATTCGAGCAATTGCTTACGAATATCGAAGTTACGTGCCTCAACCTTGCGCTGCGCCGATTCGATTGAGCGTGTCACCATGCCATGTTCGATAGGCTCGCCTTCTGGCATTTTCAGGCGTTCCATAACTACCCGCACACGGTCGCCAGAGAAAATACGCAACAAAGGATCATCGAGTGACAGATAAAAACGCGATGAACCCGGGTCACCCTGACGGCCGGAACGACCGCGCAATTGATTATCTACGCGACGCGACTCATGGCGTTCGGTACCAACGATATGCAAACCACCCGCAGCGACAACCTGATCATGCAAAGATTGCCATTCATCACGCAGCTTTTGCGCTTGCGCTAATTTATCAGCTTCAGCAATATCGGGATTCGCATTAATAATCTGTACTTGTTTGCCAACATTGCCACCCAACACAATATCGGTACCACGGCCCGCCATATTTGTTGCAATAGTGATCGCTTTAGGGCGGCCTGCCTGGGCAATAATTTCCGCTTCGCGAGCATGTTGCTTGGCGTTCAAAACATTGTGTGGCAACTTGGCTTTGCTCAACAAGCCCGACAATAATTCCGAATTTTCAATTGAGGTTGTACCAACCAAAACTGGTTGACCGCGCTCATAACAATCTTGCACATCTTTAAGGATGGCCAGGTATTTTTCCTGATCGGATTTATACACCTGATCTTGTTTGTCTTTACGTTGCGAAGGACGATTGGGTGGAATAACTACGGTTTCCAAACCATAGATTTCCTGGAATTCGTAAGCTTCGGTATCAGCCGTACCAGTCATGCCCGAGAGCTTGCTGTACATGCGGAAGTAATTCTGGAAAGTGATGGATGCCAGGGTCTGGTTTTCGTTTTGTATGCGCACGCCTTCTTTGGCTTCTACCGCCTGATGCAAACCATCCGACCAGCGCCGGCCTGTCATCATACGACCAGTGAATTCATCCACAATTACGATTTCGCCATCGTTCACCACATAATGCTGATCTTTGTGATACAGCACGTGGGCACGCAAGGCTGCGTATAAATGGTGAATCAGCGTGATGTGAGCGGGATCGTAGAGTGAAGCACCTTCTGGCAACAAACCCAGTTGTGTCATGATTTGTTCGGCCTTTTCATGGCCGGCTTCAGTCAAAAATACCTGATGCGATTTTTCGTCTTTGGTGTAATCACCAGGTACTTCGATTTTGCCTTTGCCATCGGGAGTCTCCTCACCAACTTGCAAAGTCAATAATTTTGGCACTTCATTGATTTTGTAATACAGCTCAGTGTGGTTTTCAGCCTGACCCGAGATAATCAGCGGCGTACGTGCTTCATCGATGAGAATGGAGTCAACTTCATCGACGACCGCAAAATTCAAAGCACGTTGTACGCGATCTTTGGCGTCGAAAACCATGTTATCGCGCAAATAATCAAAGCCGTACTCATTATTTGTACCGTAAGTAATATCGGCGTTATACGCCGCTTGCTTAGCAGTATGTTCCATTTGCGACAAATTAATGCCTGTCGTCAAACCCAGCCAGCCATACAGACGTCCCATGTCGTCAGCAT
The DNA here is from genome assembly GCA_041913845.1 of Undibacterium sp. Lineage (GTDB taxonomy): Bacteria > Pseudomonadota > Gammaproteobacteria > Burkholderiales > Burkholderiaceae_D > Undibacterium. The sequence goes on from JAYSEN010000012.1 coordinate 116,133, forward strand.
CACGTTGCGCCAGGTAATCATTCACCGTCACGACGTGCACGCCTTTACCCGACAAGGCATTCAGATAAACTGGCAAGGTCGACATCAGCGTCTTACCCTCACCAGTTGCCATTTCTGCAATTTTATTATAGTGCAAGACCATGCCGCCTATCATCTGCACATCGAAATGACGCATCTTCAGCACCCGTTTACTGGCTTCGCGGCATACTGCAAAAGCTTCCACCAAGAGACTGTCTAGCGACTCCCCATTCGCATAGCGGCTTTTAAATTCGCCGGTCTTGGCTTGCAAGTCGGCGTCCGACAAAGCTTCTAACTTAGGTTCCCAGGCGTTGATATCACGCACTGTTTTTTGATATTGCTTCAAGAGCCGTTGATTGCGGCTGCCGAAAATCTTGGTCAGAAAAGACATGCTATGAATGGATAGTTAATTTCGGAACACGCTGTCACAGAGTAATTGTTTTTGCATTAATTTTTAATCAATTACCTTGACAGCAACATAGATAACCCGGCATTGTACCACGGCGACTATCAAGTATTGACGCCTGCTGACTAAAATGCCTGAGTTGATGTTGAGACGATTTAACAAATCTCAAGTAATAAAAACTTTGCGAAATGTAAGCAAGCAAGGGGCAAGGTACTCCGCGACTGACTCGACATGGCCGCATTCAAACCGGCAACGAAGGCCAGCCATTAGCAAATCGACTACGTAACTGACCCTATTTGGCAATCATAACAATCACCAACTCGTACAAGCTAGCGTGCAGAAACTTGCCCTTGATTTAAGCCTGCCGCCAGGAATTTATGTGGATTTTGCGGTACGCCTTTAACATGCACCTCGAAGTGCAAGTGCGCGCCAGTAGAGCGTCCGGTTGAGCCAATATCAGCAATATGTTGCCCGCGCTTCACGATATCACCCAGCTTGACATAGACTTTAGAAGCATGGGCATAGCGCGTCATAATGTCGCCACCATGATCAATTTCTATCATATTGCCAAATTGTGCATGGTATTCAGCCGCCACCACCACACCACCGGCAGCCGCCACAATCGGTGTGCCGGTTGGCCCGGAAAAATCTATCCCTTCGTGAAAGGCATTCCTGCCAGTGATGGGATCGCTGCGCCAACCAAAACCCGAGGCGTTATAAGCACTATTGACAGGTTGCATTGTCGGCAGCAACTTCGATTGCAACTTAAATCCCATTAACTTGGTTTCCACCACATTCATAAAGTCAGAGCGATGTTCTATTTCATCCGACATCGCATCAAGTGCCGCCTGAAATTCGCTGATGCTCAATTCAATATTCGGGGATTTCAGAATTTCAGGCCCACCGCGTCCAGGTAACTCTTTAAATTTAAACTCTTCTGGCTTGACCCCAGCCAAACCCTGTACACGTTCGCCTAAGGCGTCGAGCCGGATTAACTGGGCTTGCATTTCGCCCAGCTTAGCCGCCATGGATTCGAGATTTTGTCTGACATAACGCTCACGCACCGATTGCTCATTGCCAGCACCGGCTGGTGCTAAATCGCGCAGCAAGGGAAAGTCAGCACCCGCCAATTTAACAATTAAGGCTGACATCAGCGCTGCACAGCAACTGGTGAGAATTAAAAATCCCAGGATAGCCAGGATAATGTGACGTGTCGAAAGGGTGATCGACTTTGCCGAAGTAAAGCGAGAATGCATCAGGATGATTTGCATGCCGACTCCTGTGTAAAACCGCTTAGCCTGCGCAAACACGGTGGTTTATGATAAGGTGTGCGTCTGACTAAACTGAAGTTACGCCTATGTATATCAAGCGTGGCCGTAGCTCTCCGGTAACGCCGGGAGCCGCCGATTTATTGCGCCAGCATGATAAGCTGGCCCAGTTATTACCTGCAGTGCAACGTAATATGCGCATACAGCGCGATTGCAATACTGCCTTGCCCGACTATTTACATAGTTGTCAAGTTATCCATTTTCAAGACGGGCAGTTAACATTTTCTGCGCCGAATGCGGCGCTCGCTGCCAAGTTCCGACAAATTGTGCCAAATCTGCAAGAACAATTAGTGCAGCGGGGCTGGCAGATTAACGCAATCCGCATCAAAGTACAAGTCAAGCCTATGACGGCTCCCTATCGTCCCGCCAAACAATTGCGCTTACCTAACTCGGCTCTGCTTGCCTTTCAGGAACTCAAGCAGGAATTAGCGCAAGACCCACACAATCAGCAATTAAGTGCCGCCTTGCAAAATTTATTGGCGCGTCATGCGCCTAAGTAGCCTCAAAACAATGCAAAAAAACAGGCTCAGGTCGCCACTATAGGAATACTCTCCCAGTTTTAACTGAGTGGTGATGCTAAACGCCCGCCATTCGGGCGTAATCAGAGCCTTATCTATCATACCCCCGGGAGTATATATTCACATCAGCCAGATTGCTTAGATGCCATCCCATTCACGCGCGATTTGATCGGCGTAATCCGGTGGCGCCAGATCAGCCCGTTCAAAACTCACGATCTCATACGCTTCGGGATCAGCCAATAACGCACGTAATAGCTGGTTATTTAAGCCATGGCCGGATTTATGGGCGCGATAATGTGCCAACAAAGGGTAGCCAACTAAAAATAAGTCACCAATCGCATCGAGAATTTTATGCCGGACAAACTCATCGTCAAAACGCAAGCCATCGGCATTTAAAATCCGGTACTCATCCATCACGATAGCGTTTTCCATTGAACCGCCGCGCGCCAGACCAATGCCCCGTAACATTTCCACATCTTGCATAAAGCCAAATGTGCGCGCACGTCCGACATCACGCACGAACGAAACTTTGGAAAAGTCGACCTCTGCAGTTTGCAGGGTGCCATCCACTGCAGGATGATTAAACTCAATGAAAAAATCGAGTTTATAACCGTGGTGCGGTTCCAGGCATGCCCATTTTTCTTGTTTGCCACTGCCCTCGCGAATTTCCACGGCTTTCTTGACGCGTATGAATTTACGTGGCGCTTCTTGCGCTTGCACACCGGCTTGCTGTAATAAAAACACAAAGGAAGCCGCCGAGCCATCCATAATCGGAATTTCTTCGGCACTCACATCGATATAGAGATTATCGATGCCCATACCAGCCACCGCCGCCAATAAGTGCTCGACCGTGGAAATCTTGACGCCATCTTTGCTGACGGTCGACGCCATGCGCGTGTCACCCACGGCTAATGCTTGACCGGGAATGACCACGACGGGGTCAAAATCGGTGCGACTAAAGACGATGCCGGTATCGACAGGCGCCGGACGTAAGCTAAGTTTTACCTTGGTACCAGAATGCAGCCCCACCCCGGTGGCGCTGACTGGCTGTTTGATCGTTGTTTGTTTAAGCATGGCGATATTATAGCGGCAGGCCGTGGATTCGCGCTGCGGGCTTTTTTCTCCCCCCCGCTTTGTGGTAGCAAACCCACCTTGTCCGCAGTATTTCCCGATTAAGAGGATTGAATCTACGATGCAGGTCGTTCTGACTTGCATTTACGGCATCAGCGCATTAGCCTGACGACGCAAGCCTGCGGCAGACTTTGCGCTTGACTTAAGCCACCATAAACAATTAACCGGAGACAGTATGAATTATTTGCTTTGCATATTTGCCAGTTTAACGCTGTTTACTGCCTGCCAAGCCAGGCAACCTGAACCGGCGGACGTGACACAAAACAAGCCGGGCCCGAGTAACTACCTGCATTACAACGCCGACGACCAGGCCAATGGTGGCACCCGGCTAATTACCATTCAGACCGCAAAAGGCCCGTTTAAAGTCTGGACCAAACGCGTAGGCAATAATCCACAAATCAAAGTATTGCTATTGCATGGTGGTCCGGGTTTAAGCCATGAATACTTTGAAGTGTTCGACAGTTATTTTCCTGAAGCCGGAATCGAATATTACTATTACGACCAACTGGGTTCGTATTACAGTGATCAACCCGACCACGTGGAATTGGTGGAGTTATCGCGATATGTGGATGAGGTTGAACAAGTACGCCTGGCTTTGGGGCTGGATGCCAGCAATTTCTATTTGCTGGGTCACTCTTGGGGCGGTTTGCTGGCGATAGAGTATGCGCTGAAGTACCAACAAAACCTTAAAGGTTTGATCATTTCCAACATGATGTCGAGCACCGCAAGCTACAACGACTACGCCAATAAAGTCATCATGCCCGCCATGGATCAGACTGCACTGGCGAAAATCAAAGCATTGGAAGCGCAGCAAAACTACCAGGATCCCAACTACATGGGTTTGCTGATTCCGCATCACTATGAAAAACATTTCTTACGCCTGCCCTCGGCAACATGGCCAGATCCGGTACAACGCAGCATGAAACACTTGAATCCGAAAATTTACATTCCCATGCAAGGACCCAGCGAATTGGGCGCCAGTGGCAAATTACTCAATTGGGATCGCAGCCAAGACCTGCAAAAAATTGCCGTACCCACCTTGGTAATTGGTGCTCGACATGACACCATGGATCCTGCGCACATGAAATGGATGGCCAGCGCCGTTAAACAGGGTAGCTACTTGTACTGTGCAAACGGCAGCCACATGGCAATGTACGATGACAGGGAAACCTATATGCGCGGTGTGATTCAATTTCTGCGAAAAACTGCAAGCTCTCCATAGCCATCACACGGCAACAGTGTTAGCTGACTGACTTACGTTGTCGGCTAAGCGTGCAGGCAGTGAGTTTCACTGCCTGACTCAAAAAGCCGCAACTCAACCAGGCCAACCAGTTCCATCTGAGCGCCGCGCGGCGAGCGTACTTTAAATCTGCCGAAATCCAGTTTATCGTGGGCAATTCTGCTAAGACCTGAACAATTAACGTGTCTTAGCCATCAGCCTGCGCCCGAAGCGTATGCCAGGCTGCTCTATCCAGTGATACGAGGCGCTTGCCATAACCAAGGACAGCAATACCAGGCTTAGCGCACGGCCCCACCAGGGCCAGCTACTCGCATAAAAATCCAGCACGCCATAAACTAACCAGTGATACAGATACAGCGAGTAACTGATCTTTCCCAGATATTGCATCCACCCCCAACGCAGCCATGCAGTTGCGCGCCCTTGCTGGTAAATCAGACTCGCACACAGTAAAAACAAGGCCAGACCTTGAATGCTATAACGCCAGCTTTCGCGAAAATTTTCATCACGTATGACTAAGCTCAGTACTAGTAAAACGACGCCGGCCAAAGCGCAGCATTTAGTTTGCATATTTCGCTGGAAGCGCACAGAACGAAACCACATCAGGGAAAACAAGACGCCCCAGATGATGGAATCGATGCGGGTATCACTTGGGCACTTCTAAAAACCTCAAATTTAAAAAAACGGCTTCAATAAAATCAACTACTTAGCCTCATCAAATTGCTAGAAATCGAGGTTTTTAGAAGTGCCCACTTGCTTTGTAGAGCCGATAACGCGGCAAGTCATCAAGTCCGACGCCATAAACCAGATAACAACGCCAAGCCAGGATGATCAGCAAGCCACTGATTAAGAAGCCGGCAAAACGTCGCGCAGAGTCAATTAAAGCAGCAAAAATAAACGGGGAAATCAGGTAAAAATGTTCTTCAATAGCGAGTGACCAGGTGATAGAAAATGGCGAGACAAACGCCTCCGTGGTGGGCCCCAGATAAATGCCGTAGTAATTCACGAAATACAGAAATACCGACCAGATTTCCAATCTATCAAATTCTACGCCCGAAAATTTCAAGACCAGCCAACTCAGGCTGACATAGCAAAATAAGGCAGGAAAGAGTCGCGTAAATCGACGCAAATAAAATTGCACAATAGCGATGTGATCAGCGTGCACAACTTCGAGTAGCAATAAGCGCGTGATAATGAAGCCGCTGATAAAAAAGAAAATGGTAACCCCGAGGCCACCTGGTACCCATTTACCCAAACCAGCGTGGGATAAAACAACCAGTAAGATAGAAAATGCACGTAAGCCATCAAGCGCAGGCAGGCGCGTTATGATCGTGGTCATGCCAGGAGAAATTGATATAGCGTGACAACGATTATAACGGAGGACCCATTAAGTCCGGCTAAGTTTGCCGTTCAGTACAGCAAGCAGTTCAAGATCCCCCGTCAAATTGAAAGCCTTAAGCTAACTGCGACAACAAGGTTTCAGCATTGGAGACTTCAAATTTACCGCCTTGCTCCAGATTGAATTGCTTGACCACGCCATCAACAACTAACAAGGAGTAACGTTGTGAACGAACCCCCATGCCGTATTTGCTAAAGTCTGCATCCAGACCCAGGGCTTTGGTGAATTCAGCATTACCGTCGGCCATCATACGAACAATGCCTGTCGCTTGCTGATCACGGCCCCATGCGCCCATGACGAAGGCATCATTTACCGAAATACACCAGATTTCATCGACACCTTTGGCTTTTAATTGTTCAGCCAGTTTCACATAGCCAGGTACGTGTTGCGCCGAGCAGGTTGGGGTATAAGCGCCAGGCAAACCAAAGAAAGCAATGGTTTTACCTTTTACCAGGCTGGCCACTTCAAACGTATTCGGGCCGATTGCGCAGGTTTCACTTGCAGTCTCTACATATTCGGCCAAGTTACCCGCTGGCAGTTGATCACCAATCTTAATCATATTTCCCCCTGTAAAAGTATAAATGCACAAAAAATTGCCGATAAAGCTTTGCACAACTCGCGCTAGCAAAAAACTTTGATCGCGATATTGCGCTAACGCAAACCAACGCAAAAACGACAAAATGCGCACGCAGTATGCCTGAAATTGGCAAACTTTGCTGCAGTCACAGACAGAAAACCGGGGTAAAAAAAAGAAAGCCAGATCAGCGGGGCTGATCTGGCTCTGGAGGAGTGTGGAGCTATTTTAGTCGGCTTGTTTGCGCAAGAAGGCTGGAATGTCGTAAGTTTCCATGCCATTTTTCTCTAAAGCGCGCACCGTTTCCGAGGCCGACTCACGACGCCAGACCGCTGGTTTGCTCAGGGTTTCAAAACCTGTCGCCTGTGCCTGACCGATAGTCGTGGTAGTCGTTGTAAATGCACCCATGACAGGTTCATTATTGGTACCAGTACGTAAAACCGGCGTTTGCACTAACTGGATATTTTTCTTACCCTTACCCAAGCCCGTCGCAACGACCGTCACACGCAACTCATCGCCCATGTCGTCATTGTAAGCAATACCTTGAGCTATCGAAGCATCGGGTGCAGCGAAGGCACGTACCGTCGCCATCACTTCTTTAATTTCTTTACCTTTCAAACCACGGCTGGCAGTTACATTTACTAACACACCGCGTGCACCCGAAAGATCAATACCGTCCAGCAAAGGCGATGCGACTGCTTGCTCGGCAGCGATACGAGCACGATCCAGCCCCGATGCGGTAGCCGTTCCCATCATGGCTTTGCCTTGCTCACCCATAATGGTTTTGACGTCGTTGAAGTCAACATTAATATGGCCGGGCACATTAATGATTTCGGCGATACCTGCCACTGCATTGTTCAATACGTCATCGGCGTGCTGCAACCATTCGATCATGGAATCATCTTCATAGATTTCTTCCAGTTTCTCATTCAAGATGACGATTAAAGAATCCACGTGCTGAGTTAAGGCATCCAGACCTTCTTCAGCGATTTCCATGCACTTGCCACCTTCGTAGGAAAATGGTTTGGAAACCACGGCAACGGTCAGCGCGCCTAACTCTTTCGCAACCTGCGCCACCACTGGCGCTGCACCCGTTCCGGTACCACCACCCATGCCCGCGGCGATGAACACCATGTGCGCACCACGCAGCGCATCTTGAATACGCGTACGCGATTCTTCGGCTAATTGACGACCCGTTTCCGGCTTCATGCCAGCACCCAAACCGGTTTCACCGATTTGGATGATGTTATGCGCTTTCGATTGCGCTAAAGCTTGCGCATCGGTATTCGCGGCGATGAACTCAACCCCGGAAACCCCCTTGTTTATCATGTGCTGCACAGCGTTACCGCCTGCCCCACCAACGCCCACGACTTTTATTACTGTGCCGTGGTTAGCGTTTTCAACCATATCAAATTCCATAAACGACTCCTCCAGGTAGGCAGTTACCAGTCGCTAATCATCACCCATTGTGACAGCTAGCGACTAATAACTGTGTAGTCAAGCATTATAAAATGGGCACATCAAATGTGGTAACTGTTTAGCGCAAAATTCCCACAAAAATTGTTTCAAAAATTCCCTAAAAACCACTCTTTCATGCGTTGCCAAACCGCTTTGGCAGATCCTTCTTGCCGAATCACCAAATGACCACGCAAATACTGCTTCTTTGCTTCTAACAACAAGCCCAAAACGGTCGCATAACGCGGGCTTCGTACTACATCGGCGAGTTGCCCCTGATACGCGGGCATACCTAAACGTGTTGGTTTCAAAAAGATGTCTTCAGCCATCTCTATCATGCCTGGCATTGATGCTGAGCCACCAGTCAATACCACACCAGACGATAAAACGTCTTCATAACCAGATTCGCGGACAACCTGATGCACTAAAGCGAATAATTCTTCAACTCGTGGCTCAATCACCGCTGCCAAAGCCTGGCGCGACAAAGTGCGCGGTCCACGATCACCTAAACCTGGCACATCCAGACTATCAGCCGGATCAGCCAGCACTTGTTTGGCGACACCAAATCTGACTTTAATTTCTTCCGCCTCACCCGTTGGCGTGCGCAAAGCCATCGCAATGTCGTTCGTAATCTGATCGCCAGCGATAGGTATTACGGCGGTATGACGTATCGCTCCTTCACTAAAAATCGCCACGTCAGTCGTGCCGCCACCAATATCCACCAGCACGACGCCCAGCTCTTTTTCGTCTTTGGTCAACACGGCTTCAGCAGAGGCCATCGGTTGCAAAATCAGATCAGACACTTCCAAACCACAACGGCGCACACACTTCACAATATTTTGGACCGCCGATACCGCGCCCGTCACGATATGAACTTTCACTTCTAATCGTATGCCACTCATACCTATAGGTTCGCGCACATCATCCTGGTTATCGACGATAAATTCTTGTGGCAAGGTATGCAGCAATTGCTGATCAGTCGGAATATTCACGGCTTTGGCGGTTTCTATGACACGCGAGACATCGGTCGCAGTCACTTCCTTATCTTTAATCGCCACCATCCCACTGGAATTGAAGCTACGAATATGACTGCCTGCAATTCCAGTATAGACATTGCGAATCTTACAGTCAGCCATTAATTCAGCTTCTTCGAGAGCACGTAATATCGAATCGACGGTCGCCTCGATATTGACCACTACGCCTTTTTTCAAGCCCTTGGATTCGTGCTGACCTAAACCTATGACTTCGTGGCGGCCATCAGGCAAAACTTCGGCCACAACAGCGACGATTTTCGACGTGCCGATATCGAGACCTACGATCAGATTTTTTGCGTCTTTAGTCATGTTTTCTTACTTACTTGTTTAGGCGCTTTTCCATTTAATTGTTTATGGCTGGATTTAAGGGCCAGGCCATTTGGATAACGCATGTCTATGGTTTCTATACTATCTTGCAGGCTTGCCAGCAATTGTGGGTATACCGTAATCAGTTTATTTATCCGCGCTTTCAGCATCGCACTGTCATTAATCCGGCCTAGCTGAACTTGCATGCCATTATTCAAGGTCACACTCCAGGCGTATCGATCTGAATAATCAACCGCCTCGGGCGCTAAATGAATTTGTTCGAACCAGGTTTTAAAGTCAGCATAGCGCGCCAATACTTCTTTTTCACTACCAGCGGGGCCGGATAAGCGAATTAATTCCGTGTCGTCTTCGGCTTCCGCCAAATTAGCAGTAAATACTTCACCACTTACTGAAATTAACTGCCCGTTTTCACCCCAGGTTCCCAAGGCAATATGTTCTTCGAGTTTGACGACTAATTTGTTTGGCCACTCTCTTTGTACGCTGGCGCGTTTAACCCAGGGCACGGCTTCAAACGCCGCACGCACGGTATCGAGATTGGTGGTAAAAAAATTACCACGTATGCGAGGTAGCGCATGTGATCTGACTGTCAGTTTATTCACATGCCGCAAACCCTGAACTTCATCAGTTTCAATTCGGATACTGGCTAAAGTAAACATCGGCCGGTTAATCAACCACCAAACAGAGCTCAGCAACAAGGCGAGCAATACCATGCCAAACAAACTGTTGGCGATATTGTTCATAAGTTTGCTGTCATGCCACATGGTGTTTACGAGCTCCGCTTAATCAATTTTTATCTGCTCAGGCGTCTTATTGATGATCAGATTTGATCTTCAAACTCGCCGCACTGATTAATTGCACGCACAAGTCTTCATAACTGAGCTTAATTGCACGTGCAGCCATAGGTACCAAGGAGTGTCCGGTCATTCCTGGTGACGTATTGATCTCCAATAAGAACACTTGTTGATCCGATTCACGCACCAAGGCATCAACCCTGGCCCAGCCTTCACATTCGAGCGCATTGTAGGCCGCTACAGCCATCGCTTGAATTTTTTCGGTCAATGCAGATGGAAAGTCAGCCGGGCATACGTATTGGGTATCGTCAGTAAAATACTTATTCTGATAATCGTAATTGCCCTGCGGCGCAATGATTTCCACAATAGGCAAGGCCTTGGCTTCGCGCCCTTTACCAAGGATAGCGATGGTTAATTCGCGCCCTTGTATGAATTGTTCGGCTAAAACGACATCGTCAAATTTCGCCGCAGTCTGATAGGCGGCAAGCAGTTCCTCACGGTTATTGACTTTGGTAATGCCTATCGTCGAACCCTCATGCGGAGGTTTTAAAATCATAGGAAAACCCAGGCACTGTTCCAGTCCGTCTAGGTCGTCCTGATTTTTCACCACTGCATAAGCTGGGGTAGAGATCGCATGAGTTTGCCAGATCCGCTTGGTGTAAATCTTATCCATACCGATTGCAGATGCCATCACACCACTACCGGTATAAGGTAGGTTCAGGTATTCAAGCACACCTTGAATTGCACCATCTTCACCATAGCGACCATGTAAGGCGATGAATACCCGATCAAACTTTTCGCTGATTAAGTCACTCAAGGCACGCTCAGCCGGGTCGAAAGGGTGGGCATCCACACCTTTACTGCGCAAAGCCTGCACCACGCCATTGCCTGACATCAGGGAAATTTCGCGTTCAGCAGAACGACCACCCATTAATACCGCGACTTTACCTAAGGAGTTAATTTGTTGTTCGCTCATGATACTTTGATTAAATTTTTAGCTAATTGTGTAAGTTGTGCTGGTACTGCACTGATAGATCCTGCTCCCATGACCACCAGCACATCATCAGGCTTTAAAACATGTTGCAAACTTTGCGGCATTTCGGCGATGTCTTCGATAAACACCGGTTCAATCTTGCCCATAACTCGCATCGCTCGCGTCAACGCACGACCATCAGCTGCGACGATTGGCGTTTCCCCAGCCGCATAAACTTCAGCGAGTACCACGACGTCGGCACTCGACATGACTTTGACGAAATCTTCAAACAAATCGCGGGTCCGGGTATAGCGATGCGGTTGAAATGCCAACACTAAACGGCGTCCCGGATAAGCACCACGTGCAGCCGCCAAAGTCGCTGCCATTTCTACCGGATGATGGCCATAATCATCGACCAGTGCATAGCTTCCGCCATCCGCCAGAGTCTGCTCACCATAGCGCGTGAAGCGCCGTCCCACGCCATTAAATTCACTCAGGGCTTTTTGTGTGGCCTGGTCGCTGACACCAAGTTCGCGCGCAATCGCAATTGCCGCGCAGGCGTTTTGCACATTATGCAAACCAGGCTGATTCAAACTCACTTGCATATCCGGGTAATCTGCCTGCACCACGGTAAAATGCATTTTTCCGTTTTCTGCGTAGGCGTTCACGGCGCGCACTTCGGCCGCTTCATGAAAACCATAACTGACGATGGGTTTAGAAACAAACGGCATGATTTCACGAACATTCGCATCATCCATACACAATACGGCAACACCGTAAAACGGCAGCCTTTGGGTAAATTCGATGAAAGCTTGTTTTAAGCGTGCGAAATCATGACCATAGGTTTCCATGTGATCGGCATCGATATTCGTAATGACTTCGATCACAGGCAAAAGATTGAGAAAGGACGCATCCGATTCATCGGCTTCGACCACGATAAATTCGCCACTGCCTAATTTGGCATTCGCCCCTGCGCTGTTTAAGCGCCCACCTATTACAAAGGTAGGATCCAAGCCACCCTCAGCTAAAACGCTGGCCACCAGACTTGTCGTAGTGGTCTTGCCATGCGTCCCGGCGATTGCGATACCACGCTTAAGCCGCATCAACTCAGCCAACATCAGCGCACGTGGCACGATAGGAATATGTTTCGCACGTGCCGCCAACACTTCAGGATTATCACCTTTGACCGCAGTCGACGTCACAATCGCATCGGCATCATCGATATGGCTGGCGGCATGCCCCAGAAAAATAGTCGCGCCAGCTTGTGCCAGTCTTTCCGTAGCACTGTTACTTCCCAAATCTGAGCCAGAAATGGTGTAGCCAAGATTCAATAAAACCTCGGCTATACCGCTCATACCTGAGCCACCTATGCCCACAAAATGGATGTGTTTAACTTTATGTTTCATGTTAGGGATTCCAATAGCGTGGCGATGTCCTGGTTGGCCTGACGCTTACCCAGTGCATAGGCTTTTGTCGCCATTTCAAGACAAGCGGCTCTATCCAGTTTTTGCAAAATTTCTGTTAAGCGTTGTGGTGTTAATTCAGACTGAGGCATATGCAAAGCTGCCTGATGTTGTGCTAACCAGCGCGCATTCTCGGCCTGATGCGAGGTGCTGCTCGCCATAAATGGCACCAGCAAACTGGCAACGCCCGCTGCGGTTAATTCGGAGACAGTGATCGCACCAGCACGGCATATCACCAGATCGGCTTCGGCATAGCGCCGTGGCATATCCTCGATAAAATCGAGTAACTCCGCCTCCACCCCGGCGCGCTCATAAGCTAAGCGCAAGCTGGCGATATGTTGCTTGCCCGACTGATGAACAATCAATGGGCGACTTTCAGCAGGCATCAACGCCAGTGCTGCAGGCAAAGTCTGATTCAAAATCTGTGCCCCCAGACTCCCCCCTACTACCAGTATGCGCAAACGTCCGGTTCTTTGTGTATACCGTTGCACTGGTTCCGGCAATGCACAAATCGCTGGCCGCACCGGATTTCCAATCACACTCATTTGCTGATTTTGCGCCATATTTGCCGCAGGCAAACCAAACAGTATCCGCTTAGCAAATGGCTGCAACATGCGATTGGATAACAGCAAAGCCGCATCTGCATTCATGAGCACGACGGGCTTACCACTGAGTGCGCTAACAACGCCACCTGGAACGCAAACATAGCCGCCCATCCCTAACACCACGTCGGGCTGACGTCGTTTAAGAATACTGCGGCAGGCAAAAAAGCTGGCAAGCAATTTCCAGGCGCCGCTGAGACTATGGCGCAAACCTTTGCCTCGCATGCCGGAAAAATCGAGCTTATCCATGCTTATCTGATGTTGCGGCACGATCTGTCCTTCCATGCCGGTTTGCGTGCCCAACCAACTCACTTCCCAACCACGTTGCCGCATTAAGTCAGCGATCGCAATGCCGGGGAAAATATGCCCACCCGTGCCCGCTGCCATAATCAATAATTTGCGCGCTGGTTTCATAAACGACCTCCGCGCATCAAAATGCGGTTTTCATAATCTATACGTAACAAAATCGCTAAACCTACACAATTAATCATCACACCTGAACCGCCATAGCTCATCAATGGCAATGTCAAACCTTTAGTTGGTAACAGGCCCAGATTCACCCCCATATTGATGAAGGCTTGCACCCCTATCCAAATTCCTATGCCTTTGGCGGTTAAGCCCGCAAAAGTCTGATCCAGTGCAATCGCCTGGCGACCTATTTCAAAGGCATGTTTCAACAGCCAGTAAAACAGTAAAATCACTACCAGGACGCCGACAAATCCCAGC
>JAYSEN010000013.1:0-112213 GCA_041913845.1 Undibacterium sp.
GGTTAATAGCTTAAAATAAATGAGCTATCGGTAAAAGTAATAATACAAGGTACGATAGAGCCCAGCGAAATCGTACAAATAAACAATAATCATCGCTACAAAGAATTTGTTTCACCACGCAACACGCAATATCCATGTGCCTTTACACAGGTTTCTGGCTGGCGAGGCGCAGATTATGGGTGTGTCGTTTTTTGAATTAGATGCGCAAGCAATGTACCAAGCGGGTAGGCTTACTGCGTACGATTTCGCTGCGCTCTATCGCACCTACGGTTCTAATCGACTCAAACATCACCATTGGCCATCCCCAACAAATACCCTCGCAACACCTGCGCCGCTAGGTCTGCATCATCGGCGCTTAAACTTTCTAATGGATGATGTGAAATGCCGTCGTTCCAGCAGCGTATGAAGAGCATGCTGACGGGGCAGAGTTGGGCCAGTTCCATGGCGTCGTGGCCGGCGCCTGAGAGCAGTTCCTGCGCCGGTAAGCCCAGTGTTTGCAATTGGGTGGCCCAGCGCTGGCGTGCGGCTGTCTCGCAACTGACGGCGTCGGCTAACAGCAGTAATTCGACTTCGTAATCGCAATCGCGGCGCTGGCAAATTTTTTGTAATTCGTGTTCGAGTTCGGCCCAGGCGGCGTCGCGCAATCCATTATCGGGGGCGCGTAAATCGAGCGTGAATTCGCACAGGCCGGGGATGACATTCACCGCGCCTTGCGGTACGTCGAGTTTGCCGACGGTGGCGACGATCTGCTGGCGTAGTGCGATGCGTTCGGCAGCGAGTATAAATTCTGCGGCGGCCACTGCAGCATCGCGACGCCCGGCCATGGGTGTGGTACCAGCGTGGCTGGCGAGGCCGCGCAAGCGGATTTTGAGGCGGCGGCTGCCGACGATGGCGCTGACTATGCCCAGTGGTAAATGTTGCTGCAAGAGTTGCGGCCCTTGCTCTATATGCAGTTCGAGATAGCCGAGTAAGTCGGCGGGGTTTCTGGCTAATTGCGGAATTTGGCTGGCATCGAAACCTGCTTGCTGTAAGGCGAGTGCCAGGGTTTGTTGATTGGCGTCGCGCAAGTTCAGTAAGTCTGGATTAAAACGCCCGGTCAGGCCACGGCTACCGAGAAAGGTAGCACCAAAGCGCACGCCTTCTTCTTCGGCAAAGGCGATTAGTTCCAGGTGAAACGGCAAGGCGACCTGCTGTTGTTGAAATTCAGCCAGCACTGCCAGCGCAATTAAGATGCCAGCGCGGCCGTCATAAGCACCCGCATTGACCACGCTATCGTAATGCGAGCCCAGCAACAGGGTTTTGGCTTGCGGCTGGCTAGATGGATAGCGGCCGCAGACATTGGCGAGTGCATCGATCTGCACTTGCAAACCAGCGGCGCGCATCCAGGCGGCGAGTTGTGCGCGGGTTTGCTGATGGGCTGGAGTCAGATAAGTGCAGCTTAAACCCGTGCTGAGTTCACTAAATTGCGCCAGTTGCGCCGCTTGCTGTAACACGGTTTGCCCCAGCGTTGGCGTAAAGCCTGCGAGTTGATTGAGGCGCCAATTGGCGATTTGGCCGATTTGTTGCAAAGCTTCTTGAAATTCGTGGGCTTTGGAATGGCGCAAGCGCCGCCGCAAGCTGGCGAGAATTTGTTGACGATTTAAGCCCAGCCCAGCTGGCCCTTTTATCGCCAAAATAAACGGGAAGCCAAAGCGCTGACGATAAGCTTGATTGAGTGCCAGTAATTCGGTGTATTCATCGGCACTGCAATGCAGTAAGCCAGACTGGCTTTGTTCCGCAGTCGAGGCGGCGCTGAGTTCTCCGGCAATCGCCGCCTTACCGGCTAATTCGGGGTGGGCGCAAATTAAGGCCAGTTGCGTTGCTGGCTCGGCCTGCATCAAAGTCTGTTGCATCGCATATTTAAGCGCCGCCAGGCTGGCAAATGGCCGCTGCGCCACCACGGCCTGGGCTAACCAGGGCGAGTCTTCGTAGACGGCCGCGAGTTCGTGCACAAACTCTGCGGCGCTGGCGTGATTTAAGCGGGCGATGAAAGCGGCGGCTGGCATGGACTGACTCCTGTAAGCATCAAGCGACAAGCTGAATCGTCAAATGATGCGCGATGTTGCAGATAATCCGCATAGCAAAATTCATATAGTGGTGATTTTGCCGCAGGCTAGAATTTTATGTCATGCTTTTTCGCACACCTTTAACTGACACGGATGTTATGGCTAAGCTCAGCACTCATGTACTTGATACCCACGGCGGCAAACCCGCGGCGGCAATGACCTTCAGCCTGTGGTTTGAGGAAAGCCAGGGCTGGCAAAAGCTAGGGGATTTTTGCACCAATGCCGATGGCCGTTGCGATCAGCCATTATTGCAAGATCAGGCGCTGCGTTGCGGGGTTTATCAATTGCGTTTTGAGGCTGAAGCTTATTACCGGCAACAAGGTGTGGCGTTGGCCAGCCCCGGCTTTGTGAATCAAGTGGTGCTGCAATTTGGCATTGCTGACGCCACGCAAAATTACCATGTGCCTTTATTACTGACGCCGTGGTCTTATTCGACTTATCGTGGCAGTTAGCTTTTTCTGACGTTTAGCAAATTTAAGGTTAGACACTGGGTATCAAGCATTAGCAAGAACGTCGCCGCGGAAGCCGTAACAAGTCGCGACCAGATACAGGCTGAAGCATCCGCCGAGGCAGCCTGGGCAGCAAGGAGTGGCAATGGATATGACCTGGCTGGGCTGGTATGCGCTGGATTGGCTGAATTTACTCTTACGCTGGTTGCATGTGATCACGGGCATCGCCTGGATCGGTGCCTCGTTTTATTTTGTCTGGCTGGATAATCATATCCGGCCGCCGGAACCAGGCTCAGAACTGGCGCAAAAAGGCGTGGCGGGGGCGCTGTGGGCGGTGCATGGCGGCGGTTTTTATCACCCGCAAAAATACTTGTTAGCGCCCGCTGAATTACCCAAGGAATTGCACTGGTTTAAATGGGAAGCGTATACCACCTGGCTTTCGGGTTGCGCCTTGCTAGTCGTCAGTTATTACTGGCGCGCTGACAGCATGATGATAGACCCACGCGTCGCTACACTCTTGCCCTGGCAAGCGATCGCGCTAGGCATTGCCGCGATGATCAGCGCCTGGCTGGTGTATGACTTACTCTGTCGTTCGCCACTGGCGCAACAGCCGCTCTGGCTGGGCCTGACGGTGTATTTACTATTGATTGCCAGTGCCGGCTTGCTGGCGCAGTTTTTAAGTGGTCGCGCGGTTTACATCCACGTTGGCGCGATGATAGGCACCATCATGGCGGGCAATGTCTTGATGGTCATCATCCCCGGGCAAAAACGCATGGTGGCGGCGCTGATGCAAAGGCAGCGACCCGATCCTGCTTATGGCCTTCGAGCCAAGCAACGCAGTGTGCACAATAATTATTTCACCCTGCCCTTGCTCTTCATTATGATCAGCAATCACTATGCGATGACTTATCAACATCAGCGCCATTATCTGGTGCTGGCGCTGATTATGGCAGCGGGGGTGTGCATACGGCACTTTTTTAATTTGCGCCATAAGGGTGAAATTCGCTGGTCGTATCCAGCTGCTGGCGTGGCGTTGTTAATCATCTGCGCCGCGTATCTGGCCCCCGTGCCGACAACACCAGTAAGCGCAGCTGCGCTTAGCGCTGGCAGTCAATCTAACGGTGCCAACAGCCGCATCGCTGAGCCGCAAATTTTAACCATACTGCAGCAACGCTGTGTCGCTTGCCATGCGGCGCAACCGCGTCAGCCTGGTTTTAGCCAGGCGCCTGCGGGCGTGCTGCTGGAAACCAGCGCGCAATTGCAGCAATATCGCGACAAAATTTATCAGCAAGTGGTGCAAACCCAGGCCATGCCACTCGCCAATTTAACCCAAATGACGGCCGCTGAACGCGAGCAAATCGCACGCTGGTATCAGCAAACTCAGCCGGCTTTATCCACCAATTCCACGAGTATTACGCCATGAATCGTAGCGAACTTTACCACCAGTTAGATCACTGGATAGCGCAACACTTTGACGAAGAAGTGGCCTTCTTACAGCAATTAATTCAAGTGCCGACCGATACCCCGCCCGGTAATAATCGCCCGCATGCTGAACGCACCGCTGAATTATTAGCGCACATGAATTTAAGCGTGCAAAGCTATGCTGTGCCGGACGAACTGGTGCAGCAAGCGGGGATGCAAAGCATTACGAATTTACTGGTCAGCCGCGAGTATGGCGCTGGCCCTTGTTATTTATTGAATGCGCATGGCGATGTGGTGCCACCCGGTGAGGGCTGGACTGTGCCAGCGTATGGCGGTGAAATCCACGATGGCGCGATTTATGGCCGCGCTGCGGCGGTGAGTAAATCGGATTTTGCCAGTTACACCTTTGCCTTGCGCGCACTCGAAGCCATAGCCCAACCGCAGCGCGGCAAATTGCAATTACTGTTCAGCTATGACGAAGAGTTTGGTGGCGAACTGGGGCCAGGCTGGATGCTGGAACACGGCCATATTGCGCCCGATTATGTGGTGGCGGCAGGTTTTTCTTACCAGGTGATTAATGCCCACAATGCCTGCCTGCAAATGCAAGTGACAGTACATGGCAAGATGGCGCATGCAGCGATACCCGATAGCGGTGTCGATGCGCTGTATGCGGCGACCCAGTTAATGCAAGCGCTGTATGCCGAAAATTCGCGCTACCGCCAGCAACTCTCAGCCGTGCCGGGGATACGCCATCCTTATCTGAACATAGGCGTAATACAAGGTGGCACCAATACCAATGTGGTACCCGGCAAGGTCGAATTTAAATTCGATCGGCGCATGATACCCGAAGAAGATCCAGTGGCTGTTGAAGCGCAGTTGCGCCAATTGCTGCACCAGACGGCGGCGCAATTACCCGGTGTGCAAATCGAAATCAAGCGCCTGTTGCTGGCGCGTGCGCTGGTACCAAGCGCGGCGCAAGCGCCTTTAATCAGCGCCTTGCAAAGCCATGGCAGCGCGGTATTTGCTTGCGAGATTCCAGTTTTAGGCACGCCGCTTTACACCGATGTGCGTTTATTTGCTGAACGCGGCATACCCGGTGTGATTTACGGTGCCGGGCCACGCACGGTATTGGAATCGCATGCCAAACGCGCCGATGAACGCTTGCAGTTGGATGATTTACGCCGCGCCACCCAGGTCGTGGCACGCAGTCTGGCCGATTGGCTGGCGTAAAAACAACGCTTTTTTACATGGCAACGGTTTTTTTCTGAATTAGAAGAGTAATTCAATTACCTATCTAAAAAGTTATAATATCTAATCGCATTGCAGCATGAATTAATTTTAATGACAGAATTTTCACAAGCTTAGTTCTCGATTTGCCTTGGCAAATTTTCTAGATTCGAGGATTTTCGATGAAATATAAGGGAAATTTCTTGTTGAGAATTTATGCTTTGCTAGCAATATTCCTCACTTGTGTAAAAGTTTCTTACAAATCAAGCAATTAACCGCGAAATTTTGCACAAAATTTGTGCAAAATTTCTTGTGCGCCGAATTATTCAAAAAATTATTTGATTTCCATTTATATCTAAATCCTTATAATTTGCAACCAGTACCTATGCATAAACACACCAGGTCTATATCGATTTGGCTATGCCTGGGTGCAGCTTGACAAAACTTCACTATAACAAGGGACGATGCTGGTAATCATCGCCGGGACACCGGTAACCCACGGTAGTTTTGCCACGCTTTTGCCGCTGATTTGCTGTAGCAGCGTGTTCCTACAGTAAGCAAACGGTGCTTAGCTGCGTCACACTTACCCGTGTGGCTAGTCTGTGACTTTCTTACCCGGAAAGAAAGCAGACTTACGGCTCAATTAGCGGACGTTCTCACAGTCTGGAGATGGACTGTTTATTCACAACGACAACTAAGGAGTTATCATGAGACGTCATCTTTTAGCAGCAAGCGCGTTAGCTTTAGTCAGTAGCATGGCCAGCGCGGTAACCGTAACGAATACTTACCTGAATAACACCATGACTGAAATTCGTGGTCAATTAGGTGCGTATGCCCGCCCGACTCTGTATATCAACCAACGTGCCTGCGGCGAACCTTCGCCTAACGCGATGGCTTGCGGCCCTTACATCATCAGTGTCGGCACCTCGTTCTTGCAAGGCCAGGAAAGCTCACACGGCAATTACGCCGCAAAAATGGTGTTGGCGCATGAATTCGGTCACTCGATACAATTCACCAATAACATCCGTTTAAGCTCGCCTTACCAGGAGTTGCAAGCGGATTGCACCGGTGGTTCTTTCGTTAAGTACGCTGAAAGCAGTTTGCGTTATCCTTCCTTCCTGGCTGCAGCCGTATCCAGTGCCCGTGCCGCGGCGGATTACTCGACCCATGGCTCGCCAGCACAACGTGATTACTACACACGCTGGGGTTATGCGAATGGCGTCAGCCGTTGCTTTAACAGCTTGCCACGCGTCTAATCGCTGGAGGTGAATTGACAGCGCATCAATTCACACAACGTTAATCAGGCAGTCAGGTGCTTAGTTTACCGCTCACAAGCCAGGCCAGCTTGCCGATCGTGGCCTGACTGCTGAAAAACCCAGGGGAGAGTATGAAGATTAAATTACTCATTGCGGCCATCGCAGCCGTGATCGCGGTGCTTTGGGCGAGTTATAACAGCAACCAGACTGCGACTACCAATTCCGTCAGTAGTGCCGCCGATCAAACTGGCAATGCAGCGTCGTCAGCGCAGCAAGCGACTAGCCAGCCCAGCAGCAAATTGGCCTTAGCCAAACCCGGCGCCAGCGACTGGGGTAACTCGCCGTTTGCTTTGGGGACCCCAGCAAGCGATGCAGGCTCGGGCGCAAACGGTAATGGTGCCAACCCGGCTTTAGCCTCACCTGAGCCCGAAGTGATTTCTGCAGCCGAAGCAGCACGCCGTCAAAAAATGGAAAAGCTCGGCTACATGTTGCCGCCCGATTATTACCGCAAAGATTTAGCCAGCTTGAAAAAACTGGCCCAATCTGGCGATGGCTTCGCCATGATGCACTTAGGGGAACGCTATTATTTTGAATTAAATGGCCAGCCACAAAATCCAGATTACGATGCACGCCTGGATTACCGTGAATTAGCCCGACAAGAGTTTATGGCGTCGCTGGTTGCTGGCAAGGTTCGTCCAGCGGGTATCATTTCTGAACTTTACCTGCAAGAACACAATGTCGTCGATGCTTATGCCTGGCATTTATTATCTGATAAGTTAGGCGACAGTATCAGTGCCGAATGGTTTCGCCGCACCCGCGATTACCAGAACTTGACAGATAACGACAAACAATTAGCACAAGTCCGCTTGAATGAAATCCAGCAGCGTTTAAATCAAATGGCAAAACAAACTGGTTCTACTCAACAGTTTTAAATACTCACGCCAGTATGCTTAGCAAGCGCCCGTAATTCGGGCGTTTGCCAGCACTATCTTAAATTTTTCATTTCCTGCAGGCATTGCTTAAACCCGCTAAACTGCTGGCTTGTTTTCACCGGAGCCAGGCATGTCTACTTCCCCCCCAGCTAATCCCGAATTTTCTCAAAAACTGCGCCTCGTCTTATGGGCCAGCGGCGCTGTACTTACTTTGGCGATGGGGATACGGCACGGCTTTGGCTTTTGGCTGCAACCGATTTCCGAGTCTTACCACTGGAGTCGTGAAACCTATTCGCTGGCGATAGCTTTACAAAATTTGCTCTGGGGTGCGTTTGGCCCGCTCGCCGGGATTTGCGCCGACCGTTTTGGCACCTTTAAAGTCATGTTAGCGGGTGCCTTACTGTATGCCGCGGGCTTAATCTGGATGGCCAGTGTCAGCACGCCCTGGTTGTTTATTACGGGTTCAGGTCTGCTCATCGGTGCGGCGCTGGCTTGTACCACGTTCGCGGTAGTTAGCGGCATCATTGCGCGCAACTCAACCGAGCAACAACGCTCATCGGCCTTTGGTATTTCCTCGGCCGCCAGTTCCTTCGGGCAATTCATCATGATGCCTGTCGACCAGTTTTTAATTGGCCATACTGGCTGGTCAAACGCCTTGTATATACTCAGCGCCCTGGTATTACTGGTGATGTTACCGGCGATCTGGCGTTTACGTGAACCCAGCCCGGCGGGTACTCAGATTGCAGGACAAAGTCCGCTGGCAGCGATACGCGAAGCGTTTTCACAAAAAGCCTTTTTACTGTTATTAGCTGGTTATTTTGTCTGCGGTTTTCAATTGGTATTCATCGGCACGAATATGCCGGCCTATCTCAAAGACAAGGGCATTACTGACGCCTCGGTCGCGGTCATAGCACTCGGTTTAATTGGCTTATTCAATATTTTTGGTTCTTACCTCGCTGGCGCACTTGGCGCGCGTTTTCCCAAGCGCTATTTGCTCTCGATAATTTATGCCTTGCGCGCTTTAGTGATTTTCATCTTCGTCAGTGTGCCACTCAGCGTCTGGACCGTGTATGCGTTCTCTGCCGCGATGGGCGCCTTGTGGTTGTCCACCGTGCCACTCACCAATGGTGTGATCGCAGGCATTTTTGGTGTGCGTTATCTATCAATGCTATCGGGTTTCGTGTTCTTTTCGCACCAGGTTGGCAGCTTTATCGGTGCCTGGATGGGCGGGTATTTTTACAGCCATTTCGGCAATTATGATGTAGTCTGGATGGTAGTCATCGGCTTAGGCCTGTTCGCAGCCTTAGTGAATTTGCCGATCGATGAACGCGCGCTGCATCGCCCGCACAAGAGTCCCGCATGAAACGTCCCACACTACGCCACCTGTTAGCTGCTGTACTGCTCGCGCTGCTGCTCGGTGGCGTGTTTGCTGCTTATCTGCGGCCTGAATTTGTATTTGATCTGGCCAATCGCCTGGTTTTATGTCAATGACTGTGCGGCTGCGCTAAGCCACGCGCGGCCAGCGCAACCAGGCCGATCCAGCCCGCCGCCGCCGCAAATACCCAGGAATAGCCTGCTGGCGCTGACTGGCTGTGCAATACCAGCGACAAGATCGCAATTCCCAGCGCCGCCCCCAATTGTCTGGCACTGTTGAACAGACCAGCAGCCAGACCAGCGACTTCTTTACTGAGTAAAGCCAGCGCGGTGTGGGTTGCCGTCATCAACATCGTACCCAGCCCCAATCCCAATACCAGCAGTGCGCAATTAAACAGCCAGCCACCGGCACCCGGTCTGGCGGCCGCACTGTAATAGCTTAACATCAGCAAACCCAGCGCGGCTAACACGCCACCATAACTCGGCAAATAGCGCCAACCCTTATCCATCGCGTAACGCGCCAGCATCGCCGCTGCCGCCAGACTCAGCGGCAGAGGCAGCATACTGAGCGCGGCTGCCCAAGCGCTTTGCTGTAACTGCCACTGCAAGAAATGCGAAATAAAGTAATGACTGCCAGTCAACACCGCCCCCATGCCCAGTACCACAAAATTGCCCAGACTAACCGCTGGCAAACGAAACAGATGCAGTGGTACGACCGCTTCAGGTTGCCGCCGCTCCAGCCAGATAAACAAGAGCCAGGCCGACACACAAAGCACGCCGTATAAGGCTAGTTGCACGCCGGCCGCAGCGACTTGCAATTGATTCAAAAACCATAACGTACTCGCCATCGCCAGCACGATGCTCAGACTGCCTCGCCAATCCAGCCTTACCATGGCAATCGAAGTGCCACGCCGCGTTTGCAAGCAAGCTTGCACCGCCAGCCACAACGCCACGCCTATCGGTAAATTCAACCACATCACCGCACGCCACCCCCAAAAACTGGTCAGCAAGCCGCCCGCTACCACTCCTATCGCCACCGCCAGTGAACTGCTGGCAGCCCAAATCGAAATCGCCCGGGCCTTGGCCTGGGCATCGCTATAAACCGTGACGATAATCGCCAGCGTCGATGTCGCCAAAGCCGAAGCACCCGCGCCTTGCAAAGCACGCGCACTCAACAAACTGGCAGCGGATTCCGCCATGCCAGCCCAGGCACTGGCGACTGTAAAGACCACGATGCCCCAGGACAATACCCGGGCACGCCCAAACCAGTCGCTGGCACGCGCACTGACTAACATAAATCCGCCTAATACCAGCAAATAGGCATCGATGACCCATTGCTGCGCCAGATTACTGAGTTGCAACTGCTGTTGCATGGAGGGTAAGGCCAGATTCACCACCGCCCCATCAAACACCACCATAAATGAACACAGACAAGCAATGCCGACCGCCAGCCAGGCTGGCGCACCGGGTTTAAGTACAGCGCCAGACGAACTGGCAGCAGTTGGTTTTTCCATAGTAGTTCTCCCTCATCGTTACGCAGGCTGCCGTATGCAGCGAGCACAGTATTGCGGTAAACTGCATCGGCTTGATAACGCTATTAAGCAAACATATAGTGATATACCGCCAAATCATTCTTTAGCAATTTCTGCCATGCCTCCTGATTACGCATCCGATTTGAGTGAAGATGAGCTTGGTATGGCGGTGTATGCCTTAGCAGGCAATACCGAGGCGAGTAATGAATTCCGTTTGGGGACCCGTGAATACGATTGGCATCAACACAAACGCGGGCAAATGTTTTGCGTCAGTAATGGCCTGGTGCGGCTACAAACGGCAACGGCCAACTGGCTTTGCCCTCCTCAGCGTGCGATCTGGTTACCGCCAGGGATGCCACATCAGGTCAGTATTTATGGTGCCATCAGTGGCTGGAATTTATTATTTCATCCGCAGTTCTCTGCCCAACTGCCAGACAACGCAGCGGTATTTAGTGTCAGCCCATTTTTATGTGCTTTGGTGGAACGCTTATTGAGTGAACCTCAAGCCTCTCCTGAGCCCGAGGTGCAAGCCGCCTTGCTGAGTTTATTACTGACAGAAATTCGTCGCGCCAGCAAACTGGAACTGGCTTTGACTATGCCGCAAGACAAACGCCTTAAAAAGATCGCCGAAGCAATTTGCTTAAATCCCAGCCGTAGCCGACTAGCGAGTTCCTGGGCTGACTGGGCGGGGCTTTCGGAACGTAGTTTATCGAGGCTATGGCGCAGCCAGACTGGTATCAGTTTCCGCGCGTGGCGACAACAGGCGGACTTGTTGAAAGCGGCCACCAGTCTGGCGCAGGGTCAGAGTGTACAAGCCGTGGCCGACCAGCTCGGGTATGCTCATCCGAGCAATTTTATTGCCATGTTTCAACGCCATTATGGCCTTTCACCCGCGCGCTTTTTCCATCCTCAGCAATACCGCCAACTCAACCCTAACGCCAGGCAAGCAAAGTGACTAGCAATTAAGCAACACTCCTTGAAATAATGATGGAATTTCAATTTATGCAATTGTATGATTCAATTTACAAGATTAGTTTTGCTTAATATATTTGACTTTATTTATAACTCTTGCCGTATTTTTCATCTCACTTTTCGATGAAACATGAGGTTTTGCGCCCACACCATAGCCATTTTGCAATGCAATATACCTCGTCTATAACAAATACTCATAAGCAAGTCAGGAAATTGCATATCGTTTGTAAAATAAATAGACATTTTTAATTTACTAAAACAACATTAAATTAAAATAAAATCTGTATTTCATTGACATTCATTCAAAACTAAGCGAGCCAATTAGAATGTTTGGCCTGTTACATGTCTTTTTACATGTAATACCACCTGAATAAAATTCGGGATTTGCATCACCGGTTTGGCTTAGTTGTTTAACTCGCCCTGCGGTCGTGTTGTGCTGCCAGGGCATAGTAATGGGAACACCGTCAATGAATACCACGCTACATCCTGCTTCCTTTGCGATTGCTCGCAGCCCCTTACTCCCGCTCAGTGTTTTTCAAAACTGGTGTCATAGCGACGATCACGAGAGTTTCATTCTTGAGGTCTATGACAATCCCTTGGTGGATGAAGCGCTCTACATTTCCAGCCAATCGCTGCATGCCAGCTTGCAGGAATATCGTCGTGGTGAAGGCGATGCAGCCAAATACCCCAGTGACCGCAAAAAACTCATCGCCACCCTGGCGAAATTTCTGAGCCGGGCAGCTTATCGCTGTACCCCGTTTGGCTTATTCGCTCAGGTGCAATTAGCCAAAATCGGCGCAAGCAGCGAAGCCAGCCCGCATCACAAAATTCGTCGCGGCATCCATCTGGATGCAGCCGTTGAAGCGCGCCTGCTCGAAAAAGCCTTAAGTGACCGTGATTTACGTCAACAAATCAAATGGCAAATCAGTAATACCACGCAGATAGTCGGCACCCATTTAAGCTATGTTGACTGGGTATATCAAAGTAACTGGCAACGGACTTATCGCGCGGTGGAATTTGATCTCAATGAGGGTTTGCTGATTTTGCGCAAGCATTGCCAAAGCCCCATGGACTTCAAAGAAATCTGCAACTTGTTAAGCTCGGACCCCGATATCAGCGAAGACGACGCGATTGAATTTTTACATGGCGCGATAGACCGCCGCCTGTTGTTGCCCGATCTGGCGCCGAGTAGCAGCGATAAATGCACCCTGGAAATCGCCCTGAGCAAATGCCCCGAACACAGCGCCTTAGAAAAAGCCCGGGAGATTTTGCAAAAGCTGTGCGAATTACGGAAATTAGCCGAGAGCAGTGAAAGTCTGGTCCCCTACTACGAAGAAATTCACGATTTAATCAAAGCGGAACTGGGCAATAAAGATTTGCAGAATGGCGTATTGCAAATCGATAGCGTGATTGATCAGGCTCAAGCTATTTCCCAAGCCGATGCCGACCGTCTGGTTAAAGGCGTACAAGTGCTGGCTGAACACAGCGTGTATGGCGGCAGTGTGATGAGCGAATACAAAAACCTGTTCCGTGAGCGCTTTGAAGACCGCGAGATTAATCTGGCGTATGCCTTGCACCCGGAACTGGGTCTGCCTTATCCCGATAATGGCTGGATCAATACCGAACTCCTGGATGGCTTACGCCTGCAGCGTGATGGTCAGGGTGGTGGGATCGCACAAGCCATGCTGAAACCCATCGATCAGATCCTCATCAAAAAATTTATCCTTGATCCCAAAACACCCGTGATTCGTATCAGCGAAGACGAGCTCAAGGAACTCAATCCGAATTCGCATGCGAATGGTGTCACCGCCGAAGGTTTGTACGCACAGGTGAATTTACTCAGTAACCCGGCTGGCGGTGAGCGCCAGATCGAACTCAAGTATATAGGCGGACGTAACGGTCTGGAATTAATCAGCCGCTTCACGCACCTGAGTAAAGAATTAACGGAAGCCAGTCAGCAATATTACGAAACCCAGCGTGCCGCCATACCTGGTGCGATTTACGCAGAAATTACCCACCATCCGCAAGACCGTATTTTAAATATCTTACGCAAACCGCGGCTGGCCGAATATGACCTGGTGTTTGCCGGTAACAGTGGTTTGCCGCGCGATCAGCAATTCTGGCTTGACGACTTAAGCATACAACTGGTTGGTGAGCGTTTTGTTTTGCGTGAGCGTAAAACTGGACGACGCGTGATTCCACGTATGACCAGTGCACACAATTACAGTGCGCGTCAACTCGGCACTTACCAGTTTCTGGCAATGTTGCAAGAAGACGATGCTTCCTGGATAGGTTTTAACTGGCCAGCGGCAATCCGTGATTTTGACTACATGCCACGCGTAGAAATCGCTGGTCTGATCGTTTCGCGGGCACGCTGGACACTGAAAAAAACCGACATCGAAGCCTTAAACAAAGCCGCCGAAGAAGGTCAGATTGCAAGCTGGCGCAGTGAGCGACAATTACCGCGGTATGTGACCTGGGATATGAACGACAATCACCTGCCTGTCGATCTGGAAAATCCTGCTTCCGTCAGTAGCTTACTCGATGAAATTATCAAACACCATTCCGTCTTTTTGCATGAATGTCTGACTTTACAGGCAGCGGCCGATCAAGCGGACTATGCCCAGCGCAGCCAGGAGTGGATCTTGCCTATGCGCATAGAAAAAGAAGTGACGGAATCTAAACCTGCACTGCCTAAACCTGAGTTGACTGCGGAAGGCAAAATTTGTCCGAACATGGGTGAATGGGCTTACCTACGTATTTATACCGGTGCTGGCTATTCTGACCGTGTCATCCGTGAAGTCATCAGTCCCGTGTTTACACAAGCTGATGCTGCAGTCGACCGTTGGTTCTTTATTCGCTACAAAGATCAGTTTGAACATTTACGTCTGCGTTTTCACAGCGATAGCGATTTACAAGCCACGCTGAATCAGGTTTATGATCGCTTGCATCAGGCACGCCAGGATGGCCTGATCTGGCGCGTACAAAGTGATGACTATGTAATCGAAGCGCAACGCTATGGTGGCGAAGCAGCACTGGTTTTGTGCGAACAATTATTTATGATCGACTCACAAGACGCGTTGCAATTACTGGAAATCGAAGACGAGTACCCTGAAATGCATCAACGCTGGTTGTACGCACTGGCATCGGTGGACGATTATGCGCAATGCCTGGAACCGGAAAAAGACGCGCGCACCGAATTCCTCGATAAGATATCGTCTAACTTCTTGAACGAACACTCAACCCAGCAAAGCCGTTCCAACA
Organism: Undibacterium sp.; assembly: GCA_041913845.1. Lineage (GTDB taxonomy): Bacteria > Pseudomonadota > Gammaproteobacteria > Burkholderiales > Burkholderiaceae_D > Undibacterium. The sequence goes on from JAYSEN010000013.1 coordinate 14,534, forward strand.
CCCTGGTGGCTTTGGGTGCGCGTTTCCGTGATTTGCGTAAATCGATCGATGCCTTACGTCGTCCTAGCCCGGCGATTCTGGCCTGGCGTGAGCAATTAGCCAGACAACGTCCACGTCGCGACCAGTTAGTTGCGGCAATCCGTAACGAGATCAAAGATTTACCCGAATTGCGTCAGCAAAGTGTGATTCACAGCCTCATGCATATGCATGTTAATCGTCTGGTGCAAGCTGATCCACGCCGTCATGAAACGGTCTTATACGATTTTGCCAAACGACTCGAACGTGCACGCCAGGCCACGCAAAAACCAGCACCAGCAAAGGTGAGTGTATGAAGCCTATCGACACTTTTTCCAAAAATTATCTAGATCTGGTTGCACAAAAACTGGCGCGTGAAGTTCAACTAAACACCAGTGATTTCACCTATGCCAGTGGTCTGGCTGGCAAGTTGCTAGCGCATGTTTGCCTGAATGAAAACCAGCCAGAGTTTGACGTAAATGTGGTTGAAGAAGGCATCATTGCCTGTCTGGCTTCCTTACCAAAACATGGCCTGGGCTTGTTTCAAGGTAGCAGTGGCATCGTCTTTTCAACACTGGAACTGGATCGTTATTTCAACCTCGGCATCGCCAGTGATGCGGCATTTGACTACGATGACTACCTTAAAGACTGCCTCAGGTACAAACAAAACTTACCCTTTCATTTTGACTTAATCAGCGGTATTGCGGGTTTAACGGTGTATGCCACCTACCGTGCGCAAACCACGGGCAACAATGAATTATTACAGCTTTGTGTCGATCGTCTTGAGCAAATGGCGACGCAAAAAAACGATTTTTGCCATTGGTTCACGCCCCCCGACTGGATCCGTGGCTACCCTATGGGCATCGCCAATCCTATGGGTTGTATTGACCTCGGTATGGCGCATGGTCAACCCGGGGTGTATGCCGCACTGGCCTATGCCTTAGCCAGCGGGCAAGATACTCGTGACAAATGCCGGCACATGCTGCAGGCTGGTTTAAGCGAACTTGCGAGCTATGAATTACAAGAGGGTCATGGTCACTTTGGAACTGCCGCAAACAATGACAAACATTCGCGTTGTGCCTGGTGTTATGGCGATTTGGGTGCGATCAGTGCTCTGCGTCTGGCTTCGTTTGCCCTGAAAAAACCCGAGTATGATCAATGGGCTGAACGCATCTTGCAAACCATGGCCCAACGACCATTTGCCGAGCTCGGTTTTCATGATGCCTGGATGTGTCACGGCAGTGTCGGTTCTGCCTGGATACTTGAGCAGTTGCAATGCCCATCCACAGAACTGCTGGAACAGATTCATGCCTTACACGATGACGATGGTCCATTCAGCATCAACTACAGTGCGCAACATGATCATGAAATTCAGCTTGGTATTCTGGAAGGCTTATCCGGCGCGGCACTGGCACTGGCTGAGATGAATGGTCAGACTATGCCACTGCATTGGTCCTTACCATTTATGGCGGGTATGAAAACCTTGAATTTCAACTTCGAGCAAGTCAGCCAGTTAGCCGTCAGCTGGTAATTCTTGTAACGATAACGGCTATCGATAAGGGAGGCGGGTATGTCTCAACCTCACTGTAATACGCAAACATCCCGTTTCCCCTATCACAAATGGCGCCAGCACTGACACCCGACTAAACCAGGCAGTCTGAATCTCCCTTCATTTTTCAACTTATCCAGATGACTGGAGGGTAGCGCTTTTTCTATCGCTTTGTGCTACTGGCACATCGCCAACGGTGTTGTACCTGCACGAGGCTCACAGGAGAAATGAGCCTCACCTTTATCAAATTAGAGGATTAACCATGACTAAAAAAACTAAATTAGGTTTTACCCAAACGTCGATCCGGAATCTGACTGACACCGAATTAGACGCAGCAGCAGGTGGTGCAATTACCCGTACAGTCAAATGCCGTTCGATGTTAGACGAATGCCCTGATCTGACCGAGTTGAACAGCTGCGAAGGCTCTTGTGCAGCGACTTGTGGCGCAACTTGTGGCGCAACGTGCGCTGCCAGCTGCGCTGCGACCTGCGCCGCAACCTGTGCAGCGTCGTGCGCAGCCAGCTGTGCTGGTAGCTGCAATGCCAGTTGCGGTGGCACTTGCAACATCCGCTGCAACAGCGAAGTACGCTGCGCATCGGAACGCCGCCCATGCCCATCCTGGAATTGCTAATCCAGAATTAGCAGGATGAATGACCGACTCGTACTGTGCGAGTTTTGGCAGTACGGGTTTGTCTGTTTTGGAGCCAGTTGGCTCCAGCAAAACCAAAAGGGAATCTTATGTCTAAGAAATCAAAGCTTGGTTTTACCTCCACCTCCATCCGTAATCTGACCGAAACTGAGTTAGATAGTGCAGCAGGTGGCGCCATCACCCGTACCGTCAAATGCCGTTCGTTTGAAGATGATTGCCCGGTGTTGACTGAATTCAATAGCTGTGAGGGTTCATGCAATGTGAGCTGTGGTGCAACCTGTGGTGCGACTTGTGCTGCCAGTTGCGCTGCGACTTGTGCCGCTAGCTGTGCCGCGACTTGCGCTGCATCTTGCCAAAACACATGCAATATCCGTTGCAACTCCGCACGCATTTGCCCGTCGGACCGTTGCAACCCTTCCAGACTGTGTTGATTCCACTAAAACGCTTTACGTATAAGGAGTATCTATGAGCAAGAAATCGAAGCTGGGTTTTAATTCCACATCGATCCGCAATTTGACCGATACCGAATTAGACACTGCAGCAGGTGGTGCGATTACCCGTACCGTGAAATGCCGTTCTATCGAAGAGGATTGCCCGGTATTGACTGAGTTCAACAGCTGCGAAGGTTCGTGCAACGCCAGCTGTGGTGCGACATGTGGCGCGACTTGTGCCGCTACATGTGCAGCGAGTTGCGCCGCAACTTGTGGTGCTAGTTGCGCTGCGACCTGCCGTGCCAGCTGCAATGCAAGCTGTGGTGTGACTTGTAATTACAAGTGCCCCAACACAAATAACCAACGTTGCCCTTCCTGGCTGTGCTAATCTTTTTCCGGAGTTATCATGAGCAATAAAAAGTTAGGTTTCAACAAAACATCGATCCGTAATTTGACCGATACCGAATTAGACAGCGCCGCTGGTGGTGCCGTCACTCGCACCTGGAAGTGCATCGAATCCATCGTTGGCGATTGCACAGAATTAACCGTGCAAGACAGCTGCAATGGTTCATGCGCCAACACCTGCAATGCCAGCTGCGCGGCAACCTGCGCTGCCAGCTGCGCCGCGACCTGCGCCGCAAGTTGTGCTGCCAGCTGCGCGGCAAGCTGTGCCGCCAGTTGCAATGCCAGCTGCTCACCAAGCTGCCGTCCGCGTTGTAATTTGAGCTGGAAGTTTGAATGCCCGGTAGAACCTTAATTACCGTGCTGATTACGCTGTAGTAAAGTAACACTCTGGCACACTGAAATCGCTACACCGTTTTAGTGTGCCAGACTGCATACACGTAACACCACAGCAAAGCATCAGGTTCTGACCGCGCTGTATCCAGGTTTCATTTCGCCATTTGCATCAGGAAAATTATGTTATTTCGTTCTGAGGTTGTCGACTACATCGCTATCAACGGTGGTCAGGGTCAGGTGCTCTTACGCAGCCCAAAATTATTCTGGTTTTTTTCGCTGCTAGCCTGCATCTTCAGTATCGCCTTGCTAGCCTTACTTTTCAAAGGTCAGCATACGCAGAATGCACGAGCAGCCGGGCAATTAGTCTGGGACCGGGCAATGATAACTATACTCAGTCCGTCATCTGGCATGATCAGGCACATCGCTAAAAAAGAATCTAGCCAGGCGCAAGCCGACGAACTTTTACTCAGCCTACAAACCAGCACTGGTGAGCAAGCGATACGTTTACCACAAGCCGGTAATCTAGCAATGCTGATGATTAAGCCAGGGCAACAGGTTGAAGCAGGTCAGATGCTGGCACAATTAATCCCGGAACAAGCACGTCTGCAAGCTGAGTTTCGCGTTCCGGCGAGTAGCCTGCCCTATCTGCAGCCGGGCAAAAAACTGGCGCTGCGCATCGACGCCTTTCCCTATCAAAAATTTGGCATGTTTGAAGGTGTTATCAGTGAAATTGCGGGTGTCGCCAGCGCTGACGCGACGGGTGAAAAAAAATACCGGATAGTCGTACAAATGCCGCAGCAAAGCACACGTTACTTCGATAAAACCGTGGCGTTTCGCGCCGATATGGCGGTCGATACCGATCTGCCTTTGTATCAGCATAGTCTGATCGAATCCATGTTTGAACCCCTGTTAGCGATGAAAGGCAAGATATGAACGCCGGTTTACAGTTTGGCTTCGGGCATAAAATGCCCATCATTATGCAAACCCAGATGGCGGAATGCGGTGCAGCTTGCCTGGCAATGATCGCCAGTTACCATGGTCATAGCCTGGATATGACCGCCATGCGTGCCAAGATGAATACCGGGCTGACGGGTGCTACTGTCAGGCAAGTCATGGAATTTGCTGACCAGCTAAATCTGGCTGGACGTGCGGTGCGCCTGGAATTAGAAGACCTCGATAAACTGCAAACGCCTTGCATCTTGCATTGGGATTTAAATCACTTCGTGGTGTTACGTAAGACCACACGTCGCAAGCTCACTATACACGACCCCGCTTATGGCATACGCCAGATGAGTTGGGAAGAAGCGTCCAAGCATTTCACAGGTGTGGCGATAGAGCTTTCACCCACGCCGAAGTTCGAACAAAAAAAGGAAGAACGTAAAGTCAGTCTGGCGACCCTGATAGGCAATGTCGTAGGCTTGCGCCGTTCGCTGTTTTTGATTTTGAGCTTATCACTGGCGCTGGAAATTTTCTCGGTGGTCGCGCCCTTGTTTCAGCAATGGGTGCTGGATGGTGTCTTAATACATAACGACACCGACTTACTGTTTGTCATTACCTTGGGCTTATTTTTTGTGACGCTGATACAACTCAGTTTCACGACCATGCGCTCATGGATGGTGATTTATTTTTCCACCCAGATTAATGTGCAATGGGCCACAGGCGTACTCTCTAAACTCTTGCGCCTGCCTATGGATTACTTCATCAAACGGCATATGGGCGATGTTTTGTCGCGCTTTGGCGCCGTGCAATCGATACGCCAAACCCTGACTTCTGCTGCCCTGAATGCGGTGCTGGATGGCATGATGGCGGCGGTGGCATTTGCCATGATGTGGTTATACAGCGTTAAGCTGGCCTTAATTACGGTAGTCGCATTGCTGATTTATATTGCAGTACGTTTGCTGACTTATGACATGTTCAAAGCCGCTTCGGAAGAGTTGATCATGCACTCGGCAAAGCAAGAAAGCCATTTACTTGAAACAGTGCGTGGTGTGCAATCCATCAAATTGTTTAACCGCGAAAATGACAGACGCAATCAATGGTTGAATTTATTGATTAATACAACCAATCGCGAACTGGCAACGCAGCGTTTAAACACCGTCTTTCAATTAGTGAACACGCTGGTATTCGGTTTAGAAACGGTACTGGTCATGTATCTGGGAGCAATGCTGGTAATGCGTCATGAACTCAGCATCGGTATGATCTTCGCTTACGGTGCCTACAAGATGCAGTTTTCCAGCCGGATTTCAGCACTGGTAGACTTATTTTTTCAAATCAAAATGCTGACGATACAGCGCGAGCGTCTGGCTGATATAGTGTTGTCTGATCCAGAACCACCTGGTGGCAGTGGCATGCCTGATAAAGGTTTTCCTGATATCGAAGTACGTAATTTAAAATTTCGCTATTCGGTCACTGAACCCTGGGTCATTGACAATTTAAACCTGCATATACAAGCAGGTGAATCCGTCGCCATCATAGGCCCATCGGGTTGCGGTAAGTCGACTTTATTAAAATTACTCCTGGGCTTGCTGATCCCGACGGAAGGTGAAATTTTAATTATGGGAAAGCCACTCAATGCCATAGGTCTGGCAGATTGGCGTGAACGTCTGGGTGCCGTGATGCAAGACGACCAGTTATTTGCCGGCACAGTGGCTGAAAATATCGCTTTTTTCGCCCCTGAAGTTGACATGAACTGGGTCCAGGAATGTGCCCGGATCGCGGCCATCGAAGCGGACATTCTGGCAATGCCGATGAGTTGGCAAACCTTGATAGGTGACATGGGCTCGGTCTTATCTGGCGGGCAAAAGCAACGCTTGCTGCTGGCGCGTGCTTTGTATAAACAACCCGACATTTTGTTATTAGATGAAGCCACCAGCCATTTGGATGGCAAACGTGAACGTTTAGTCAATGATGCAATTAAGGGCTTGAAACTGACCAAGGTGGTAATTGCACATCGTCAGGAAACGATCGATATGGCCGATAGGAAAATCGATTTATCGCTATTAAATCAAGGCCCAGCCTTGAGCATAGCCAGTTCACGCTCAGTCGCCTGAGTCCGCTCATCTAAACGTCCCTCGCGCTTTCAGCCCGGCTTAGCCAACTTGCTGAAAGCGCCATTCCGTTCGATAATGCCGGGATTACCACTACACCAACGGGATTATCATGAGCAAAGCGAACGCCCTGCCACAAGCTTTCAGCACCAACCGGATTAAACGCAAACGCTTTGCTTACGATGGCGATGTCCATGTCAGTGGCGATGTGCAACTGGGTGAACAGTTAATCGTGGGTGGCGATTTGTTAATCGATGGTGATTTAATTGCCGAAGAAGTGTATTGCCTGGGTAAGCTGACCGTAACCGGCAATGTTCAAGTGCAATCTCTGTATGTGGGTCAGGCGCTTGATGTAGCTGGTGATATTCAGGTTGAGTTCTTATTAAAAACAGCCTGCAACGCCGAATGGATGGCACGCTTGCTGGAGATGGATGCGGACAAACATGGCGATAATTATTTAGATAAACTGGTTCATCCTAAAATACTCGAACGTAACCAAAAAGCCGAATACTTGCATGGCTTAGGCGATATTCAATGCATGGGTGAACTACGCTGTGGCGATATCGATTGCCAGGGGGATTTGCTGGTTGATGGCATGTTGTTTGCCAATGAAATTATCTATGTCGGCGGCCACTTAAATTGCGCCGAACTGGTGGTACAACTCGATTGCAATTGCCAGGGTGAAGTGTATAGCGAGGGTGATATCCACGCTGGCGGCGACTTATTTGCAGGCTTTATGCTGGCACAAGGGAATATCAGCGCCAAAGGACTGGCTTGTCAGAGCGATATACGCAGCTTTGGTTTTATCCGCGTCGACGGTGACATTTCCAGCTTGCATGGCGAAATACACGTCGAAAGCTGGTTAGGTGCGGGTGGCAATATTTATTCCGCTCACTATATCAAGGCTGGCGCTGCGGTAGTCGCTGGCAAGTTATTACAAGTCGGTGCCGATTATGGTGTGTTAGCTGGATTGAATTTGTCACGCAAAGAATGGCCAACACTGGGCTTTATTTCGGCTAGCAGCAAACCCGCTAGCAAGCTGATTTTGTCAGGTCAGTTTGTCGAAGCCAAAAAATTACGCCATCTCGACGCCATAGAAAAAAAACGCGCTAAAGCCGAACGAGGCGAGTAAGCCTTGCGCCAGCGGGCTGGTAATGGCCCGCTTACTCAAGCTTGGCTTTAACTACCGTTACCGTGCACTCGGCTTCGGCCACGACTTGTGCCGAAACACTACCCAGATAGCGCCGCAAAGCTGAGCTGCCACGTGAACCTATGATAATGTGATCGACCTGATTATTATGCGCATATTCTATGATCGCACTGGCGGGATCTGGTGCCTCTAAGACGTGATATGTGATTTTATCGGCATAATCGTGCAATCCCTGAGCCCAGTGCTTGAGGTCGACCAATTGTTTAACGTGGATGTTTTCACCACCTTGTATCATCCCTTCGTCCATGCCCAGACGACTGGTTTTACGTATAGTCAGGCAAGCTAAACGTGCCCCCGCCACGGTTTGTAAAATCTGTCGCGTGACTTGCAATAACTCTTTGCTCAGTGCGGCAGGGCTATTACTCAAATCCAGTGCCACTGCAATGATAGGTGCCAGTGATAATTGCTGTGCTACGCCACTTTGCAAGCGACTTTCTTCGTTGTTCAGGGCGAAGCGACGCTTGATAACATGCCATAGTCCATCCTGTTGCAGCTTAGTGGCGCGCGCGCTCAGGTTAATTTGCTGTGGATGTTGCAATAAAAATGCGAGTTGGGCCGCACTTTGGTAACGTAACTCTGCCTTAACTTCGAGACAGCAGAGTATTACTTCTTGCAACCACGGTGACAGATCGGTTTTGTGATGGCGCGGTGGTATGGGGTCGCGATACAAACGCTTTTTCAAACCCGGTATGCTGGTTGGATTTCCAAACGGGCGTTGCCCGGTGGCCAGGTGATACAACAAAACGCCCAGCGCGAATAAATCGCTGCGTGCTTCAGTGCGTATGCCCGACACTTGCTCAGGCGAGATATAGGGGCCAGTACCCAGAGGCAGGCGAAATTCCTCATCCAGTAAATCGGGTAAGCGAGTATGGTGAGATAAACCGTAATCGATTAACACCGCTTCGCCGGTTTCACGAAACATGATATTGCTGGGTTTGATATCCAGATGTATCACATGTTGCTTATGCAAATCCTGCAAAGCACGCGCCACACGTATGCCAATGTCTATCACTTCAGTTTCCGGCAAGGGCGCTTCATCAAAACGCGCCCGCAAAGACACTCCAGCGATTTGTTCCATCACGATATATGGCTGGGTATCGAAGTCACCACTCGAAAAAAAGCGGGGCACATGTCGCCCTTTGAGCTTGGGCATAATCATTTGCTCAACTTCAAAAGCGACGATGGCGGTAGGATCTTCCGTGGTAAATAATAGCGGCACCTTCATCATCAAGGGCGGTGCCTGGCCGTCCTGCAGATGACGTCCTAAGGTATCGGTGACACGCCAGAGCGCCGCCATGCCACCAGTATGCATTTTTTGCTCGAGCTGATAACCATCAATGAGCATACCAGCTTGTAATTGTTGCGCATGACTCATAATGTTTTCCGGTAATTAACGTCCTTCCAGCAAGCGTTCGGCAAACAAAGGCGGCAAGCCCGCTGCCCGGATTTTTTCGGCGGCGCTGGTTACGTCATACGGTACACGGTAATACGTCAGCTCATGTTTATTCCTGTCAAAGATGGCGTAACAGGCGGCTGGATTGCCATCTCGGGGTTGCCCGACCGAGCCCGGTATCACTAGCCAGCGACGCTGTTTTGATAAGGGGATGCCGACTTCAGGTTCTGGTAAAAATTCGCCTGTCTTGCCAGTCAGGCTTAAGTGATACAGACCCGGTTGATGGACGTGACCACAAAACGTCAATTGGGCGGTGGTAGCTTGCATAGATCGCGCTGCCTCGATGCTGCCATCGATGTATTCCCAGTTCCCTGGGGCCCAGGCATTGGCGTGCACCAACAGAATTTCTTCCCACAAGATTTGCTGGGGCAAGCTGGCTAAAAATTCACGCTGCGCCTGGCTGAGTTGTTGCTGCGTCCATTCTATGCCTTGACGCGCAAAGGGATTCATACCCTGACGCGGCCCTTGCACCACACCCGCATCATGATTACCTTGTAAGACCCAGGCGCCGCGACTGGCATATTCTTGTATGCAATCAAGTACCCAGGCCGGGTCAGCTCCATAGCCGACTAAATCGCCTAAGAAAGCAAAGCGGCTGGCTCCTTGTTGCTGGGCATGTGTGAGACAGGCGCTGAGTGCCTCGCGGTTAGCGTGAATATCAGTGAGAACAGCAATACGCATAGTGAACCCGATCCGGATGATTTGCCTGATTAGTAGCGCTAACCAGACTCAGGCAGTTCGCGTTTTATTTGGTGAGAAAACGGAAAGCTTGTTGTAATTGTTCAGCAATGTGCTGAGTCAGCACCGCATTATGTCCTAATATCAGATGCTGGCAAGGCTGAGCCATAATTTGTTGGGCACAGGCAACGGCAGCCACCTTATCTTGCAAACTGTAGCGTATAGATCGGGGCATAGCCAGGCGCTGATACACCCCCATCGCACGGCTGAATAGTTCGGCCTGCCACTCCAGCTTGCCCTGCCAGATTTGCAAAAGATCGGTGACGATCAAGGTTTGGCTAGGCCGGTGCCACCATAAGGTTTCGCCTAGTTTGGCCAAACCGGGGAAAATCAGGTAATCCAGCTCGCCTACCCAGGGCTGGCTTTGTCCATCCAAAACCTGAGCCAAACCCAGATCGGGACGTTTTTGCGCCAGTCCCGGAGCTAAATACAATTTAGCTTTGGGAAAATGGCTACGAAAATCACTCACAAATAAATGATGAAAACAATTCGGCGCAACGATTGCACTGACTTCACCCAAGGCTTGAATCTGGCAAATTAATTCAGGGGTAGGGGGAATCGCGGAATGCACCCATAATTCGCCGGTATGCAAACGTACAACCGTCATGGTCGTGCTCAAAGGCATGCCGATAATTTTAAACGAGTGTGTCGCCACCCATAAATTATCACTAACCCGGTTTAACATCAGATTCGCCCTGCCAAATGTTTGACATAAAGCGCTTGTGCAAATTGCAGTAACTTATGCCAATATCGCTGTAGCAACCAATGCCAGACCCAAAACACAATGCTGGCCCAGAGTATTGCACCTAGCCAGCTCGCGAGTAAAACACCACTGACCACCACTTCAGAACCCAGATAAACATTCAGTTGTTGTTCTGAAATTTTCTCGGCCAATCCCAATAATAAATCCACACTAATCAAGCCATTAAACAAAAGCGCGGCAAAGCCCGCTTTGCAATCAAGACAAGTTGCCAGCACACACAGAAAAAACCAGGCGCTGCCATAGAGTAAAGCAAACCATAGGGATGAACGTAGTGTTTTCATGCGTATTCGCGCCCAGGGCGCTACCTTAATTGTTCCTGATAATGCTCGTGACCACGGGCGCGTAACACACAAGCAGGGCAACTACCGCAACCATAACCCCAGTCATGCAAAGCACCGCGCTCGCCGAGATAACAAGTATGAGTATGTTCTCGTATCAATTGCAATAATTCGTCGCCACCTAAGTTTGCCGCCATCTCCCAGGTCTGTGCTTTGTTTAACCACATCAAAGGCGTGGCTAACTCGATGCGGCTGGCCATACCGAGGTTAATCGCGACTTGTAAGGCCTTAATCGTATCATCGCGACAATCGGGATAACCAGAAAAATCGGTTTCACACATACCACCGACAATGACTTGTAAACCACGCCGATAAGCCAGTGTCGCCGCCACCATCAAAAACATCAGATTACGTCCCGGCACAAAGGTATTGGGCAAACCATTTTCTTGCATGGTAATGGCAATTTCTGCCGTCATCGCAGTTTCGGATAACTGGCTCAGCAAGCTTAAATCTAAAACATGATCAGCACCCAGCTTTTTACCCCAGGCTGGATTAAATTCGCTAATGTGCTGCAAAAATGCTTGCCTGACCGTCAGCTCAACGGCATGACGCTGACCATAATCAAACGCCAGAGTTTCAACCTGATCATAATTGTCTAAGGCCCAGGCCAGACAAGTTGCGGAATCTTGTCCACCACTAAACAACACTAAAGCACTACGTTGGCTATTTTGCATCTTCATAAAAGTGAGCGTAGGAATGCGTACAAGCGCATTAATTCATAAATTTCGTCAATTCTCCATTGTAAGCCATCCTGAGATTTTTACAGACAACCAACAAAATGGTAAGGTGGCTAATCTCGCCTACTCCCCCATGCGCAATGAGTTTGTATAAAAAATTACTCTCGTCCTCGATTTTGTCGGTACTCGATCAGGGTTTGCTTAGTGCCATGAATTTTTTCATTGGTATTTTGCTCATGAAACTCGTCAGTAAGGAGGACTATGGCTTATACGGTCAACTGTATGCTGGTGCACTTTTGGTTGGCTTGGTGGTGGATTCCTGGATCGCTGGCCCCTTGACCACGGTAGCCAGCACTGTGAGTGACATGGCGCGTCAGCGCTTGCTGAAAATTTATTGGTATAAGCAAGTATTCTGGACGGCTTTGCTAGCTGCACTTTGTTTTCTCGTCGTACGCTATGTCCCAGCCGCAACTCATTTTTACACGACATCCATCGCTTTAGCCGCCAGTTTTGCCATCTACGTCTTTGGCAATGGGGTACGCGAATATGGCCGTACCATAGGTTTTATTCAAAATGATTTGCCATCTATCCTGAAGCAAGACTTTTTGTACGCCGTACTGACCGGACTGGGTTTAATCACGCTTCATCATTTCCATCAGATTGATCTCAGTTCCTTGTTCACCCTCGTGGCACTGGCATCCTTACTCGCTTCACTGTATGGCCATCATTTGCTGCAACACCACGCAACTGCCGATACCACACAGGAAAACGCCAGCATCAACACGATAGACGCTGAACATGAGATCACCATTCGTGATCATGGTCGCTGGGCTGTGCTTGGTGTGATTGTGGGTTGGCTCACCAATTACAGCTATATCTATTTATCGGGGATTTTTCTGGGTGTGGCGGCGATTGCCGATTTAAATGCGGCAAGACTGTTACTCATGCCAATTCCGCTGGCGGTGGCGGCCTGGATCAGGGTGGCCAGACCAATTACGGCGCGACTGATGCAGCAAGCGGATTGGAAGGGCGTGAAATGGGTCACCTGGTTATCGATCAGTGGTGCAGAGCTGATGATTTGTCTGTATGTAGGTGGCTTGCTGTTGGGCTTGCCCTGGCTGGAGCAGCATTTTCTGGATGCAAAGTACGCTTCCTTAGATCCCTTAATCATTCTTTGGGGAATATACTTTGCCGTCAATTCGGCTCGCACCATAGGCACGTCCTGGTTAATGAGCGGCGGCGGTTTCCGCGCCTTATTTTTTCTCGGCACCACCACCTTGATGATAGTGTATGCAATTACCAGCTATAGCTTACCGCGCTGGGGTCAGCAAGGGGCGTTAGTCGCCTTGATTGCCGTCGAACTGTTTGAATTGATTACCGTCTGGTATTACATCTTACCCCGGCTCTATCGCACACAAGCTACGCCAGCCGCGAAATAAAAATGGCGCCAGTCTGGCGCCATTTTCTGAAGCTCGTTAAGCTGCCTGAGCGATCGCTGTGGCTTCTTCTTTATCCGTAATGAGCTTGCGCAAGAAAGGAATCAGTACCAGCAGAATTACTGCCATCACTACCCCACCCCATCCCAGCATAGAGAAAATATGGTCGTAAGTTGGATTCGTTAACAAAGCCGAGCCTTCTTTGGCTTCAGGAATTAAGCCTGAGAAAAAGCTAGCCACAACCGACGCAGTACCTGTGCCCAGCATCCAGGTACCCATCATCACGCCCTGGTATTTGGCCGGAGCCAGCTTACCTATCATGGCATAGCCAATTGGTGAAATCAGTAATTCACCGATGCTTTGCAGCACGTAGCTGATGAAAATCCATTTAAAGGCCACCATGCCACTGCCATTGGCAAATTTAATCCCAACTGGCAACAACAAAAAGGCCACGCCAATCAAGGCTAAGGCAGCAGTAAATTGGGCTGGGATATTCACATTCATACCGCGTGCCCGCATTGCCACAAACAACGCCGCCATCATAGGCCCACCCAGCGTCACCACCACGCTATTGATGTTTTGTATCCATTGCGGTGCGATTTCCACGCCCCAGACCATACGATCGACATTGTTCACCGCGAATAATTGCAAACCCATCGGCGCCATTTGATACAAAGTCCAGAACACCAGTGAACCCAGCCACAGCACAATATACGCGCTCATATTCTTTTGTTCGCGCTTATCCTGATGCTTGAGCGTCAACGCGACCAGGACCATGAAAATAAATACACTGATGATCAGCACCAGATTACCTGTCAGCTCAGCATGATGCAGCATGGTATAGATTAAGGGAACCAGCCCTATCATAATCGCCGCACCGATCACAAAGCGCTGTTTGAAGACCCGGGCGTCCACACTCATGAGTGGCGTGGTTAGATCATTGATACGACGCCAGTTAAGTAAGGCGAGGATGATGGCGATAAAATTGCCGACGCTGGCAAAAATAAATAAGCTGGGATAATCCTGACTTAATTGAAAATGACCAGCCACGCTGAAGCCGATGAAAAAACCCAGATTCATGCCCGCATAATTCCACAAGAAGGCACTTTCACGACGTTCATCTTCGGGTTTGAAGCGCTGCGTCAACATCATATTGATGCACGTCACGTTTAAGCCACTGCCGGTCAGGAATAAACCTAAACCCCAGTACATGGCTTCGGCTCCACCGCTAGACATAATGCCGCAACCCAGCGCCTGAAACGCCATACCGCCGACAAACAAATTACGGTTACTCATGAAACGGCCACCGAGGTAGCCACCAAATAAATGCAAACCATAGTTGAAGGCGCCAAATACGCCCATGATAGCGGTCGCTTCTTTGGCGCTGAAGCCAAGTTTCTTAGTGGCGTATAAAACCAGGGTTGAATAAAGAACGGCGAAACCCAGGGTTGCAAAAATTTGTATAAAAAATAAGGCGCTGACGCCTTGTGGCTTGTGTGGTTTTAATTCTGTGATTGTCGACATACACCCTCCCCCAAAATAGTGGCGAGCATTGTAAGCCAGTGACGCGGCTTTGCGCAGGAATTCCCTATTGCGTTGCAATAAAGCAAAAAGCCAGCCTCGTTGGAGACTGGCTTTTTACCTTACGGCGTAATCGCGCTTAAGCGGCTTGATTCATAGTCGCGTTGGCTTTTGCTTGCGGCAACTGATTCAACAATTGTTGTTGCTTAGCCTTAGCCTGAGCCAGATGGCGCTCTTTGACATGGCCATAACCGCGTATGTCTTCAGGTATCGCCGCAATCGCGATGACTTGTGACAAATTCGCTTCATTCAATTGCGCCAACAAACTTTCCAGAGTTTGCTGGTACTCGACGATCAAAGCGCGCTCGGTGCGACGCTCTTCGGTTTTACCAAAGAAATCAAATGTGCCACCACGTAAGAACTTGAATTTCGCCAACAAGCCAAACGCCTTCATCATCCATGGGCCATACTGTTGCTTGATTAAGTGTCCCTTGCTATCGCGTTTAGCGAACAATGGCGGCGCCAGATGGAAGTTGATCTGATAATCGCCTTCAAACAGCGCGGCGATTTTCTTTTGGAACTCGCCGTTGGTGTAAAGACGTGCGACTTCGTATTCATCTTTGTACGCCATCAATTTGAACAAATAGCGCGCGACGGTCTCGGTCAAGCGAGTCGATTTACCCCCCTCAAGCTGTGCTTCGCGGCTGCGCACTTTAGCGACAAAATCGGCATAGCTTTGGGCATAGGCGGCATCTTGATAATCGGTCAGGAAAGCCACGCGCTTGCTGATGATTTCGTCCAGACTTGGGGCGCGTTTGAGTTCGATGACTTGCGCTGGGGTCGCGACTTTTTTCACGGCGGCCAGATCATGCGCGGCAAAACGGCCCCAGTTAAAGGCTTGTTTATTGAACTCGATCGCCACGCCATTTAATTCTATCGCCCGCATCAAGGCTTCATTCGCCAGTGGCACCCAGCCTTTTTGCCAGGCATAACCGAGCAAGAACATATTCGCCGCAATGCTATCGCCCATTAAGGCCGTGGCAATGTTGGCGGCATCGATCATATCAACGCGCTCTTCACCGCAAGCTTTGCGGATATCGGCTTCGGCCATACCGCCGGGGAATTGCCAGTTCGGATTCTTAATAAAGGTCGCGGTCGGCGAACTGCTGGCATTCACTGCGGCAAAGGTACGGCCTTCACCCATACGGGTTAAAGCATCCTTGGCTGCCGTCACGATCAGATCGCAACCTATGACCAAATCGGCCATACCAGTACCGACGCGTGTCGACTGCAGATCGTCGTAGTTATCCGCTAAACGCACGTGCGACATCACCGCGCCACCTTTTTGCGCCAAGCCCGTCATATCGAGTACCGAGCAAGCCTTGCCTTGCAAGTGCGCGGCCATCGCCATGATCTGGCCTATGGTGATCACCCCCGTGCCGCCAACACCAGTCACCAGTGTGCCAAATGGCTGGGTAGTGCTTGGTAATTGTGGCAGTGGCAAGCTCGCGACATCAAAGCTGGCGCCAGCATCGGCCTTAGGTTTGGCTGGCTTTTTCAGCTTGCCACCTTCGACAGTGACAAAGCTCGGGCAAAAGCCCGTGACGCAAGAAAAATCCTTATTGCAGGACGATTGGTTAATCTGACGTTTGCGGCCAAATTCGGTTTCTAAAGGCTCCACTGATAAGCAATTGGATTGCACTGAGCAATCACCGCAACCTTCGCAAACCGCTTCATTAATCACTGCGCGTTTGGCAGGATCAGGGTATGCCGGTTTGCCATCTTTACCGATTTTTTTACGACGACGGCGTTTTTCTGAAGCACAGGTCTGATCGTAAATCATCGCCGAAACGCCAGGGAATTCGCGTAATTCACGTTGCACCGCGTCCAGTTCAGAACGGTGACGCACGGTCACGCCCTCGGCCCAGGGATAGGCTGGGCCATATTTTTCGGGCTCATCCGTGACGACAATAATTGGTTTCACGCCTTCCGCAGCGATTTGCCGTGAAATCATGCCAGGGTCGAGCGGGCCATCAAATTCCTGACCACCAGTCATCGCCACCGCATCGTTAAACAGAATTTTGTAGGTGATATTCACTTTACCCGCAATCGCGGCACGGATCGCCAGCAAACCGGAGTGGAAGTAAGTACCATCGCCGAGGTTACAAAATACGTGTTTTTCATTGGTGAAGGGCGCCGCACCAACCCAGGTCACACCCTCGCCACCCATGTGGGTAAAGGTCGAGGTTTCTCTATCCATCCAGGTCACCATGTAATGGCAACCGATTCCGGCTAAAGCGCGGCTGCCTTCGGGCACCTTGGTCGAGGTATTGTGAGGGCAACCCGAGCAAAAATGTGGCACGCGGTCTTTGTTTGGATCTGGCTTGCCAACATTTGCTAAAGCTTGTTCTTTGGCTTCGAGGTAAGCCACGCGTTTTTTCACGCTTTGTTCGACTGGGTGACCGGCAAAATAGCGCGAAATCCGCGAGGCAATCGCGCGGGCGATTTGTGCGGTACTGAGTTCATAAGTCGCAGGCAATAACCATTCGCCGTGGCCCGAACCGTGCAAGTTACTCCATTCGCCGGTGTCGTCGAATTTACCAACCACACGTGGCCGCACTTCATCTTTCCAGTTATACAGCTCTTCTTTAAGTGCGTATTCAAGAATCTGACGTTTTTCTTCGACCACCAGAATTTCATCTAAACCTTGCGCAAATTCGCGCACGCCTTCGGATTCTAAAGGCCAGGTCATACCGATTTTGTAGAGACGGATACCGATATCTTTGGCGACTTGTTCATCGATGCCCAGATCAGCCAGCGCTTCCCGCGTATCTAAATAAGATTTACCGGCCGTGATAATACCGATCTTGGCATGCGGGCTATCCCAGATAATTTGGTTGAGTTTATTCGCCTTGGCATAAGCTAAGGCCGCATACCATTTGTAGTTATTCATGCGCACTTCTTGCGCCAGCACTGGGTCTGGGGTGCGGATATTCACGCCATCGGCAGGCAACACGAAGTCTTGCGGAATCACCGGTTTGACGCGGTCCGGATTAATTTCAACGACCGAGCCCGATTCCACCACATCGGTCACGCATTTCATCGACACCCACAAACCGGTGTAACGCGATAAAGCGATACCGTGCAAGCCGTAGTCGAGGTATTCCTGAACGGTAGATGGATATAACACTGGAATACCGCAAGCTTTTAAAATGTGCTCAGACTGGTGCGCTGCGGTCGAAGATTTCGCCGCATGATCGTCACCCGCAATCACCAACACACCACCGTGTTTAGAAGTACCCGCCAGATTCGCATGTTTAAACACGTCACCACAACGATCCACGCCGGGGCCTTTGCCATACCACATCGCAAACACGCCATCGTATTTCGCGCCAGGGAACATATTCACTTGCTGCGTGCCCCAAACCGAAGTCGCGGCCAGATCTTCATTCACGCCAGGGTGAAATTTGACATGATGCTTTTCTAAATGCTTTTTCGCCTTGGCGGCTGTCATATCGACGTTGCCAAGTGGTGAGCCGCGATAGCCAGTGATATAGCCAGCGGTATTCAAGCCATTTTTTTCATCGGCTTGACGTTGCAACATCATTAAGCGAATTAAGGCTTGCGTGCCTGTCATAAAGGCGTGACCACTGCTTAAAGTGTATTTATCGTCGAGCGTCACATTCATGTCGATCAGCGCTTGCTGTTCGGAACTGCGGGGTGCATTCATGGGGTCTCCGTGTTTTTACGGTCTGGCTGCTCAAGGTATTCTGTACTGGCAGATGACCGGGTTTCATGCAGTGTGTTAGCGGCTGTGATCACACCTTGTGAGTGCATCATAGCTGGTTTGCGCATTTTTGCTTGCGGCGCGCACATTAGCATGCTGACTTTTACCCCCACATGAACAGTGTCCCAAAAAACGACCAGTACAGTATGACTGACACTTAATTAAAGTGTACTGGTATTCATGCTCGTGATGATTTTTTCTAAGTTATAAATTTACCACCGTGTTTTTTTACCTGATACACCTTGATTACCACGCTTTATTTGGCAGTCTTGACGAGTTTGCCAAATTAAACTGGCCTGCAAGCCCGGCACCGAAAAACCGTGACCTGGCAGCAGGTTTAGTCGTCTGGCCTGAAGAATTTTCCGAGGTTGCTGACAAACCACAGCACTTTCTGTGGTGCATCGCAGCAAATCCAGTGCCACGCTCCTCACCCTCAGTTGGTGACCTGTATCGCCAGGCCAGACAAAGCTTCACACCAGCCGCAGTCAGCGCGATATAATGGCCGCATGAAACTGACCTTCACCAAAATGCATGGCGCTGGCAATGACTTCATTGTGCTGAACGCCACCCAAACGCCACTCACGTTGAGTGCGGACGATTATCGTCGTCTGGCTGACCGACGCTTTGGCATAGGCGCCGATCAAATTCTGATCGTCGAAGCCAGCGATAGGCCGGATGTGGATTTTCGATACCGGATTATCAATGCTGATGGCAGCGAGGTCGAGCAATGCGGCAATGGCTCGCGTGCTTTTGTGCGTTATGTCCGTGAAAAAGGCTTAACCAGCAAATCCAGCATACGCGTAATCACCAAGGCGGGCGTGATCGAACCGCGCATGGAAGCCGATGGTTCGATTACCGTAGATATGGGCGCACCGCATTTGCTTGCGGCTGAAGTCCCTTTTGATAGTCAAAATTTAGTTCCGCGTCATGAAGCCCAGGCTGAAGTCTGGCCTTTGCAGCTCGCCGATAAACTCAGCGAGGTCGTGGTCGTCTCTATGGGTAATCCCCACGCCGTGCAAATTGTCGCCGATTGCGATTTGGCAGCGGTCGCCGCCGATGGTCCACAAATCGAGTACCATGCACGCTTCCCGCAACGCGTCAACGCTGGTTTCATGCAAATTCTCGATACGCATACCATCAAATTGCGCGTCTATGAACGTGGCGCTGGTGAAACCCTGGCTTGTGGTACCGGGGCTTGTGCTGCAGTAGTTTCAGGCATCTTGCGTGGTCAACTGCAAAGCCCGGTGCAAGTGCAAACCCGCGGTGGCTTGCTAAGTATCGCCTGGCAAGGACCAGGCCATTCCGTCATGCTGAGTGGTCCGGCTGTTACCGTTTTTGAAGGTGAAATCGAGCTTTAAGCTCTTCTCAGATTTTTTGCAATGAACTCTAACGATATCGCAACCTATTTAATTCAACATCCGCATTTTTTTGAAGAACATGCGGAATTACTCAGTGCTATCAAACTCACCAGCCCAGTCATGGGCCGCGCGATTTCTTTGCAAGAGCGACAAATGGAAGTGGTGCGGGAAAAATACCGTAACCTGGAATTAAAACTGACGGAATTAAATCGCATTGCTGAAGAAAATTTTCAGATCACGACGAAATACCAGGAATGGACGCGCGCCCTTTTAATGGCACGTAACGATGTTGACTTACCCCATATCCTGAGTACCGGTTTGCAAGAAATTTTTGATTTACCCCATGCTACTTTGCGCTTGTGGTCGGTGGCACCCGAGTACCAGCACACCTGGTTTGCGGAAAATGTCGATGAAGATATACGCTTATTTGCACGCGGTTTAAACCAACCGTATTGCGGTAAGAATTTGGAATTTGATGCAGCACGCTGGATCATTACCAATGAACCGGTTGAATCAATCGCCTTACTGCCGTTACGCTTACATGAAAAAGGTCAGACCTTTGGTTTATTGGTGCTGGGTTCACCCGATGCCAGCCGTTACACCAAGGACATGAGCACCGACTTTTTATTAAAAATTGCCGATACAGCCAGCGCCGCCATGGCTTGTCTGGTGCATATCTGAATTCTGACTTGCTATGTTAATACCACGCTGTTTGTTAGGTTTAGCCTGCATCGCAAGCTTACTTTCTGGTATCAGCCAGGCGCACGCCAGTCAGCCGGAACAATTTGCCGGACACTACCGTTTAGTGAGTGAAGTTAAAACCAATCTCGATGGCAGCCCCTTTAGTTGTGGCAGCAATAAAGATGGCAGTGACATGCCCTGCCAGACCAGCAAGGGCAAAATTGTCCTGGAACTGTTAAACGACAAGAGTCTGGTTTATTTTGAAGCTTACACCACGAAACGGATAGGAACCTCAGGTTTCATGGGCAATTACCAGGTACAAAAAAACCAGGTGGTGGAAAGAAATTACACAGGCGATGGTTTAGTTTGCTGCAATTCTTCACTGAAGCAATTGAAACTCGAGGGTGATAAATTGATCCGGGTAACTGAGGGTGCAAATTTTAAAAGCACCATAGTTTGGCAAAAAGTTATTGCCAATGAAGTTACCGATAAATACCTGGAACGCGAACTGGAAAAACAGCGCAAATTCTATTTGCAAGTGAAACCTCAATAAATCATTCCAAGCATGCTATGTGTGCCACGACACTTGCCGATAATCAGGACGATTTGATCGAAACGTATTTGCAAGAATTACGGCAATTGCAAAAACTCGCGCCGCTCAGCATACAAAGCTACCGCTTTGATTTACTCGAATTAAAGCGTCTGGCACAAGCTCAGGGCAAGCCAAACCTGGGCACACTCACGACGCCAGAATTTCGCCGCTTTATCGCTAAATTACACGCTGCGG
This sequence comes from Undibacterium sp., assembly GCA_041913845.1. Classification (GTDB taxonomy): domain Bacteria; phylum Pseudomonadota; class Gammaproteobacteria; order Burkholderiales; family Burkholderiaceae_D; genus Undibacterium. The sequence goes on from JAYSEN010000013.1 coordinate 35,712, forward strand.
GTAATAACCCGCGCAGTATTGCGCGCAAGTTATCCGCCTGGCGTGGTTTTTATCAGTGGCTGGCCGATCAGAAGCACATCCCGGCACAGCCTCTGGCGCACGTAAAAGCCCCCAAAAAACGCCAGTCTCTGCCCAAAACCCTGGGGGTGGACGCAGCGTCGCAACTGGTCGCCACGCAGTCCGACGACGATGAGTTTGCACTCATCAATCGTGCCATGTTTGAATTACTGTATTCGAGTGGCTTACGGGTTTCAGAACTGGTGGCACTCGATCATCGTTATATCCAGCGCAGTGATTACCAATCGCAAGCCTGGCTTGATCTGGCTCAGGCTGAAGTGCAAGTCACAGGCAAAGGCAATAAGCAACGTATTGTGCCTGTCGGAGAAGCCGCACTCATCGCTTTACAAGAATGGCTGAACTTGCGCCAAACTTATGCCGGTGCGGATCAGGCGGCTCTATTTTTAAACTCACGCGGTCAGCGCATCGGTGTGCGTACGGTGCAACAGCGCTTAGCGCTCCATGCACAACGCATAGGCAGCAGCAGTCACGTGCACCCGCACATGCTGAGACACTCATTCGCCAGCCATGTCTTGCAATCATCGGGCGATTTACGCGCAGTGCAAGAAATGCTCGGACATAGTTCTATTGCTGCCACGCAGGTATATACCGCACTGGATTTTCAACATCTGGCTAAAGTCTATGACCAAGCCCATCCACGCGCAAAGTTAAGCACGCAGCTTGTCGATAAAATTAAACTCAAGAATAAAGACGAAAAATAAAAACGCAGCATTGATGCGGCTTTTGGCGGAAAAATAAGTGAAAACGCCCGTCAGACGGGCGTTTTCATTTTCACCTCAATTGTCTCAAAGCAGGATCAGGCCTTGCTCAATTTGACACTGCTGACGTCGGCAGTCAGATAACCAACTGCTGAGCCAAAACGGTTTTTGTAATTGGCGCGCACTAATGGATCGAGTGTCGCCTGTACCGTTTTGTGTATGCTGCCCCAGTCACCTGCGTGCTGGAAGTTAGCAGTGATGTAGGTCCAGCCGTTTAATTCATCGACCACACCCAAACCTGTCGCTTCAGCACCGGCTGGCATAGAAACCAGACGCGATAATTGCTTAGTATCGACGTTATACGCCCAGACAAAGTTATTCACGTGCTGGCCACTGTCTTCACCAATGAACAAGGTGCGCAGTTTTTCCGAGAATTTCAGGTTATCCGGATTCGCAATCTTGTCGGGATTCGCGGTGTTACCCAGCGCATCTGGTGCAGCTTTGCCAGCAGCGTCGAGTAAATCTTCACCGGCTAACAAGGTCTTAGTTTTAACCGGTACCCAGTCACTGTTAATTGCCGCGCCCGCTGTATCTTTTTGATTGCCATCCAAATTGTGCGCTAACACCACACCAGCGCTCAGTGTTTTTTCTACCGTCACGCCAAACGCTTCATTCCAGGCCGCATTGCCCTTCACCATCGAGCTTTGTACGTTTTGCAAAGCCGAGTAAGCGATCTTGTCTTTGGCGTTGACTGTCGTGCCTTCGAGCTTAGTCAAAGCCATACTACCGCCTTTCAAGGCAGCATAGCGATGGGTTTCGAGGAAAGCTGCGGCTTTTTCCATGCCAGGCTTGAGTTTCACCCACTGAGTTTTGCCACTCAGATAAATCTTCGTGAAACCGCTAGGGTCTTTTGGCTCGGTATTCGAAACTTCGAAAATATCCGTAGGTTTGGTAGTGTTGGCCAAGGCTTCGATTTCTGCGCTAGTGGCACTGCCCAGTTTAATCCAGCTCAGGCTGGCACCGGCTGCGGCCGGATCGATAGAAAAGCCTGCGCCGATTTTGGCAACATACAAGCTACCAGAAGATAAGTCTTTTTCTTTATCCGCAACGAAAATGAATAAGCCGCCGTTAGTCGCGTCATCACCCATTAAGGCGGTACGGTTATCGGGCATCACTTGAATTAATTCATGCGAAATCCGGCCCAGGCAGTAATGTTTTTTGATAGTACCTGTACCATCAGGATTCACCGTCACTTCAGGCAAGTGGCCGTAGTGATAAGGATTGGCTTTCGTTTCATCGCCATACAGGTTTTTGCTATAGGCTTTGAACATGCTGTTATCAGCGACCGTGAAAGCATCGGGTTCGTATTCTTCACTCGACAAATGCGTGCCCCAAGGCGATTGGCTGGCACCGCAGGTAATCCACAAACCATGCACTTTAGACGTATCAACATTGTGATATTTCACCAGGCTCAACTTACCCGTGGCCTGATCCTGATCGAGTGTCAAGACAGCGATAGGCGATGGCAATTTGCCATACATATCAGTTTTTTCATCTTGTGCCCAGGTAGTGTATTCAAACTGCACCACCGCAAACACAGGTTTGCCTTTGACGCCAGCAACGTTAGCATTTGCTACGCTGAATAAGGATGTACCATCTGGCGAATCGGAGTAGAAATGACGTTCTTTGCCAGCGACGCTGGTATCCGTGATGGGCTTGTTATTGATGTCATAGTAACCGCCCGCGAGTACCGTGCCACCATTACCATTCGGCACCATGTCACCCGTGATAAAGAAAGGCTGGTAAGCCAGTTTATAGCTCTGTGTGCTGTTATCGCTAAAGCTGACATTCAAAGCCGAACTCACGGTTGTGGTCGCCATTGCAGCAGCATTGCTTAAATTCGGTGCAGGCATGGCACTGAAACCAGCCGATACAAAATTAGCCGCTACGGGTGTAACTGGTGTAGCGGTGCTGGAACTGCCACCGCAAGCTGTCAGCAAAGCGCTGCTGGAAACTGCGCCCAAAGGCAATAACGGTGCGCCAGCCAGCATTTTCAATAATTGACGACGCTGAGGGATAATTTCGTGTGTCATGATGCGATCCAAAACTAAGGTTTAACGAGAAGTCAGTAAAAAGTACAGCGAAGCTGGCAGAGACTGACGGCTTAGCCGCCCGGGGTCTGATACGCCAGGTCAGCACGAGGAACGGGCGTGAGTGTAGGAAGTAAATGTGACAACAGCGTTAAACCAGTTGGTTTGCAATCGCTTTTAGTAAATTTAAGTGAGCTGCTGCGCAAGTCCGGCGTCAAGCTCTTTGCGCGCGCCTGAGCGCTGAACCAGCCAGGATTTTGCTGAAGTCGCCCCACCGCTTTTTGCAACTGAATTGCAATTTCAGGCATAATATGATTTTTCTTTGCCCCCCTCATCTTGAGCACTACCACTACGCCGCATCTGCACCAGGCCACAACCTTGCTCTTATCCAGGCAAGTCAGGACGACTGGCAATCGCTTGCAAGTCTTGTGTTGCTTATTACAAAGTAGCAGCGCCTTAAGCCATCTGGAATTGCACGGTTTATTGCCTGAGCTTGATCGTGTCACCTTGTACCGCACCCTGGATTGTTTGCTGGAAGCGGGTATCGTGCACAAAATCGCGGGCAATGACCGGGTCTTCCGTTACAGTGTGGGTCTGCAAATTAAGCCCGCTGACTTCAATCAACACGCGGCGCCGGCGCACCACCACGCACATTTTCATTGCAGTCAGTGCGGCCGGATTTTTTGCCTGAATAAAACAATCTGGCAAAGCCCGAATGCACTCGATTGGCAACAGCAAGCACAAGATGAACTGGGGCGGGATTTCGATATCCAGGAAATGGATTTGAGCTTAAGCGGTGTTTGTAAATATTGTCAGCCCAGCTAAGCGAAGCTTGACGTCGAAAGCAATAAACTCATTTTTAATTTGGCGAATAAACCATGGCATTGATACCCACCACCATACTGACCGGCTTTTTAGGCTCGGGTAAAACCACCTTATTGAATCGCATCTTACAAGAGCAACATGGTCAGAAAATTGCCGTGATCGAAAATGAATTCGGTCAGGAAAATATCGACAATGAGATTTTGCTGCAAGACAGTAATGAGCAAATCATAGAAATGAACAATGGTTGCATTTGTTGCACGGTACGCGGTGATTTAATCAGCGCCCTGAGTCAGTTAGCGCAACAAAAACTGGCCGGTCAAATTGACTTTGAGCGCGTCATCATAGAGACCACGGGTTTGGCCAATCCTGGCCCGGTCGCGCAAACTTTCTTTGTCGACGAAGAAGTTGGTAACCACTTCATGCTCGACGCCATTGTCACTCTGGTGGATGCACGACATGCTATGCAACAACTCGATGAGCATGAAGAAGCACAGCGTCAGGTTGGCTTTGCCGATAAAATTTTGTTATCAAAAACCGATCTGGTTGATGAAGCTGCCATCGCGCAACTCAAGCAGCGCTTGTTGCAAATGAATCCACGCGCCCGAATTAAGGCGGTCAACTTCGGTGTCGTTGCTATTCAGGAAGTCCTGGATTTAAAAGGCTTCAATTTGAATGCCAAGCTCGATATTGATCCAGATTTCCTCAAACAAGAGGAAGAACATGACCATGAATGCAATGAACATTGCCATCATGATCACGATCATGCGCATGTACACGATCACCATCATGCCCACCACAGTGACGATATTGCGGCGTTTGTGTTCAAAAGCCAACGCCCATTTGACACGGCGCGGCTCGATCATTTTCTGGGTGGTCTGGTGCAAGTCTACGGTCCGCGCATGCTGCGTTACAAAGGGGTACTGTATATGAAAGATGCACCGCGTAAGGTGATTTTTCAAGGGGTACACCAAATCATGGGAACCGATCTGGGCGCGCCCTGGGAATCTGAAATACCGCAAAGCAAGATGGTATTTATCGGGAAAAATTTGCCAAAAGAGATATTTATTCAAGGTTTGGAGCAATGTTTGGTATAAACTAGCGGGCTATTGAAAAAACTAGTTTTAAACTAACAGTAAATGCATTAATGTCATTTACTTTTTCAATAGTGGGTGGATAATAACTGCGAGTACTTTACGCGGCCTATCCAGAGTGTTAACCCGTCGTACGAAAGTAAGCGAAGTGGCAACTAAATCAACTAAATCGACAGCACCAGACAGTGCGCCAGCAACTCTGCTCACCGAAGAAGAAATTCTGCAGATGAGTGAAAAAGATTATATGAACGCTGCGCAATTGGCTTTTTTTAAAGCGCGCTTGCAGCAGCTGGAGAAAGATTTACTGAAAAATGCCGACGAAACGACCGAGCATTTACGTGAAACTGTCTTAGTTCCTGACCCAGCCGACCGCGCCACGATAGAAGAAGAACATGCTTTAGAATTGCGTACTCGTGACCGTGAACGCAAATTATTAAAGAAAGTTCAGCAATCTATTGCTGCAATAGATGAAGGCGATTACGGTTGGTGCGAAGAAACTGGCGAACCCATAGGCATTCCTCGTTTATTAGCCCGTCCAACCGCGACTTTATCGCTGGAAGCCCAGCAAAGACGCGAAATGAAGCAAAAGCTCTACGGTGATTAATCCCCTACGCCCAGTTAGCTGGGCGTAAATTTTTCACTTTCGGGAACTCAAGCCAGCTATGCGAGTCTGAGGCTGGGTTCTCTGAGTTAATTCTATGAAGTTTCCATCCCTACGCATACAAAAAACGAGGCTAAAGTTCTGGCAGTATCTGCTGCCGGGTTTGCTTGCGTGCGTAGTCTGGTCGCAATTTCTTGGCATCAGCCATCGCTACGCCCACCCATTTTCTACCTTATCAAACGCCAGCCAGACTGCAACGAGCCGCGCCGTTAGTGCGAACACCTCACTCGTCGGCTTTTTATGGGATCAACGTAGCTCATCGGAAGAACCCAATTTGCATTCATGCTTGCTGTTCGATGCAGCAAGCGCGGCAGATCAAATTCTGACCTTAGTCAGTTTGCTGGTGCCAGCCAGCGAAGTTCAACACCAATTAATTCCCACCCAACCACCTCTCTGGGAGGCCGATACTGAACTGGCCTTTCACAGTCGCGCCCCGCCTGAGTTAGCCTGATTCGTTCTTAACATAGCCGCAAGCCACTATCAGCTCTGTCGTTTGACTAGTCGCTTTGCCGCGCTTTTATCTAGCGAAAATCGTCATTCACCTATGGCGTTTCGAACTATTCATTGCAATCACCGATTCTTAAATCTTCGCGCTTTGAATCGCGCATTGCTATGCCGACTCAGGACCTTAATTAGCATGAACTTATCTACTCGCACTCTCGTTTCCGCGCTGGCCATCGCAATGAGCCAATTCGCCCAAGCTGAGGACACTGAAATAAACACGGTCGTCGTCACCAGTAATCCACTCAGCAAGGACGAGCATCTACAAGTGTTGACCCCCACCAAAGTTTTGAGTGGCAACGAACTTCGCGCCAAGTTAGCCAGTAATCTGGGCGACACCCTGAGTTCAGAATTGGGCTTATCATCGAGTAGTTTTGGTGCTGGCGCTTCACGCCCCATCATTCGTGGCCTTGATGGACCACGTGTGAAAATTTTACAAAACGGCATGACCGTCGCCGACGTCTCCAGTGTCTCCAATGATCATGCGGTCGCGACCGAAGCCGCCAGCGCCCAGCAAATCGAAATCTTACGCGGCCCCGCCTCGCTGCTTTATGGAAGCGGTGCGATTGGTGGTTTAGTTAATGTCATTGACAATCGCATCCCTACGCAGCGGAATCAGGAAGCCATCAGTGAAGTCAACTTACGTTATGGCAGCGCGAATAAAGAGAAGAGTCTGGACTTGAATTTAGAGCGCAATTTTCAGGACTGGGGTTTGCATCTGGATGCCAATAAACGTAAAGCCGATGACTATCAGATACCGGGAAATACCGGTTTAAACCTGGATAGCAAACGTCTGCCATCGAGTTTTAGCGAAGAACAGCATGCGGGTCTGGGGCTGGCCTGGTTACAATCCTGGGGCCATATCGGCGCGGCTTTACACAGCATGACCGAAAAATACGGCATTCCCACCGATGAACATGCTTATATCGATATGCGTCAAAACCGTTTGGATTTGGAAACGCACTGGCATGATCAAAGCAAAGATAGTCATCAGGTCAATCTCAAACTCAGTGGCACTGATTACGAACACACTGAAAATACACCCGATGGCAAACCAGTAACGCGCTTCAAAAATCGTTATTGGGAAAGTCGCTTTGAATACCTGCACCCGGTTTGGAATGGCTGGCGCGGCAATCTGGGCTGGCAAACTGAAACTCAAAAATTCTCGGCACTTTCTGCAGAAACCGGGCGAGCAGACTCTGTGCCTGTCAGTCGCTCAGAAAGTCTGGCGCTATTCGCAGTCGAGCAAAAAGAATGGCAAAACTGGCTATTTAGTACAGGCTTACGTCTGGAAAACGTTCAGCGCAAGCCCGAAGGAGCCTACCGCCAACGCGATTACAATTTACGCTCGCTTTCGGCGGGTGCAATTTATTCCCTGGGCAATGGTTATAGTCTGGGATTCAGTACAGCACTGGCTGAGCGCGCGCCGACCATCGAAGAATTGTATTCGGCGGGTCCCCATGAAGCGAGTGGAAGTTTTGATATCGGTGACGCCAATCTAAAAAAAGAAAGCTCGCGTAATCTGGAGCTCAGTTTGCAAAAAACCACCGGCATCTGGCGTTGGCGTCTGAACACCTACCTCAACCAGATTAATGACTACGTCTACGGTCGGTTTGATGGTGTGCAGGTTGATGAAGCGGGCGAAATTAATCCTGAAGGTGAATTTAAACGCCGTTATTGGACGCAAGCAAAAGCGCGCCTGCACGGTTTCGAGGCGGAACTCAGCTATAACCTGAATGGTCAGGGCTGGGCCTGGCGAGCATTCGCCGACCGTTCACGCGGCACGCTGGTTAATAATGGCAACCTGCCCTTGCAACCTGCAGACCGGATAGGTTGGGATGTGTTTTACAAAGCGGGGCCTATGCAAACCGGAGCCAGTTTAATTCACGCGCAAACACAAGACAGGTTAGCCAGCTTCGAAAATTATCGGACGCCGTCTTATACCAAACTGGATTTGAATTTTAGCTACAGCCAAAATTTCGCCCAAGCCCAAGTCACCTGGTTTGCACAAATTAAGAATGCATTAAATCAGGATATCCGGATTGCCACATCTTTATTAAAAGAAACCGTACCTCAAATGGGACGCAACTTACAGGTTGGAGTAAAACTACAATTTTAAGTCCGCGTGACTCAACAATCTCATGCTAGTCAAGATAATGCCGACCATGCATACCAGTTGCGCAAGATTGTAGAAAGCTTATTTGCCGCCGATATTGAAAGTAGTCACGCTGACTACTTTCTTTAAGGCTGAATAAACCCGGTGTGGCATCAGTCGGCAAAGTAATGGGGGCAGACTCAGGCTCAGCCTGCCGAAGCGCTACCGCCATGCCACTTCACTTATTGATAACTACGAAGGCCAGATGCTTAACCACTTATCGAACTTCGATGTACTTAGACAAGCGCCAGCATTGAAACAAATGTAAGGACTTGTAAAGCCTGAGGTTTATACGAAATCAAAAAAAACCAGGGGAAATAATTCCGTTTGGCTATAATTACCTGAACTTAAGTAGGATTTAACATTATTTAGCCAATTTAGACTTGCGTTTAACTCCTTTGTTTTGGCCTTAAAAAGGCATGCAAAGTTGTACTAGAACAAGCATATCGCTCAAAATCAGAATATACTATCCGTACTAATACTAGATTCCAGAAGTCTTTTCATTTAATTGGTCAGGTTCAAAGTGGGAATTTTTTCGCTTTTCGGTAAAAAAGGTGCGAAGCAAGGAGATAGCTCGACAGAGAAGTCTTCTGGCAAGAAAAGGTCGCGCTCGCAAAAAAGTGGAAATTCCGATGTCAATGGCTTTGAAGATAGTCAGGTATTCAGTCCGTCTATCATCGCCCAGCGGCACATTGCTCGCGCCACGGAAAGAAAAATCGACGCCATCGAATTTGAAATGACCCGGGAAATCGTTAAACCGCGTAATTCCACCGGCAATACGACGACCAATCCCCCTAGTAAAATCGATATCCCCAGCGAATTTCCCAAGCAAGATAAAAAATCCGAGGCCGTGGTTGAGTTCCAGACCACCTTGCCGATGATGGTGCCAACCGATTGTTTGCTCGGCACGCCTTCGGAAATGTCTGCTTCGGCATTAGCCGAAAGTGAAGCGGTTCCAGTACTTGAAGAAGCCGCGATTTTATTTGCCAATGGCCAGGTTCAGGTTGCCGAACAAATGCTCAGCGCTGCGGTGCATAATCAGGATTTAGGCAGTGCCACCGAAATCGGCTGGCAAATGTTATTTGATCTGTATCGCATTAGCAATGATCAGCATAAGTTTGAAAGCTTGTCGCTGGACTACGCGAACAAATTTGAAACCTCGCCGCCATTCTGGCCTGAAAAAGTCTCGCAAAATCAAGATAAAGGCTTAAGTAATAACACAGCCTTGTTAAGCTTCCCCGCCAAGCTTGATGCCAGCGTTGTAAAAGTGTTGGAGCGGTTACAAACACTTGGGGCGCAAAGCAAGAGTTTAAAACTCGATTTCAGCCGGATAAAAGAAGTCGACCCGATAGGTTGTGGCCTGTTATTACGGGCGCTGAAGGCACTGAAAAAGAGTGGTCACGATTTAATGCTGGTATCTGCACAAGATCTGGCAGACAAAATTAAAAACATTATTCAGGTCGGTCGTCGCGATGAAACTGAGGCACCCTGGTTATTGTTATTGGAAATCCTGCAGTTACTGCAATTTGAACAAATGTTCGAAGACATCAGTATGGATTACTGTATTACGTTTGAAGTGTCTCCGCCCTCATTTGAAGCGCCCAAGATCAATGTAGTCAGTGCCTTCCCCGAAGCCGCGATTGCAGAAATGAGCAGTGACCGGTTTGTTATGCCAACGGTGATAGAAGGCCGCACCGATTACCTGATCGCCGGCATCAATGAACAAGCGGAAAATCATAATCCCTTGATACTGGATTGTTCAGAACTTGAAAAAGTCGAGTTTTCTGCCTCGGCACAACTTTTAAGCGGCCTCGCACCAATTGCTGCCAAACCTGGCATGAGCATACGCTTTGAAGAAGTTAATTATCTGGTCTTAATGTTATTTAGCGCAATGGGCTTAAAAAATATTGCCACCATCAGCGCGCGCAAACACTAAACTACCACCGCAAGCCCGGCTTTTAACGACGCTAAAAGCTTGTATTTTCTCACCTCATCCCCAACTTCTGTGCATTGCCAGCGTGGTTACGCCTGGCTAGGCCGATTTGCGCATGCGCAAACCGGTCGCATTTTTTAGAGGATTTCATGGAACAATTTCACGGTACAACCATACTCACCGTAAGGCGTGGCAATTCCGTCGCCCTGGGTGGTGATGGTCAGGTTACTCTTGGCAATATCGTCATGAAGGGCACTGCGCGCAAAGTTCGCAAGCTCTATCACAACAAAGTTTTAGCGGGTTTCGCTGGCGGCACAGCCGATGCCTTTACCTTAATCGAACGTTTCGAAGCAAAACTCGATAAACATCAGGGACATTTAATGCGCGCCTCGGTAGAACTCGCCAAAGATTGGCGCACTGATCGCATGTTGCGCCGGCTCGAAGCCATGTTACTGGTCGCCGATAAAGAAAGTACATTGATCATTACCGGAAATGGTGATGTTCTGGAACCCAATCATGGTATCGGTGCAATCGGCTCGGGCGGCACTTACGCGCAATCCGCAGCTATTGCCTTGTATGAAAATACCGATTTATCCCCTGTTGAGATCGTCAAAAAATCCCTGACTATCGCCGGCGAACTGTGTATTTACACGAATTTGTCGCACACTATAGAAACACTGGAGTGGGCTTAAGCATGAATATGACACCTCAAGAAATCGTCTCTGAATTAGACAAACACGTTGTTGGTCAGGCCAAAGCCAAGCGCGCTGTGGCTATCGCTTTACGTAATCGCTGGCGCCGGCAACAGGTGGCTGAACCTTTGCGTCATGAAATCACGCCAAAAAATATTTTAATGATAGGCCCGACAGGTGTAGGTAAAACGGAGATCGCGCGCCGTCTGGCAAAATTGGCTGACGCACCGTTTATCAAAATCGAAGCCACGAAATTTACCGAAGTTGGCTATGTGGGTCGTGACGTGGACACCATCATTCGTGACCTGGTGGATATTGGCATTAAGCAAACCCGTGAAACTGCCATGCGTAAAGTGCGCGCACGCGCAGAAGATGCGGCTGAAGATCGGATTCTCGATTTACTGCTACCACCTGCGCGCGACTTTGGCTTCCAACAACAAGCTGAAAATGAGAGCGACAATCAAACCCGCCAAACCTTTCGTAAGCGTTTGCGCGAAGGCCAGTTAGACGACAAAGAAATCGAAATCGAAGTGGCTGAACCTGTTGCGCATATGGAAATCATGGCTCCGCCAGGCATGGAAGAAATGACTGAGCAGATCAAATCTATGTTTTCGGGTATGGGAAATAATCGTAAAAAATCCCGTAAGCTGAAAATCAAAGAAGCATTTAAGTTGCTGATTGAAGAAGAAGCCGCAAAAATGCTGAACGAAGACGAAGTCAAACAAGCCGCAATCGCAAATGTCGAGCAAAACGGTATCGTCTTTTTGGATGAAATCGATAAAATCGCTTCGCGTCAGGAACATGGTGGTGCCGAAGTTTCGCGCGCTGGTGTGCAAAGGGATTTACTGCCTTTAGTCGAAGGCACCACGGTGAATACCAAATATGGCATGATAAAAACTGACCATATTTTGTTTATTGCCTCAGGGGCTTTCCATTTAGCTAAACCATCCGATTTGATTCCTGAGTTGCAAGGCCGCTTCCCTATCCGAGTCGAACTGGAATCGTTGTCGACGGCTGATTTTGAACGCATTTTGACCAGTACCGATGCATGTCTGACACGGCAATACCAAGCCTTGCTGGCGACCGAAAACGTAACGCTGGAATTTACCCCTGAAGGCGTGCAACGTCTGGCTGGAATCGCGTATTCAGTCAATGAAACTACCGAAAACATTGGTGCGCGTCGCTTATACACTGTGATGGAACGCTTGCTCGAAGAAATCTCTTTCGATGCTCACGAACATAACGGTAAGACCTTGCAGATTGATGCGGCATATGTCGATCAGCGTTTGCAAGCACTATCTAATGACGAAGATTTATCACGTTACGTATTGTAAAATCCTGCGGCTCTGACCTTGCCCAATTGTAAGAGCTGCCTATAATGAAGTTGTCTGTGAACCTGATTAATTTGTTGTAACTTACCAGAAGTTGGGGTGGTTTTTCCCAAAGTTGTTGTAGTTTTAGCAGTTGTAAGTGTTACTTCTGGATTTTAGTCGGGCAAATTTGTAGTAGTGATTGTTGTTGTTAAGTTTAGTTTGCTCTGGATTGACCAATCAGGTTTGCAGACAGACGCTTCAGGGGTTGGGCATGTCTATGAGTAATCGTCGTAAGCATCGTCACTGTTTGAACTTTAATCATCGGCGTCGTGACCGGATTACCCGGTTGATAGTCGATATGGCGATTCATTATGTCGGTTATCTGGGTTTGCAATACGCATGGGATTTTTTACGTTGCAAATCCGTACCCGAACCCGTGATTTGCCGGGTCTTATTACAACCATCACGTCGGCGCCGTTATTAAAGCGCACAGATGTGTATCCCAACTCTAACTAAAAACGCCCAGGTTTATTCCCGGGCGTCTTTTTTTAGCTGTGCAGCTTATGCGTCAGCTTCAGGCCTCACCACTCACCTTGGCTTGATGGCGAGTTAAACAAAACAAAGCGCGGAAGCTACCGACTAAAATACCGCCAAATCCCAGCCCAATTAACATCACTTTGTCGTAACTTAAGCCTGTCACTAAGGCGGCGATAGCCAGTAAAGCTATCAGTAAGCCATCATTCGTAGCGAGTTGCGTCCAACGTTTTCCATCCACTTGCATGCTGTCTTCCTCCATTTTTATGAGTTGGCTTAGCCAACGATTATGAATCCGGACTTGCGCAAAATCGTGCCGCATAGCGTGCGCTGTGACGGCAATACAGTCAACATTCCCAGGTCATCAGCATAAGTTATCTGTCGCTGATGCCTGACTGTGGGCCGACGATAGCCGAGCTTACTAAAAACTGCAATTTGCTATGCAGCATAAATTTGTCGACTTTTATGCACTTTTCATAGAGAAATAGCACAATTTTCAAATCAATTAATTCGTGAGTGTTGTTGTGCCTGCACAACTTCCATCCCAATCGACTAACGCACCTTTAGCCTGCCTCTAAGTGAAACGGTACAGCGTAGTAAGTTCGGTAAGTAATTGCATAATCGTCAAAAGCAGGGAGCGCGCTCGCAATTCACGAGACTTGACTTGGCAAAGCGACAAAGTTAAAAAATATTTTGACATCTACTAAATATTTAGTACTATATATTTAGTTTTATTTTGGAGTAATGCATGAATCAATTACCTAATCCCACCGATGGCGAATTGGCGATCTTACGCGTGCTATGGGCGCATACCGAAGCGTGCACGGTCAGAGAAGTACACGAAGCCTTGTTAAAGCAAAAAGACACGGCCTACACCACAGTTTTGAAAATGCTCACCATCATGAGTGAAAAAGGTTTAGTAGAACGTGATGAAAGTGAGCGCAGTCATCGTTATCGCGCCAGTTTGCCCGAGCCTGCCGTGCAAACCGCGTTGGTCACGGATTTACTGAATAAAGCGTTTTCTGGCTCTGCCTTACAACTGGTGCAGCGCGCCTTGGATAGTCGCGCTACCAGTGCGGCAGAATTGCAAGCCATAAGCGATTTGATTGCCAAAGCAAAATCACAACAGGCTGAATAAGGCTTATTGTCGCAACCCCAACGGAGACAGCGTATGAATTGGATAGACAACTTGCCGTATGCCCTGGTACCCGCCTTAATCGATGCGTGCTGGAGCAGTGCAGCATTGGCCATAATTGCTTACGGGGTTTTGAAGTTGACGCAACAACACTGCGCGGCCCTGCGCCATAACCTGGCCATGCTGATACTTAGCGCCATGTTACTCATCCCAGCCTGGCGTTTAGCACAAGGACTGACTGCCAGCCAGTCGGCATCAACTATAACTGGATTGAACCAGGTAAGCTGGGCCGATAACCTTGCACTGATTAACTTACCGTTGGCACAACACATCGGTATCGAACCGCTGGTTTTTTTCAGTTGGCTCTGGTTAGCTGGTGTCTGCATCATGGTATTACGTCTGCTTGGCGCTTATTTACTCGTAAAGCGCTGGCATCGACATCCCGGTCTGACCCAGGCACCCGATTGGCAAGTTCGTTTTGAGCAACTCAGCCAGCGTATGTGCGTGTCCGTTAAAGTCAGTTTGCAGATCGTAAATGATGTCCTGGAACCGTGTTCCGCTTTTGTTATTAAGCCACTGGTCGTACTTCCCGCTCAACTACTGCGGCAACTCAGTCAGCATCAGGTGATGGCGATACTTGCGCATGAACTCGCCCATATCAAACGTTATGACTGGCTCTGGAATGGCTGGCAATGTCTGATTGAAGCTTTCCTGTTTTTTCATCCTGGCGTTTGGTGGTTGTCACGGCAAATTCGCGCAGAACGTGAACATGCCTGCGATGATCTGGCGATACAACAAGCGGGTATCGAGCCAATTTGCCTGGCCGAAACGCTGGCACAACTAGCCCAGCTCAGGCAAGCCCATACTGGCTATGGCACACCGGGTATGCTCGCCAGTTATGCTAGCGGCAAGCCATCCGGGGCCTTATTCACGCGCATACGGCGCCTGGTTTTACCTGATCCAGAGCGGCGCTTATCCTGGGCAGCCCTGTTACCGGCTGGCTTGGCCGCCTTGAGTTTGCTGCTGTCGCCGGTGTTGATGCAGCAAAGTCATGCCGTCAACCTGAGCAGCAAATCGGCGGCCAATACATCCACGGTCGGGCAAGTAGCCAACCAGGACATACAGTTGGATGCCCCACCCTTAGCACCTCTGCCGCCTCCACCTGCGCTGCCACCCGAAGTACCGCCAGTGCCAGCCCCCCCTGCACCACCGGAACCATCGGCACCACCTGCCCCACCGCCTGCCCCCAGTTTAGAAAAGCTCGAAATATTTAACGAGTTACAAGCCAGGTTGGCGCACGATCCACGGGTAGTGCGGCTGCTGGGTAGTCCGATTAAGATCGCACAACATGGTGTGGGCCGAATTTACATTAAAGAATTCTGGTTTGAATTGGGGCAGACCGAAGCGCAATTAAGTCTTCCGGTTGAAGGGCCTTTGGGTAAAGCCAATTTGCAAGTGCACGCCGTACGACCGGCGCATACCTGGCAATTTAAACGTCTGATCTTGCAAACCGGGAACCAAGCCAGCCCTGTCGATTTATTGAGTAAAGCCAGTTAAAGCTGTTATTCATCAGTCTTGGCAGGCGAACTTTATTCGCCTGTTTTTTTACACCAATCTACTAATAAATTAGTAGATCAACTTTGGCATTCCTTCGCCACTTTTTAAGGAGTAGTTATGAAGCTAGCTCGCCCTACCCTGGTCACCATCCTGTTTAATGCAGCACTACTTGTCAGTCTGCCTGCTCAGGCGCAAGCTGACCGCCCCATGAGTGCTGCCGAACGTAAAGCCAGCCTGTACCAATTGGCGGATAAAGTGGAGCAAAACTATGTTTTCCCCGATGTTGCTAAAGCACTTAAGCACGAATTGCGTCAACGTGCCGATAACGATAGCTATCGCGAGCAAACGAGCGCACGCGCGCTGGCCAGCCAGCTTAGTAAGGATTTACCGTTACTCAGCAAAGACAAACATTTCCGGGTGAATTACGCACCCGAGTTTGTCGCCGATGAAAAGCCTTTTCAAGCACCAAGTGCGGCAGAAGTCGCCGAGAACCTCGAACAAGCTCAAATTCGTGCCTATGGCATAGAGCGTGTTGAACGCTTAAATGGCAATATCGGTTACCTCGATTTGCGCGGCTTTGGTCCGGCTTATGCGGTTGCCAGCGGCTATACTGCAGCGCTGACATTATTGTCGGGCACCGATGCCCTGATCCTCGACTTACGCCGCAATCGTGGTGGCAAACCCGAGGGGGTGGCGCTCTTACTCAGTTACTTTTTCACTCAAGGCGATGAGCGTCATTTAAACAGCATTTATTCGCGACCGGAAAATCAAACGCGGGATTTTTATACCAGCGACAATATTGGCCCGCGCTATAACAAACCCGTGTATGTCCTGACCTCGTCATCGACTTTTTCCGGTGCCGAAGAATGCGCCTACGATTTTCAAACCCAAAAACGCGCCACGCTGATCGGCGAAGTCACTGGTGGTGGTGCCAACCCCGTCGCACCGTATGCGATAGCGAATGGCTTAGTTGCCGCAATTCCATTTGGACGGGCGATCAATCCCATCACCAAAACCAATTGGGAAGGTGTGGGCGTGAAACCTGACTTGCCCAGCAGTGCGGCCGATGCCTTAAAGCTTGCTTATCAAACTGCCTTAGAAACACTCATCCGCAAGCCGCGCGATGAACAGCATCAGCAGGTTTTACAAAGGACACTGGCACGCTTGCAAAAAGCCGAAATTGATTTACCCGCTTATAAATAAACCCGGCAAAGCGAATCGGATGCAGTAATCACTTTACTGCATCGAGTCACAAACCCCACGAATCGCAAAAACAAAACGCAATATTCACGCCATTTTTCAGCCAATTTCAGATGAAAAAGCGCATCAATACTGCGTTCTATTTTTTGCTAATTCAAGCTGACTTCGCCCACGTCGTGACCAGTTTGTACCGCCTGATAATTTGCCCCCCACGCATACATTTGTTGCAGCAGCGGCACTAAGCTCAGCCCGGTGTCGGATAAGCGGTATTCCACATGCAAAGGTTTTTGCGCAATTTGTACGCGCAAAACCAAGCCATCACTAACCAATTCCCTGAGTTGTTGCGTCAGCATTTTTTGCGAGATCGCTGGCATCAGACGACGTAATTCACCAGGGCGACTGGCTGCTGAACTCAGGACATGCAAAATCACTGGTTTCCATTTTCCGGCAATCATGCTGAGCGTATGCACCAAGGGGCATTGCAGCGGATTTTCGATATGCCATTTCGCTTGCATGATCATCGCAGTCTCAGGTCAAATACAGATAGCTTAGTGTAACTCAGCATTAAGCTCAGCGCCCCAGGCACTAAAAAGTGCCTACTTGTTTGCCTTTCGATACTCCGCCATGATGCGCGAAGTTTCTCTAGTGAAGGGCGTTTTTATGTCTGCCTCCGGTATCATACGTATCCCCATTTTGCCCATGAATATGGTCAATGCTTATGCGATTTTTCAAGAACAGGCAGTGATTCTGTTCGACGCTGGCTTACCTGGCAGTGAAGCCAAAGTTCGCAAGGCCTTGCAAGACCATGGTTATGATTTTGAGGATGTGGGTTTGATAGTTATCAGCCACGCTCATGTCGATCATGCCGGCAATGCCGCGCGCTTGAGCCAGTTATGTCAGGCTCCTATCCTGGCGCATGCGGGTGATTTAGCGTATTACCAGCGACAGCGCCGTATGAGTTTTTGCAGCACGGGCTGGTTTGGTCGTCTGTTTTTAAAGTCCGGTCTGATGTATCAAGATTACACCGCGTTCACACCCGACATTTTACTCAGCCACCAGCAAAGTTTTGCATTGCATGAGTTTGGCATCGCCGGCACGGTGCACGCAACCGCAGGTCATACGGCTGGCTCGCTCGTGATCGAACTTGAAAATCAGGAAGTGTTAGCAGGTGATTTACTGGCCTCGGGTATTTTACTCGGCGGTATCGTCTGGCAAGATCGCCCTAAGCAACCCCCGTTTGAAGACGATAGCCTGGCTACCGCACTGGCGCTGGAACGCCTGCTCGAACGCGGAGCTTGCTGTTTTCATCTGGGACATGGTGGACCACTAGCCGATCAGGCGGTCAGGAACCACGTGCACGCCTTGCGCCGCATCGGCAACACTCGCCAATAAAGCATGTGCGCTGGTCAGCGCAAAACGAGAACGGGTTTTAATAGCGATTCCAGCGCAATAAGCGCTCATCGGCGGCTTCTTTGAGTAATTCACTGGCCTTGCGTGCTTCTTCAGGATTATCACCCTGGTTCATTTGTAAAGCTAACTCATGCATAGCGACCGGGTATTCAAGCTCAGCGGCTTGCTCCAGCCAATGCCGTGCCTGCCCGGCATCCCTTTGCACTCCCTCGCCTGCAGCATAGGCATTCGAGAGTAAAAACATGGCTTGCGGATTACCTTGCTGACTTGCGGTTTGCAACCATTTGATCGAGTCGTTCAGATTCACGGGCTGGGCTTCACCATATTTTGCCATGCGCCAAAGCATCAGACTGGCTTGACTATGTCCTTGCGCCGCAGCAGCACGATACCAGCGTAAGGCCTGGGGATAATTTTGTGGCACGGTCCAGCGCGCTTTGTAATTCGCTTCGGCCAGATGGAACTGCGCTTCACGATCTTTGTTTAAAGCGGCTTTCTCGAGCCAGACCAGGGCTTGTTGCTGAGTGTTTTCGACCAGCACCAGGGCCAGCGCCAACTCACGTTGTGCCGCTGGCAAACCCCATTCGGCCCATTGCTGTAAGTTTTTGATGGCTTGATGATCTCGTCCATGCAGGGCTTGTATACCCCAGCTTTCGATTTGTGAAGTATCGGGCAAGCGATGACAGCCAGCCAGGCCAATCAGAGCCGCAGCGAAGACAGGGAGAAGACGGGGAGTAAAGTAGTAAGACATAAAACATCCACTCTGCAAAACTGGGGGACGGCCTGACGCCATCCCCCCTCACGGTCTATTTTACCGCGTTGTGACTGAGATTCAGTCTGACTTCGGTTATTTACTCAAATCTATGCTGTATTTGGTATAACCATTTGCATCGGTACCGGCTTCTGCGACGACACGGCTTAAACCAGTCGCCTTAGCCACTGCCAGCTTACCCGGCGCCGAACGCAAGATCACCGGTCCCTTGGTGCTGACTTTTACAAAACTCCAGCTTTGACCATTACCATTGCCAGCCAGTGTCAGCTTACCTTGCTTTTTGACGAAGTCGCTAACCACGGCTTGATTCGCATCAGGCGATTTGATGATGGTTTTCGTGCCATCGATACCTGGGAAAGAACCACCACCACCCGCACGGTAATCATTCGTCGCGACGATGAAATCATCCCCATCCGCAATCGCTTTGCCAGCGTATTGCAGGTTCACGATGCGACTGCCTGCTGGTTTAGTCACGTCGATTTGATAAGTCAGGGCATTGTTTTCCGCGTAGAACACGTCGTAGTTGTAAATCGTGCCATAGGCTGGTACCAGATCTTGTTCGGCGGTCGCATTAACGTCGATTTGTGCGAATTGCTTGGCCGAAGTTTCCAGCCAGTTTTTCAAATCACTGCCCTTGATTTTCACGGCTTGTAAATTGTTATTGCCGTACAAATACAAGTCACCTGGATTTCGCACTTGCAATTCCACCGGACTCGCTGCACTGGCGCTCGGTGCAACATCGGTAAAGTCGGAAGGGCCATTGCGACCTGCTTTGAAGGGCGCGCTGCAAGAAATCACCGGAATCGATTTATACGAAGCCAGGGTGGCATCAGTGCTTTTCGCAATAAAGTTTTTAACGTAATCGATTTGCGCCTGATTCACGATTTGTATTGCCGAGACATCACCCACTAAGGCGAAGTAAGCCGACATCGGGAAATTCGTGCTGGTACCCAGACTTTGTGCCGCGTAAGCAAGCGTTGCTTTATGTTCCGTATCAACCAGTGGCGCAACACTGGCGTCGGCATCGACAACGGTGGTGCCATCTTTGTATTTGAAACCACGTGCTTCAACATTGGTCTGATCTTTTTGCACTACCCATTTACCGCTCTGGTATTTGAGTGTCAATTGAATAATCCCCAAACGACGGCCCCAGCTTTGCGCCATGACTGCAGGTACGCCATTGACCGTTCCCTTGACGACATCGACCTGGCTCGCGGGCAAAGCGGCTAACGCCGCTTCGATTTTCGGGCCATTCGCTTCTTTAGCTTGGGGGAAAATCAAATGCGCGTGGCCCAGCATTAAGGCGTCGACACCAGTACCAGCCAAATGAAAACTCGGGTTTTCCATTTTCGGACTATACGGGCTGGCATCCAGACCGCCGTGAGACAAGGCCACCACCAGATCCGCGCCCTTACTACGCAATTCCGGCACATATTGATTCGCCGTTTCCAGCGCCCCATTCACCACCAGTTTGCCTTGTAAATATTTTGCATCCCAATCCATGATTTGCGGTGGCACAAAGCTGACCACACCGACATTCAATTTCACGTTCAACGCCGTTCCATCTGGCTTGGTTGCGCTGAATTGCTTATTCAACAAAGTGTAAGGATTGAAAATAGGTTTTTTCGAACTGGCAGCAACCACATTCGATAACACCAGCGGGAAGGTCGGCGCACCGCAATTCGCTGGCTTGGCGACATCACTGATACCGAAATCGGTATTTGTAATCTGGCTCAGGAATGGCAAGCCATAGTTAAATTCGTGATTGCCCATGCCGGCGGCATCGTATTTCAAGGCATTCATGACTTTGTACAAAGCCAGCGTATTCGAGCATGTTACCGGAGCAGCAACGGCTTGGTAGTCACCGAGTAAAGTACCTTGTATCGCATCACCGTTGTCAAACAATAAGTTATTTGGATTTTCGGCACGCGCTGCTTTAATCAGACTGGCGGTGCGCTCTAAACCCAGATTCAGATCGGCTTTCAAGCCATAGTAATCGTAGCTCAGAATGTTTTGGTGGATATCGGTGGTTTCCAGCAAGGCCAGTTTTAAGGTCGTGCCTTCTGGGATGGCAGGCTGTACCACCGCGCCACTATTATCAGCAACCGGGTTGGAATTATTGCTACCACAAGCGGCCAGCAAAGCCAGCGCTAAAGGGCTTAAGCGAAAAAGGATTTTCATAAAATTTTGGGGCAAAATGATAAAAATGATCACAGAGTTGGTCTAGCAATCGATTGCGCAATCAATTACAAGAACGCATGCAAGGCATGTGAGCTTATTATCAGATGCTTTCATGTCAACTAAATGACATGCCGCTTTTATTCGGCATTCCCGTATTGGCAGCCTAAGGCAGGGCAGACATCCGTTTGCAGCGCAGGTTTGCTTTTGCATGCCGCCTGCCTGTGAATATCTGGCGCTACGCACATTAAATGCGAAGAAAGCACTGATTGATTTTCAAAACCGTTTAATTTTTTCCTGGTCAGTTTCGCCCCTGAGTGGTTGAACCAGCTGACTCCATTGCCACACCAACTTTGCTACCGATCAGTGTGCCCCCAGGAAAAGGTCTGCAAATCAATACTAAACAAACTATTTGGTGACACTTTTACTGAATTCATCCAGCTTTATTTGATTTAGTAAACTACACAGTGTAGTTTAACGATCGTACCAGTCTTACCTTGGACGGGTGCACAAGTAATTACTGTCGGCATGACATTAATTACACATTCAAGACCTGCGTAAAACTGAGCTGATCCTTTGTCACGCCCTAGCGCGAACCTTGTCAGAACAAGGCGTGAAAAGAACATCCGCATCGGCTTGGCGTCAGTCCTGAAATTTACACTGCCGTGTTTGATCTTACTAATAAGGAAAGTTATGGGAATTCTGTTTGAAATCATTGCCTGGAGCCGATTGATACACAATTGCTTTCTATGCCGCGATTACCGTGGCATAGAAAAGTCCGTATATATCGCTGGGCCTATGATTCTTTTGCTGACATCCTTAGCCGATCATTTCTTTTTGGCCGTGTTATCCGATAACAAGCTGATGTACATAGAAGGAACGCACGCGTCGACGCTCATCGCCTTTGTTGTGCTCATCATTATGTTCATCATTCATGCATTGAGTGCAATGACACTATTTGCCAGTGCCGTATTAGTTGTGCGTAGTATCTGGCGCTTCTTTATGGAACCCCTCGATTTAAGCGAAACGCAGCCGCGCTCTGACTTGCTACCCATTTGGAATAGTATGATCGTGACGATGTTTTACTTGTCACGCACTTACTTTTACCCTGAGCCCGCGATTCATAAAAACCTGCAAGGTATCGTTAACTTCATACGCCACGATTTCATTCAGGCGTTGACTAGTCCTTATGGCTGGTTATTGCTACTCGGTGTAATCGCGTACCTGATTTTTTCCGACTTTGAAATCGATGCAGGTAGCTAATTGTGTTGGGATATTAACGTGACCAGCAAACTGACTTTGCGCGCAACGCGTTCAAAGTCAGGCTCGCTGGGGCGAGGCGCAGCGCTGGCGATAAATCGCAGTGTGTCACTGACCTTCCTGACGGGCATCGCGCATGAGTAAGCGCTCTATCATTTGCTGCGCATTCATGTCATCAAACAGCAGCGCACACACGGCTGCAGTAATTGGCATCTCGATCTGCAAACTAGCCGCCAGATCGCGCACTGCCTGAGCACAGCGCACGCCTTCCGCAACGTGGCCCAATTCACTGACGATTTGCGTTAATTGCTTACCTTCGGCCAAAGCCAGACCGACGCGACGATTACGCGATAAATCACCGGTGCAAGTTAAAATCAAATCGCCCAATCCTGCCAGACCAGTTAGGGTTTCGGCACGCCCCCCCAGCGCCACCGCGAGGCGCGTGATTTCTGCCAAGCCGCGCGTCATCAACGCGGCACGCGCATTTAAGCCCAGGCCCAAGCCATCGGCAACCCCGGTTGCAATTGCCATGATGTTTTTAACCGCACCGCCAACTTCGGCACCGATTAAGTCGGTGCTGGTGTAGACACGCATGGCCTGGCCATGCAACGCGGTCACCACATTCTGCGCCAGCGCTGCAGTTGTGGTCGCGATCGTCAAGGCACACGGCAAGCCTTTTGCCACTTCTTGCGCGAACGAAGGACCAGTCAGCGCACCATGCGCAATCGCTGTACCCAACACCTGTTGCACTACCTGATGCGGTAATAATTGCGTGCCTTCTTCAAAACCCTTACATAGCCAAATGACGTTTTGCGGCTGATACGGCAAACAGGCTTGCAAAGTTGGCCGTAAACCCGCTACCGAAGTGGCGATCACCAGTAAGCCAGCGGCATCGGCCTGATGCTGTATGGCGTAAGCAAAATCAGCGCCGGCTTGCAAATTCTCAGGAAAGGCATAACCCGGCAATGCATGCTGGTTGACACGGGCAGCTTGCGTTGCCGCCATGGCAGTGGCATTTCTGCCCCACAAATACACCTCATGACGCTTAGCAAAGGCAATCGCCATCGCCGTACCCCAGGCACCAGCTCCTAATACGGTGATTTTCATAATGTCCAGTAAATGAATATACTCCCATCAGTATAATTCAGACACGCTTTACTGACGGGCGCAAGCAATGAAATTTATTGAAAAAGAGGGGGAGTATCTTGAAGCCCCGGCTAAGCCGATGGCGACTGGCGGCAGTCTATAAACCCCAGACTTCCTGAGCGCGGACATAACCTAGCTGACCATCGCGATGCCTGACCTTGACCCAGCCAGCATTTGCTGGTTCGACCATTTCCAGTAACACGAATTTATCCGCAGAAAATACCGCGTTGGCTGACTCATCGGCGGTGGCACGCACTTTAGCATTGCCCACTTTCACCACCAGATTGCGGCGAGTCACTAATTCTTTACTCTCAACCCAGCTTAAATCACCCGCCATATCGCGCACCCGACTCCAGGCGCCATTGACGAACACCACTTCAACTGGCATGCCGCGCGGCGCGACGTACAACTTCCCGCCTTTGAGGCTGGGCGCGTCATACATGATGATGGGATTAGCACCGACAGAGCGGTATTCAAGACCGGAAGCCTGAGCACTGCAAAATGCAGCCGTGCCAAGCAATAAAACGAAAAGTTTGCGCATAATGGTAAAAAGCCCGGCTAAACCGGGCTTTTGCGTATTACTGAATAGTTGCCGGGGCTTCAGCATTCGCTTGTTCAGCGGCCAGAGCCTGACGTTGCTGGTAGAACGCTTCAAAGTTGATTTCCGCCAGATGGATAGGTGGGAAACCAGCGCGTGTGATCGCGTCAGCGATATTCGAACGCAAGTAAGGATAAACAATGTTAGGGCAAGCGATGCCTAACAAGAAAGGAATCTGGTCTTCAGGAATATTGCGCAATTCGAAAATACCAGCTTGTTTGCCTTCAACCAGGAAAGCCACTTTTTCGCCGATTTTTGCAGTAACTGTTACAGTCACGCTGGCTTCATAGATGCCATCAACCAATTTTTCCGAACCAACATCTAACGATACTTCAATGCCTGGGGCTTCTTGTTCGAGGAAAATCGAAGGCGAATTAGGTTGCTCGAGCGACAAATCTTTCAGATAAATACGTTGAATCTGAAATACGGGTTGCAAATTTTCTTCGGACATGGATGGCTTTCTGATTATGAATTAATTTAATACTCAGGGCATACGCAATACCGCCCCAACCGTTTAGTCTCCTTGCGACGGTATAGCGTAAGCCCTGTATGCTACAGCGCTGTTGCCTGTCCCAGCCATATGGGCATTAAAACAGGCTTTTCAAGTAACGCCTGGCATATTGTAGCAAGATGCGCTGACTAACAGCATTTTTTTTACCGGCAAGTTGAACAAATAATAAGCCAGATCAAAGTTCAACGTCGATATTTTTTGCACAAAATACAACGTCAATCCGGCTTAATCTGCCGGATTCAGTAAGGCATCCAGTTTACCCGCCCTGTCCAAAGCCGATAAATCGTCAAAACCGCCGACATGGGTTTCGCCGATATAAATCTGCGGCACCGTGCGACGACCGGTTTTCGTCATCATCGCTTCACGTACGGCTGGGTCGAGATCAACCCGGATTTTTTCGATGTTTTCCACCCCTTTCGCTTTCAACAGGCGCTCAGCCATGACGCAATAGGGACAAACAGCGGTACTGTACATAGTTACGGGTGCACTCATTTTTACGACTCCTGCAGACGCTAAAACACGTACGCTCCCAACGACTTTCATCGGGAGCAGACGACAAATTATTTAATGACGGGCAAACCCTGAGCTTTCCAGGCATCCATCCCACCTTCCAAGCTGAAGACTTGCTCAAAGCCAGCCTGGCGTAGTGTAGCAGCAGCGCTGGCAGAGCGCACGCCAGCTGCGCAAACCGTGATAACTGTTTGATTTTTATAGCGATCTAATTCGCTCAGGCGATTTTTCAATTGATCCACAGCGATGTTTTTAGCGTTAGCCAAATGACCACTATTGAATTCTTCTTCACTGCGCACATCTAACACCAGCGTTTTACCCTGGTTCATTTTTTGCGTCGCTTGCAGTAAGCTCAGCTTTGCGCCTCGTCTTTGTAAAACCGGTACGATTAACATTAAGCCCGAAGCCAGCGCGATAGCGATCCAGATGAGATTGTCGATAATAAATTTCACAATTTTCCTGATACAAGAAGTTAAGTTTGTTTGAACGAAGCGCGCCATTATAAAATAGATGGCTCTGCACCCGAATTTTTCATTAATGTGACTTAGGTAAATTTTTCACGGCGCGCTGACTTCGCTGCGCTTTGGCAATTTCCTTGAGTCTTAAACCACAAGCTCAGATTATGTACAAAATCGTTTTAATGCGCCACGGCGAATCGACCTGGAATCTGGAAAACCGTTTCACAGGCTGGACTGATGTTGACCTGACCGAAAAAGGCGTGGCTGAAGCTGCTGCCGCTGGCAAACTCTTGAAAGAAGCCGGCTTTAGTTTCGATCTGGCCTATACCTCGGTATTAAAACGTGCGATTCGTACCCTCTGGGGCACACTCGATGCGATGGACATGATGTGGCTGCCAGTAATTAATGACTGGCGTTTAAATGAGCGCCATTACGGTGCTTTACAAGGTTTAAATAAGGCGGAAACCGCCGCCCAGTATGGCGACGAACAAGTCTTGGTCTGGCGTCGTAGTTACGATATCCCGCCAAATCCCTTAGCGGCTGACGATGAGCGCACCTCGTTTACTGACCCGCGCTATGCCGGTCTGGATAAGGCACAAATCCCGTTAACCGAATGCTTAAAAGACACCGTGGCACGGGTTGTGCCTTGCTGGGAAGACAGTCTGGCGCCCGCCATTAAAGCCGGCAAACGCATCCTGATTTCTGCACACGGCAATAGTTTGCGCGCCTTGATCAAAATGCTCGACGGCATCAGCGACGCCGATATCGTGAATTTGAATATCCCAAATGGTCAGCCCTTAGTGTATGAACTGGATGCTGACTTGAAACCTATCCGTCATTACTATCTGGGCGATCAGGATGCAATCGCGGCAGCATTGCAAGCCGTCGCCAGCCAGGGTAAAGCTAAGTAAGGCGGGGGCCGTTTGCGTCTCATCTATCGCCTCAGTCTGCTCGGCGTATGCGCGAGTCTGGCTGTCAGCCCAGTGCTGGCAGCCAGCACAACACGTACGGTTCAGAAAAAACAAGCAGAAGCCGAACGCGCCGAGTTACAACAAAAACTCAGCGCCCTTAAACGGGACATCAATAAAACCGAGAGTGCCAAGGATCAAGCTGCGGACGCACTGGCTGAATCGGAACAAGCGATTTCCGAAGCCAATCGCTCTCTGCGTGACTTGCAGGATGAACAAGAGCAAACCAGCAAGCGCTTGCGCGTACTCGAAGAACAGCACAGTAAGTTACAGCAAAAAGTCGATCAGCAAAAAAATCGTCTGGCAAATTTTCTAAAACGTCAGTATGTCAATGGCTCGAATGATCGCGTGAAATTGCTATTGTCGGGCGATAACCCCAACCGTATCAATCGCGACTTGCAATACATGTCGTACTTATCACAAACTCAGGCAAAAATGATAGAGAGTTTGCGACAAACCATGCAAGACGTTGAAAAAAATACCGCCGATGCGAAAGAAGCCAAAGAAGAATTGGATGATATCGCTGCCGAAGAAATCGCCCACAAATCCGACCTCGAAAAGCAAAAAAAACGCCACGCGCAATTAATCAGTCAATTATCGGACAAACTGAAAAATCAACGCAAGCAAGCTGATACACTGGAACGCGATGAACAGCGTCTGGGCGAGCTCGTGACGCGTCTGAATAAATTAATCGAGGAACAAGCCAGGTTAGAACGCGAACGCGCGGCGCAAGAAGAGAAACTGCGCCAGGAACGCCTCGCTGCCCAAAAAGCCCGTCTGGCCCAGCAACAAGCTGAAGCCGCGCAACGTGAAAAAACCGGACAAAAACCGGCGAAACCGACAAAAACTCCTGAACCCGAAGCCGAACCCGTCAAAACCGCAAAACCTGAGCCCGCTCCAGCCAGCGACTTCAATCAGCATAAAGGGCAAATGCGTTTGCCTGTTAAAGGAGAGATACTGGCGCGTTTTGGCACAAAACGGGGTGATGGCCCAAGCTGGAAAGGGATGTTAATTAAGGCACCGGAAGGCGCCGAAGTCAAAGCCATAGCGTCGGGTAAAGTAATCTTTGCCGATTGGTATAAAGGGTATGGCAACATGATCATCGTTGACCATGGCAATCAATACTGGAGTTTGTACGGCAATAATCAGGCCGTACTCAAGCATGTGGGCGACGTCGTGAAAAATGGTGACATCATCGCCCATGTTGGTAATACCGGCGGAAATGAAGAACCAGGACTGTATTTTGAAATGCGCTACCAATTGCGCGCTATCGACCCGCAATCCTGGCTGGGAATAAAATGATACACGCGGCAATCGAAAAAGGTATAAATTGTAAGCTATGATGAGTTCTTGGCGTCGCGAGCTTGCTAAGCGCAGACGCTGCATGTCCCACTGGATAAAATTAGGAAAAATATGGGTAGTAAATTAAAACACATGGGCTTGATAGGTTTAGGTATGGTTGCGGGCGTCGCCGTGTCTTTACAATTCACCGCTGTTGCGCAGAAAAATGCCACTACCGCTCCGATCCCGGTTGAAGAATTACGCCAGTTGGCTGATGTTTTCGGCCTGATCAAAACCGATTATGTCGAGCCGGTTGAAGATAGCAAGTTACTCACCGAAGCTATTTCTGGCATGGTGGCATCCTTGGATCCGCATTCCGCTTATCTCGATAAAAAGGCCTACAAAGAATTACGCGAAGGCACACAAGGTAAGTTCGTTGGACTTGGCATCGAAGTTGGCATGGAAGATGGCTATGTCAAAATCATTTCTCCGATCGAGGATTCACCCGCTTATCGGGCTGGCTTAAAGCCCGGTGACTTAATTACACGACTGGATTCTCATCCGGTCAAAGGTTTGAGTCTGGAAGAAGCCGTCAAGAAAATGCGCGGCGAACCGAATACCAAAATTACCCTGACCATTTCACGTAAAGGTGAAGATAAACCCATCATCGCGACCATCACGCGTGAACTCATTAAACAGCAAAGCGTTAAAGCCAAAGTCGTTGAACCTGGCTACGCCTGGGTCAGAATTTCTCAATTTCAGGATCCCACCGTTGATGACATGGTGAAAAAGGTCACCGCGATGTACACCCAGGACCCGAATATCAAAGGTCTGGTACTCGATTTACGCAATGATCCAGGCGGGGTTTTACAAGGTGCAATTGGTGTTTCCGCAGCCTTCTTGCCGAAGGATGTGGCGGTGGTTTCTACCAGTGGTCAGTTACCGGATTCGAAAGCGGTGTATTACGCTCGCCGCGAATATTATGCGGGCCGCAGTTTGTCGGACCCCTTATCAAAACTCCCCGAAGCCATTAAAAACGTTCCTATGGTGGTTTTGATTAATACCGGCTCAGCCTCGGCCTCTGAAATTGTTGCGGGTGCTTTGCAGGATTACAAACGCGCGACCATACTCGGCACCCAGAGTTTCGGCAAGGGTTCGGTGCAATCGATTAAGCAAATTTCCGCTGACACCGCAGTCAAATTAACTACCGCACGTTATTACACGCCAAATGGGCGCGCGATACAGGCAAAAGGTATCAAACCGGATTTGTATGTAGAAGAAACTGCCGACGGCGACGGTTTTAATTCCCTGCGCTCACGCGAAGTGGATTTGCAAAAGCACTTGAGCAATGACAAGGAGAAAGAAGCCAGTCGTGCTAAAGTCGATGAAGCTGAGGAAGAAAAACGCTTACTTGAAATCGCCAAAAAAAGTAAGCCGCTGGAATACGGCAGCAAGGATGATTTTCAATTGGCCCAAGCCTTAAATCACTTAAAAGGCTTGCCAGTTAAAACCACCGAACCTAAAGAAGCACGTGACGCCAAAGAAAGTGAAAAACCTGCGGCGAAAGATACAAAAGGCAGTAAGCCTGAAGCAAAAACCGAAACACGTAAAAAATAAGAATAACAGGCCGCCGAGTGCGGCCTTTTTTTGCTATGAATGATCAAGAACTATTGCGTTATTCACGCCACATCCTGCTTGAACAAATCGGCATAGAGGGTCAGCAAAAGCTGCTCGAGGCGCATGCCCTGATCATCGGTGCGGGCGGACTTGGTTGCCCGTCAGCCGCCTACTTATGCAGCGCTGGGGTTGGTCAAATCACCCTGGTTGACCACGACAGCGTCGATATGACGAATTTGCAAAGGCAAATCTTGCATACGACAGATCGCATTGCCATGCTGAAGGTCGATTCTGCACGCCTGAGTTTGCATGGGATTAATCCGCATACGCAAATTCACACCGTCAGTGAGCGCGTCGATGAAGCCAGGCTCATGGAATTAGTCCGCGGTAAATCCGTGGTGCTCGATTGTTCGGATAATTTTGCCACGCGTCATGCGATTAACCGCGCTTGTGTTGCTGCTGGTGTTCCCTTGGTTTCGGGCGCAGCACTTGCTTTCGATGGGCAAATTTCCGTCTTCGATAGTCGTTTGGCGGACTCCCCCTGTTATGCCTGCTTATTCCCGGCACAGGATGAATACGAAGAAACCTTGTGCTCCAGTATGGGTGTATTCGCCCCCCTTGTGGGTATCATCGGTACTATGCAAGCAGCCGAAGCGCTCAAGTTAATCATGGGTATAGGACAAAGTCTGGCGGGGCGACTCTTGTTGCTAAATGGCATGCACATGGAGTGGACCAGTATAGGAATAGCCAAACACCACAAATGTCTGGTCTGCCAGGCGAAGTAAGCGCGGCTGAAGGCAGTCTTAGTGAAACTCTCTCCCTGTAGAACAGGATTAAATGGTGAATTTGCGCCTGCAGTTTAGACTTAAATTTCCGAAAAGTAATATTTAAAGCAATTTAACAGCGAAAAAGTTAGCAATCGTTTATGCTAGTCTGGTAGTAAAACAAAATCTTACGCAAGTTACGTTTTGTCACAACTCCATCACTAAGCTATGTCTGCTTCGTTACTGACTGCCCCTGCCTTTCGTCGTGCTAGTGCACGTCGGGCAGGACGCGCATCCCGCCCTGCTTTCCGTCTGGGTTGCGATCTCTGCGCCATCGCTACGGTTCAACACGCCACGGCCAACTTTGGCTCACGCTATTTGCAACGCATCTTTACCCCACACGAATTACGCGATTGCCAGTCAGAACATGGCTGGCGTTTTTGCAGTCTGGCGGCTCGCTTTGCGGCCAAAGAAGCCACCATCAAAGTCTTGCGACTTAGTCCCGAGCAAGCCCTGCCGTGGTCGGACATCGAGATACGACGAGATGGCCGGGGAGCCCCCCAGCTTTTCCTGAAAGGCAGGGCAAGCGCGCTGGCGCGCCAAGCCGCCTTAGCAGATTGGTGTGTCAGCCTGAGTCATGAAGCCGACTATGCCTGCGCCACCGTACTTGCAGTTACCACCTCACGCCCACGAAAGCCATTCCATGAGCCAAGCTGAAATCCGCACCATTTTAAAAACACACGGTAAATTAAGTACTGATGCTGAAACCCTGGCGGCCGACGCTGATTTATATCAGGCTGGCATGACTTCACACGCCAGTGTCAATGTCATGCTAGCGCTGGAAGATCATTTTGATCTGGAATTTCCCGATCACATGTTGAAACGCAGTGTGTTTGAAAGCATACAAGCAATTGATGCAGCGATCCTCGAATTGAAAGGCTGATATGTCCTTACTCGCTCAGGCTAAGCAGATTGCACAAGAAATCGCGGCCAACTATGCCGATGAAGTCGATCAACAGGCACGCTTTCCAACAGAAACCGTACAAGCCCTGAAACAAGCGCGTTTATTGAGTGCCTATATTCCGCCTGAATTAGGCGGTGCGGGAGCCAGCCTGAGCGAACTCGTGCAAATTTGTGAGACGCTGGGGCGGCATTGTGCTTCGAGCGCGATGATCTTTGCGATGCACCAGATACAAGTGATTACCCTGGTCCATCATGGCATGCAGCAAACCTGGATGCGCGACTACCTGAAGCAAATCGCCGCGCACCAGTATTTAATCGCATCTGTCACGTCCGAAGCCGGTGTAGGCGGTGAAATGCGGCGTAGCCGCTGTGCCGTTAATACCGAAGGGATGCAGTCGCAACTGGATAAAGATGCCACCACGATTTCTTATGGCGCGCAAGCCGACGGTTTATTGGTGAGTGCACGCCGCCATGCTGATGCCGCCAATAATGATCAGGTGCTGGTGATGCTGCATCAAAGTGATTATCGGCTTGAGCAAAAAGGACAATGGAATACTATGGGGATGCGAGGTACTTGCAGCCCACCGTTCATGCTGAGCGCACGGTTTGCCAGCGAACAAATTATGACTGTGCCATTTGGTGATATGGCGGCACAAACCGTGGTACCGGTTTCGCACTTACTCTGGGGCGCGTGCTGGAGCGGCTGCGCCAGCGCCGCTGTGAATAAGGCGCGCGCCTTTGTCAGAAATCAGGCGCGCAGCAATCCTGGTACAGTACCGCCTACCGCTTTACGCCTGGCGGAACTCGTCGCGCAATTACAAAGCATGCGCAATGCTGTCTCGGCAAATTTACACGATTACCTGAACTTACGCGCCGCCAGCGATGCAGAATCGGGGGCGCTGACGGGTATCGCCTACTCACTCAAAATGAATAATTTAAAACTCGATTTGAGTGAAACCCTGCCACACGTGGTGGCTAAGGCTCTCATGATTTGCGGCATCCTTGGCTATAAAAATGACAGCCCGTTCGCGATGAACCGTCATTTACGCGACGCCTATTCGGCACCACTCATGGTGGGCAATGACCGCATACTCGCCACCAATGCGAATTTACTGCTGATCTTAAAGGACGACTAAGATGTCTATCGACTTTTCGCCTGAGCTATTGCACCAGGATTTAGTCCAGGCCGGACACATACTACCGGTTGGTGTGCCGGGCATCTTTGGCCGTGGCCCGCGTTTTGAACAAGTGCTGCGCGGCTTTGATGACTACGTTTCGCGTCTGGCCGCGGCAGATGGTGCAGAAAAACTCGCCTTCCCGCCCTGCCTCGATCGCCAGGTGCTGGAGCGCAGTGAATACCTGGATTCCTTCCCCAATCTCGCGGGCACGATCTTTAGCTTCACTGGCACCGAAGCACAACACCAAGAGTTAAGCGCGAATGTCCATGAAGGCCGGCCCTGGACCCATTTACAAACCATGACGGCGGTCTGCCTGACGCCCGCTGCTTGCTACCCGGTCTACCCCAGCTTCACCGGTACAGTACCCGCCGATGGGCGTCTGATTGATATGCAAAACTGGGTTTTCCGCCATGAACCCTCGCCTGAACCGACGCGCATGCAATCATTCCGGGTACGTGAATTCGTGCGCGTAGGTTTGCCCGACAACGTGATTGCCTGGCGCGAGCTGTGGTTACAACGAGGCTTAGAACTACTGCTGTCTTTGCAATTACCTGCGCGCACTGAAATTGCATCCGACCCATTCTTTGGCCGTGGTGGCCGTATGCTGGCAGCAAATCAGCGCGAACAGCAATTGAAATTTGAAATTGTGGTTCCGGTGATTTCGCAACAAAAGCCAACCGCAGTTTGCTCTTTCAATTACCATCAAGAGCATTTCGGCAAATTGTTTGAAATTCATACGCAGGATGGTGAATTAGCGCACACCGCTTGTCTGGGTTTTGGTCTGGAACGCATCGTCATGGCCTTATTTAAAACCCATGGGATGAATCCTGATACCTGGCCCGCCGCTGTGAAACAACACTTACAGCTGTAAATGCCAACCATGAGTTTATACGTCATCCCTGATTTATTGCCTGCCACTTATCAAGCCCACGCCTTACATCGCGGCAGCACTGACTGGCCCGAATGCAATTGCTATATCGATGTCTGGATCGAACTCTTGCATGCTTTAGCTTGTCAGCCTTTGGCTTGTTTATCCATGGTATTTGCGAATGACTTCGACGGCGATCAATGGACTTTTTACAAACCGCCACACGAGGATATTTATCAACTGTATGGCATAGATGTGCAAGAGCTCAATGTCTGGCGCGGCTTGCTGGAAAATGCCAGTGAACAACTGGGCCGCGGTCGTTTAGTCTTAACTGAAATCGACTCCTATTATTTGCCCGATACTGCCGCCACCGATTACCGTCAAAATCACGTCAAAACCACGATTGCGATTCAAGAAATCGATCTGGCCTGGCATCGCTTGCGCTATTTTCACAACGGCGGTTTTTACGAATTGCAAGGTGAGGACTTCGATCAGATTTTCCGCTTACATCAGCCCGCAGATCCCCTGCAGATGCCCTTCTTTGCGGAGTTCTTACGCTTAGATCGTTTGCAGAAAAGAACTGAACCTGAACTCGCCGCAATCGCGACTACACTTTTACGTAAGCACCTGCAAAAGCGCCCGGTTCGCAATCCACTCATCGCCTACGCCGCCCGCTTTCCTCAAGAACTTGCCCAATTACAACAGCAAGGTATGTCCGGCTACCATGCCTATGCCTTCGCCAATCTGCGTCAGCTTGGCTCAGGCAGTTATCTGGCAGCTGAATTTTTGCGCTGGTTAGCACCGCATGATGCCGTGCATGCATCGGCCTTTAGCGATGCCGCATCGGCGTTTTACCGCATCTCAGAAGACTGTAAAACCTTATTGCTTAAAACCGCACGTGCCGTCAGAAGTGGCAAAGAACAGGATTTCAGTAGCACGCTCAACACCATGGCACAACAATGGCAATGCGGCATGCAGCTGCTGGATGCGTGCGTATGAGCCAGCAGATACTTGAACTAAGCGACTGGCAGATTGCAACCGTCATCCCGGCCACCGCACCATCCGGCATCGCTGAGAGCGCATGGCGCAAGGCGCTCGTGCCGGGCATAGCCAGCCAGAGCTTAGCGGAACTGGCAGAGCGCATCGATGAGCTGGAAATCTGGTATCGCTGTCCCTGGCCTGCGGCTTATCCCGCCAGCTATCTGGTGTGCGAAGGCTACGCGGGCGTGATTGAAGTGTATGCCGATCAGCAATTACTCGAGTTGAGTGATTCGATGTTCACGCGTCATCAGCTGGCGTTGCCCGAGTTCAGTCAGCCACCGGCATATCTGTACTTACGCTGCCTGCCTATGCAGGCTATGCTCGCCGATAAAAAGCCACGGCCACGCTGGAAAACCCGTTTAGTCAGTCAACAGGGCTGGCGCTGGCATCGCCAAAGTTTGCTTGGGCGTATGCCGGGCTGGTCTTACAGCCATGCGCCAGTGGGGCCATTCCGGCCACTGCACTTAGTTTCAGCGCAAGCCTTACATTGCCTGGATTGGCAAGCCACCTGCCAACTCGAAGGGCAACATGGCCGTATCGTATTACGCGCGCGTTTAGCCTTGCCCGCTAACAGCCGGGTCGAGATGCTTGGTCACTGGCATTTCCGTGTACGCAGCAAGCTGGCTGAAGCGACCTTGAGTTTTACCTTGCATGAATTTGCAGGACGCAGGGAATTACTGCTG
The DNA here is from genome assembly GCA_041913845.1 of Undibacterium sp. Lineage (GTDB taxonomy): Bacteria > Pseudomonadota > Gammaproteobacteria > Burkholderiales > Burkholderiaceae_D > Undibacterium. Next base: position 70,378 of record JAYSEN010000013.1, read on the forward strand.
CAAGGTGAATTAGAACTCGGGCAGGTTGAACTCTGGTGGCCGCATACTCACGGTCAGGCGGCTCGCTATCCGCTGCAATTGCACTTACTGGAAAATGACCAGTCAGTCTGGCACGAGGATTTAGGTTATTGCGCGTTCCGGCAAGTCAGTTGGCCTAATTCGCCCGGGCTAGCGCTGCACATCAACCAGGTTCCGGTATTTTGCCGGGGCGCGTGCTGGACACCCTTACCGGGCTTGAGCGATGATATATCCGCTTTGCGACAGTCGCTGGAATTGGTCCGTGCAGCAGGCATGAATATGCTGCGCATACCCGGCACGATGATGTACGAAAGCCAGAATTTTTATGCCCTTTGTGATGAACTGGGCATCATGGTGTGGCAAGACTGCGTCATGGCTAATCTCGACTACCCTTTGCAAGACGCCAGTTTTGCACACAACGTTAAACAAGAAATCGCTGAATTCCTGACACACCGACGCCATTACGCCAGCTTAGTGGTGATATGCGGAAACAGTGAAATCGAACAACAAGCAGCTATGTTAGGCCTGGCTCGCGACTCCTGGCGTCACGCTTTTTTTCAAGACGAGTTGCCAGCCTTGATTAGCGAGATGGCGCTGAATTGTTTTTACACGCCTTCCTCACCTGCCAGCTCGTCTGACACTGCCTGGCCATTTCAGGCGAATGCGGGAATTTCCCATTACTTTGGTGTCGGCGCATATTTACGTCCGCTAAGCGATGCCCGTTACGCGGAAATCAAGTTTACTAGTGAAGCACTGGGCTTTGCGAACTTACCCGATGAGGTGTTTTTGGAGCGGCATTTTACTGCCGATCAGGTTTGCTCTACCCATCCACACTGGAAGCGCGGCATTCCACGCGATCAAGCCTGTCATTGGGATTTCGAGGATGTGCGCGATACCTATCTGCAGCAGATTTTTCAGGTTCAGCCCACCCAGTTACGCAGCAGTGATAATTACCGGTATCGTCAGCTAAGCCGCCTTAGCAGTGGCATCGCGATGGCACACTGCCTGCAGGAATGGCGTCGTCTGGCCTCGCCCTGCCAGGGTGCGTTAATCTGGTTTTGGCGCGACTTAGTGCCTGGCGCAGGTTGGGGCTTACTCGATGCCGATGGTCAGCCCAAAGCCGCGTATTACTTGCTTAAGCGCGTTTTGCAAGCGCGAGCAGTCTGGCTTAGCGATGAAGGAATCAATGGCTTGCAATGCCATCTGGCCAACGATAGCGCAACTACCCTCCATGCTCGTCTGGTCGTCAGTGTCTGGCGTAACGGTGCGCAACGACAACACCAGTCTGAACAGCTGCTCAGTGTGCCGCCACATAGCCAACAAAGTTTTAATGATGCGCAATTTTGTCCGCAGTTTATGGACATTAGTTACGCTTATCGCTTTGGTCCGGCGCAACATCAAGCCGTGCATGTCGCACTTTATGCGATAGATGACAGCACACACTTAATCAGCGATGCTTTGTTTCTGCCCGAGGGTTGGTCTAAGTTGCCGCAACAAATGCAAGCCGACTGGCAAATTCAATTAAGCGCACTGCCTGAGCCGCCAGGCAATTGGCACTTGCAACTGCAATGCAATCAATTAGCCATCGCGGTCGCATTAGAAATACCTGGCTTTGTCGCAGACGACAATTATTTTGATTTAATACCGGGCCAGGTTCGCCGCCTGCAATTGCGCGCCATCACACCACAAGCTGACCACAACAGACTGATACCACGCGGTCAGTTACAAGCACTAAATGCGGCCAGCCCTTGGCGTTTACCTGAGCCCGAACTGAAATGACCAACACGATGAGTAATCCCGCGCAAGCATGTTGGATAGATGGTGGGCTAGCCCAGGCGCCGATTTTTTGCTGGTATCACGCCCCGGCAAGCGTAGGCTTATGCCGCGCCGCGATTGTGCTATGCCCGCCCTTTGCGCACGATTACATGGTCAGTTACCAAGCCATGCAAAGCTGGGCCAGGCAACTGGCGCAAGCTGGCTATGCGGTGCTGCATCCCGACCTGCAACACGCGGGTGACTCCGCCGACATCGCTGGTTTATGGCAAGCCGATGAACAACTCGACCTGATCGCAATCTGGCAAGAAAATATTCGCCGTGCCGCCGCATTTGTACGGCAAAAGAGTGGTATGCAGCGCCTGATACTGGCGGGCTTGCGCCTGGGTGCGAGCCTGGCAGCCAGCGTCGCGGCAAATTGTCAGGCGCAAGCCTTGATCTTGTTCGCTCCGGTCTTACAAGGCCGCCATTATGCGCGCGAATTACTGATGCTCAAAAACAGTAATCAAACAGGTGCGACTGGCATTACCGAAGCTGAGCTTGCTGGCTATTATTTTGGCCCGGCTCTGCGCAAGGGTTTGCAGCAATTAAATTTACTCAAACTGGCTTGCCCTGCCCCTCAGATTTATCTGATCCCACGCGATGATCTGGATGGACAGGAGGCCGATCTGATTAGCCATTGGCACGACGCCAGTGTCGTCAGCCTGGCATTCCCCGGGTATGCTGAGATGTTGACGGAGGATGCACACAGTAGCCGTGTCCCTCAGGATTTGTGGTCACAGATTACTACGCAATTGCAACATCAGTTTGAGTTGCAAGCCGTCATGCCAACAGCGATGGCATGCGAACAAAGTTGGCAGCATAGCGATTTTCACGAACACCTACTCGAATGGCAAGGCCTGCAAGGCGTCCTCTGTTTGCCCAGGCAACAGCCAGCTAAGGCAGCGATCGCTGAACTCGTGGTGATTTTAAATACAGGCGCAAATCATCGGGTCGGCACCCACAGGCTGAGTGTCTTTCTGGCGCGCCAGCTCGCTGCTGCAGGTCACGCGGTGTTGCGCTTCGATAAAGCGGGTTTGGGTTACAGCCGCGCATGCCTGGATGGCAGCACGCTGCAAGTGTTTAACGATGAAACGCTGGAAAACATTCGTATCACATTAGATCACTTTGCAAAGCAGTTTGCTTGCCAGCGCTTTATTCTGGCGGGGCTGTGTTCGGGTGCTTACTTCGCTTTTCAAGCGGCTTGTCAGGATCCGCGTATCTCTGGCGTCATCAGCATGAACCAACCGACTTACCATTGGCAAGCTGGCGATAGCCTGGAAATCCGGCGCAATAACGCCATCAAATCCAGCCATCACTATCGCCTGGCTTTGCTACAAAAAACCACCTGGCTACGTTTATTGCGAGGACAGATAGACTTGCGCAAAATTGCCCGGCAAATGGCAAAACGCATGCTAAAACGTTTGCGCACACAAGGCCAGTTACTGAGTTTGAAAATACTGAACCAGCCCTACTTTTTGAGTGCCCTGGCGCGCCAGGCACGTGCCTTGGATGCCCGCGCGTGTCGCCTGCATCTGGTGCTCGACGCGGGGGATGCCGGAGTCGATGTAATGACCGAAGAATTTGGCCGTCATGCGATTTTATTGCGTTTTCAAAGCCAGGCCACACTAACGATATTACCAGGCGCAGATCACACATTCACTGCACTCTGGTCACAACGCGAATTGGCAGAGCTGCTGAAACGCTTATTATCTTCTGCGAAAAATTGAGAGCGATTCGCTGACAAAAATCTGCTGCAATTTTTGTTACAAAGCAAAACGCAAAAACCGCTCTGCGTCTAAGCTCAAGGTGTATAGTCTGGCGCAGTCAGCTGACTGCCGCAGTCGTTTCAACCTTGATGAAACCTCTGCACATGTGAGTTAGCTTAGCTACCTCGGACTGCATTATGCTCAGACACACCTGCCCACCGTATCCAGCGTTTAGCGCCTACTTATCATGAGCCACAAATCGACTTTATTAATTAACGCCTATTGTTCACAGCATCAAGTCAGCGTCCCCGAATTTGCGACACAAACTCATGCCTGGCGCGACCACAGCGATAGCAATCTGGCTCAGCACTTACAGGGTTTCATTTCTTACGTCATGAGTCGTGGCGAAGAAGGCATGAGCTACGCTAAATACCATATTTACCGGCATTTGCAAAAAACCCGGCAGCACCTGAGCTTTAGCATAGAGCAAGGCGATATGGCCAGCCTTGGTGTCTGGGCGAGCGATGCCAATGCCTTACTTTTTTTAGCCGATGGTCATGTGCGCGACCCTCACGGTCTGATTTTGTTGTCGGCCGATGAGGGTGCAAGCGAACGCGGCGCACAAGTCCCTTATCCCGCCTCGGCCTGGCAACGCAAACAAAGAAATGATGCGCTGCTAAATCAGATGCAGATCCGCGTAGCAACGCACCTGCCACCAGTCGTCGCGGAAAGTGAAGTTGTCATGCGCAGCCCCTATCAGATTGCAGAACGCGCACTGGCTTTGTTTTTAGTGGCGTTGAAGGCCGAGGCTTTATGCAGTGGCAATGCGGATATGGCAGGTCAGATCAAACCGCAATTTCCCTTGAGCCAGGAATTTTTCAGCGATGCCGAACTTGCGTATTTCGACCAGGCACAACCCGACGATCACACCAATGTGCAATTTTGCTGGCGCTATGAAAGCCTCGCCGTATTACTCTGGGCAATCGGCAAGCTGCCCGAGCTTCCAGCGCCGACACAAATTTGTGATGTGACGCAGATTGCACAAGTGATGCTGGCACAGCCCGAGCTGGAATTGTTGCAAAACGTAAGTCTGCGTTCGGATGCCGAAATACTCGACGCGCTGGACTTGCATTTCCGTCTGCACTGGGCAGTCCGGCAAGCACGCCAGGATCAACAAATGCATTTGGGCGAGATCCAGTCCGGCGTGGTGTATGAACGCCACTATGCGCTGAACTGGCTGACTGGTTTTGAACAAGCTGAATGGGATCAGGTCGATACCCCGACCTGATTTGACTCAGGCCGGATGCTCAGACCTGATGTAGTCCGGCTTGATAATGGAAACGTAAATGTGTGTCGATGACGCTGGCGATAAAATAATAGCCGTGATCATAGCCGCGGTGACGGCGCAATTGCAGCGGCTGCCCGGCCAGTAAGCACGCTTTTTCAAAGGCATCGGGATGCAATTGCGTCGGTAAAAATTTATCGGCCATGCCCTGATCAATCAAGATGCCAGCACGAAATGGCGTATGTAAACGCTGCATCAGTAAGCTGGCGTCATAGGCTTCCCAGGCCGCACTGCGTGGTCCCAGCAACGTGGTAAACGCTTTTTCACCCCAGGCGCAAGCCACGGGGTGAGCAATCGGTGCGATCGCAGAAACTGAAGCAAACAATTCAGGCTGACGCAAGGCCGTTACCAAGGCGCCATGGCCGCCCATAGAGTGCCCCATGATGCCTGGCTTGCCTGCAATTTGCCATTGCGCCAAAACCAGTTCACGCAACTCCAGCAAGTAACTTTGCATACGATAATGCTGAGCCCAGGGAGCTTCGGTCGCATCAAGATAAAAACTCGCCGCCATCCCGACTTCCCAGTCATCGGCCTCACCCGCGATACCAGCGTCGCGCGGGCTGGTATCGGGTGCGATCAAAATCATACCCAACTCAGCGGCAAGGCGCTGCGCCCCCGCTTTGATCATGAAGGTTTCTTCATTACAGGTTAAACCCGCCAGATAAATCAGCGCGGGTAAGGCACGTTGACTCGCTTGTTCGGGAACGAAGGCAGCAAAGCGCATAGTCAAACCGATAGCGCTGGATGTGTGGCGATAGAGTAATTGGCGCCCGCCAAAGCAGCGCTGCTCACTGAGTAGTTCTAACATAAGCAGCCGCCCTTAGTACAACACCACCGAACGGATGGATTCACCGCGCTTCATCAAATCAAAACCTTCATTGATTTGCTCCAGACTCAAGCGGTGGGTGATTAAATCGTCGATATTGATTTTGCCTTCCATGTACCAGTCAACGATCTTGGGCACATCAGTACGGCCACGTGCGCCACCGAAGGCCGAACCATGCCAGGAGCGCCCGGTCACTAATTGGAATGGTCGGGTCGAAATTTCCTGGCCCGCGCCAGCCACACCAATGATGTAAGACTGGCCCCAGCCCTTGTGGGTGCATTCCAAAGCCTGACGCATCGTCGTGACATTGCCTATGCATTCAAAACTGTAATCGGCGCCGCCATCACATAATTGAATAATGGTATCGACCACATTTTCACAGGTTTTGGCATTAATGAAATCGGTCATGCCAAAACGTCGCGCGATCGCTTCACGCTCTGGGTTGATATCGATGCCAATAATCTTATCGGCGCCCACCATTTTGGCGGCCTGGATCACGTTCAGACCTATCCCCCCCAGACCAAACACCGCCACCGTCGCGCCCGCTTCGACCTTGGCAGAAAATACCACTGCGCCGATACCGGTAGTGACACCACAACCGATGTAGCAGACTTTATCGAAAGGCGCGTCAGTGCGAATTTTTGCCAGCGCAATTTCTGGCACCACAATGTAATTGGAAAAGGTTGAGGTGCCCATGTAATGGAACAAAGGCTGGCCCGCCAGCGAAAAACGGCTGGTGGCATCGGGCATCAAGCCACGCCCCTGTGTCGAACGTATGGCCTGGCACAAATTGGTTTTACGCGATAAGCAAAATTTACACTGCCGGCATTCTGGCGTGTACAGAGGAATCACGTGGTCGTCTTTTTTTAGTGTCTGCACGCCCGGCCCGACATCGACCACCACACCCGCACCTTCATGGCCCAAGATCGCTGGAAATAAACCCTCAGGATCGGCGCCCGATAAGGTGTAATAATCGGTATGACAAATGCCGGTGGCCTTGAGCTCTACCAGTACTTCGCCAGCCTTAGGGCCAGCCAGATCGACTTCTTCAATCGTCAGAGGAGCGCCTGCACGCCAGGCAATTGCCGCTTTCGTTTTCATCGTTATTTCCTTGCCATACCGGCTCTACTGTCAGAGTCGCTTAGTGTATAGCAATTCAAGGCGCGGCGTCAGACCCGGAGTTAGCACAAGCGAGCTGTTACTCCGGGTGTTAGTGCAGGCTCAGGCCTGTTGTTGCCAGTTGCGGACATAGTCGGGCGCCTCGCATACGCAATCGGCTGCGGCAACAGGCTGGCCCGGCACTCGTAAAAACGGCAGCTCACCCACCCAGGCATTGATCACCATATCCTCGGCATCATCGCTGGGGCCACCGCGTCTGAGCTTGCATGCCGCCTCAGCCAGACTGATACGCATAACAGTTGTGGCATTAAATTCTTTGTCATTACCAGGCCGTATTTGCGCTTGCCGTCCCGCTGCAATTTTTTCCATAAACTGTGCCAGTGCCTGACGTTTTTCCGCTTCATCGGCGACAGCCTGAAATTCGCCATACACCATCGCTGAACGGTAATTCATGGAATGATTAAACGCCGAACGCGCCAAAACTAAGCCATCGAGATGGGTGATGTTAAGACATACCTGCTGACCGTTTAATAAGGCTTTGCTCAAACGGCTACCATTCGAAGCATGAATGTATAAATAGTCGTGTTCACGCCAGCACGCCATAGGAATCACATGCGTGCCTTTGTCATCGACAAAGCCGATCTGACAAAGATAGGCCGCATCAATAATGGCGTACAAAGTGCTGCGCTGATAATCGGCATTTTCGGCGACACGACGTATTTTTGTGCGTGCGCTGGGTGGCATAGTTTCGCTCATATTGAACTCCTGGTTGCGTGAAGGCGAGACTGTAGGTGATCCAATGGCTCTAAACAAGAACCAAATTCATACTATTTTTTAGAACCACTATTTTTTCGACCGGCTAAACTCGCCGCTACCACGGTAAAGCTTTGAAACAATGCTGACAGTTTTCTACACCCATTTTTCCAACAGCCCGCTTACACTAAGCCTGGTTGGAGTTGGCCAGAGTTGCACCTGAACGGGCAAACGGCCTGACTCAGCCTGACGAACTAATCCAGCCAAATCATCAACAACCGCCTTATTTTATCTGCCACCGCCACATGAAGCCTTCGACTTACGCTGAGCAAATCTCCACCATTCGTGACAAACTGCAAGCCGTACGCAAGCTCGACAACGGGTTGCAAGTCTTTGGAGCCGACAGCCATGACTATGTCTTACATCCGCCTTGCAGTTTGCAGCATGTCGAAAGCTTTGAACGCGACTATGGCATCAGCTTGCCTGAGGCCTATCGCCGCTTCATCACCGAAGTAGGACACGCTGGTACAGGGTATCTGGGCTCAGGTGCTGGCCCGTTTTATGGCTTGTACGCGCTGGGCGATGGGCAGTCGGATATCGGCAGTGAAAATATCGCAAGCACCCTGCAAAATCCCTGCCTATTGCGTCCCGCCATGGGTGCTGAGGAATGGGCCGACCTGACCGCCGATTTATTGCACGATGAAAGCAACGCTGACGAGGAAGATGACGATGCTGCCGAAGCTGCGTTTTTGGCTGCATTAGAGCGTGTTTATGGTGGCCTGTTACTACTCGGCACCCAGGGCTGCAATTATTATCATGCCTTGATACTGAATGGTGAGTATCGCGGGCGCATCGTAAATTTATCGATGGAATTTGAGCAGCCGGTGTTTTGTTATGAAGCCGACTTTTTGTGCTGGTATGAACGCTGGCTTGATGAAATTTTATCGGGTGATTTACTGGCTGAAACCGTGGGCTGGTTTGCCTACCAAAAAGGTGGCAGCGCCAGCCAGTTATTCGCTGAATTTCAAAGCGCGCCAGACTACGCGCAAGCAAAAGCCTGCCTGCTCGGGATACAAAATAAACGCCAGCTTGATAACGCGCTACTACTGAGTTTGCAAGCCGCCTTTTATCGATGCCCGGCTCATCAGCGCCAACTCGCGCAAATACTTTGTAAAAGCGATTACGCCTTAGCCCATGCGCCATTAACTCAGCTTTACCAGCATGATGTGCTGGGCTTTTTACAATGCCTGCATTGGTATGCCAAAGATCAGGCCAGGTACTGGCGCGAGCCGATTTTACAAGCCTTAAAAACCAGTCAGGACATAGAAACTTTGCGCTTTAGTGGCTATTTGTGCGATAGCTTCAAGGACGAACTGGTTAACGAGTATAGCGCCGCCGTACTCACGCATCTGCACCACCCCGACGCCGAATTTCGTCAACAAGCGATCTACCAACTGGCTGCACTGTCCGATAAAAGCGCCTTACTGAGCCACTTTGCGCAAGCCTTATTTGATCCGGCACTCGCGGTGCAGCGGCAGACCCTGCATGCCATACAAGGCTGGCCAGCCGCCGAATTTTTGCCCGGCTTGCGCCATATCGCCAACAGCTATCCGCAAGAACAAGACTATATTTTGAGTAGTTTGAAACAGGTACTTGCAGGCTATGGGATGAGTTTGAGCGAGCTGCTATAAGCTAGCTGAAACTAAAGCAGCAAATCACTGATGAGCGCTCAGAACTAGGCACGTATAATCGTCACGTAGATAGTCCGGAAAACCTCAGACCATCAGGCAATGCGGTCACATGAGTCTTAGTCCAAGGAGTCGCTGGTGTCTCAAAGCCCTGAATTATTACGCCGCTTACTGCGCGCCAAAGACCGTATCGATGCCGCACCCGAGCATGACTGGACGGTGGCGCAGCTGGCTGAAATCAGCGCGGTGACGGTGGCGCATTTTGCGCGTGAATTTAAAAAAGCCTTTGGCTTGCCACCGCATCGCTATGTCTTGACACGACGCATAGAACGGGCGCTGGCTTTGTTACGCGACACCGATTTGGCAGTGACAGAAATCGCCTGGCAAACTGGCTGGAATAGTCTGGGTACGTTTTCACGCATCTTTCGTGACATCACCGGTCATAGCCCGCAACAGTTGCGCCAGCAAGCAAGCTCAAGTGAATTAGCGCCGCAAGGACTACCCGAATGCCATTTTCGCGCCGCACAACGTCCCGATCTCAAGATAGCAGTTTTGGAGAAGCGGCGCCAAAACGCGCTTGCTAAAATCGAAGCTCCCATTCAGGACCAATCAGGAAGACAACCGGAGGACTTATGAAGCTAGCGATTAATGTAGTGGGTATCTATGTGCGTGATCAAGATGAGGCACTGGCGTTTTATGTCGATAAACTGGGTTTTCGCGTGCACACCGATGTGCGCAATGGCAATTATCGCTGGCTCACAGTACAACATGCGGAACACGCCAGTTTCCAGCTGGGTTTATTTCAACCCGGGCCACCCGTACATGATGCCGCCACCGCAACAGCGTTACAGCAATTAGTCGCCAAGGGCGCGATGCCACCACTGGTCTTGCAAGTCAGCGATTGCCAGGCGACGTATGAACGCTGGCAAGCCGCCGGGGTGGAATTCAATCAGCCGCCGACGGCGCGCTATGGTACTGTCGACGCGGGCTTTCGCGATCCGTCCGGGAATGGCTGGAAAATGATAGAACAGCAGCCGGCAGGTGTAGCATGAGTGGCGTTAGTAAAAGCCGCTGGCACCGGCAAATTCATCGCTGGCTATCGGTGTTATTTACACTCAGCGTTGTCGCCAATTTCATCGCGCGCGCCATCAGTAAAGCCGAACCCAGCCCCTGGCTTACTTACGCCCCTTTACCGCCCTTATTCCTCTTGCTATTGACGGGGCTGTATTTGTTGATCGAACCTTACCTCAAACGAAGCGCTATCCGGCCTTTTGCCTGAAATCTGCACCGGGCAAAAACGCGAAAATGAAGACGCGCTGTGATTGCGCCTTAGCAGCCAAAAGTCGGCGCTAAGGCGCATAAAGGCGGCGTTTTCTGAATCAGATTTATTTCGCTTTCACCTTGCTGCGGCCAGAAAAACTCAAGTCAGACCTTCGCTCGCTATCACTGTGCCGAATACAAGCGTATCGCCAAGGCATGTTCCAATGCAGCAGTGTCTTCATAAAAGTGGTAATACTGTATCAAACCCTGTTTGATTTTACAGATCAAGGCCCAATCGCTGCTAAAGGTATTGCCACTGGCTTGCGCCTGATGCTGTAAATGCCCATACATGACCGCATGGTCAGCGTGTTCAAACTCGGCATGCACCTGAAATACACCAGGTTTCAGCAAGGCAGCGAAGTTTTGAAATACTTCTGCCGCACCGTCCTGACCACGAAAGGTTCCGTACAGTGGCACCAAGTCATGGAACTCTGGGCGACTCGGAATGAATACTGCGTCGCTGGCAACCAGAGCCAAAGCTTGCGTCATTTCGCCACGAAATACCTGTTCAAGAAATGATTTCACCACCTGCAAATTCGTCATAACTGCTCCTCTGTTCTCAACCACAGCATAGCGGCCACTCTGGCCTTGAACTGTTTGTCAGCGCGCAGTCTATGCCGCGACTCGATATAATGTAATGGCTAAAAATCAGCAGACTCTGTGCATTAATAATCGGATCAATACATGCAATGGGATGACGTCAGGTATTTTCTCGAAGTGGTTCGGCAAGGCAGCTTATCGGCATGCGCCCGCACTTTAGCGGTTGAGCACAGCACCGTTGCTCGTCGTATCACGCAATTGGAAAGCGATTTAAAGTTACGCCTGTTTGATCGCTTACCACGCGGCTGGCAACTCACGCAGGAAGGCCAGAATGTCTTGCCACAAGCGCTGGCGATAGAAGCCAGTGTACTGGCAATGCAAAGAAGTGCGGGCACACAACTGGCCTGGTCGGGTCAGGTCAGGCTCTCGGCACCGCCATTGCTATTGAGTTGTGTGCTACTGCCTATGCTGGACCATTTTCGTCGTCAATTTCCTGAAATCGATCTGGTTTTACTCGGCGAGCAACGCCATGCCAAACTCGAGCAAGGCGAGGCTGACCTGGCTTTACGTCTGGGGTCAGCACAAAATCCCGAGTTAATCGCCAAACCTGTCGCGCAAATTGGCTATGCGCTGTATGCAAGTTCGGCCTGGCATCATTGCGCGGCAGAGCAACAGCAATTCATCGGTTTTGATGATAAGCTACCCAAGTCCGGCTTAGCGCTCTGGCTTGATGAAATCAGCGCCGGACGCCGTCTGATCTTGCGTAGCAATGATCTGGCACTGCAATTTCAGGCGGCCCGTCAGGGCTGGGGCATCGCCTTGTTACCGCATTTTTTGGCACGTCAGGCCAGCGAATTACAGCGCTTCGACCATCCCGCGACAATTCAACGTCAACTCTATTTGATGATGCATCCCGATGTTCGCAAAGCGGCGCGGGTGCGCGCTCTGGCCGACTTTATCGTAGCCCGGCTGGCGGACAACTCATGGGCGCTGTGAAAGCTTTTATCGACACGAAATCAACGGCTGGCACTAGCCAGCAATACCGGACATGAAATCGAGTCAGATCATGCGATTAAAATTTGCAGAGTCGCTCCAAAATTGCGATGCCAATCTTAAGCTTGCCGCTTACCAGCCATTTGGCCTGTTTAAGGGTGAATTAGCTGACGAGATGGATAGCTTAGAATTGCTGCAACGCCGCTACCTGCCGCAATCTGCCTTGCACAAATACAATGCCAGCTTATCGCGGCAGCAAACTGCTTACTATGTGATGCAACAGCAGGGTGAATTGGAACTCGAAAAGTATGAGTATCTGGCGCATAGCGTTCACACCACGGTGTATCTGCATGAAAAAATTCAAGGCAATTTCTGGCTACTCTTAAACCAACATAATTCGGCGACTATGCTCTGCCTGCCGTATCGCCAAGGCAAGCTGATTACAGAAACCCAGCAATGGCGTTTTATCAGATTGACCGAACCCAGCACCACCTGGTTAGAACGTTGCCTGGCCTGGCTTAGCAAGGGCTGCGATTAAATCAACCCCGGTAATTTTTTGGCGTCCGCGTATAATCCAGTTTCCGCCATGATGTATCCCGCATATGTCCGATCAAACGAAATGCAGCCTGAGTTTCATCTGCACCAAGAAGTGGGAAGAACTCAGCAAAACCGAGGATGCTGAAATCCGCTATTGCGATTCCTGCGCCAAAGGGGTATTTGCAGTTAAACACCTTGACGAATTTGAACTTGCCAGCGCGTTGGGGCGTTGCGTTGCACTGACTCAAGACAACCAGGTATTCGGTTGGGTAGGTGAGCCAGAAGATGGCTGGAGTTGGATGGAATCGGACTCAATACGCATCAGGCTCAGAGTGAAAAATCCCCACGCCACCAACTGGCCTAAACTCGCGCTGGCCTTTCCGCACGCCTTTGCGCAGCTCGCCAACCAAGCCACCGCAGCCTGGATTACCTTGGGCGAATTCAACGCCCATCTTGCCGAGAAATTGCACCAGCATATACTGAGTGCATTTCCTGAGCTCGACATCGTACTTGAAGAGATTACGCCGCTGGCTTGACGAAAACTCTGCGACTGAATTGACCTGGCTGTAGCGACGACCCAGTATCGCGGCGGCCTCATGATTGAGGTCAATGAAATCAGCTACCACCTGTTTACCGTTCACGATTTAGCTGTGGCTGAGTTGAACAGCGAATCGAATTGGAGGGCTTACGATATACTGCGGGCAAACCTGACAAGCTCGTTTTACTTCATCGATTACTGTTACTCGTATGTATCAATTCATTCGCCCAACCCTGGCTGCAAGTTTGATCACCCTATTTTGCCTGTCTTCATCCAGCGCTGCAGACCTCTACTCGACCGCCATCGCCACACGGCCTGGCGATTGCTGGAAAATTGTGCACCGCTTCATAGATAAATTAAGTCAAACTGAGGACAAAGCGGCCTTTCCAATCAGGATCACTATGATCTGGCGCTATGACGGCAATAATGGTATGCCAACAAAGTCACAAACTACTGCTTTGTACCAATTGGAAGACGACTTGATGGCGCAGGTTGATGCGCAAGGACATGGCAGATTAGCGCAGGTATCAACCGGGAATAATCAACGTATCTGGATTTACTACGTCAGATCTGAAGCAGAATTTCGTCAGTTGCTTCAACCACTGACCCGCAAATACCAACTTGAGCTCACGATGACTAGTACTCAGGACCTGCAATGGCAGCAGCATCAGCGCTTTCTCGATAGTTTAAGCAGGTAAAACGGGATACAGGATTACACCGTTATGCTTTGCGAGATATTGACAGCCAGGCCACTTAACTGCGAAACTGCGGGAATTACCTCAACCTCACAGGAGAAAAAAGTATGAAAGCCCTTGTCCTTGTCCTCCTGTCGGCCAACTGACGCGCTGCATTTCTACGCTGTTTTAAGCAAAACCCCGTGTGTTTTTGCGCCTCAGTGCGCGCCGACTTCTTGATTTTCGATGCTTTCTTGCGCGATCTGTTTCGCTGACGAGAAGGCTTAGTCCATCCCGAATTTGGATAAACACACATCATGATCAATTTCGATTTCGCCGCATTACGCCTGATCGGTTTAAGCCCTGCTATTCTCAATCAACTGCAGGTACTAGCGACACAATTTCCTGAAGACAGCGAGCTACACATCGTCCGTATCACCGAAGTTCATCGTAACCGCGTGGTGTTACACGACGGTCATCACGCACTGTCGGCACAGCTGGCGCCCGCATTGCAACAGCAAACCCAGGATGCGGGCCAGGCGCTGGCAGTGGGTGATTGGGGGCTGAGTACCAGCCCGGACACTATGCCTTATCAATTGCTGGCACAGATGCCGGCTCAAACACAATTGGCGCGACGTAATCCTGAGGGACGTTTACAGGTTTTAGCCACAAATATTGACAGCGCCTTACTGGTGATGGGTTTAGATCACGACTTTAACTTAAGGCGGCTGGAACGTTACCTGGCCTTGGTTGAAGACGCAGGCGTCACACCTGTGGTGATACTGAGCAAAGCCGATCAGTATCTGCATGGCAGTCAAAAACTCGCCGAGGTGCAACAACGCCTGCCAGCCCACATCGCAGTCTTTGCGCTGAATACCCAAACCGCTGAGGTTGCCGAGGTGTTAGCCCCCTGGTTAAGCGCTGGCCAGACGCTGGTTTTGTTAGGCTCCTCGGGTGCTGGCAAATCGACGCTGACCAATACCCTGTGCCTAAGCCAGCAAGCTACTGGTGGCGTGCGACTGGATGATAGTCGCGGTCATCACACCACCACTGCGCGCTCACTGCACCTATGCCGCAGCGGCGCTTGCATCATCGATACGCCAGGTCTGCGCGGTTTGCAACTGACCATGAGCGCAGCGGCATTGAGCACCAGTTTTAGTGATATCGATGCGCTGGCACAGCACTGTCAATTTCGCGATTGCCAGCATCAAACCGAACCAGGCTGCGCAGTGCGTGCTGCAGTGGATCAAGATCGTTTGAAAAACTATCAAAAATTAATCCGAGAGAGCCAGCGCCATGAGCTCAGCCCCTTAGCAAAAATTGCGAACCGCGCAAAATGGAAATCCTTGATGCGTTCAGTGAAATTGAAGGAGAAATTGTCACGCTGATTAACACCTGACCACCAAGTCAGAATAACCTACGCAGGTTTGATGCGCCTTAAGCGAGCATTTCCCTTGTTAAGGCGCATCAGGATTGCGTCTTCAAAATCGGGGACTTCTAAAAACCTCAAATTTGAAAAACCGGCTTCAATAAAATCAATTACTTAGCCTCAGAGAATTACCAAAAATCGGAGTTTTTAGAAGTCCCCAATCAGCTAAAATCCGGTTAGCGCTAATGTTTGGATGTCCTCGTAATTTTCAATTGTTTGTGGACGAAGGTCTTATCCATCATTGCTTTGTCGCAGCTACCGTACCGCGACAAATTGACACATTCAAAACCTAACTCAATAAAAAATACTCTGAATCTTTGCTACAACGATGAAATCTCCCACTTTTTTAGTTTTAATACCCTTGTTATTAACGGCTTGCGCCACCCCCTATCAAGCGAGTGGTGCACTTGGTGGTTACTCTGAAAAGAAAATTGCAGAGAATAAATATGAATTGCAGTTCTTGGGAAATGCTTTGACTGATATGAAAGTTATTCACGAATTTTGGTCGCGTCGGGACAGTTTGAGAAGGACACTGCGATGGTTATGCCCAATGGCGTTTTTGTACCTATGCAATTTAGCTATCCCGTGGCCAAAGGCACAGTTGAATGCCTGACCGATTAATCTATCCTGATCCTTGAATTATGTTCAGTGTCATGCGCTACGCCCTACTCAGCCTGATTCTCAGTTTGCCCCTCACTTCGCTGGCAAGTGGCGGCACAGCTGAGTATCGCTTACCCTGGCCGCATAAAAACCAGATTTTGCTCTATCACTCTTGCGGTTGTGCTGACGCGTGTTGGGTCGCTGAATTGCGTGATCGCCACAAGCCTGGTTTGAAAGCCAGGTTGCGCTGTGATTGCAGCAAACTGTTCTTCAAAAGCGGCAACAACAGTGAGAAAATGCTAGGCGCAAGTTGTCAGGAATTTCAACAAAGCGAAGATAAAGCGGCCTTGATACAGCGCAAAATGGAACTACTCTTGAATACGAAATAACCGGGATAATTTTTTGCGTATTGGCCCAAGTGAATCTAGGTGGACAGCCATAGCGATTAGATAGGATTTAAACCTCTTTAGATCAGCGCTGAATACTCGAAGCCACATGAAAACAGCGAATATCTATCGCACAATTGTGCATTTTTATTAGAATTCAATACGATAAAGATCTTAGTAATTTAGGTTTAACCAAATACAACTTACTGTTTCAAATGAATGAAAAAAAACCAAAAATTAGTATTGAAGACATTTTAAATGAACTAAAAAATCTACCAGCGAGTAATTTTTTCTTTTCATTTTGCTCGGATTGGTACAGCGCCCAAGATCTGGAGTCTTACGTTCGAGTGGTGGCCGCTTTACGTACGCCAAACTCATGCAGTCTACCTGCATTTGTTGCTTGGGTAATGCAGAGAGATTTAACAGGACCAGATTTTGATCCTGAGGTTTGGTTATCAAACTCTGAACTCGCTTTGGTCGAGCCAGCCAGAGTTGAAAGCTTATTTCAATTCATACAGCCAAACCCGGGACAACTCGATACTACCAATCTACCCTATGGTTGGGACGAAGATATACCGCAACAGCCTTGTATCATTCCACCCAATGCATTAGAAGAAGTCACCTCTATTTACGAAATTGTTGGAATACGTAAGGGCTGCAATAAGCGAAAATATGGCCCCACTTATAATTATTTTTGGGAACGTGATGCCTGGCTGTTTTATATTGAGGAACATTTAGAATCATAAAAGATCAAAGTCATTGAACTTTGTCGAGTAGGCTCATTATATTGATTTAAGTGACGATACTCTGATTTGCGTTGACCAAAATAAAGCAGACCTGCAACTAACAGCAGATTTGCCAACCCAGCTAAGCACACCAGCATCGCTACCTCCCTGAACTGTCGCCGCTTACTTTTGTCTCTGCCCAGCAATATACACGCGCTCTATACAACGGTCATCGGCCAGCAAGGCCAGCGCGAATAAAAGTTCTTCGAGTGAATTGGCCTGGCTGCAGCGGCGGCCTAGTAAAGCGCTGGCATCGGGGTTGAGGCAAATGAAATCGGCTTCAGCGCCGGCTTGTAACTGGCCGATTTGCTGTTGCAAACCCAGGGCCTGTGCCGCACCCAGTGTCGCCAGATAAAACATGCGGGTGGCGGATAAGTGATGGCCGTGCATGCGCGCGACTTTGTAAGCCTGATTCATGGTGCGCAACATTGAAAACGAGGTGCCACCACCGACATCGCTGGCTAAGCCATGATGAAAGCCGCTTTGCTGCGCTTCTGCAAAATCGAATAAGCCACTGCCTAAAAATAAATTGGAACTTGGGCAAACTGCGGCGGCGGCACCGGTTTCACGCAAGCGCAGTCTATCTTGCTGATCTAACCAAATGCAATGACCGTACATAGCGCGTGGCCGCAACATTTGATAGCGTTCATAAATATCCAGATAGCTGCGTGCCTCGGGATACAGGCTCATGGCCCAAGCTATCTCGGCCTTATTTTCAGCGACATGGGTTTGCAAATACACCTCGGGATGGGCGGCCGCTAACTCACCCGCCAATTGCATTTGTGCCGGACTCGAGGTGCAGGCAAAACGCGGCGTGATGGCATACAATTGCCGGCCCTTGCCATGCCAGCGCTGCAGTAAGTCCAGACTATCGGCCACGCCTTGTTCAGCCGTATCTTGTAAAAAGTCAGGGCAATGTCTGTCCATCAGCACCTTACCCGCGATCATGCGCAAATTGCGTTGCTGACTAGCCTGGAAAAATGCCTCGACTGAACTCGGGTGCACGGTGCAATACACCATCGCCGAAGTCGTGCCATTGCTGATTAATTCATCGAGAAAAAACTCGGCCACCCTGGCTGCGTGCACAGGGTCAGCGAAACGGCGTTCGGCCGGGAAGGTGTAGGTATTTAACCAGGGCAGCAAACCCTCGGCGGGTGAAGCGATGATGTCGGTTTGGGGATAGTGCACATGGCTGTCGATAAAACCCGGCATGATGATGGCGGGACGTAAATCTTGCACCTCATCGTCAGGCAAAAGTTGGCTAGCAAGTTCCTGATAGCCACCGGACGCCAGCACGCGTCCGCCTTCGATGAGCAATAAGCCATCTTCAAACCAGCGCAAGGCCTTTTCATCTATAGCCGGATCGGCGCTGAAACTAAGCAGGCGCGCGCGATAAGCTTGCCGACTTGCGGCAATCGGTGAGTTTGACATAGGAATCCTTTTTGTTAGGGTTGGCTTAGCTCAGCGCTTTGCCATAATTGCAGTAATTGCGCCGTGACTGAGGCGGCGATTATCGCCGGGTGTTTGCCACTGATGCCCGCTATGCCTATCGGGCAACACAAGTCAGCCGTTTGCTGCGCGCTTAAGCCTTGGCGACTAAAGCGCAGCATAAATTGCTGACGTTTGCTGTGCGAACCAATTAAGCCCAGCCAGGCAAAATGCTGCTGTTGGAGTAAATAATAGCAAATCTGGTAATCGAGTTGATGACTATGGCTGGCGATCAGGTAATACGCGGGGTCGGTTTGACTGGCGAGTTCGGCCAGATTGCCCATTACATCGTCGTCGAAATAAGTCTGAACCTGGGGTGCTGAAACAGCATCGAGCAGATTCTCACGCTGATCTAACCAACTGATGCGGCAGGCTAAGTCGCTCAGCGCCTTGACCAAGGCCTGACCAACATGGCCAGCGCCCACTAAGACCAGATGTGGCAAGCTGGCCGGTGCGGCTTGCAAGAGCCAGCTTTGCTGCTCACTGTGCCAGAGTTGGGTGTGGGGGTTTAGCTTTGCTAAAGCCAGTTGCAAAGCGGCTGGTAAATCGGCCGCCGTTGCCGGATTTTGCGCGCTAGTGAACACAGCTGGCGTGGCTTGATGCAGCGGCAAACAGCGCCAGCCCTGAGTGAATTTGGGGCTAGACTGATTTGCAGCGATACGCTCAAAACTCAGCCAAACCACGCCGCCACAACATTGACCAAGGCTAGCGCCTAACACCCAGCGCTGCAAATGACGTTGCGCCGCTAAGCTCTCGGGAGCCAGCGCCAGCATAGTTTGCGCCTGGTGTTGCGCGGCCCATTCCAGATGACCACCACCTATGCTTTGCCATTGCTTGCCATCGGCGGCGAGGCGCATTTGCGCACCGACTTCACGCGGTGCCGAGCCTTGCAGCTCAGCCACCGTGATAAGTATGCTATCAACAGCATAAGCCTGGTACAAAGCGTCAGCGTGCATGAAATTCCCGGTTGAAATCTGTCATCCATCACGCCTGGCCTGCTTCGCTTAAATTCTGCAGCAAACTCTGTGCGTGACTCCGGTAGCCTAGCTTACGGTAAAAATTCGGCGCGGCCATGTCGAAATAATGATAGCCGACATAGCACCAACGCTCGCACAAAACTGGCGGTCTGTGCGTTTTAGCCAGCGCTATCGGGCAACTTGGCCGCGTTTTGTAATTGACTGGCGACGCGCCAGACTGCTTCAGGAGTCGCCGGCGCAGGTAAATCGAAATCCATGCCCGGGGCGATACTGGCCAGCGCATCGTGCAAGGCCAGCAACACCGAAAAGCCCAATAATAGCGGCGGTTCACCCACGGCCTTGGCCTTGTGTACGGTATCAAACTGATTTTGATTCTTGAACAAGTGCACACGGAAATCTTCCGGGCAATCGGAAATCGCTGGAATTTTGTAAGTCGATGGGGCATGCGTGAGTAACTTGCCATCCTTATTCCAGACCAATTCTTCGGTAGTCAGCCAACCCATGCCTTGAATAAAGCCACCTTCAACTTGCCCGAGGTCCAGCGCTGGATTAATCGAGTCACCAACATCGTGCAAGATATCAACCCGACGCAATTCGTATTCGCCGGTCAGCAAATCGATTTCGACTTCGCTGACTGCTGCACCATAGGCGTAATACGCAAAAGGTTGACCTTGCAGGGTTTTGCCATTCCAGCTCAAACCCGGCGTCGCATAAAAACCATCGGCCCACAATTGCACGCGCGCCAGATAAGCTTGTTGTACCAGTTCGGCAAAGCCCAGCGTGAACTGGCTGCCATCAGCATGGCGCGCCTGACACACACTGTTGCTAAAACGAATGTCGCTGACCTCCCAACGCTGCGCTACGAAGTCGCTTAAACGCTGACGCAAGGTTTGCGCCGCAATTTGCGCGGCCTTACCATTTAAATCGGTACCGGTAGACGCCGCAGTGGCTGAGGTATTCGCAATTTTTTGGGTATCGGTGGCACTCAATCTGACCTGACTTAACTTGACACCCAAAGCATCGGCAACGATTTGCGCAATCTTGGTGTACAAACCCTGGCCCATCTCAGTACCACCATGATTCACCAAGACACTGCCATCGCTGTAGATGTGGACTAAAGCACCGGCTTGATTGAGGTGATTCACATTAAAAGCGATCCCAAATTTCACTGGCGTCAGCGCTATGCCGCGCTTGCGCGTGCTGTGGCTGGCGTTATAAAGCTGTATCTGTTGACGCCGCGCCGCGTACTCGCTACTGAGTTCGAGTTGCCCGACTAATTCTGCCAAGACATTGTCCTTGACTGGCTGACCATAGGGAGTCTGGTATCGTTGCAAACTTAAATCGGCTTGATAGAAATTCCGTTTGCGAATTTCTAAAGGATCGAGCTGGAGTTGCCGTGCGATTTTGTCGAGTACGACCTCGGTAATCAAGGCCCCTTGCGGCCCGCCAAAACCCCGAAATGCGGTATTCGACTGGGTATTGGTGCGGGCGCAAAACGCATGAAAATCGGCGGCTGGAATAAAGTAGGCATTGTCGGCATGACAGAGTGCGCGCGTCGCTACGGGGGCACTTAAATCGGCCGAATAACCGGCATTGAATAACATCCGCAAGTGGTAGGCGAGGATACGGCCTTGCTCATTATAAGCCACCTGATAACGGTAGTCGCAGCTATGGCGCTTGCCCGAAATCAGCATGTCGTCATCGCGATCGGCGCGCAGTTTAACCGGGCGCTGCAAACGCTGGGCTGCCAAGGCCGCTAAGGCCACCCACAAGGCTGATTGCGATTCCTTACCGCCAAAACCACCGCCCATGCGCCGGCATTGCACTTGCACCTGATGCGCGGCCCAGCCCAGTACATGCGCCACCACTTGTTGCATTTCACTCGGGTGCTGGGTTGAGCTATATACCAGCATGTGTTGCTGTTCTTGCGGCAGGGCATAAGCGATTTGCCCTTCCAGATAAAATTGTTCCTGGCCGCCGACGCGGTATTCACCCTGTAATTGCCGTGGTGCTTGCGCCAGTTGCTGCGCAAACTCAGCCTCGCTATGAGTATGCAAATGCAAGGGCGGCACGACTGACTGCTGCGCAGCGTAAGCACTGGCGACACCCAAAATCGCGGGCAAAACCTGGTAATCAATTTTCACCAGACGTGCCGCCTTGCGCGCCAGATCGTGCGAGTTTGCCACCACCAAAGCGATGGCTTGACCATAGTAATGCACTTCTTCGTGCGCCAGCACCGGGTCGTCGTGAATGATGGGGCCACAATCGTTGCGGCCAGGAATATCGGCGGCTGTCAACACCGCCACCACACCGGCACAGGCTAAGGCGGCGCTGGTGTCTATCGCTAGAATTTTGGCATGTGCCTGGCTGGAGCAGACTATCGCCGCGTGCAGCGTGCCATTCAATTCAGGAATATCGTCGGTGTAACGGGCTTGCCCGGTCAGGTGCAAATAGGCTGACTCGTGCGCATGACTTTGTCCGCAATGCGCTGGCTGATTCATCGCTAGATTTTTCATACGCGGTGCTCCTCTGGCTTAGCTTCGAGGCTGGCGCTAGCATCATCAAACCAACGCAATAACAAGTTTTGCGCCACTGCCAGGCGATAATCGGCTTGCGCGCGAAGGTCGGACCAGGCTTGAAAATCGTTTGCCAAGATCGGCAAAGCCGCCTGCAAACTGGCGCGTTGCCAGGCTTGACCCAGCAAGGCCGCTTCGGTGTGTCTGGCGCGTGCGCTGGTTGCCGCCATGCCACCGTAAGCCAGACGAATCGCGCTGATCTGCTGATGCTGATCCAGGGTCACGGCAAAGCCAGCGGCCACGGTAGAAATATCCTGATCAAAGCGTTTGGCGATTTTATAGGTGCGCCAGAAAGTGGTGGTGCTGGGTTTGGGTAAAAAGATCGCGCTTAAGATTTCATCCTCAGCCAAATCTTTTTTCATGTAGGACAAATACCAGTCTTCCAGCGGCACGATCCGGCTACGCCGACTGCTTTGTAAGATCACGCGTGCTTGCAAGGCAATCAGCCAGGGCGCGCTATCGCCGATAGGTGAGCCGTTTGCCAGATTGCCGCCCAAAGTGCCAGCATTACGTACCGGTAGCGACGCAAAGCGGTGATGAAATTCGCTTAATTGCTGCGGGAATTGCTGCGCCAGAAAGGCATAGGCGCGTTCCAGGCTGACCGCCGCACCGATACGCCAACCCGTAGCCAGTGTTTCGATGTGTTGAAGTTCTGCCACCGCCAGAGTAGAAATTAAATCTGGCAAGGGCCGGAATTGCTTATTACTCCATAAGGCGATATCAGTGCTACCTGCACATATCAAGGCTTGTGGCAGGGTTTTTCGCAAATGCAAAAGCTCGGCCAAGGTCTGTGGTTGATAAAACGCTTGCTGCTCAGTGCTATGCTGATGCCCGTCAGTTTTTTGCATACTGAGTAAAGCCGTGCGCACTGCCTGCTGATCAAACTGCGCTGGTGGATAAGTATTCATCTTTTGCGCCGCATCGTAAATCGGCCGATAACCAGTACAACGGCAAAGATTGCCCGACAAGCAATGCGCCACTTCTGTGCGCTGCGCAGCTTGTTGCTGGGCTTGCTTTTTCAGATATAAAGGCCACAAAGACATGGCAAAACCCGGCGTGCAAAAACCGCATTGACTGCCATGCTGTTCCAGCAAGGCTTGCTGCACCGGATGTAATTCCCCCTCAGCACTGGCTAAATCTTCCACCGTGAACAAGGCTTTGCCATCCAGCGCGGGCAAAAATACAATGCAACTATTCACCGCACGAAATTGCAACTGCTGATCGGCATCGAGTTCAGCAATAACCACGGTGCAGGCGCCGCAATCGCCTTCATTGCAGCCTTCTTTCGTGCCACAAGCGCCTAAATTTTCACGCAAAAACCGCAACACGCTGGTATTCGCACTGGGCGCTTGCCAATGTCTGAGCTGGCCCCGGTAATACACGCGTATTGCTTGTTCGGGCAGGTGCGACCGTACTGGGCTGGCAGAATTTGAACTTGGTGTGCTGGAACTCACACATCCTCCACGGCTGATGATTAACTGATCGGTACAGCTTAGCATCAGCCTTGCGTCTCAAGTATCAGCTCAGCCTGATAGCCGCCATAGTAAAAACGCGAACGCCAAATGCCCCAAAAGAAAAAAGCCCCGGATCCTTGATCCAGGGCCAATACCACAGAGCTTACTGCTAATTTAAAATTACCCGCTTCAGAATTTCTTCCATAACTTAACGAAATACGAAGCGCCATTCAAACCAAATTGCACGCTGTCATAGTAAAACCCATTATCGGTTTCATTCGGATCTTGCCGGGTCGGTTTAACGTTAAAAATATTATTGCCACCCACAGTCAGCTTAGTACTGTCATTAAACGCATAAGTAATGCCGACATCAGCCGAAGTTTTAGGTTTGTAATACGCATTCGGCACACCTGCGGCAGTACCTGAGAAAGTACCCAGCGTTTGCGAACCATAATGGATGATTTTGAATTCGCTAGCCCAGGGACCTTGTTCGTAATTAAAGCTCAGCGTTGCCTTCATGCGTGGCCCGCCTTGTTCGATAAACAAGCGCTCACGCTCAGACAACAACACATCTTCATAGCCTTTTAAGGAAGGAGGCGCACTGACTTTGGTGACTTCGGTTTTACTGTAGTTAAAACCCAGATACGTCGCTAATTTGCCCGAGCCGAGTTCCATTTTATGCGAAGCAGTCAAATCCAGCCCCTGAGTCCGGGTATTGATCGAATTCACAAAGAATTGCGCCTGACCTACACCCAAATCTGCCAGCGTCGCACCGAGCGCTGGATAATTATTCGCATCAAAACGGCCCGATAAGACGATGCGATCTGAAATATCGATGCGATACAAATCGGCGGTAATCGATAAATCGCGCTGCGGTTTAAAAGTTAAACCCAGGGTGTAATTATTCGAGGTTTCTTCTTTGAGTTTAGGTATCTTCGCAGCGTTCGCGACATCGCCACCATTCGGCGCTAACACCACATCCATGGGCACGCCACTGATGAAATCGGTGAAAGTTGAAGAAAAATATTTTTGCTGCAAGGACGGTGCGCGGAAACCCGTACTCAGTGAGCCACGGAATAATAAATTACTACTTAACTGATAACTTCCAGCCAGCTTACCAGTTACAGTCGAACCAAAATCGCTATAGCGTTCGCCCCGCAGCGCAGCTTGCACTTTGAATTGCTTGGTCAAATCAGCTTCGACATCGACATAGGCGGCAACACTGGTACGCATGCGCTCAGTTGCATCGCCCGGCTGAAATCCCGGGAAGCCCTGGCTACCGGCATTGCCCCCCTGCCCTACGCCATCGGCATCGATGTACGATCCAGGTTCACCCGCAAAAATTTTATAATCTTCACGACGGTATTCGGCACCGAAAGCCAGATTCAAGCCACCTAAGACATTATCAAAAAAACGACTGAAATCCAGATTAGTCGTCGCTTGGCCAAATGAAAAACCACCTGCGTTAAAACGACTGGGGCTGATACCTTTGCCACCACCCAGCAAATCTTTATTCGCAATCGAGGCGTTTAAGGTGTTGCTGATGTTGTAGCGTAATTCGTTGTAGCCATAGGTTTGCGACAAATCGACGCGCCAGTCACCGAGCGCCCAGCGATAACCTACCGTGCCATACAAATCATCGATGTCGCCATTGATGTAAGGGACAAAGCCATTCGGGTACATCGCTGCCGAGTTACGTGATGGAATATCGTCGCTACCTATGCCGCCACGGGCCCAGGCTGCCGACGACGCTTTACGCTGCTGTATTCCAGCAGTGAAGTAAAGCTTGTCTTCGCCATTCAGTAACTCACCATTCGCGTAAAAGGTCGGCCCCGTGACCTTGGTGTCACCTATCGTACGTGGATTACCTGGATCAGCACGATTCGAACGACCACGATCGGTGTATTCTGCGGTTAAGCCTATACGACCACTCTCGCCCAGTTTAAAACCGCAATAGGCGGCGGGTGCATAAGTTTTACCGTCACCGACTGAATACTGGCTATAGCCAAAGCTGGCTTCGCAACCCAGGGATTTTTTCAGGCTGATATCGATCACCCCGGCAATCGCATCCGAGCCATATTGCGCCGCTGCGCCATCGCGCAAGACTTGAATATTGCTGATCGCCATAACCGGAATCGCATTTAAATCGGTACCGGTATTGCCACGATTGCGCGCACCAAACAAGTTGACCAGAGCCACGGTATGACGGCGCTTGCCATTTACCAACACCAGAGTCTGATCTGAACCCAGGCCACGCAAAGCTGCGGAATCGACTAAGTCGGCACCATCAGCACCGGTTTGACGCGAAGAATTAAACGAAGGCGAAATATTCGCCAAAGTTTGCGCTAAATCGAATTGCCCACCTTGTTCAGCCACCTTGGAGACCGGGATAAAATCAACCGGCACCGGGGTTTGCGTGGCACTAGAACTGCTGCGGCGCGAACCTATGATGGTTGCGGTATACACCTGATTATCGGTCTTCTTTGCTTCTTCATTTGATGTGGTGGTCTGCGCTTGCACGGGTAACACCAGACTGGCGCTGGCTCCGTACAAAGCCAGCAAAACTGCGCGACGCATGGTTTTCATTAGCACGCTCCGGAAAAATTGATCGTGCTAGTATCAAGGCGGGGCAATTTGAATGTC
The DNA here is from genome assembly GCA_041913845.1 of Undibacterium sp. Classification (GTDB taxonomy): domain Bacteria; phylum Pseudomonadota; class Gammaproteobacteria; order Burkholderiales; family Burkholderiaceae_D; genus Undibacterium. The sequence continues at coordinate 96,588 of JAYSEN010000013.1, forward strand.
AATTCGACTCGTTTCAGAGTACGTGTTTTCCCTCAGTTTTCTGTGCCAACTTACAACAGTATGGCCATACCAGTGCTTAGTTGCACATTACGCTGGCTGTCCAGGCAAAACAAGTTGCCGTAGATAATCCAATCCAGCAATAGCGTGACTACCATACCAGGATAACATTTCACCATCGACCAGAACCACAGGTTTACCAGTCAGCGCGGCTAACTCACTGACATGCTGAGGTTGAAAGCGATACGGCTCAGTCGATAACAAAATCACGTCGACTCGTTGACTGGCAACTTCCATTAAAAAACTGGGGTAGCGCAATTGATGGTCTTCGGCCTGCCAGCTTTGCCAACCGCGCAAGCCCAACATCTTACTGATGTAAGTATCGCGCGATACCGTCATCCAGGGATCTTTCCAGATGCAGTAAAGCACCTTCAGGTTTTCCGGCGCCAGACTTTGTAATGCATTCATGCCTTGTTGCCATTGCTGGCAAAGTTGCTCGGCTTGCTCCTGCCTTTGAAAAATCCCACCCAACAAGCGGAATAAGGCCAGATTATCACTGGCTTGATTCGGATGGGTGACGATGATATTCGGAATAAATTCGGCTAAGCGTTCGACCGTGGGCTTTTCATTTTCATCGATATTCACCACCAGATGGGTCGGTGCCAGGGCCCGGATTTTTTCTATGTTGACGTCTTTAGTGCCACCGATTTTTGCAATGGCTTTTACTTCGGGGGCAGGATGGATACAGAATCCGGTTCGGCCAACCAGGTAGTCTTGCAAATCCAATGCAAACAAAGTTGCCGTCAGCGAAGGTACCAGAGAAACAATACGGCTTTGCGATAAGTCGCAGGCGGCATGCTCCTGGCCATAATCGTCAGTAAAAAATTGGCTAGCGCTCATAGATCTTGATACGGTTTATTTTTGTCTGGCCTTACGCGGTGCGCGCAGAAATAATTGGTCGTAAACAATATTCGGCAACAGTCGCAATAACTTGGCGACCCAACCCATTTGCCAAGGTATCACCAGATAAGAACGACCCGCTTGAATTGCCTTCACAGCCTTGCTTGCAAAGTCGGCCGCTGGCATTAAAAAAGGCATGCGGTAATGATTCACACGTGTCATTGGTGTATCGATATAGCCGGGCGCTATCGTCACCACTGCGATTCCCGCTGGTTTTAATTCCAGCCTTAGCGATTCGCAATAACTGATGACTGCAGCCTTGGAGGCACTGTAGGCTCCTGCACCTGGCAAACCGCGTATACCGGCCACGCTGGCGATGCCCACCAGGCGACAACGACGCTGTGCTGCATGGCGTTTCATTACCGGGATGAATGGCGCAAAAGTGGCGACAGTGGCCATCAAATTTGTTTGTACGACGCGCTCAAATACGGCCATGTCATCGGCAATCTCAGTCAGTGTTCCTACGGAGACCCCGGCACTCGCGATCACGACATCGACCATGCCGTGATGCGCTAAAAAATCTTCAGCAGCCACGCGCAACGCGGCGTGATCCGTGACATCGACGCTATAGCAGCGATGCCGTTCTGGATAAGGCAATTGTTTGCGTAAGTTTTCCAACTCCTCGCCACGACGCGCTACCAGCGCCAATGCCGCACCTTGTTTGGCATAAGCCAGTGCCAGTTCGCGGCCCAGGCCGGAGGAAGCGCCAGTGATAAAAACTTTCAACAGATCGGATTCATTCATGGTGTGAGTCATGCGTGTCATAGCAGCGCGCAAAATTGATTTAGTCGCGACTATAACCGAAGCAGCGTCTCTATGCAGAGGTCTGGTGCTGGCGCGGCAGAATGGCCAGAGGTTGGCTAAAAAAAATCCGCCCGGAGGCGGATTCTTCAGTACTTATTTTTTCTTTGCTGGTTCGGCCTTAGCGGCAGGAGCAGCAGCATTGCGTTCTTTTAGTATCTTATCGACCAGGAAATCCAGCACCAGTAAACCGGCACGGTTTTGCTGTTCCTCTGAGACGCGACCAATTGCTGCCACCGACATGGCTGGTGAAGTGATATAGCGACCATCGACGATAAAAGCTGGCACACCATCGAGTTGGTAAATTTCCGCCAATTGATTCGAACGATTTACTTTAGTTTGTATCGAAAACGAATTATAGGTTTCGGCAAATTTGTTTTTATCCAAACCGGCACGCAAAACAAAATTCATGACGTCAGCGTCGGTAGTTAAACGATTACGCTCAAGGTGGAAGGCATCAAAAACTTTTAATTGGTAATCCTCGACCTTGCCCATAATATCCAGGGTATAAAACAATTTTTGCTGGCTGACCAAACCATGCATATTGGTATGCTGACGTTTGATAATAACTTTATCGGCATTCTTTTTGGCCCAGGCTGACATCAAGGGTTCCAGCGCATAACAATGCGGGCAGAAATAGCCAAAGAATTCGGTGATTTCAACTTTCTTGCCGGACTCTGCAGGTTGTGGACGCTTGGCTACTTGATATTCCACGCCTAATTGTGGTTTTTCCGGACTAGCGAAACTGCTAACCGCACTGAATAAAAAACTGGCTCCAACAACGACTTGCGCAACGATACGTTTCATTCCTATTCCTTTGCTAAGTTATTTAGTACTGCGGATGATGGCGACATCCACCCCATTCTCAGACAACTTTCCGCGCATACGGTTCATTGTATCGACCTGAGTAAATGGCCCCAGTCTGACGTGGTACATCGTGCCATTGTCGTTACTGCGCTCGGTAATCTTTGCCTCAAATCCCAACAGAGCTAATTTTGCCTTGGCATTATCAGCTGCGCCTTGATCTTTAAACGCACCAACTTGCAAAAAGTAAATGTATTTATCATCGATATTTTCTGATTTCGTGGCATCGACCGGTTTATCCGCCGGTTTTTCCACTTTTGCTTCCGCTGGTTTTTCAGGTTTTTGCTCAGGCTTTGTTTCAGGCTTGGATTCTGGTTTGGCAGCAGTTTCAGCTGGTTTATTAGCCATCTCTTTCGCTGCCTCTTTGGCGGCGTCTTTATTGCTATAGAGTGGTTTATTCGGATCTTGCAGCTGACTAGGGCTATCAGCTTTATTATTTGCGGCTTTATTCGTGAATGGGATAGGGGTTTTATTTATGACAAACGCGACGGCCACAGCAATGCCCAAGCCTATCACCAAACCCAGGATAAAACCCGTCAGGGTAGAACCGTGTTGTTTCGATTTATGCCAATGTTTCATGCGACTCCAGTCGAAGAAAAAAAGCGGGATGACTGCATCCCGCTTAGTGTTTTACATTTTGTTAGGGGCGCTGACACCCAGAATATGCAAGGCGTTACGCAATACCTGACGTGTCGCCAGTAATAATGCCAGACGCGCCTCTTTGAGCGCCAGATCGTCGACCAAAACGCGTTCCGCATTGTAGAAACTGTGAAAGGCAGCTGATAACTCGCGCAGATAAAATGCCACCAGATGCGGGCTCAGTTCGGTCTGTGCTTTTTCTAAAACTTCAGGGTATTCAGCCAGTTTCGCCAGGATGCCTGCTTCGGTAGGTGCCACTAACTTGCTCAGATCGGCATCGGCTAATTTCGCCAATTCAGCTTCATGCTCGCTGTATTGCGCCAGAATTGAACTCAGACGAGCATGCGCATATTGCACATAGTAGACCGGATTTTCGTCCGATTGCGCCAGGGCGACGTCAACATCAAACACAAATTCCGTATCGGCTTTACGCGAAATCAGGAAGAAGCGCACGGCATCACGACCACGCACCACATCGCCATTGCCCGACCATTCGATCAGGTCGCGCACGGTCACATAAGAACCCGCACGCTTAGAGATTTTGACTTCTTCACCGTTTTTCATGACCGTGACCATCTTGTGCAAGATATAGTCAGGATAACCTTGTGGAATACCGATGTTCAAGGCTTGCAAACCACCACGCACGCGCGCTGTGGTGCCATGATGATCGCTACCCATGATATTGATCGCCTTTTGATAACCACGTTCCCACTTCGTGACGTGATAAGCAACATCCGGTAAGAAATAGGTGTAAGTACCATCTGACTTGCGCATGACGCGGTCTTTGTCGTCACCGTAGTCGGTCGACTTCAACCATAATGCACCATCTTGTTCATAGGTTTTACCCGAAGCGACCAGTGCAGCCACAGTCTGCTCAACCCGTTTTTCTTTGTAGAGCGAAGTTTCGAGGTAATAGCAATCAAATTTGACGCCAAACGCTTGTAAATCGGCATCTTGCTCGTTACGCAGATAGGCCACGGCGAATAAACGTATGGTATCCAGGTCTTCAGCATCACCGCTACCGGTGACTGGCTCACAATCGGCGGCAGCAACGGTTTTCCTGGCCATAAAGTCCGCTGCAATTTCAGCGATGTAATCACCGTTATAAGCCGACTCTGGCCAATTTGCTTCACCGGGTTTATAGCCGCGCGCCCGCGCTTGCACCGACAAGGCCAGATTATTGATCTGTACACCGGCATCGTTATAGTAAAACTCGCGACTGACACGGTAACCCTGATTTTCAAATAAGGCAGATAAGGCATCGCCCAATGCCGCCTGACGGCCATGTCCTACGTGCAAAGGTCCAGTTGGATTTGCCGAAACAAATTCGATCACCACGGGTTGCTGCTTGCCCTGGTCGCTACGGCCATAGTCGGCTGCCGCGCCCAACACAGTTTTAACCACCGCTTGCTTACTGGCAGCGGTGAGGCGCAGGTTGATAAAGCCAGGACCTGCGACTTCAGCTTGCGCCAGCGACGGGTGCTGTTGCGCGAGTATCGCGTCAACGATGGTCTGGGCTAATTCGCGTCGATTCTTTTTTAAAGGCTTGGCCATTTGCATGGCAATATTGGTTGCCGCATCACCATGGCTGGGATCGCGTGGACGTTCTAAGGCCACCGTTGGTGTTAAGTCGGTACCGGCCAGCAAGGGCTGTATCGCTTGCTGTATCAGATTTAAGAGTTCTTGTTTTTGTTGAGCTAACATAAGGCGCCGGGTGCCTGAGCACCAAAAAATTAAAAACAGCGGTCATTATACTGACTTGCCTGAAATTTTCCTTAGATTCTGGCCCAGCCTATTGTTACCAGAGTTTAGCGTTTGTGCGCATTAGAAAAGCGTACGCCCCGACTGGCATTTGAGCAGTTGGGGCGGGTTCAGAAAATCCGGCAGATTAACAATTACTTTTTACTAACTAGATGAATCCATAGGACTTAAGCAACTGTACTGACGAGGCGTGAAGACGCATTGCCTAAGGCCTAAATCAAAACGATTGCATCGCTGGAGCCTGTTTTACCTGTGTGATCGCGGCGATAGTTTGCAGTAAGTTCGCCAGGAAAAAGCCACTCGCTAATGCAAACAGTAACTGAGCGATCCAGATAAACTGCGTAGAGTGTTGCAATACGGGGGCCATTGCTGTGGCGACGTTATAGGCATATTTACCTAAAAATAGCCCCAAGATAACCAGCATAGGCAGCCAGCTGCCCTTAACCGTCAACAGTTGTGTCGCTGGGTCATAGCTTTGCGCAACGTTTCCAGCCAACTTCAAACGCAACCCTGCACTTGTAACAGCAACGATAGCGTAAGCCATCACTAAATTGAAGTCGCCGAGTTGCACTACACCGTACACCGACCAGGCCAGCATAAGCACCGGCAACAAACAGGCTTTACGAAGGCTGAGCTGTCTATCCTGGCTCATCACATAACCGCGTTGCACTAAAAATGCCAGCAAAGCCCAAACCCAGATCGGTGTGTGTGTGAAAATTTGCATCATAATCATCTCCAGTCGTTTAGTTAATTCGTGTTGTTGTGCTGCGATGGATGGAAGTTTGCCGCAGCCACTTCCGGCGCACAGCCGATAAGCGACGAAATGCCGGGTTTTGGCGTGAGTGATGGAATTTTCGCCGTGAACGGTGTCGCCAAGACGTGTAAAATGGCGACTTTTGCGTTGGCGGATAGACTATGTGGTTTAAAAATTTGCAAGTTTTCAAACTCGGTAAAGAGTTTCAAATCGATCCCGAGCAACTCAATCAACAATTAGCCAAGCTAGCCTTTGCCGATTGTGCCGCCAGCGAAATGCAAAGCCAGGGCTGGATTGCGCCGCGCAATAACAGCGAAGCCTTGGCACATTGCGTGAATAATCAATATTTGCTGTGCCTGGCAACCGAGAAAAAACTCTTACCTTCGAGCGTGATTAATCAAGCGACCAAGATGAAGGCGCAACAACTCGAAGAGCAACAAGGTTTCCCGCCTGGCCGCAAAGCCATGAAAGAACTCAAAGAACGCGTTACCGAAGAACTCTTGCCACGCGCTTTTGCAGTACGTCGCGTAACCCAGGTCTGGATCGATCCTGTGCATCATTTAGTGGTGGTGGATGCCGCCAACCCGAATCGTGCTGACGAAGTTTTGAAGTTATTGCTTAAATGCGTCGATCGTTTGCCGATAGAAAACCTGCGCACCAAAACCTCGCCACAAGCGGCGATGACTGACTGGCTGGCGGGCGATGAAGCGCCTAAAGGATTTACGATTGATCAGGATACTGAATTACGTTCGACTTCCGAAGAAAAAGCTACGGTGCGCTATGTGCGTCACAGCATAGAACCCGACGATGTTAAAAAACACATCGCCAATGGCAAGCAATGCACCAAACTGGCCTTAACCTGGGATGACAAAATCAGCTTTGTCCTGACCGATAATCTGACTATCAAACGGATTAAACCACTCGATATTCTCGATGAAGGTCGTGAAAAAGGTTTGGCCGAAGATGAACGTCTGGATGCTGACTTTGCGTTAATGACAGCAGAACTAGCGGTTTTGATCGACGATGTGACCTTTGCACTGGGCGGCGAAATGGTCGCGCCAGCCTGAGTTGCCAGCACTACGCAGCAAAAAGCCCGCAAACGCGGGCTTTTTTATTATCGATTGCAGCAAGCAGGCGCGAGTAAGGCAGCACCACCGCTCTACCAAGAGCACAACTTTTTGACGCTACAAAGCAAAAAGCCACTCGTGAGAGTGGCTTAATACTTGGCGGAGCGGACGGGGCTCGAACCCGCGACCCCCGGCGTGACAGGCCGGTATTCTAACCAACTGAACTACCGCTCCGTAACCTTAAAACTTGTCTTCCTTGCTGATCTGTGGTGGGTGCTGAGAGGCTCGAACTCCCGACCTACGCCTTGTAAGGGCGCCGCTCTACCAACTGAGCTAAGCACCCATATTCATTTGCTTAGTCAGATCAGCTAACGTTGTGTCAGCAACGTCAGAAGAAGCATCATTATAGGGGGGTGATCCTTTTCTGTCTAGTCCCTTGCAGCAATTTTCTCATTTTTTTGGTTTATTCGATTTTTATTGTTTGTATTGCACAACTGGAAGGGCTTACTGACACACTCGCAAAGTTGCGCTTACGATTTTAAATCACCCCCTCTGGAAACGCCCATTTCATGCGGCTTTGCGGCCAGATCACGTCAAAATGCGCATGTCGCCTGCGTCTTCAGCCACCCTCAACAACTCGCTCGAAGCTGACTATGCTGCGGGTTTGTCCTTTCGCGGCCCAATTTGGCATCAGTCGCCAGGGTGTCAAAACTTGCAAGCGGTTTCCCTCGATCACAAATTGCCGGCTTTGTTCCGTGCCTACCCATTCCGGATTCCAGGCCACGTCGACTTGGGTAATCCATTTATCGGCTTCAATTCGATAACGGCCACTGTAAGCCACCAAACTGGCTAAGAGCTGCGCTTTCTGTTCAACCGTTTGTGCTGCCTTGCGGCCGTCCGCCGTTAACACAAACATGACGCGTCCGGCCGGACTGAAATGCGCATACCCCGTTGGCTGCGAACCAAACACCGCTTCTTTCTGACCGCTGGATTGAATTTCGATTTCATAAGATAACAAACGCCAGGTGCCGACGATGTGACTGGCCTGGTTCATTTCAACCGTGACCGTCTCCGCAGCCATCACATGTGCGTGTGCCAGATAACAGCCGCTGATTATGCTCAAGCCTGCGCCTAATTGTTTAAGACTACGCATTACTTATCCCCTTATTGTGAAAATTTAAAAGTATTTTTCACAATAAGAATCAACAACTAGCCAAGAGTAAGGTTTTGATAAGCTCCAAGCCACAGTACGGGTTGAAGACCGGATAAATCGGCGTGCGTCTAACCCTAAGGGTGGTATTCAGCGCTTTTGTATGCTGGAACTCAAGATCCAGCCGCTCAGTATTTCGCGGCTTTGCGGATGGATATACATAACTTTGGTAAATTGCTTATAGCGGTGCTGCGCCTGTATCACATCACCTGGCATCAGTGAACTTTGCGCCAGCTTGCACTGAGGCGCGGGAGCGCTATGAAAATAGCTCGGTCCACTGGCGCTGATACGGTAATTACCGGCAGCGACGGGTGTCATCCCATTGCTATCAGAATACGCCTGGTATTCCAGTACATCGCATTGATCGAGGACTTTGTAATCGCCTTCTATCACTTGATAAATCGCGATTTCATCACTTTTTCTGGCAACACGATAGCGTGCAACAATCGGCGCGGTGTTTGGGTCACCCGGGCAGTTGCGGGCATCGTCATGGAGTTCGCGCACAGATAATTCTATGGCTTGCTTGTCATCGGCGTCATAAAAAAACTGCAAACAACGACGACTTTCGGTATTCACATACAAGCCGCGTTGCGCTAGTTTTTGTAAAGCAAGGTCGAGATCCGCCTGTTGCTCAGCTTCATTCAACGCCGCCTTAGCCTTAGGCGGGCCAGGTTGTGTCAGCGTTGTTTCTGGTTCAGGCTGCAATTTAGTTGCAGGCAAATAGCGCGCCAATAGCAAGGCGAGCGCCCCCACAACTATGCCAGCCCCGACGAATTGCTTTTTCAGGCTCATCAAACTCTTCTGTAAATAATCGCTGTCTACCCAGCACCTGATTATTTCATTGTCTACCCTATTCTGGCAATCGCGATTCTGTTACAAAGCCATTAAAACGTTGAACGCTCCGATCTACGCGAAATTACGCAGACCTGGCATAGCGCGCCAATTCAGACCAACCAGCCTAAGTCTTGCCTACGTTTTGTTTCAGTCAGCCAGTGTGCTGCAATACCATCTGCGCTTGCGGCACGCTGGCACCCAGAGAAACGCCACAATCAAGCTGGTGTACCTTATTGCGACAAGCGTCGGCTACTGACAAAGCATCGTCAGCTCTGAAGCGACGCTTAGTCAAGTTACGCTTGCCAGGCTGGTGCTGGCTTGGCTGCTGGTGCGGGCAATTGCGCTGGATTGACACTGCGCATAATCCGCAAGGCCACCACCAGGACTGAACAAACCAGGCCGAACAAGGTCGCCATCATGCTGCGTTGCGCTAACTGAGCCGTATCAGCCAACTCCAGTTGCGGTGTAAACAACAAAGAAAAGAGCAAGGGCACGCCCAGATACAGCACATTTAAGACGCGTACCCAAAAATCGGCACGTTCGGCAGTCATGCACAAATCGCTGAGTAAGTTGATACTGGCATTGTGTAAATACCAGCTTACTGCAAGACCAGCGCATAAAGGAATCAGAATAACGATAGCGAAATTAATAATTAACATGATCAACTCCTATAAATACAGATATTTCAGTAAATTGAGAAATATTTGCTTCAAAAAAACGGGCTGACTCGCCCGTGCCGGCCTTACTTAAACGTTCACCATTCAGTCTGCGGCCTTACCACGCAAGGTTTTACTGAGTTTGGCTGTCACCCCTAAGGTTTTCATCAGGGTTTCGGGTTTCAAACGCAGCATTTCATCGGCCAGCGTGCTCATGATTTCGATAAACTTCAGGGTTTCTTCGATACGCTCGCGCGTCCCGGGTTCTTCCTGATCCAGCGCCGGGTTTTGCAAGCATTCGCGTAACGCCACCGCCGTTGGGTCAATTTCACGCTGGCGTCGTCCCGCCACGATTAACTTAAATAATTCCCAGACATCGCTCGAAGTTTCAAAGTGATCGCGCCGGTCGCCTTTGATATGCACGACTTTGACCAAATTCCACGACTGCAATTCTTTTAAACTGTTACTGACATTGGAGCGGGCGATACCCAGGGTTTCAGTAATTTCCTCGGCGTCCATAGGGCGTGCCGCCAGATACAACAAGGCATGAATTTGCGCAACGCTACGGTTCACGCCCCAGCGTGAGCCCATTTCGCCCCAGTGCAAGACAAATCGTTCGGCTATCGGTTTCAGTTCCATGCTGGCAGTCTAACATTTTCTAAATTTCTGTCAAGACAGAAATTAATTTCTTTTTCAAGACTGTGGCTGTGCACTCGCCAGCTGTTCGCGGTGCAACCAATCGATCACCCCACGTGCAGCCAGACGCCCGGTGGCAAAACACGCGGTCAACAGATAACCACCGGTTGGCGCATCCCAATCCAGCATTTCACCCGCGCAAAACACCCCTGGCTTACGGCGTAACATCAGCCCTTGATCTAATTCAGAAAAACTCAGTCCCCCGGCACTACTGATGGCTTCATCAATCGGCCGGCTCGCGTGCAAGCGCAAGGGCAACCGCTTTAACAAGCTGGCCAGGGTCGAAACTTCATTCAATTGCTCTGGTGCTGCCACTTCGTGTAATAAGGCGATAGCCTGTGGACTTAAGCCCAGCTTACTCTTCAAAAAACTACTCAGTGAACGTGCCCCACGCCCGCCCGCCAACTCATTAAGTAAGCGCACGCTATCACGACCAGGCAGTAAATCGATGAAAATATCGGCATAAGCCTGGCTCAGCAGTTGGGCACGTATGGGTGCATTCATGGCATAAATCAAACTGCCTTCGACACCATACTCAGTTAACACAAATTGCCCCTGGCGACTTTCCATGCCCGCTGCGCTGGCGACACTCAGCACCACATTGTTCAAGGGCTTACCCGCATGTTGCTCACGCAAATAGGGCGACCAATCGCAGACAAAGCCACAATTGCTGGCAGCAAAGGGGACGATCTGCGCCCCCAGGTCTTGTATGGGTTGACGCCAACTGCCGTCCGAACCCAGTCTGGCCCAGCTCAAACCACCACAAGCCAGGATCAGCGCACGCGCCGGGCGCACCACTTGCTGCTCCCCCTGTTGCAAGACGATATCCTGAGCCTGCCAGCCCAGCCATTTATGGCGCATGTAAAATTCCACGCCCTGGCTACGCAAACGATGTACCCAGGCACGCAACAAGGGCGCGGCTTTCATATCCACCGGAAATACCCGGCCAGAACTGCCAACGAAGCAGGCTATCCCCAGCGCTTCGCACCACTGGCGTATCGCCTGATTATCAAAATCTCGAATTGCCGCTTGTAAAAGTTCGCCACCACCCTGATAACGTTGCAATAGCTGGGTCAGCGGTTCCGCATGCGTCAGATTCATGCCGCTTTTACCCGCCAATAAAAACTTGCGGGCAGCCGAAGGCATGGCGTCATAGACTTGCACAGCCAGACCCGCCTCAGCCAGAACTTCAGCCGCCATCAGGCCTGCGGGGCCTGCTCCAATGACGACAACAGGGCTGGAGCTGGATAAGTTATGACTCATGGTGGGAAATCCGACGGCGAGGATGAAACAAAGAATGCCGAATTATCGGTAAAAGCCGTAGGAATTGCGAGTGAATTCTGGCATCCGCCAAATTTCAGCGCGGGTTTGTGCCGCGCTGAACGCGCATCAAATGTGGCAGAGTACTGGGCCCACAACCTGCTTACATGCCATTGGCCCACATATTGCGCAAAAAGCCGCTGCGCTCAACCAGTGGCAATCGATTAATCTTGCTATACAGCTTGATACTCATATCGCAGAGTTTGGCTTTGTTTACGTCTTTTCCATTAGGATTTTGCAGCATCATAACGTCGGGCCCGTATTCTTGCGCCAAATCCATAAACAAGGGTTCAAGCTTGCGACTAATACTGTCTTCATCCAGCGCATAACTGATGTTTTGACCCTTCGAATTAATGATATCCGCCATCGCGCGTAAATCGGCATCAACGGTCGCTTTACTGAAATACTTCAAACCATTAATTTCCGTATTTTGCTCAAACAAAACCTTATGGCAAATTTCGCCGCCCTTAGCTTTTAATTCCTGCATTTCCTGCAACATAACGTCCGAATAGGCCGCCAGGGATTCATCTGAAGCCAAGGGCAAACGTCGTTTAAACACCTCCATCATGTGCTTACGACCTATCGCCATATAACTGCTTTGATCCGCCCCCTTCTTCATCGCCGCTTTAATTTCCAGCAACATGCTGTGGTAAGTGCCAGCTTCTTGTTGCTTCATGGCTTGAAACACGGAATGTTCAAGCAAGCTGGCTTCCACTTCTTTGAATGAAGTGAGTACGTAAATTTTGGGGTAGACATAAGATTGCCCGAGCGTACGCATACCAACAAACAGCAATAAAAACGTAATGCCGTAAGTGAGTTTATTTTCACCCTTATTTCTCACTAATAGCGTCGCAATGATTGCTGCCAAGCCACCTGCAACAGCAGCAATCGCTATACTAATTCCATCCATGCCTTACCCCAAAGTTATATTTATAAGAAAGACAATGTAACAAAATTAGCGCTGCATCACAAGCTATACCAAAGCGAGCTCAGATTAGCGAGCCAGTTTGCTCGATTTTAAGCAAAAGCGCCCGACGCAATACGCGCCAATAGCCAACCTGGTTTGCCAGCTTAAGTTTTGTGCCTGTTTTTAGGACTTATTGCTCGGACTGATTTCCGGACTTAGCCATCTGCTCGCTGTCATGGCGCAACAAGCCGGTCGCCTCGGACTTTGCTTCCGGCGGTGTGGATGGACTGAGCAAGACGGTGCTGGCGTCCTGGCTTTTTTTAGTACGCCATTTTGAATAAAAATACGCGCCGCCCGCCACTGCTCCTGACACGGTTGCCGCCGCACCTATCACGGGTGCTGCCGCCACCACGACAGGCGGGCCGACGATGGCTGCACCAGCTGCCACTCCGGCGGCTATCCCTAAGCCCATCGACACCGCTTCGGTTTTTTCTTTGATTTCCAGGTGATTCTGCTCCAGTGTCTGATCCACTTTTTTCACGCTATCCACCACCTGATCGCCTAGCATCTTGAATCCTGCTCCCGCTTTATCAACGAGCTGGCCGCCGACTTCCAGGACTTGCCCAACCACTGCCTGCGTGGTTTCATGCTGCACTACATCGCGTAAAGATTGCTGTGCCAGATCTTTCGCTTGCAACACCCGGGCACCCGCACTGCCCGCTTTCTCCAGCACTTCCTGACTCACGGTTTGCGCCAGCGATTGCGTCATTTCCTGCGCCTTTTGCGGCACATTCACCAAACGACGTCCGGCCTCGCCCGCCGACTGCGCCGCTGCTTGTCCCAGCTTAACCAGATGTTTTTTCATAGTGAGCCTCAGCAATGGTGAAAGGTGCAAGCGGTCTGTTTAAGTGCAACCTGCGCGACTTAGCATGGTTTGATTTTATCGTATCGTGCTGTCATTTGCGCAGCTGAGCCAGTCAGCCAGTTGACTGGCTCAGTATAAAATCCTTAGTCTCGGCTTTCCAGCGTACGTAAATCCGCACTTAAGTCGTCACAACAAGCTGACCATTGCTGTAACCACGCCGGCAATACGGGCGAATTGCTGGGCATGCCTAAACCATCGATGAATAATTGCGGTTTTAAGACTTCGCGGCCACTGCGAAAGACGCAGCGCAAGGTAACGAAACCCAACACGCGTCCCTGGCGTTTGAATTCGTGCTGGATGAAAATCCAATTCTCGTCCCAGCCAACTAAGCGGGTATGAATTTCAAATTTCTGAAATAGCTTAAGTTCTTTACGAAACTTGCCCCAGTTATCACCGATCACTGGTAATGCGCGCTTAGCCATGGCCACTTTGTAAGCGCCACTGCGAAATAAAAAATCAACCCGGGCAATATCGGCCATCGAATAATAGCGGCCATTCGTGACATGCCGGTTGATATCCAGATCAAATGGCCAAACCCGCATCGTCGTGACAAAGGTTTCGTCAATTGCCAAAGGGCGACGCCAGGGCCGGGCTAATAAAACCCGGCCGAGTCTGAACCACAAATTCATGCTGCTTCCTTCTGTTTCTGTACGCGGTTTGCCAATTCATAGCATCTGGCTAATCGCAAAGTGCGTGCCATTCACGGCTAATTTTACTGCAGTTGTCAGATTTACCTAAGCCGGGGCAATAACTAGCGCTGCGCGACGTAGTTTGGTTTTTGCTTGTAGTCATGGCCAAACCCTGGCTCAGGCAGATAAACGGTAGCTTGCTATCAAGTCAGGCAAACTTGTCATGTCGGTAAAAATTTCATGAGCACCCGCTGCTATTAAGCGATGCGCCGGAGTCAGCGCGGCGTAGCCGAACACCGTCATACCTGCAGCGCGCCCGGCACACACACCCGTTGGGGTATCTTCAATAACCAGGCAGTTTTCTGGCGCAACCGCAAAGTGCCTGGCGGCATATAGAAAAACATCGGGCGCTGGTTTAGGTTTAGCGACGTCTGTGGCACTAAATAATTTCGCTTCAAATTTTTCTAAAAGACCTGTCATTCCTAAGGTGCTGCGCATTTTTTCATGTTCCCCATTCGAGGCAACACAATACGGTAATTGCACTCGCATTAATGCGCTTTGTATCCCCGGTACCGGTAATAACTCAGCTTCCAGCGCGGCGTTGGTGCGGCTGCGATAGGATGCGACAAAATCGGGGGGAACTGCTTGCCCTAGCAACTGTGCAATTTTTTCCAGACATTGCGCCATCGAGTGCCCGACAAATTGTTCAAACATATCCTCCAGTGTCACGTTCAAACCTAAGTCTCTGAGCATGCTGACAAAAACCTGATTGGTAATGCGCTCGCTATCGACCAGCACGCCATCGCAATCAAAAATAATCAATTCAAATTTCTTCATAAACTCATCGTTTCTTCGTATTCAGTTAGCGGCCGTCAGATTCACGCAAACTGCCACAACAACTGTATGCCGCTCAGCCGTTCGGCGTGAATTTGTGTTTGTTAAACTCGCTCAAACAACCCAGCAGCAACACCACTAAGCCTTAAGCTAAGTTGCACACAAGGCTAAGTCCTGATTGATACGTAGTCGAAAAGTTTCCGCCTACCTACTTTTGATATATCCAAACGCAGAGTAGTTTGCCTGATAAGTCGACCCCACTCGGCCGGTGTCAACTCGGCAGGCTCTTTTCAAACGCGCAAGCCATTCTCAGGCTTGCGACATACCACCTCAGCCACTGAACACAGCCCAGCAAACGTGAAGCCGAGAATTTCCTTTTACCCACCCTGCCCGTCACGCCCTATCCATGCGGCTTTCCAGGGCAATTGGCTGCCAAACCTTATCAGTAGCGCGT
Source organism: Undibacterium sp. (assembly GCA_041913845.1). GTDB lineage: Bacteria > Pseudomonadota > Gammaproteobacteria > Burkholderiales > Burkholderiaceae_D > Undibacterium. The sequence goes on from JAYSEN010000013.1 coordinate 111,896, forward strand.
TTCCAGCCTGGTTTGTTTCTCTTCTTAAATCAAAATCTTCCGTGTTGATACGGAAGAGCTCTGCATCACGTCGAATTTCAATTTTTCCGGGTAGTCTTTTTGCGCCAAGTGATTGGACAGTTTCAAATCGAGTTCTTTGATAAATAAACTAGATTTTCGATTTCGTGAGAATGAGGTGTCGTTGGGGTTGTGCAGCGGTCTCGACGGTGATGAGAAGATCAAACGCATCGTTTTTTGCGCCGTAAAAGTAAAAACCCCGCCTCTTTAGGAGACGGGGTTTTTGAATGGGGAGCCTGACGATAACCTACTTTCACACTG
>JAYSEN010000014.1:0-100763 GCA_041913845.1 Undibacterium sp.
GTTTGGGCGCCGGCACCGTGCGCCAGCTTACGAAGGCTTGCTGCGCCTGGCTGATTTTTTGGGCGATCGCCGCTTCGTTATCGATTTTTAATTGGCTCAACAGCGCGCCATCTATCGGGCTAAAACTGTTCAATTGGCTGCCTTGATAATCGGCCAGTGTCAGGCCCATTTTTTCTGCCAGATTGGCGAGTGTTTGGACTGCGGTGAGTTGACTCATTTGGTTTCCTTAATAGTGCTGGTAGCATTCCGTAGTTTGGAAAACTGGCTGTGGTCGCGCTAAACACGAATAGCGAGTTGGGCTGAGCCGAACTCGCTGTGATTGGATAGTCGAATTAAGACGCGTAGTAACGACCGAAGCGGTTAGCCAGGAAATCGCCCAGATTAGTTTGTTCCTGACGCACTAAACCAGTTTGTGGCAATTTGCCTTGCACCACTAAATCCACCATCGCGCATATGCCAGATGCTGTGGTTAACTGTATGGCTGAGAGTAATTGGCCATTCACTTCTTGCGCATAGATTTTCTTGGCATAGGATTCTTGTTCCAGGCGACCATCACGCATGCCCACGACGCTGACAAACACCAGTACCACGTCTTGTTTAGTCATAGGAATTGCGGTTTCCATGACCTCTTTCAAGATAGGGCGGCGTTCCAGTTTACCCAATTGCAAATCGCGTATCAGCATTTTGACGATATCGCGGTGGCCAGGATAACGCACGGTTTTGTAATTCAGATTTTGCACTTTGCCTTCCAGGCTTTCGCACAAGGTGCCTAAACCGCCCGAGGTATTGAAGGCTTCGTAATCGATACCATCGAGCGAGAAGTGTTCGATTTCTTCAAGCGCAGCGGTTTCGCGCAAGCTGCCATCGACGATGGCTTCGCAGGGATTGCAGTACTCGTTAATCAAACCATCGGTGCTCCAGGTCAGATTGTATTTGAGCGCGTTATTCGGGTAGATAGGCAAAGCACCCACACGCATATTCACATCACGTAAGCTATCAAAGCGTTTCGCCACGTCATTGGCAACAATCGAAATAAAGCCCGGTGCTAAGCCGCATTGCGGCACAAAGGCCGATTCCGCGCCTTCGGCGAGTTTTTTGACCACCCGGGTGCTTTCCACGTCTTCAGTTAAGTCAAAATAATGCGAATTAGCAGCACGTGCAGCTGCTGCAATCACTGGCGTTAAAAAATATGGGCAAGCTGAGAGTGTCACTTTATGGCCGCGAATTAATTCCGTTACGGTCGCCTGATCGGCGATATCGGCTTGCACCACGCGCACATTTGGAAAGCCAGCTTGCTCAACGTAAGCTAAACGTTCCTGATCGCGGTCAGCCACGGTGATTTGGTAATCGCCAGTGTGTGACAGTAAATTCAAAATCGCATCGCCGATTTTTCCTGCGCCTAACAAAATCAATTTCGTACTCATGGTCGTCTCCTGTGTGCGTGATTTTCATTAATTTGCTTCTCAGCTAACTGGTATTGTTGGTCAGAAAGGCAGAATCCAGTTAGCCAGCTCTAAGGCGTAGTCTAGGAGAGTTTTTTGTCAACTAATAGCTAGCAAATTATCGTCAAAAAGGAAAGATGTGCGACAATATGACGATAACTATAAGCACAATGACGAGACAACGATTATGCGACCTGAACTTGATGAAATTGATCATAAAATACTGGCCTTGTTAATGGACAATGCCCGATTACCCGTCACGAGTATTGCCAAATCCGTAGGCTTGGCACGCACCACGGTTATCGCCCGCATTGCAGCCTTAGAAAAGCAAGGCGTGATTGCTGGCTACGGTTTGCGTCTGCATCCGAAAATGACCAGTCCTGCGGTACGTGCCTATGTTGGCTTATCGGTGGAAGCGCGCTATGCCACCAGTTTGATTAAGTTCTTGCAACAATTGCCAGAAACGGAAACCCTGTGCGCAGTCAGTGGTGTGATTGACTATATGCTAACTTTGCGTTGTGCTGATACCGAAACGCTGGACCGTTTGCTGGATCAAATTGGCAGCCAGGACGGTGTCAGACAAACTTCCAGTTCCATTATTTTAAGTAAGCGTATCGATCGCGCTGCGATTTAGCGGGCAAGTGTTTAACTGGCGTCTGTTACCCAGCGTCACAAGAATATACTCCTGGGGGGTACAAACAAAAAACGCCCGTCGAATGGGCGCTTTAATTGGATACTCTGGGGGAGTATGGTGCTAATTAATTAGCTGGTGTGGGTTTGCTGGCACCACGTTTTTCTTCGGCAGGTTTTTTGCTGCTGCCGGGTTCGGTATTGAAATGCTGATTCGATTGCTGCAGTATTTGCAAATGCACCGAGGCGCGGCCTATGCCACTGCGGTCTAATTGCACACCATTGGGATTATCGGCGGTACTGGCACTGTTCTCGGTGCCCGGGGTTTCAGCGGCACTTTCTGGCGTCGATTTATTCGCGCTTTCGCTGGCCGACATCGTTTCATTCATGCCTGCGCCCATTTCAGTAAAGTCGTGGCTGTAGGCGGCAGTCGCGAATACGGTGGCACTTAGCAAACAGAGAAGGTGTTGAATTTTAGCCATGATAACCTGCTGTGACAAATAAAGCACATTAATAAAAACGTCGAGGGCTGCTACTGCTGTTACTCTGACTCGGCAAAACTTCTGGAAATTCGTCGCTGCGAACAAGCAGAATTTCAGCTGTCATGTTTTGCTGAACGCAACGATGCACTATCGGTTTGCTTACCTTGAGCCAGTGTTGTTATGCGTTTTGCGCTGATCAACACAGTTTGCTGGGTTTGACCAAAGAGTTCGGTATCGTAAGCGATCTTTTCATCTACCGTCATGCGCTTGGCACTGATGGTGACTGTCGGGGTTGCCTGAGCATTTTCTTGATAAAAAGCGCTGGCAACAGCAATAGTACCAGTAAAAATCGCTGTCGTTAAGATGGTAAATTGCAGTTTTTTTGCCTTATTCATGATATTGCACTCCTGTGCTTAGGGTTACACTCAGAACCGCATTAGTTTTTTACCGCGTCGCCTTAGCCCGTTCTGATTGGCCTTGCGATGGTGTCACTTTAATTTGCGGGCGTTTGTGTCGCCAGCGAGATGCGACAAAGCGCAGGAAAATCGGCATGAAGTGCGAAATCGGCGGATTGGTTGAAATTAAAGTAACGATACTTAAGTCTGGGGTTAGGCAAACACAGCGAATTGGCAACCGTGGCGGGGTGCTGCGGCTGCGTCAGCCCTGGATCTGGCCAGGTCATGGATAAGAAGACAAAGAAACGCTAGCTTATGAAGATAAAATTCACACGGGCACTGTTGATTGGCACGCTGTACACCACACTGACTGGCAACGTGGCGGCGCAATTGCCTGCCTGGGGCGATTATCCACACTGGCCCAAGACGCTGGCGGCGCCAGCAAATGCCAATGATTTTCTGCCCTTGGCTGACCTGAGTCAGCCTGCGGTGCGCGAGTGGCAACGGCAGCAAACCGCCTTGACGTTGAAAATTCTGGCGGGGCTGGAGGAAGTCCGCGATTTTAAGCAAACGCTAAACACGCTGGCTCAGAATCAGCCGGTATTGGCGCAAGCGCTGACGTGGCAGCAACAACAGTTTTATACAGAATCAGGTGCCGATGGCCGGTGTCGCGTGATTGTGCGGCAACTGCCGGTGGGAAATGAGCGCACCTTATTTGTTTGCGAGCCGGAGCAGCAATTGTTGGGTTTTCGCTTAGCAGCCGACGCCAGTTTGCTCGCCTTGTTGTTGCAAACACAAACTGGCAAGCCGGTGCAACTAAAGCGTGTCGTGCAATTGCTAAAAGTCAGGGACTCAATGCAATTGGGCGCAGCTGTGCCAACCGCGAGTCAGCATCCCGATGAAATCATGCCCTTGCCAGCCGCAGCCGGGGTTTTATACCGACCTCTGGCAGATGCCGGAAGTAAGACCAGGCTTGCTCCTTTATACTGGCATCGCAGTGGTGATGAGCTTGCCAACGATAAACCAGCGTTTGCGCAAAAAATTTGGCCCGCGCGTATCGTTATGAAAAATGCACCCGATAGCCAGAAACTCAGTTTGGCCTTATTTCTGCCAAATCAGGCCTATCCGCAAATTTGGTTAATGGATTTGTCGAAGTGGCAGGCAGATAAGCCTGGCTTTAATTGGCAACGCCGGTTCAGCGCGCCAGACCAAGTCAGAGACCTGAGTTTTGATGAAAAAGCGCTTTACTGGATAAGTGCGGCCAAAGATGGCCTGGGTACACTCAGGCAACAGGAGTGGGCGTCAGGGTCTGCCGTAAAAACGCTGAGCCTGACACCTAAGACAGCGCTTTGGCAAATACACGCCAGTGATGGCAAGCTCTGGTTACATACCATTGCGCAAGGGCGCAGTCAGTTAGTCAAATACGATGTGAGTAAACAACAAAGTGTCAGCCTGGATTTGCCCTGGGCTGGCCGGCTTTCTGAATTGGCTGGCACGCTACCCGGATTTATGTTGGAAAGCGTGCAGCAAGCGCCGCTGGCGTATCAGGTGGGTGCTGATGACACGCTTAAAAACTGGGATATCGCACGTGCTATGCCAGCGCCTGTGGAAGTCAGTCAGCAGCTGCATACTTTGACCGATTTTCCAGGTTATCAGGTGCGCTTACTGTTTAAGCGGGGTTTGGCATTCGATGGGAAACGAGCCGTAATACTGATGGCAGAAGAAGTGAATCAATTGCAGCAATTGCCTCACTTTACCGCGCAATGGTCTGCCTGGTTGGCGCGTGATGGTGTGCTGGCCTGGGTGCAAAGCACGGAGCAAGTTAAACCACGTAAAACACCGCCGAAGCAAAGTAAAAATACCGTAGTTGCCGCGACCATGCCAGTGGTTTGTCAAGCTTTACTGGCTGCCAGTGATACTCTGCAGCGCTTATCCGTAGCCAAAGCCAGTAGCCAATTTTTATGGGAGCGCTCAGCCGCTCCGGCTTGTTGGTGGAATCTGCTGCAGCAAGCACCGGAGCGCTTTGCGGCAATCGCCAGTAATCAAATCCCCGTGTTGTATCCACCTAAGCAAAGTCAGCAGCAAGTTCAGACCCTGAGGGCGGGGAATTACCCGGCTTTGTTGCTGAGTCTGGATGCGAAAACACCACTCCAGCAGCAATTGAATTTCATGCCCGTGCTCGGTCAATTACAACGCAACAATCAAAATACCAACCGCCCTATGTTAATTCGCAGTGAAGTTCTGGGGCAGTGGCAAGCGATGCCAGATAGCTCGTTGGCTGAAGAGTGGGGCTTTTTTGGGTGGCGTTACCGCGACGAACAGACGCGTGCAAATCGCTAAGCGTGTTCAGAAAAAAGTCGGCGGCAAATTATTTACCTGAATTTTTACCCTGTTGCTGAGTTTGGCATGCAAATACAACTGATATTTGATGATCTACTCTAAAACTGCGGGTTTCTTGCCACAGCAAAACTTTCCTGGTTTGGCCTTTCCTATACTGCGCTCTAGGTTTTATTGCAATTAAGCCCAAACAGAATTAGTCACACTAATCATCAGGAGACCGTTATGCAATTACCTCGTTTCGGCGCCGCGCTTGCGCTCGCCGCTTGCTTCATCACGCCCTTAAGTGCACAGGCAACGGGCTACACACAAACCCGCTACCCCATCGTTTTAGTGCATGGCTTATTTGGATTTGATCGGATAGGTCCGGTCGAGTATTTTTATGGCGTACCTGCGGCCTTGCGTTCTGGTGGCGCGACGGTCTATACGCCGCAAGTGTCAGCGGCAAATAGCACGGAAGTACGAGGTGAACAGTTGCTGCTTGAAGTGAAAAAAATCATCGCCGTAACGGGTAAGCAAAAGGTCAATTTAATTGGCCACAGTCATGGTGGCCCGACCATACGCTATGTGGCCTCGGTGCGTCCTGATCTGGTCGCCTCTGCGACCTCAGTCGCTGGTGTCAATAAAGGTTCGGCTGTAGCCGATATTTTGCTCGGCGTGGCGCCACCCGGAAGCCTGACACGTGAGCTTATCGCCAGCATTGCCAGTGGTTTGGGTAAATTCTTATCGTTGCTCTCGGGTAGCCCAGGGATGCCGCAAAATGCACTGGCAGCGGCTAACTCACTCTCAACTGCGGGCGCAGCCGCATTTAATTTGCGCCACCCACAAGGCATACCCAGCACGAGTTGCGGTGAGGGGGCGTATAACGTCAACGGCGTCGCTTACTTTTCCTGGAGTGGGGCATCCAATTACACCAATCTGTTGGATGTGTTAGACCCGGCCATGAGTATCACAGGCCTGGCCTTTGCCGGCGCGAAAAACGATGGCTTAGTCAGTTCCTGTTCCAGTCATTTGGGCAAAGTGATACGTGACGATTATGCGATGAATCACCTTGATGAAGTCAATCAAAGCGTGGGTATCGTGAATTTGTTCGAGGTGAATCCTGTTACGGTATTCCGGCAACATGCAAATCGTTTGCAAAGTATGGGCTTATAAATGAGATACAGCTCAACTAGCCTGGTGCTGAGTTTGGCGATTTTGGGATTGCTGGGGTGGCTGCTGGTGGATCAGCGTGGCGAGCCAGACCCAGCAGCAATTCGCTTAAAAGCAGGTCAGCAAGCGCAACCTGCCTTTGCGGCTTCCTTACAGGATACCCAGCCCGACGGTGACTTGAAAACGCAGCAGCATGAGTTGGTAGTAAATCCAGAGTTAGTGTATTTATTTGATTACTACCTGGCGACCTTGGGTGAGCGTCAGTTGCCTGAAATTGTTGCCGAAGTCAGGCGGGCACTGGCGCAAAAGCTCCAGTTGCAGCCACACGCACTGGCACAAGCGTTGGATTTATTTGCTCGTTATCTCAACTATAAACGAGCACTGACACAAGCCACGGATTTTGCGAGTACGGCGACTGGCAGTCAGGCTGCCATGATGCAACAACGCTGGCAATTTATGAATGCGAAACGAGCGGCTTTTTTTGCGCCATCAGAAATTGCTGCGTTGTTTGCTGATGAAGAGACTCGTTATGCCGATGCTTATCAGCGCATGCTGATCTTTGAAAATACTGCACTTAGTCAGGCACAAAAACAAACGGCTTACGCGGCACTTGATCAAGCCTTAACACCTGCCCAGCTCGCCGAAAAAAATGCGCCTGTTTTTATTCAGCAAATTGAACAACAAGTTGCTGAATTGCGTGCGCGTGGTGCAGATGAGCAAACTGTTTATCAATTTCGTGCCTTGAATTTTTCAGCCGATGCGGCAGCACGTTTGAGTGAGCTGGAGCGCGAGGAACAAGCCTGGCAAGCCCGAATTGCGAATTATCAGCAACAAGCGCAAACGCTTATTCAGGCTCGCAGCACAGCGACTAAGCTCAGCGAACTGAGCCCGGCTCAGCAACTTGCGCTGACACGTTTGCGTGAACAAAGTTTTACTGAGCAAGAAAGATTGCGTCTGGCAGCTTATGAAAAATGGTGAGGCTGGGCTGTGCGTTTATCACTCGTCAGCGCCAGCGATCGGGGTACGCCGCCAGAACTTTCAGGGCGCTGTCTGGCTACAGTTGGCTTGTTCAGCGCCCGTTTTGGTGTGATAAGAGCGGTTTAGCAGGCAGCGTAATTCACCGAAACCACATGGATAGCTAAACCACCTAATGAGGTTTCTTTGTATTTTGCTTGCATATCAGCACCGGTCTGGCGCATGGTTTCAATCACGGTATCCAGCGTTACCTGATGCGTACCGTCGCCGCGTAAGGCCAGCGAGGCGGCTGTGATAGCTTTCACTGCACCCATGCCATTGCGTTCTATGCAGGGGATTTGTACCAGACCACCAACGGGGTCGCAGGTCATGCCCAAATGATGTTCTATACCGATTTCTGCTGCGCATTCAATTTGTTCATTGCTGCCGCCCAACGCTGCAGTCAGACCTGCTGCCGCCATCGCGCAAGCAACACCGACCTCGCCCTGGCAGCCAATTTCGGCACCCGAAATCGAGGCATTTTTTTTGCAAAGCATGCCGATTGCTGAGGCAGCTAACAAAAATTTACGCACCCCTTCGGTAGGATTGCTGGGTTTGCAGTCTTCTGCGTAATAGCGTAACACGGCAGGAATGATTCCCGCTGCGCCATTGGTCGGCGCGGTGACCACGCGCCCGCCCGCAGCATTTTCTTCATTGACCGCCATCGCATACAGACTAACTCTGTGCATGCCATCGTGTGGTAACACGTCAGCGGTTTCATTGGCAGTGCGCCACAAGCTGGCCGCGCGTCGTTTGACATTCAAGCCGCCGGGTAAATTGCCTTCGAGTTGTAAGCCGCGCGCAATACAGCCCTTCATGACGGCCCAAATTTTGTCGAGTCCGGCGTTCAACTCAGCTTCGTCGCAATACAGGTATTCATTGGCGCGCAACATCTCCACCAGGCTTAAGCCCGTGCGTTGACCATGCGCAAGTAATTCAGCCATGGTAGCGAAGGGGAAGGGCGGAGTCTTTTGCGTAACGCTGTTGTTATCCGTGCCAGCGAGTAATTCCGCTTCTGAGTAAATAAAACCACCACCAGTTGAGTAGTAAGTTTGACTGAATTCGCTGCCATCCTGACGGCTTAATGTCAGACGCATGCCATTTGGGTGGCAAGGCAGCACTTCTTTTTTAAACCAGAGTAAATCAAATTCAGGATCAAAATCGACCGCTTGCTGGCCTAATAAATGCAAGCGGCGTGAGGCTTTTAATTCATCTAATTTGGTGGCGATACTGTCAGGCTGGACTTCTTGCGGTGTTTCACCCATCAAGCCCAGAATAACCGCTGTATCGGTAGCATGGCCGACCCCGGTTAATGCGAGTGAGCCATATAAGGCCACTTGCACCGATGTGACATCCGATAAGTTTCCGGCTTCGACTAAAAAACGTCGGGCAGCTAACATGGGTCCCACGGTATGCGAGCTGGATGGGCCAACTCCAATTTTAAATAAATCAAATACGCGCATGTCCATGTTTAGTGCTCCTTGTTGTCACATTGGCTGCCGCAGACTTTGTGTGTCAGCTGTTGCGGTTACACAGTCTGTCTCAGATTAGGATAAATTGATTAGTACGTCAGGTTTTGCACCAATTCGGCGCAAGTTTGCGGATTATGGCAAGAAGCGCGGGGAGTGAACAGTTCTGTACCGATTCTGTATCGCTTTAAGCGGTGAGTACAGAATGCGCGGCTGTGCCGCATACAACAATGCCCAGACTGTAATAGTCCGGGCATACCAGTTGGTGTTGCAATGCAATATGAGTGACTTGCGGTGTTATCCCGCGTCAGGCAGCGGCATTCAGGCTGAGTGCTTCAGGTTTGATGTTTTTCAACATATCGGCAACCATGGCTTCCAGGCCTATCTGTGCTTGCCAGCCCCAGTCCAGACGGGCTTGCTGATCATCCAGACTGCGTGGCCAGGTGTCAGCGATTGCCTGGCGGCTGTCCGGTTCATAGCTGATCGTAAAGCCAGGTAACTGGGCTTGAATGGCAGCGGCTAATTGTGCGGGATTAAAGCTGATACCCGCGACATTGTACGAAGAGCGTATACTAAGTTGGTCTGCCGGGGCGTCCATTAAACTGATGGTGGCGCGGATCGCATCGGGCATGTAGATCATCGGCAAGCTCGTCTCGCTACTTAAAAAGCAGGCATAGTTCTCCCCACGCAAAGCGGCATGAAAGATTGCGATCGCATAATCGGTGGTGCCGCCGCCGGGTGGGGATTTGTAACTGATAATGCCGGGATAGCGTATGCTGCGTACATCGACCCCATATTTTTGGAAATAGTATTCGCACAGACGTTCGCCCGCGAGCTTACTGATGCCGTAAATGGTGGTTGGGTCCATGATGGTGTATTGCGCCGTCAAATCCGCCGGAGTATTCGGGCCAAATGCAGCAATCGACGAAGGCCAGAAAATCTTGAGCGGTTTGCCAGCTTCACCACGTATTCTCGCCAGTTCCAGAATATTGAGTAAGCCATCCATATTCAGGGTCCAGGCTTTCAATGGCGCTTTTTCACCCGTCGCCGACAAGAGTGCCGCCAATTGGTAAACCTGGGTAATCTGGTATTGCTCAACGACTTCAGCCAGGCGTGCTGGATTGAGTACGTCGACAATCTCATAGTTGCTTGCGCCATATAAGCTGCGCGGACTGATGTCGGCGGCTATCACATTCGCAGCGCCATGCTGCAGTGCTAACGCGTCGACTAATTCACTGCCTATTTGGCCGTTTGCGCCTATGACTAAAATACGTTCCATGATGCTAATCCTGCGAGTTTAAATTAATTAATAATGCCGAGTTCGCGACCAGCCTGAGCGAATGCGTTTAATACCGTATCCAATTGCTCCAGGCTGTGCGCTGCCGATAATTGCACGCGTACACGAGCTTGTCCCATAGGTACAACGGGGTAGAAAAAGCCCGTCACGAAAACTCCGAGTTCATGTAAACGCGCAGCGAATTTTTGTGCCAGCGGCGCGTCGAATAACATCACGGGGACTACAGGGTGAGTGCCCGGTTTGATGGTGAAGCCGAGTTCGGTGATTTTGGCGCGGAAATACTCGGTATTGGTCGCCAGTTTGTCGCGCAATTCGGTTGAGCCACTCAAACGTTTTAATACCGCCAGCGATGCTCCGGCTATCGAAGGGGCCAGCGAATTGGAGAATAAATAAGGACGCGATTTTTGACGCAGTGTTTCGATGACTTCTTTGCGGGCTGCAGTAAAACCACCCATTGCACCGCCTAAGGCCTTGCCCAGTGTGCCGGTAATAATATCGATACGGCCCATGACATTATGGTGTTCATGTGTGCCACGGCCAGTTTTACCCAGGAAGCCTGAAGCATGGCATTCATCTATCATCACCAGGGCATCGTAACGATCAGCCAGATCGCAGATTTTATCGAGTTGCGCGATCGTGCCATCCATAGAGAAGGCGCCATCAGTGACGATGATACGGGTGCGTTTGTCCGCAGCGGCTTGCAATTGTTTTTCCAAATCCGCCATATCATTGTGCTGGTAACGGAAGCGCGCAGCTTTACATAAACGTATGCCATCGATAATAGAAGCATGATTTAAAGCGTCGGAAATAATCGCATCGTTTTCATCGAACAAAGGCTCAAATACCCCGCCGTTAGCGTCGAAAGCCGCGGCATACAAGATGCAATCTTCCATGCCTAAAAATTCAGAAATCGCTTGCTCTAATTGTTTGTGCACGGTTTGCGTGCCACAAATAAAGCGTACTGAAGATAAACCATACCCAAATTCTTCGGTAGCCTGGATCGCAGCCTGAACTGTGGCTTCGTCGCCAGATAAACCCAGATAATTATTTGCACACATATTGATGAGCTGACGACCATCGTGAGAAGTCACAACGGCGCCTTGGCGCGAGGCCAGTACACGCTCAGGCTTGAATAAGCCCTGTTCGCGGATGTCATCCAGTTTTTGATTTAAACCGCTAAAAAAAGCCTGGCGTGAAGTAGATTGTGTCATTTAAGTCTCCAAATTCGATGGATTGCATTAGTTTTAAGAGGTGTCAGCTGCGTTGTCTCTGTCTATGGCAAGCTTGGCGAAGTGCTGCTGACGAGTTAATATCCGAACAGCCCAGAGTACAATGGCATAATATTAAGCACAATTGAAATGCTTGTCATTTTTACCTTAATTGAACTCTGTTTACTGGTTTTGCTTAAGTTCGATATATAAAACTAAAATTCAATATCGTGGATATTAAGTGAGTCTGTTTAATTGCGCAAGAACTTTATATGAAAAAAGAATTAGTTAATACGCCACCCGAAGTGGGCGCAACTTTGCAGAAATTACGTCTGGAACGTGGTCTAACCCTGGAAGATTTATCGCGCACAGCCGGAGTATCGAAATCCATGTTGTCGCAAATTGAGCGGGAAAAAGCCAATCCGACAATCGCTGTAGCCTGGCGTCTGGCGAATGCGCTGGGCGTGCAAATTGCGGAATTGTTGAGTAGCGAGGTGCGTCGCGCCGATCCGATACGCGTGACCGAGGCGCATGAAACACCGACTTTGCCGGGCGAACATTCTGGTTATGTCTTGCGTATTTTAGGGACGATGGAGCTAGCTGGTAAGTTCGAATGGTATGAGTTAAGTCTGGCACCCGGTGGCGCTTTGGTTTCGAACTCGCATGATCCAGGTGCGAATGAGCATCTGACTGTGTTGCATGGCAGCATAGAGGTCGAGGTCGATGGCGTTAAACGCAAGCTCAAAGCGGGTGCTACCGCACGTTATGACGCCGACAAAAATCACGCGATTCGTAATCTGGGGAAAACGGAAGCGCGTGCCATTCTGGTGGTAATCCATCGTTAATCGGGTTTCGACAATCAGGGTGGTGTAAATCAGATTATCACTGGGTGTACGCTGCCTAACTTAAAAATTGACTATCTGCGCATCAGCTTAGCGCTAAGCGGCTTTCGCAGATTGCGGTGTGTATCGTAAGAACTTGCATACTCCCCATTTATCGCTAAATTAATGCGTCAACACGCGCTAATTCAGTGCGTATTGAAAAAATACTGGGTGGGAGTATCTAAATTCCTAAGTAACTTTTTGACTAAAGGTGGTGGCTTGCGGCAAAGTCCGGGTATTCCCACTAAAATAGCGGCACGCCGCATCAGCGCACTGCAAAATCGCAGCGCCTAGTGCGCATCAGCTGGTAGCCAGCAGAACTTAGCGAATTGAGGCGATAGTCGTTGCGATAGAACAGGTTTTGTTGAATTTGCAGCCGATAATTCTTGAGTCCAGCAGGCCGCTAGTGATGGCCAACGCCAACCTTACGCAGCGCAGATGCGCTTGAATTATGACTAAAAAATCCATTAAAGTGTACCAACGTCCTGCCGGTGGCTGGGGCGCCTTAAAAAGCGTTGCGCAACAAATTATTGAGCAAGGTATACCTGCTAAGGGCGCCTTGACTTTGCTGTCAGCGAATCAACCCGATGGCTTTGATTGTCCCGGTTGCGCCTGGCCAGATGCGAATCATGCCTCGACTTTTGAGTTTTGTGAAAACGGCGCGAAGGCAGTCGCCGCTGAATCGACTGCACGTCGGGCCACGGCGGAGTGGATTAGTGCACATACCGTAACGGAACTTGCGCAAAAAAGCGATCATGCGCTCGAAGCGCAAGGGCGGTTAACCACACCCATGGCGTATGACCGTGCCAGCGATCGTTATCTGGCAATTAGCTGGGAACAAGCGTTCGCCAAAATAGCCACGCATTTACACGCCTTGCCCGACCCGGATAAAGCTATTTTTTATACCTCAGGTCGTACCAGTAATGAGGCTGCATTTTTATATCAATTATTTGTGCGCGAATTTGGCACCAATAATTTTCCCGATTGTGCCAACTTGTGTCACGAAGCCTCGGGTTATGCGATGCGCGAAGTGATAGGCGTGGGCAAGGGCACGGTGTTACTCGAGGATTTCACCAAGGCCGACGCTATTTTCATTTTCGGGCAAAATCCTGGTACCAATCATCCACGCATGTTGGGTGAATTGCGCGCAGCGGCCAAACGAGGCGCGACCATCGTCTCATTTAATCCCCTGCGTGAGCGTGGGCTGGAAAAGTTTCAGGACCCGCAAAGCATTAAAGAAATGCTCACCGATCAAAGCACGGCAATTTCCAGTAATTATCTGCAAGTGAAAGTCGGCGGTGATCTGGCCTGTCTGAAAGGAATAATCAAGGCGGTCTTTGAGGCCGATCAGCGTGCGCTTCAGCAGGGGCAGGCTAGCGTCTTAGCGCTGGATTTTATTGCCGAAAACACGGTGAATTTTGAGGCATTTAAACAAGATAGTCTGGCTGAAAGTTGGGAATTAATCACCCAGGAATCGGGTTTGAGTCAGGCTCAGATCGAAGCGGTTGCGCAAATTTATATGCGCTCAGCCAGTGTGATCGCTTGTTGGGGCATGGGGATAACGCAACACACCCAGGCTGTAGCGACCATACAAATGATCATCAACCTCTTGCTATTGCGTGGCAACCTCGGCAAACCCGGTGCTGGAGCCTGTCCCGTGCGTGGGCATAGTAATGTACAAGGTGATCGCACCATGGGCATCACCGATAAACCCAAGTCCGCATTCTTAGACAAATTAGAGCAGGTGTTTGGGATACAGGCACCACGCCAGGCTGGAATGGATGTGATCGCCGCGATCGAGGCGATGTCAGCTAAACCTGGTCACGTCTTTATAGCGATGGGAGGAAATTTTGCGGCAGCGACGCCAGACACGCCCGTCACTGAACAAGCTTTGCGCAATTGCGCATTGACCGTAAATATCACCACGAAACTCAATCGCAGTCATTTAATTGTCGGCCGCGATGCCTTAATTTTGCCTTGCCTGGGACGTACTGAAATCGATTTGCAAGCGAGTGGCCCGCAAGCGGTGACGGTCGAAGATTCGATGAGCATGGTGCATTTATCTTCCGGCATCAATCAACCCGCGTCGCCCGATCTTTTGTCCGAGCCCATGATAGTTGCGCGCATGGCGGCCGCAACGCTGGGACAGCGTTCGCGAGTAAATTGGCTGGAGCTGGTGGCAGATTACGATTTGATACGCGATAAAATTGCCCAGGTTTTTCCTGAATTTGCCGATTTTAATCAGCGCGTTAAAGTGCCTGGCGGTTTTCATTTGCCCAATAGTGCAGCACTGCGGATCTGGCAAACCGCCAGTCAGAAAGCACAGTTTTCAGTGCACGCAATTGCCACGGATTTGCCTGTGCATCAGGCTCGTGCCAGCACCCGGCAAACGGTGTTTACCTTATCGACGATACGTTCGCACGATCAGTACAACACCACAATTTATGGCTTAAATGACCGCTATCGCGGTGTATTTGGTGAACGTAAAGCCTTGTTTATTAATCCTGAAGATTTGCGCATGCTGGGTTGGCAAGCGGGGCAACGCGTCGATATTCAAAGTGTTGCGGCCGATGGCAAGGAGCGGAAAGTGCAGGGCTTTTTGCTGGTGGAATACGACATTCCGCGCACCTGCCTGGCGGCTTATTTTCCAGAAACTAATCCCCTGGTGCCCTTACACAGTTTTGCCAAAGGGGCGCGCACCCCAACCTCCAAATCAATACCAGTTTGTCTGAGCTTGGCGCAATGAGTCTGGATCAATTAAGTCTGGCCATTTTGGCGGCACTGGCGCAGCAAAACGAGGCAATTTCCAGCTTGCGCCTGGCCAAGCAATTGGGCGTGCAACAAAGTAGTTTGCTGCGCGCCCTGGCTGTGCTGGCTGGCGCGCCTTATGCGCCAACTGGTCTGGGTTGGGTGAGTGTGCTGGAGCAGGATGAACGTAAGTTGTTAGCCTTAAGCTCGTTAGGGCGTCAGGTTTGGAGTGAGTTCAGTGAAGCGCAGTAAACCTGGCTCAGGATTGGAGTGGGCGATACAGGAACGTAAGGTCCAGCGTATCGATTTTGCCAGTGCGTCCCGCAGCAACCAACCTGATACCCTGGCTCAGGAAACCCCGGTTGCCTTAGTCTATAACGGCATCAGCTATGCCGTGATGATGGCGAGTCCCGCTGATCTGGAAGATTTTGCTCTGGGTTTCAGCCTAAGCGAAGGCATTATTGACGAGGTTTCACAACTCTACGATTGTGAGATTGTTTTTGCCCCAGGTAATCCCGCTGGCTTGGTATTGCAATTGCAGATCGCGCAATCCTGTTTTAACCGTCTTAAGCAGCGTCAACGCAGTTTAAGCGGGACCAGTGGTTGCGGTTTATGTGGTTTGACTAGTCTGCAAGATCTTGCCATCAAACCGGCAAAATCTGGTTATGATAAACCCGTTCAATTCGATTTGATGGCCTTGCAGGCGGCGCTGAAGCAGGCACCGGACTGGCAAGTGTTAAATCAACTGACTGGTGCTTGCCATGCGGCAGCCAGTTTTAATCAGTCGGGACAAATTCAATTCCTGCGTGAAGATGTGGGCCGACACAATGCTTTCGATAAATTGATCGGGGCGCATCGCTCGGATTTAAGCCAATTGCAAAACCTCGGCGTATTTTTATCCAGTCGCGCCAGTTTTGAATTAATCAATAAAGCCGTAAGCTGCGCTATCCCTTTGCTGGTTACGGTTTCTGCGCCGACCAGTCTGGCGGTAGAGATGGCGCTGCAGCACAAGTTGAGTTTATGTGGCTTCGCCCGCGAACATGGCATCGTGGTCTACAGCGATACCGCTGGACGTTTGCTTACATCTTGATTTATCGCACCTGATCCCGGTTCAGTTTGCTGCTGCAAATTGCAGCAGCCTCACCACGTGAATTTAGCGCCCCCCACTTTCTTTGTATTTCGCGACATCTGTACAGCTGTGACGAGCGATCAAAGTTGACGCCGGTTGTGCACCTCTGTCAGGGCACAGCGTGCGTCGCAGGCTGCAGCATCGCTACGCTATGGTTTGGCGAAATAGTTGCAAGCATTTGACTAAGCAAAGATTTCATAAAAAGTGAGCGCAAAATCATAAATTAAGCGTAAACCATTGGCGTAACGGAATGTATCGTTATATTGCAATAAAAGTCGAATGACCGATTTTTCAGTTAGTTATCCTTGTAAATTTGGCGATTAAATAATTACAAAAACGTACATTAAATACTTTGGTATGGGATAGAAGTAGTGGTTTATGTTGCTAATATGCGACGGAAGTTGGTATTTCGTTTGACCCTGAATTATTGCTAACTCAATAATCGCGACAGAAATGATCAGTCTAACCTTAGGTCAACTGCGTTTCTGTTGAATTTATTTGGAGGAAGCAATAATGTTAAAACGAAAAACTTTGGGACGCTGTTTGTTCCTGGCTGGCTTGGTGGGATTCGTTACGCCTGCATTGGCAGCAGAAGAAGAAAAAACCATGCAAGTGGAAATTACGGGTTCCCGTATTACTCGCCCTAATCTGATCAGTACGACCCCGGTTCTGGCCGTGACAGGCGAGACGCTGGCGAATATGGGGATGGAAAACTTTGCTGATCTGGCAACCCAATTGCCTCAATTTGCTGCGGCGTTTGGTGCGTCGCGCACACAATCAACGTTTGCCGGAGTAGCCTCGTCGGGTTTGAATCTGGCCAATTTACGTAACCTCAGTTCAGTTCGCACCTTGGTGCTGATTAACGGTCGTCGTGCTCCTGGCGGTACCTCAACCTCGCCAGCGGTGGATTTCAATAATATTCCAACCGCCAATATCGAACGTATCGAAGTGATCACCGGTGGTGCGGCTGCGGTATACGGTGCTGATGCGGTTGCGGGTGTCATTAACATCATCACAAAGAAAAATTTCTCTGGCGTTGAAGTCAATGTGCACTATGGTTCGACCTTTGAAGGTGATAACCGTAATCCGTCGGCGTCGATACTGGCAGGTGGTAAGTTTGGTGACAATGGTCGCAGCTTGTTCACCTTGCAATTTGATCGTCAAGGTCAGGTCAGTTGCAAAGACCGTTACATTTGTGCCGAAGACTTTGCCTGGAATACCCCAGGTACTCAGGTGCGTGGTCCGGCAGCTCGTTCTGGCGTTGGTGCAGCGGGCCGCTTCTTTGTTGGCAGCGCCTCGTACACGCGCCGCAATGGCAGCTTCACCGATGCAAATGGCAAATTGATACCTTTCGATGTGGCGCAAGACGGCTATAACCGTAACGCCCAGCGCGATATCGCGATCCCCACCGATCGTTTGATGTTAGCAGCAGACATCGAATACAAATTGCCTTACGGCGTGAAAATTTTCTCTGAAGTGAACTACGGCCAGACTTCAGTTGATTCGAAATTCGAGGGGCACCCATTCCAGTCGGGTTCTAACCCAAGTGGTATCGATGTTGCCATCCCAGGCAATAACCCATTTATTCCAGCAGCATTGGCTGCTGAGATGAAAGCCAAGAACGTCAATACTTTGACCTGGTGGCAACGATTCTCGGATGAGACTGTGGGCGGTGCCCGTGGTGCGAAAAATGATCGTGAATCGGTACGTGCTGTACTCGGTGCAAAAGGCGACTTCGCCAGTATGTTTGGCGGCAGCAATGACTGGCGCTGGGAAACGGCCTATATCTACGGTCGAACCAAGGTCAATTTGGGTACCGAAGGTTCGGTGCATCTGACCAATTTGTACAATTCCTTGCGAGTTGAAGCTGATCCGGCTAAACCCGGTAGCTTCCGCTGTGCCGATGCAACCGCGCGCTTATTTGGCTGTGTCCCGGTTAACCCATTCGCAGCTTACACGCCTGAAATGATCAAATACATTTCGGCAAATACCACCTCGACTGGTAAGAGTGAATTGAGTAACTTTACCGCCAGCGCAAACGGTTCGATCTGGGAATTGCCAGCGGGTTCGGTGCGTGCTGCTGTTGGTATGGAATATCGCAGCTTTAAAGGCAATACCGATCACGATGAATTGATCAACCGTGGCCTGGTTACAGGTAACCAGGTATTGGACGTGGAAGAAATCAAAACCACAACGCGTGAAATTTACGCTGAATTGTTAGTGCCAATTCTGGCGGACAAACAATTTGCCAAGTCGATGAATCTCGAATTAGCAGCTCGTAAATCGGAATCGGGTTCTAAGAGCTACAACACCTGGAAATTTGGTGGTGACTGGGAACCGGTCGAAGGCTTGCGTTTCCGTGCCATGAAAGCGCGTGCAGTGCGTGTGCCTAACCCTGGTGAATTGTCGGGTGGCGGTTCGACAGCAGGTGTGGTCAACGATCCATGTACTGCAGCGCGTCGCAATAACAATGCAACACGTGCGGCAAACTGCGCCAAAGACGGTATCCCAGCTGACTACTCGCCAGCATTGGTGATCGAGCAAAGCGTGGATGGTTTGTCAGGTGCGAATGCGAAACTGAATCCCGAAGTCGCAACTACCCGTACTTACGGTTTGGTTTGGGAACCGAAGTTTGTGAAAGGTTTGTCGCTGGCCATCGACCGTTTTGAAATCGATGTTAACGACATTATCACCACGGTATCGCGTCAGATCGCTGTCGATAAGTGCTACGATACTGCCAATCGTTTCCTGTGCGGTGCCATCACTCGTGGTAGCCATCCTTTGCTGCCAGGTGCTAACTATGTTTTGCGTTCTGTAAATGAACAATTGCAAAACGTGGCAACCCAAAGCGTAGCTGGTATCGATATCGACGTGCGTTATGCTAAGTCTTTGGGCAGCTATGGTGATTTGGATCTGGCATTTATTTCGACGATCTACGATAAAGCTACCTTGGTTCCATTAACCGGTTCTGATCCTATCGATTTATTGGGTCAGGCTGGTGGTTCAACAACCGACCAGGGTTTCTTGCGCGTATCGGCCAACACCAACGTTGGTTACAAGTACGGTAAGTGGAAAGCGAACTGGAATATGCGTTATATCGGTGCTGCCGATATGGGTGTAGGTACCACCAAAAATGGTTTCCCACGTATCCCAGCGCATATGTACCACAATGCAAGATTGGCTTATACCTTGGGTAAATCGACAGAAATCTACGGCGGTATCAATAACTTGTTTGATAAAAAACCACCGTTCTTTGCTTCGGGCTACTCGGGTACTCAAGCTTTGGATACCATCCCTGCATACTATGACGTCTTCGGTCGTTCTTACTATGTTGGCGTGAAAACTAAGTTCTGATTTAACTCAGCGTACCATGAAAAAACCTGCACTGCGGTGCAGGTTTTTTCTTTCTGGCGTTGGATAACAAGAAGTGTCGAAACAAGGTATAGTGTGCGCCTTATTAGTTGGAGGTAGTATGCGTAAATCACGCCGCATCACGCTGCATAGCGCCGCGGATATCAAAAAGTCGCGCCATGCGGGCGCTTTGGCTGCCGAAGTGTTGGCTATGATCGCCGAATATGTCAAACCGGGAGTGACGACCGATGAACTTGATAGTCGTTGCCATGAATACATAGTCAAGAACTTGAAGGCAAAGGCCGCCAATGTGGGGTATCACGGCTTTCCTAAAACTGTCTGCGCCTCACCGAATGAAGTGGTTTGTCACGGCATACCTGGGCCCAGGGTGTTGCAGGATGGGGATATTTTAAATATCGATGTGGCCGTGCAAAAAGATGGCTGGTTTGGTGATACCAGTCGTATGTATTGTGTTGGTCAGGTTAGCGAAGCTTCGCAAAAACTAGTCGACACCACGTTTCGCGCCATGATGGCTGGGATCCGGCAAGTGCGTCCTGGGGCACGCCTGGGTGACGTTGGGCATGCCATACAAAAAACGGCGGAGCAAGCTGGTTACAGTGTGGTGCGTGAATATTGCGGCCATGGTATAGGCCAGATTTATCACGATGAACCCACCGTGCTGCACTATGGTAAACCAGGTACGGGACTGACTTTGCAAGAGGGCATGATATTTACGGTCGAGCCCATGTTAAATGCGGGTGAAGCCGATGTTAAGCAATTAAAAGATGGCTGGACTGTGGTCACTGACGATAATTCGTGGTCAGCGCAGTGGGAACATATGGTTGCTGTCACTTCGTCGGGCTTTGAAATTCTGACAGTTTGGCCTGACGGGCCTGGGCGCTACGCTTGACGCCAGCCGGGTTAGCCTGGTTGCGGCATTAGTCAGTTAAGCTTGATTTGACTTACCAGAATGTAATGAGTTATTTGTTATTTACTTGATTTTTTGAATTAAATCTCCGCCATATCTGAATTATCGTTGGCAAAGCATGAGCTTGTTGCCAGCTAACTGGATTTGCTTATGTAGTTTTCGTTATCAGTCGGGACAAGTTACTGAATCTCGGTATAATGTCCACGACTCGATAATTCTTAAACCACAGACAAAACCGCTATGCACTATGCTTCAACACGCGGCGATATCACCGCAAAATCGTTTTCGGAAATCTTACTGGGTGGCTTGGCTCCTGATGGCGGGCTGTACTTACCCCTCAATTATCCCCAGGTTACTCAGGCTGAGCTCGATGCCTGGCGGCATATAAGTTATGCCGATCTGGCCTATGAAATTTTGCGTAAATTTGCCACCGATATTCCCGAGCAGGATTTGCGTGAGCTGACTCAAAAGACTTACCGTGCCGACGTGTATTGCAATAGCCGGCCGGACGAAGACAGTGCGGAGATCACGCCCTTACGTGTATTGCAAGATGATGCAAAAGGGCGTCTGGTATTGCAAGCTTTATCGAATGGTCCGACGCTGGCGTTTAAAGACATGGCCATGCAATTACTGGGCAATCTCTTTGAATACGCACTGGCCAAAAATCAGGCTGAATTAAATATTTTTGGCGCCACCTCGGGGGATACTGGCAGTGCTGCTGAATATGCGATGCGCGGCAAGCGCGGTATTCGCGTATTTATGTTGTCGCCACACCAGAAAATGAGTGCCTTTCAAACCGCGCAAATGTTTAGTCTGCAAGATGAAAACATTATAAATATCGCGGTGGAAGGGGTATTTGATGATTGTCAGGATATGGTCAAAGCGGTGTCGAATGACCTTGAATTCAAACTGCGCCACAAAATTGGTACAGTGAATTCAATTAACTGGGCCAGGGTGGTCGCGCAAGTTGTGTACTACTTCCGTGGTTATCTGGCCGCAACGACCGATTCGCAACAAAAGGTTTCGTTTACGGTCCCATCCGGAAATTTTGGCAATATCTGCGCTGGCCATATTGCACGCATGATGGGCTTGCCTATACAAAAACTCGTGGTGGCCACCAATGAAAATGATGTGCTGGATGAGTTTTTCCGCACTGGTGTTTATCGTGTGCGCAGTTCTGCGCAAACTTATCACACCACCAGTCCTTCTATGGATATTTCCAAGGCCTCGAATTTCGAACGCTTTATTTTTGATTTGTTAGATGGCGATCGTAACCGGGTCGCAGCGTTATTCAAGCAAGTTGAAACTCAGGGTGGTTTTGATTTGTCAGGAGCGCCAGGTAGTGATGGTGATGAATTTCACAAGGTGCACCAGTTCGGTTTTGTCTCGGGTAAATCGGTGCATCAGGATAGATTGCAAACGATACGTAGTGTCAAAGAAAAATATGGCATTACGGTCGACACCCATACGGCCGATGGCATTAAAGTGGCACAAGATTATCTTGAGCCCGGCATCCCCATGATCGTGTTGGAAACAGCCTTGGCTGCCAAGTTTAATGAAACCATAAAAGAAGCATTAGGAGCGGATGCGGTGCGTCCAGCGGGTTTTGAAGCAATTGAATTGCTGCCACAGCGCTATGTTGTGATGCCTGTCGATGTGGTGAAAATCAAAGATTTAATCGCCGAGTCAACTGGTTTGTGACGCTAAGTGGACGATTGATATGGGGTGCTCGTCAGCACCCCATTTTTATTTGTAATAGGCTTCCAGTAGAAAACGCATGCGGTCTTCGTTATAGCCTTTGATGACTTCGTCACCGATTTTTAATAAGGGCACGCCTTTGCCGCCCAGGCGTTGGTATTCCAGATAAGCGTCGTAATTCTTTTCTATATCGTGATCGGTGAAGGCAATTCCGTTTTTCCGGAAGTAGTCACGGCTGGCTGCACAATAGCCGCACCATTCAGTGCCAAATAAGATGACACGTGGTTGCTGCGCAGCTGAATTTTGTGTTGATGAGGATAGTGCGCTGAGTTCTGCCTGGTTTTTTAGACTGAGTTTGTTTTTGTGGTTGATGTAGGTATGTATGCAAATCACCGTGATGACCACACTAATCAATATCTTTTTAAAAAATCCCAAGCCGCTTGCTGCTGGGTTTCGCTGACTCTGGTGCCGGCGATATTGCGCTAAATCGGCGCTGCCATTCGTCGAGACTTTATGATAGGCAACTGAACAGGACGGGCATTGCCAGTCAGGGCAGGTGTCGGTTTCTTTGCGTACGTAGGAGCATTTTGGGCAAATCTGAGTCATGCAGTTTCCTTAAAACAGGGGCGCATCATAGCACGCGTCGCGATACCCGGCTGCTTCGCGTTACAGTTCGTAAAAACAGGGGTTCAGGCGAGCGTATCGACTTTAACGTAACGTAACTTGAGCCAAAGCTGATTGCCAAACACGTTGATGATCAAGCCCAGCATAATTAGGCCAGCGCCGAATAATTGCAGGCTGACCAGGTTTTCGCCAACTAAGAGCCAGGCTGCACTCAAGCCCACCACAGGCACCAACAGGGTTAAAGGAGCCACCGTAGTGGTGGGTAAGCTGGCCAGTAGTTTGCCCCAAATGCTGTAACCGATTAAGGTTGCGGCGTAGGCAATATACGCAATGCTCAGAAATGAGCTCCAGCTCATCGTTGCCAGGCTGTGTAACATCACCTGAGCACCTTCGAATGTCCAGGATAGCAGTATAAATGGCAGGATGGGCACGAGGGCTCCCCAGGTCACCAGACTGAGAGCATTGGTTTTACCGATTTTCTTATTAATGATATTGCCACTGGCCCAGCTCAGCGCGGCACACAGTGTCAGCGCAAATCCTGCAATACTGACGTGTGATTGACTTGAATTGAAACTCGCCATGGCCAGTAAGCTAATGCCCAGAATAGCGATGAACAAGCCCGCCAGATTTTGCCAGCGTAATTTCTCAGAAAATAGTAAGGCGCCCAGCAAGACCGTGAAAAATGCTTGCGCTTGCAAGACCAGTGAAGCCAATCCGGCTGGCATACCAACAGCCATGGCCAAAAACAAGAAAGCAAATTGCCCAAGACTAATCGTCAAACCATAAGCCAGTAGCAGTTTTAAAGGAATTTTGGGGCGAGGTAAGAAAAATATGGCTGGAAAAGCAACCAGGATGAAGCGGAGTGCTCCCATCAGAAATGGCGGTACGCCACGCAAACCTATTTTGATGACGACAAAATTCATGCCCCATAAAACGATTACCAGGCTGGCGAGCAGAAGTTGGCGCGGGGTAAAATGGAGGTTTGGTGTCGTCATGGCTGGGGATGGATACTTTGTTGAAGTTTGCTAAGCCAGGGCTGGCTTAAGCTACCTCAGGGTTTAATCAAACCAGGAAATTGATCATATCATGATTTAAGTACGCGCCTGGATTTCGGGCAACAGACTTAAGTCGGGTGAATTTATCAGGATCGCTGATGCAGGTGGTCGTCACAGGTTTTCCTGGGTACGAAAACCAGTAGCGAGTAAATGAAGGGTAATGTTTATGTTAAGTTCTGCAGTCGTTGTGCTGGATTTTGAAACGACGGGTTTGAATCCGCGGGATGGTGCGCGCGGAATAGAAGTTGGTGCAGTTAAAGTTGTGAATGGTGAGATAACCGAGCGATTTAGTTCATTGATTAATCCTGGTGTTACGATTCCCTTTCATATTACGGAACTAACCGGTATTACCAATGAGATGATTGCCGACGCGCCACAACCCGCTGAGGTTTATCCGGACTTATTGGATTTTATTGACGATGCTTATCTGGTTGCGCACAACGCTGGATTTGATGCCAAGTTTTTGGCCGCAGAAACGGCTGCACTGGGTTTGCAAAGTCGCTACCGCGACTTAATTTGTACCGTGATGCTGACACGTCGTTTGCAACCTAAGCTGGCGAGTTACAGCTTATCGAAATTGGCGAATTATCTGGAGATTAAATTTCCGGGCGCGGCGCATAGAGCCCTGGCCGATGCTGAGGTGGCAGCACAAGTGCTTTTGCATTGTGCCCGTCTGTTGCAGCAAGATTATCAGTTGCAAGAAATTGACCCGACGTTGCTTTGTGAGTTAAATCAACAGACTCCAGCCAGAGCATTAGGCTTTTTGCGCAAAAAGTTATTGCCTCAGGTATTGCCCAAGGCAGTAAAGGGCAAGGTGTTGGCACAGCGATATCGGCACTATAAGGGGGGAATATACGAAGTTATTTGCCGGGCAACACAAGAAGCTGATCTGATGCCAGTCATTGTGTATAAAGCGAGTAATGGCACAGTCTGGACGCGTGCTGAATCGGTGTTCTTCGAAATGATAGACGTGGATGGTAAAAAGGTGCCACGCTTTACGCCACTTTGAGTTTTAGTTTGCGCGCCAGTCGCAAGAACTTGATTTGCCGCAGTCAGGGCAGCGGGGAAAAGCCGACATGGCTGGCGCAGATAGTCTAAAATAGCGATGTTTTAATTTTACTGGTCAGTCTGTCGCAATTTCTACGTCGATTGGCCCTGGTCTGGAAGAATGCTCCCTATGAAATTAGCCTCCACTGAGGAAATTATTGACGAATTGCGTGCCAAACGCATGGTGATCCTGGTTGACGAAGAAGATCGTGAAAACGAAGGGGATCTGGTGATGGCGGCTGAATTCGTCACGCCTGAAGCCATCAATTTCATGGCAAAGTTTGGCCGAGGATTAATTTGTCTGACCTTGACGGAAGAGCGTTGTGAACAGCTCAACCTGGCCATGATGACAAGCCGGAATGGCACTTCGTTTGGTACCAATTTCACCGTCTCTATTGAGGCCGCTGAGGGAGTTACCACCGGTATTTCTGCCGCTGACCGTGCCCGTACCGTGCAAGTTGCCGTGGACAAGAAATCGACCGCTGCGGATATCGTCCAGCCTGGGCATATTTTCCCGCTTAAAGCGCAAAAGGGCGGCGTTTTGATGCGTGCAGGTCATACCGAAGCAGGATGTGACCTGGCTGAATTGGCCGGGTTGACGCCAGCTTCGGTAATTTGTGAAATCATGAAGGACGATGGCACGATGGCGCGCTTGCCAGATCTGATCGAATTTGCGCAACAACATCAATTAAAAATTGGCACGATTGCGGACTTGATTCATTACCGTAGCCAGACCGAATCGCTGGTTGAGCTGGTAACGTCACGTCGCATGCAAACAGCTTATGGCGAGTTCAGTTGCCACGTATTTCGCGATAAACCAAGTAATTCGGTTCATTTGGCCTTAGTTCACGGTAAACCTCAGGCGGATCAGGTCGCACTGGTCAGGGTACATCAACCACTGTCGATTATCGATTTACTTGATACCGAGGCAAGTAATCATTCCTGGAATATTGCCAACGCCTTGCAAGCATTAAAACAAGCCGATGCTGGTGTCATGGTGTTGTTAAATTGCGAAGAAAGTGCAAGCCAGTTATTGCAACAATTTGCCGATCTTAACGCAGCCACAAAAACTTCGGGGCGTGCCGCACGAAATGACTTGCGCAACTACGGCATAGGCGCTCAAATCCTGCGCCAATTGGGCATAGGGAAGATGAAGTTGTTGGCTAATCCACGCAAAATGCCATCGATGACAGGCTTTAATCTCGAGGTAGTCGGTTATCTGGACAAACCTTGCGCAAGCTGATGTGCTGCAGAAGTTCAGGGTAACAAGCAGTTTAATTCGTTTATTTTTGTATTTAATTTAAGGAAAAATCATGGACGTCGGACATTACGAATCGAATTTTGATGGGGCGGGAGTTCGTGTTGGTATTGTGCAAGCACGTTTTAACGCCAATGTAGGTCAAGGCTTATTGAAATCGTGCCTGGCTGAGCTGGCAGAGTTGGGCGTGATGCCGGAAGATGTCTTGCATGTCACCGTACCAGGCGCGTTGGAAGTGCCTCTGGCTTTGCAAAAACTTGCAGAAACCCGCCAGTTCGATGCCTTGATCGCCTTAGGCGCAGTGATACGTGGTGAAACTTATCACTTTGAGCTAGTTTCGAATGAATCAGGTTCGGGTATCACCCGGGTTGGATTGGATGAGGGGATTCCTATCGCGAATGCGATACTGACAACCGAGAATGATGAACAAGCTGAAGTTCGCATGGCGGAAAAAGGACGTGAAGCAGCGCGGGCGGCAGTAGAGATGGCTAATCTTTGTCTGGCGCTGGAAGAATTGGCAGAACAAACTGATGAACAGGATTACGATGCCTGAAAAATAGGCTTTACGGCGTAATTGCTGTAAAATTCGATTATCTGAGGTAGCCGCGCTAATGATGCTTGCATCAGCGCGGCTCAGTTTTTTTGGTAAAGATATGAATAAACCGTCGCTACACGCAAATCCTAATAAAAATCGTTCGCCGCGTCATCGTGCCCGTGAGTTTGCCTTGCAAGGCATTTATCAGTGGTTGTTAAATAATGAAGAATCCGGTGTGATTGATGCGCATATTCGTCAGGCACATGGCTTTGAAAAAGCTGATCGCGAACATTTTGACGCCTTATTGCATGGCACGATCAAGCAATCCCTGGAATTACGCGATTTATTGGCACCCTTGATTGACCGTGGCATTGCAGAATTATCGCCGATAGAACATGCAGTTTTATTGATCGGTTCTTACGAGTTGAAAAATCACGTCGAAATCCCTTATCGTGTCGTGATTAACGAAGCGGTGGAACTGGCTAAATCGTTTGGTGGTTTAGATGGGCATAAATATGTGAATGGTGTATTGGATAAACTCTCTGCACAATTACGTCAAACCGAGCAAGCTATTGCACGTGGTGAGTTGCCAACCAGTGAAGTTGATCAGGACGACGAAGCCTGACCATCGCGCTTTCGATTTCGCAATGAGCCAGCCTTGAGCTGGCTTTTTTTATATGCATTAGCGGCTAAAAACATCCGTGCAACATACAGCACAGGCAAATTTGAAGACCGCGATATTCGCTTTGCTCTGGTGCGGGTAGGTTTGCCGACACTTACTTTGAACGCTTGCGAAAGGTGCGCAGAATCAGCGCTAACGAGGGTGACATACTGGCAGTGCGGTTTAGCTAGGCTATAAAAGCAAAACGCCCGATTAGCTAAATCGGGCGTGTTTTCAGCGTGCTTGTTAAATGTCTGATTCAGGGCGGGTTGGCGCGGAAAATCCTGACAGGTTTGCAGCTTGAATTAGCGACTAAGGCGTTTGGCAACGCGGCAGTCGCTTACTTGATTCAGAGTGAGGCAATTTGCTCTTTGTTGTCGTCGCTAACGACTTCATTTTGCTTAACCGGCTTGGCAACCGGTGCGCTGACCGCAGGTGCTGAAAAAACCGTTGGTACGTTTTTACCAGTCGATACTTCCTTGAGTCGGCGATATTCAGTCAAAACTTTCGCGCCATAGCCAGCGTCGTTGTCGAAATCAGCGGCGCCTACATACATTTTCAAGCCACCCTCAACTGAACCCGTTTTATTCACATAGTCTTTGAGAATTTGAGCGCCCACTTTAATATTGGCGACCGGATTCAATGCGGCTTTTAAACCGCCAACTTCCTGAAATTTATCGTGGTGGACCTTGGACATGACTTGCATTAAGCCTTGCGCACCCATAGGGCTTTCTGCGAAAGGATTTAAGCCAGATTCAATCGCCATGACCGATAAAATCAGTAAAGGGTCTAACTTGATTTCGCGTGCGGTCAGATAAGCCGCAGAAACCAGCATATTTGTTGCTTCATGAGCTACGCGGTAGCGTCTGGCCAGCCAGCTGGTCACCCATTGCTGTTGTTTGCTAGAACCCAGTAATTTACTGTCCTCTTCGCTGCTTAACACCGCTTGTTGATAAGCTGCAGCAGGGCTGCCTTGGGCTGGAATTAATTGATCCAACGCGGGGGCACGAACTTCTGGAGCCTTGGTAATGGTTACAGGTTCATGGTAGGGCGACATAACTTTTAATTTGTCGGCCAATTGTGGGTTTAAAAACATCGCGCCCAATACCAGGATGGCAGCCAGACCGAATCCTAATACGACTTGACGTCCAATAAATAAAGCCAGTTGCAAGCGAGTTTTGAGCGTAGACTCAGCTTGCACCGTCGGTTGTGCAACAGCACGGTTTAATAGTGTCGAAAAAATAAATGCCTGAAGCATATTACCTCCTGAATTTTTGCTTAACAGCAGACGGATACCGCCAGATAGCTGCGATGCTAGAATCAGAACATCATTGGTTTGAACAAAACAAAGCCAACGCCGGAATAATGCATGCCAAAACACTGAGACCTGCAGTGATGCATCATGGTGTGAATTTGACTGGTGGCTGCGCGGAGGGCAGCGCGGTCGCGTGGCGACAAACTCAAATTCACCGTGTCGGGAATAGGCAGACGCCTGGTTGTATCATCCTTACAATGTTAGTGGGGCCCGACCCCCGAGATTGATGTCGTTAAAGTACCAAATAGAATCAGGTCTTTGCTTTCTCTGCTTGGAAAGCTATCGAAGTTGCTCACTTCTTCATCAAGTTGGGCGAATTGTAGGGGCAGGAATATATCAAGTCAACACTATCAAAATCGACTTTCATAATAAATAAATCTAAAGGAATATGCTGCAGTGCAGTAAAAATGAATAGAATCAAGCACTTGCTAAATGTAGCTAGCGCAAACCATTGATACTCAAAAAAAGTGAAAAATTAATGAAATATCGTGATTTACGGGACTTTATTGCCCAGTTAGAAAAGCTCGGTGAGTTAAAACGTATCAAAATACCCATCTCCAGTCATTTGGAAATGACAGAAATTTGCGATCGTACCTTACGCAAAGGGGGACCGGCATTGCTTTTTGAGCAAGTTGATGGCCAGGCTATGCCCGTATTAGCGAATTTATTTGGTACCACACGTCGGGTTGCCCTGGGTATGGGGGCTGAAAATCTGAGTGAATTACGTCGTATCGGCCAGGTTCTGGCTAACTTAAAAGAGCCCGAGCCTCCCAAGGGGTGGAAAGATGCCTTGGGCATGGGACACTTATTGAAAGCCTTGTGGGATATGGCGCCTAAGGAATTATCCCGCGCACCTTGTCAGGATGTGGTGTGGGAGGGCGAGCAAGTCGATCTGGCTAAGATACCAATACAGCATTGTTGGCCAGGTGATATTGCACCCTTAATTACCTGGGGTTTGGTAATTACTAAAGGGCCTAATAAAAAACGCCAGAATCTGGGGATTTATCGTCAGCAGGTGTTAAATCGCAATCAGGTTATTATGCGTTGGCTGGCGCATCGTGGTGGCGCGCTGGACTTCCGCGAACATGGCTTGCGAAATAAGGGACAGCCTTATCCAGTGGCGGTCGCTTTGGGTGCAGATCCTGCAACAATATTAGGCGCAGTAACGCCAGTTCCTGACACCTTGTCTGAATACCAGTTTGCGGGTTTGTTACGCGGTTCGCGTACGGAATTGGTTAAGGCGCTAGGAAGCGAATTGCGTGTGCCAGCCAGTGCGGAGATCGTGCTTGAGGGGCATATCTATCCTGATGCCACGCACCCCAGTGGTTACCAGCATGCACTGGAAGGCCCTTATGGCGATCACACAGGTTATTACAATGAGCAAGACTGGTTCCCGGTATTCACGATAGACAGAATCACGATGCGGCAGCAAGCGATTTATCATTCGACTTACACTGGCAAACCACCTGATGAACCCGCCATACTTGGGGTGGCCTTTAACGAAGTGTTTGTGCCGCTGTTACAGAAGCAATTTACTGAAATTACGGATTTCTACTTGCCCCCGGAAGGCTGTAGTTACCGGATGGCGATTGTACAGATACGCAAGGCCTATGCGGGGCACGCAAAACGTGTGATGTTTGGGGTCTGGAGCTTTTTGCGCCAATTTATGTATACCAAATTCATCGTCGTCGTCGATGAAGATGTCGATATCCGTAACTGGCAAGAAGTGATCTGGGCGATTACAACACGGGTTGACCCCACACGTGACACCACATTAGTTGATAACACCCCGATCGATTATCTTGATTTTGCATCGCCAGTCAGTGGCTTGGGTAGCAAAATGGGGATAGATGCGACCAATAAATGGCCGGGCGAGACCAATCGCGAATGGGGTAGCACGATTACCATGACTGACGAGGTGAAACAAAGAGTAGATGAAATTTGGCAGGAATTAGGGCTTTAAAAGCAAAATCAGTAACGTAGATTTTATGCGGCTTACAGCCTTGTTTTGGCTGAAGTGTCGCATAAAATCTACGTTTTATTTTTTGTGGGTTATCCGGTTTGTGCTGACAGATTAACTCTGGGGATTAAGCAATCAGGCATCTGCGCGCAATGCGGCGATAGGATCAAGATCAGCCGCCTGGCGCGCGGGAACGACGCCGAAGCCCAAGCCGACACTGATGCAAGCCAATACCGCCAATACCAGTAGGGGGGGGGACCAGGCAACTGACCAGGCTGCCAGCCAGGCAATGCTGTAGGCGGCAGCAATTCCTAAGAGTATCCCAAATAAAGCGCCGCTGACGGCAATCACCAGGGCTTCAGCCAGGAACTGCTGTATCACATCACGGCGGCGCGCGCCCAGAGCACGCTTTAAACCGATTTCTTTTTTCCGTTCAAGGACATTAGCCAGCATGATATTCATAATCCCTATGCCACCGACTAATAAGGAAACCGCGGCGATTGAACTCATGACGATGGTGAAGATTTTCTGCGTTTGCTGATTTTGTCGATACAGATTCATCGGTACGATTAAATTCGTGTCGTCACTACCACCATGACGCTGAACGATGAGCGTTTGTAAGACTTTTGCCGCATGATCAGGACTAACCTTGCCATCCAAGGCTAAGGTCAGGCTATCGACTTCATCATCGAGATCAGGGAAGTAAAAGCGCGATTTTGCGGTTTGCCAGGGCACAAAGAGACGTTCATCATCAAGCCCTAATTTCACTCCTTCAAATTCGGTTTTGCTGGGCGCGCGGTCTTCCAGAACAGCGATTACAACTAGCCAGACATGGTTTAATTTGATGCGTTCGCCGATCGGGTTTTGTGTGCCAAACAGCGTTTTAGCCAGACGCGGTCCGAGTACGCAAACCGCCGCAGCTTCGGCTTCATCGTTGGCATTAAACCAGCGACCTTGATGTACCTTAAGTCCGGTCATTTCGGCATAGTTTTCAGAAACGCCGTAGGCGCGAGCTTGCACAACTTGCTGCTGTGTGCTGGCTGAATCCAGTTTAATTTCTTTTTTCAGTGCGACTTTCACCGCGCCGGGTACTACCGCCAGTGCGGCGTCGGCATCGGCTTGACTCAGGCCCAGTGAACGATGGCGTATTTCTTTGCGACGTTTGTTATCCATGGGCTTACTTTCCAGCAGTAAATTATTCAAGCCCAATTCAGCGACTAAACGTAAGGCTTCGCGTCGGCTTCCTTCGCCCACTGCGAGCATCGCAACGATGGCGGCAACACCAAAGATCATGCCTAGCAAGGTTAAGCCTGTACGTAATTTGCGGCGCTGTAATTCGACGCAGGCTTCACGCAATAAGTTTACATTCATGAAGTGGGTTCCGCTTTGTTGCTGTCAGGGGTCAATAAAATATGCATGCCGGCTTCCAGGCCTTGTTTGATTTCGCTACGAGACTGTCCTCGTGTGCCAAGTTCCACGGTTTTGGGAACAAAGGTGCTGCCTTGTTTTACCAGCACTTGATAGTGTTGTGCCTGGTTGCTCAGGGCAATATTTGGTACAGTCAAGACGCGCTTTTTGTTGGCAACGATGATTTCACCTTGCAAGGCTTGCCCTGGCGTCAGCGCAAAGCGCTTACTCAAGCTGGGATTGATCAAGGCTTCAAGATTGACATATTTGACTGGCGATTCACGGCTGATCTCGCTGGCACTTTGACTGATTTTATTGAGGCTTAATTCCATAACTGCATTACTGCCAGCCAGTCTGACCAGGATAGGTAGGCCCGTTTGCAAACCAAAGGTGCGACTTTCTTCAACCTGGAAGATGGCCTTTAATTGACCGGTATCGGGAATTTCCGCAAATTCTTGTTGTGGCTGATAATTCGATCCCACTTTGGCTTTGCTACCATCCCACTGACTATGTAATAAAAACACCCCGTCATGTGGTGCGATTAATTCAAGCGTGTCGAGATTTCGCTGTGCGCGTTGTGCCCGTACTTCTACTGTTTGGCGTTGCGATTGCAATACCGCGAGATCGAGGTCTTTGCGTTGCTGCAATTGGTTTTCACGCCACTTTAAAAACGCTTGCCTGTGCTGTAAATAGCCAGTGTCTTGTAATTCATCCAGCACTTTATTCCGTGCGAACATGCTGGTGTCACTTTGTTGATAGCGTTGGCTGATACGCAAATCGGAATCGGTCTTAGCTTGATCCGCGCTTAAACCAAAACGTACATTCGAATCACGTGCCAACAAACCTTGAGTGGCTAACTCTTTACGGGCGATTTCAAACGCGGATTGTTGTGCATCGAGGCGTGAAGACGGGGCATCAAAACGGGCGACAACTTGTCCCTTTTTAACCGTGCTTCCTTCTGCCACCATGCTGATCAAAACCCGGCTATCCCAGCCTTCTCCGGGCACATTGAGTGCAGTTTTATTGGCTGCGCTGACTTCGCCTTGTATTTTGATGCTTTCGCGCCAGTCATTTAAGGCCAGCGTCTCGGTAGCGCTTTGAGTTGATTCCTTGGCGCAGGCTGAGAGCAAGCCGAGCAGGCTGCAATAAGCTATAGATTTAATCGACATGCCCAACCTTATAAGCGACGCGACGCTGCCGCAGGAGGCGTCGCAGGGAAAATAACTTGCACCATGGAACCAGGTTTAAGATTCTTTACGCCATCGCTAAACTCCAGTTCGATGTCGCGCACAACTTGTGGCTGCGCCTGGGATTTGCTGTGATAGACCTGGCCTGTTGCTATGACTTTGGCGTTCAGAGTTTGATTGGCACCATTCAGGCTGACTTGAGCGAGTTGGCCGGGTTTGATGAAGATGCTTTGCACTTCAGGAATTTGCGCGCGCACATACAATTGCTGAGGGTCGGCCAGATTAGCAACCGTCATGCCCAGCCAGACCTGGCTGCCACTGGTAAATTTTTCACCGTTGTAACTGGTCTTGGAATTGAAGACGCCTGAAAAGGGCGCGCGTATCGTCAGTGAGCCTTGTCCTTCGGTGTATTGACGTAGTTTTTCCTGATTTAATTTAATGTCGGCTTCCACCGTTGCACGTTCAGCTTGACGTGATTGGATTTCAGCGTCGCGAATTGTTTCAGCAAGTTGGGCCAACTCGGCTTGCAAGTTTTTTTCTAAGACTAATTTGTCGTAATCAACGCGGCGTATCAACTCTTTCGGCATGCTGGCCTTGCGCGCCGCTTTCTCCGCTTCGCTACTCGCTTGCAGAGCAATTAATTGACTGTTTTTATCGGCCTCTTGGTGATCAAGTTTGAGTTTATCCAGCGCACGCATTTTTTCATTCAAGCTCGATTTGATGGTGTTGATCTTGTTTTGCAAATCGCTGGTCTGAAAACGCGTTATAACCTCACCCGATTTCACGCTGCTGCCGTCGCTGCCTATTTGTTGCAAGCTATATTGCCAGGTGTAGGGTACGGATGGCGGTATTACGGCGTAATTCCGGCGCGATAAAATTTCACCCTCAGCCGTAATCGGCTTGGTGTTAATAATCGGTTTAGTGGGCGCGAAATTTACTTTATTCAAATCACTGGCGTTTGCCGCCAGCGGTTCGATCAATACACTCATGCCAGCAACTAAAGGCAGGTTTGTGGCGGTGGCCAAGCCTATGTCCAATTGAAAGTAACGCGCTTTGCCCCAGCGCTTTCTTTCTTCCGGGGCTTGGCTGATGTAGTCTATCTTGCTGTTAAAACTGGTGCCGGGCAGGGCGTCGATACTGACTTTGACTGGCATGCCGGTTTTTAATTTATGGCGGTCAGCTTCAATAGCCCAGGCCTTGATATGCATGGCGCCATCACCGATAACATGACCAGCGAGTTCGCCGATATCGGCAGTCGAGCCTTGTTCTATGCGCTCGCCAGTATTATTTGAGTAGGCGTGCGTCACGATGCCAGACTGATTCGCTTTCACTTCGGCGCGGCTTAGTAATTGCCGTTGGAATTGCAAATTATTGCTGAGCTTTTTATGTTCAAGTGCGGCATCTTGTTGTGCGCGCGACTGTGCTTCTCTTGCCATGCTGAGTGCATGCTGTTTGACCTGTAAATCACGCTCCGCACGTGCCTTTTCACCTTGGTATTTGTCGAAATCCAGCGCTGAGATTTGCCCCTTAGGCAGGAGCGCATCAATCTCGGCTTTCGCCAGGGTAGTCTTGGCGATTAAAAACTGTTTTTGTGCCTCCAGACTCGCGACATTGAGCTTCGTTTGTTCTGCGATCACACGTTGCTGCGATTGTTGCAAACCGATTTCTAATTGCTCGATATCGTTTTGTGCCGAACTATCGATCCGTAAGATCACATCGCCAGTTTTTACCGGACTGCCTTCTGGCAAAAAATAGCGTATTACCGCTTGTCCGTTGTAACTTTGCGGGATGAAGATGGATTGCGCGTTCTTTGCTATTACTTCGCCACTGATTAAAATTTGACGCGTCTCGCTGGCGCCTGCCCAAACCGGAGCGCTAACAGGCAGGTACAAGCTGCTCAGTATCAAAAAAAAGGGGGCTTTCATAGTCCATCCTCAAGCAATTTGCCATCAGCTAAATGCAAGCTGCGCGTGGCGTGATTCGCAATGCCAGGATCGTGGGTGACCAACACCACGGTTTGGCCATCGGCGTTCAATTCTTTAAACAAGGCCAGGACGTCGGCCGCACTTTTCGAATCGAGATTGCCTGTAGGCTCATCGGCAAGCAGCAACGCGGGTTTATTTAACAGGGCCCGCGCAACTGCGGCACGCTGCAACTGCCCACCGGATAATTCACCCGGCAAGTGATGTTTGCGCTGTCCCAGGCCTATACGATCGAGTAAGTCGTTGGCTCGCTCATTCGCCTGTGGATCGGGGGTATCGCTATAACGTAAGGGGAGTAAAACATTTTCCACTACGCTTAAACGCGGCAGCAGGTGAAATGATTGAAAGACAAAGCCGATTTTTTGATTGCGTATGCTTGAGGCCTGATCGTCATTCATTTGACTGACTTCGGCGCCATCTAAAAAATACTGGCCTTTGCTAGGTTGGTCGAGCGCCCCCAGAATATTCAATAAGCTCGATTTGCCAGAGCCAGATGGGCCCATGATGGTGATGAATTCACCGGCTTTGATCGACAAGTTGATGTCGTTTAACGCAGTGATGGGGGTATTTCCCCGTTTATAGGTTTTAAAAACGTGATCGAGAGTAATCATTATCGGGAAAACTGACAAACCGCAGGACGCGTAAAAAAGCGTTGGCTAGTATTCCGATATGAGATAAAAAAGTCAAATAATTTTTGCAATAAAACAGGTGATTTCATGGTGCGATGCACACAGTGCCTCTTCTGTGCACATCGTCCATTTTTATCGCGAAAAAAAGTAAAAGTCTGACCTTGCTTTATTGCTTTAACTGCCCCTTGCGCTTAGGACTCAATACGGTGGGCAGGGCTTTGGGTAAGGTATCAGGGTAGTCGCGGCTGAAATGCAGGCCACGGCTTTCACGGCGCGACAAGGCGCTATTCACGATGAGCGAAGCAACTTCTACGAGATTGCGTAATTCGAGCAAGTTAGTTGAAATACGGAAGTGGGCGTAGTACTCATCGATTTCTTCTTTGAGTAAGCGTATTCTGTGCTTGGCGCGCTCCAGTCGTTTTGTGGTGCGAACGATGCCGACATAATTCCACATGAAGCGCCGTAATTCATCCCAGTTATTGGCAATAACCACTTCTTCGTCAGCATCGGAGACGCGACTTTCATCCCATTCGGGTAGCCCGATGACGCTTTGTCGCTCTTGTTGCTCAATAAATCCAGCGGTGGAGCGCCCAATAACCACACATTCAAGCAAGGAGTTGCTGGCGAGACGATTGGCGCCGTGGAGTCCGGTGTAGGCGGTTTCGCCGACGGCGTACAGACCCGGAATGTCGGTGCGTCCTTGCAGGTCAGTAACGATGCCGCCGCAGGTGAAATGCACCGCGGGAACCACCGGAATTGCTTGCTTAGTGATGTCTATGCCAAGCTCCAGACAACGGGCATAAATTGTTGGGAAATGCTCTTTCAAAAATTCTGGGGGCTGATGACTGATATCGAGTTCGACATAATCCAGGCCGCGTTTTTTCATTTCAAAGTCAATCGCACGCGCAACCACATCGCGTGGCGCTAATTCCAGCCTGTCATCATGATCCAGCATGAAGCGTTTGCCAGCGGTCGTACCTGATTCTGCCGGTAATTTTAAAATTCCACCTTCGCCGCGCACGGCTTCACTAATCAAAAATGATTTGGCATAGGGGTGATAAAGGCAGGTAGGGTGGAATTGTATGAATTCCATATTGCCGATGCGGCAGCCCGCACGCCACGCCATCGCGATGCCATCACCGGTGGCCGTATCGGGATTTGTCGTGTACAAATAAACCTTGCCTGCGCCACCACTGGCTAATACCGTGTGTTGGCTGGCAAAAGTTTGCACTTTGCCGGTTTTGCTGTCGAGCACATATAAACCCAGGCAGCGTGGTGTCGCGGAATGGTCGCCGAGTTTGGCTGAGGTAATGAGATCAATCGCAATGTGATGCTCAAAGATGCTGATGTTGGGATGAGCTCTGACTTTTTGTTCTAACGTGACTTGCACCGCGTGGCCAGTTGCATCGGCCGCGTGAATAATCCGGCGCTGGCTATGGCCGCCTTCACGTGTCAGATGAAATCCAAGTTCGGCTTCGACGTCGCGTGTAAATGGCACGCCTTGTTCTATCAACCAGTCGATCGCCGCACGGCCGTGTTCTATGATGTAGCGAGTTGCTCCCTCATCACACAAACCTGCACCGGCAATCAGCGTATCGGAGATGTGCTGATCAAAACTATCCTGAGAATCGAGTACGGCGGCGATGCCACCCTGTGCCCAGTTGCTGGCACCATCCTTTAATTCGCGTTTGGAAACGATGGCGACTTTGCGATTTTGCGCCAAATGTAAGGCTACCGATAAACCGGCGAGGCCACTTCCTACTATGACTACATCAAAATTCATGGCTAGCTGTGTGTGCTCTGGCAAGCAGAGTCAGTGTGAAGGGAATAAAGTGCATACTATATGCGATTCTGGGTTTTTTCGTCAGCTTTTGCTAGGTGGAAAAAGCCAGTTACACATTTTCAAGGTAATTTCCGCAAGAATTGCCGCAAAAGCGCTTGACACAAGGCTTAGCGACTTGCTCTAATACCGCTTGCAGATTTTTCCTGCATGCCAAGACAGATGTGCCATTGCGCATCGGGCGATACTACCCTTGTGTATCGTTGAGTATTTCAAATTTTGTGAGGGGGCTATAAGTGAACAAAACCGAGTTAATCGATCACATTGCAAAAACAGCAGACATTTCTAAAGCGGCCTCGTCGCGTGCGTTGGAAGCATTGATCGGTGCAGTGAAGTCCACGTTGAAAAAAAATGGTACAGTAACATTGGTTGGTTTCGGTACTTTCTCGGTCGGCAAACGTGCTGCCCGTACCGGTCGTAATCCACGTACTGGCGAAGCAATCAAAATCAAATCGGCTAAGGTTCCTAAATTTAAACCTGGCAAAGCTTTGAAAGATGCGGTAAACTAATGTTTTTTCGCGGCCCGCTAAATTAATTTTGGCGGGATTGTTAGCCGGGCGCTTAGCTCAGTTGGTAGAGCGGAGCCCTTACAAGGCTTAGGTCGGGAGTTCGAGCCTCTCAGCGCCCACCAAACGGTTAACGTAGCGAATCTGGAGCGGTAGTTCAGTTGGTTAGAATACCGGCCTGTCACGCCGGGGGTCGCGGGTTCGAGCCCCGTCCGCTCCGCCAGATACCGAAAAGGCGAACATATGTTCGCCTTTTTTTGTATGTTTTTCGACTTCCCACATCTGACGATGAGTTGAACATGTTTGATTTTATTCGTAATCATCAGCGCTTAATGCAATTACTGCTGTTGCTATTGATTTTCCCTTCGTTTGCTTTATTTGGTATCGAAAGTTATATGAGCTCTTCCGGTCGGGAGGGTGACTTGGCGAATGTAGCTGGTATGAAGGTTACTCGCGCTGAATTCGATCAGGCTCAGCGAGAACGTATCGATGAATTTCGCCGTGCTTATGGCGATAAAATCGACAGTAATATGTTGAATACGCCCGAACAACGCCAGGCTTTGCTGGATGATTTATTGGCGCGTAAAGTTTTGGATGTGGAAATTCAAAAGAAGAAACTGACAGTTTCTGATGCCACGATACAGGAAAGTATTCTTGCGATTCCTGGTTTGCAAAAGCCAGATGGCAGCTTTGATAAGCAGCGTTATCAGCAAATTCTTGCGGCGCAAAACTTAAATGAAGCTTATTTCATTCAGTCTCAGCGTAAGCAAATGGCTCTTGAGCAATTGCTGCGTGGTGTGCAAGGTGGTGCATTCGTGCCAAAAACTGTTGCCGAGCGCCTGTTTGCGCTTCAAGAGCAAGAGCGCGTGGTGCAGGCAATGCCATTTAAGGGTAGTAGCTATCAAAGTAAGGTGAATCTGAGTGATGAACAGATCAAAGCCTATTACGATAAAAACGCCAAGCAATTTGAAGTGGCCGAACAAGTTAGTATCGAATATGTGGTGTTGAATCAGGAAGCGGTAGCGGCCAGTATCGCAGTCAGTGATAAAGACATTGCGGATTATTATGCGCAAAACAAACAGCGTTTTACCAGTGAAGAGCAGCGACGTGCCAGCCACATCTTATTTACGGTAGATAAAAACGCGAGTGCTGCTGACAAAGAAAAGATTAAAGCGAAGGCTTTGTCGGTTTTGGCTGAGGTGAAGAAAAATCCACAAGATTTTGCGAAACTGGCTAAGCAATACTCGCAAGACCCAGGATCTGCTGAGCGTGGCGGTGATCTCGACTTCTTCGGTAAAGGTGCAATGGTTAAACCTTTTGAAGATGCTGTGAATAAGCTGCAGCAGGGTCAAATCAGCGATCTGGTGAGCTCGGATTTTGGTTTTCACATTATTCAACTTACAGCGATTAAACCTGCTGAGACGAAACCACTGGAGCAGTTAAAAGCGCAGATTACTGGCGAAGTTCAAAAGCAAAAAGCCGCAAAAGCTTATTCTGAGAGCGTTGAAGCTTTCAATAATCTGATTGAGAGTGCTGACAATCTGAAAACGGTCGCTGATAAGTTAAAACTGACGATACAGACAGCCCAGGCAATTAGTGCAGAAGCTAAGCCAGGTATTCCAGCAACGGTGGTTACCAATAATCCTAAATTTTTGAAGGCCTTGTTTAGCGAGAATGTGCTTAAGAAGAAATTATTGACCGAGGCGATCGATATTGCGCCCAATACACTGGCAGCAGGCCGTGTTGTCGAGCATAAGCCTGCTTACAAAAAGCCCTTGGATGAAGTGAAAGCGCAAATTCGTCAAAACTTATTGCAAGAAGAGGGTATTAAGCTGGCGATTAGTGATGCGCAAGCAAAACTTAAATCTCTGCAGCAAGCTGACAGTGCAGCAGGATTTGAGGAGGCTAAAGTTGTTTCGCGTTTGAACTCGGCTGGATTGCCAGCGCCTGCGATAACTGCAATTATGAAACTCGATGCCCAAAAGTTGCCAGCCTTTGTGGCGGTGACCTTGCCAGATGAAGGTCAGGTAGTCTACCGGGTTACTGAAGTTCGTGCGGGTAAATCAGATGTTGCAAGACGCAATGAGGATATGCAGCAGGTGAATAATCTTCAGGCGCAACAACAGTTTACTGCTTACCTTGCTTACCTGAAGCAGCAAGGTAAACTTAAAATCAATAAAGCTGCGCTAAACGGTAGCGACAGTTCTGCACAGTAAAATCAGACTACTGCGTAAAAGCGACACTTCGGTGTCGCTTTTTTCATTTCAGGGGAGAAATAATTCGTTTTGCGCAGATCTTGCTGCTATTTTGATCATGATGTTAGGCTTGCTCAACTAAATTCACACTGGGCTTGCTTACTGCTCTGGTAATTTTGATGTGTATCAATATGTCTGGGCCCGTGCTTGTTATCCTTTAAACAGTCATTTTCATAAGAGTAAAATCATGACCATAACGAAAGAAAACACATACAACTATCGGGTTGTGCGGCAATTTTCGATCATGGCTGTAGTCTGGGGTGTAGTTGGTATGCTGGTAGGCGTACTGATCGCAGCACAGCTGGCCTGGCCGGAATTTTTAGGCGGTATTCCTTGGCTCTCCTACGGGCGATTGCGACCGCTGCATACCAATGCTGTTATTTTTGCATTTGGTGGCTGCGCATTATTTGCAACTTCTTACTATGTCGTACAACGTACTACCCATGCGCGATTGTTCTCGGATGGTCTCGCGGCTTTTACATTCTGGGGCTGGCAGTTAGTTATCGTTGCCGCTGCCATTTCTTTACCACTGGGGTACACCCAGGGTAAAGAGTATGCTGAACTCGAATGGCCTATCGATATACTGATTGCGGTGGTTTGGGTGAGCTATGCATTAGTGTTCTTTGGCACTATTGTTAAGCGTAAAGTTGAGCACATTTACGTCGCCAACTGGTTCTATGGTGCCTTTATAGTTGCCGTGGCGATTTTGCATATCGTGAATAGCATGGCCATCCCTGTCGACTTCATGAAGTCGTACTCGGTCTATGCAGGTGTGCAAGATGCGATGATACAGTGGTGGTATGGTCACAATGCAGTGGGCTTCTTTCTTACAGCTGGCTTTCTTGGCATGATGTACTACTTTGTGCCTAAGCAAATTGAGCGTCCGGTTTATTCATATCGTTTATCCATCGTTCACTTCTGGGCCTTAATTTTCACTTACATGTGGGCAGGTCCGCACCATTTGCATTACACCGCCTTACCTGATTGGGCTCAGTCTGTTGGTATGGTATTTTCACTGATTTTGTTGGCGCCATCCTGGGGTGGTATGGTCAACGGTATCATGACCTTGTCGGGTGCCTGGAGTAAATTGCGTTCAGATCCAATCTTGCGCTTTTTGATTGTTTCTTTGTCGTTCTATGGTATGTCGACCTTTGAAGGTCCGATGATGTCGATTAAAACTGTGAATGCCTTATCGCACTACACAGATTGGACCGTCGGTCACGTTCACTCGGGTGCTTTGGGTTGGGTCGGCTTTATTTCGATAGGTGCTTTGTATTATTTGGTTCCGCGTATGTTCGGTCAGGCACAAATGTATAGCAAACGTCTCATCGAAGTGCACTTCTGGGTGGCCACTATCGGTGTGGTTTTGTATATCGCAGCGATGTGGATTGCCGGTGTAATGCAGGGTTTGATGTGGCGCGCAATTAACGATGACGGTACCTTAACTTATACCTTCGTTGAGTCAGTTAAAGCAACCTATCCATACTACGTCATTCGTTGGTTTGGTGGCTTAATGTATCTGGGCGGCATGCTGGTTATGGTGTACAACGTCGCACGTACGGCGATGGCAGCAAAGCCGGTAAATGATGCAATCCCAGCTTTACCTGCTCATGCTTGAGCTGGCCAGGAGAGAACTATGAGTAAATTTACCCATGATTTAATAGAACGCAACATCGGTTTGATGTTGGTGTTGGTGATACTCACCATCAGTGTTGGCGGTATGGTGGAAATCGTGCCGCTGTTCTTCCAGAAATCAACCACCGAGGCGGTTAAGGGTGTCCAACCTTATTCGGCCTTGCAATTAGCCGGACGTGATGTCTACTTACGTGAAGGATGCTATGGTTGTCACTCGCAAATGATACGTCCGTTCCGTGCTGAAACAGAGCGTTATGGTCATTATTCGGTGGCTGGTGAATCCGTCTACGACCATCCGTTTCAATGGGGAAGTAAGCGTACCGGACCGGATTTGGCACGCGTAGGCGGACGCTATAGCGATAACTGGCATCGTGACCACTTAAACGATCCGCGCTCTGTTGTGCCTGAGTCGAACATGCCAGCGTATCCCTGGTTAGCCAAAGCAATGCTAAAACCAGAAGCGATCACGGCACGCATGAAAGCGATGAAAACCGTGGGTGTTCCTTACACCGATGAGCAAATTCAGGCGGGTCCGAAAGAGTTAATGGATAAAACCGAGCAAGATGCGCTGATTGCTTACCTGCAGGTTTTGGGTACAGCAATTAAAAACAAAAACTGAGCTAAGTAAAGGAGTTAAACGATGAATTTCACTGTTTTGAGTAGCGTCGTTACCGTCATCAGTTTGGTGGTTTTTTTGGGCATCGTATATTGGGCGTTCAATGGTAAAAACAAAGAGCGTTTCGAGAAAATAGGTCGTATGCCATTTGATAATGAGAATGGAAAATAGCCATGGCAGATTTTATTCAACAATGGTTGAGTGCCGCTATCGCAGTTGTGGTGGTGCTGAGTATCGCAGCTTGTACCTTGCTGTTATGGATGCAATCAAAAGTAAAGGTCAAACTTGGTGCTGATGGTAAACCTTTGCCAGCTGAAACAACCGGACACGTATGGGACGAAGATCTGACGGAACAAAATAATCCGCTGCCGAAGTGGTGGATGACCATGTTTTACCTGACGATTTTCTTCGCGCTCGGCTATCTGGTGTTTTATCCTGGTTTGGGTTCTTATCAGGGTAACTTGGGTTGGAGTCAGTTAAGTGCCTATGAAAAAGAAGTCAAAGAGGGTGAAAAACAGTTTGGTCCGGTGTTCGACAAATATTTGTCAATGGACGTTAAAAATGTCGCCAATGATAGTCAGGCTCGGGAAATTGGGCAGCGGTTGTTTCTGAATACCTGTGCACAATGTCATGGCTCGGATGCGCAAGGTGGTAAAGGTTACCCGAATCTGGCCGATAGCGACTGGTTGTATGGCGGTGATCCGGAAACGATCAAGCAAACAATTCGTGAAGGTCGCCATGGCGTTATGCCATCGATGGCTGCGGCGATAGGTGGTGAGGCTGATGTCAAGAACGTCGCAAACTATGTATTAAGTTTGTCGAATTCTGCGCATGATCCTATCCTCGCTTCCTTGGGTAAACCAAAATTTGCTGCTTGTGCTGCCTGTCATGGTATGGATGGCAAGGGTAACACTGCTATGGGTGCGCCAAATCTGACTGACAAAACCTGGTTGTATGGTGGTGGTATCGATAATATTGTTGAGGCCATTAACAAAGGTCGTGACAATCAAATGCCAGCTCATAAAGGTATCCTGACTGAAGGTAAGATACACTTACTGGCAGCTTATGTCTGGGGTTTATCTAACTCCAATCCAGGAGTGGCCGGGATTAAGCAAGAAGATGTGAACGCTGTTAAGCAGTTATCTTCGGCGCAGTAAATAGGGGAATTGCTGAAAAAATGGCCGCAAATAGCGGCCATTTTTTTTATGTTTTTTCGAAAAAAACAGCAAAAAAATTGATAAAGATGCGCAAGATCAAA
The DNA here is from genome assembly GCA_041913845.1 of Undibacterium sp. Classification (GTDB taxonomy): domain Bacteria; phylum Pseudomonadota; class Gammaproteobacteria; order Burkholderiales; family Burkholderiaceae_D; genus Undibacterium. The sequence goes on from JAYSEN010000014.1 coordinate 43,932, forward strand.
GTTGCTTAGAGTTTATTGATTATACTCATCGTCAGTAAATGCTTATCTAAGATCATTCTGGCTAGCCAAACGATATGAAACGTATACCCATCATTCCAGCGCCGACTGAAGAAACCGAGCTTAGTTTGTTTGAGGAACGCAAGAAAATCTATCCCCGTTCGGTAAAGGGGTGGTTTGCAAATTGGCGTTGGGTTCTGGTCGCTTTTACACAGATACTTTTTTATGGTACTGCCTGGTTGCAATGGAATGACCGGCAAGCTGTGTTATTTGATTTGGTGAATCGTAAATTCTATATTTTTGGCATGGTGTTATGGCCGCAAGATTTTATTTATCTGGCTGTGTTGCTGGTAATTTCTGCGCTTAGTTTGTTTTTATTTACCGCGATAGCGGGGCGTTTATTCTGCGGTTATGCCTGTCCACAAACGGTGTACACCGAGATTTTCCTGTGGATAGAAAAGAAAATTGAAGGTGATCGCAATGCCCGGATTAAATTGGATGCAGGCCCCTTAAACGGACGCAAATTCCGCCTGAAGTTAACTAAGCATGCAATCTGGATCGTTTTCGCACTCTGGACTGGCTTCACTTTTGTTGGTTATTTTACTCCGATACGACAGTTGTACGCTGAAGTTCTTGCGGTTAATCTGGGGCCCTGGGAAAACTTCTGGTTATTCTTTTATGGCTTCGCCACCTACGGCAATGCGGGGTGGATGCGCGAGCAAGTTTGCAAGTATATGTGTCCGTATGCCCGTTTTCAAAGTGCCATGTTTGATAAGGACACGCTGATCGTCACCTATGATTTCTTGCGCGGTGAACCTCGTGGAGCACGCAATAAGAAGATCGATTTCAAAGAACAAGGCATGGGTTCCTGTGTGGATTGTGGGATTTGCGTGCAAGTTTGTCCAACCGGGATCGATATACGGGACGGCTTGCAATATGAGTGTATCGCTTGTGGTGCGTGTATTGATGCCTGCGATCAGGTTATGGATAAAATGAATTATCCCAGAGGCTTGATACGATATACCACAGAGCATGCTTTATTTAAAAAACTCACCGAAAAACAAATGTGGCGACGTGTTTTTCGTCTGCGCACTTTAATTTATGGTGGCATATTGGGTCTTATTATATTGGCTGCTGCAGCTTCACTGTATATGCACATGCCTTTGAAAGTTGACGTAATTCGCGATCGTGGTATGCCGCGGGTTAGTGAGACTGGCGCGATCGAAAACGTCTACCGTTTGCAGATAATGAATACTCAGGAAAGTGAACGACGATATACGATCCAGGTGAAGTCGGTCGAGGGGGCAACGATCTTGAATAACGCTGAAGTTGTTGTGTCGTCTGCGACGACAAAGGCGGTACCAGTTAGAGTGAGTATTCCTGCCAAGGCTTTACAAGCAGGATCAAATCGCATTAAATTTATTGTTCAGGATACCCAGGCTGAACACATACAGGTAACGGAAAAAGCCGTTTTTATAGTGCCTCGTTAGGATAGTTATGAATACCTTACTTTTAAGTCCGGAAAAAACAAAAAAAGATCTTTGGTATAAAGAACCCTGGTTGTTATTAGTTTTAGGCGGACCACTGGCTGTCGTTGTTGCTGCCGTTTTTACTGGTTTTATTGCCTTTAATGGTGCTGATCCCGTAGTCAGTAAGGATTATTATCGCCAGGGACTAATGGTGAATAAAGATATTATCCGTGACGCCAATGCCAAGGCTCAGCAAGTTGAAGCGCAGATCAAAATCGATCAGTTAGCCGGACAGGTGGTCGTGCAACTGAGTGCGAAATCTGCCTTGCCCGAAAAGTTAAAGCTAAGTCTGGCGCTAAACGATGGCAAGAGCGTGCTTGAAAAAGTTAGACGACTGGAGTTGAGTGCCCAGGGCAATGGACGTTACCTGGCAGAGTGGCAAGCGCATGCAGAAGCGCAAAAAACCTGGCATATCAAGCTGGAAGGTGGTGATTGGCGCTTGACTGGCGACTGGGTAAATCCATTAAATTCGGAGTTGCAGCTTTCGACGAAAAAGAATCGCTGACAGGTCGCGTGAAAACGAGCAGTTATAAATCGTAGCGAAACATACTGATTCAACTTGAGGGCTTGATATGGACGCAATTCCATCAAAACAGTTTAAGTATCCGGTACGTCCTATGTTAATGATTATCCTTTGGCCTGCGTTTTTAATGGCTTGTGTCGCGACTGGACTGTTTTTCAGTCTCGTCGATCCTATGGAATTGATTATTTTAGACCAACGGGTGCAGTTGTCGATGACAGCGGTTTATACCTTAGGCTTTTTCGTGTTTTGGATTTTAGGAATAGTAGCCAGCGGCTTAACGGCCATACTGGCTCAGAAAGCAAGTTGAAATGACTACTCAGACCAGTCGGGATCAGATTATTGATATACCCGAGCAATTAATCAGAAAATTTGATACTTTAGGTCCACGATATACCTCATATCCTACGGCGGATCGCTTTTATACAGATTTCAATGCCGCGTCCTACGTTGAGCATTTGCAAAGGCGCGCAAAAGATGAAAATAAACCGCCGCTTTCTTTGTACATACACATACCATTTTGCGCCCAACTTTGCTATTACTGCGCCTGCAACAAAGTCATAACCAAAGACCATGGTCGCTCTGCAAAATACCTGCACTATCTTGAGAAAGAACTCGCCTTGCTGGCGAAACACATGCCGCAACGCGAGGTCTTGAGTCAACTGCATTTAGGTGGTGGTACCCCGACTTTTCTAAGTCATGATGAGCTTAGGCAGCTCATGGCTATTTTGCACACTTATTTTGATTTCAGTGCTGATGCCGAGCGTTCTATAGAAATCGATCCGCGCACGGTAACTGCCGAGACTTTGGCGATATTGGCCGAGTTAGGATTTAATCGCACGAGCTTGGGTGTGCAGGATTTTGAACCAGCGGTGCAACAAGCTGTGCATAGAATACAACCGTTGAATCTAGTCGCTGAGACGTTGGAGGTGGCACGTCAACACGGTTTTAAATCCATTAATTTTGATTTGATTTATGGATTGCCTAAACAAACACTCGCGAGTTTCTCAAACACGCTGGATCAGGTTATTGCTTTTGCTCCTGAGCGTATCGCTGTCTACAATTATGCGCATTTGCCCACGCGGTTCAAGCCTCAGCGTCGAATTGCTGAGGCAGATTTACCCAGTGCCGAGCAGCGCCTGGCGATATTCCAAATGTGCTTGCAGCGCCTGCAGCAAGCGGGTTATGTGTATATTGGTTTAGATCATTTTGCCAAACCTGATGATAGCCTCGCAAAAGCCTGCGATGACGGTAGTTTACACAGGAATTTCCAGGGCTATACCACGCGTGCCGAGTGTGATCTGATTGGGCTGGGTTTATCCTCGATAGGAAAAATTGGCTCGGCATATAGTCAAAATCTGCGTACGCTCGACGATTATTATGCTTGCCTGGATAAAGATGAGTTACCGGTTGAAAAAGGCTTCGCATTAAATTTGGATGATTTAATGCGTCGTCAAATTATCATGACACTCATGTGTAGTAATCAGGTTAATTTTGCTCAGTTTAATAGCGAATTTGAAATTGATTTCATCACTTATTTTGCTGAAGAAATTGCGCAATTGCAGCCATTTATCGACGATCACTTACTAGAGATTAGTCAGGAAGCGATTAAGGTAACACCTACAGGACGTTTGTTTGTACGCGGCTTTGCTATGCTGTTTGATCGGTATTTAAAACAGCGTAGCGGTGCACAGTATTCGAAAATTATTTAATATGCTGAGTCTGCCCCTGGTTTTAGCAGCCTGCAGCGCAGGCCTGGTTGGGGGTGTGCATTGCTTAGGTATGTGTGGCAGTCTGAACTGGTTGATGATGCAGCAAATCAGACAAGGTCGAGCGCAACCCATAATTTTTGTGGACTCCAGAGCGAAACGGGGGCTGGCTGCGCAGGTGGGCCATCTTCTTAAAAATCTGACTGGCTCCGGCTTTTTCTTGCACCTCGGGCGCATAGGCAGTTACATGGCGATTGGTGCTTGCTTTGGTAGCTTAGGCGCGGCGACACTGACCTGGAAAAACGAGTTCCCCATCGCGAAAATTTGGTATGTGTTGGGGAATCTTGGTTTGCTGTTTATCGCGCTTAAGATCCTTGGTTTGCGTCTGCCGGACGTTATTTCCAGGTTGCTCAGCAGGCTAGGTCATTTTTGGGGATGGGCTGGAAATCGTCAGCGTGGTATACGTTTTATACAAAAAAATAGCCTGCTGTGTGGACTAATCTGGGGTTTTATGCCCTGTGGTCTGTTGTATACGGTAGCGCCATTCGCCATTTTCACCAACTCGGCGTGGCATGGTGCACTGCTCATGCTTATATTCGCACTTTGTGCGCTGCCTCATTTATTGCTGGCACCATGGCTAACTCGCTTGAGCAATAGTCTGCGCTATCTTCGTTATACTCTGGCGTTCGTTTTGTTAGCGCTAGGTCTGATGGGCTTGTATTTTTCAGATATGAGCACGATGCCCGATTTCCTCTGTGTTACGCCGATTTAAGCCCTGGTTATTTGCCAATTTGGATAGCTTGAAGAGGTAATTTAAAGCGTAGTTTTGTGCCCGCACCAGGACGGCTATCAAATTCAAACTCACCGTCCAGCGCTTTAATGCGTTCGCGTATGCCAACTAAGCCAAATGAACGATTTTTCTTCAGGTCTTCACTGTCGAAACCCTTGCCATTGTCTTCTACCCTAAAGCATAAGGTGTTGTCGATGCGTTCGAAATGAATGTTGACCTCACTCGCCTGAGCGTGGCGCGCAACGTTCGTCAGGGATTCCTGAATAATGCGAAATATGGCGGTGCTGCGTTCGTCATCCAGGCTTAACTGCTGCTCATCTGCATTAAAATCGCAGCTGATTTGATGACGAACGCTGAATTCTTTAGTCAGACTTTGCAGGGCAAAGTATAAGCCACCTTCATCCAGAGCCCGTGGCCTGAGATCGCTGGCTATGCGGCGTAAGCTATTGATGGCAGTTAAAATCAGATGATCCATGCTGGCGACAATTTTTCCGGGCTTCTCACTTAACTGCTGATCGCGTTGAAGTAAGCTTAAATCCATGCGTAGGGCCGCCAGCAGTTGGCCAAGATCGTCGTGCAACTCACGTGCGATGTGCTTGCGTTCTTCTTCACGTATGGTTTGCAATGCCGCTGAAAGTTGACTGAGTTCTTCGTGATAGGCTGCCATTTGCTCTTTGGCGAGCTTGCGCTCAGTAATATCCCTGAAGATGACGGTGTATATGCGCTTGCCATCTTCGATCTGACTGGAAATTGATGCTTCGATGGGAAATTCTTCACCATCTTTACGTAAACCCGTCACGTAAAATTCTTCATAGCTTGCACCCATTTTGCGCCGGGTTGCGCCTGTGTGACCAAATGATCGTACATGCTGGGCATGATTATGACGGTGGCGAAAAGGAATAACCTGGTCTATGGATTGCCCTTCGAGTTGACTAACCTCATAGCCAAATATGCTGGCTGCAGCTGGATTGGCCAATAAGATCGTTTGATTTTCATCGATCGTAATAATCCCGTCAATCGCGGTTTCTATCATTCTACTCAGGCGTTCCTTTTGTATGGCCAATTCGTTAGCCGAGCTGGCCAGGTTCTCCGTTGTGGTAGCTAAGTTCATATAAGGTGTGTGAATATTGACAGCAACCATGCTGCGATAAATCGCCAGCGCGGCGATTAATTGGAAAAAGTGACCGATAACGACAAATAACTGGTCACCCGCCGTACATAACACAAAATATACCTCAGATTCAGCCAGCAATATGGAGGCGAGAAACAAGCCTGCATTATTAATCGTGAGTTGAGTTAGTTTGAGGTTTTCTGCGATGATGGCACGTTGATAGAGAAGAAAAGCAGTGATGGCATTAAAGGCAATTAAAATAAATTCACAAGTTAATTTGAATGCGGTTTGCCCTTGATGTTCATTGAAAGTGGCTGGAAAAAAATCGGGGAAAATGAAAATCGCGGCTATCATCAAACCAGTAAAGCCTAAACCAGCGCCCAGGATTAGAAGCGACTTGCGGTCGCTTATATAGGGATCATGTTTTGCTAATACCAGGCCAAGTAAAGCGGACGCCAGCATGCCTCGGGAGAATAACCAGGCAGTTAGTGATAGATGTAAATCGCCAGGCTCTTGAAAGCCCGGCATGCCCTGGAAGCTAATTGCATGGACTAAGCCGAGTAAAGCAGCGCATAGAAATGTGGTTGACAGCACCACACTCGATCGTTTTCGTAAATTGCCAAATGCATTCCAGCAGACGATAAAGACCGAGCAAAAAATTACCACGGTAGTGGTTTCTAACAGGGTATGAAAGGTCAGTGAGTGTTTGGGACGCCATTCCGCAAATTGGGTGGCATTGAACCAGAGTAGTACGGATGAGATGGTTAGCAGCGCGGTGAAAGCCTTAACAATGGTCAGGCCCTTGTTTGTACTTGACATAAATCTTGAGTGAAAAAACTGCGCAACAAGTCAGTTGCCTGACTAACTACTTAATCGTCGCGACTTTCGGTGAATGCGATAACGGTGACCAAACCGCCGCTGTGGTGATTATACAGGCGAAGTTTGCCATGATGCCGTTTTACTATGCGATCCACGATGGCCAGACCCAGACCAGACCCATTTGCCTGGCTGCGTGCGGCATCTGCCCGGGTGAAGGGCTTTAATAAACGCGGAATATCATGTTCCGGTACGCCAGGGCCATGGTCGCGAAAACTAATCAGTATCGTCGGTTTTCTGTCACGCTTTTTGGGGCCGCATTGGACATCAAGCGTGATTACTGGTGAGCCTGGCGTTTTGCCATAGCGCCTGGCGTTTTCTATGATGTTGGTGAATAAACGCCTTAATTCAGTAGGGTTGCCCATGACCTTAAGATTCGGGTCTATCGACGTTCTTAATAGCAGGGTAGGGACGCGGGAATACTCATCCATCAATTGCTGTAATAAATCACTGATGTTGACTACCTCAAACTTCATATTCTCCAACGGTTTGGCGTAGTCGAGGAATTGCGCGATGATTGCATCCATTTGTTGTAAATCGGTTTGCATACCTAGCATGGCATCCTCTTCAAGATGCGCCATTTCCACTTCAAGTTGCATGCGCGCCAATGGTGTGCGCAAATCGTGTGAAATACCTGCAAGTATCACTGCACGGTCGGCGTCGATGCGAACCAAATCGTCCACCATGCGATTAAAGCTGATATTGGTTTCCATAATTTCTTTGGGACCAGCTTCGGGCAGGGGATGAGGGCGTTTTCCGGTTGCTACCTGACGTGCAGCCTCACTTAATTTGGCAAGCGGATCATTGGTTAGCTTTGAGATTAAGGCTGCGCCCAGTAGGGTCAGGAAAAACGTGATTGTTGCCCAGTTAATTAAAGAATCTTTCAGTGGCGGCGAAATGCGTGCATCATCAAAGCGCAACCAATAGTCAGCCTGTGATGTTTGTATGCTCAACCAAAAACCTGGGCGGCCATTAATTTCCGTGGCGTAACGAGTTTGCGGTGGCAAGCGTTGTTTTAATTTTTCCTGGATCTCAAAGTGAGCGCTGTCACTGTGTATGGGCGTGACTTTGTCGTTGCTGGATACTCTTTGTAGTAACAAGCCTTCGCTTTTTTGCAAATCACTAATGAGTTGAGAAATAGTCGAGGCACTGGCACTTTGCACTGCACTGCGAGTGATATTAGTCAGCGAGGTAAGTTGATTGCTGATTTGCGTTGCATTGGGGACATTTTCAACGCTGCGAAAATTGGCGAACCACGCCAGCATACTGCAAGTAATCAGTATGGCTAGCATAAGAAAAGTCCGCCAGAATAATCCGCTTTTTAACCAGGTCAGATTCTGAACATAGGAACGTAGGCGTTCCATTGCTTACTTCATCAATTTATTTAGATTGACCGTCAGGAATGAATACATAACCTAAACCCCAAACCGTTTGTATGTACAAGGGATTGCTCGGGTCAGGTTCGATTAATTTGCGCAAACGGGAAATTTGCACATCAAGACTGCGATCGAAAACTTCGTACTCGCGTCCACGCGCCAATTCCATTAATTTTTCACGTGATAATGGTTGTCTGGCATGACGGGCAAACACTTTTAGCACCGAAAACTCGCCGGTTGTCAGTGATATGGTTTCATTATTCTTTTTAAGCGTACGTGTGCCCAGATCGAGTATGAAGTCGCCGAATGCAAAAGTCTGTGGGCCATCCGATGGGGCGCCAGGAATTTCATCCGGAGCTTTGCGACGTAAAACGGCATTAATCCTGGCAACCAGTTCCCGCGGGCTGAATGGTTTGGCCAGATAATCATCAGCACCCATTTCCAAGCCGATAATGCGATCAACTTCTTCGCCTTTGGCGGTCAGCATGATGATGGGGGTTTTGTCGCCAGCGCCGCGCAAACGCCGACAAATCGCCAAGCCATCTTCACCTGGCAACATCAAGTCGAGTATCAGCATGTCATAGCGCTCACGTATCCATAACTTATTCATGGTTTGCGCATTTTCGGCGACAACAACGTGAAAGCCTTGCTCGGTTAAATAACGACGCAGTAAATCACGCAAGCGTATATCGTCATCAAGTACCAGAATTTTTGCTTTGGGATTGCCAGAGTTATTGCTGGAATCGGTGGGGGTAGTCAGTGTGTTCATAACGAATATAGTACTGCCGTAAAAACTGCTTGAAAATCCATGCCCTCGGTTTTATTACAGACTGTTACATACTTTACCTGTTTTTCTTGGCAAATCCAGAAAATCTGAGTCGATTTGCTAAGTTCAGTCTGCTACCAGGTTGAGTAAAAACTTAGCGACGATGTTGCTTCATGATTTGCTGCTGTTCGCGCTGCCAATCGCGTTCACGTTCGGCATCGCGTTTGTCATGTTGCTTTTTGCCTTTTGCTAAACCTATCTGGCACTTAATCCGACCCTTGCTATAATGTAAATCAAGGGGAACTAAGGTATAACCTGCGCGTTCAACCTTGCCTATTAGTTTATTAATTTCATGGCCGTTTAGTAAGAGTTTTCGCGTTCTTACAGTATCGGGATTGATGTGGCGAGAGGCAGTTGGCAATGCGCCAATATGGGCGCCAAACAAGAAGATTTCGCCTTGTCTGACAATGACATAGGCTTCCTTAATTTGGATGCGTCCAGCACGTATGGCTTTCACTTCCCAGCCTTCAAGTACCATGCCTGCTTCAAATTGTTCTTCGATGAAATAGTCGTGAAAAGCTTTTTTGTTATCGGTAATGCGCATAATTTTTTATTATTCTGTAGTCAAATTTTACTTTGCCTGACCAGGCGCAGGCTTGGTTAGGCATAAACTCAGTTAGAATAGCGGGTTCTGATTTTACCAAATGGTTGGATTGAATGGCGGTAGTGCATAAAACCGTATTGGTTGCTTACAGTGCGCAACAAATGTACGAATTAGTCGAACGCGTGGAGAATTATCCAGACTTCCTGCCTTGGTGTGGGGCGGTAAAGGTTTTGCAGCGCAGTGAAACCGATTTAATTGCAACTCTTGCCATCAATTATCATGGAATTAAGCAGCAATTTACCACGAAAAACCAAAACTTGCCGTATTCTCGCATGGAATTGCAGTTAGTGGATGGTCCCTTCAGGCACTTAACAGGAAGTTGGCAATTTCACGCTTTGCGCGAAGACGCCTGTAAAATCGAGTTTAATCTCAATTATGATTTTTCCAGTAAGCTGCTCGAGCATTTGATAGGGCCCGTGTTTTCGAGAATTGCAAATAGTTTTGTCGATTCCTTTTGCCACAGGGCTGAGGTGTTATATGGGTAGTTCAGGCGAAGCGCTACAGACAGATGAAATGAAGCGAGTTGAGCTTTGTTATTGCGCGGTAAGCCGCATTTACCGGCGTCAGTTAGAGGTTGCTGCATCGAGCCAGATTGCTCAGATTATTCAGCTAGCAGGCGTATTGACTGAGTTCCCAGAATTGCAGCAACAAGAAGTCTGCTATGGAATCTATGGTAAGTTGAAGTCAGCGGAGTATGTGCCACATGCAGGGGATAGGATAGAAATTTATCGGCCCTTGACGGTCGACCCTATGGAGGCGCGTCGTCGGCGTGTCACGAAGAAAACCAAAAGAAACACCCGTACGTTTTAATAACTTTTGATAACTCCAGCTCGTTAAGGCCAGCTTAGTTCTTGCTGGCCTTTTAACTAGGCTATCAATGTTCCCAATTAATTGCAATCTTCCAGTGTACGTTTCGCTTCATCCAGGGCTTTGGCTTTTTGTTTGTCATCCATAAAAGTTTTTTCGCCGGACTTGTCGAACTGCGAAATTCGTTGTCCCGATTCCAGCGCCGCTTTGGCGCTTTTTGCCTTGCTGCAATTGCTTGCTTTCGCGCTGTCAGCTTGTTGCTGAGTTTCCGCTTCCTTAGCCTTGTCTTCCGCTTCCTTTTGTCGCTTGTTGAATTCAGCGTTGCGTTCGGCTAAAGATTTGGGTTTTGCACTCGTGCCTGGTTCTGGTGTTGGTGTGGCCTCGCTTTTGCTGAGAGTCTTATTTCCCCCTTTTAAGATTTTACTTGGGGGTACGCTGGCTGGTGGCGGACGATCCGAAAACTGTTTGTTGCCTTTTTCATCGATCCAGACATATTGTGCAGAGGCGCAGTATGGGGCGGCTAAACTTAAAGCCAGCACCATACTTAGAAATTTCTTAGACATGTTTGATTACCCAGACTAAATTAAAACATTGCTGAAGTTTTACACGTAACGAGACGACTTCGCAAGTTTTCTGTATAATTCGCTTTTGCGCCTATAGGAAAGACTATGCGTTTACTTCAAAAAGCACTCACGTTCGACGATGTGCTCCTCGTACCAGCCTATTCGAACATACTCCCTAAAGATACTTCGCTTGCAACGCGCCTGACCCGAAATATCTCTCTGAATATTCCCTTTGTTTCTGCAGCGATGGATACCGTGACCGAAGCTCGCCTGGCAATTGCTATGGCGCAGGAGGGTGGTATCGGTATCGTTCACAAGAATCTGACAGCGCGTGAGCAAGCACGTGAAGTCGCCAAAGTAAAGCGCTTTGAATCGGGTGTTTTACGCGACCCTATCACTATTCCTCCAGATTTGCCTGTGCGTGAAGTTTTAGCACTGTCGCAACAACACGGTATCAGTGGCTTCCCCGTCGTTGAAGGTAAGACTGTGGTTGGTATTATTACTAATCGTGACTTGCGTTTTGAAGAGGAGCTGGATGCGCCAGCAAAAGCGAAAATGACACCGCGCGACAAACTGGTGTTTGTCAAAGAAGGTGCGGACCTCGCGGAAGCCAAACGTTTGATGAATAAGCATCGCCTGGAACGCGTCTTGGTGGTCAATGATGCATTTGAATTACGTGGCTTAATCACGGTTAAAGATATTCAAAAATCCACAGAGCATCCTTTTGCTTGTAAAGACGATCAAGGTAAACTACGCGTCGGCGCTGCAGTAGGCGTAGGTCCGGATAACGAAGAACGCATTGATCTGCTGGTTAAAGCGGGTGTTGACGTTATCGTAGTTGATACTGCGCACGGGCACTCCAAAGGCGTGTTAGATCGCGTACGTTGGGTAAAGGATAATTACCCGCATATTGACGTTATCGGTGGCAATATTGCAACTGCTGCAGCGGCAAAAGCCTTGGCGGATCATGGTGCAGACGCCGTGAAAGTTGGTATAGGTCCAGGCTCGATTTGCACCACGCGTATCGTTGCTGGTGTTGGTGTGCCACAAATTTCGGCAATTGCAAATGTTGCCGAAGCGCTCAAAGGCACGGGCATACCTTGTATCGCCGACGGTGGCATACGATTCTCGGGCGACGTTTCCAAAGCACTCGCGGCAGGTGCCTCGACGGTGATGATGGGGTCGATGTTTGCCGGTACTGAAGAAGCGCCGGGCGAAGTGATTTTATTCCAGGGCCGTAGCTATAAATCTTACCGTGGCATGGGCAGCCTGGGCGCGATGTCGGCGGGTTCCGCTGATCGTTATTTCCAGGATTCTGCGAATAATGCCGATAAGCTGGTACCAGAAGGTATTGAAGGTCGGGTGCCGTATAAAGGTAGTGTTCTGGCTATCTTGTATCAATTAGTTGGTGGTGTGCGTTCATCCATGGGCTATCTGGGCTGCGCCAGCATTGATGATTTGCACAATAACGCTGAGTTCGTTGAAATTACCGCGGCGGGCATGCGCGAATCGCATGTGCATGACGTGCAAATCACGAAAGAAGCCCCGAATTATCGGGCTGAGTAAATAAAGGCTAATCACTCAACGGGGCAATAATGACGACTCATCAAGAGCGAACTAATCAGCTGACACCTGCCACGGTAACGCAAGGATTTGAGCGCTTGATGAGTGAAGATTTATTGCAGCGTTTTGCGCGTTTTGAGCGTCTCGCGATTAAGATTTTTCAAGTCGCGAATTGCTTTGTTAAAGTGGGCAAGCTGAGCAGTCGTTTTCCTGGTAGTGACACCAACATAAGCGCACAAGAAGCTGCGTTTTGCGATGGTTTGCCAGTGACCAGTGATTTGGTGGTGGTTAGTGATCTGAGTCAGCAAGCTGAACTTAAAGAGCATCGTTTTGTTTGTAACGAACCTTATTTGCGCTTTCTGGTATTGCATCCATTAAGTAATCATCAGGGTGTGGCGATAGGTAGTCTGATTTTGCTGGATTATCAGGCGCGGCCATTTGATGACGAAGAAAAACTGGCCTTGCGGGATTTGGCTCACTTGATAGAGCAAGATTTTGCTTATGCTGCGTTGTTTTTGCAATGGCAGGATTTGCAAAAACAAAATCGCAATCTTAAGCGCGAAAGTCTGCTCGATCCTTTATTGGGTGCCTGGAATAAGTCAGCGATTATACGATCATTACGTATAGAGATAGAACGCTGTCAGCAATCGCAAAAACCACTCTCAGTTTTGGTGACAACGCTGGATCAAATCAGCTCATGTCGGCAAAGCCACGGTGTAGCAACAGCCGATTTATTCTTAATTAACACGGTCAGTCGCCTGCGCTCATGCATACGACCATTTGATGCATTGGGGCGCTATGGCGACGATATGTTAATGGTGGTCTTGCCGGGTGCGTCACATTTGGTTTCCAGGGCGATTGCTGAGCGTATACGTCTGGCGGTGTACGCTAATCCTGAAGTTCTGGATCAGGAAAGTTTTGCTTTAACTCTGAGTATCGGTACCGCTTCAACCGATGCGTTTGTCAATGTTCAGCCTGAGGAGTTGATCGCCCTGGCTGAAAAAGCCCTGCTCAATGCTAAGCAAGCAGGAAACAGTGTAACGCAGGCCTTGCCTGCGCAACCCGATTTAACGATATAACTATGCACGCTAAAATTCTGATTCTGGACTTCGGTTCACAGGTTACCCAATTAATCGCCCGACGTGTACGCGAAGCTGGCGTTTTTTCCGAAGTTCATCCTTACGATGTTAGCGATGAATTTATCCGCGATTTCGGTGCAGCGGGTATCATTTTATCGGGTGGCCCCAATAGTGTGACAGAAGGTGATACACCGCGTGCGCCTATGACAGTGTTCGAAGCAGGTGTGCCGGTATTGGGTATTTGCTATGGCATGCAAACCATGGCCGCACAACTCGGCGGCGAAGTTGAAAATGGTTTGGTACGTGAATTTGGCTATGCTGAAGTGCGTGCGCATGGACATACCGCCTTATTCAAGGACATCGCAGACTTTGTCACGCCTGAAGGTCATGGCATGCTCAAAGTCTGGATGAGTCACGGCGATAAAGTTAAACAAATGCCTGAAGGCTTTAAGCTAATGGCGTCGACACCAAATTGTCCGATTGCAGCGATGGCTGATGAGAGTCGCCGTTTTTATGCGGTGCAATTCCATCCTGAAGTCACCCATACTGTGCAAGGTGAAGCAATTATTCATCGCTTTGTCCTGGGCATTTGTGGTTGCAAGGCCGATTGGAATATGCCGGATTACATCGATGAGGCGGTGGCGGCGATTCGTGCTCAGGTAGGTAGTGATGAAGTCATCCTCGGTTTGTCGGGCGGCGTTGATAGTAGTGTTGCTGCCGCCTTAATTCATCGTGCAATTGGCGATCAACTGACTTGCGTATTTGTTGACCACGGCTTATTGCGTCTCGACGAAGGCAAGATGGTGATGCAAATGTTTGCGCAAAACCTTGGCGTCAAAGTCGTGCATGTCGATGCCAGCGCCCAATTCATGGGCCATCTGGCGGGTGTAACTGATCCTGAAGCGAAGCGCAAAATCATAGGCCGTGAATTCGTTGAAGTATTCCAGGTTGAATCCGGCAAGCTGACTTCCGCAAAATGGCTGGCGCAAGGCACAATTTATCCTGACGTAATTGAGAGTGCGGGCAAAGGCAAGAAGGGCGCGCACACTATCAAGAGCCACCATAATGTCGGCGGTTTGCCCGACACCATGAACTTGAAATTGCTCGAACCCTTGCGTGAATTATTCAAAGACGAAGTACGCAAACTCGGCGTCGCCTTAGGCCTGCCGCACAGCATGGTGTATCGTCATCCTTTCCCAGGTCCAGGTTTGGGTGTACGCATACTTGGTGAAGTCAGGCAAGAATTTGCCGATTTACTGCGCCGTGCCGATGCGATTTTCATTGAAGAATTGCGCGGCAACTATGTTGATCCCAATGCTGAACACCCACAAACCTGGTACGACGCCACCAGCCAGGCCTTTGCTGTATTCTTGCCGGTGAAATCGGTCGGCGTCATGGGCGATGGTCGTACTTATGATTACGTGGTGGCCTTGCGCGCAGTACAAACACAAGACTTCATGACCGCCCACTGGGCCCATTTACCGCATGAGTTGCTGGGTAAAATTTCTAACCGGATTATTAATGAAGTGCGCGGTATCAACCGCGTGGTTTACGATATTTCGGGTAAGCCACCAGCGACTATCGAGTGGGAATGATTCCCGCTTTAGCACGTGCTGGCAATTAGCTGCACGAAACACCCCGAAAGCCCGCATGGTTGCGGGCTTTTTCCTTTTGTCTGCGCCACTTGAATTGGTGGGCGCAAGTTGATGTTGTTTGAAGTCACCAGGTTAACTTCGATACATTTGGTAACTATATAGATGTGTTAGGGTTGTAAGTAAGCAGAGTTTACAAATCCAAGTGCCATTGTCTTATATTTAGCTGCGAAAATAAATAAATACCTGAATTTGGGATTGTAATTTAAGGCTAGCTGTTGGCTTTATGAGATTTGATTTAATCCTGCCACTATGTAATTATTTTGGGCTGGGGTAAAAATGAACTTGGAATTAATAGCATGAAGCAAATTTTAGTCAATGATGTCATTCAATCTTACCGATTTTACGCGCCAATATATGACAAGTTATTCGGATTGGTGTTGGAAGATGGTCGCAAGGAATTGATAAAAGTAATTAACACCTTAAACGCTGGCAACATATTGGAAATTGGAGTTGGTACGGGGCTTTTGCTTTCTCATTATCCCAGTAAGAGTAAAGTCGTTGGGATAGATTTGTCAGACGATATGTTGAAAATTGCCCGAGAGCGCGCAATTGCGATGAGCGATCGCGAGATTGAGTTAAAGGTTATGAATGCCGAAGAAACGGGCTTTCCGGATCAGTATTTTGATTGCGTAACAATTCCATACGTGCTTTCAGTTACACCCGATCCCGAGAAGTTGATTTCTGAAGCGCGAAGAGTGTGTAAAAAGGGCGGCACTATCATTATTATTAATCATTTTAGTGGTGCAGGTTTTTGGTGGCTCTTTGAAAAAGCAGTGAAAACACTAGCGAATAAAATTGGATTTCGGTCTGATTTTTCATATGAGGAACAAATCCTCAAGTATGACTGGGAAGTTATGCAAGTTAAATCCGTAAATTTATTTAACTTGTCGAAACTGGTTATTATTAGAAACTGAGCGATGCCGCAGCATGCTAATGGCTTTAAAAAAGCAGCAATTGAGTTTGCAATCGTAAGCGCAATACCATTTTCTTTTGGCCTTCTTTTTTTATCCCAATCCCTTTTGCCCCTTATGTCACTGCTTGATCACGGACGATTGGTTTTAGGCCTGTTGTTCGCATTATATTTGTCGCGTTATTTGCTGACAAAAATTTGCGTCAGCAAAACTTGGTATACGATTATCAGTGCAACTCTACTGTCCAGTTTTTTTATTTGCTCAATTGTTTATTATCTACTCATCTATATAAGCCTGACAAACTGGAGTCGCGTAATTACTTTTGAGATTTTAATTACGTATCTTGGCCAGATGGAGTCTTTACTTGATGTTGCAGGCATATCGCCACAGCATGTAATTTTTTTTGGTTTGATTATCTTATTGGGGTGTTTTTATTTTTGGTTTAAATTAGTTCAGAAAACTGATTGGTTGTGGCAATTCAAAACACGGAAGAGTAATTCGTCTGGCATCATAGTGATATTAGGTGTGGGGGCATTTTGTGTAAACGATGCAATTGCATTTAGGCATGGTTATTTTGCAACAAGCGGAGAGCCATTGAGTATCACCTTTTTTTCTGAGTTAGCAAAAACGGGGTTTCAATCAACTAGTGTGAGTCTTCACGAGTTGGAAAAAAACGATGAGCAAGCACGTAAAGTTAGACTGAGCTACAAACCGGCTATCGATACGCAGAAGAAAAATGTGATCCTAATTGTTGTAGACGCTTTGCGTCCTGACCATATGTCGAGCTATAACTACGAGCGTAAAACTACCCCCAATATTGATGACTTGACCAAAAAGTATGGTAAGTATCAGGCATCTGAAATGCATGCCATCTGCAATGAGTCTTCTTGCGGCTTGTTTGGTATAGTCAGTTCGAAGTATTTGCACGAATTTTCTTATCGTCCATTCACTTTGCAAGAAACACTGCGAAAGAATAACTATGTCACGCGTATGATATTGTCAGGTGACCATACAAATTTTTATGGGCTACGCGATGTTTATGGTGACGTAGATGATTATTTTGACGGTTCGCAACAAAAAGATCGTTATTTAAATGACGATCAACTTATTCTTGATCACTTGGCTAAACTTGATAATTGGTCTGGCAGGCCAGAATTTATGCAGTTTCATATTATGGCAACCCATGGTATCGGTCAAAAGATGTTGCCTGAGAAAGAGTACATTGAACAAACCAATTATTATTCTAAGAAAGTAGACTTAGATGAAATGAGAAGCAATAAATGGAATCGGGTTGTTAATTTTTATGATAGTGGGGTGTGGACTGCGGACCATTATGTTGGAGAGATAATAGAAATTTTAAGACAAAAGAATTATCTAGAGAACGCCATCGTAGTAATTACCGCCGATCATGGAGAAATGCTGGGGGAGCATGGCGTATTTGGCCATTCAAAGACAGTTTACCAACCAGTTTTAAAAATTCCGTTTATTCTACTTAGTTTTAACAAGTCAGCATTGAAGCCAAATTTTCATAAAATAGAAGGTGCGAGTTCTCAAGTCGATATTGCGCCAACGATCTTAAACGAGCTAGGTATCGCAATTCCAAGTAATTGGTCAGGTAAACCTTTACAAAACGGTCGTGGTCAAGACCTTATTTACTTTCAGTCTAAGATCGAGTCTGGTTTTTTTGTGCCAACAAAATCAGGCGAACTAATTAAGTATTGGCGAAATTCAAGTAATCGTGGTGAGTTTGCTTATAGAGTATCCAGTGATCTTAGCGAAGAACGAAATAGCCTTTATGATTTTCCCACAGATATAAAGAAGGAATGGCTCCTGCGCTTACCGTAATTTACTTGCGAGTTTGTACAGAGATAAAAAGCCTGTGATTTCGCTAGTGCCGTTCAACTAAGCTCCTTTTTAAAGATCCGAGTGCAATTAAAGTCGAGTTTGCTTGGCGCTTTGGTATTGGATTTCGGAGGCCTTAGTCTAATTTTATGTTGTTGCTTGGAAAGTAATTGTCAAATAAATTACAATGACAGATTATGTTACACGGTCAGTCTGGTGACGCTGACCTCGCTTAGTTTGTCGATGAATTCCCCTCAGTTTCAAAAGCGCATGAATTACCGTCCAGATATTGATGGTATGCGTGCCATAGCGGTACTCGCCGTGGTGATCTTTCATTTGTTCCCCAAGTCTTTGCCAGCAGGTTTTATTGGTGTCGATATCTTCTTCGTTATCTCGGGTTATTTGATTACGCGCATCATCTTGCAGACGGATGATCAGCACAATTTTGATTGGCTGGGGTTTTATCAACGACGTGTGCGACGAATTTTTCCCGTGCTCGTGACTGTGATGGCAGTCTCTTGTGGGCTGGCCTGGCTAATTTTATTGGATCAGGAATTTTCACAATTTGGCAAGCACATGAGTGCGGGCCTGTTCTTTGTCGCTAATTTGATTTTTTGGCGTGAATCCGGCTATTTCGACGGTGCGGCGGAAACTAAGCCTTTATTGCATCTTTGGAGTCTGGGAATAGAAGAGCAGTTTTATCTGGTATGGCCACTGACACTTGTGGTTTTACTCAAATATCGCCAACGCGGAGTGGTTTGGGGGCTGGTATTGGCCATGTTTTCGTTTGCTTTGTGCGTGGCGTTGAGCCAGGGTCAGCAACGTAGTGGATTTTATTTGCCCTTTTGTCGTGCCTGGGAATTGCTGGCGGGAGCCTTAATTGCCTGGACTGGGCAATATTATTGGCGTGCTCAGCAATGGTCAGCAGGTCATGCTGATTACTGGGCGCATTTGCAATCCCTGATCGGTGGCCTGTGTTTGCTATTTGGACTGGCTTTAATCGATCAGGATAAGGTGTTTCCTGGGTATTGGGCGATGTTGCCAGTAGCGGGGGCAAGCTTACTCATTCTGGCGGGGCCGGCGTCTGTTGTTAATCGCAGCCTGCTGAGCTGGAATTGGCTCAGGTATTTGGGTTTAATCAGTTTTTCCTGGTATCTCTGGCATTGGCCTTTACTGAGCTTTGCCCGCATTATCGAATCAGCCGAACCTTCGCCTGGTTGGCGTAATCGTATCTTCCTGCTTAGCCTGGCTCTGGCAGTGGCAAGCTATCATCTCATCGAGCAACCTTTGCGTCGCAGCCGTTCAACTAAGGTCTTGATATTGATTGTGCTGGCATGGCTGGGATTAGGAGCTTTAGGCTTTCTTTGCATGCAATTGCCTGATAAATTTGAGCGCGACGTAGTGCGGGAAAATCCGCAGGCGACACAGACCGGGTTTGCTGGTGGCGCCAGGGAGTTGAGCATACCTTGTGATTTGCCACAGAATCAGCGCGATTTATTTCTGGTCTGTGCAAAAGATTATCGTGGCAATGTGCGCTATGCCTTACTTGGTGACAGCAAGGCGCATGCGATGTACCAAGGG
Organism: Undibacterium sp.; assembly: GCA_041913845.1. GTDB lineage: Bacteria > Pseudomonadota > Gammaproteobacteria > Burkholderiales > Burkholderiaceae_D > Undibacterium. The sequence continues at coordinate 63,271 of JAYSEN010000014.1, forward strand.
CTGGTACGCACCTCAAGCGCCGATGGGCGTTGGCTGTTTGTCGGTGGCACCAAGCAGTTTGGCGCGACCATACCTGTGATTTCGGATGCCCCAGAATTCGCCGCCTATCAAAAGTCTTCGCGCCTGGCGTTGACTATGCTACAAAAAGATAAGGCGATACAGGTGGTGGTGTTCGTGGTGTCTATGCGTGCCTTATTTCAATTATCCGACGGTGTGAAAGCCGGAAATCGCGACACTTACGATTACCAGTATTTACGGCAATTACCGGCAAGTTCGACGATGGAATTGGCCTATGCAGGTTTGAAGCGGGCGATAACAGCCATGCAAGAGGCTGGCAAGCAGGTGGTGTTCGTCGTCGACAATCCACCTTTGCCGGAGGCGATAGATTGTGCCGGGCGAAAAACAGCATCAACGCAGCTGAATCGCTGGTTTCATCTTGAACACCGCGGGGCTAATCCTGATTGTTCGCTGCCTGTCGATAAATTCAGGAGGGATGCGGAAAAGTATTTTCAATTAATTCATCGCTTGCAATTCGAGTTTGCCCATGGTTTTAAGGTGTTCGATGCCAGCACTATTTATTGTGATGGCCCATCTGGTTTATGTGGCGCAACTAAGCAGAGCCGACTTTTATATGCCTATACTGATCATATCTCGGATTTTGCAGCGGGCTTAGTGGGTGAAAAATTGAATCCGTATTTGGCACAGCTTACGGCAAAGCCAGATGACGAGGCCAGCGTTGTGCACCGATCGCGCTAATTAATTGACATTATCGCTGATACTATCGGGCAAAATTCAGCGTGCGTAGTCGTCGTGGCTTGACAAGGGCTCGACGTGCAGGTGAATGCGCGGCCTGGTATATAACGGGTCAGATAGGGAAAATGGCAAATCCGCGTTATAATCTGACCCTTTGGGCCTCAAGCTCAAGGTTGGCAATTCTTTTACGAGACCTCTGTACAAGCTACTGCGCGGCCACTTGAAGCCTGCGATGCGCGCTGTGGCCTGGTACAGGTGTGCTTCTCAGCGTCAACTTTGATCGCTCGCCACCGTTTTGCAGAGGTCTGTTTACGAGTGATTTTGCGCTGGGAACCTGAGCTAGGCAAGGGTTTGTCCGGCGTTTTTTTGTTGATGGCAGGCAAACGGCCTGGCACATTTTGTTGTTAAGGACTAGCTGTGAGTTACAGCGTTAAAGAAATTTTTTACACCTTGCAGGGCGAAGGGCATCATGCTGGGCGTTCAGCGGTGTTTTGCCGCTTTTCGGGGTGTAATCTCTGGAGTGGTCGCGAGCAAGATCGCAGTAGCGCGATTTGCCAGTTTTGCGATACCGATTTTGTTGGTCAGGATGGCCTGAATGGCGGCAAATATCAGGCTGAAGAATTGGCGGTCTTAATCAATCAGCAATGGCCTGTTGGAAAAGACCATAAATACGTGGTATTTACTGGCGGCGAACCTTTGTTGCAATTGGATGCCGCCTTGATTGCGGCGATGCATGCACAAGGTTTTACCATCGCGATTGAAACCAATGGTAGCCTGCCCGCGCCGGATGGCATAGACTGGATTTGTGTCAGCCCCAAATTTGGTGCGCCGCTGGTGCAACGTCGTGGTCACGAATTAAAAGTCGTGGTTCCACAGCTGGGCCAGGATTTAGCAACATACGCTGCGCTTGATTTTCAACATTTTTTTGTGCAAGCCATGGATGGTCCGAATCTGGCGCATAATTTGCAATTAGCAATCGAATTTTGCAAAGCCCATCCGCAATGGAATTTAAGCTTGCAAACGCATAAGTTATTACAAATACCCTGAGTTTCACATGTTAACTATTACCCGTAAGCTGGAATTTGATGCAGGACACCGAATTCCGGATCACAGCAGCCAATGCCGTAATTTGCATGGTCATCGTTATACTTTATTAATCACCCTGACTGGGGATGTGGTTGAACAAGATGGTGATTCCGATAATGGCATGATTATGGATTTTGGCGATATCAAAGCGCTGGCGAATGAGCATTTAGTGAATCTCTGGGATCATTCTTTCATCGTCTATAAAAACGATCATCTGGTCAAAAACTTCTTAGAAAAAATGCCGGGTCATAAAACCGTGGTGATAGACCGTGTGCCTACCGTGGAAAACCTGGCTAAAGTCGCTTTCGATATTTTGAAAGAAGTGTATCAAGACCGTTTCGGTCGTCATTTGCGTCTGACCAAGGTCACGCTTTATGAAACCCCGAATTGCTGGGCTGAAATCGACGGCTAAGCCAGTCTGAGTTGAGAGCAGGGTAGTTGCAGGGATTCCGCATTGCCCTGGTTTTAGCAATATAGCACTTGGCGAAATTTAATTTAATCAACGATGTCAGATTGCGAATTGAGCGTGACAGCCCCGAATACCGTGGTCGATGCGGCGACGCTGACAGCTGATCAGCACTGGATGCAGTTGGCGCTGCAACAAGCGCAACTAGCCTGGGACTTAGGCGAGGTGCCAGTTGGCGCGGTGGTGGTGGCAGACGGGCAGTTGATTGCCAGTGGTCACAACCGGCCGATTGCCAATCATGACCCGACTGCCCATGCTGAAATTATGGCTTTGCGCACTGCCGCCGAGGCTCTTGGTAATTACCGCTTACCCCAATGCAGTTTGTATGTGACGCTGGAACCTTGTTTGATGTGTGCCGGCGCGATGATGCATGCGCGCTTAGCACGTGTGGTCTACGCCGCGCCTGATCCCAAAACCGGGGTGGCAGGTTCGGTCATGAATGTGTTTGAGGCGGGCCAGTTAAATCATCAAACCCAGGTGCAGGGCGGGGTTTTGGCCGACGCGGCCGCCCAATTATTACGAGATTTTTTTAAGCAACGCCGCAGCCAGGCCAAGCAGGCGCGCGCCGCTGGCTGTGCTTGCACTCAACCCCCAAAATAACGATGACTGACTACGTCGAAATTGCCGCATTAAGGCTGCCGCTTGATACCGCCGTGATCGCCTTGTCGGGCGGTGCTGGCAATGCCGACGAATTAGCGCGCGGTTTAGCACAACTGCGTGAATTGGGTTTCGTGCCGCATAATTACTATGATTTTGCACGTCATCAGCAACGCTTTGCCGATACTGATCAGGGGCGATTGCAGCAATGGCAGGCGGCGCTAGCGCATCCTCAGCATCAGTTGGTGATGGCCTTGCGCGGCGGCTACGGCGTATCACGGCTTTTACCTGAACTGGATTTTGCCGCGTTTGCCGCCAGTGGCAAAGTGTTTGTCGGGCATAGCGATTGCACGCCGATTCATCAGGCTTTGTTAGCGCAGGGCGTATGCAGTATCGCCGGACCGATGTTGACGCCGGATTTTGCTCGTCACCCCTTAAGCAAATTCACACTCAATCAATTTCTGGCTTGCTTGCAAAGTCAGCAGCATCATATTGAGTTTGACAGCGATTTAGATCATTCTGGCTTAGATTGCTCGGGCGCACTCTGGGGCGGTAATCTGGCGATGCTTTGCCATACTCTGGGCACGCCGTATTGGCATGCCCCTGAAGACGGTATTTTATTTTTAGAAGACATCGCCGAGCACCCGTATCGGGTCGAGCGTATGCTGCTGCAATTGCATTTTGCTGGCGTACTTGCCAGGCAGCGTGCCATCGTTTTGGGTGATTTCTCGGCTTATCGACTGGGTGACAATGACCAGGGCTATGATATGCCTGAGGTGTATCGCTTATTGCGACGTTTGCTGAGGATACCTGTGATCACGGGGCTGCCATTTGGTCATATCGCAAATAAAGCCAGCCTGGTGGTCGGCAGTCAGGCAAATTTGTGCGCTGACGGTCAGCGGATTCGTTTGCAAATGAATTACCAATTCAATTTATAAGACCAACGCAATACAGCTACTTACTTCCCGGTAGCCTGATCCAGTCGTAACGGTGTTATCTATTTGGCACGCAAGTGTCAGTCCTGATTGCGTTGCTTAAAGATACTCCCTGGGGTAATTAATTCAGAGCGCCCGTTGATTGGGCGTTTTTTTATTATACTGGTAGGGAGTATCTTGCTAGTGCCCTTGGATACGCATTGGCAACACATTAAAAAAACCGCCTTGCGAACAAGGCGGTTAAACACATCGAGCAATAACAATGTGAGGATTAATCAGTCACCGGCATAAATGTCGTTATCTTTGGTTTCGCGCACAAATAAAACACCAATCACAAAGGTCATCAACGCGATACCAATTGGGTACCACAAGCCGTAATAAATATTACCTTGTGATGCCACCAAGGCGAAACTGATGGTTGGCAGCAAACCACCAAACCAACCGTTACCAATGTGGTAAGGCAAAGACATGGAGGTATAGCGGATACGGGTTGGGAATAATTCCACCAGCATCGCCGCAATCGGGCCATACACCATGGTGACATAAATCACCAGTATTACTAATAGAGCCAATACCATGGGTTTGTTGATTTCATCCGGATTGGCTTTGGGTGGATAGCCTGCATCCTTGATCGCGGCGCCCAGCGCTTTTTTCAATTCACCTTCTTTTTTCTTGCTGTCAGCGTCAAAGTTCAAACCATCGGCGGTCAATTTGGCTTCAAATGATGGAATTACTTTGTCGCCGATTTTAATTGATGCAACGGTGCCAGCTGGCGCTTCCACGAATTCATAATTAACCGAACTCGATGCCAATTCTTTTTTTGCAATATCGCATGAGCTGGTGAACAGCTTTTTACCGGTCAGGTTAAACTGGAAATGGCAACTGGCTGGATCAGCCGTCACCACCACTGGCGAGTTTTGCAAGGCACGTTCCAATGCGGGATTGGCATAATGCGTCAATGCTTTGAAAATAGGGAAGTAGGTCAGCGCAGCGATTAAGCAACCTGCCATAATGATGGGCTTGCGACCAATTTTGTCAGACAAGGTACCAAACACGATGAAGAAAGGCGTACCGATAACCAGCGATAAGGCGATCAGCACATTCGCTGTTGAGCCATCTACTTTAAGTGTTTGTTGTAAGAAAAACAGTGCATAGAACTGACCAGTGTACCAGACCACGGCCTGACCCGCAGTTAAGCCCAACAAGGCCAGGATCACGATTTTCAGGTTTTTCCACTGACCGAAGGATTCCGTTAACGGTGCTTTCGAGGTTTTACCTTCTGCCTTCATTTTCGCGAAAGCGGGTGATTCACTCATCGACAATCGTATCCAGACAGAAATTAGCAGTAAGAAGAAGGAGACCAAGAAAGGAATGCGCCAGCCCTGATCGGCAAACATTTCTTCACCGACCATTTGGCGTGTGCCCAAAATCACCATCAGCGATAAAAATAAGCCCAGTGTCGCGGTAGTTTGGATCCAGGCGGTATAAGCACCGCGCTTTCCGTGGGGTGCGTGCTCGGCCACATAGGTCGCTGCGCCACCGTATTCGCCACCGAGTGCCAAACCTTGCAATACCCGCAGCGACACCAGAATAATCGGCGCTACCACGCCCCAGCTTTCATACGAAGGTAAACAGCCCACCGCAAAGGTAGAAATACCCATGATCAGGATGGTGACCAGGAAAGTGTACTTACGGCCTATCATGTCACCCAGGCGACCAAATACCAGTGCACCAAATGGGCGCACGATAAAGCCCGCCGCAAAGGCCAGTAAGGCCAGAATGAAACCCGTTACCGGATCGGTGCCTGCGAAGAATTTCTTGGCGATGATGGGGGCGAGTGAGCCGTATAGATAAAAGTCGTACCATTCAAAAACCGTTCCCAGCGAAGACGCAAAGATCACTTTGCGTTCTTCAGCGGTCATGCCAGCTTGCGTGGCGATGGGTGCTGTTGCCATTTTTGTCTCCTAATACTATTCGTGAATTTTCTTTGGTTGCGAGCAAAGTGGGGAAATCGTAGGCATGGAGCAATGCTTAACCTATACTTTTCTCACTGGCTTAGTTTGCAAACTTAAACTTACAGCAGGCTGTCGCCAAACTTACGTCTAACTTACAGAAATGCCTTTTTGCACAAATCCGTGCTTTAACGTGAAAAAAATCCAGCGGTAATCAAGGTCAGCTCAGTACATTACGCTGTCCCCGTCCTTGATTGCCTGATCGGGTTTAGCTTGAGTGGATTATGAAAAGTCAGTTTATCTCACGTCGTGATCTGGAATTTTTGCTGTATGAATGGCTGGAGCAGCAGCAAATCTGTCAGCATCCGCGGTTTGAATTGCACAACCGCGAAACTTTTGATGCAGCCTTAGATATTTGCGAACGTATCGCCAGTGACTTGTTTGCCGCGCCGTCGACCAACCAGGACGAGGCTGGCTTGAAGCAATTAAAGCTGGCATTCGACACTATTGCAGAAACCGGCATGCTGGCCGCAAGTCAGGATTTTGCAAGTGGCGGGATGCAATTGCCGCATGCCATAGAGCTAGCCGGGCATAGCTATTTTTTGGCGGGAAATTCGCATTATGCGATGTATGCCTTGTTGTCGATGTTGAGTGCCCGTTTAGTCTTGCGCCTGGGGAGTGAGGCGGCTATTCAGGCCTGGGGTCGACCTTTATTAAATGGTCAGATATTGGGGAGTTTCGCTTTTTCTGAAAGCTTGACCGAGGCAAATCTGGCAGGGATACAGGCTCGTGCTTATTTGCAGGCAGATGGCAGTTATCGCTTGCTGGGCCAGAAAACCTGGGTGTTAGGTGGCAATGCCGAGGTTTGCGCCAATACCTTGCACTTTGTTTTGGCGCGTATCGTTGATGCACAAGGGCAGGTGATTGCTGGTAGCGCGGGGATTTCCTTGTTCATGGTGCCGCAGTTGATTGAAACTGCGGCTGGGGTGCAGGCAAATAATTTACTTTGTGAACCCGAAGTCATGCACGCAAGTGTGCCAGCAGGAATGTATTGCCGCATGCAATTAGGGCATGCTGATCCTGCTACGGGGGCACTTGCTTATTTACTCGGCAACCCACATCGTGGCTTAGCGCATATTTTGCCGGTGATCAACGAGATACGGCTGATGCTGGGTTTGTGTTGCAGTGCGCTGGCAAGTCAAAGCTATCACCAGACCTTGTCCCATCTGCGTGCGCAGCAAGCCAGTATAGACTTGCATGCAAAATCGGGTTTGCTGGCTGCCAAGGCTTACAGTGAAGGTGCCATGGCTTTATGTATTTATTGTGCCAGTCTAAGCGATCAGGAAAAATATGCCTCGCAACACGAACATCGACAGCAAGCGCGTTTATTACTGGAAATTTTACTGCCTGTAGCAAAAGCCTGGCCTGCATATGCTGCACAAAGGGTGGCTGAGTATTGCCGTGATTTGACTGGCTTAAGCGCATTTTCTGGTACAGCTGCATTAGTGCGTCTGACCGGGCAAATCCAGCTCAGTGCTGTGCAACAAGGTGGTCTGCACGTACAGGCCCAGGATTTGGTTTTACGTAAGCTGTTTGCCGAAGACGGGCAAGCACTGGAATTGCTGGGTGGGCGCATACATAAAACCTTGAATCAGGCTAGTCGGATTACCGAATTAGCTGGTTATGCCAAAGAATTAGCGCGTATTATGCAAAAACTGGCACTGGTCACTCAGCAGTTTAATCAGAGCCAGGATCAGCAGCGCGCGCTTTGCGTAGCACCAGCCTACCTCGATTGTTTTGGCGATACGGTGATCGCCTGGCTCTGGTTGGAGCAAGCCTTGCATTGCAACGACAAGTTGATAAGTGCTGAGGCGGAGTTTTATCATGGCAAAATGCAAGCTTGCCGGTATTTTTATCGCTGGGAATTAATTCGGGTTCATGGCAAACTTGACCCTTTGCTCAGTCTTGATAACTCCATCTATGAAATGCAGGCTGAGTGGTTTTGAAAGAATGCCTGGTTTATGTCAGAAGCTGTAACCGATACTCAACTTAGTCCATTTCTCGCCTTTCTCGGTGCGCGTTGTCAGTACAATGCGCAAGGTGAAATTGAATACCACTTGCAATTACAAGCACAGCATTTAAATGCCTTTGGTTGTGCTCATGGCGGTTTAATTCAAACCCTGAACGACGCGGCTATGGCGCATACGGCCAGAGCCTTGCACCAGGGGCAAAAAGCCGTGCTAACCTTGCAGATGCAAACGTATTTTTTGCAAGCGGATGCTAGGCTGGACGCTGAACTCATCGTCAAAGCCAGGGTGTTGCATCAAAGTCTGACCATGGCAGTTTGTGAAGCCGAATGTTTTCATGGTACTCAACTCATCGCTAAAAGTAGTGGCCAGTTTAAGTTCACGCGCTTACGCTGACCGGACAATTGCCTAAAATTCCCGCTTGCCGCGATCACCGCATTCCAATCAATTCGTGGTTTTTCTGTGGATAGCAGGAAAACCGGAAACTCAACGTTTATGAGGTTTTATACTATGACTCCAACTATGCTGGCTAAGCCAGTGAGCTATCAACGCCTGGTTTTAGTACAGCGCCCGGCGCAGCACATGCAAGAATCCGACTTTCGTCTGGAGACGTGTGAATTCTCACACTGTCTTCCGCAGCATGTATTGTTGAAAAACCATTATCTATCGATAGACCCTTATATGCGTGGTCGTATGAATGCTGCCAAGAGTTATGCGGCACCCCAGGAGTTGGGGCAAACTATGCTGGGTGCCACGGTGGGGCAAATTATCGAGTCTGCTGATCCTGATTGGCCTGTCGGTACGTGGGTGGCTGGCATGGGTGGCTGGAGTGAGTACAGTTACCTGAACAGTGCTGGTTTGCGACGGATAGATCCAGAATTACTACCACTCAGTGCTTATTTAGGGGTGGTCGGTATGCCTGGCATGACAGCTTGGTATGGTGTGCATCACATTTTGCAAGCCCAGGCTGGCCAGACCTTGTTAGTGAGTGCCGCAGCGGGTGCGGTTGGCAGTGTCGTGGGACAATTGGCGAAGCATCTGGGTTGTCGCGTTATCGGCATTGCCGGAGGGACAGAAAAATGCCAGTATTTGCAAGAGCAGCTGGGTTTCGATCTGGCGCTCGATTATAAAGCCGCCAATTTCCGCGCTTGCCTCGATGCAGCACTCGCCCCCGGTGTTGATCTGATCTTCGAAAATGTGGGTGGCGAGGTATTCGACTTGAGTTTGCGTCACTTAAATCCCTACGCCAGAATCGCGTTGTGTGGTTTGATTTCTGCCTACGACGGACAAACTTATGCCATGCAAAATCTGGCCGCAATATTGAGTATGCGTGCACGCCTGCAAGGCTTCATTATTACGGAGCATCTGGAATACTGGCCGCAGGGCTTGGCCGAGCTGGCGCAACTTGTGACCAGCGGTCGTTTGAAATATAAAGAAACCGTAAGTCAGGGCCTCGCAAGTGCGCCCGCCGCCCTGGCTGGATTATTAAGTGGTAAAAATTTTGGGAAACAATTGGTGCAATTATGAACGACGAAATACAAGTGAAATGCGGTAGTTGGGCCGATTTAGGCCAGTTTGCCAGCGCAATACGCCAACAAGTGTTTGTCATTGAACAAAAAATACCGGCTGAATTGGAATGGGATGAGCGTGATGCCTTATGTCTCCATGCCGTGGCCTTCAATGCCGCAGGTGAAGCACTCGGAACCGGGCGCTTATTGCCGGATTCGCATATAGGTCGCATGGCTGTGTTGGCCAGTGCGCGAGGTTTAGGTGTCGGCACAGCGTTATTGCAAGCCCTTTTGGCTGCTGCGCGCGCTCGTGGTGACAACAGCTTGCGTCTGCACGCGCAGCGCGATGCGGCGGGGTTTTATGAAAAAGCTGGCTTTATCGTCGAAGGTGGCAGCTATCTCGAAGCGGGTATAGAGCATGTCACCATGCAGCAAGATTTGAAGTAAATGGGTGCAGCAGTCGCCGTGGGGTGTAGTTTGAACTCGGGTTTGTGAGACATCTTGTTAAATCGGTTACAGCGTCGGTACGCTAAGGGCTAAGTTATAATCGCGTTTTTCGAATTTTCCCACTTCCTTATGTTCACCAAGTTATTGCAAGAAAAATCCACGGCTTTGCTGATTTGCTTATCGATAGGCTTAACTGCCTGTAACACTAATCCACCCGCTCCGCCAACTGTAGCCACACCTGTGCCCCAGCCTGTCGCGAAAGCGCCGCATCCGATTAAAATTGGTCTGGCTTTGGGTGGTGGTGCCGCGCGTGGTTTTGCCCATATTGGTGTGATTAAGGCCTTGGAATCGCAAGGGATTTATGCCGATATTATTGTCGGAACCAGTGCTGGCAGTGTGGTTGGCTCTATGTATGCGGCGGGAAATAATGGTTTTGCCTTGCAAAAAATGGCCATGGAAATGGATGAGACAACGATTTCTGATTGGTCTTTACCCTGGTTTTCAAAATCCAGCGGGGTTCTGAAAGGCGAGGCCTTGCAACACTATGTGAATCGATTGGTTGGTAACACCACTATCGAGTCGATGCGCAAACCCTTTGGTGCGGTGGCCACCGATTTATCGACAGGGCAGGCGGTTTTGTTTCGTCGTGGTAATACCGGTGTGGCAGTGCGTGCTTCGGCTGCAGTGCCTGGCGTGTTCCAGCCAGTGAAAATCGGCGATAAGCAATATGTTGATGGTGGTTTGGTGTCACCCGTGCCTGCCAAGTTTGCGCGCGATATGGGGGCTGATTTGGTGATTGCGGTCAATATTTCACAGCAACCCGAGCCGCAAAATGGCAACAGCACGCTCGATGTGTTATTGCAAACCATTACCATCATGGGGCAAAGCATTAATCAGCACGAATTGCGGCAAGCCGACGTAGTAATTCGCCCCGATTTGCCAACCATGAAGGGTAGTGATTTTGCAGGCAGAAACCTGGCGATACTGGCGGGTGAAAAGGCTGCGATGGCCTTGATGCCGGAAATTAAAAATAAAATCAAACAAGCGCAAGAACGCTGATCGTCGTATTGGCAAGAAAAAACAAACGGGGTGCAATTCGCACCCCGTTTGTTTTGTCCGGCGCTATAATTCAAGCACTTAACTTTTAACCAATAATGCAACGCCAACAATGATAATCGTAATCGCCAAAATGCGTTGCAGGCTCATCACCTCGCCCAGGAAATACCAGGCACCGATCGCATTCACTATATAGCCTATCGATAACAGGGGGTAAGCAATTGTGACATCGACGCGGCTTAAGCCGACGATCCAGACCACCACCGAAATGACATAGCAAGTTAAACCGCCTATGATAGGGAGTTGGGTTGCGAGTTGCCAGCCTATGCTGATGAAATTACCGGCGTTTAAATAGATCGCACCGACCGCCAGGGTGCCTTTTTTTAATAAGAGCTGAGCCAGCGCATTTAATAAAATACCGCACAAAATAAAACCGAACGTCGTTAAATTCATGGCTGACCTCCGACGCCATTGGTGATGATGACACGCTTGCTATCTATGCCTATGACTTGCATGGGAAAATCGCTTTGTTTGAATTTTTCATAAATATCCGTGCGGACTATCGCCATGGCGGGTTTGCCCTCAGCCTGCATGGTTTTCCATTTAGCGATGAAGTCATCAAGTACCGGGATCCAGAGTTCTGGCTGTATGCTTAAGCCAAAAGCCATTTCATCGGCAAATTCAACCAGGGTGGTGGTGCGTTCTAAATAAAATGGTAAAGCTTGTTCATAACGACCCACAGCGAAGATCGGTGCTTGTGGATGGTGCTGTAAATAGCTTTTCATCGCAGGTAAATGCTTGCTGCCAGCAATGTGCTGCCCCCAGGGTTCGTGACCTAAAGCGGCGATCTGTCCTGCCATAAAACCAGCTAAAGCGAGCGTGATTATCGTCGCTTCTTTCTTGCCTTTACGTGCCATAACGGTGGCGATTACGCCAGAAATCAACATGAACACAGCTACTCCGGCTAACCAGGGTAAATAGCCACGATTTAAACTGGCTTCGAGCGTGTCGTTCAAATAGGCGGGACTTTGGCTGAAGAAATGCAAGCCGATAAAACCAGCGAGCCCTAGTAAGGCGAAACTGGCCGCTGCCCATTGCAAGCTTTTTGCTGGTTTTTGCTGGATGTCGATCGCGATTAAAAGCGCTAACGCAGGGAAAATGGGGAGTATATAACCCGGTAACTTTGAGCCCGAAATGCTGAAGAAAAAGAATAAGAATGCTGCCCAGATCAAAATCAGCAGCTTAGGCTGAAAGGTGAACGCGCCACCAGTGCCTGACTGATTATTGCGCAAGCCCTGTAGCAGGCCACCAATTAAGCTACCCAGCCAGGGAATCAGTCCAATAATCAGAAAGGGAATGAAGTAATACCAGGGGCCGCCACGTTTATGGACGTTACTGGTAAAGCGCTGAAAGTGTTCGTGTATGAAAAAAAAGTGCGGGTGCTCGGGATTTTTCAGCGCGATCAAAACAAACCAGGGCGTGCAGACCGCGAAAAACAACAGGGTGCCTTTGACTAAATGCAAACGGCCCCACAATGCCCAATCGCGGCTAATCAGTGTGTATAAAACCAGTACCGCACCTGGCAAGACTATGCCTATCAAGCCTTTTGATAGTGTGGCGAGTGCCATCCCTAACCAGCACATTAACATCCAGTTGCGATTCGCACTGGCGCTGATATCTGGGCGCTGAGCTAACAGCAGTGCACCCAGACTCACGGTCATCATGCCGGATAAACCCATATCGAGTGAATTGACGTGGCCCATATTGGCCCAGTAAAAACTCGAAGCCAGCACCAATGCTGCTGTGATGCCAACCTGACGGTTAAACACCTTCGCACCAGCATAACCCGTGACCAGTATCCCTAGCAAGCCACTTAAGCCTGTCCATAAACGCGCTTGCCACTCGCCCAGCCCAAACACGGCAAAAGTCAGGGCATTCATCCAGTTTTGCAAAGGCGGTTTTTCAAAATACTTGATACCATTGAGACGCAAGGTAATCCAATCGCCACTGGCTAACATTTCGCGCGCCATTTGGGCATAACGACCTTCATCAGTGGGTACCAAAGTACGCGCGCCCAGCATATAAAACCAGACCAGCAGAAAAAAGCCCAGCAGAGTCCAGAGCAAAACCTGGTTATCGTATAAATTACGCTTTTGCATCGGACGACTCCAAAATCAGTGCCAGCACCACGCGGCGACCTTCTGCCATTAAGATATTGTAAGTTCTGCAGGCAGCCTGGTTATCCATCGATTCCACCCCTATACGTTGTTCCGTCAGTGAAGTCACTAATTTGGGGTGTATAAAACGTTGGCGTGTGCCCGTGCCGAGGATCACCACATCGGGTCGCAGGGCCAGAATAGCAGCAAAATCCTGAGCAGATAATTGCTCAAACTGATTAACTTGCCAGGGCTGAGGGGCTTGTTCAGGCATGACATAAAAGCTATGTCTGACCCATTTGGCATTAATTTCTATCGCGTCGGCTTCATAAGCCGTAATCGTTTGATATTGCTGAGTATTATTCGCGTGCAGTTTCATAAATACGTCACAGATGTTAGGCGCTTAAACCAGCTCGTTGCTGAGTGCAGGCGCGGACAGGTGAAAGTGTGCGCGATTGTATAGGATATTCAGATAATTTACTCGCGCATTCCATATATATCAAAGCGCCAACGCTAAGCCAGGCAAGTCAGGGCATGATAAATGTACAAACCCGCCATAAAAATGCAGAAAAACTATTTATTATGGATTGCCTAAATCGGCGGTATTGGGCAGAATGGTACGTTCGGCAGTGCAGCAATTACCTGATCGTAGCAAGATCAATCGATCCACTAAGGCCTTGCACGCCGTCTTCCTGTTAGCCGCACAGTGAGTAAATCCAAGCCTGTTAAGTAACATGCTCTAACCGTTTTGGATTTACTTATTTTGATATTGAAACGGGTAGGTGTCTACAGACCTATCCAGAATACTGTGAGGTTGCACGTGCGTCCAATTACTAAATCGCAAAAACTCAACGATGTGTGTTATGACATACGCGGTCCGGTATTGGAAAAAGCCAAGCAAATGGAGGACGAAGGACATAAAATCATTAAGTTAAATATTGGCAATCTGGCGGTATTTAATTTTGATCCTCCCGATGAAATTGTGCATGACATGATTTTAAATATGCACAATGCCGCTGGCTATACCGACTCCAAGGGCTTGTTTGCGCCGCGTAAGGCCATCATGCACTATTGCCAGGAAAAGAAAATCCATGGTGTCACCATGGAAGATATTTATATCGGCAATGGCGTTTCTGAACTCATCGTGATGGCGATGAATGCCTTGTTAAATAGCGGTGATGAGGTATTAGTCCCGGCTCCCGATTATCCCTTATGGACGGCTGCGGTCAGCTTGTCGGGTGGTACGCCGGTGCACTATGTGTGCGACGAATCGGCAGACTGGAATCCGGATATTGATGACATCAAACGTAAGATTACGCCCAATACCAAGGCGATTGTCGTGATTAATCCAAATAACCCGACCGGTGCTTTGTATCCGGTCGAGGTTTTACAGCAAATCGTTGAAGTCGCACGCCAGCATCAGTTAATTGTGTTAGCCGATGAGATTTACGATAAAACGCTGTATGAAGGCGCAAGTCACACCTCGATTGCTTCCTTAGCGGATGATGTGTTATTCATCACCATGAATGGTTTGTCGAAAAACTACCGTTCCTGTGGTTATCGCGCTGGCTGGATGGTGGTTTCCGGTGAGAAACGCCATGCTAAGGATTACATCGAAGGTTTAAATATGCTGGCCTCGATGCGTTTATGCGCCAACGTGCCTGGGCAATTTGCGATACAAACCGCGCTCGGTGGTTACCAAAGCATACAAGATTTAGTCGGGCCAGGTGGTCGCTTATTGAAGCAACGCGACCTGGCTCACAAGCTATTAACGGAAATCCCCGGTGTAAGCTGCGTCAAGCCAAAAGCGGCGCTGTATATGTTTCCTAAACTCGATCCGGAAATTTATCCGATTACCGATGATCAAGCCTTTATCCACGACTTACTCATCGAACAGCGTGTGTTACTGGTGCAGGGAACAGGTTTTAACTGGATAAAACCCGACCATTTCCGCGTCGTGTTCTTACCCAATACTGACGACTTAAGCGAGGCATTTGGGCGCATAGCCAGCTACCTCGAAGCATATCGAAAGCGTCACGGCACAAATTAATTTACGGAAAACAGCAAAATGAAACCCATCAAAGTAGGCTTGTTAGGATTAGGCACGGTAGGCTCCGGCACTTTTAATGTATTGCAGCGTAACCAGGAAGAAATTCAACGTCGCGCCGGGCGCCCGATTGAAATTACCATGGTGGCGATACGCAATATGGAAAAAGCACGCCGAATTATTGGCGACCAGTGCGAGATCGTAATCGACCCTATGCTGGTGGTGAATCATCCCGAGATCGACATCGTAGTTGAGCTGATCGGTGGTTATGAGTTAACGCGTGAGCTGGTCTTGCGAGCCATCGCGCAAGGCAAGCATGTCGTTACTGCCAATAAAGCCTTGTTAGCTGTGCATGGCAATGAAATTTTCAAAGCAGCACAAGAACGCGGCGTGATGGTCGCGTTCGAAGCGGCTGTGGCTGGCGGCATCCCTATCATTAAAGCCTTGCGTGAAGGTTTAACCGCCAACCGCATACAATGGATCGCTGGCATCATCAACGGCACCACCAATTTCATTTTGTCGGAAATGCGCGATAAGGGGCTGGACTTTGCCACGGTGTTAAAGCAAGCGCAGGAATTGGGCTATGCAGAAGCCGATCCGACCTTTGACATAGAAGGGGTGGATGCAGCTCACAAGGCAACAATAATTGCCGCAATTGCTTATGGCATTCCGGTACAGTTTGATAAAGCCTATGTCGAAGGTATCACCAAATTGCAAGCACGTGATATACGCTATGCCGAAGCACTGGGCTACCGAATTAAGTTGCTGGGTATTACTAAGCGCTGTGAAAACGGCGTGGAATTGCGTGTCCATCCTACCCTGATTCCTGCGCAACGTTTAATTGCCAATGTGGAAGGCGCGATGAACGCGGTGTTAGTGCAAGGCGACGCGATCGGCGCAACCATGTATTACGGCAAAGGTGCGGGTGCTGAGCCGACAGCCTCAGCCGTGATTGCCGATCTGGTGGATATTACTCGTCTGGCGACGGCTGATCCTGAGCATCGCGTGCCACACCTGGCTTTCCAGCCGAGTGCCTTATCGAATCTGGCGATTTTGCCAATCGCAGAAATCACCACCAGCTATTATTTGCGCATGCATGTCGCGGATCAGCCTGGCGTTTTGGCCGATATCACACGCATCCTCGCTGATCTTGGTATTTCTATTGATGCGATGCTGCAAAAAGAACCAGGCGAGGGGCAAAAGACCACCGATATCGTCATCCTGACACACAAAACGCAGGAAAAAAATATCGATGCGGCCTTGGTAAAGGTCAAGGCTTTGCCGAGCTTGCATGGCGAAATTACGAAATTGCGACTCGAAGAGCTGAATTAAGCCCACAAAATTAAGCCCACAAAAAAACCGTGCTCAGCCACGGTTTTTTATTTTCAAATCGCTTACTCGCTACTCCGCAGGGGAATTACTTCGTGGTTGGAATATTTTCAGCCTCTTCAATGAGGTGATTGACAACCTGATTTAAACTGGGTTTGCCACTTCCCGGTATTAACATCGCATTGCACAGTAAGATTACTGTGAGCTTCTTATCGGGTACCTTACGAAAAGCCGTCGCCATTCCGCCGCTAAAGCCATAACTTTTGACTCCGAGAATATCGATGATTTCCCAACCATGCGCAAAATGAGTGGGTTTGCTGTAGGCAAACGGACTCGTGAGTTGCGCGAGACTGCTGGCGCCAAGGAACGCAGCCTTATCGAATTGCTGATTCCAGCGAATGAACTCGTCCAGACTCAGATTTAAACCGGCGGCACCAAAATTGTAGGCAGGGAAGTGCCAATTGCGTTTAGTCAGGCTTGTGCCCGTGTTGTTATAGCCCGGGCTATACAGGCTGTGGTTACTCGACGCATCGCTCTCAAAAAATACGGAGGCAGGTGCGGCAGGAAATTGTTTGGCGAGTATGAATTTATTCAGGGTCTGGCCATAGACTCGCTGGAAAATTCGATTGAGTAACCAGAAATTGGTTTGGTTGTAGTCAAATTCCTGGCCAGCCGGGAATTTAATAGGGCGGCTGTAGACGGCTTGCTTTGCCTGATTTTCGCTGAGGTCTTCAAATTCAACGATGTCTGGTAGACCTGATGCATGGCTTAGTAAGTGTCGAATTTGCCGATCACGCCAGGCTGCTGGTAAATCAGTCAGATAGCGGCTCAATTCATCATCCAGTTTTAACTTGCCCGCTTCAATTGCCTGGAATGCGGCGACCACAGAAAAAATCTTGGTGCTTGAAAATAGTGGGAAAACGGTTTTCGTGCTTACCGCTTGTTCAGGTTGTATGCTAGACAATCCCAAGCTTGCTTGATAAATGACTACACCATCGCGCACAATCGCAGCGGCTAGACCAGGAATCTGATGTTGCCGTTGCACCTGCTGCAAATAGTGATCGAGTTCGGTGCTGGTTTGCGCGAGGCTGGTACGCGTCAGCAGGCATGTGAGGAATAAAAAACTGAATTTCAGGGTGCTTAGTTTCATGGCTGTCTGATTAGATTCACGCAGTCAGTTAAGGTTGCTTGCAATTGCAGCTTGGGCTTAGGCAGCAAGTCCAGGCTTAGACTGCTGGCTTTCAGCAAAGTTCCAGTTCTTGAATGCGAGGCGGTAGTTGTTGCAGGATGCTGGTTTCCGGTTACCTTGTGTAAGCAGCGTTACCAGCATTAACCTTGCTTAGAAATAAAGTTTCCCTATGCTAGAGTTCGCCGCATTAATTACAGCTCCGTACTTTAAGGTCGACGTATGGTATCTCGCGAAATCAGTCAGGCCGACTACCTGGCCCTGGTCGTCAAACTGTTACAGCAAAGCGGCGCCAAAGCAATTCAGGCACAAACCGACAACTTTGCCGTAGCCTTTGATCTTGGTGCGCAAGCGCGTATCAAATTGGCTCAGTTGTATGCGCGTCATAAGCATTTAGCCGATGCCGAGATGCGTCGGGCTTTGCGCAAACTATTTGCCGAACATCAAGCCAGGCTGACTCAGGCCAATCCCCAGTTGCAGCAAATTAAAGCGCTCTTGCGGCCAGTGATACGGGATAAGCGCTATTTCAGTTTAAGCCAATTACGTTTGCGCAGTCAGGGTGTGAGTGATCAGACTAGCGCTAAGTTTCCTTTGCGTCCATTTGCTGGCGAATTTGTCCAGGCCTTGTATCTGGATAGTCCTGATTATGCGAGTCTGGTGACACAAAGCCAGCTCGATGAATGGCAACTCAGTTTCGAGCAAGCCTGGCTGATCGCATTAGATAATCTGCGTGGTGTGAGCAAACAAGGCTTACGTGAAGTCTCGCCAGGATTGTATTGCTCCACCTGGCAAGATGCTTATGACACGGCACGCTGTGTCTTGCCCGAGATTTTACAGGGCGTGAAACTGATGGGTGACCCAGTTTTTGCATTCCCAACCCGGCATCATTTACTCGTCGCGGGTGCCGATGACTTAAGTGCTTTGCAAGCGATGGCTAGCTACAGCGCCGAATTATTGCGTCATACTGAGCCCGCCCTAAGTGCACAATTGCTGCGCAAAACGGGCGAAAGCTGGCAAGTATTTCAAATTCATGGGGTTAGTGGTGAATTGCTGCGCTTTGAGCAAATGAAATTACTCGCAGGTGACTATGAACAGCAAAAAGGCTTATTAAAAACTCTGTTGCAACAACAAGGTCAGGCTATTTCTGTCGCTGCTTATCAAACCTTCCGCTCCCAGGCTGGGCAGGGCTTATTAAGCATGGCACAAGTGACGAATAACGTTGCAACCTTATTGCCCGAAGCTGATAAATTTGTGTTTTTCGATACGCCGAGTCAGGAATCCTTAATGGTGGATTGGGCTTATGCTCAACAGGTATTTGGCAGCGCGTTGCAAAAACAAGCCCTGTATCCGAAACGCTATTTATTGCAAGGTCAGGCGAGTCCTAAACAAATCGCCTTATTGCGGCATGCGGCTGAAGTGATTAGTTTGTGAGCCCAGTTTTAGCGCGTTGGCTAGTGTTCGTCCAATAAGAATCCACATTTGTGTTCGACGAGTCGGATTTACTGGCTGAATCGTGCGGTAATTTATTGTGCTTTTCTCCGCTGAATATTGACACGGAGTAGTCTGTCCTGTTGCAGTGAATTTCTCGCTACGATTCCCAAAGTCCGACAGGCTGCCAGTTCTTCGCTTCGGTCAAGCTGCGATTAGTCAACGTAACAAACGCTCGATAAATTCGGGGCTGGCGTGCTGGTGTATTTTTACCAGGCTAGATACGCGTGTACCATAATCTTCAGAAACTATGCAGGCGGCAGATAACAAGCGTTCTGTGGCAAACGGTACGCCCGTGTCGGGTAAACGGCAATCGGGGGCTGGATTGGTATTTGCGAGCAATTCGAAATACGCATCATCGGGCGCGCACTGGCATAACATGCTGCAAAGCTCTGCTTTAGTACGTAAGACTTTGTGCCAGTTAGTGTCGAGCGCGGCATTCGATAAACCATAAACGCCAGGCGCGAGTGGCTGGCCGTTGCGGGCGTCGTCACTAAAACGATTGGAATACCAGATTAATTGTTCGGTATCGCCCAATAATAAATTAAAGCCGGGGTAGTGATGTGCCTGTTCGCGCACCTGCTCCAGATAGTCATGCAGACTGATGCCGGATTTTAAAAAATCCGCTACCAGATGACCACGCGATGGCGCGTCGGGCATATTTTCCTGCGCATTACGGATATTAGTGATGGCAGCAATTTTTTGAAATTGGCCAGGTGTCTGAGTCTGATCGCAACGCATACCAAGCCAGGTGCCGCCTGATTGCAAATCCTGCCCCGCATAAACCTCAGGGTGTTCCGACCACCAGGTCGCAGCAGCAGCAGGGCGTTTATACCATTCATCGCGATTCGCTAACAGCAGTAAGGGAGTACCGGGGATAACTTTCCAGGCGAATACGATCAGACACATGAGCAAATTCCATCAATAATGCAAAAGTTTGGGGCAGTACGTCAGCTTGAGTAGTACATCTGGCTGTGCGCTTAGTCCACGGCAGTGAGTGCACTTGCACTCACAAATAATTCGGCATGCCGTCCTTGCAGGCTAAGTTCTGCAATGGCCTGGGTTTCCGGCAAGGCTTCCAGCCAGCGACAAAAATCCAGCTCGACTTCATCATACACTTCCATCCAGGTTTGCGTTGCCGACCCTGAATTTTGCTCATAGGGGCGGTGCTGCAAACGCGGCGCAGCCAAACCCGCGTTCTGTAAGCGCAGGGCTAATCGGCTTTGCTGAACTAACATCGCCGAAGTCGCATCAGGCTCGCACTTGAAATACACATACAAGTGATAACGTCTGGCGCTGGACTCGGTTGGCTGAAAGGGGGCTGTCATGCGTATTAAATTCCGGAATTTAAACAAAATTAACAGATACTCCCTAGGTGGTTATGTGAAAACGCTCAAAGGTAATGTGTTTCCAGTGTCAAGGGTGGGGAGTATCTGATTTTAGCGACTCAGGCGGTGATGTCGCTGATGGCGTAAGGAAGCTCCAGTAATTCCAGTGCCGGTCCTTGTGCTGAACCCAGACGTAATTGATTGGCTTCGTGATCGAGCAAGCGAATTTGCAGTAAAGCGTAGGCGTTTTGCGCATCCGCGATTTGCAATGCGACCAGCTCGCCACAGGCTTGCTCTGGTTCCGCGGCGTTATAAATAGCTGCTCCAGCTGTAAATTCGGCGCTGGTGGCGGCACTGGTTTTTGCAATAAACATGCGGCGTTTGAGTTTGCCCAGATATTGACTGCGGGCGACCACTTCTTGTCCCGGATAGCATCCTTTTTTAAAGTTGACGCCACCTATCAACTCGAAATTAATCATTTGCGGAACAAAATGATCTTGCGTTGCAGCGCTCACTTCAGCGATGCCAGCCTGAATGTCGGACAATTCCCAGCGACTAGCCTGGCATAGGCTCAGTTGTTGTGCGAAAGTTGGTAACAGTTGTTGTGCCAATTCCTGCGTCAGCAAGCAGGCATAACGTGGCGCCGCCGCGCTGTCAGCCAGGCGCATTAAGGTGCCTGTGCTGTTGGTGCAGACTTGATTTAAGCCGGGTAGTTCGGCAAAGTGCGCACTCAATAAGGCTTCGCTAGCTGCGCCTGAAAAGCCGAGTAAGACATGATCTGTAACTCGTTCAAACTTCACCTTGGCGCGTAAGACAAACATGCTTAAGCGCTTGATTAAGGCGTCGGCCAGGCTGGCGTGGCATTGCACTAACAAATCATCTTGCTCACGCCAGTAAATCAGGCTGGCCAGCATGCGGCCTTTGGCGCTGCAATAAGCGGCACGGCGCACTTCACCGAGCGCTAAACGTTCAACGTCATTACTTAATTGACTATGTAAAAATTTCCCGGCATCGTCACCGCTGACACGATAAATGGCCTGGTGCTCGAGCCAGCATACCCAATTCGTAGCAGACTGGTCTGGGGATTGCTTAGGCAGTGCTTGATAAAATTCTTGCCAATTAGTCATATTTCTATCAGTTTACTTAGTTAATTAATCGAATTTCACTGAGGCTGACGCAAAAAGCGTCGGGTAAGCTAAGTGAATCTGGCACAATTACATCTGGTTGCGTTTTTGTCGACGCTGGTTTTAGTCCTGTGCCTAAAAGCCATTACAATAGCGCAACGAAGGCTGGGCGCAGGTTTGTTAGCTTGTGCCCGATATAGCCTCACAGGGTGATGAGCAGGATTCTACCTTGACTGAGTAATTTTTGCCTTGACGTGTCATTGTTGGATTGGGGATGGGTTTGTTGAAAAAAGTGTTCACCTGGTTGTTAGTGCTGGTGCTGCTAACACTGTTTAGCTTTGTGGGATGCGCATACTGGCTGTGGCAATGGAGTCAGGAAGCGGTCTTGAAACAGGGCGAGGCGATTGAATTTGTCATTAAGCCTGGTAGCTCGATCCGGACTGCCAGCGCACAGTTAGCACAGGCTGGCATACCCGTGAACAGCTTGTTATTTGAGGTAATGGCACGTTTGCAAGGGCAGGAAAACCGGATTAAATCAGGCACTTATCAATTAGAACCCGGTAAAACACCACGTGATTTATTACGGAAATTAGTCAAGGGCGAATTTTTAACGGTCAAGCTGACCATCGTCGAAGGCTGGACGTTTGCGCAAATGCGTAAGCTGATTAACCAACATCCAGGCGTCACTCACGAGACTCAGTTTTGGTCCGATCGGGAGTTATTGAAAAAGCTTGGTGCTGACGCCGAGCTCGCAGAGGGCTGGTTTTTCCCTGCTACTTACACGGTGAATAAGGGGAGTAGTGACTTGCAAATTTATCAGCAAGCCTGGCAAACCATGCAAAAGAATTTGCAACAAGCCTGGGCAGGGCGTGAGTCCGGGTTGCCGTACGAAACGCCGTATCAGGCATTGATCATGGCGTCTATCATCGAAAAAGAAACAGGACACGAAGCCGATCGCGATAAAGTTGCTGCAGTCTTTGTTAATCGTTTGCGTCTGGGGATGTTGTTGCAAACCGATCCCACAGTCATTTACGGCATGGGCGAACGCTACGCTGGCAAAATTCGTAAAGTCGATTTGCAAACCGATACCCCTTACAATACCTACACCCGGGTTGGCTTGCCACCGGGGCCAATCGCCTTGCCCGGCGCCGCAGCGCTGCAGGCGGCCTTGCACCCGGCAACGAGCAAAGCCTTATACTTTGTCGCCCGTGGTGATGGCACTAGCCAGTTTTCTGAGTCGCTGGAGCAGCATAATCAAGCTGTCGATCACTACATACGCGGCAAAGGCAATCCGAATAGAAAGAAGTAATTAGTATGGCAGGTAAATTTATCACCTTTGAAGGCATAGACGGTGCCGGTAAATCCACCCACATCGCCTTTGTGCGCGAGCATTTGCAACAAGCGTTACAGGCAACTGGCCAGCACGTTGTCAGCTCGCGTGAACCAGGTGGCACACCGTTAGGCGAAGCTTTGCGCGAATTATTGTTAAAGCAAACCATGCATCTGGAAACCGAAGCTTTGCTGATGTTTGCCTCACGTCGCGAACATTTGGCGCAAGTCATAGAGCCGGCTTTAGCACGCGGTGACTGGGTCATTAGCGATCGTTTCAGCGATGCCAGTTTCGCCTACCAGGGCGGAGGCCGCCACTTATCGATAGATAAATTAGAGACGCTGGAACAGTGGGTGCACCCGGCTTTGCAACCCGATCTGACTTTTTTATTCGATGTACCCTTAGAAGTCGCGCGTGCCAGACTGGATGCCAGCCGTGAACTGGATAAATTTGAACAAGAACGGGCAGACTTTTTCGCAGCGACACGCGCTGAATATTTGCGCCGTGCCGCACAATTTCCACAGCGTTTCCGCATGATTGATTCGACACAGGATATCGATAGCATACGTCAGCAATTGATACAGATGCTGGCACCTTTATTGGCGAATACAGGCGCGGAGTCAGCATGAGTCAGCGTTTATTGCCCTGGCAGCAGGCTGACTGGCAACGACTGGTCAGTTTTGGGGATCGCTTACCACATGCGATTTTATTGTATGGTGCTGCCGGTATAGGCAAGGTCGCGTTAGCGGAATTATTTGCACAAGCGCTGTTATGTGAACAGCCCCTCGACAACGGCATGCCATGTCAGACTTGCCCATCTTGTGGCTGGTTTAGTCAGTACAGTCACCCGGATTATCGGCGGATACGCCCTGAAACTCTGGATGAAGATGAAGCCAGTGCCGATGCCGACGATGCAAAAGCAGAAAAAACCAGCAAAACCAAGGCCTCACGTGAGATTGTGATTAATCAGGTGCGCGCGCTCAGCGACTTTATGAGCGTTTCCACCCACCGTCAGGGTAAGCGTGTTGTTTTGCTGTATCCGGCCGAAGCCTTGAATATCCCGGCCGCAAATGCTTTACTGAAGTCGCTGGAAGAGCCTCAAGCGAATACGGTATTTATTTTGGTAACGCACAGTCTGGATCGCTTATTGCCAACCATCTTATCGCGCTGCCACAAGCTCGCGCTAAGCTTTCCCGAAAAAACGCAGGCGCTTGACTGGCTCACGCAACAAGGCGTGAATTCAGCCGAAGAATTACTTGCCTTACAGGGTGGTGCACCATTGGCAGCGCAAGAATTGGCGGAGTCCGGGCAAATGCAGGAAGTGCAGGATTTATTACAGGTGTTGTTGCAACCTTCGGTTTCGAGCGCGTTGAAAGTCGCCGATAAATTGCAAAAATCCGACCTCAGTCAGCTAACGGGTTTGCTGCAACGCTGGTTATATGATTTGTTGGCGTGTAAACAAGCAGGAATTGTCCGCTATTACCCACGTCAGCAAAAAGCCTTGCATGCCTTGGCTGCGCGCGTTGAGGTTTACGCCTTGAGCCAATTAATCAAGCGTACCCAGGACAGGCAAGCTGTAGCCAGCCATCCTTTGTCGCCAAAATTGTTTTTAGAAGAGATGTTGCTGGATTATTCAACGCTCATCAGTACACCGTAATCGATGACAAGAGCAGATCGCAACGCTACTATATCAGTAGTTTTGTTAAAGCTTGCCAGGGTAAGCTAGCCTGACTTGTCAGTAAAAAAACCAGGAGAAAGTGAATAGCATGACAGATTTGACCAGCGATGCTGGCATCGCAATGCCTAACCGCCCATCGGTACTCTCATTAGCCATTAAAGAAAAAGCGGCTTTATTTACCGCCTATATGCCATTTTTAAAAAATGGTGGCATCTTTGTACCCACCAATAAATCCTATAAATTAGGCGATGAAATCTATTTGATTCTGACCTTATTGGATGACCCGAATAAATTCCCTATTGCTGGAAAAGTCGCCTGGGTCACGCCTGCTGGTGCTGGAAATAACCGCTCTCAGGGCATAGGCGTGCATTTCCCCGACGATGAAACAGGGACGCGCTTACGGTTGCGGATAGAGGAATTGCTGGGGGCGGCGATACGTTCCAGTCGTCCTACCCACACAATCTGAGTTACTTATGACGGCGCAATTTAGTTATCGGCTGGCTAGGGCGGAAGATTTGCCAGCGATAGTCGATATTTACAATTCCACCATCGCCGGACGACAAGTCACGGCAGATACCGAAGCGATCAGTGTCGCCTCGCGCGCAGCCTGGTTTGCTGCACACACACCGGAGCGGCGACCACTTTGGGTAGTGCCAGATGAAGCAGGCGGTATTGCGGGTTGGCTGTCGTATTCCGACTTTTATGGCCGGCCTGCTTACAATGGCACGGCGGAACTCTCGATTTATTTGCATGAATCGGCTCGTGGCCGGGGACTGGGCAGGTATTTGTTGCAGCAAGCGCTGGCGTTTGCGCCACAAATTCAGGTGCATACCTTGCTCGGTTTTATTTTTGGCCATAATGAAGCCAGTCTGCGATTGTTTTATCAGGCGGGTTTTGAAAAATGGGCGGATTTACCGCGTGTCGCTAAGCTGGATGAGACCGAGCGTGATTTACTGATTTTAGGTAAGCGCGTCGGCTAAATGACAGGAAATGCGCACTAAGCTTGGTGTTCAGAGTTAAATCTGCCACAATGCCAGCTTATTGAGAGCAAGCGAAAACCATTGTGTGTTTTGGCTTGCTTTTCCTTTTAGAGAGTGAGTCATGTTATCTTATCGTCACGGCTTTCATGCCGGAAACCACGCCGATGTCTTAAAGCACTTCGTCTTAGTGCAAATCTTAGACTACTTAAATCAAAAAGATGCGGCTTACACCATAGTCGACACCCATGCTGGTGCGGGTTTATATACGCTGGAAAGTGGTTTTGCTGCGAAAACCGGGGAATACCAGACCGGCATTGCACGCTTGTGGGGGCGTGATGATATTCCCGCGGCCTTGCAATCGTATCTGGATATTGTAGCCAGTCTGAATCCCGATGGGCGTTTACGGCATTATCCTGGCTCGCCTTATTTTGCGGAGCAACTGATGCGCGAGCAAGACCGTTTGCGCTTATTTGAATTGCACCCGACTGAGAGTAAAGTGTTGCAAGATAATTGCGCGCAACTCGAAGAAAGTGCGCGTCAGCAGGGACGTCGCAATTTACAGCGCGGTAAGCCGATACTGGTTACCCGTCAAGACGGCTTTGACGGCATGAAATCCTTACTGCCACCACCGTCACGCCGTGCCTTAGTGCTGATCGATCCGCCGTATGAAATTAAGGATGATTACAAGCGCGTTAAGAGCAGTTTAGAAGATGCCTTGAAGCGTTTCCCCACAGGCGTGTATGCGGTCTGGTATCCGGTACTGCAAAGAAATGAAGCACGTCAATTTGCTGAAAAATTAAAACGTTTGCCTTGCAAGAGTTGGTTAAACGTGACTTTGGCGATACACGGCCCTATGCCGGATGGCATCGCTTTGCATAACAGCGGCATGTTTATTGTTAATCCACCCTGGACCCTATACGAAACCCTGGAGCAAGTTATGCCTTACTTAAATGAGGTATTACAGCACGCCAGTGGTCACGGTTTTGTCTTGGAAAGTGGTGAAAACGAGTAAGCAGTTGCATTAGTCAACAGACTTGTCTTGAGTTCGGGCAAGTCTGCTTTATAGCCGTGGCTTTGCTGATTCAGCTGGTGTTGGTCTAAGTTGCTCTTAGTTTGTATTATCAATCGAAATGTTATTTCAGGAGTCATTATGTCGCGCACCTGGAAATCCCCGCGTTCTCTGCTGCGTCGCAGCGTCAAACTAAGCTTGCTTACCGCCTGGCTTGCTTTAAGCCCCTTGACCCAGGCTGATACACTGCGCATCGCCTACATCGATCCCTTATCTGGCCCATTTGCCGCGGTTGGGCAAAATATTTTCAATTCGTATCAATTCCTGATCGATAAGGCGAACCGTGAAAAATGGGCAGGTGAGCATAAACTGGAAATGACCGGATTTGATAATAAAGCCAGTCCGCAAGAGAGTTTGAATGTCTTAAAAAATGTCATCGATAAGGGCTATCGTGTCATCGTTCAGGGGAATAGCTCAGGCGTGGGATTGGCGCTGATCGAGGCGATTAATAAGTACAACGAACGCAACCCAGGTAAGGAAGTGCTTTATCTGAATCATACCGCGGTCGATCCGGATATGACGAATAGCAAATGCAGCTTCTGGCATTTTCGCTTTGATTCCAATTCCGACATGAAGTTAGAAGCTCTGACTAGCTATATGGCGGCTCGTACTGAGATCAAAAAAGTCTATATCATCGGTCAGAATTACACACTCGGACATCAGGTCAGCCGCGCCACGAAAGACTATTTAAAACGCAAACGTGCGGATATTCAGATAGTCGGCGATGATTTGCATCCTATCGGTCAGGTAAAAGACTTTGCTCCCTATATCGCGAAAATCAAGGCCAGTGGCGCTGACGCTGTCGTTAGCGCGAATTGGGGACCAGACTTGTCATTACTAATCAAAGCCGCAAAAGATGCTGAATTACCCGCGCACTTTTACACCTTTTATGCCAACAGTGTTGGCGTGCCAGTCGCCATGGGCAGTGCAGGTATAGACCGGGTACGCTATATCGGTAACTGGAATGTCAATAATGAAGGCTTTGTCGGCAAAGACATCATCGAAGGCTACAAAGCCAGGTATAAAGATGATTTTTATGCGGTGATGACGTATACACTTCTGGCTGCCTTAGCGCAGGCGTATAAGCAAACACAAAGCAGTGACGCTACCAAGTTAGCCCTGGCGTTGGAGGGCATGAGTTTTAAAAGCTTAAATGGTGAGGTACAAATGCGTAAAACGGATCACCAGTTACAGCAAAACATGTTTATTGCCAGCTGGGCTAAATTAGATGGCAAAGGCATACGCTATGATCAGGAAAATACCGGCCTGGGTTGGAAGACAGAAAAGAAAATTGATGCTTACGTCGCCGCTCAGCCTTCTTCCTGCCAAATGAAACGACCACGCAGCTGAGCTAAGTGCGACGCGATTTCGCGCCTAACAAAAAATAAAACGATAGGGCAGTCGGGGAGCGGGGCCGCTGTCGGCCCGGCTGAATCCAATTACACAGTCCGACCATGGAATTTGTACTCATCAGTCTGTTAAACGGGCTTAGTTATGGCTTGATGTTATTCATGCTGAGTGCAGGGCTCAGCTTGATTTACAGTCTGATGGGGGTATTGAATTTTGCCCATGCCAGTTTGTATATGCTGGGGGCGTATTTTGCATATAGCTTGCAGCAAGCTTGGGGTTTTGTCGCGGCTTTGTGTATCGCACCTTGTCTGGTGGCGTTAATCGGGGCAGGAATTGAACGCTGGGGCTTACGCGCCTTACATCAGCGCGGACAACTTGCGCAATTATTGTTTAGTTTTGGCTTGGCGTATTTACTGCTTGAATTGGTGCAATTGGGTTGGGGACGCGCGCCCTTAAACACGGGCTTACCCGATTATTTGCAAGGACCGCTGTTTACGATCTATGGCACAGCGTTTCCGCGTATTCGTGGTTTGATGATAGTAATTGCGCTACTCATGCTGGGTATTCTGGCACTGCTGCTTTACCGCACCCGTGCAGGGCTGATAGTGCAAGCCGCTCTGAGTCATCCGCAAATGACAGAAGCTTTAGGACACCGGGTTCCTGCGATCCTGACCCTGGTGTTTGCGCTGGGTTGCGGTTTGGCAGGGTTGGCGGGCGTCATCGGTGGTCAGGTTTTGCTCACCGAGCCGGGTATGGCGGCTAGCCTGGGTAGCATACTATTTGTGGTAGTGGTCAGTGGCGGTTTGGGTTCATTGGCCGGGGCGTTCTGGGCGTCGCTCATGATAGGCATGCTACAAACCTTTGCGGTGGCAATGGATTACGCGTTGATAAGTTTGCTGCCAACCGACTTGCAAACGCAGTGGCAGGGTTACGGCATGCTGAATTTAAGCATTTCGCAATTGGCACCAGTATTGCCGTACTTACTGATGATTGTGATGTTACTCATACGCCCTCTGGGCTTAGCGGGAAAACGTGCATGAAACTCAATGCAATGAAATTGACAACACTGAAATGGCCTGTGCTTAGCCTGCTCATACTGGCTGTGTTGAGTTTGCCTGGCTGGATTAATCACCCGATATGGCTGTCCTTTTTAGCCCAGGTTGGTATCATGATTGTGGTTTGCGCTTCATATCAATTGCTTTTTGGCCAGGCTGGCATGCTCTCATTCGGGCATGCGATCTATTTTGGACTGGCTGCGTTTATTTGCTTACACAGCCTGAATCGCTGGCAAACTTACCCCATCGTTTTTCTTCCCTTGCTATCAGCTTGCGGCGTTGCCTTGCTCGCCTTGCTGATTGGCTTGCTATCGTGCCGTAGTACGAATACCGTATTTTCCATGATTAGCTTAGCGTTAGCCGAACTCTTCAGTGCCAGCGCGCTGATGTTCGCGGATTTTTTTGGCGGTGAGGGCGGCATCAGTGCTAACCGGGTTCGTGAAGCGAATTGGCTCGCATGGAATTTTGCGAGTCAAAATCAAATGACAGGTTTGATACTTGTGTATGCGGTAGTGGCTGTATTGGCAATGTATGCCTGGCAAGCAACGCCGCTGGGACGGCTGGCGCAAGCAGTCAGGGATAATCCCGAACGCCTGAGTTTTTTAGGTTTCAATCCGCGCTGGGTAAAAATACTCAGTCTGATGACAGCGGCATTTTTTGCTGGAATTGCCGGGGCTTTGAATGCGTTGCAATATGAATTGGCCAGTGCTGAAAATCTCAGTGTGCATCGCTCTGGCTTGATTTTATTATTCACCATCATCGGTGGTAGCCAGCATATCGTGGGCGCACTTCTTGGTGCGATGTGCGGCGTGGTGTTTACCAGCTTTTTGTCAGACTGGACCCCCGCCTGGTCCTTGTATTTGGGCGTGTTTTTTATTTTGGTGGTGCGATTTTTTCCAGGCGGCTTGTTAGCAACAGGGCGTCAGTTCTTCCTTTTTCTCCGGCAACTTGTGGGCTTGCCTGTGGCTTATGCCTGCGCCTTGATCAGTTTGCAGATTATGCGTGCACTTAGCGCACTGCTCGCCTTGTTGTTATCGGTGGAATTTTTGTATCAGCGGAATTTGCAGAGTGATAGCGTCTGGCATGGTTTGCACTGGCGCTGGGATACTCGTGATTGGCAAACCTGGTTATGGCCGCTGGGTTTCTTGATCCTGGCTAGCGTGCTGCATGTGTTGTTACGGCATAGGTATTGGGGCAGCTTACGCCATCAGGAGTTGAGGCATGGCTAAAGCATTACATGCGCCTGACTCAGGCCGGCCAGAGTATGCCTTAGAGCTGCGCGGCGTGACTAAACAATTAGGTGGCAGCGCCATTTTGCGCGGGGTTGATTTGCAAGTCAGGTCGAATGAAATCCTGCTGCTGATAGGTCCGAACGGGGCTGGTAAGTCGACTTTGTTTAATGTTATTTCAGGCATGCTGGTGCCAGATCAGGGAGAAATTTTACTGCTTGATCAGTCTATACATGGCTTGCGCCCCGAGCAAATTTATCGTCAGGGGCTGAGTCGTAGTTTTCAAATCAGCCAGTTATTCCAGCAACAGAGTGTGATCGAGAACCTGCAATTGGCTAGTCTGTGGCAGAGTGGTTGTCGCTACGCTTTTTGGCAAAGGCTGGCAAAATGGCCGATTGCGCATGAGCGCGCCAGTGCCATGTCGGCACGTCTGGGCTTAGACGATGTTGCGCAACACAAGGTTGGGAGTTTAAGTTATGCCCAGCAAAGGTTGCTGGAATTGGGAATGTGTTTGCTCGCCGATAGTCCGGTTATTTTGCTGGATGAGCCAACTGCAGGCCTAAGTCGGGCGGAAACCAGCAAGGTGCTGCAACTAATCCGTGAATTTGCAGAAAACAAAACCGTGTTAATGATAGAACATGATATGAATGTGGTGTTTGAAATGGCCGACCGCATTGCCGTGTTGGTCTACGGTGAAATAGTGGCCTGCGATAGTCCGCAGCATATCCGCAACAACCCTGCAGTACAACAAGCTTATCTGGGTAGTCAGACCAGCTTGCCTGTGGCAGGGCAGTTATGACGATGCCAGCGCTCTTGCAAGTCCGCGGGCTTTGCGCCAGCTATGCAGATCATCGGGTTTTGCACGACCTCAGCTTTACACTGGATGAAGGGCAAATTGTCAGTATTTTGGGGCGTAATGGCGCTGGTCGTTCGAGTTTATTGAAGGCCATTATGGGCATCTTGCCAGGGCAGGGCGAGATTTGTTTTTTGGGGCGTCCAATACTTGCCTGGCCGATCTGGAAAATTGCCCGTGCGGGTATAGCCTATGTACCGGAAACACGTGATGTCTTCCCACACCTGACGTGTTTGCAAAATCTGCAATTGGGACTGCAGTCAGGCTCAAGTCAGAGTAAACATCGGCACTGGCATATTGATGAGGTGCTGGATCTGTTCCCACGCTTGCGCGAGCGGGCAAAAGTTGAAGCTGCTTGTTTGTCGGGGGGCGAGCAACAAATGCTGAGTATTGCACGTAGTTTGTTGGGTAACCCCAAATTGATGCTGATTGATGAACCAACCGAAGGCCTGGCGCCGCAAATTGTCGAGCAATTGCGTGCCTGTTTTTTGCTGCTCAAGGCCAGAGGCATTAGCATAATCCTGGTCGAGCAAAAGCTCGACATGGCCTTACAAATTAGCGATAGCATCCATTTGCTGGGGCAAGGTCGTCTGGTGTTTTCGGGCGACCTGGAGGACTTCGCTCAAGCCCGGGATTTGCGGCAACAATGGCTGGAAGTCTGAGCCGGCGTGGAAAAAAACCAACCTGCAAAGATGTGCGTGCTCAGCTAGTCAGAAATTGCTTGTATGATATCGTCTGCTTGATTGCTGTTCTGGCCCGGTTACGCTGTCAGCGGGTACCCGGTTGGTCAGAGCTCTCTGGGTAGGTCTGATTGCGTCGATAAGGTGGTTTATGCATGCAAATATACTGGCACTCGAGGCCGAATTGGATTGGCTCGCTGGGCTTATCCAAAAGCTGGTTGAAAATTATCTGGCGGCTGAACCAGTGGCCTATCACGAGTTGGATTTATTGCCACAGCATAGTTTGGCTGAGGACTCAGTGCTGGCTAAAATTTGCCGCGATTGGCAACTCGGCTACGCCGAGCGTCTGGCTTTAGCGCTGGCGTGTGCGCCACATTTACGGCCACAAATGCTGGATATTTTTCTCGCCACCAGTAGCATCACAGGGCGCGTCTTTACTGAGTTTGGTGGGGTGCAGACGAAACAACAAGGCGGCTTTTTACCGAATGGTCAAACCCTGGCCTTTTTACTCAGCGCAAATTATCCTGCTGGCCGTCTGGATTTCCTCAAACTTTTCGCGCCAGAACATCGTTTCGCTCAGGAACAAATCCTGAGTCTGGAAAGTATGGGCGAGGAGTCTGGTACGATACCCTCGCAAGCGGTGCTGAGTATCTCTACGCAATGGCTGCATTATTTGCAAACCGGGCAGCAAGTCAGACCGGAGCGCGAACCCGGATTTCCTGCGCGCCCCTTAATTTGCCCGCAAGATTGGTCAGACCTGGTGCTGGAACCCGGAACCATGCGGCAATTATTAGAAATTCGCGATTGGCTGGTGCATGGTCAGCGATTATTGCACGAGCTGGGGCTGGCAAAAAAAATCAAACCGGGTTATCGCGCCTTGTTTTATGGTCCGCCAGGAACAGGAAAGACCCTGAGCACCGCTTTATTGGGAAAAAGCCTGGGGCGCGAAGTGTATCGCGTCGATCTCTCTTTAATCGTTTCGAAATACATCGGTGAAACAGAAAAAAATCTGGGCCGCGTGTTCGATGTCGCGCAATACCGTGACTGGATATTATTTTTCGATGAAGCCGATGCCTTGTTTGGCAAGCGCACAGCAGCCACCACGTCGAATGACCGCCACGCGAATCAACAAACCGGGTATTTATTGCAGCGCATCGAGGATTTTCCTGGCGTCGTCATTTTAGCCAGCAATCTCAAAGCGAATCTCGATGAGGCCTTCACACGGCGTTTTCAAGCCATGATACATTTTGATATGCCAGCGGCGCAGCAGCGTCAGCAACTGTGGCAAGCCGCCTTTACTGGTTTGCCGGTAGATAAAGACGTCGAATGGCATAAGCTGGCGCAAGAATGTGAGTTGGCGGGTGGCGCGATTATTAATGTCTTGCGTAGTTGCGCGCTGGATTTTGTCGCGCAAAATAAGCCGCATATCGCCTTACACGATATACGCACAGCGCTGCGACGTGAGCTTGCTAAAGAAAGCAAAACCCTGCGGTTTCACACTTAATATCTGACGGGTCTAACTCACAACCCAGTTACCTGGTCGCCGTCAGTAAGCGGGGATCACGAGACAAACACTGAAGTGCCGGCGTTTGTTTTGCGTAAGTCTTGCAACAGTGTGAGTATCTCCTCTAGGAATTTTGGCTGTTGCAACGACGATTTACGCTATAGTCGGCAGCACTTAGCGCAAGGCTGACGACTCAGCAAACCTAATCAGGATGAGACGATGACCGCTTGGTATCAACAAGTTGAGCAATTTGCCATAATTACACTCGCCAATCCGCCAGTCAATGGCTTGAGCGCGGCAAGCCGTGCGGCTCTTGCACAGGCCTTGCACCAGGCTGAACACGCTACTTCGGTCGATTATGTGCTCATACAGGGAGCAGGTCGCGGATTTTGTGGTGGCGCAGATATACGCGAATTCAATACGGCAGCAGCGACCGCAAGTCCCACGCTGGCAGAGTTAATTCTGCAACTGGAGACGGCGCGCAAAGTGCACATCGCTGTCATGCATGGCATGGCGTTGGGCGGTGGCCTGGAATTGGCGCTGGCTTGTCATTATCGCTTAGCGCAGCAAGCGACCTTATTGGGTTTGCCGGAAGTAAAGCTCGGTTTGATTCCCGGCGCGGGCGGTACGCAACGGTTACCTCGCTTAATTGATTACGATCTGGCACGTTACCTGATACTCAGTGGTGAATTGAAGACCGCCACCGAACTTGCCCACAGCGGGTTGCTGGATGCCGTCTTTGAGGACAACGATCAGACCGGTTTTGCGCAGCGCTGGGTGGTGCAACATCAACCCCAAATTGAGGGCCGGGTAGGTCGTTTAAGTGCAGTATGCCATCGCCCTGAATCCGGCCTGAAGCCGTCAGAGCAACGAGCGCTTTCGGCTTTGCTATGGCATCCGGCACTGGCAACAAAAAGTGCGGCGCTGGCTATGGCCTATGGTGATATGCACGGATGCGATGCAGGACTGAGTAAAGAACGCGACTTATTTTTGAGTTTATTGCAGTCAGATCAATCGCAACGCATGCGTCGTTTGTTTTTTGCTGAGCGTGACGTCATCAAATTAAAGCACGATCTGAGTGCGGTAAAAAGGGCTTTTTCAGCTGCAGCCTCTGCCTGGCTCAGCCTAGGCTTGGCCAGCGAATGCAGTCTGACTGCTTTACAATTTGTGCTGGCAAGTCAGGGTTATGCCTTGTCAGCCTTTTTTAACGCGAACGATGTTGTCGATCTGAGTTCGGCGGCAAAGCTGCCGGAAAATGACTTGCAACTGGCACGGGAATTAGTCAATCAATTAGATGCACAACTTATCGCCCAGGCTCAGCACTTACAAAAAGCAAACACTGGCCTGGATGCGCAACACATCGATAGCCTGGCGTTAACAAGCTGTGGCTGGCCTCGTCATCGCGGTGGCCCCTTGTTTTATGCGGGTAGTTATGCTGATCGTGGCGCGCAGGGTTTGCAAGCCTCAGCAAACCGGCCTCACCCTTGTCAGGATTAAGCACAGCGATGCGTGTCGTCAGCACAAGTTTTAGTCTTATCGAATCAGCAGGAGACAAATTATGAATGCCGCCTTACCCCTTACTTCATTGAGTAACGAAATCGACGTTGAATTACAGCTAGCCCTACAACGTCAGCGCGCGGCTTTTCAGGCGCAGCCTTATCCTAGCCTGGCGCAACGTAAGGCTGATTTGCGCCGCCTGCTGGATTTTATTTTGCAACATCAGGAAGGATTGTGTGCGGCGGTCAGTGCTGATTATGGGCATCGCGCCAGACACGAAACCATGATTACTGAAATCATTCCTGCTATTGATAGTCTGCGGCATACGCAGAGGCACTTACGGCGCTGGATGAAGGCACAAAAGCGTGGCGTCGACTGGACTGTTTTCGCGGGCGCGAAAAATCGCGTGATTCCACAACCCTTAGGCGTGGTCGGGGTTATCGTACCCTGGAATTTTCCAATTAATTTATCGCTAATCCCCTTGTGCTATATCTTTGCCGCAGGCAATCGGGCGATGCTCAAGCTGAGTGAGAATTCGCGCCATTTAGCGGCCTATTTGCAGCAACACTTGCAATCCTATTTCGCACCCGATAAGTTGCACATCAGTGATGAAACGGGCGGGGTAGGGATAGCCTTTTCGAAACTCGCCTTCGATCATTTATTGTTCACTGGTTCCGGTCAGACTGGGCGGGCCGTAATGCGCGCAGCAGCAGAAAATCTGGTGCCCGTCACGCTCGAACTGGGCGGCAAAGCGCCAGCTATCGTCGCGCCCGACTTCCCATTGCGAACCGCTGTTGAGCGCATTATGTATGTCAAATGCTTAAATGCCGGGCAAATCTGTACTACGGTCGATTATTTGTGGCTACCTGAAGATAAATTGTCAGAATTCGTCAGCTTGGCGCGCGAAGTCGTCCAAAAGCGCTACGCCGACTTGCATAGTCAGGATTACTCGGCCTTGATTAATCCGGCTGCTTACGAGCGCTTGCAAGCCGCCTTAAACGAGGCCAGACTCGCCGGTGCCGAACTCATTCCCTTATTAAATGGCCCGGTGGCAGACGCCACGACCCATAAGCTGGCCCCCCACATCGTTTTGAATGCCAGTTCAGACTGCGCATTGTGGCAACGTGAAATCTTTGGCCCCATCTTGCCAATTAAAACCTATCGCGACATTGAGCAAGTCTTCACGGAATTGAAAACCGCTGCACGACCTTTGGCAATTTACCCCTTCAGTCATGACTATAATCTGATACAGCGTTTTATTACTGAAGTCATGTCTGGCGGTGTCAGTGTCAACGATTGCTTATTTCACGTGGCGCAGCATGATATGCCGTTTGGTGGCGTTGGCGAATCCGGTATGGGGCACTATCACGGCTATGAAGGTTTCGTCACTTTCTCTAAATTACGTCCGGTGTTTTATCAATCACGCTTTGCATTGACTCGCTTATTAGCGCCGCCTTACCGTGGCTGGCTGGAAAAAATCTTCGCCTTAAAACGGTATTTTTAAGGGCGCTGAGTGACTTTGGGCGGCACAGCGTAGCGGCATCCAGCTAACTTAGTTTGAAAAAAAACGGGTAAATTTGTCGGAACTGAGCATTTTGGGCGATTTTTTGAGCAGATCTGGCTAAGCCATTGCCAGACGCTTGTTTATACTGGCGCTCAGTACTGGTGGTCGCAACTAGCTATCCCCAGTTTTCCTAACCCGGTGCGCAAGATAAACGCCCGATTTTTCTAAGGATGTCCATGAAAAAGCCCCTCCTGCTCGCGAGCTTAATTTGCAGCCTCATCACTTGTGTCACAACAGAGGCGCAAGCCCGCGAATTCAACTTAAGCAGTGAACAGATACAGCCTTGTCAGACACTCAGCCTGGATCAGGTATTTAAGGGTTTCGGTTGCAACGGCAAAAACAGTTCGCCACAATTAAAATGGCAGGGTGCGCCAGCGGGCACCAAGAGCTTTGCCATTACGGTCTATGACCCTGATGCGCCGACTGGCAGTGGCTGGTGGCATTGGACTGTAGTCAATATACCCGCGCATATCGATCAACTCGCTGCCAATGCCAGTTCGGGCAAACTCCCTGCGGGTGCAGTTGAAGGACGTACCGATTATGGGCAGACCGGGTTTGGCGGCGCTTGTCCACCTCCTGGTGATAAACCGCATCGTTACCAATTCACCGTGTGGGCCTTAAATACCGATAAACTGGCGCTCGATCAGAATAGCAGTGGTGCGCTGGTGGGTTACATGGTGCGCGCACACGCTGTGGGCAAAGCTGAATTGCAAGCCTATTACGGACGCTGAGTGGGTCTTGCCAGGTATTTGAGGCAACTTGGTTTGACGCGACCAAAGGCGCTACTTGATTTAAACAGAAGGTGAGTATTATGCAGCCCGATTCTGGCTTGCAACTAAGTCATATACATACCCGGCAATGGTATAGCTTGCGTCAGGTTCCGGTTTTGCTGGCCTCATTATGTTATGTCGAGCAAGGCAGTAAGCTCGTCAGCATAGCGCAGAAAAGCGAGTCGATTACGCAAAATCAACTTTTACTATTGCCTGCTCGCCACGAGTTTGAAATCGTTAACCGGCCAGATCAAGGGGCTTATCGCGCCAGTATGCTGAGTTTTAGCGCGGATTACTTAATCGGATTTAAGCAGCGTTATCAGGGCTTGCTGGCTACAGAGGCAGCAGCCAGTTTACGGTTGGCGCTGCCCGTGACAGCGACCTTGTTGCGGCATTGGGGCACTTCTAAAAACCACCTAAAAACCGCAAAAAACTGAAAGCTCAGAGTT
>JAYSEN010000015.1:0-97627 GCA_041913845.1 Undibacterium sp.
AGCGCAGTTATTGGCTTGGCTATAACGAAGTGGCCAAAATTAGTTGACCACTACACTTCTACATCGAATTAGCTTGTTCAGAGTCAGAAAAGAACGTTCAGCCAAGCCAGCTCTAAACAATTGGGGTAGTTCAATCTGCAGGATATCGAAGAGTGTAATTTTTTCTTGTTAATTCAGCCAAAGTAGGGCGATCATGCAGATATAACGCTCATGGGTGTTCGATCTTTAGCACAAGAGGTAAAGCGCAATGCAAATAGCAGAAAAAATTTTTGATAGATAGCATCAAGCGACTCGCGTCTTGTTTATACTTACTCTTAACACCATTCGGGCTATTTCTATCACTTAGGCGAGCTGATAGCATGAAGCCGAAGTCAGTCCTCCATCAACACCGAAAGTACATCGTAGAGAAGAGATCAGTTCAGCCTATGAAAACATGGCTTAAGTGCTACTATCAAAAACTCCGTCAGCCTTGGGATGTCCCGCCCCTGGTGCGTTGGAGTTTGTTTTGGGGCTGGCTGGCGATATTTTCGATGAACACTTATGTCGAGGTTTCGGACTTTCTGCGCGGTGGTGGTTCAGAGTTTTGGAAGCCGTTGTTTTGGGAAAGTACTTCCGCTTTGGTCATCTTAATTTTGTTTCGATTGCAGCGCCCATTCTTATTTGACTTCGAATTGCACAAAAGTCCCTGGGCTTGGTTTGCGCAACAGTTCGTCGTTTTGCCGTTGTATTGCCTGCTTTTTGTCGCGATCGTGTTTGGCATACGGCATAGTGTGTTTCAAGTTATGGGGCTTACTTATAGCCATCGACCCTGGGGCGAATTGTTCCTTTATGAATCGATCAAGGTGGCTGGTTTTGCAGTATTGGCTTACACCGTTATTTTCGGCATTATGTCTTTTCTGCAATTGCGCCGTGAAGAAGAAGCAAAACGTCTTTCCGAAAAACTGTTGCAAGAAGCACGCCTGCATAATCTCACGGCTCAGTTACAACCGCACTTTTTATTCAATGCCTTAAACACGATTTCGGCCTTGATGTACCAGGATTTGGCCAAGGCCGACAGTGCCATCGCGAGCTTGGGAGACTTGCTGCGACTCTCTATCTCGCATAGTGCTAAGCCGCTCATTCCACTGGAGCATGAGTTGGCCATGGTCGATAGTTATCTGGATTTGATGCGACTTCGATTTGAACAGCGTTTAGAAGTGAAGCGTCAGATTGTACCCGCGAGTTTAGGCGTGCTGATTCCTCCTCTGACTTTACAGGGCTTAGTCGAGAATAGTATTAAACATGGCGTAGAAGCGAGTACTACGCTGACCACCATCTCACTGAGTGTTGAGTGCTTTGAGACGGGAATTCGTCTGGTCGTACAAGATGATGGCGCAACCAAGTCAGGTGCAAGTTCGGGTGGCACGGGATTGGCTAATCTCGCCTTAAGGCTGGAACAGCAATTTGGCAACAAAGCACAATTTAAACATTACGCGTTACAACCTCAGGGCTATTTTAACGAGGTGATACTGCTATGACTAAGCCAGATTTTACGGTCTTAATCGTTGATGATGAAACACCGGCGCGACTGAAACTCAGGCATTACCTGGGACACCATCCCGACGTCAGCACTATTCATGAAGCGAGCAATGGTCGCTTAGCTTTGCAAGCGATGCGCGAAGTTTGCCCGAATATCGTATTCTTAGATATTCATATGCCTGAATGCGATGCCTGGCAATTTCTGGAGCATTGGAATGCAGAGGACTTTCCAAAAACTGCCTTGATATTTACGACAGCAAATGCCGAATTTGCACTACGTGCTTTTGAAAATGATGCGCTTGATTATCTCTTAAAGCCCTTCGATCAAGCTCGCTTTGACCGCGCATTCGCGAAGGCCAAGGCCAGTCTCATGGTGTCCATTGCGAAACCGCCGGTTTTGCTGCTTCAAGAAAACACGAAGATCTTCAGGCTTGCTATCCATGAAATCTTTTATGCTGAATCTGCTGATAACTATGTGGAAATTCATTGTGCCGCCAAAACTCACCTGGTGCGCATGAGCCTCACTCAGCTAGAGCAAAAACTGGGCAACATCGTGGTGCGCTGCCATCGACGTCATCTTGTGGCGCGTGACAAGCTTGCCGCCTTCCATTCTGAAAGCCATGGCGATGGATTATGTGAATTATCCGATGGTCGCCGGGTTCCAGTCAGTCGTTCTTATAAAGAGCAAGTGTTAAGCGCGCTGCTCAAATAAGCGATACACCCCAACTTACTCCATTTCGCCACATCAGCCTTGGTGTAATTCTGTTCCTCATAAATAATCGCTTTACTTAGGCTTTTGCCTAAGCTTGCTTCACTCGCGACAGCTGTGCAGAGGTCTCACAGATAATTTCGGAGAGGATGATGTTGGACAATTCAAACAAGCGGCGTAATGAACTCGATTTATTACGTATTTTTGCGGTAGTCATACTCATTTTTTATCACACTGGCATGTTGTATGTGAAAGCTTGGGGTTTTCATTTTAAGAGTGATTATCAAAGTTCAAGTCTGGCCGCAGTGATGCTGGTGGTTGAGCCATGGCGCATGTCGCTGCTTTGGCTTATTTCAGGGGTTGCCTTACGTTACGCGCTCGACAAATACGGCGCTTGGCACCGTGTTCAGCAACGCGCTCTGCGTTTGTTGCTGCCGCTCATATTCGGTGTTTTAGTCGTGGTGCCGCCGCAGCTTTTTGTCGAGATGGCAGGCAAGGGGCAACTTCCTGGCGACTTTTCTTATCTTGAATTTTATCGTGCGTTTTGGAATTTGGATGAACCCTTATTCAAAGCGTATCCCTATGGGATATTGCCGCATATGGATGTCAACCACCTTTGGTATTTGCGCGAACTATTTAAGTTTTCTTTGGGCTTGATTGCGCTCTATTTTATTTGGGCAAAATTGCGCATGCCTCTCGCGCATACCAGGTTTGCGCAAATTCAACTGCCGCGTTCAGGGATATTGATGAGTGCTTTGCTCGCTTCGAGTTTAGTTGTACTCGATATTGTCCATTTAGATGAGCGCGAAACTGTCGGTGCCTTATTTCTGGTCGCCGGCTTTGCACTGGCGAAACACGCTGAATTTTGGCAATCGCTTTACGAACTACGTCGTCGCTATTTAAGCGCGGCGCTGATTTTGTTTCCGGCGCTGATTTGTATCTATATTTATGTCTATTTAGTTCCTGAACGTATGGCCCAGCCTTGGGCCGATCCCTTATCGGCGGTGGTGTACCGCTCGTATGCGATTTGCTGTGTATTTGCCGCCCTGGGTTTTGCGCGACATTACGCTGCACGCTTTCGAACCTTTACGACTAAGTGGAGCGATGCAGTATTGCCCGTGTATATAGTCCACCAAACCCTGATTTTGATTGCAGCCTATGCGCTTAAGCCTTGGCAATTGGGCGTATGGCTAGAAGCGGGCCTGGTCCTGTGTTTAAGTTTTTTAGGCTCTTACTGGCTGTATTTGCTGGTTTCACGAGTGGCAATTCTCGGTGTATTTTTTGGTTTGCGCTGGCCGCTGAATAAATCCCATCCTGGTACCAGATTGGCCCGATTCCTTGCCTACGTCCTCCTCATACCCTTGGCACTCAACTGGCTATCTGAGGAGAACTTGATCACAGATTCTTCATTTGGCGCCTTATTGAGTCAAAACAGCCTCGAAATCCGCATTCATCATCGTCGCAGTCTTGCCATAACTTGTTGAAAAAAATCATCCAGGCCAGCCTTTTTTGAACAATTGGAGTAGTTCAAGTCACTTGCGCTCTAGTCGGCGAGTAGCGCTGAAAGCGCCCTCGCAAAATGCCATGGCCTTGGTGTGTGCATTAGCTTAAGCTAGTGCAAGTCACATAGAGCGCATGAGGCATAAATGAGTAGCAAAAATCTGCCCTTAGTCATTGCCGCACTGTTGAATGGCTGGATTGCGCTGCAAATCCTGTATTTACATTATCAGCGCTTTTACACACAGTCAAATACGGCACAAGCTGAATTCGGTTTAGTGCCGCAAATCTGGTTGATCAGTAGCCCAATTGCTAT
This sequence comes from Undibacterium sp., assembly GCA_041913845.1. Taxonomy (GTDB): domain Bacteria; phylum Pseudomonadota; class Gammaproteobacteria; order Burkholderiales; family Burkholderiaceae_D; genus Undibacterium. The sequence goes on from JAYSEN010000015.1 coordinate 4,041, forward strand.
TTGCTTACTTGCTTGGGCGCTGACTAAATTCTGGCTGCAAGCTCAACTTAGCTTGCGCTTATCTGCTTCAGCGCAGGCAGAGATAGCGCCAGTTTGGGTAAGGCTGACGTGGTGTTTCAATCTGATAGCACCTTTGCTTTTGAACGGTTTGTTGAATTACTTGAGATGAATTTTCTTAAATTCAGCTTACTCAATTGGGTTCTATGGTTCAGTAAGCTGCTTTCTCAACTTGCATATAGTTCGCAAATCGCCATGACTGTATGCCCATGTACAAGAAGGTCGCGGATGAAACCAGGGCGATCACGCAGCAGATTAAGCCTAAGCTTAACGCTGGCGAATTCTTTTCAATTCGTCGCCATTTCCTAAACAATAAGTAAGAGCTTCCCGCTAAAACCATAGAGACGCATAAATACGTCAGGGCTAGCGCATGCATGTTACGTAAACCATCGATAAAAATTTCAGCTAAGCTCACCCATTACTCACTTGATTAATACTTCAAAGTGATATGTTATCGCCAAATCTACTAAAAAACCCGGCGCTTGCCGGGTTTGGTTTTGTAGTTACTATATCGTTGATGTTACTCCCCCGGTTTACCCGGTGGCGCTGCGCTTTCGCTGCGGCCCCAGTTGGCTTGCTGTGGGTTTTTGGTGGTGCTGTGTTGTAGCTCTTTGGTGCTTTGTAATTGCTCCCAGCTTAGCCAGACTTTATCCCAGTTTTGCTGATTCCATTGTACGGCCTTGGTGTAGTGGGGCGCGTTGTCGGCGCTGTCGTCACCGTCGCGGCGTATTACCAGTTCACCCTGTTTGAGCTTGATTTTGGCTTCCTGGAACTTCGGCGTGTGCAGCAAGAAGCGGCCACTGCCGGGGGTGTAAGGGTAAAGCCCAAGTGCCGAGAACACATACCAGGCTGACATGGTGCCGAGGTCGTCGTTACCCGTTACGCCATTCGGCGCATTGCCAAATAAGCTGTCAGCGGCGCGTAAGACTTGCGTGGTTTTCCATGGCTGTCCTATCAGCGTATAAATCCAGGGCGCGTGCAAATCCGGTTCATTATTTGGGTTGTAACGATACTGGTTGTAATAGCTATACGGCCCCATCACCCATTCTTTGCGCGCAGCGGTTGCTGGTGCTTGCACTAAGGCTGGCATTTGGAAGAAGGTATCGAGCCGCTTAGCAGTGGCGTCGCGGCCACCCATGGCAGCTACCATGCCATCCTGATCTTGCTGTATCAGCCATTGATATTGCCAGGCTGTGCCTTCGTGGAAACCTGCTTCTGAGCGTGGGTTATAGCTGCCATCGAGTTCGCGGAACCAGGCTTGATCAGCCAGCCGTGGTCGTGGGAAACCCTGGAACTTGAGTTCGCTATCTTGCACTTGCGGGTCCCAGACTTTGCGCCAGTTTTGAGCACGTTGCCGCAAAACTTTTGCGTCATCCTGATAACCGAGTGCCTGTGCCATGTAAGCCAGCGCACCATCGGCCTGGGCATATTCCAGCGTGGCCGAGCCGCCGTGATGCGGATCAACATCCATGCCCTTGGCGACAAAGCTGCGTTCATATTGCACATAGCCGTGTTCCAGATAATGCGGGTTGCCAGCGCGGCCTTCAGCGCGTAACAGCGGTGATGGCAAGCCAAAGGCATTTTGGCGTAAGGCTTGATACGCTTGTTTTTCTTGCCCAGCCAAAGCGCCATAGCGCCACAGGTCAACCAGGAAAGGCGTGACCGGGTCGCCAGTCATGACATTGGTTTCAAAGTTGGCATAGCCCCAGCGTGGTAACCAGCCTGCCTGCTGTTGAATTTTTAAGACCGAGTTAGCGATATCTTTGGCGCGTTCTGGACGTAACCAGGCAATCAATTGATTTTGCGCACGATAGGTATCCCAGAGCGAAAAAAATTCGTAGTAAGTACGATTGCCAGCATGATGAATTTTATTATCGTAACCGCGATAACGACCATCGGCATCATTGCCAGTCAGCGGTTGCAATAAGCTGTGATACAAGGCGGTATAAAACACCTTGGATTGATCGGCTTGCTGGGTTTTGATCTGGATGCTGGCTAGCTCGTGTTCCCATTGCTGTTGCGCTTGCTCGAGCATTTGCGTGAAGCTCTTCAACTTACCCTGGGCATAGGCATCGGCTTGCAAGTTAGCGCGTGCGCCTGCGGCATCGACATGCGAAATCGCGCTGTAAGCGGTGACGGTTTTGTTGGTACCAGCAAAGCTCAGCCACAAGCCATGTGGTTTGCTATCGCCTTGCTGGCTTAATTCGCGGCTGCCAGTGTGACCGCCATGTTCATTCCAGATGCCATAGCTGCTAAACGGCTCATCAAACTCCATACGGAACCAGGTCGCATAGGTGGTGCCACCGCAAAAACTGCGGGTGACGATTTTACCTTCCAAGGTTTTATCGTCGATCACCCGCACTTCACTGCCGACCACCGAGTGGCGCTCATTCGCCTGCCCCAGATTCACTAGCAAATGGCGTGGCTGTTCACTATCAAAGCGATAGCGTTCGGCGGCGGCGCGTGTCAGCGCAGTGCTTTCGGCATCAATCCCGCCGTAATCGGTCAGGCGCACTTTAAAGTAACCGGCTTCGCCCACTTCACCATCATGGCTGAAACGCGAGGCGTATTTTTTTTGATCAAAACTGGCAGCTTTGCTGGTATCAAAAGCCTTGCCTTTACCGATCTCACCAGTGACTGGCAAGACTGAGAGCTGACCACCTTGTTCCCAGCAACCCGCACCCGATAAAAAGAAGTGGCCAAAGCCGCGAATATGGGTGTCATTGTAATGCCAGCCCGCATAATGCGAACCGATAGGGCTGACTTGTATCATGCCAAACGGTGCGGAGGCGCCGGGAAAGGTGTTGCCATCATCCTGGGTGCCGATGAAGGTATTGACTTGTTTGCTGTAATTCAGTGCAAGTTGCTGGCCAGACTGACCTTGCGCGGGGGCAGCAAAGGCACAGGCCAGCGCCAGCATTAGCGCGAGATTGCGGCCAGTAGTGCGGCCAGTAGTGCGACGACTGGCTTGAGTGAAATCGTTCATATTGCAGACTCCTGACACGGCTTAAGGTTGCACTTGACGTTGCGAACGCAGCGGATGCGCTTCGGTGTTAAAGGTGAAGCGCTCGAAGTTCAGCTTTTCTGGTTTAGCGAATAACAAGTAGTAATACTTAAAGGTTTCGGCAAATAAGAAACTTTCCATGCTGTCTTCGTGCTGTTTAGTGCGCACATCCTTGAGCGCCGCAAAGCCTGCCGGGGTGCGGCAATGCTTGACGAAATCGCGCCAGAATTCTGCACCCATGCGTCGGTATTTTTCATCCTTGGTGTAGTGATACAGGTAGTAAGCTGATTCGACGATTTCAGGACGCAAAGCATATTCTGGCGACTTCACTTGCATCGTGCGGTAATCGATGGATTCTGGTTCTATGCCATGCAAACGCCACATTTTTAAATTGGCGTCTTGCAAGCGCTGCGCCCGTGGCAAATCACCACCGAGTGCCAGCAAGGCAGGCATAAAGGCATCCAGTGCGCCATATTGGCTGCTCAAGCGTTTGCCGCTATGCATCTCGGCGTGGCCATACCATAAGTCGCCATTGACTTCTTCCGCCAGGTACTGATTCACACCTTGTATGCTGTCTTGCCACATCTTTTTGCAGTCATTGTCGCCAAATAGGCGATAGCATTTGTACAGGTACTCGTAGTAAGAATCGACTGCGCCACCGATGTGCGCGGTGGTGTTGGCCCATTCGCCAGTTTCAACATTAATCGCCGCACCAACCAGGCCTAATTTTGAGCGACGTTGCCAGGTTGCGACCAGCGCTTGTTTAGATTTTTCCATGAACACTGGGTTGCCAGTCAATTCACTCAGCAAACCAAATTCCATAATCAGCGTGCCAGTTTCAGCTGGATTGCTGACCGTGCCTTTGACTTTACCGGTGCGCAAATTGACGTGGGTGTAAGGCAAACCTGTCGGCGTATCAAACACGGGTAATAAGCGCTTGCCGAGATCATGCGCTAAATTGAGTAAGCGCTGATCTTGTGTCAGTTGATAGCCCGATAGCAAACCACCCAACAAACGGATGGTGATTTCAAAATTTTGCACATACATATCCTGATCAAAATTCAGCTTAGTCGCGATCAATTCGCGCGCTTCTGCCGCTTCTTTATCCAGGCCCATGATGATCAGGGTGTCGAGCGCATCGACTGGCGTCATCAATAAAGAGTGCTGATACCAGTTGTGGCCGCTTTTGCTCAAAGGTTTCAAAGCATCCTGACCCCAGGCGTATTTTTTATAGCCCTGCCAGGCGTGGCGAGTTTCGGCTTTAACTTGCGCCGCGAGTTTTTCGCTATCGATTTTTTCCACCGCCGGGGTGGCGGCAAAGCTAGTGGAACTCGCCAATACCAGCGAAATACCTGCCAGTATCGTGTTAAAACGCGCTACCAGCTTTCCTTTTTGGCGCATAACAGTGGGAGTATGTGTGGATGGCTTAGCCGTGCTTAGATTCAAGGGGTACATCAGAGTCTCCAAAATTTAATTAAGTCTGACTGGGAACTGCTCACAACGAGCGCGAAAAAAGCCTATGCGCAGTAGCAAATACCAGGATCTCCAGCCAGAGATTTAGTTGGTCGCCAGGCTTTGGTAAAGCTGCATCACCTGTGCCAGATCACCGGCATGGGCGCCGCGTTGTAAGCACGCGGCGGCACCGCAAGCGACCGCGAAGCGCAAGTGCTCGGGCCAGCTCGCTTCAGTTCTTTGCATCAGGCTGTACAACATGCCAGCGATACTGGCGTCGCCCGCGCCAACGGTATCGGCGGTGACGATAGTGGGAACGGCGCATTGCCAGCTTTGTTCGCCTATGTGCAGCGAAGCCCCGGCACTGCCACGGGTGTAAAGGTAAATTGCCTCGGGATTGATTGCGCGCAATTTGGCAAAGCCAGCTTCTGCATCATTGCTGCGGAACAGGCCGCGCAAGTCATCATCGGAGACCTTAATCACGCTGGCTAAGCGCGTCATTTGCTGCAACACGGCGTCGTAATCCGGCCCCATTAAATTGCGGAAGTTGGGGTCATAACTGATCGCCACGCCTTGCTGATGCAGTTGTTGTGCCAGCTCGAGCAGATTTTTTGCCAAAGGCTGGCGCGCCAGACTAATGCCACCGAAATGCGCCCAGCGCAAATTGCTATTCCAGCCTTGCGGCAAGTTAGCGCTATCGAAATGCAGATCGGCGCTGTCATCGCCTATGAAAAAATAATTCGGCGGTTGCTGATTATCGACGATCGCCAGTAAGGGTGAATAATCCAGCACTTGCAGCGTGCGGGTATCGAGTCCGGCGGCAACGCTGGCCTCGCGCAGGGCATGGCCAAACAAGTCATTGCTGACCGCGCCAGCAAAGGCACAATGCTGGCCCAGCTTGGCAATCGCCCGCGCCACATTCCAGGTGGCGCCGCCATTCACGCTCAGCCATTGCTTAGTGTCTGCATTTGTGCCTGTGCTAAGCATATCGGTCAGCGCTTCACCGATGCAGATTACGTCAGGAAAAGTTGGAACGATTTCAGTTGGCATAGCTACCTCCGGCTAAGACTTGCAAGACATCATAACAAGCACCCATGGTGTGGTAATCGGTTTTACCCGCCGGGCTTTTTTCATCGCTGATTTTTTGATTATCACGCGTCAGGATGCGATACCAGGCACCATGCTGATGATCGATCATGTGTTGCCAGCTGTATTCCCATATTTTTTGATACCACTGCCAGTATTCAGCCTTGCCAGTGCGACGCGCTAACAAGGCGGCAGCCGCGAAGGATTCGGCTTGCACCCAGAAATATTTATCGCCATCGCAAATACTGAGATCTGGCCCAAAGCCATAGCATATGCCTTGATGTTGCTGATCCCAGGCGTGTTCTAAAGCGGTTTGGAATAAGAATTCGGCACGTGGCAATAACCATTCAGCATCGTGCTGTAAATGTTCGCGGTTACGTTCGAGTAAAACTAATAATTTCGCCCATTCAGTGAAGTGACCCGGTTGATAACCCCAGGGCCGGAAGATATTGGTTTTATCGTTGATGTTGTAATCCCAATCGACTTGCCAGTTAGCTTGGTAATGTTCCCAGATCAAACCCTTGGCCAGCGCCGCTTGTTGTTGATTAATGCTGCGCGCAATCGCTTCGGCTTGCCACAAATACTGACGATTCGCAGTGGCTTGAAAGGCTGCAATCAAGGCTTCGCAAGCATGCATATTCGCGTTTTGGCCGCGATATGGATACAGCTCTGACCAATCCGGTGCCGCCTGGTCGGCAAATAATTGATGCTCAGCTTGCCAGAAACGCAGATTCATAAAATGGATCGCTTCATCCAGATAAGCCCGCGCCTCGCTAACCCCAGCCATCACCGCATGCGCATACGCCAACACCACAAACGCCAGACCATAGCAATGATTATCGCCATCAGTAAGCCGCGCCACGCCATCTTGCCAGTGGATTTGCCAGGCATAGCCGCCGTGAGGCTGGCGATGTGCCTGACGCAAAAATTGCACCCCGTGTCTGACCATTTGCTGATATTCAGCCTGACCATAATGACGATACGCCATCGCGTAATTAAACACAAAGCGGGTTGAGCTGACCAGGTGGCGCGTGTGTTTATCGTAAATCTCGCCATCGTCTTTAAAGAAGTGGAAAAAGCCACCGCTGGTATCGATGCAACGTGGATGGTAAAACCCCAGCGTCTGTTGAATATGCTGGTTCAGCGTTGCGGCTTGCATGAAGTCAGGAAAAGTAGGCATGTCTGTTTGTATTGTAGTCATAGAGGGTGTAGTGCTTGCTGATGGCATGAGTTGCCCCTGGGCTTAGCGCTAAACCAAGCCCATGCACATCAGTCCGGGTAATCTGTTCGTTCTTGCTGGCTTAGTAATGCCGCGCTTGATACGTCGTTTTGTTCAGGCTGCTAAAGCTAATCATCGGTACTGCTTTCGCGCACGATCAAACGTACATCTACAGTTTTATCGATGACCTCGTCGCCATTCTGGTGTATCAGCATCTCGATACCTGCTGCTCCCAACGCTTCTTTATTCACGTGTATGGTTGTCAGCGGTGGAATCGCTTTTGCCGCTGCGCTGATATCGTCAAAGCCGACGATGGCTAAGTCGTGCGGTATTTTCATACCTTGTTCGAGTGCCCAGTGCATCGCTGCCAGCGCCGCGCTATCGTTGTAGCAAAACAAGGCATCGGGTGGTTTGCTCATGGCGAATAACTGGCGCATCACTTCACGCACCCCTTCTTCGATTTTAGCGGGATCGGCGATGCTGATTTCCAGACTGGGGTCAGCCAGCATACGGGCGTCATACAAAGCCTGGCGAAAGCCACGGGCGCGCTCTTGTATGCTGAAATGCGCCAGGGAACCAGAAATCATCGCGATACGCTTACGACCGCATTGAATTAAATGTCGCGTCGCCAGATACCCGCCGAGCCGGTTGTCCGGGTTAATCGAGGTAAACCCGCGCAAGCGATAATCCACCAGTGCAATCGGTTTGCTGGTGTGGCGCAGCGCGTTCAGTAACTCGGGTTCAAAATAACCCGCGCATAAAATCGCATCGGGTTGATGGACGCGGATTTGTTCCATGACGGGTTCAGATGGGCCTATCGCCACCAGCGACAAAGCAATGCCTTCGCGGCGGCAAGCTTCTTCAGCGCCATGTAACACCGGCGAAAAAAACGGGCTGCTGGAAATGGTGTTATGCTGGCGGTGCAATAAAAACGCGATACGGCGTATCTTGCCTTGCTTGAGTTTGCCGAGATCATAACCGAGTTCACGTGCCGCATTGCTGACGCGGACCCGGGTTTTTTCTGTTAAGCCAGCTTGATTTTTTAAGGCGCGCGACACCGTGCCTATCGACAGTCCGGTTGCTTTTGCAATATCGCGTATGGTTGCCGCCATGCTTGTCTCCTGAGTGCCAGCCTTTAGAAAAGTGTGGCTGGTCACTGCGTGCTAAAGTCCGTAAAGTTCGCTACAGACCTGTTTAATAAACCTGAGTTTAAGGCTGCCTTCATTTATACCCAGCGCTAAAATCCAGGTCAATTTGCCAGCCATTTGCAGGCTTAGTTTATTGTTTTTACTAAACTAAGCCTGGTCTGTCCTTGCTTCAATGTGCCGCCAGGCCAGCTTTGCCAGTTTGCAAACCTTGTTTACCCAATAACTGCGGCACTTTCCAGGCATAGAAAGCGAGGTAAGCAAAACACGCCACACCCACCCAGTAACTTTGCTGTATGCCCGACCAATCCGCAATCGCACCTTGCAACCAGCTGACTATGCCGCCACCCATAATCATCATGATCAGGAAGTTACTGCCCTGGCTAGTGTGTTTGCCCAAGCCATTAATCGCCAGCGCAAAAATACACGGCCATAAAGTCGAGCAAAACAAACCTATGCTGGTGAAGGCATATACGCTGACCATGCCGCTGCTGTTCATACCAATAATCAGCGCGCAAATCGCCGTCAGCGCGTAATACAACAGCATCTTGGCCGGATCAGACTGGCTTAACATATCCATCGCCAGCAAAATCAAAACCAGCGCGCCATACACATAAAACACCGATAAATCATGCTGGGCCAGTGCATTCACGAGTAAAAACAAGCTAAACGCCAGATACGGTGCCAGCGCCTTCGCGATCTTTTTGCCACCCGCTTGCAAATTAAAGGCATCGACTGCACCCGTCCAGCGGCCTATCATCAGGCTGGCCCAGTACAAAGAAATAAACGGCGCGATTTGCTGAGTTTGATAACCGAGTTTGCTGGTCATGTATTCGGGTAAATTACTCGCGGTGGAGACTTCCACGCCTACGTAGACAAAAATCGCCAGCATGCCCATTGTTAATTGCGGGAAGTCCAGCGCCGAACGGCGCTCGCTGGCCGCATTACCCGCCTCTTCCTGCACCAATTCAGGCTGATCGGGCAAGGGTGAGAACTTCAGCATCAAGGCCACTGCGATAAATGCCAAACCTAAAATCAGATAAGGAATTTTCACCGCTTCTATGCCGAGTTGCGTATCGTGATGCGGGTTATTGCCAAAGATCGCAAAGCTGACGATCAAAGGGCCTATCATGGTGCCGAAATTATTCACGCCACCCGCCAGCGTCAAACGCTGCGCCCCAGTTTTAGGATGGCCCAGCGCAATCGCCAGTGGATTCGCGGCGGTTTGTTGCAGCGAAAAACCCAGACCGACCACAAATAAACCGCTCAGCATCAGCGCAAACGAACCAGTATTCGCGGCCGGATAAAAAAACAAAGTACCCAGCGCCGATAAACCCAGCCCCAGCGCCAAACCATTCTTGTATCCAAGGCGGTTTAAAGGATCAGCCCCCATCATTTTGCTGGCTAGCAGATAAATCAGTGAACCCACGGTGTAAGCAACATAAAACGCTACCGACACCAATTGGCTTTGTTGCTGACTGAGTTGGAAAGAATGTTTGAATACGGGGATCAGTATGTCATTACTGGCGGCGACAAAGCCCCAGAAAAAAAACACCGTGACCAGCGGAATAAATTGTCGCCAGGGCGTAGCTTTAGTTGTGCTATCCATTTTGTCTCGTCCAGTTTGGGTAAACAGGGCTAAACTACCTCGCCTATCCAGCGCCACTCTCTACCCGGGTTAGAATAATTGGCCCATAGTCGCTGCGCATATCAATCTGCCCTCGCTGTAGCAAAAACACTGCAGCAAATTACTTCAGCAAAAAAACGATATAAGCAAACCGACAGGCTCTTGTTTGCAGTTGTTTCCTGAATTACTGCTACCGCAGTTTGTCAGCTCCGTTTATTAAGCCAGAGCGCTTGAAATTTAAACCGATTAGGAAACAAATACAGAGATTGCGAGTAAAGCGCTATTTTGGCAATCCTTGCGCGAAATTTGGGGTTTTGTTTAGTGCTATTACCAAACAAAGCGTGGTTTTTGTGCGTAGCAGCATGATTTATGCGGAATTTGCCCCTGTTTAGTCGCATCGCTCGCCGGGCATTTTCCCGCTCAATAAATTGGCTGTCCACGAAAGCGCAGCTAGCGGCAGATACACTTGTAAAGCCAGGCCGGGTCGACCAGCTCAGGGCACAACGCCCATCAGCGCGGGTGTTTACGCCAGCCTGTAGCAGCCAGGCCAGTTGCCCCACAAGCCCGCCCTGCAAACACATTAAGCCCGCAGTCAGACAAAGCACCTCGCCCAACACGAACGAAACACCCAGTCATTTGCCCCGCAAACAGGCAAAATCCTGTGCAATCAGGCAAGAAAAGCCAGAAAAATCGTTTTGTTGAGTAAACAAACGAAACGCGGCGTATTTTCCGGCAAAAAAACGCCCAAAACTGAAACAATGGTTTAATTCATCCACACAAACTACGGTCTCCCCCAGAGTTTGTGTACCTTGGTAAGTCGGGCTGCAACCAGTCTGACAACAGACCTTAGCGTCTTAATGGCTTTCCCAAGACAGCCATTGCATTTGTGAGCTTTGCCAACCAGACCCCCGGGTCTGGTTTTTTTCGGCTAAAGCAAATGACTAAACAAATCGCCTGGCGTCCTGTCATAGGCCGTAGTCACTTACTAAACTAAGCGCTGTTGTACTCGCGCCGAATGATAGTCGGTTAAGGAATTTATCCGGCGTTCAGGCTGGCTTGTAATTCTTTTAAAGTGCGACCGTTCGCATCTTTCCATTCGGTACGGCCATTGGCGCTGCGTCCGAGCACGATGGCTGCGGCAGTAGAGGGGCTGGAAAAGCTGTAATTTTGTTGGAAGATTAAATGCTTGCCGATTTGTACCAGCACGCCGTTATTGATGAGGTCTTGCCGTAAATCGAGAATGCCGCGCATTTGCTCTTGCATTGATGTCGTTAAATCGAGGCTGGCTTGTGAGTCGGCGGTAACAACAAAGCCTTGGTTGGACTCATAGCCTTCGGCTTTCAAACCCTTACCACTGCAAAACAAGCGCGTAAGGGCTGCTGTATTGGCTTCGGCGCTGCGGGCAACTTCAAATGCTGAGATCCCCAGCACCGGCAACATACTGAGCATATTATCGAGAAAGACCAGCATGTCAGCACGATCAGCCTCAGACAAGGTAGGCTCATTCTCAGACTTAATATTTTCCAGCCGAATACGCTTGGCTTCCTTGGCACGTTGTATCAATTGCGATTCGAGAAATTGCACATGCGCTTTGTTAAGCTGCCCGCTGCCTGCGACAAAGAACACCGCACGTGTCCAAAAGTCTTTATTGCTGAAATGACTTTCTAAACGCGGCTTCACCGGATCACCTTCGCCTATATAAAGCATCTCACCATCACCATCAGGGCGCGGGCCCAACAAAAAATACACGCCCGTTTGCCCAAACTCGTCACGCTGTTTAATCGCAGGTAGCAAGCCACGTGGGAAGACTAAGGCTTTGCCTATCCAATTGCTGCGCTCGACAATGCGCAGGCCGTCTGGGTCGCCTGTGGCTACGAAGATTTTTAGGGAGAATGGTGGGGGCATAAGAGATCCAAGTCATATTTCCTGTTGAGATGGTGGTTGCTAAGCTTTTTTGGCTGTAGTCATCATTCTAAAATTATTGCAGAGCCAACCCATCGTGTGGACTAACGGCACTAACCGTACTACATTTATTGTTTATAAACTCAAACAATGGCCGAAAAGCTTCAAATTTTGAAGCATCGAGGGTTGGTACGATTTCATTTGCAAATTTAACCTTATGTTTGTCATTCTTAAAGCTGATCCGGCCTGTTTTTTCATCTTTTCGAAACCATGCTTCTAAACCTTCAACTTCCCAAAAAACATGCTCTACACAAAAATGAGGGTTAGGTCTAATTTTCTCATTGGGGTTGGCATCATCCCAAACTTGAGCTCTTAATTCATTATTAGGTATGGGAAGTAGAAATGCGTACGCATTTTTATTGTTCAATTTTCTGCATAAGCCACGTTCTATATCTGTTACCACGTTCTCGCCGGCCAAACTCCTCCAGTCCTCATACGCATCATCAAAATCAAACAATGCAAAAAAATGTTTGTTTGGATAGGTTGCAAACATTTCGTTGCGCGCCAATAAAATCTTTATAAATCCTCTGTCAAATGCATCTTGAATCAAAATGGATATTTCTGCATTTGGATATAGCTTGGTTAGTGCGGTATTCAATATGCTAACGTCCGAAGGCCCCTCAACAAAAAGAATAGGCCTTGAAGATGAGCGGATAACATTGTCAATTAACAGTTTACTTTCATCTTCGGAGTATTGAATAAAGCTATTTGATAACTCGTTGATGACTTCCTTCTTGGTCCGCTTTGTACATGTAACATTGGTATCGTCCATCTTAAAAAAATTAATACTTTGTTCTTCAAGAGGACAAAGCGTAGCCGCACTATGGCTGCTCATCAGGATATGATTACACTTGGCCGCGTTTTCAGATATGTCAAATATCTGTTCCAAAAAATTGAATTGCCATTCTGGGTGAAGGAAAGCATCTGGTTCGTCCAGAAGAGTAAGACAGTTACGATCTTTGAAAAGCTCTACGATGGCGTAGATATATATAGATTGAAATTGACCATCGCTGAAATGGTTTACTTGAGCTTCATGTCCATTGGCAAGAAACACTTTAGTAGAAATATCTGTCAACATACCCAAAGTTTTTAGATTGTCAAATAAACGAAATTGGTCGCTAATATCGGTATTCGCAAACACTTTTTGGAAGAGTTCGATATCGATCGGAATTGAGTAAGTATGATTCGTGTTGTTATAAACACTGTCGTGATTGAATTCGCCTTTTACGCAAGTGATGAGTTTGTCCAAAAAATCGCGTGTAATTCCGTTTGCGCCCCAAAAGTGTGATCGTGGATCGAACGCATCAATTGATTGAATACCAAGTTCTCTGAATCGACCCTCGGCAAACTTTGGACGCGACAACTTGAGAATTACTTCACTCGAAATTGCGTGAATATTAAGTCTACGACAAACGTAATCTCTTGCATTGTTATTTGCCGACTGCAATAGTAGGGTGCATAACAAAAGTGATTTGTAGCTTGGTCCAATGCCGATAAAACGGCGACTCTCCGAAATACTTGCACCTTTGATTCGCGATCGAAAACGCTCCTCGTAATCACTTACCAACCGTGTGACATTCTCGTTATGACCCGAGTAATAAATCAGAACGTTTTCTGGCAGGTCGATCGTACTAAAAGTCTTTTGTCCTTTATCGCTATCATTTAGAAAGAAAAGGAGATTTTTGTATTCTATTTTTGAAAGCCGCCCCTCGATCTCGTAGCAAATGGTGTAATTGAAAATATCGACTGGCGTACTTTTTCCATGTTCATAAATATGACGAAAAATCTCAATCAACGCTTCTAATAAATTAGATTTTCCACTGCCATTCTTGCCAACGAAAATGTCAATGAATCCTTCCCCCGTAAAATCTAGCGTAAAATCTTTGAGGTTTTTATAGTCGTCGATTTTTACCTGCTTTAAACGCATTAATAATCCTTTAACTTATGGCATGCTCAACTAAAGTATCCGCGAGCTTTAGTTGTAATCGATTGCCGATATTGATATTCGAGATTAGTTGATCGCACAAAATCATTAATTCATTGAATTTCGAGACTATTCGGTGTTGTTCGGCAATCGGTGGTAGAGGAAGAGTCCACGAATTTAGAGCAGCCATACTTATATTTGCTTGGTTAGCTGTCCCGGTTGCAGAGGAGAAAATTGCATCTAAAAGTCGATCATCTTTCATCGCTAAATCTAAATAAAGGGGCGATATAAGAAATGGTCTGACAGAACACAGTCGCTGATTTAAAAAAAGACTCTTGTTCGCAAGATATTCGTCGTGAATGATTGCCGAATAGACGTAGTCACGCTTACCGACCGTGCCGGTCATGGTGATAATTAAGTCGCCAGCAGAAAGCGATGAGGCTCTGAAATTGGTCACTGTTTCGTTATCGATAAATACAGATTTTTGATCTAACCTAAGAGTTCCTGGCCGAACATTTCCAATGCGAATAACCTGATTGTTTCCTGACTCGAGAAACTTGTTACTTTGAAAGGCTATACCACCAGTCAAGTCGGCAATGGAACCTAGCCGCATCCAACTCCACAGCATTGGGAGGTCGAATTGTTTTTCATTCTCGGAAACTTTCGATAATTCCTTTTCCTTCTTAATTTTCCCCTCAGCAACCAACTTCGCTTTCTCAGCCTGAATCCGTTTGAGCAACTCACTAGCTGGTTCATCGTTCGGGTCTTGTGGAACGAGTTTGCCCATGACTGCTAGTTGTAGCAGTGTTTGCTTAAGAAAGTCTATGCTGGATTCTGTAGTGAATAGGGTGTCGAAGTGGGTGGCGATGCGTTGCCAGTTGGCGTTGAAATCTGCTGCGTCTTTTGATTGCGTGAGTGAGCTTAACAAGTGGCTGACGAGTTGTTCGTGGGCGTAGTCGGCGTTGTTGTGTTGGGCTTCTAGTTGGTCGCATAACGCCATTAGTTCGTCTACTTTGGCGACTATGCGGTGTTGTTCTGCGAGCGGAGGCAGTGGGAAAACAGCCTTCCTACCGTCTTCGGTTCCAAGCCGTGGCATTTTCATTCCATAGCTTCGTGCATTAACGTAGTTAACAAAACTCGGGCTCTTCAATACGTTTTTGAGGTAGCCGCTATCGAAATTTGAGTAGCATCGAATCGGTAAAATTTCAGTTGTACACACGCCAGGTTCGTCTGCGACGATTACTTTATTCAAGTACGGTCGTAGTTTTCCGTAAAGTACGTCGCCAGTATGAAAACTATTTTTATCGCTTAGTGAACGACGCTCGAAGAACTTAAATTTTTGGTGAAGTTTAGATGTATCTTTCTCGATGTCTTCCAGATCAAGTACCCACATGTCATCTGGAATTTGTTCGAGTTTTTCTGTTGCACCGAAATTTGTAATCTCGCCTAATCTTGTCCATATCCAATTGGATGGTAACTCGTAATGTACCTCGCCTTCTGAAATTGGTGAAAGCGGTTTATCCTTCTTAATTTTTTTATCCGCAACCAACTTCGTTTTCTCAGTGAGAATGCGCCTCAACAATTCACTAGCAGGCTCATCATCCGGATCCTGCGGCACTAACTTCCCACGCACGGCCAATTCCAAAATCAATCCACGTAATTTCTTAATGCCATACACGCTATTCGCATTACCCGAAGCGCGGCCACGTCCCGATTTTTTCTCGGTGTCTGACGCGGTCCAAATATCGAGGTGATCGGTGATCAGTTTATGTACTGCGCTCACGGCTGTTCTCCTGCCTGGGCATTTTCTAAGACGGCGCGGTCACGTTGTAGTTCGGCTTGCAATTGTTCTTCGGTGGGCAAGAAGGCGCGGTAGCGGCTGGCGAATAGGTGTTGGCTGTCAGCGAGTAGCGAATATTTGGCGACGGCTTCATTGCGTTCTGAGCAGAGGATTAGGCCTAGGGTGGGGTTGTCGCCTTCGCCGCGGTATTGTTCTTCAAATACGCGCACATACATATCCATTTGGCCGACATCCTGGTGGCTGAGTTTGCCGACTTTGAGATCGACTAGTAAAAAGCATTTGAGCAGGTAGTTGTAAAACACCAGATCAACAAAAAAATCATCGCCTTCTACGCGCAGATGTTTTTGTCTGGCGACAAATGCGAAGCCCTTGCCTAGTTCTAGCAAGAAGTTTTGTAATTGTGCGATCAGATTGCTTTCTAATTCTTGTTCGTACAAGGTGGCGTCCGCTTGCGTACCGATAAATTCCAGCACATAGGGATCGCGGATAAAGTCGCGGGCGTCGTTGGGGGTCTGGCTGGCGATCAGTTGCACCGCTTCGTTTTGTACCGCAGCTTTGTCTTGACTTGAGAGCAGGCGTTCGTAAAACAGAGTGCTGACTTGTCGTTCTAGGGCGCGCACATTCCAGCCTTGGGTGGCGGCTTCATTCATATACCAGTTACGTGCAGTAGGGTTGGCTATACGCATCAGTTGGCGATAATGCGTCCAGGTTAAATTGCTACGCATTGCGTCGCAAATCTCTTGCTGCGTAAAAGTTTGATAAAACTGACGAAAATTGCGTAAGTTGCTGGCGGTGAAACCTTTACCAAATTCGGTACTGAGTTTATTGGCTAATTCAGCCAAGACTTTTTGGCCATAGGCGGCACGAGCCTCTCCAGCTTGCTCGTGTTCGACGATGCGTTGTCCGATTTGCCAGTAGGCTTCGATCATGGCGAGGTTGACCGCACGGTAGCTGCGCTGGCGCGCAGATTGCAAAATGTCACGAATTTGATGGTAGAGCTGATCGATCGGTATCAAGTCGTTCATGCTGCCCCCTGAAAGGCTTGATTCAAGATGTCTTTGAGCTGCTTGCGTAAATCTCTAATCTCTTGTTGCATGCTGGCGTATTGCGCGAGTAATTCTTCGGGGTCGTGCACTTCTTGTTCGCCAACATGTGGGTTTTTGCAATCGAGGTTGTAATTGCGTGCTTTGATCTCGTCTATGCTGACTTTCCATGCTTGCGCGGTTTCTACGCGTGCAGCAAAGTTGTCTTGCTCTGTGCCCCACCATGCTGTTTCAGTGGCAAATTCTGCTATCCGCATGGGCTTGGTTTTGTTGTAGCTCTTGACACCTTCGGGATAGGGGTGTTCGTAAAACCAAATGTCTTTAGTCGGTGTACCTTTGCTAAAGAAGAGTAAATTGGTTTTGATACCTGTGTAGGGCGCAAACACGCCATTGGGTAAGCGCACTATGGTATGCAAGTTGCATTCTTCGAGTAGCTTTTCTTTGATGCGGGTTTTGATACCTTCGCCAAATAAAAAACCATCTGGCAACACCAAGGCCGCGCGACCATTGGCTTTGAGCAATTGCATGATCAGCACGACGAACAAGTCGGCGGTTTCGCGGGTGCGGAAAGCGCTGGGGAAGTTGGTTTCTATGCCATCTTCTTCCATGCCACCAAACGGTGGATTGGTGACGATGACATCGACACGTTCTTTGGGTGTCCAGCTAATTAATGGCCGTGCCAGGGTATTGTCATGACGGATATTGCTAGGCACATCAATGCCGTGCAAGATCATATTGGTGGTGCAGAGCAGATGCGGTAGTGGTTTTTTTTCTATGCCAAAAATACTGGCTTGCAATTGCGCTTCGTCGTCCACAGTTTTGACGTCGTGTTTGCGCATGTACTCGATAGCGCACGATAAAAAGCCGCCAGTACCGCAGGCCGGGTCCATGACTTTTTCACCAAGGCGCGGCTTAGTCATTTGTACCATGAATTCAGTGACGGCACGTGGCGTGTAGAATTCACCAGCATTGCCTGCCGCTTGCAAATCGCGCAGCAGTTGCTCGTACATATCGCCAAACAAGTGGCGTTCCTGGGCTTTGTTAAAGTCTATGCCTTCTTGAATTTTGTTGATGACCTGGCGTATCAACTGACCTGACTTCATGTAGTTATAAGCGTCTTCAAAGACTGAGCGGATTACATAGGCACGTTGATCGCCACCTTTGGCTTCCAGCGTTTGCAGCGCAGGGAACAGATCGTTGTCTAAGAATTGTTTAAGCTCGTCGCCAGTGATACCCTCGGCATTGGCTGCCCAATTACGCCAGCGGTATTTTTCCGGTAGTGGTGATTGGTAGTTATCTTGCAGTAGTTCCCACTCTGTTTCGCGGTCGTCAAAAATTTTGAGGAATAACATCCAGACGAGCTGGCTTAAGCGCTGTGCGTCGCCATCAACGCCGACGTCTTTGCGCATGATGTCTTGTATGGATTTGATGGTGCTGGAAATACTCATAGTGCTAACTCTTTGCTACATTGTTGTGATCAGGCGCAACATGATGTGCGCCTGGAAAATTTTAGTTTAAATTATGGTGTGCCAGTGCTGCTGGTTCAGGCATATAAATGTTGTTCAAGTTCAGCAAGCGCAGCCAGGTAGTTAGATTTACCGCCGAACGCTGCCACCAATTCTGTGGCACTGCCCATGCTTTTGAATGGGTCCAGAGTCAGGATTTTAATGTCTTCGATCTGACTAATGCCAGTATCAGCATATTTTTCCAGCAGGGTTTCCAGTACGATTCTGGCAGTTGTGCTGTATTTGCTAAAGTAATCGCGCTTTTTTACCTGATTGGCACGCTCTTTGCGGGTAAGCGGTGGCTGATCATAGGCGACATGGCAAATCAGATCAAAGGCATCAAGCTCTTTGTCCACTTCTTCGGCCAAGGCTTCAAAAATGATGCCATGTTGTTCTAACTCTTGAATTATCGCCGCTTTTTTATCGCTGCTACTCCAGCGTTTTAAGAATTGTTCGAGCGAAGCGTAATCCTTGCGCACGGTTTTTCGGGTGTAATCTTTAAGCGATTCGGTGACGAGTTTGCCATCTGCGCCATAGTATTGCTCGCGCTCCGCCAGAATTCCTGCACTGACATCGGGTACTACATATTTCATGCGCTGAGTTGTTGTATCGGTCTGCTCATCAGCAGCGCCGCTGTCACCACCAGCGCTGTTTGGGGTGACAATGTCGGTTTGCTCGTCAGGTACGGGGCTTTGATCGCTGCCAGGTTCAAAGATGACCACGGGTTCGCCGTCAAAGTCTCTATCAGCAAAAAGCTCAGTGGCTTTTTTGAAATCCATGATGGTGAACCAGTACTTGTTGTACTCTTCGTTGAGGCGTGTACCACGACCTATGATTTGTTTAAATTCAGTCATCGATCTAATGTGCTGATCGAGTACTACCAATTTACAAGTCTGTGCATCAACTCCAGTGGTCATTAATTTGGAGGTCGTGGCGATAACGGGATAGCGCTCTTCAGGGTTGATGAAATTATCCAGCTCCGCTTTGCCTTCAGCTTCATCACCGGTAATGCGCATCACGTATTTGCGATTTTCTTTGATGCGCTCAGGATTGAGGTTCACCAAAGCCTGGCGCATGCGCTCTGCATGATCAATGTCATCGCAAAATACGATGGTTTTGGTATAGGGATCGGTCGCTTTGAGAAACTCAGTCACCTTGCGCGCTACTAACTCGGTACGTTTTTCCAGTACCAGTGTGCGATCCATGTCATTTTGATTGAAGATACGATCTTCGATTTCCTGGCCATTTTTATCAAGCTGCCCCTTACGTGGGCGCCAGCCTTGCAAGTCGCGATCGATGTCGATACGGACTACTTTATAGGGTGCCAGAAAACCATCATCGATACCTTGCTTCAAGGTGTAGCTAAAAACCGGATCGCCAAAATAGCTGATGCTGGACACGTCCCTGGTTTCTTTCGGCGTCGCTGTTAGGCCAAGGTGGGTGGCAGTGCTGAAATAGTCGAGCACATCGCGCCAGGCAGAATCTTCGGCGGCGCTGCCGCGGTGGCATTCGTCTATCACTATCAGATCGAAGAAATCTGGCGAAAATTGTTTATAGATATTTTTATCTTCTTCATTCCCAGTTACGGCCTGGTATAAACTCAGGTAAATTTCAAAGCTTTTGTCGATTTGACGCTTGCTGATTTTGGTCATCGCCTGACCAAACGGTTTGAAATCATTATTCTTGGTTTGATCGACCAGGATATTCCGATCGGCTAAAAATAAAATGCGTTTTTTGCTACCCGATTTCCACAAACGCCAAATGATCTGAAATGCCGTGTAGGTTTTTCCGGTGCCCGTAGCCATCACCAATAATACGCGTTGCTGACCTTTGGCGATAGCTTCGATGGCGCGGTTAATTGCATTGGCCTGGTAATAGCGAGGGCTACGGCCTTTGCCGTCATCGTAGTAGGGCATTTCTACTGTTTTTATGGCGGCAGGCGTCGCTAAATCTTTCCAGATACAATATCGTCGCCACAACTCAGCGGGTGAGGGAAATTGTGCTAGCGTTAGCTCGGTCTCAACTTGCGCGGCATTGCCAGTTCTGTCATGGAATAAAAAGGCATCACCATTGGAGCTGAAGACGAATGGTACAGCAAGAATTTCCGCATAGTTCAAGGCTTGTTGCATGCCATCGCCTACGCTGTGTTTATTGTCTTTTGCCTCGATGATGGCCAGCGGGATATTTGTTTTGTGATACAAAATATAATCGGCGCGCTTCTTTTCACCGCGGGTATGTAACTTGCCGCGCACCATGACGCGACCTTGGGTGAAGGTGACTTCTTCACGAATTTGTGTCTGTAAATCCCAGCCTGCTTGCAAAATAGCCGGGGTAATGAATTTGCTGCAAATATCGCGCTCAGTCAGACTTTTCTTATTCATGGATAAATTCACAGACTGCAAAAATGATGTCTAATTGTACTGCAGTCTTTCTTTGGCTTGATGCACTTTAGACTTGATATTTGTGGAATCGATGCATGTTTTTTGAGTGAATACTCGCTGTAATTTACGTGTAAATTATGCGATTAGGTCAATCCAAGTTAAGGGCAAAGTTGGGGCTCGCCACGTACAAAACAAATCACCCGCTCCTGCCACTGCAACGCCCCTAAGCGAAAATGATGCGCGGTAGTCATGTCGTACTTGCGCGCTGACCATTTTTCACCAACTGAAAAATCAACACAAAACACGTTCTGATGCTTGCCATGCCAGGCATAATTTATTAAAAAATAATATCGCCAAATAAAATAAATAGTTAAATTTGATGATTTAATTCGAATTCAGTATTTAAAGTGCTAGATATAGCGAAATATGCTTGCTTGCAACACCTGAATGTTGTTCGCTTGCTTAAGCATTTTGATATTCATGGTGCGAAAGGGTTAAAGTGTCTTGTAAATAGTTGTATTTGACGTATTATTGTGTATTATCTATTTAATTCGCTTTATTTAGTTATTTATGAACCTCTTCGAGCTTGGCCAGTCATTAAAAGAAGCCCGTATTCGCCAGCAGCTAACTCAAGGCGAGTTAGCTAAGCTTACGGGCGTTAGTTTGTCGAGCATTTCTGGCTTAGAGCGAGGCATTCTTGCCGAGATTGGGGTGGTTAAGTTATTGCAGTTATTCGCTGCGGTTGGTCTCGAATTACAGACGCGACCTGCTGGGCAACGTCGGACCTTGGATGATGCGCGACAAGAACAACAAGCAGGTTTGGCGTTGCCGCTGGTAATTCAGCAGGCACCTAGTCAATTTGTTGCGATCTCTCGTGACCATTCACCTCAATGGGTCGTGAATCAAACTGAAAAGCAAATTTTGACTGGTACAAAGAGAGAATCGAGTCCTCGTCAACGTGTTCGCCATTCAAAAAAGCGTGAGCGTCATGAGTAAATTATTGGACGTCTATGTACTCGATCAACTGGTTGGTGTGCTAAGCGATCATGGTCAACAGTATGTATTCAACTACTTGCCTGATACGCCGCCAGAATACTTAGTGTCTTTAACCATGCCGGTAAGGCTTGAAAGCTATGTCTGGTAGCGCTCTTTGTTCCCATTCTTCCAGCAAAATTTGCCTGAGGGTTTCAAGAAGGATGCTATTCGTCAAACGCTGGGGCCGCATGCAGACGTAAGCGATTGGGGCTTACTCGAATTGACCGGTAGCAACGTGATTGGGCGCGTAAGAGTGATGCCGCACGGTACTCCAATTACGACGGTACTTTCACATATTGAAGTGGCTGCCATCTTGGCGAGCGAAGATTCACAATCGAGTTTGCTACGCTATTTGAACGAGGGCGTGCTTGAGGGTATTTCAGGTGTGATGCCTAAGGTATTGAATTCCAGCGTCAATGCTAAAGCGACAGTATGGACTGATGACCTGATTTTAAAAACAGGAACCCAGGAAATACCAGGGCTTGCGATCAATGAATATCTTTGTCTGGAAGTCGCACGAGTGGCTGGTCTCAATGTGCCAAAAACGGAATTGTCGGCTGATGGTCAGGTATTGGCAGTTGAGCGTTTTGATCGTAGGAACGGACAACAGCTTGCACTTGAAGACTTTTGTTCTATTGCGGCTTTTGATCCGGTGTATAAATACAAGTGCTCGCTAGAGCGTCTTGTTGATCTGCATAGCGAATATGTGGTCTCAACTCGAAAGCAAGAAAGCGCAAAGCAGTTGTACAAATTGATCTTACTTAACTATGCCTTGCATAATGGTGACGCCCATTTAAAGAACTTCGCGCTTGTTTATTCCAACTATGATGACCCCTTTCTCGCACCTGTGTACGACGTGGTCACCACCTCTGCGTATGAACATCTTGAGGATAAGCCTGCATTAAGCTTACAAGGTAAAAAAACATGGTGGATGGGTAAGCAAATACGCTTATTGGGTAGCACGCGCTTGTCGTTGTTGTCAGGTGATCTTGATGAAGCCGAACAAAGTATTCACCACGCAATTGAAATGCTTAAGCCGACTGTATTAGAAATGATTGAGCGTTATCCGTATTTTCGGGAGACGGGAAAACGTATGTTGCTGGAATGGGATGCAGGTAAGCAAGATATCACAATCGGTGCAAACAAGAGGGTAAAAATAGAAAATAAAGCTTTAGAAGATTTGAGGCTTTCTGACGTCAAGAAACAAAAGAAAAAAAGTACGTCTATCCCAGATTCACCATTCAAAATGAACCGATAAGTAACAAGACAAAGTTTGTCGCAATTACAAAATAAGCTGTTCTGGTTAACCATTTTAAGACATCACTTATGAACGAAATCATTTGCCCCCACTGCAGTAAAGCTTTCAAAATCGATGAAACCGGTTATGCCGATATAGTGCGGCAGGTGCATGATGCGGAGTTTGAGCAGGCCTTGCATGAGCGTTTGCTGTTAGCTGCGCAAGAAAAAGAGGCGGCGTTGGCTTTGGCGCAGGCTAAGAGTGCGAGTGAAGCTGAGCGCATGGCGGCGAATAAAGATGCGGAAATTTTGGCCTTGAAAGCCAGGCTGGACGCGGTGGGTGTGGAAAAGCAATTGGCGGTTAGCGAAGCCTTGAGTTTGCTGCAGAAAGAGCGCGATACGCTGGCGCATGAATTGGCACAGGCGGTGCGCGACAAGGAAGCGGTTGCGACTTCCTTAGAAACCAAGTTGCAAACTGAAATGATGTTAGCCGCCTCAGAAAAAGAATCGCAGATACAAAGTTTGCAAGCCAAGCTGGATGCGATGAGCGTCGAAAAGCAATTAGCAGTCAGCGAAGCCTTGAGTTTGGTGCAAAAACAGTGCGACACATTGGCCAATGAATTGGCGCAGGCTAAGCGCGATAAAGACGCGGCAGCGGCCTTGCTAGAGGCGAAATTGCAAACTGAAGTGCAGAAAGTGGCCTCAGATAAAGAAGTGCAAATTCAAACTTTGAGGGCGCAGCTGGAGGCCAGGGCGATTAGTGAGCAATTGGCGATTAAGGATGCGGTGTCGCAAATTGAGAAGCAGCGCGATGAATTAAAAAACGGTTTGGAGCGTTCGCAGTTAGAGCGCGATCTTTCAGAAAAGTCGCTGAAAGAAAAATACGAAACCCAGCTCAAAGATCGCGACGCAGCGATAGAGCGTTTGAAAGATATGAAGGCGAAGTTGTCGACCAAGATGGTGGGTGAAACTTTGGAGCAGCATTGCGAGATTGAGTTTAACAAGATACGTTCGCTGGCTTTTCCGCGCGCGCACTTCGAGAAAGACAACGATGCGCGCAGCGGCAGCAAGGGCGATTTCATCTTTCGCGATTTTGACGAGGCGGGCACCGAGATTGTCTCGATTATGTTCGAGATGAAAAACGAAAACGAAGAAACCGCGACCAAGAAAAAGAATGAAGACTTTTTAAAAGAGCTGGATAAAGATCGCAATGAAAAGGGCTGCGAATACGCGATTTTGGTGTCGCTGCTGGAGCCGGACAACGAGCTCTATAACTCTGGCATCGTCGATGTTTTTCACCGCTACCCCAAAATGTATGTGGTGCGCCCACAGTTTTTTATTCCTATGATCACACTGCTACGCAATGCGGCGATGAATTCTTTGCAGTATAAAACTGAGCTGGCACTGGTGAAATCACAAAATATCGACATCACCAATTTTGAAGCGCAACTCGATACCTTCAAGTCTGCCTTTGGCCGAAACTATGAACTGGCCTCGGCCAAGTTTCAAAAGGCAATCGAAGAAATCGACAAATCGATTGATCACCTGCAAAAAACCAAGGACGCCTTATTGGGCACCGACCGTAACCTGCGCTTAGCCAACGACAAGGCGCAAGAGGTGACGATTAAACGCTTGACTAGAAATAATCCGACGATGGCGAAAAAATTTGCAGAGCTGCGCACTGACGCTGAGGAATGATGAGTTTAGCTATGGCCTCTCGCTGATAAACGAGGGGCGTAACTTTGTGCTCGCGAGCTGAGGCAAGGCCAGGGTATACGGTTTTCGCACATTAATCTGGGTAAGTCGCGACTAAGCTTGCTTATAGTTGGAGGGGACGACGACGGGTAAAGATCGCCGTGAGTATTAAAGATAGTATTGGCGAACTGGAAACGCTAAGACTTTCAGCGGCTACAAAGCGGGCGGGGAATAGTTGAATGCTAAAACAAAAACGGCTTGCATTGCTGCAAGCCGTTTTGCTAAATCTTGGTGGCTCGGGGCGGAATCGAACCACCGACACAAGGATTTTCAGTCCTAGCCATTAGATATGCTTTATCCAACTTCATACGTTAAATCATAGAGTTAGAATGCCCTTGCGCCACTATAAACAGGTATCATCTCACTACGCGGTTGACACAATGTTGACATAGTCAAATCAGCAATTCCGCTTCTCTAAGCGCTGTACAAAACTGAGGCAAACCTTGGCGTTCGAGGGTGTCGATAAGTTCCTGAGCTGTTTGAGGTGGTTTCTTACGTCTTGAACGCATACTTTTAACCGCTTTGAGGAGTGGTGTCGATCTCAAATCATATTGAGAAATTAGAAAGTCATCTGGGTGTATCGCTTCAATTCCAAATTTTGATAACTCTGACTCAGGGAAATCCCTCTTATTAAATGTAACGATAGCATCGGCGTGTCCAACAATCGCTGCGGCCAATACATGCCTGTCATTAAGGTCAGGAAGATGTGGGGGAGTACTTAATATTGAATATTTAAACTAGCCCAAAAAACGCCAAAAAAGCCCGTGAATACAGCGTTTCAGGGCAATTCAGCATTTTTTAACGTTTTGCACTTTTCTGGTAAAAAATAATCGAATTCTGATCAGGGTTTGCAAATAACTTTGCACTAAATGATTAAAAAGCAGTTGAAACCGCTAAATCTAACAGTGTAATAAGCTCTGTTGTTTTTAACCCTGTAGTCTCGTCCTGGTGAATCGCGAGGGCAATTTTTGTGTGAACATCACTTCCCATCGGGATCATGGCTTGTGTGGTCTTGATTGACTCCCAAAGTGCAGCCCGGTGCGCCTTATCTATCGTTATGACATGCAGATAGCTGTCATAACTCTTAATGTAAGACTCAAGGTAACCCTTAGCATTATTGAAATCCTCAATCGGGATGTTGTGGTAACTGGTCACACCAATGTGTGCATTGAGTTCCTTCATAACAGCGCCTGGATGTCTAGGAAACCCACACTGCGCCGACTTTCCTTCGATGTCATTCCGAAGTTCAAGCAAAATCCGCTTCTGCGCTTTGGTAATCTTTCCAGGGATCTCTGTTGCCGTTTGTTTTAATGAGTCAACAAGACCTGTAATTGACAAGTCGCCCGCCGCGAACTGGTTATGGCCACCGTTAAAGTTGATATTTACGCTAATTGGGGCACTATTCGAGGTACTTGTCGCTACGGCTGCCATTGTGGGGGCAGTTTTCTTAGTTCTGACGGGCTTGGCGTCCACTGTCAAAATGGATTTGAGTTCATCCAGTATGCCGTTTTTTGGTTTAGTTTCTTCGGAAGCTGTTCTTTTTTGAGGAAATCCAATTATCTTTGCTTTAGGTTCTTTTTTTTCAATCATAAGGTAAGTGTTAAAACATGCTAAGCAGCGAGCTGCATGATCATTTCGGCTACAGAGGTGTCAATTGTCGATTTACCTTCTGAAAGGCGATACAACATCTCAACAGCCTTTCTTTTTTTCTCTGGCGAGAGAGTCTTTCCACTCTTATGCAGATAAAGATCAATAACTTCCATAGCGTCAGCAAACAGGTTTAAGTCTCCAGAAACAGTAGACTGGCGATTGATCAACATCTCGCCCTCACCCAACAGCAGCCAATTTATGTTTAAACCTAAATTGGCTAGTCCAATAAGAATTTTGCTATTTGGCGCAGCTTTTCCCCATTCGTTGTCCTGAATACCTCGTTTTGATCCTTCAATTTGCAGCGCCAGCTGATCTTGGGTCAAATTGATTGACTCACGAAAAAGTTTCATTCTTTCGCCAATAAGCGCGAGATTTCGTTTCGCACTTTCATCCATATCTTCATCCAGTCAAGTGCGAAATGAATTTCGCACTTAAAAAAACATTTCGCACTTAAATAATTATTCTTTTAAATCAAATACTTAAGAAATAAAACAACAAAAAGAACGAAAAAATAAAGTGCGAAACGAAAAATACACTTGCAAGCGCAGTTTTTCGTTCTTATAATTGTCGCATGTCACAGTTAAACAACTCAAAAAAACAGCCATGAAACCTTCACTCGCAAAAGAAAAGTCGCAAGACTGGCACCGCGCCGATATTAAAGCGGCGCTGGAAAAAGCAGGTTGGACATTGCGTAAACTCGCCGTAGCTAATGGCTACGTGGCTGGCGTTATGTGCCACCCATTAAATCAGCAGTACCCCAAGGCCGAAGCAATTATTGCAAAGGCGATTGGTGTCGCGCCTCAAGTTATTTGGCCATCACGTTACAACGACGATGGAACACCCAAGAAAACAGCGGCGCCACGTCAGCGAGCAAGCTACATCAAACCGTCTAGACATAAGTTTAACACTCCCGCAGCACAATGCAATGTTGAAGTTACTGTGGGGAATTGACTATGACTCGCCGTCGCTCACTCCCACAACCTGGTCAAATGCATATTGACTTTTTTGCTGTGCCCCCAGCACCGACCAATGAAGCCGGATCTTTGGATGTTGCGCATGCTGTTCGTGATGTGCTGGTTGATACGCTGGCCGCTGCCAAAGCTGCAGGAAATGACCGTTTTGACGTGGCCACAAAAATATCACGATTAAGCAATCGGTCTTTGACTAAAGACATGCTGGATCAATATTGTGCCAATTCAGCAGAAGGTAAACGCTTTCCTCTTGAGGCATTGCCAGCGCTAACTGTAGCCACTGGCGACTATCGTTTGCTTGAATTTATTGCAGATGCCTGCGGTTGCCGCATCCTTCGCGGTGAAGAGGCAATGGTGGCAGAGCTTGGCGCTCTGGCTGTACAAGAAAAAGCCATAAAAGACCGATTGAAAAGGATTAACAGCAATTTACCAGCTGGGGCCGCTGAAAAATTGTCGTCCGAGGCGTTAAAGCGATTGGGGCAAAAATGAGCGTCGATTTCTCTGTGATCGCTGCCGCGTTATGCCTCAGTAAACGAGCTATTGAGATCCGCGCCAATCGCGAGGAGTGGCCACACACCACCGTAACCGGGCGAGGCGGCAAGCGCAAACTGTTTGAACTAAGCACTTTGCCAAAGGACGTGGCAAAGCGAGTTGAAATTTACTTGCGCGGCCAATCTGCGACAAAAGAACTCGCTATCGTTGCTCAAGTGCGTGCGGCAGTGGCTGCTGAACGCGAAGTGGTTAAACAAAAAGCCGAAACTAACCTGCGTAAAGTCGCAGAAGTTTATGCACCAGGACAGCAGTCGCGTTTTGATGACCGTTACACCATCGTTAAAAGCTGGGAAGCCTGGTTTGCCGCACACCCTATGGGTAAAAAGGTCAGCTATTGGGCCTATGCCAATGCCTTTAACACGAACGAGATTGATTTGGACACCGCGTTACTACGTAAGTATCAGCCGTTACAGGGCCGCTCTGTCGAAAATTGGGTATTGAAGTACAACAAAGAGGGAATGGCCGGATTAATCGATGGCTGGACAGGCAAAGCTCGCAAAGACGTAAATGTGTTTACTACGCAGCCAGAGCTTGAAAAGACCACTATTGCCATATTAATTCAGCGTCCAACGATCACAATGAAAACCCTCACTGATCTGCTCGGTGCTGCGGCAATCGATAGGTCAACTGGGGCGCAGCTATTTACACCCCCCTCCTATTTTGCGACCACGCGTTTTTGTAATGCCTGGAAAAAGCGCAACGAAGAGTTTTACATGGCGGCTACGAATCCGGACGAATGGAAGAACAAGCGCATGGTCGCGTTTGGTGACGCATCTGAAGGCGTTGATCGATTAAATCAGCGCTGGGAAATGGACTCGACCCCAGCTGACTGGATGTTAAAAACCGAGGACGGCGGTCTGCGCCGTTACTCAGTGTCCGTCATCATTGATGTGTACAGCCGACGCGCTGTGATGGTGTTGTCACCGACACCGCGTGCCGAGACTCACAAGCTGGCATTACGTTTGGCTTTGCTGAGCTGGGGCGTCCCCGAAGTTATCGTGACAGACAATGGTAAAGACTATATCAGCCGGGACTTTGTCGGCACTTTGGAGACCTTAAACATCCAGCACCTTCGGACGAATCCATTCTCGCCCTGGGAAAAGCCCTTTGTCGAACGAATGAACCAGACCATGTTGCACTCGGTCATGGAGGCATACAGCAGTTTTATTGGTCATAACGTGGCTGAGCGAAGCGCCATCGAAGCACGCACCAGTTTTGCTGAACGATTGTTTAGCAAAGACACCACGCCAGTCGAAATCGCTATGCCTGCAGCATTGCTACAAGAACGCCTTAATTTGTGGCTGAAAGGTAGTTACGAGCAAGCCGAGCACGACAGTTTAGGTATGTCGCCGTTTCAAAAGGCTGCTTCTTGGTCTGGCGAAACTTATCGAATTGACGATGAACGCGCCCTGGACGTGTTATTGGCCCCACCTGCAGGCAAGGGCACCTATGTTGTCGGTAAAAAAGGCATCAGTTATGACAATGCACGTTATATCGCACTTGAACTTAGCGTCATGAGCGGCAAGTCCGTGCAACTGCGGCTTACTGACGATCTCGGCCACGTTGTGGTTTATCACGAGGGCAAGTTTATATGTATCGCCCGATGCCCAGAACGTACTGGCATTAATCGCCAGGAACTGGCCGCCAAGGCTCGCCAAATCCAACGGCAAAACATCGCCGAACAGCGCAAAGCCGCCAAATCGGTCAAGGTCAATACCGATCAACTGGTGGATAGCCTTTTGCGTGACAAAGCAGAGGCCGCAGGCAAGTTGGTTGCGTTACCGCCAGTCAGTATCAGTCACACCAGCACGGGTTTAACCGCAGCTGGCGAGGCAGCACGAGTGCTGGATGGTGTATCCGTTAAAACCGAAGTGCCAGCCGAACTGCAACGCCTTATTGATAAACGCAAAACTGAAGAAGTTAGCCCAGTTAAAGCGCTCCAAGCGAACAACGTGTCAGTGATCCCTGAGACGGCTGAGCACCGCTTTAGAAAATGGCTGGAACTTGATCAACTTTTACAAGATGGAGGAACGATAGACGATGCAAGACTGACACGCTGGTACGCCAGCTATCAACTACACCCTGAGTTTGGCCCGAAAAAACGGCGCTGGGATGAGGGAAACGAAAAACGCACCACGGCGGCAACCGTGCTGCGTCTGAACAACGGTACTACTAACTAACGAAAGAGATTATGAGTAAACCCGAGAAATTTAGCAAGCCTCGTCCAATTGGCGGCATTGCGGCCATCGCAACTCTGGATGTGGTACAGGCAACCTTGGAGCAGTTGGCCACACGTCGACAAGGAGTGCCAGGCATCGGTGTGCTGTATGGCCCGAGTGGCTGGGGCAAGACGTTTGCAACAAATTCGCTGGCAAACGAAAGCCGCGCCTATTACGTGCAAATGTTGTCAGCGTGGCGCAGTAAAGACCTGTTGACCAAAATTCTGGCCGAAATGGGCGTAGCACACAAAGCTGGCACCGTCTCAAAGTTGCTTGACCTGGTCACTGGTCAACTCTCAGCTTCCCGTCGGACATTGATCATCGATGAGTTTGATCATGCCGCCAAGTCTGATTCATTGATTGAGCTAACCCGCGATATTTATGAGGGTTCGCAAGGCTCCCTGCTATTGGTCGGCGAAGAGCTGCTGCCACGCAAACTGGAGGCCTGGGAGCGCTTTCATAGCCGGGTATCAGCCTGGGCACCTGCACAACGAGTGAGCTTTGACGACGCCGAAAAGCTCGCTCCCATTTACTGCCCTGATGTTGAACTGACATCGGATGTATTAGAAAAGCTGGTCGCTATTTCAAAAGGCAGCGTGCGTCGAGTCGTAACTTGTTTAACTGCGATTCATCAACATAGTCAGCTGTATGCGCTGGATCAGATAGGTAAGGCTGAATTAGCCACCATAGCCCTGCCATCAGACCGTGCACCAGAACGGAGGGTTTAAGTATGGCGAGACTTCCAAGTCAGATAGAAATGATTGGTGGTAAAAGCCCACGCCAACGAATCTGGGAGGCGATCAGAAAGTTACATGGGAAAGGTAAAGCATTCACACAGCTACAGATCGAAAAACACGCTAGCGCTGATGCCTCAAAAATCAAAGACTATTTTAACGCCCTCGCTAAAGCGGGTTTTATAACAGTCCTTGATCAACAGCCTGTTAATGGTCTCTGTGTCCGTAACACCTACCAACTGATTAAAGATAATGGGATTGAAGCACCACGCGTTGATAAACAGGGGAAAGTGGCCTCAGAGGGCAGCCTAAGCGAGCGTATGTGGGGCACGATGCGGCGCATGTATGTGAACCAGGATTTTAACTATCGCGAGTTAGCTGCCAGTGCTTCGACGCCCAACAGTATTTGCAGTGAGATTGCAGCGAAGTCGTATGTGCTACTGCTAGCGCGCGCTGAATACCTGGAAATCATTAAGCCAGGTAGAGCCGGACAGAAGGCAACGCTGACACGATACCGATTGCGGCGCGACAAGATCACTGGCCCAAGAGCACCAATGATCCAAAGAACGAAAACGGTATATGACCCCAATCTGGGCAAAGTAATGTGGCAAGAACCAGCAGGAGAGCAAGATGAGTGAGCAAAAACCGGACTATTTTAACGCGGCGTGGTTTAACGATTTGGTAAGCGAAGTCAATGCCACCAGCGTGACGGCTGTAGCAGCAAAGATGGGGGTGGCCCGTTCCAGTTTATCTGTTTTGGTCAATGGAATTGGCGCCTATGGCAGTGGCAAAGCGTGCACCTACAACATGGAAAAGCGATACCGCCAGGCTTTTGAGCAAATAGCCTGCCCGCATACTGGCTCAGTAATTGGCATGACGGTGTGTCGCGATATGGCATTGCGCGCCGCACCGAGCCATAACCCGATTCAGATGATGCATTGGCAAGCGTGCCAGTCTTGCCCGAATAAGCCCGAGCCAACGCTTGAAGCAAAGAAGCCGCTAAAGGTGAAAATTGCAAGTCAGCGCAAAACCTTGAAAGATGAATCACAGCAGGCTGGCATCGTTGACAAAGTTACCTTGCCACTGCCTGAAGTCGGTGGCCCACAAATCAACCAGGAGACAGTATGAAACAGTTAAGCCAAGAACAAATCACCCGCAATAACCAGTTTATCGACACCCTGATTGAAGTGATGTCGCTAAAAAATGATGCTGCTTTAAGTCGTGTTTTGGAAGTGGCACCACCCGTAATCAGCAAAATTCGTCATGGTCAGTTAGACGTAGGGCCAACATTACTAATCGGTGCCCATGAAGAGTCGGGACTATCCATTAAACAAATGAAATCGATTCTTAATGGAGCAGCTCATGCTGAAACTGTTCAACACTCTTAAGCGTCATGCTTTGCTGATACGGATACGGTTTATTGAGCGGCAATACAAAGCCTTAAATCAGAACCTGACCTGGTATGAAGAGCAGTTAAAACTGAATCAACGTATCGCGCTCGATGAGCGAATCAAGCTGATGAGGCAAAGAAACAGGTTGGTTTATCAATTGAATTTAACTGAGGAGTGAGCGATGAACAGTCAGTTGTTGGTGGTTGAGCAAATGTTAAATGCCGGAGTGCAGCCCACTCTAGAAAATCTGCGTGAAGCGTTAAACGCAGCCAAAACTGAAGAGGCAAGCAGACAGGCAGTTATCGCCGATATGCAAACATGGCTAGGCAAGCTTTTATATGCACATTTACTTGAGGACACTCCTCGAATTTTTGCGACTTTAGAGCGGCTGAAAAATCAACGTATGTTAGTCATACCGACTGACCTGGACACGATTCACTGAGGACAGCGAATGGCGACATTGCCTACATTTGATTGCCCGGTGTGTCGTAACCCTCTGACCTGGGATGTGGTGTTTGCCCATGTCGGAGTGCGTGAGGCCATGATTGCGCTTGTCAATGCGCACGCTGATGGCAGAAAGTTGCTGCGCCCTATGCTTACTTATATTGGCTTGTTTGCCCCGGCTAAAACAGCGATGCGGTATGAACGTGTGGCGTCACTGGCTAACGAATTGGTCGAAATGATGAGGCCAGCGACGATACAGCGGAATGGCCGGATATGGCCAGCTCCAGCTGAATACTGGCAGATTGCATTCGAAGAAGTAGTCAAGCGTGCGCATTCAGCCCAAGGCTTAAGACTACCGTTAAACAGCCATGGTTACCTGCTTGAAGTACTGGCAGGACTGGGCAATAAAGCGGAAGCCCAGGCTGAGAATCTGAGAGAACATCAACGACAGGGACACGCTGGCCTCGGCAGCCATCGACCAAACACAGTGGTCAATGAGCCAGTCCAGCTTGCAGTAGTCGTCAAAGATGAGCGACGGGCTATGCCGCCGGAAGTCAGAGCAGAACTTTTGAAAATGGTAGGAAAAGGAAGACATGCAGAACCAGCAAACGAATCAAAACCCAAAACCGAATCCGGCTCCCACTAAGCCAGCGCCGGAAAAAATCAAGATTGGCCCAACCGATATTTAACGGAGTTATACATGGCAACACAGAAAGCAACCCAACGTCTTAAACAGCCCGCCAAAATCTGGGCAGCACAGAGCGAAACTGACGCAGCCGCAACAATTCGCCAGATTGGCGACAAAAGCCGCGAAGTGACGCGTTTAGCAGCAGCAATGAATGACGAAATCGCAGCAATTACTCAACGCTACACCGACCAAATTAAACTACTACAGGAGCAACTGAAGGAATTACAAACAGGTGTGCAAACCTGGTGCGAGGCAAACCGCGATACGCTGACCAATGGTGGCAAAGTCAAAAATTATTCATTCATTACAGGTTCGGTCATGTGGCGACAGCGGCCACCAAGTTGCACGGTGCGCGGTGCTGATTCAGTTATCGAAACCCTGAAGCGGCTTGGCTTGACTCGCTTTGTACGAACTAAAGAAGAAATCAACAAAGAAGCCGTATTGAACGAGCCTGCCGCTATTGCTGGCGTGGCTGGAATTTCGGTAGTTACGGGCATTGAAGACTTTGTGATTGAACCATTTGAACAGGAAGTTATGCAGTAGTAGTTGACTCGCCCAGCCGAGGGTGGCGGGACGAGTAACCACGGCAGCGAATGGCAGTGAATCCTACACCGTTGAGTTCGCCGAGTGACTACCGAAAGTAGTCAATTCTTTTTAAATTTTTGGAGCGTTAAACATGAACAAAGCAGATTTCATCAAAAAAGTAGCTGAGCAAGCTGGTGTGACTAATAAACAGGCTGATCTCGTATTAAGCGCCATTGTCAGCTCGTTACATGACGTACTGAAAGCGGGTGACGAGGTGACGATTCCTGAGCTGGGTAAATTCAGCCGGGAAGAACGCGCAGCGCGTAAAGGCCGCAACCCGTCAACAGGCGAAGAAATCGAAATCCCAGCTAAAAACGTGCCGAAGTTTTCGGCAGCCAAAGCCTTAAAAGACGCGCTCGCTGGCTAAGTAACTTGCGAAACCACCCCACGGGGTGGTCTGCCTGGCGTGGTGGCTGGGTACTGATGAGCAACCGCACTTAGAATAAATGTGTGATTATGAATATAAGTCGATCAGCTGAGAATTTACGTAAGTCAGAATTGGCACAAATACACATCGCCAAAACGCAATTGGCCTTGGCTGATGACGAGTACCGTAACTTATTAGTCCAAATTACAGGTCAGACATCCAGCAAGGATTTAACCTGGCAGCAGCGCAAAGCCTTACTTGACCACTTTAAAAAGCTGGGGTTCAGAGTAAAAGCTAATAAAGCAGGTCGTACCAAACCTATCGTGTCACCAGATCGTGCCAGCCTGATCAATAAAATTGAGGCGCAACTTGCTGAGGCAGGTCTGCCCTGGGCGTATGCCGATGCCATGGCCAAACGAATTTGCAAAGTTGACTCAATAAACTTTTGCCTGCCCGAGCACTTAAGCAAAATCATTGCTGCGCTCAACTACCAAGCAAAACGCCGCGAGGCTAACCATGTCCGTACTTAAAACTAATGTTGTCGCAGTTATTTTGTCACTGATCGGTGAAAAAGCCGCATTGCGTTTAATGGACGCAAAGAATTTTGGTGGTGGCTATTTCACGTTTCCCAAAAACGAATCCGGCCCTGGTGCCGCAAGCTATGCCTATTTAGCGGAAGTCGTGGGTGAAAACGAAGCAAAATCCTTGTGCAAGTTTTTTTGTGGCGAATCAGTCTACATACCAAAACTAACACAGCATTATTTACAAGAACGCAACAAGCGGCTAGTATTGGCTTACAATTCTGGCAAATCTATTCGTGAGTTAATGCGTGATTTTGGCTTAAGTGACCGCCGTATTTGGGAAATACTCAAAGCCACCGACCTCAATGCAAGCCAGGCCCTGTCTCAACTCCCTTTGTTTTAGGTGCCCCATGAAATTCTTCATTGCCCTTTTTGCCGTGCTTCCCACCTTGTGTTTGGCCGACGTTTACAAGTGCCAGAAAGATGGAAAAACGGTTTTCCAAGAGTCACCCTGTGCAACGGGAAAAGGTGTTGAAGGTGGTAAAGTCGATCTGAAATACCAAAAAATCGCGGACGACCCTAAGGCCGAAAACCTCACCCAGGAACAGCGCGAACGCTTTGATAATCTTATTGCGCAGCGACGAGTCGCTATTGGCATGACAGCAAAAATGGTGGAGCGTAGTTGGGGCAAGCCTGACAGAATCAACGTCAATATAGGTAGCTGGGGGCGCTCAGAACAATGGATTTATGGGAAAAGTGCAAGTCCTGACATTATCTATGTCGATAATGGGATTGTTTCATCGGCACATGGGCACAAATAAGCACTAAAGGAGAGATGGAGATGAATGTTATTGAATTTATTAATGAAGTATTCCCAGGCTTTTTATCTGGGGCAGTGGCAGGTTTACTTATAATATTAATTATCAAACCTAGAATTGAAAAGAGTATTGGTCATAGTTTCGATAAAAAATTGAAATCCTTCGAATACGACTTAAGAACTTTGGAGACTGGTCAAAAACAAAACTGGGAAAAGACTCAAAATGAATTGAAAAGCTTGCGAGAAATTCCACTAAAAGCTATTTTTGAACATTCAAACCTGAAGAACAAAGCGCAAATGAGTGCTATTGAAAGCATTCAAAGAGCAATGTCAGAATTACAGAAATTGGATATAGAAGCAGAGCTATTCGTAAAGAAAAATAGTGTTAGTTCAGCTTTAAGAGAGGGGAAAAAATTATCTGTAATCGATTGTTTGGATATTATCTACAACACAAGAATCAAGGCCAACAACATTAGAATTGAAGCGAATTTAGTTCGACCATTTTTGACAGACGAAATATGGAATTTGTTTTCTGATTTTTACATACTTTTCAATGCTAGTCTCCAGTTTTGGTTAGAAGGACTTCATACAGCTCAAGAGCCTGATATGTTAAAACAACAATTAGTTGCAAAAGAATTACTCAATAACAGATTTCGTAGCAATATGTTTCAAGATCAACAGCTCAAAACGATTCTGAACAATTTTCCTCAAATTTCTCTCGCGATTTCTGAGGGAATGAATCTGGAAATTCAAAAATACTTAAATGATAAGGTCGAGGCAGATCTTCAAAATATGATTAATAGAAGTATAGAAATACTTGAATCTACAGACGAAAGCTATAGCTCGCTATTGAGTAACATAAATCAAAAGTAAAGATTCACTCGGCACTCCTTTATACTGAACCCCGTCAAATAGGCCAGCCATGCTGGCCTATTTTATTCTGACAGTGTTATCAACCAAACACGCTGTCAGCTATGAAAATCCCTACCCTCCCACGTATGACCGACTGGCTATTAGTAGCCATTGCCTTATCCCTGGTCATCTTCCTGATTTACCCGCAACAAATCCCCGTCAGCCTGTACAAATTGAACCTGATTGCCATTGCTGGCGTGGTCGGCTATTGGCTGGATCGCAGTTTATTCCCGTATGCACGCCCAGACTCGTTTTCTGGCCGCTGCCTTGAGAACATCGAAGACGACCCAGACGCGGATGATGCGCCGCTGCAGTTTGATTTAGAAATGGCGCTGCAGAATGACTGCCTGTTTGCGGTCAGCATGATACGCCGGGCCATCATCGTTGCCGCTGCTATGGTTGCTGTCGGGCTGGGGGCATGATGAAGCGTCTTGTTTTATTCCTAGTCTGCGCAATGTTTGCGCTGGCCAGCCAGGCCAATCAGGCGAGTTCGGCCAAATACCGTGGCGACCTGATCCGCATTGCCCATGCCACCTGGGGCCTGGATGCACCAGTCCCCGTCTTTGCTGCGCAGATTCACCAGGAGAGCGGCTGGAATACCGCTGCTGTGTCCAGAGTGGGTGCGCTGGGCATGGCGCAATTCATGCCAGCCACAGCACGATGGTGGTGCACCTTAAATAAGCTATCCCTGGGAAATTGCCAGCCCAGCAATCCAATATGGGCGATGCGAGCCATGATTGGTTATGACCAGTGGCTGTATCAGCGTGTCGCAGCAACCAGCGAATATGACCGTATCTGGGCCACCTTACGTGCCTATAACGGCGGGCTGGGTCACTGGCAGCGGGAAGCAATGCTGGCCAGACCTTCACAGCAACGCCAGGATATTGACCTTCAGTGTGGCCAGGCTTCTCGCAGTGTTAAACATTGCCCAGAGAACCTGGGCTATCCAGATCGTATTTTGAACCGACTGCAGCCGTTATACGCTGGTTGGGGACCTGTTGTGGGTGGGCGATGACTAAGTTATTGACATTCATACGTGATTATTGGCCTTACCTGGTTTTAGTGGGGATTGGTGCGTTAGTCGGTGTGCTAATCACCCAGACCGTTTTTGAGACCGAGTTGCTAGTCGAGCGCGCCAAAGTGATGCAACTCACTACGCAGCACGCCCAGGAAAAAGAAGCCCAGGCAAAACTGGCATTGCAAACCATCCAGGAAGCCAGGCAGCGTGGCGATGCGCTGCAAGTCAAACTGGATCGCACCGAGCAGCAACTTGCACTAACTACCCAGGAGAAACGCCGTGCACTTCAACAAACCACGACTGGCCGCGCTTGCCTTAACGCTGACACTGTGCGCGTGCTCAACGACCAAGCCCCACGAACTGGCCCCACTTTACTGCCCCAAGCCGCCAGCCAGCCTTTTACACCGGATGCCAGATTTACCACCGATACCGATGTCGCAAACTGGATCAGCAACACAAAGCAGCAATACCGGCTCTGCCAAGCCAGACTCGACGCACTGATCGATTTTGAGACGGAAGGGAAGCCGCTCCCATGACTGATGTATTTGATGAGGCAACCCGAGTTGAGGAATTAGCGCGTGACTTTGCGCTGGCTGAGCAAAAACGCCGGGCAGGTTTAGCAGGTAAAACAGTGGCCGATAGCGCCAGCGAGTGCGCCAGGTGTGAGGAACCGATTCCATTAAAACGTCGCCAAGCGATACCGGGATGTCAGTACTGTGTGAGTTGCCAGACACGCAAAGAGTTAAACGAGGGGAAGCGATGACTTTTGATTTGACAGGTGCTCAGATTGTTGGTGCTGTGGTTTCCTTGCTGATTGCTAGCCTGGCGTACTTTGTAAAGATGTGGATTAACCGCCTGGAGAGCGAATTAGTCGCAACCAATAAAAAGCATGCTGAGTTAGAGGAA
The DNA here is from genome assembly GCA_041913845.1 of Undibacterium sp. GTDB lineage: Bacteria > Pseudomonadota > Gammaproteobacteria > Burkholderiales > Burkholderiaceae_D > Undibacterium. The sequence goes on from JAYSEN010000015.1 coordinate 42,048, forward strand.
AAGTTTAATAACTACCGCATTCAGAGCGTTATAGATTTCGCGCAAAAATCTGAAATCACGAATGGGCGCGAAGAAATGATGAAGGCGATACATAAGATCGAAAGCAAAGTGGATCGCATATTTGAAAAACTAGACACCAAGGCCGACAAATGAACAATCAGCCCAATCAACCCATCAGTGAAGAGCTGGCCTTACTGCGCAAGATTGACGCCAAAGTCGATAGTATCGATCAGGAAATTGCGGGGTTAAAGAAGCAAGCCATTGTCTATGGCGCTGCTGCGGGTGCAGCGGCTGGCGGTTTGTCCGGTGCCATCGTTACGTCTGGCATCATGATCGCCAAGTTTAAGCTGGGGATGTGATTAATGGCCCATCCACCCGAAACCCGCGACAAAGTACGTCGTGCCTATGTGTTTGACCGTTTATCGTTGGAAGTCGCCGCCCTGAAATGCGGTGTCAGCTACGGCACAGCATCGCGCTGGAAGAGCCAGGCTGCTGAAGCTGGCGACGACTGGGATAAAGCCCAGTCAGCCCAGTTACTCGCTGGCGGCAGTATTGAAGACATAGGTCGTCAAATGCTGGCTGGTTTGGTCACACAATACCAGGCAACGATGGACGAAGTTACCCGCAACAACACCATTTCACCAGCGTTAAAAGTGCAACTACTAGCCAGCCTGGCTGATGCCTTTAACAAGACCGTAGCGGCGAGTAAGAAGATTTTGCCCGAAACATCCGAACTGGCAACGGCAATGGAAGTCGTGCAAAAGTTGGCCACCTTCATTCGTCAACGCTACCCACAACATGCCAGCGCCTTCACCGAAGTGCTGGAGCCGTTTGGCGATGAATTAGCAAAGGCGTATGGCTAGAAACAATGAAAAATAAAGACTTTATCCTGGAGCTTGACCGGGTTTCCGGGAATCTTCAATTGCGTAAACGATATTTTCCCAGCTCTCAGGGCGTTGCATTTCAGGAGGAATTTCTGAAAGTGCCTGGTTTAGAAACATTGAGAAATCCTCTGTCAGCACCCCTGGTGGCAGGTGATATATCAAGGCCATCACAGCACTGCGAAGGGCAAATTCCTGATTCATCAAGCGCAGCAAGATTGAATGATAGGACGCGTGTTGGTTCTCTAAGCGCACGATTCTTTCGCGTAATTCGTCGATTTCTGTAGCCATAGTTAATCCCTTGTAAGTGAAAAGTTACTACATTTGCATTGCACATAATAAAACAAAATACCTTGTTGAAATCAAACCAAATGAGCAAGCTTTCAAAAAAAGACTTTAAAAACCAACTTGCTGAGCTGGTATCTGGGTTACGCCTGGCTATTGAGTCTGAGTGTGATGGATTTAGCCCGGAGGCTGAGCACATCCAGGAGCGCCGCTTGCGGGCACTGGGGTCGTTTCGTTTTTTCGCTCAGACCTACTTCCCGCACTATGTTAAACATACCCCAGCCACCGTGCATGAGTACTTGTTTGATCGTTTCCAGGAAGTCGTCGATAACGGCATTGGCGATCACGATGCGATTGCCGCACCACGCGGCCATGCTAAGTCCACCATCATTACGCAAATCGGTACGCTCTGGTGCATTGTGACGGGGCGCAAAAAGTACCCATTGATTGTGATGGATGCCCTGGATCAGGCTTTGCCGATGCTGGAAGCAATCAAGGCCGAGTTAATGTTTAACCCTCGTCTTTTGCTAGATTTTCCCGAAGCAGCAGGCCAAGGACGGGTCTGGCAAGTTGGCGTGATAGTTACGAGTAACGACGTGAAAGTCGAAGTGTTTGGTAGTGGTAAAAAAATTCGTGGTCGCCGCCATGGCCCGCATCGTCCTGATCTGGTAATTGGTGACGACTTAGAGAATGATGAGAACGTGCGCAGCCCAGAGCAGCGCGATAAGCTCATGTCGTGGGTGTTGAAGAGCTTATTGTCACTTGGCCCAGCGAATGACAGTCTGGATGTGTTCATCATTGGCACCATCTTGCACTACGACTCGGTGCTATCCAGACTAATCAGTAACAAGCTCTGGCGAGGCAAAAAGTTTAAAGCCGTTGAGCAATGGCCGGAAAATATGGAAATCTGGGACAAGTGGGCCGAGGTTCTGTTAAACGAGGGGGAGGCCGAAGCGCAGGCGTTTTATCGTGCTAATCCTGGTATGGAAATAGGTGCAAAGATTTGCTGGCCGGGCGGTACGACGTTTTACAAGCTCATGGTCAAGCGTGCCAGGGACGGCAAAGAAGCATTCGACTCAGAGCAGCAAAACGACCCAGTGTCAGGTGAAGACGCGCCATTTGCAAATTGCATTAACTTCTGGGTCAATCGCTTGGCAGAATGGTTGTTCTTTGGGGCAGTTGACCCTTCCCTGGGAAGAGCTGGGAACAGCCGAGATCCTTCTGCCATTCTGGTCGGCGGCATTAATCGTGAAACGGGCATTCTGGATGTGGTCGAGGCCAGCATCAAAAAACGCCTCCCTGACAAAATCATTGAAGACGTAATTACATTTCAAAAGATTTACCGATGCTTACTCTGGGGTGTCGAATCCGTGCAGTTCCAGGAGTTTATGCGCACCGAGCTAGTCAAACGTTCAGCAAAACAAAAAATCCCGGTACCAGCCAGGCCAATTATCCCGATCACTGACAAGATTCTGCGCATCGAGGCATTACAACCCCACATGGCAAATGGGTTAATTCGGGTTCACAGCAGCCATTTAACGCTGATTGATCAACTGCGACATTTCCCTAAGGCCGACCATGATGATGGGCCAGATGCGTTGCAAATTTTATGGATGCTGGTAACCACAGGATTTGCTGCTATTGAGTTCCAAGCAGCAGGTGGCAAGAACAATGACCCAAACCAAGATGACCGCGCGGACGATAACGACCGTCAAGACGGAGCATGGTAAATAAGGACGCAAAATGGCAATAGTTGACCAATATGGTAATCCGTTAAATGAAAGTGTTTTGCACGAACCACAAACCGCAAAGCTGTTTCAGTTGCATCGGGAGTATGCGAATCACCCCAGCCGGGGCTTAACCCCAGCCAGGCTGGCCGCCATCATGCAACAAGCTGAACAGGGTCATTTGATGGCCCAGGCTGAACTCTTCGCAGACATGGAAGAGAAAGACGCCCACCTTTTCGCTGAGATGGCAAAACGCAAAGGGGCTATTCAATCCATTGACTGGGAAATTAAGCCACCCCGAAATGCCAGCGCGGCAGAAAAATCCCTGGCAGACTACTTAACCGAGTTGGCACAGGACTTGCCAAGTTTTGATAATGTCATGTTTGACGCACTTGACGGCGTTGGCCATGGTTACTCATGCCAGGAAATTGAGTGGCAGATGCTGGGTAAAGAGTGGTTTCCCAAGTCAATCACGCACCGGCTCGCGAGTTGGTTTTGTACACCTCAGGATAATCAAAATGAGGTACGTCTGCGCGATAACACCACAAACGGCGCTGAGTTGTTACCCTTTGGCTGGATCACGCATAAGCACAAAGCCAGAACGGGCATACTCGCTCGCTCTGGTTTGCACCGGGTCTTGGCCTGGCCTTACTTATTTAAAAATTACGCCATACGTGATCTGGCCGAGCTGATCGAAATCTATGGCTTGCCTATTCGTTTGGGCAAATACCCACCTGGCACCAGCGATGCCGAAAAAGCGACGTTATTACGTGCGGTTACCCAGTTAGGCCATTCAGCAGCTGGCATCATCCCAGAGAGTATGGCAATTGAGTTTGAAACTGCCGCGAGTGGCACACACGACATATTTGAAGCCATGATTAATTGGGCCGAGCGGTCGATGTCTAAAGCCATACTAGGCGCAACGCTCACCAGCCAGGCAGACGGTAAGACCTCAACCAATGCCCTGGGCAGTGTTCATAACGAAGTACGCCGGGAAATTTTAGCATCCGATGCGAAGCAATTGGCGGCCACGTTGACCCGTGACATTCTCTACCCGCTGGCGGTGTTAAACGGTAAGGCTGTCGAGGATATTCGGCGTATGCCGCGCCTGGTGTTTGATGTCCAGGAGGAAGAAGACTTTCAAATGCTGGCGAACAGTTTGCCACCGCTGGTCAACATTGGTTTGCCTATCCCGATAACCTGGGCGCAGCAAAAGCTTGCTATCCCAGCACCACAGAATGGTGAGGCTGTTTTAACGCCACAAAAGCCGTTAAATACTGCAGCGACAAAATTAGCCGCATTGAGTTTTAACCCGCCTGGCACGCAGACTAGCCTGCCGAAGCAAGATGAATACAACGAAGCCTGGGCTGATGTCGTTAAACATATTCAGCAACTGGTGGCGGAATCAAAAGACCTGGTGAGCTTACAGGAAGCCCTCACACAGGCTTATGCCGGATTGCCACTGGACGATCTGACCAACATCATGGCTCAAGGGTTCGCATTGGCCCACCTGGCTGGGATGTTTGACGTTAAAACAGGCCAATGATGGAGCAAATGCCTTTAGCGCTTTGGAATCGGCCCTTTGCTGAGCAAATCGATTTCTTCCGTAAAAAGTTGAATTTGCCCACCGAACGCTGGGACGACATCCTGCGCCAGGCGCATGACAAGGCATTTATGGTGGCGGGTGCGCAAAACGCTGACCTGTTAAGTGACCTGAAAAACTCGGTAGCCAAAGCGATTGAGGATGGAAAAGGAATTGAAGCCTTCCGGTCTGAGTTTAAGCAGATTGTCAGCAAACATGGCTGGACGGGCTGGACTGGGGAAGAATCAGACGCCCGAACCGCCTGGCGCACCAAAGTGATCTACCAGACCAATATGAGTACCAGCTATGCCGCAGGTCGATTCCAGCAGTTAAGTGACCCAGGCTTGCAGCAAGTCATGCCGTATTGGCAGTACATCCATGACGATAGCGTCGCGCATCCCCGGCCATTGCACCAAAGCTGGGATGGTTTAACACTGCCGCCAGGCCATCCATTCTGGCGTGAGCATTACCCACCGAATGGCTGGGGCTGTCAGTGTCGGGTTAAACCTGTGACCAAGGCCGCATTCTTGCGTGCCGTCGCCAATGGACGTGGACCAAATGCTGCGCCCCAGGGTAGTGATGGGATTGATCAGGGCTTTGAGTATGCACCGGGTGAGAATGTGGATACCCAACTCAGAAAGGCCGTACAGGACAAACTCATTTCTTACCCACCAGCAATTGCTCGCGCTTTGGCAAAAGACATTAATCGCCGTGTTGTGATACAGAATGTGGTGGATTTTGTTGATGATGTTGTCTCAGGTCAGAAGCAAGCGACTAATCAGGTCAGCCATTTGTTCTTGGGTTTTGTTGAAGATAGCCGGGCAATACAAGAACAACTCGATGTTGATACCCAAGGATTCCTAATTTATATGGGTGAAAATGATGTGGCACACATCTTTAAGCGACATGGCAAAGATGGGGGTGCTCAACGACCACCAACCGCCCAAGATTTCATACACATCTATGACGTATTAAATTCGCCAGATCAACTGCGCCAAAGCGACACAAAAAACAGCGATGGCAATACAACATTTAAGGTGAAAAAGAAAATTGGTGACGATGAATTTAACGTCGGGCTGGAAATTAAGTCGGGCAAAAAAAACCGTGCCTTAGTAGTTAAAACGATGTATATCCGGGTGGTGGATGGCAGCGAGCCTGTGCCCGATTGATGAACAACCTCCCAGACCTTAAACGTCCGAAACGCGCCGCCGAAGCCTAATTATAGACAGAAATCGGGTTAAAGTATGATTGAAATTCAACTCAATGATGATTCGCTACAGAAAATATTAACCCGAATCATCAACAAAACGCAGCAGGCAGAGCCTTTAATGCGAGCGATTGGTGAAACCGTGCTAGACATCGCCAAGCAGTCGTTCGTAAAATCCGCCTCACCAGACGGCACGCCCTGGGCAGAAAATAGCCCAGTCACTGTACTAAGGTATTTGCAAATCACGGGGGGCAACTTCAAGAAAGACGGCTCATTGACTAAAAAAGGCCAGACCAGGAGTGCCAGCAAAAAGCCCTTGATCGGTCAAAGTCGTGATCTATCCCGGCAATTCAGCTATATCGTCACGGCTGACAGTGTAACGGTCAGCAACACCATGATCTACGCAGCCATGCAACAATTCGGTGGCACCAAGCAGCAATTCCCGCACTTGTGGGGCGATATTCCGGCTCGCCCGTTTATGCCAATCGATGACCAGGGCAAACTGATGCCCCAAGCCGAAACCGAGATTATTCAGGTGATGCAAGATTACCTGGATGACTTAATTTCTGGCAAATAGCGAAAAAACGCGATTTAAGCCGTTTTTTTAGGCTATGACATAAATTCCCCCATCAAAACAAATTTAGCCCTGTTAAACCGCTGTTAAATTCATTCCTTGGCGCTTTTCGACTTAACCAAAACCTTCGTTTTTACGAAAATCTGCCGTATCCCACCAAAAAAGGTTGTTAGTTAGCTAGCCAGAGTACTGAACCCCGTCATGTAAGTAACCATAAAAACTGACGGCATCATGGCTGCATGAATACACACACCACGCCTCAACATGTCTGCGTCGCCGCCCTCTCGTTTGAGTTGCAGCCAGCCGCTGATGATAAAAGCCTGCAGCTATTTCCGGCTGGGCCATTCCGAAGCCGGGATGGTCGCCCTAAAGATTGTCCAGCCTGGTTAATGAACAGCAATGTCGCCGCCAGGCTGATTCAGCAAATCAACGTACAACAGACCGATGTCGTGATTGATTACGAGCACCAGACACTGGCCTCTGCCGAAAATGGCAAGCCTGCACCTGCAGCGGGCTGGTTTAAATCGCTGGAGTGGCGCGACGGGGTGGGCGTATTCGCAATCGATGTTGATTGGACTGCGCCCGCCGCCCAGATGATCGCCGCTAAGGAATACCGCTATATCTCGCCCGTATTCACTTACAGCAGTGAGACTGGCGAAGTCTTGCAATTGCTGCATGTCGGCTTGACCAACTTCCCAGCCCTGGACGGTATGCAAGCCGTCGCACTTAAAAATCTGCAAGCTGCTATGCAGCATCAACCACCCAAAGAGGAAACCATGAACCCCACCTTAAAAGCTTTGCTCGCCTCACTCGGCTTACCGGAGTCAACCTCAGAAACTGACGCACTGACAGCAGTCGCCGCCTTAAAGACCAAGGCTGACCAGTTGCCAGCAAAGGATAAAGAAATCGCGGCGTTAAAAGTAGCGTCACCAATTACCGCACCCGACCCGGCTAAGTTTGTGCCCATCGAAGCAGTCACCGCGATGCAGCAGCAATTGGCTGCACTGGCGAACCAAGTCAATCACAACGAGGCAAACGGCATCATTGTGGCCGCACTCAAGGATGGCCGCATTTTGCCAGCCCAGGAAGAGTGGGCGCGCAATTTAGCACAGTCTGACCTGCAGTCGTTGAAGACCTTCATTGAAAAAGCACCACCGATTGCCGCCTTAAGTGGTACGCAAACGGGTGGAAAGCCACCAGCAGGCAGTCAAGCCAGCGAACTCACAGCCGATCAAATCGCGGTATGTAAGTCGCTGGGCATCAGCCAGGACGATTTCAAAAAGTCCTTAAGCACATCGGCCTGAGTGCCGCTGGTGTTAAACCCGTCATTCCAAAGGAGTAAGCAATGACAGCAGCAACGCAAGACCGTAATACCGTGCGACGTGAGGGTGCGGTGTTTGAATTTCCGGTAAAAGCCGGGGTTAAGATTTACGCAGGCACAATGGTCGCCATCGAAAACAATCTGGCGATTCCTGGTAAGACCGCCACCACCATCAAGTCAGTAGGTATCGCACAGCAATTCACTGATAACACGGCAGGTGCAGATGGCGATATTCGCGTTCGTGTATTCCGTGGTCCTGGCAATCTGGCTCGTATGGCTAACTCGGGCAGCACCGACCTGATTACCCTGTCTGACATCGGTAGCGATTGCTACATCGTCGATGACTCAACCGTCGCCAAGACCAATGGCAGCACGACACGCAGCGTGGCTGGCAAGGTGCGCGATGTTGATCAAGGCGGCGTCTGGGTCGAGTTCTGATCCTGATAATGACTTTTTTAAACTCTCGGAGTAACTATGATTATCAATCAATCTAACCTGTCCGTGCTGTTTCAAGGCTATAAGCTGGTGTTTCAGCAAGCCTTTGACACGACACAAAGCGATTACTTGCAGATTGCGATGGAAGTACCATCGACAACTGCAAAAGAAGTGTATCCCTGGCTCGGGCAAACCACCCGCTTCCGGGAATGGATCGGTGACCGTGTGATTCAAAACTTATCAACACACGATTTTTCGATCAAAAACAAATCCTGGGAAAACACCGTTGGCGTGCCCAAAGAAACCATCGAAGACGACAGCTACGGGCTGTACAAGCCTTTGATTGCCCAGCTCGGCCAAGATGCCAAGACGCATCCCGATGAGTTGGTGTTCACCCTGCTAGCCAATGCATTCAACACGATATGCTATGACGGGCAATACTTCTTTGATACCGATCACCCAGTCTTAAATGCGGACGGCAGCACCAGCTCGGTGTCCAACTTTGGTGGTGGCTCTGGCTCAGCTTGGTACTTATTGGATACATCCAAAGTTATTAAACCGATCATCTACCAAAAGCGCACTGATTACCAGTTCGTATCCAAAGACAAGCCAGACGATGACAACGTGTTTAGTAAGAAAGAATATGTCTACGGCGCAGATGGCCGCAGCAATGTCGGTGTTGGCCTCTGGCAGTTGGCTTATGCGTCCAAACAGCCTCTGACGCCAGAGAGCTACGGTGCAGCCCGTGCAGCCTTAATGAGCATGAAGGGTGACAACGGCAAACCACTTGGCATTCGTCCAACCCTCCTGGTCGTTGCGCCCAATCAAGAGGCCGCAGGTCTGCAAATTCTGCAAGCCGAAAAAAACGCGAACGGTGCAGACAATATTTACCGTAACACCGCCAAGTTGCTATCCACACCCTGGCTGGCCTAACCATAACTGATTTACAGAAAGAGCCAACATGAAAAAAGTCACAGTTAAAGTACTGAGCGTGGTGTCAAAACGCGACAAGTTTCGCCGGGCTGGTCGCGAGTTCACCGGGGAAGCAACCCATATCCCGCTCACCGAATTAAAGGACGAAGAGCGCGCTGCACTTGAAAACGAGCCTGCTTTGGTTTGCTTTGAAACTGAAATCGAACAAGAGCAGACCGAGATCGGCGACAGCGAACCCGTGACGAAAAAAGTGAAGTAAGCCGCTATGTATTGCACAAAGTCTGACATGGTGCTGGCGTTCGGTGAGTCGGAGTTAATCCAACTCACTGACCGCGACGCTGGCCAAGTCATCAACGATCAGGTGTTAAATCGGGCCATAAACGCAGCCAGCGCCGAAATTAACGTCTGGCTAGCTGGTCGGTATGTCTTGCCGCTGCAAACGGTGCCTGACGGCTTAAAAACAATATCAGTCGATCTGGCCCGCTATCACCTTTACAGCGATATTCAGCAAGACCACCCAGCAGCGATACGCTACGGTCACCAGATCCGCCTTTTGCAGAGTATTGCCAAAGGAACGGCCTCGCTGGGCATCGATACAGCGGGTGCGGTGCCCGCCGTGTCAGACAACGTGCAAATATCGACTGGACGTAACGATTTTGCGGGGAGGCATTACTGATGGACGACTATTTGGCGCTGGAAGATCAGTTGGTGAATCGAATCAGGCAGTCATTACCAGAGCTAAAAGCCGTACTCACTGCAATTGATTTGGCATCGATCCAGGATGATAGAAAGAATGAGCTATCAGCCCATGTGGTCTATCTGGGCGATGACATTCCCGAAGGGCCAGACTCGCAAGGTAGCGCGGGAAAAATCCAGGTAGTGATCCAAAACTGGTTGGTCGTGCTGGTCATTAAATTTGCTGGAACAACCACAGGCAAAGGCAATCGCAAGGTCGCAGGGCCATTAATTACCAAGCTGCTGCTCGGCCTGCAAGGTTGGCAACCAGCTGGCAGCTTTAAACCATTGCGTCGGGCCAATGCGCCACGCGTCATCTACAGCAACGGGTTTGGTTACTACCCGTTTGCCTTCAAAACCACCTTTTTAGTAGGGAGTAAGACATGAGTACCAACGTAACGTTAAACAAACCTCATACCCACGCTGGCGTCAAGCTGGAACCAGGTAAGAAAGTCGAGGTGTCGGAAATCGAAGCGCAATGGCTGGTTGATAACGGCATTGGTCAAGTCGTCGATAAAGAGCCAGACATCAAGCCTGGCAAAGACAGCAAGAAGTGATTGCTGGTGAAGTAAATCAAATTTAAGGAAATATCATGGCAACAGATTATTTTTTAGGCCAAGGCAAGGTCTATATTGCCAAGCGTGATGCAAACGGTAACGTACTGGCCCAGCGCTGGTTGGGTGACGTATCGGCAGCAAAGCTGACGTTAAAGGTGAACAAGTCCGAGCATAAAGAAAGTTACTCAGGGCAACGCGCCTTGGCTAAGAGTATTGTTGTGGGCAAAGAATCCAGCGTGGACTTGACTGTGATGGAGTTAAGCAAAGAGAACTTGGCGCTGTCGTTGTTTGGTAAGACCATCAGTACAGCCCAAGGCAGTGTCTCTGGTGAAACTTTACCACCTGGATTGGTTGCTGGCGACCGAGTCACGCTGGCCTTTCCTAAGGTCTCTGCAGTGACCTTGACTGACTCAGCGGCGACACCCGCGACGATTACGCCAGCTAAATATCAGATCGATCCAGACTTTGGTGCGATCACGCTGCTGGACGTGACTGGCATTACACAGCCAATTAAAGCGGCCTATACCCATGCCGCGGTGGAATCGGTGCCGATGTTCACTGCTCCTCAGCCCGAAGTTTTTATACGCTACGAAGGCGTCAACCTGGCAGAAGGAAACACACCTTTTATCGTTGAACTGTACAAAGTGAACACGGAGCCATTAAAAGACCTCGCTCTAATTACCGATAAAGTTGCTGACATCAACATCAATTGCAGTGTATTAATTGACCGCACCAAACCTGCCGATGGTGACCTCGGCCAGTTCGGGCGAATTATTAAGGTAACTACCTGAACCCCATCATGTAGGCCAGCACAAACAAACTCCCTAACATGGACACATCTTTGTTCACTCTGTTAGGGAGTTTTTTTATGTCCGAAATTCAAGCCGTCATTCCCCAGTCCGACGAACTCACCATCGCGGGCGAAGTCATCAAAATTGAAGCTGCGAAAGTTGGCAAATTGCCGCAGATCCTGCAAGTCATTCAGCCCATCGCTCACCTCATCACCAACGTTAAACACGACGAAAAGCTGGATTTATCTGGGCTGTTTATGCTCTATGCGTCGGACGCCTTAGCGTTGACAGCGATTCTCGCCGATAAGCCACGTACCTGGGTTGATAGTCTGAATGTGGATGAGGCGCTGATCCTGTTCACCCGGTTGTTTGAGGTGAATCTGGATTTTTTTATAGACCGCGTCCTGCCACTGGTCGTGGACGCTATGAAGAAATTCGCCAACGTGGTCAGCCAAAGTCAAACCAAAATCAATGGGCTATCGACTTCTGCGCCCTCATCAGTGCCGGACACCGCTACAACGACATCCTGAATTACACCTTGCCACAGTACATGGCATTTCTAAAAGCGATTCATAAACAAAGACGAACTGATCTGGCGACGCACTTGCATTGCCAGGCTATTGCCCAGCACGGCGACGCCGACAGCATCAAAGCACTTTACAAAGAATTAACCAATGACGACGCTTGAAGTAAAGATTAAGAACCTGGTTGAAGGCTTAGACAACGTTAAAAAGCTGGCGGATGAGCTGCAGGGCGTTGGCAATGCGGCGAAAAGTGCGGGTCAGTCAGCCAGCGCTGGAAAACAGGGCTTTACGGAGTTATCGGACGGAGCCGAGCAATACCGTGCCATTGGCATTCGCTCCTTCGCTGAAATTCGGGCTGAGATTGCCAGGGCAACCCAGGCACACCAGCAATTAACGTCCAGTGGTAAGTTGTCGGGTTCTGAACTTCAGGCCGTAACAAGTGCGACCCGGGAAAAGTTGTCAACGTTAAATGCAGAGTTAAAAGGTACGGTTACGCAAAATACCGAGGCCGCAAGCACGGGTGGTATGTTGGGTGGTGCTCTCAGCAAGATGACGCCGCAGACTGCTGCCCTGTCGGCAGGCTTTGAGCTGGTTAAAGACAATGTGGGCAAGCTGATTGGTGCATTTACTGCCCTCGCTATCGCCTATGGACTTAAGGAATCCGTCGAATACGCAGCCCGCACGGAAACCCTGGGTATCACCATGGGCGTGGTGGCCAAAAACGCTGGCTATGGCTCCCAGGAAATCAGTAAGTACGAAAAAGAAGTAAAGGGCCTGGGCATCACGACCCAGGGAACCCGCGAAGCCATCACGCAAATGATACAGGCCGGGCTGGAGATCGGGCCTAAAGCGGAAGGCCAGGTGTCGCAAGTCGCCAAACTGGCACGAGCTGCCCAGGATCTGGCCGTGGTGACGGGTGAGAGTTCGTCAGCGACACTGACCAGGCTGATTACCAATATCTCGCAACTGGATACGGTTGGGCTGCGCTATATGGGCCTGACTGTCAATGTTGAAGCGGCAGAAAAAGCGTTTGCTATTTCGGTGGGTAAATCTGCTGAGCAATTAACCCAGAAGCAGAAAATCCAAGCCGTGGCCAATGAAGCGCTGGTGCAGGCTGAAAAACTCCAGGGTGCCTATGAGGCTTCAATGGAAAGCGTGGGTAAGAAAGTTCAATCTCTCAAACGCTACCAGGAAGAGCTGGCCAACACCATTGGTGAAAAGCTTCTGCCAGCCTATTCTGCGCTGGTCGATTCTGTCACTAAGTTTCTTAAAGATTCAGAACGTACTATCAGTTCGATTGACAGGACGGGTGCAGCCTCGCGTTACTTAGGCGAAGGCGTTAAAGAAGCCTCAGACGGACTCGGTAACTTATTTGGTTCAATTCTAAACCTGGGTAAAGAGATTTACCCGACTATCAATGGTGCAACCAAAACCTTTCTTGACCTTTTGGGAGTTATCTTTAACGCTATCGCAGTGGTCATATCACTAGGCGACCACACAGATAAAACCGGAAAGCAATTTACGCTTCTAGGTTTTACAATCAACATGATTTTTTTAGGTATTGGATTGACGTTCGCTGCAATCAAAGACGGTATTTCTATTATCACCGCACTGATTTACGGCTTGGTCGGCAGTGTGCTGGAAGCGACAGGCTATATCATTATTGGCCTTGGCAAAGTCGTCGGTTTTTTCAAAAAAGACTTGGGTAAAGCAATCCAGGAAGCTGGCAAGAGTATCGAAGCAACTGGCCAAAGTATGATGGGCTTTGCTGGCGAGACCGTTGATCAATTTGGCCGGGGCGAGAGTGCATCCGGCAAATTTCTAAAGTCAATTAAGGATAGCAAGAAAGGGATTGAAGAGCTAAAGGAGGTAACCAACTTTAGCCAGGCTGAAGCTGAAGTGTTAAAACTTGTCGAAGCTGTACGTAAAGCAGGCACAAACACCAAGGAATTTGCCGAACGTGGCGACTTTTTGAATGGCAAGCTCAAAGACATGCGCGATGCGGGTGATTTGACAGCAAAACAGTTTGATGAATTGAGTAATCGAATCAAACGATTGTCAATGGACGACGCGAAGGCATTGGTAGCGGCAGTTGATCAAGTTGGTATGAAATTGACCGAGTTGAACAAAGAAGACCGCCTGGCTCCAATCAATAAGGAATTCGGTAGTGCTATTACCCTAGTGCAAGAACTAGGCAACAGCACCAAAGCCACCGCAGCACTGATGAATGACGCTTTCGCCAAAGGTGTCGATACAGCCAAAACCTTGGCTGACTTAGCTCAATTGGGTGCATCGATCAAGGACGTGGCTCGCGTGACTGGCGACATTAAACCAGCCGTGGCCGAGGCGACGCTTAAGTTTGAAGAACTGTTTGAAAAGTCGCTTAAGGCTGCAAGAACCGAGCGTGACTTTAACGATTTGCGCCAAGAATTAAATCGACTTAAAGAGTCAGGGGCTGTTTCTGCTGAAGCGATTGCGGTTGCATTTGAAAGACTAAAAGAACGCGTAGAGGATGTCCAGGGAGCACTTTCAAGGTTGGCCAAGCAACAAGCAGACGATGCGCGTGCTGCCGCTGATATTTCAAAAGCCCATTTGGAAATGATAAAGGCTCAATATGACGCTAAAAAAGCAGATCTTGATGTGCAAGTTAAAACTAATGCCTACGCAAGGGAAGGTACAAAACTTGCAAAAGATGAGCTAGAACTTGCAAAAGCAAATAGAGAGTTGCTGGCTGTTAAGGCCAAAGAAGCAGAGCTTTCATACAGCGTGGCAAAAGCAGCAATGGCTCAATTAATAGCACTACAGCAAAAGCTAAATGCTGAAAAATCGCTTGAGTTAAACATAGGCAAAGAAAATGAAGGTGTATATCGAGAAAAAGCCAAGGCAGCCGCAGATGCAGCTCAAGCTGCAGAAAATTCGTTAAACAAATCAAAAGAAGAGCTGGAAAAGCAAAGAGAAATTGTTTCACAAGTCGAGGAAAAGAAAGTTCAACAAGACTTTGCAGTAGAGCAAGAAAAAACACTTGTTGACGAAAACCGCAAGCAACAAGAATGGTTAGAAAAACAGAACCAATCGCTTGAAAAATCGAAGGAGTTGACCAAAGGTTGCGCGGATAACGCAACAACATTAAGCGATAAGTTGAATAACTCATCGAATGCGGCAGGTAATCTTGCAAGTAACTTGGATAAGGCCACAACTGCTGCACAGAACCTTTCATCAGCTCAATCAACTCCATCGGGCAAAAATATTGGTAATCCAAAAGGAGACATTCAGGTCGATGGTGGGAACCTCAAATACTTAAGTAAAGATCACTATGTCGATGAAAAAGGTGTCGTCGTTGGTGAAAACGGAAAGCCTAGCTCAACCGGGTCGGATGGTTTTGGCGCGGGCGTAACTGACGCAGGTGTAGCAGATTTGCTATGGAAGTGGGAACACGGCGAAGAAATCGAAAGCAATGCAGAAAATCTTCAGCGCGCCAAAACCGCTTACGAGGCCGCCAGCGCTAACTTGGAGATTTATCAAAAAAATCCACTTGCTTTTGCCAACAGTGGTGCCGACTCGATAATGCGTTCATTCAACAGAGCCAGGGGGCTCTTGGAGCGTATGCGTGGAGGATCGTTATCACTAAAGCCTGAGGGTAACGGCTTCTTTGGCAATACAAACAGCCGGGGAATCAACGGCTCCCACAAAGATGGTCTGGATCGTGTTCCTCATGATGGTTACATCGCGGAACTGCACAAAGACGAACGGGTTTTGACGGCAAAGGAAGCCAACAACTACCGCAACGGCATGAGCATCGATGACTTATCTGACGCCTTACTAAGCCGTGTTTCGTCGCGTGCCTACCAACCACCAGCCATGCCGGAGCTGGCGAAAGCGAAACCAACTGAGACAATCCAGCTTGATTTAACAGCCAATGGCAAAAAAGTCGAACTCACCACGGCAGCAGAAAACAAAGACGAGCTGTTAAAGCTGCTGAAGTCTGCCAAAGGGGTTTATCAATGATCTTAAAGAACCTTGCGAATCAGCAAAGTTTAACGCTTCACCACGACCTGATGTGGATCGATGAGCACGCCTGGAATCCTGTCGTGTCAGCGACAGAATACACCTTGAGCGGCGCACTGGTGGTGGAGTACGCGACCAAGCAAACTGGCCGACCAATCAGCCTGCAAGCGCCCGATCAAACCATGGCCTGGTTGCCACGCAGTACCGTCGATACCTTGCGCACCTGGTCAACCGTGCCAGGAACCCTGTTTGA
This sequence comes from Undibacterium sp., assembly GCA_041913845.1. Lineage (GTDB taxonomy): Bacteria > Pseudomonadota > Gammaproteobacteria > Burkholderiales > Burkholderiaceae_D > Undibacterium. The sequence goes on from JAYSEN010000015.1 coordinate 57,858, forward strand.
ATTAAGTCTGGATGATGGGCGCAAATTTAACGTGGTGTTTCGTCACCATGAGCAGCCCGTTTTAGAGGCTAGCCCAGTGCGTGACATGGCTACCTATGACGCTGACGATGATTGGCAAGTGAAACTAAAGTTTATGGAGATTTGAATGGCAATTTTAGCGGGTGATGTGCAACTGGTTAAAAGTTCAGTCATGGACGATGTGCCCGAAGGTGGTGGTTCGCCAACAGCTATCGCCATTGCTGACGGCGCATCAAATAGCATTTTTAACGATATATCCGAAGCAGACAGAGCAGGTGGCCGGGTCAATTTGCGCAAATTATTTGCCTCAATTGGCACCTTGAACACGGATGTGCTGTTTGGACAAAACTTCATTGTGGCTGAGCCGCCCAGTGACTCGAAAGTCTCAATTACCCTCTTTTACACTGGCGACGTGTTCGATACCCGTAACCAGGCTAAAAGCCGGATTGAGTCTTACCTGTCAATCGGTGCGCGGTATGCCGGCTATTTATTCGGCAAACACATCGCTGGCCAGCGCATCATCACGCTATTGCAACGCGAACAGGTCGAGCCTCCTGCGGTCGGCGATACCCTGGTACTGCGCATAAACGATGACCAGCCAAATCAAACTGATCAATATGTGAAGATCATTGCCGTGGCTTCCCACGTGCGTATGTTCACGGATGACAAAGGGGACTTTACTCGCCTGGAAGTCAATTTAACGATCAGTGACGCCCTCACGAGCGACTTTAACGGATTGGATGCAACACGCTATGAGTCTGCAGTGCAAGACTATGTGGGTAAAACCCGTATCTATAAGACGATTGTTGCAGATGCTGCCCGGTACTTTGGGGTATCAGCGTTAGCTCAGGCTGCACGGTTGGGCGATTTAACGGTGAAGGCCGCCAGCATCTTTACCCAATTAGTACCCAGCACAAAAATTGAAGTGCCGATTGCTGATGCACGCATGAATCAACGTAGCAATGCTCTGTATAAAGCGGGCGAGCCAGTGACGCTGACGATAAATGCCGCTTTGCACCCTACTCAGGCACTGTACCTGGGCACCAAATTTTTGCCAGGCACGCTATCAATCAAATCCGGCGCAATTACGCTTACCGACAAAGGCGGCACCCTGGTCAATGGCGATAACACGGTGGGGGCGGTCGATTACGATAACAGCGTGGTGACCTTAAATTCCAGCTTGTTTGGCACTGGTCTTAATTCATTGACGGTGACTTTTACTCCGGCTGCCGCGCCGACTTCAGTCAGTCAAAGTGTGGGGGTTCCCGTCACAGCCCAGGGCCAACGGGCGAACTGGGTGTTTAGTATTGATTCTATTCCGACCCGTGGCAGCTTAATGGTGCATTATCGCGCCATGAATCGCTGGTATGTGCTCAGCGACGATGGCTCTGGTGCGGTGCGTGGTTCGGATAGCTCATTTGGCGCGGGTGTCGTCAATTACAGCACAGGCTCAGTGAGTGTGACCTTGGGGGCTTTGCCCGATGTGGGCAGTCAAATTATTGTGCAATGGTGCGACTCAACCAATGCGCAGCCGTTAAATGTATTGAATAGCCAAAGCTTGCCAATGAGCGCCTTTGGTAAGCGGCTGACTCTGAATCAGCCCATTAAGCCTGGCACGGTGCAATTTACCTGGAACGATGGCCAGAGTAAAACAGCGACGGATGCCAATGGCTTGCTGGGTGGCGACGCTACTGGTACAGTCGATTACCAAACTGGGGCGATTTTCTTTTGCCCCAAGTTATTACCGACAGCAAATACCCAAGTTAATCTCACTACCTCAGGTTCTGTGGCTACGCTACAAAGCATAGCCGGATTCATTGACGCTGGCGCTAACTGGACGTTTGATTTGGTTGCTGGCGTTAAACCGCGAAGCCTGAGTATTGCAGTGGGTGTCGAATTTCAAGACATTGATGTAGTGATTGATGGTGTGCCAGTGATACTTTTCGGAACAAAGGCGATCCGTTTGTATGACGATGGTGCTGGTAACGTACTGTGCGCAAAACGTAACTCAACAGTGATTGCCGGAACGATTGACTATGTTGCTGGACGCGTCTCGCTCAAAAAGCAATTTAGCGGGATAGACGACTGGGTGAATTACTACAGTAAAGTCAAGATAACGCCAGAGTCAATGTCTGGATTGATGCTAAACGGCGCGAGTTACAGCGATGCGGATTGCCAGATTTTAAATGCCAGGGTCTGGACGATGACTGCAGATTGGCAGTGGTGGCAAGGTCAATCGGGCAACTTAGCCGAGTGCATGTATGCAACCAGTGATGGTACTGGTAGCAATTCGCAGTTTTTGCTGGATGCACTGGTGTTACCAGTCCAGTCGGAACCCAGTGCATTTAATGTGGCGACGAGTCGTCACGTGGTCGCGAACAATGAAGTGCTGCGTGATTTCAATCATGCCAACGGGACGGGTACTAAGGTTGGCACTATTGGTAATGTCGCTGGCCAACTGTGTGTTTCGCTCACCTCCTGGCTAGCTGGCTCACAAAACCAAATAAGTAACCTCTGCGGGCTGCAAGCCATAGGCACAGCGTCGCTGGCAGATTCGGTGACGTTTCGTACAGCGATTGCACCATTGTTTAACGGTGGCTTCACGGTGATTGGCACGCGTCAGGATGGCACAGGTTTTAATGTGACGCCGGATGTTAACGGCATCATCAATAGCAACGGCGTGTTGGGTAACGTCGATTACAACAACGGCATAGCAACTCTGCGCTTTGGTACGCCAGTCGATGATAGCCACGCCGCTGATCCTGGAGTGGTCGACTTATCGAATCTGGGGATTGCGGGCGTCAAATACGTTAAATCGCAGTTGGCACGCATCGATACCCTGCGCTATAACGCGGTGGGTTTTAGTTACTTGCCTCTCGACGCCAACCTGCTGGGACTTGACCCGGTGCGCCTGCCAACCGATGGCAAGGTGCCGATCTTCCGGGCGGGTGGCTTTGTCGTAATTGGTCATACTGGCACGATTAATCCAGGGAATTTAATGGCTGGTCAGACCATCGACTGTGGCCGGGTACGCTTATCTCGCATCCGGGTTATTGGAGCCAATGGCCAAGCCATCAATAACGGCTTTACTTACGATCTCGAAGCAGGCCGCATCACCTTTACGGACGTATCAGGCTATTCTCAACCCGTAAAGATTGAACATCGTATTGAAGACATGGCCTTGGTGTTGGACGCGCAAATCAATGGCCAGATTACCCTGTCACGCCCGCTCACGCACGATTACCCGCTGGGCTCAACCATCAGCAGTGCGCTGATGATAGGTGACACCCACGCCCGCGTTTCGGTTTTGTTTGACCAGGCGACTTTCGCTAATAAATGGCAAGACACGGTTGATGGCAATGAAGCTGTGGCGACATTTAACAGCACGCTGGCACCGATTCAGGTCACGAATAAAGGGGCCTTGACCGAGCGCTGGGCAATCCGATTTACGAATACCACGTCGTTTGACGTTATCGGCGAACACGTCGGCATCATCGCCACGGGCAATACCGCCAATGATTGTTCGCCGATCAATCCCGCCGCTGGCGCACCATACTTCACACTGCCTGCAATTGGCTGGGGATCAGGCTGGTTGCCAGGCAATGTGTTGCGTTTTAATACCGTGGGGGCAACCAATCCGGTTTGGGTGGTTCGCACTATTTTGCAAGGTGCGGCAGGCAATGACAGTGACAAGTTCACGTTGTTAGTACGTGGTGATGTGGATCGTGTTTAATTTCGAGGTAGATAAAAAATGACAGATACAAGCGTTAAATATTTTCATAGTGGCATGGCGGGTGCGCCGATGCTTTCTGGCACCTCGGGGGCGCTAATCGGCGTACTTGATGCCTGCTTGGTTAACGGCTGGAACTTACTTACCGCCGACTCCTTGATGATTAACGCGAACGTCGCGACCTTTAATCGTGCTGCGGGCGTAAGCTACGAAGTTGATCAAGTTGTGGTCATCGCTGGTGCCACTGTATCGGGTGGTTCGATCAATGGTGAACAGCGACTCATCGCCGTGTCGTCAACATCGTGCTCATTTGCGACTACAGGCTTAGCTAACCAGACGGCGACAGGGACTATCACCGCGAAGGTTGCCCCTGCTACTTGGCTAAAGTCCTACAGTGGCACAAACAAAGCCGTCTATAAGTCGAGTGACATTACCGCGACCGGGTGTTTGCTGCGGGTCGATGATTCGGTGACCAACGTCGCACGGGTCGTCGGGTACGAGACTATGTCCGATGTGGACACGGGTATGGGGCCATTCCCCACATCGGCGCAGCGAAGCGGCGGTTTATATTGGACAAAGAGTAATGCATCAGACAGCACAGCTCGCCCCTGGATTTTAATTGCTGACAGTAAGACGTTTTATTTTTGCCGGGAATATCACGTGTCACACGTGGGGCGTGCTGAGGTTACGGCCTTTGGGGATGTAAACGCGGTTAAGAGTGGAGATGCATGGGCCTGCATCTTGTCGGGGATCACTGCTAACCAAGCGACAAATGGGCCTAGTAATTCAGATCAGTACCATTACAATTCAGCGGCGGACGTAGGAGGGCTGTATGCGCCTCGCGCGCACACAGGATTAGGCTCGGCTATCCCTATGTCAAAAACCTTTTCTACGCTGGTATCAACTAATGTACGTGGATCGTCGGGGGCAGTCGAAAACGCACCTATTTACCCTAATGCTTCAGACGGCGGATTGTATGTGTCGCCTCATTTAGTATTAGATAACGCGACTGCCACGCTGAGGGGGCTGTCTCCTGGTATTTGGTGCTGCCCTATGCGCGTACCTGCAGGCTCGTTCACTTCGCGGGATAAAGTAACCGGGGTCACAGGTTTAAACGGCAAAAAGCTTCTAACAGTAACCATTTTCGGGGATGGAAGCACTTACGCTAACTCTCCGGTGTTTTTCGACATAACCGGCCCGTGGAGATAACGCCGTGGCAGACGTGAATTACTACAGCACCCGGTTACTGATGAATATGGAGGGAGTGAATAACGGAACTGTATTTACCGATTTTAGCCTCCTCAAAAAATCCTGGGCAGTAATGGGTGCCGCAAAGACAAGCAACACGGCCAGTAAGTTCGGCAATACTTCGCTTTACCTCAACGGTTCATCGTGGATAGAGGCATCGGCTGGCGCGGAATCGCTTTTCGGGCTGCAAGACTTCACCATTGAATTTTGGATTAAAACGACAAGTGCAACTGCATGTATTATGGATACGCTACTCGCCTATCTTGGATGGGCCATCGAGGTAAAAAGTAGTTGTATATCATTTTACAGTGGCATACGTGATACGAGAGTCATATTTACTCCAGGCATCTACATTGATGACAATGTCTGGCACCACATAGCATTTTGTCGCGAGGATTTAACATTACGATGTTTTCGCGATGGCATCTTGGTGGCATCGGCGTCTGACCCATCTAATTACAATGCATCGGCTCCTAAGCTAGGTTTAGGTGCTTTCGCCAATCGAGACCTCCCACAATACAACTTAAACGGCTACCTAGACGATATACGGATTCTTGTTGGTGTCGCCCGATATACGGCCAGTTTCACGCCACCTGGACCGCTTGACATATTACCGTTACCTATTAGGCCTTCAGTCGTTCAGCCGCCATTTGCGCTTGTGCAAACAGGGAGTCCGGCATTAACGTTTCGCAGTGTAGCCAGGCCTATCAAGCTTAGCGATGATATTTTCGGCGGCAAGGGACGTATTGCTGGCACCACCCATGTCAAAGGAACGCCAAACATTGCTGTCCGCCGACGGGTAAGGCTCTTGCGTGAGCGTGACAGTATGATGATTCGCGAAACCTGGAGCGACCCAGTCACGGGCGCGTACTCGTTCGACAATATCGACCAAAACTACCAATACACCGTCATTTCCTTTGATCACGACCATAATCACCGTGCCGTCATTGCTGACAATTTAACGCCGGAGTTGATGCCATGACCTTAACGATTTCTGCGGCTCACAACGAGGCCCGCTTAAATGGCACGCGTGCATACCTGGATACAGGGGCAAGTAATGCCAGGGTGCGAATTTATTCGGGGTCGCGCCCTGCGCCAGGTGGTGCGCCCACATTGCTACTGGTTGAAATCAATCTGGCCAAGCCATGTGGCGTGGTTGCAGGTGGAGTTTTAACCTTGCAGTCTAACGATTTAGCTTTGGTGTTAAACACAGGTGACGCCACCTGGGCGCGTATCGTCACGGCCAGCGGTGATTTTGCCGTGGATTGCGATGTATCGCCGACAGGTGGAACAGGTGAAGTACAACTGCCATCTACCCAACTCTATGCGGGCGGTAAAACTGAAATTACTTCTGCGTTGCTTGGGTAAGAACGTATGGCTGATACCGATTTACTGTTTGCCGACCTACCGATAGCAAACCCATCCGACCTGGTGTTTGGTGGGGCAGACCCGGTTGCTGGAACAGTCTTAGTCTCGGTGTCTGCAGCTCTGCCAGGCTTAACAGGCGTAATTCGCCTTGCGCCCAGGGTTAAAGTCGCCGTTGCGGGCACTTTGCCTGGATTGTCAGCCCAGATTACGGTATTCCTGCGAAATCAGGTAGCAATAACAGGGGCACTGCCTGGGCTGGTCGTTATGGCAGAGGCCAAGTACTACTCAGGTACGGAGCGTCCACTCGTTGCCGCCGCCAAAGCAAACTGGCAGACGGCAAACCCTGTTGAATATGGTTACGCTGAAGTCGTTAGTCGAGCCAACACAATCAGGTTAATGAACGAGGCCAAGTGGCAAGAGGCGACGGCATCACCCTTGCTGTGCGACCTGACTCTTCCCGCATCACTAATTCCCGTGCGCCAAGCTTTAGACAGTCGTTTCGATCAAGGCTCAGCAATTGTGGTGAGTTCTCGCTTCAGACAAGCAAGTGGCAGCGCGTTGTTTGCCAGCAAGGAAAGTAGCTTTGAACGTGCTACACCTATCAGGCTGGAGGTTAACAGCCGCTTTCAAACGATGCTGGGAATCGTCCTATCGCTTGGCACTCGTTTTAGTTTAACGGAGCAATACAGGCTGGGCGTGTCTGATCGCTTTAGCGGCGCTACAGCGCTGTCAATGGCTCGTGTGCATCGATACCAGAACGCAACCTGGTTAAGGGCAGGTAAAACGGTGATTGATGTCATCAAGCCGCCCTTTGACCCGTGTTACTTGCCCAACGGCGAGTTGCTGTTCTGGGATCAGCCAGGCTCAGATTTGGTGTTTATATGTGAGCGGCATCAAGCTGGCCAGGATACGGTCACAGTGCCTGTCAGGAGGTATTACATGGTATTAAACAACGTCGTGTTAAAACGCTTGGATGGCAACATCACCTTGCCCGCCACATCGTTAAACATGCAAATCGACATGGACAGTTTTGCCTGGCGATTTTCAGCGAGTTTGCCAGCGTCGGCGATGGCGTTGATCGAGCCGGGTGCTGCTGGGGAGCGGGTATTGCTTGAGGCCAGTGTTAACGGCGCGAAGTTCATGCTCATTGCGGAAGAAATCAGCCGTGATTCCTCATTCGGCAAACGCAGTTTAACCTTAAGTGGCCGTGGTTTATCGGCAGAACTTTCTGAGACCTATAGCCCTGTTAAAACCTTTCAGAATGATGTCATACAAACCGCTCAGCAAATCATGCTGGCGAGTTTAACGAGTAATGGTGTGCCGATAGGCTGGGACGTTGATTGGCGCATCACAGACTGGAGTGTGCCAGCCAAATCCTTCACCCATCAGGGTACGTATATGTCAGCGGTGATCGCTGTTGCGACTGCAGCCGGGGCATTTATCCAGCCACATCCAACCAATAAAACCTTACGTGTCCGTCCTCGCTGGCCTGCACTACCCTGGGAAATGCAAACAGCCCAACCAGGTATTGAGCTACCCTCTGCCGCAGTCGTTCGGGAAGGCTTACGCTGGGAAGATAAACCACAATATAACGGTGTTTATGTCAGTGGCACTACTACAGGTGGCGTGTTGGCTTTGGTTAAACGAGCAAACAGTGCAGCGGACTATCTGGTACCGATGATTACCGATCCGCTTATCACTGACCCCATCGCGGCACGTGCCAGAGGCATCGCCGAGCTAGCCAGCGCTGGCCGCAATGCGGTCTTTTCACTCAGTCTGCCTGTGTTAAACGAAACGGGCATCATTGAATGCGGAACCTTGCTGAAGTACGACAACAAGGTCGGTGTCGTGACCAGTTCGTCCCTGGATGCCAAGGAAGCATCGCTACGTCAAACAATCGAACTGGTGACCCATGGCTAATTTATACAAACTATTCAAAAGTATCGTACCTGACGCGCCGTTGCTCGTAGGCAAAGCGATCAGCATAGAGGGCAACCAGGTGTTTATTCAATTACCAGGCGGCGCGATGGTATCGGTTCGCGGGGATGCTCAGATCGGAAAGAATTATTTCATTCGTGATGGCGTGATTGAGGGGGAAGCGCCGGATTTAACAGCAATCACGATTGATGTATGAAGGACAGAGCGATTGACCAGGTGCGGTAACACCAGGCCAATCATCTGATTGCAGACGGCTCCTGCGCACAGACCAAGGCCCTGTCGCCTAGCTAGGCGGGCCTGATTCTAGCAGGTGTTAAACATGATTGATATACGGTGTGAAAAATGTAATAAAAAATTAGCTGAAGGTGAATATCGCTATCTGGAAATCAAGTGCCCCAGGTGCAAAACGTTAAACAAAATGAGTGCCACGAGTACCGGAATCGAAAGTAACTATGACAAATCCAATAATTCCGTGGCTCGGCGGTAAACGTCGATTGGCTGACAAATTAATACCCCTATTTCCAAAGCATGAATGCTATGTGGAGGTGTTTTGTGGCGGTGCTGCACTGTATTTCTTGCGCCCCATCCCGGCGGCTACAGAGGTTATTAATGACATTAACGGCGAACTCGTGAACCTCTACCGTGTGGTGCAGCATCATCTGGAAGAGTTTGTCCGGCAATTTAAATGGGCCTTAAGCAGTCGTCAGATCTTCAAGTGGCACCAGCAAACGGATACCAAAACATTGACAGACATTCAACGTGCTGCGAGGTTTTATTATCTTCAGCAGCACGCATTTGGCGGAAAAGTATCTGGTCAGAACTTCGGTACAGCAACCACTGGGTCACCGATCAACCTTTGTCGAATCGAAGAAAACCTGAGTGCTGCGCATCTAAGATTGTCTGGCACTTATGTGGAAAATCTAACCTGGTTGGAGTGCATGAAGCGCTATGATCGTGCGCACACCTTCTTTTACTGTGATCCGCCCTACTATGAAACCGAAGGGTACGGTGTGGATTTTCCGTTCGAAGAGTACACGAAAATGGCTGATTTTATGCGAACCTGCAAGGCCAAGGTAATGGTGAGTATTAACGATCACCCGGCGATTCGAGAGGCATTCAAGGGGTTTAACATGCTGGAATTAGATATTAAATACAGCGTGTCAAATACCCACGGGAAGCCTGAAACAAGCGGCGAACTGGTGATCGGAAACTACAATTTAGAGAGACAGGGCTTGTTTTAGTATTATTCAAATTTATACAAGGTTATACTTCAAGAATGTTTTAACAATATCTTTACAGCCTTGTATGAATCAAAAAGAAGTAGTTTCAGAAATTCATGATGATCGAAGAACGACTCGACTCAATATCCACTATTACGGGACAAAATTGAAATGGTATGAGAATACCAACATGCTAATTGAGATTGTTATTGCAATAACTGCTGGCGGATCTGCTATTTCAGGCTTTTGGTTTCTGAAAGAACCAATTGGAACATTGATTTGGGGATGGCTGACTGGAATTGCGGGTATAGCTGGCGTTATGAAGCCATTTCTGAAAATCCCACAACAAATTAAACTATATGATCAAGCCCTGAATGGCTACCGAGCGCTGGAAGCAGAACTGAGTGAAATAGTTAGTCAACTGAAAAAAGATGACTCATATTCAAGAAAGGTTGAGGAAATTCACAAAAAGGCCAATCTAAGGAAGAGGAAACTGATGGAGAACTCCCCGGAAAGAACGCCAACAGAGTGGTTACGAAGAAAGTATTGGGATAAAGTTAACGAGGAAATACCAGTCGAGTCACTTTTTTATCCAAAGGAGCCGAAAAATGGCAACGAAGCCACCTAGCCCAAAGCCTACACCAGCACCACAAACTAAACCGATACCACAGCCAAGGCCTACGCCAGGCCATATGCCCGAAGATAAGGGGGCACATATTGAACCACCCAAACCTTGGCCTAAGTAAGTAAATTGTTTTATAGAACCGCCTTAGGGCGGTTTTTTTTAAAATTTAAATTCAATATTACCTGCAAACGTGCGCAAAGTTTTATGCGCTTTTACAGAAGAGACAGGCCCTGAATAATCGATTGATAGCCTGTAATTAAACAGTCATCGATCGCTATGTCCATTTGTTGTCTTGTGGAATTTAATTTTTCGGCGCTTAAATCTGGTCGATTTTTTAGAGCATTTCTTATCCACTCATCATGAATGTCATCACTCCATCGAGCATGATAAACATGTTCAGCGGCTATTGATAGTAAAAGGTCTCGTAGCGTAACAGGATAGAGTACGCAGGCATCAAGTACGACTGTATAAGTCCGAAAGCCAGCCATCAGTCATCCAAATTCAATTCATTGGCTTGATTTGCTAATTCTTGTAATGCATCTAGTGAGGCTTGTCTTCGCTCTTTTTTGTATTTCATAACGTCTTCTAAAAGAATTCGTCTATGAGTTCCCAATTTGTGAAATGGAATTTTTCCATCATCTAGTAGCTTAATTAAATAGGGGCGTGAGACGTTTAAAACCATAGCGGCATCTTGTGTTGTTACCTCCAATGACTTTGGAACCAAAGTAACAGCCTTGCCTTGAGCCATAGCACCAAGCATATCGGCGAAAAGACGAAGAACCTTGGGTGGCAAATTTAATGGTGGAACATCATCGAGCTGTTCACCATTGGCTTCGATTGAAATGCTGACCGCTTTTGAGTGATCTAATGCAGTGATTAAGCATCGTTGCGCACTCTTTGCGAGTTCAGCCTCATCCTGGTCAAGTACTGTATCCATCAAGTCAAGATCGCTCATTCTGTACTCCAAATTAATGTATTTTTCTAAATAGCAAGCACATTACCGATTATGAAAGTTAATAATTGAATGGTACCGCTAAAAGCAGTGTAAATGAATATTACATATAATTCGAAATATTCGCAATAAATGAAACATTTTTGAGTGTTATTCTCGAAATTTTCAGCATTTATGGTTGTGAATCTAAAAGTGTCGCCCTGCGAGTAAAAGCACGACACAAAGCTGGGGAAGGGCTTGGAGGCGATAGTAGCGATTGCGCGAAGCGATATTGATCAGCTTCGGATAAATGAAGTACTTCAGCCTCAATGCATGATACGCTAGGTTTGGAACCTGCTGGTTCCTGGTTTAGTGCATCGGAAGTTACAGTTTTGTTGGATTTTTCAGGCATATTTCCTCTACTAGTTTTCGGATATGTCGAAAGTGGCTACTTAACGAGCCTATATTACGCGCAACCAGGTTTACACGCCCAGTTGGTCTGTAGAGCACGAATCTGGGCGCTAAGTAGCGTCAATTGCCGCCGCGGTGGTGGTAAGCCATTAGTACGCGCCGAGGGTCTTTATGGGACGCTAAGGCGCGTCCCATACCCTGGCAACCAGCTTGGGGCGCACACAGCTTCAGAAGTTCCTCCGACAGGAGAAATTATGATAAATCCAGCGTGGTTTTTGGCAAGCGAAGGAGTTTGTATATAGGGTTTTTGAAGGCAGTTAAGACGAGTGTGCTTTTGTCGCTACATTTTCGAGGTGAAGCATCAGGAAAAACCAGCTAGGATGCCATTTTGTGGCTCCACGACCTCTTTAGCCCCCTTTCTATTCTCTGCATACAAATTTTTACGTTCACGTACCACAGCCTGTACTTTGCTCATTAATTCGCCATGCTCTCGTGTCTGAAATTCAGAACCTGACAAACTGCTTTTTGAAGTTCTGAAATATTTTTTGGAAATTTTCTGTGCCTTCATTGCGTTAAAAAAGTAACTATTAAATTCATATTGTGATGCAGTTGTATCAAGTATCATCAGCCATTTGCTGATTTTGCAATTTGATGATTGACCGAATACCAGCCTCCATCTTTTCCTTAGCTGATGAATTCGCAGAATGAACATAAATTGTTGGTGCTTTAAATCCCTCTAAGACAATAGCTTTCTCTATCCATAATATTACGTCATAGCCCGTACCGCGATCATCGTTTCCCAGATCGTGGTCTAAGCTGATTTCTGCGACTGCACCAGTTTCAAGGAGCTCGATTGCTTCGCTTGGCCAGTACACACGTATCCAGCCCTCTGGTGTTGTTCGCTCATCATCCAGAAATACTCGAAGTGCCATGGCGCCAGGATCAGTCGAAATACCCGCAGCGTTGACTAAACTATCATGCGCAAGCAGTCGTTCGAAGTCTTTGCTCCCAAATTCTCGTCCAACGGGATCTAGGTTTGACAACCATTCGGCATGTTTGCCGGTGGCATTCTTCAATTTCTTCGAAAGCGAAATTTTTGTATTTTGTTTCGAATGTTTATCCATGGTAATAATTTAATGTGCGCCAAATAAGTGCCTTCAAAAACCTTATATTCCTCAAAATAATAGGTAAATCACCTCTGCAATTACGACAGGATTCGTAAAATTTCAGCTATTTTTGGGATTCTTACGTCACCAAAATTATAGTTTGAGGCGAAATATAGGGTTTTCGAAGGCACGTTATCGAGGTTCGCATGCGAACCAAGAAAGATACATTTAAATTAACGATTGAATTCTAAATGTTTCAGTGAGAAGCGATTTTATGACTAATCCATAAAACGCATAATTTCATTACATATCACTTGATTTTGACGATTTCGAGAAGCAATAGTACCTCGGTATTTACTTTGCTTCCACTGGTACTATGGAAGAAACTGGGAATAAAAGGTAATCCGGATCGCGTGTTGGTATCCCGGTCTTGTGTCAAGCCACCGAGGATAAGGATATCGCCACTAGCTGCAGATACCGTAGTCGATAACTGTCGCTTAGTTAATGTGGGAGAGTTATTAACACCGGTTTCTGTTTTTGCAAAGTCGCTGATTTGCTGGTCAATTTTTAATTCAATTTCGCTCTCTCTGATAGATGGCACCAAATCTAAAATGACACCCGACTGCCGATACTCAACCGATTGTACTGACTGAGTGCTGTTCGCTTGATATTGAATTGCGCCAAGTGTTGGTACATCCTGGCCGACAGTTAATCTTCCTGTTGCCCCATTTTTTATGCGCAAATGAGGCGTAGATAAGGCTTTGAATCGGCTATCACCTGATAGCATGCTAAACACAGCTTCAAGACTGCCCGCTCGAATAAAGGCGGTATTTTGCACCATTCCTGGCTCGCCGAAAGTAACGCCGAGCCTGCGACTTAAGATGTTGGCGGCAAGTGTAAAAGCTGAACCTTCGTTGCTGGAATTTGTGACCTCATAAATGACAGCTTTAACGTTGACTTCGCCAGCGGGTGTATCAACTAAGGGCAATACTTTTTTCAGCTTTTCAACTTCATCATTTGGTCCAAGAAATATTAAGGTATCCGCATCAGTGTCAATGAACGCATTCGCGCCAGCCTGCATATTACCTTGCGATTTATCTGACTTAGTTTGACTGGCCGAGCGGATTCCGCGATTTGCGGTAAAAGTACCGACCTTAAATAGTGCAGATAATAGGTTGTTTAAGTAGCTTGTTTGACGATGCTTGGGCTTATAAACAAACGGCACAAAATCTTCTTCGGCTTTATCCTGCGCTTTTTTTAGAAAAATGTAATCAATACCGTATTTGTTTACTAATTCGAAGCCGAGTGTTTCGAGAAATACTGACCAAAGTTTGCCAATCTCACTGCGGCTTCCCTCAAAGCGAAACGATGTGATCCGATCATCCTTCAAGACAGCCGGATCTAGAATATATGGGTTCTTTAGGGTCTCTAAATACATCAAATTGATCACCTGTGAAACCGCCACATTTTGTAAATCAAAACGGACTTGCTTTTCGCCACTATCTTTTGCTGTATCTGTAGCATGAGATAGCTGACAAAGGAGAAGAAGAAATGCAGTAAATAGTAGTTTCATTTTGCACCCAAAGACGCGCCTGTTTTGTCGATATTTCCACTCCATCGGGTGATCTTGCTGCCATCCATATCACCAATCATCGTCGCATCTGCTCCATGAAAAACTGAAGGGGATTCAAGCCGTAAACGACCTGCCGAATCAGATACCACAATCCAACGTGAATTATCGATCTTTAGTTGCCCAGCTATACGCCAATTCTCGGAAAATTTAGGTGATATGGTCTGCGGTGAACTGGCTGTAGATTCGCTTGATTTGCCGCTCTTAGTATCGCTATTAGTCTGAGGTAGTGGTTTTGGATGTAGGTAGTCATAAACCTTATAGACAAAAAATACGAAACAGCAAATACCGCCTGCTATACAGAGCCACAATGTTCTATTCGCAAAAATATTTTGCCGATTATCGATGTTCTTTTCGGTACCTTGACCTCCAGCATACGATTGATATAACGGAAAAATCGAACTGTCATATTTTTTGAGTCGGTAATCAATCCTCGTTTTGCTATTGAGCTTCCATCCCTCATGAATGTCAACGCGATAACACTTACTAAAGCCAAGACTTTTTCCCTTTTGCATCCGGAAGGTGTATTCCACAACGTTTTTTAGCGATCGATGTAGCCCGGTAATGTCTTGTGTCATCAAAGCGACGTCACAGGCTACCGCAGTTTGTGGATGCACATAATGCCGGTGCATGCGGAAAAACTGCATGTGTTCGTCGCTTAATTTGCCGTTATCCGTTCCCCAGAATCGCCAAGCTTCATCGATACAAACTAGGTCGCCTGGCTTAACTACCGATTCAATTTCAGGTTTTTCGCTGTCGGGGAAAAATCCGACTTCGGTGATGCGCTGATTGTTGATATGAACAATTTTTCCCAGTTTGTCAGGATCGATCTGGTGAGCTCTTACCAGGTATTCGTGTATTTTGTCTTCATCGATGCCATCAACATTGGTAACAACGTTTCTTCCATTCAGCACGGCTTGAAGGAGAACAGAGGAAACCACTTCATAACTTTTTCCTGACCCTTGAAGGCCGCAATAACAATTAATCGCCATTTGTCTTTATCCGATAACAGGAAGTCGTCTGATCATAAAGCGAGTTAGCCACGCTGTAAGTATCCAGCGAAGGCCAAAGCCAATGTTAAATAGATCCAAGAAATACCAAACACCAGACGGTAAGTAAACAAGCACATTGTTGAGCGTATTGGCATCGCCATCGGATGGAAATATCCGCATTGATACCAAGTAGCTAGTGAATTCGCTCACAATAAAAAATAGCGCAATGTAAACAACGAATTTAATGACGAAGGACTTCAGCAAAAAACTGAAAACCGAATTCAGTGCGCTAACTAGAATTCCAAAGAGTGCCGCTGGCATGTATCGCTCCTAAAAAAAAGACGATAGTCGAAAAATCAGATTGATTGCAGCGTAAATAGCAACGACAAACATGAATAACACGATAAATCCAGGAGTTGATGCAAGAATTATGAAAAGTAATTCTTTCATCATTTGCCAACGATTGGTATTTTCCTTTTTCATTTTTTCCTCACGATTTTAGAACAATCAATAAACCAGCTAATACATAAACGGCATACATAATCTGCACGATTAAAACTCGATTGCTTTCAAATAGTTTGCAATGCTGGTCAAGCATTTGCTGCTTGCCAAAAGCAGCAAACGTAGCCACTGGACATATAGATTGATGATTGGGCGTCGTGTAATTTCTCAGCCCCGGCGCTAAATTCAGAAGTGGTGACAAAATTTGCGGTATTGTCGGTGTCGGTTCTAAGTTTGGTGAGCCTATTCCTGGGTCAGGTCCCAGATTAACCCGGGGTGCGTTGATCACATTGACATTTACCACGTCCCCAGGGCTTTGATTTTGATTCGTATTACCTAACTGAGAATCAGACAAAGGTACGGCATTCGTACCGGTTCCAGAAGCAGGATTGAATAAATCATTCATGGAAGGGGCAGACGTTGGATTCTCAGTTAACCAATTTTTTGCATCCTGAATAGTCACGGGGTCTGTGGTGGAGTAGGGAATTCCTTGATAGCCTGGCTGTGATGCTGCATATTTCCATGCAGAGTCTGCCAAGGTTGCAATAGATTGGTCGCTGAGTGGCTCATATCGACTTACTCTGCCCAAGTTACTCAATGCTGCATCAGCGCTGTCAAATTGCGATACTTGGCCATTTGCTACATTAAGCTTTATAATCGGTGTGGTGTAACGTGTGTCAAAAATCCCTGTATCGGTAACAATCTTTCCCACCTCACAAGTGCCTCCAGCGCAAGTCCGTGTCCATTTATACGAGCCCTCGATGTGATCAATTTTTCCGTTCGAATAAATAATCTTAGGCTCGTCTTTCCACTCCCATTTTTCAGTAAAAGAAGCATTGCCATCTTGAACGGAATACGCTTGCCCCACCTTCATATGGCCGTTGATTAAATAGTTTTTCTTGAAATCGTCGAAATTAAAATGAGCAGCATATGCTCCCGTGCCGAATCGTTCACCGACTGGGTAATAAATCGCCGGGCTTTGATCACCCTGATAAGTTGGGAGCGATGTACATGAGCCAGCTTGGCAAGCATTATTTCTGTAGACAGGAATTCCCTGATTGACATAGCGATTGAAAGGATTTTGATCGTCAATGCCAGGTGCGACATAGTTAGGTTGCTCAGATTCTGGCATTCCATTTTTTGTAACGACTAGTTTATTGTTCTGAAGCCCGACCGAAGTAGTGCCAGCAACAATCAGTGCACCAACCGCAAATACACCAACACCTGCAGCAATCGTTAGCCACACAGGAGCGCCTGCTACAGTGAGAGCAAGCCCAGCTGCTGTCGAGGCGACGTTCACGGCCGACAATGAATTAGATACGCTGTTTAAGGTTGTTAAATAGCGTGGATCATTAACTGCAAATCCCCGTCGAATAACCGACTTTGTGATCGCACCGGCCACGGCACGATTCAACGCCATATTTGCAACTGGTAGGGCTTGTGCGTAAGTATCTAGCGTGGTCACTATCATGATGACCAGGAGCATGAAACAGCATATTCTTTGTTTTATGCGATTCATCTAGGCTCCAAGCACGATAATTAGACCAGCTAGAACATACACCGCATACATTATCGAGACTATGTATTGCCGGTTATCGTTGAGTAACTGACAGTGATGGTTGAGTGAGTATGTTTTCCCAAATATGTCGAACTGTGCGATTGGGCAAACAGATGAGTGGTTAGGAACAACATAATTCTTCAATCCTGGCGCTATATTCAAAAGCGGACTGACTATTGAAGGTACGGTCGGGGTAGACTCCAAATTCATTAGCACGTTAGGATCCGCGCCTAAGTCTAGTCGGGGTGTATTCACAACATTGACATTCGCTACGTCGTAAGGACTCAATTTAATATCACTGCTGGTTGTAGCTGGATTAACGAGTGGAATGAAATCTGAGTTTGGAAAGGTAGCTGGCCTTAGCATGTCTCCTAACGTTGGTTGCATACCAGGATTTTCTGCGTTCCAGGTAGCGACATCTGCGGGTGATATTGGATCTGTAACGGAGTACGGGTAACCTTTGTAATTTGGGTCAGATGCAGCTAGACGCCATGCATCGTTACTCAGTTGAGCAAGGCTGGCATCGCTGAGCGGCTGTGCTTTTGTTGCTTGTGGCAGCTGCGCTGATGCGGTATCGAGATTTGGAAATTCAAAGTTGTTGTTTTTGGGATTGGCTATTTTTAAGCCGGCACTCTTTGAGTCCCAATCGATATATCCACTATTGACGGCGCCCTTTACACAATCACCGTCGACACAGGTCTTTGACCATTTTATTTTACCTACTAGTCGTTCAATTTCATTACTCTGTCCGATATAGACAGGATTAGGAGCTACTTCCCACTCGTATCGGTATTGATAGACTTTGCCAGCCTCTTGCACCTGATAAGGCTGGCCTGGCTTATATGATCCACTGATAAAGTAGTTTTGTTTGAAGTCGTCCAAATTCCAGTGTGTTACAACCGGATTGCGAAATCCCGCTTGACTACCTATCGGATAACTAATCAGTGCTTCTCTTGACGGTGCTGGTGGAAATTGAAAACAATCATCACCATCCATACAGCCCGATCCACGGTAAATATAGTTACCGTGTCCACTGTAGTTTGCGTACGTATTATCAGCTCCGATATTTACGGGAGGATAGTCGGGAGGCGTGGCATTTTGATAGCTGTCATTAATGACGACAAGCTTATTATTTTCAATGCTTACTTTGGTTGTGCCGGCGACAATCGCAGCACCAGCTAGCATGATTCCCAATCCAGCCGCAACAGTCAGCCAAACTGGAGCACCTGCAATAGTCAACGCTACTCCGGCTACAGCGCCAGCAGTATTAACCGATGACATGGATTTACTGACCCCTGCTAACGTCGCGCCGTATCTGGGGTCATTGACAGCGAATCCACGCTTTATAAGCGATTTAGTGACGATGCCGGATACTGCGCGATTAACGACAAAATTAGCTGCTGGCAATGCCTGCGCTTGCACTTTTTGTACTTCGGAAAAAAACATGCTAAATAGAAGAAAGAGGCATATTTTTTTTATTAAGAGGAGTTTTAGGAAACGCATGGGTCTACTGATCGCTCAGCCCTTTAACAACTGCCCAACCGGAGGCTATGCCCCAGGCAAATATAAATAGGTACCAAAGATCATTTGCTGTCATAACTTGCTTTCTCCGAGAATGGGCGCGGTTAAGCGCCCACTGCGTCAAATTAACCGCCCTTGATCATGCGCAGGACGATTTTGGCACCTTTAATTGCGAGGTAAATCCCGACCATCGAAGCGGCTACAGCCATAACCGCTGTGATAGTTGTACCCATATCGATAGAACCTGTCAGTGAGGCATAATCGGGACCTGAACCACCGGCTGCCATAGCGGCCGACGAACCCACCAAAACTGCAGTCGTTAAAATTACTTTTTTCATGTGATACTCCTTTTAAAAATACCCCGTAGGGACTAACCTCGGCGGATTAAGCCGAGAACTAAACCAATCGAATGTGCGACGATGTAAAGACACACAACCGACGAGAATGCGAGAGTCCACAAACCAGCAGCTTGGGAATAGTCAAATTGTTCCCCAGGACTATTGGGTAATTTGACGACTACTGGCTTGTAATACTGTGTTTCTATTTTTGGGCAAACTAATTGCTGTTCACTGGTGGCAAAATCAGTTGCCACACAGCTGACGAATAATTGATCACTTGGCATGTACACCTCAGTTCAAAAATTCGCGCTGTATTTCTAGAAAAGCTGAGACTATGAACCCTTCACCGCAGTGACAAGTCGCGGTTTCGAAAGCGGACTCTTGATCGTCAAATCTGCCCGCTTCATTCAGCCACTGGGTGTAACCGACATCGCCATCCTGTGGACACAAAAACAGCGCAGTCTCACGATCCTGGACTATGTAAACGGGCTTCATGATCAGCCTGCCTTGCTTGGCTTGGCGATTTCGAGCGGACGAAGTTCGGTCATCACCATTTTTTGGTTTTTGCCCGACACCACGATCTCGATTTGCGCTTGTCCCATGAAAGGGAAAGGCAGGTGTTTGTATTTATTGAATTCGTCGGCGGTGCCAAGACTATATTCAGCGACTGAGAAACCTTTGGCATTGCCCCGACTGTCATCGAGTGGCGTTTCGATAAAAACTTTTGTCGAATCAAACTCGACACCGTTATCCATTTTGCCTTTCGATGATTTCATGCCGAGTACTTTCACTTCAGTTTGATATTTCATTTTGATCTCCGTTTATTGGTCGTATTGAAAGCTGCACCAGTCAGAGTGACCAGGGTCTGACTCAGCTGAATCGATAAAGATGCAACCGGCTGTTGATCTGGGTTGCTTATGTAGATGTGTGCCACCAGTCCTGTGATCTGGTAGTTTTAAACGTTTGGGAAATTCATCGTCATCTGACTGAATCATGTCGAGGAACTCAGAGTCGCCAAATAGTTGTCGGCCTACGCGGATGAATTTGCCGTAGCTGCGTTTGGTATGTCGGTTGTAGTGCTCAACACCTGCCTCTGCCAGCTTTTGAAGTTTTGCTGTTTTAGTAGGCGTGGTCTCGGGTGAGAATTTTTTTAATACCGGATAAGCTGCGACAAAGTAACCACTGGGATTAATGAGTATGTCAAACGGCAGTATCCTATCGTGGTTGCTGAACTGAACTTCAGAACGTACCCATGGGCTTGAAGGAGAACCGAGCTGTTTTCCTTTTTCGTATCCACGGAAAAGCTGCGATCCGTGTTTTGTGCCAGCATAGAACGTAAGGCCTTTGTTATTTGGGTCATCGTTTTTCCAGCTTCCATAATTGCCTGGCTCTGGACGATTGCCGAAACGATCAAATCCACCAAATTCCCATAACTTGTCGTATTCGCGAACGGTTATTTGCGAGCCGTCAAAATCATCGTGTGCTAAATCAACACGAGTCAATTTGGGGCGAACGCATTTCGAATGGAGAAACTCAAATAGCCGCAATTCCCATCCATCTACTGCTGCTAAGCATCCTTGACCATTAAGAGCTACCAGCATAGTGTCTCGTTGCTTCGCTCCTCCAACTGCAAAATGGCCGTAGTTATCGCCAATTTCCCAGGCATCACTAAAAAAATCTCGGCCTTTATCGTATTTCTTTGTTAAACCGAATCCAAAAATAGAGTGAAGAATCTGCGACATAAATCGAGCTATGTCGTCATAGGTCAAAACAAACTGTTCATTGCTGTCAGTGGCTGTTGATTCCGCCATGGTCAGTCTGATTGTGTCGATGACGCAGCATTGATTTTGGGCTGGTAATCTCATCAGCTTGGTAACGACTTCGCCATCCCTCATTACCAGTTCAACGTTATGTTTTGCTGGAGCGGAGAAATGTTCGATCAGTGCCTTGACGTGTTCGTCATGATTGGATTGTTTAGGTTCCCCCGTGATTACTGTAGGGGGGTGTTCGCTTATTCCGCCGCCGTCCTCGCGGTATCCGCTGCGGGCTGCGGCGGAATAAGTGCGCAGCGCAGTACGGGAATCATGGATTGCCTTAACCTTGCCCATCAGAATTCCCTTTCCAGGCAACGTTTCTGCAATAGGGCAACATTAATGAGGCTGTATTTACCTATTTGCAAGGTCGGTAAATAGCCTCGATCACACCAGCCGACAACCACGCCAACAGGTATGCCGATCGCTGCGGCAAATTTTTCGCGGGACATTATTGGTCCTGTTGCCGAGGCCTCAAAGTTGGTTAACTGGTCAAATTTTGGAATGTCGCCCATAATCCAGTATCCGTAAGAGTAATATTAATCACTTAAAACGTACAATAGGTACGATAGTATGTACCATATGTACTTATGTCAAGAGGAAATTTCTTTATGACTACTATTGCCGACAGATTTGTATCGATAATTGAATCGAATATTGCAAAAGCAACACGATTCAAAACACTTGAAGAGATGTCTGGAATACCAGCAGTAAGCTGGCGCAAAGCATTTATGAAGGGGCAGCGACCTACAATCGAAATGATTGAGTTTTTAGCTACTAAATGGCCAGAGTTTGCATTCTGGCTAACCACTGGAATTACCGATGCCACGCATGGGCATGTCTCCCCTGCTACTGAAAGCGTGTCTGACGACTACATACCGCTTAGTGACGCAAAATTAAAAGATCGATATTTTGCTAAAAAGCATCTACGAACTGCTGCTAAAGACTGTTTTCTCGTGCAAATAAAAATTGCAACGCTCCCAAATTGGGGGGATGTAAATGACGAGAGTGATCGGCTCAAATTGCAAAATAAATTCCTTGCATTACTAAATGAGCTCGATGTGCTTGAAGAAATAAGAGTTCAGCAAGAGCGAACACTATCAAAACTAGAAGCTGAGGCGGCCGATAAGATGATCATGGAAAATGGCTTCAACGATTTTGCTCGCCAAAAAGCTCAAACAAGAATCCAAAGTCTACGTGATCAGGAATCAGATAATTATTCGGCTCCCAACCCTCCAGATATTGCATTTTGATATGGCATTAAAGAAAACTGAGTCTGGTTGGCTTGTAGATAGCCAGCCAGGTGGGCGTGGCGGTAGACGTTTTCGGAAAAAGTTTAAAACTCAGGCAGAGGCCAAAGCCTATGAAGCATGGTTAAAAACCAAACTTATTGAAACGCCAGACTGGCAACCCGCAAAAAAAGATGTGCGAAATTTGTCCCATCTTGTGACAATTTGGTTTGAGCACCATGGCTCGGGACTGAGAGCCGGTAAAAATACGTTTAGTCGGTTAAACCATCTTTGCCAGGCACTAGGGGATCCTCGTGCAGATAAATTTACTGCTGAAATGTTCGCCGAATATCGTCGGCGGAGGATAGAGGTAGGAATTTCTCAAAATAATTTAAATCGGGAACACGCCTATTTGCGATCAGTCTTTAACGAATTGACGCGGCTTGGTTACTGGAGCGGTGAGAATCCATTAGCCAATATCAGGCAATTCAAAATTCAAGAAAAGGAAATGACTTTCCTGACCTTGGATCAGATTGAACGGCTATTTGTCGAGTTGAAAAATGGGCGGAACAGTGATGCGCTGACCATCACCAAAGTTTGCCTGGCAACCGGTGCGCGTTGGAGTGAGGCCGAAACCTTGAGGCATACGCAGTTGCAAAATGGCTTGATTCAGTTTGCGCGGACGAAGAGTGGTAAAAACCGGAGTATTCCAGTTTCGAGTGAGTTATTTGATGAGCTGTTGCTGCTATCTAAAACAAACGTAACCGGCAGGCTGTTTAAAAGTGCTGCATCAGCGTTCCGGTCAGCCATTGATCGGACAGGTATTAAATTGCCGGAGGGACAGTTAACACACGTGCTCAGACATACGTTTGCCAGTCATTTCATGATCAACGGTGGAAATATTTTGACTTTGCAGCGCATTCTTGGGCATAGCACGCTGGCAATGACGATGAGGTATGCCCACCTGGCCCCCGATCATTTGCAGGAAGCGGTTAAGTTTAATCCGCTAAGCAATTTCGCGATTAGTAAATCTAGATAGGAAATAGTGAGTCCTAACGTTTTAATTTACTTAAGCCAATTTCACTTTTATGTTTATTTAGAATTGCTAGTCGAGAAAAAACCGGACAGGAAAAGACATCAAATTTGGGAGCGAAGATATTAGGTGAACTTCGTTTAATGACATGGGCTTTGGTTTTTATCGCTTTGTTTTTCGGAGAAATATAGATTTCGAAAAGGTATCCAGAAAAGGCCAAACGTATATATTTGTCGTCCATAAAAAATGGAGGAATAATCGCATCATTCTCAGACTCAGGTACATTTGACACATCCAAGCCTGTCATTTTTTGGATTGTTACCGTGAATAATGACTCAGATGTATAGGTTCCATTTTTTAGGCACGTCTTAAGTTCTTCTGAAAGCGTAGGTTCAAGGTTAAAGCGCGAAAACATACTGTCCCGAGAAATAGATGCTCTCCAAATTATTGACAAAACAAACATTCGCAATGTTCTTGGTCGAACTTTTAAGATTAAACACCCATCGTTTCTTGTAATTACTGACTCACCTCGGATATTTCGCAGTGCATTTATACTTGGTTTGTCAAATCCTTCATTTAGCTTGCGTTCGCAGGTTACACAAAGTAATAGGTCATGCCCTGACTCATTAGTAGTTTTAATGGGCGTATGTAAGTCAGCGACAAGTTGAATTGCTTTCCCACTGTACTTGGAAAACAAATCTCGAAACGCTGCGTTAGGGATGGAGTGCGATTTTTGAAGATCCTCAACAGAATCGCATAATTTGCATTGATCTACCATGTTGTTGATTTAATTACTCAATCAAAGATAGCTCAGTATATGACATGTTCCAGTTTAAAATTAGAACGAATTCTTCATGTTGACACTTTGTTGACAGACTCGCCAAAGCAAAAAGGCTTACATTTCTGTAAGCCTTTGTTTTTGCTATTTAATTTTGGTGGCTCGGGGCGGAATCGAACCACCGACACAAGGATTTTCAGTCCTCTGCTCTACCGACTGAGCTACCGAGCCAAGACCATCAATTATAGAGATGCTTTTGATTTTGTGCAAGCCCCTTTGCCAGGATTTTTTAAGGCTTGCAGGGCTTGCTTTATAATCAGGGGCGATTTCGCGGCAAACGCCGGGCTGGGTAGCAAAGTTTAAGCGCTTGCGTTAAGCTCTGGGGCAGGTTGGGCTGATTAAAGCAGCGGGCAGCGAAATAAGGCAGTGTGGCAAGTTGATAAGATTGAATGTTAAGTCTGGTATTAGCTTGCTGCGCGGGGTCTGATTTTTAATTTGATTTGGCGACATCATGCAAAATTCTGTGTTACAGACTGAAGTAGTGATTGTGGGGGGCGGTGCCGTAGGTAAAACGGCGGCGCTGGCTTTGGCGCAAGCCGGGATAGCGGTGACTTTGCTAAGTCCCGAGGCTTTGCATGCGGCGGCTCCACAGCAATGGGATGTGCGGGTGTTTGCTTTAAATAAGCTGGCTTATCACTTATTGCAGCAAGTGAAGGTCTGGGATGCGATGGATTTAAGCCGGGTCGAGCCAGTGTTGGGTATGGATGTGTATGGCTCGGCGGCACAGAGCGGACAATTGAATTTTTCTGCGTATCAAGCTTGTCAGCAAGAATTGGCCTTCATTGTGGAGGATGGCAATTTAGATTTTGCCTTGGATACGGCTTTGCGCTTTGCTAATAATTGCCAGCGCTGGCAAACCAGTGCCACGGCAATGCAGGTGCAAGCCGATGGCGTGGTATTGCAATTAGCGGATGGCCGCAGTTTGCAGGCGCAATTAGTGATTGGTGCTGATGGTGCCAATTCCTGGGTCCGGCATCAAGCCGATATAGGCTATGGCGTGCGTCATTATCACCAGCAAGGGGTGGTGGCGAATTTCGAATGCGCTAAGCCGCACCGTGGTATCGCGCGGCAATGGTTTGTGGCTGAGCAAGGCATTATCGCCTTATTGCCCTTGCCTGGACAAAGGGTGTCGCTGGTGTGGTCGGCACCGGATGAGCTGGCGCAACGCTTATTGCAACAACCTGTGGCTGAGCTGGCGGTGCAGCTGGCGCCGTATGCCGAGGCTGAATTGGGTAGCTTAAGCCCGGTGCAACCTGAATTGCATCGTGGTTTTCCTTTGCGCCTGATACGTCCAGACGCCCTGGTTGCCAACCGGGTCGCGCTGATCGGCGATGCGGCGCACGTGGTGCATCCCCTGGCCGGGCATGGCATGAATCTGGGGTTTGCCGATATCCGCGATTTAGTCAAAGTAATTGGCGAGCGCCAACCCGGGCAAGACTTAGGTGATATGAAATTATTGCAACGTTATCAACGCCTGCGTAAAGAAGAGGTATTATTGATGCAAGTGGCAACCGATGGCTTGTCGCGTTTGTTTGCCAGCGATGTCACTCCGGTAAAAGAGTTGCGCGAAATGGGGATGAACTTATTGAATCGTTTACCAGTCATAAAGAATCGTTTAATTCAGCATGCTTTGGGTAAGTAAGTGCTGAGCTTTTATAGGAAATCTATGTCTATCAAAAATTATCTGCGTGCCCTGGCGCTGGGTTTGCTTTGCTGCGTTAGCCTGGCTCAGGCTGAAACGCCGCAAGAAGCGGCAATCCGTAAGTTACTTGAGCCACGTCTGGGTGAAGGTGTCAAAGTCGATGCGATCACCAAAACCAATTACGCTGGCTTGTACGAAGTGCGTATGGGTAGCGATATCGTCTACACCGACGAAAAAGCGCAATTCATTTTTGCCGGAAATATTTTTGATAGTGTGAATGGTACGAATTACACCAAGCAAAGAACCGAAGAACTTTTAAAAATTAAGTTTTCCGATTTACCACTGGAGTCGGCTATCAAGTCGGTGAAGGGGGATGGTAAGCGTGTGATCGCGATTTTTGAAGACCCGAATTGTGGTTATTGCAAAAAATTTCGCCATACGCTGACGCAGGTACCGAATTTAACGGTCTACACCTTTATGTATAACATTCTGGCCGAAGATTCTGAAGTAAAGTCGCGCAATATCTGGTGTTCGGCAAATCGCGTGAAGGCTTGGGATGACTGGATGCTCAGTAATAAAGAAGCCCCTAAGGCTGCTGCAAGTTGCAAAACGCCCAATGAAAAAGTCTATGAATTGGGCCGTCGTTTGAAAGTGAATGGGACGCCGACCCTCTTTTTTGCGGATGGCACACGTAGTTCCGGTGTGATTGATATCAAAACGCTGGAAGAACGCTTAAACACGGCGCAAGCAAAAGCAGCAAAACCCTGAGCTTGAAAACAGGCGATCAAATGCAAGGCCCGGTCAAACGCCGGGCTTTTTTGTTGTTGTTGCAATGTTGGGAAAGTGCCGCTAATTATTACGAAAAATAAATTGATCTATGGAAATAAATCATTATTTGCAGAAATTAGAGGAAGTCGGCAACGCGTTTGTTTGCTGGGGCAATCCCTTGTATCCCAGTATTGACGCGGCTTTTCATGGGGATTATTAAAAAGTACAAAAAATATTGCGCTTCAGGTATGAATTTAAGGCTTTCCATTAACTAAAAGCCGACTAGAATAGCGACTTTCCTGACTCTGTATCAGTTCTGGCTATGGATTTACTCAATCAAAAACTGGCGGTGCGTCTGGGGTTTGCTGCTTTAGCACCATTTGTTTTGCTAACCATTTTGTGTTGGATCGTGCATCCAGAGTGGCTGGGTTACTTTATTCGCGGGCAATTGTATTATGGCCTGGCGATACTATCATTTCTGGGTGGCTTGCACTGGGGTGTGATAATGAAAGGTGATCACAGCAATCACGATGAAACCCGCAAAGCATTGATCTGGGGTGTTACGCCCACACTTTTAGGCTGGGCATCGATGATCAACATGGGCCTGGGCTTTCTGGTCCAGGTAATCGGCTTTGCTTTAGCCTACAAAGTGGATAAGCAACGTTACCAGGTACAAGCCTTGCCAGCGTGGTTTTTGCACTTACGTTTACAAATGACGCGTGTAGTGATTTGCGCGCAGTTATTTACCTTTTTGGCCGCGAATTTACGTACGTATTCCTAGGTTAGTATCCGCAGTCTGTATCAACTCGTGTCAGTTACTCGCTGGCACGGTTATATCCCTCATTCTTACCAAGAAAATATTATGGCGACTTCTCTCAAAACCAGTCGCAGTGCGCCTAAGGCTGCTGTGCATTATCGTTTACAAGCAAAAGATCTGGCCGCGCATTTGTACGCCGTCACATTGACCGTGGCTGAGCCCGATCCGGCAGGGCAACTGGTGTCATTGCCATGCTGGATACCCGGCAGTTATATGATCCGTGAGTTTGCGCGCAATATCGTGAGCATTAAAGCGACTTGCAATGGCCGCAAAGTGGTGCTGAAAAAACTCGATAAACACAGTTGGCAAGCCGCGCCTTGCAAGGGTGAACTGGTACTGCACTACGAAGTGTATGCCTGGGACTTGTCGGTACGCGCTGCCCATCTCGACCAGCAACATGGATTTTTCAATGGCACCAGCGTGTTTTTAGCGGTGCAGGGACAAGAACACCAGGCACATGTGCTGGATTTGCAAAATAGCAGTGACCCGATTTGCAAAAACTGGCGCGTCGCTACCTCTTTGCCCGAACTGAAAGCCAAACGTTATGGCTTTGGTACTTACATCGCGCGTGATTACGATGAGTTAATTGATCATCCGGTAGAAATGGGTGAATTTGCCATCGCCAGTTTTGAAGCGCATGGCATAGCGCATGATTTCGTGATTACGGGGCATGTGCCAAACATGGATATGCAGCGCATGGTGGAAGACACGAAAAAGATTTGCGAAGCGCAAATCGCTTTCTTTGAACCACGCACTAAGCGCGCGCCTATGGATCGCTATGTGTTTATGACCATGGTTGTTGGCGAAGGTTATGGTGGTCTGGAACACCGCGCTTCAACTGCGCTGATTTGCAATCGCAATGATATTCCGGTTAAGCATCAACCTGAAATGAGCGAAGGTTATAAGGCATTTTTGGGCTTGATTAGTCATGAGTATTTCCATACCTGGAATGTCAAGCGCATCAAACCAGCCGCCTTTGCCAGCTATGATTTAAGTCGTGAAAACTATAGCCAGTTGCTGTGGATTTTCGAGGGCTTCACCAGTTATTACGATGACTTATTCCTGGTACGTACCGGTTTGATCGATGAAGCTGCGTATTTCAAATTGCTGGCAAAAACACTGAATGTGGTCAGACGGGGTAGTGGTCGTTTCAAACAAAGCGTAGCGGAATCGAGTTTCGACGCCTGGACTAAGTATTATCGTCAAGATGAAAATTCGCCCAATGCCATCGTTAGTTATTACACCAAGGGTTCCTTAGTGGCTTTGGGCCTGGATTTGCTGATACGCCAGCAAAGCGCAGGTAAGAAATCACTCGATGATGTGATGCGGGCTTTATGGCAACGCTTTGGCCGCGACTTTTATGACTTAATGCCAAGCGGTGCCCATCAAGGTTTGGCTGAAGATGAATTCGTGCAAATCGTGTTGCAAGCCACGGGCGTTGACGTCAAGAGTTTTGTCGCCAAACATGCTTATGGCAATGAAGATGTGCCACTTGCTGAGTTGTATGCAGATTTTGGCGTGAGTTTAACGAATGCTGGCAGCAACAAAGCCAGCCTCGGTGTGAAAGTGGTACGCGATGGCGCTGACTGCAAAATCGCCCATGCTTACGAAGGCCGCGCCGCGCATTTGGCAGGCTTGTCGGCACTCGATCAAATCATTGCGATCAATGGTTTGCGCGTCACCGCGGCAGATGCAGCGAATGGTCTGGACGCTGCATTAGCACGCTATCCAGTCGGCGCCAGCGTCGAGATTCATGCTTTCCGTCGTGATGAATTGCGTGTCGTAAAAGCCAAGCTGCAAGCCGATGATGTGCCTGCTTTTCAATTTACGGTGACAGAAAGTAAAGCCGCCAAATTGAGTAGTTTGCGCCCGACCTATAAAAAGCCAGGGCGCGCCAAGTAAGCTCTGGCTTGCGTGCACAGATGAGATTGCCGGCTTAGGCCGGCATTGTCATATTCGAAGCAGTCTTGAAACCAGGAAATCGGCACAGTGCTGCTGCCGTCGGAACTTCGCGTTGAGCCGCGGGTCGAATCGGTGGCAAATCAAGAATAACGTAGTGCTTAGCGAGTTAGCTGAGCCAGACTAAAGTGGAGGAAGCATGAAGTATCAGGCCTGGGCCTTAATCGCCTGCTGTATTGCCGGATCGGCATCGGCAACGAATCGTGGTATGACTATTGACGATTTAGTCAAAATGGAGCGTGTCGGTGCTCCGGCAATATCCCCTGATGGTAAGCAAGTTTTGTACACCATACGCCGCACCGACATGGAAAAAAACAAGGGCGTGACCGACATCTGGTTACAGTCCTTGCAAGCTAAACATGCTGAACCTCAGCGCTTAAGTACCCAAGGTGGTCACGAACCGCAATGGTCAGCTAAAGGTGATGCGATTTACTTTTTGTCCTCACGTTCGGGCAGTTCGCAAATCTGGCGCCTGCCTTTGCAAGGTGGTGAAGCGCAAAAAGTAACGGATTATCCACTCGATGTAGAAAGCTTCCGCGTTTCACCGCAGGGTGACCGCATTTTGCTGAGTATGTCGGCCTTCCCTGAATGCAAAGACCTCGCCTGCACTAAACAAAAACTCGAACAGCGCAAAAAAGATAAGGCCACGGGTCGTATTTATGATCGCTTATTTGTACGTCATTGGGATGTCTGGGATGATGGCACGCGTTCGGTACTGTATTCAGCTAAGCTGGAGCACGACCATAAAGCCAGCGCCGAACCGGTGAACCTGAGTGCCAGGCTGGATGGCGATGTCCCATCCAAACCGCATGGTGATAGGGAAGACTATCAATTCAGTCCCGATGGCAAACAAGTGGCGTTTGCTTTGCGGGTAGCAGGCAAGAGTGAAGCCTGGTCGACCAATTTCGATCTCTACCAAGTACCTGTTGATGGCAGCGCGGCACCCCGTAATTTGACCGCAGAAAATCCAGCCTGGGATGCTAAGCCAAAATTTTCGCCCGATGGCAAAACCCTGGCTTACTTAGCGATGCGTCGCCCAGGCTTTGAAGCCGATCGCTTTCAATTGATGCTGCTGGATCTGACCACTGGCAAAAAACGCGAAGTGGCGAATAGCTGGGACAGATCGATCGCTGAGTATCAATGGTCAGATGATGGCAAGCAGATTTTGGCAAGTGCGGACGAGCTCGGGCAACATAAACTCTTTGCCATCGATTTGCAAAGTGAACAAATCAAAACTCTGACGGGTGCTGGTGCAGTCACAGCATTTGATCAGCATGGCGACGAGTTAATCGTCAACTATAACAACTTAGCCAGTGATGGTCAGTTGTATCGCCTAAAACTGAGTCAGGCCAATCAAACCGAAATCGCCAAATTGGCACCGCTGACACAAGTCAATAAAGCCTTGTTCCAGCAATTACGCATGGCGGATTACGAGCAATTCAGTTTTGCTGGTGCGAATGGTGAAACCGTGTATGGTCATGTGATGAAGCCCTGGAATGCCAAGGCCGGCGAGAAATATCCGGTCGCGTTTATTGTGCATGGTGGCCCACAAGGCAGCTTTGGCAATAAATGGGGTTATCGCTGGAATCCCCAAATTTATGCGGGCGCGGGCTATGCCGTGGTGTTCATCGACTTCCACGGTTCAACCGGATACGGCCAGGCATTTACTGATTCCATCAGTGGTGATTGGGGGGGCAAGCCTTTAGAAGATTTGAAAAAAGGTTTTGCCGCTGCAAGCCAGAAATACACCTGGTTGGACAGCCAACGTAGTTGCGCACTCGGCGCTTCGTATGGTGGCTATATGATGAACTGGATTGCTGGTAACTGGAATGATGGCTTCCGCTGCATCGTCAGCCATGCTGGCCCGTTTGATACGCGTGGCATGTATTACGTTAGCGAAGAAGTCTGGTTCACCGAATGGGAAAATGGTGGTGCTTACTTCAACGTGCCAGAAAACCATGAGAAGTTTAACCCGGCGCGTTTTGTGAAAAACTGGAAAACTCCAACTCTGGTGATACAAGGCGAGATGGATTTCCGTATCCCGACTGAGCAATCGCTGGGCACCTTCCAGGCGCTGCAACGTCGTGGCATAGACAGTAAATTACTGATTTTCCCGGATGAAAATCACTGGGTCAGTAAGCCAGCGAATTCGGTACTCTGGCATAACACGGTGTTGGATTGGCTGACAACGTATACACGTAAATAAGTCGTTTAATTGCGGAGTACTTGGGAAAACCTGGCAGTTCACGCTGCCAGGTTTTTTTATGGCGCAGGATGACGTTGCATATAAGCGCACAAGCGCTGTGGCGGTTCGTAGGCTTCTGGCCAGTAATCGGTGACTTTGCAGATTTTGCCATTCTGCACTCGAAAAATACTCAAGCCGCGTTGGATTTCACCCTGGCTATGGAAGTCGATAATACTGATGGCTTGATCTGCTTCGCAAATTAATTCTTTAATTTCGACCTGCCAGGGGCCAGGCCAGGTTTTAAACATGTCCAGATAAGCGTGCCCACCGTGAAGGTACTCGCGGGTTTGCGGCACCTCGTAGTACAAATCGTCGGCAAGTAATTGGCTAAAGCTATGCCAGTCAGTCTGGTTAGCGTAAGCCCAATGTTGTTGTATGAGTTCGCGGACGCAAAATTCAGCCATAACGACTTTCTGTAGGTGAAGCGGAAATTATCCGTCAGGCAGGGCAGTTTAGCCACCGACTAAAGTCGGTCAGGTAGAAAATAAAAAAGGCAAACCGAAGTTTGCCTTTTTGCATTTGTAGGCCTGAGCCCGCAAATTAGAACTGGTAAGCAACGCCTACGTGGAAGTTCTTAGCATCGCTAGCTGGGCGTTGGAATTCGATACGACCAACAACTTTAGGAGCGAATTGATAGCTCAGACCGATACCGTACAGCATACCAGAATCGCCACCAGTGTATTTAACATTGTTGTATACAACTTCACCGTCGATGTTGTTGTAACCTAAACGGCCATACACTTTCATTTCGTTAGTTAATGGGTATGCGCCGATAGCCGAAATCGCAGTTTGTTTAACTTTAGCACTAACTGGGCCAAAGTCGATATCGCCCAGGTTACGGTAGCTGAGTTCAGCAGCAAAGTTGCTGTTGAAGTTGTAACCACCGTAGATACCTACGCTAGTTTTGTTACCAGAAATACCGTCGTATTTAGTTGCGCCTACGTCAGCACCAACATAAAACGAGTTAACGTCGCCAGCAGCAGCTACACCACTCAATGCAGCGATAACAGCTGCTAAAGCAAACTTTTTCAACATGATGATCCTTGTAATACGTTTTTAAAAGTCGCGCAGTGTAGGTCGCTTCAAAACAGGTGTCAATACCAGTTACGGGCTGTTACCTTATGAAAACAGGCGAATTCCTATTAAAAACGTAATAATGTATCGAAATTTACGACGTTTGGGATTGCTAAATAATGCCAATTAATTAAATAATTGATGCAATGATAAGCCTGGATCCTCTGCGCGCATAAAGGCTTCGCCAACTAAAAAGCTATGCACCTGAGCAGCGCGCATCAGCGTCACATCGGATATTTGCAAAATACCGGATTCGGTAATCACCAGTTTTTCTTCAGGTATATGTGGTAGCAAGTCCAGCGTGGTTTGCAAGCTGACCTCAAAGGTCCGCAAATTACGGTTATTAATGCCCAGCAGTGGCGTACGTAATTGCAAAGCGGCCTCGAGTTCGGCCTGATCATGCACTTCCACCAGTACATCCATACCTAATTCAAGTGCCGCAGCCTCAAGTTCTTGCATCTGCCCCAATTCCAGTGCTGCGACTATCAATAAAATACAATCTGCACCCCAGGCTCGCGCTTGCAAAACCTGGTAAGTATCGATCATGAAATCTTTACGCAAGACTGGTAAGGCGCAAGCGGCGCGCGCTTGTTGCAGATAGGTAGGGGCGCCTTGGAAAAACTGTTCATCCGTCAGTACCGATAAACAACTGGCACCGTGTGCCGCATAGCTTTGCGCAATGCTGACAGGATCAAAATTTTCACGCAGCACACCTTTCGACGGCGAAGCTTTTTTGATTTCTGCAATCACCGCAGCACGACCTTGTGCCACGCTATGACGCAAGGCCTGGGCAAAGCCACGCGGACTTTGCTCAGGCGCAGCGTCACGAATTTGCTGCAATAAGTCAGCCGCACTCTGGTTTTGCTTAGCGGCAGCGATTTCCTGATGTTTGACTGCGATGATTTTATTTAAAATATCACTCATCTTATTTTCCTAATTGCTGCGTCACAGTGATGAATTGATTTAGCTTGGCCTTGGCTGCGCCGCTGCTGATCGCTGCCTGGGCTTGTTTGACGCCATCGGCAATCGACGTGGCGACCCCCGCGCCATATAAAGCCGTGCCCGCATTTAAGGCGACAATGTCACGTGCCGGTCCTGCCACATCATCCATTACTTCAAGTATTTTGGCGCGTGATTCAGCAGCTCCTTCAACCTTCAACTGACGATTCGACACCATTTGCAAACCAAAATCTTCGGGATGAATTTCGTATTCACGAATTTCGCCATTGACGAGTTCACCAACCATGGTTGGCGCGCCCAGCGAAACTTCATCCATATTGTCGCGGCCCCAGACCACTAATGCATGTTGCGCACCCAGTCGTTGTAAGACCCGCACTTGAATACCGACCAGATCAGGATGGAACACGCCCATCAAAATATTCGGCGCGCCTGCTGGATTAGTCAGGGGGCCAAGGATGTTGAAAATGGTTCGTACCCCAAGTTCACGGCGCACCGGCGCGGCATGTTTCATTGCACCGTGGTGATTCGGCGCAAACATAAAGCCTATGCCAGTCTGAGCGATGGATTGTGCAATTTGCTCAGGCTTTAAATTGATATTCGCACCAAAGGCTTCCAGTACATCGGCGCTACCCGATGACGAAGACACGCTGCGACCACCGTGTTTGGCGACCTTGGCACCCGCCGCCGCACAAACAAACATCGACGCTGTAGAAATATTGAAAGTGTGAGCGCCATCGCCACCGGTACCGACGATGTCGATCAAGTGCTCGGTATTGGCGAGGGGGACCTTGGTCGCAAATTCACGCATCACCTGCGCTGCTGCGGTGATTTCGCCTATGCTTTCTTTTTTGACGCGCAAGCCCATGGTGATTGCAGCGATCATTACCGGCGATAATTCACCGCCCATGATTTGGCGAAATAAGTGCAGCATTTCATCGTGAAAGATTTCGCGATGTTCAATCAAACGGGTTAAAGCTTCCTGAGTACTGATAGCAGTCATTTTTTGTATCCTGTCAAAAAGTTTTTCAAGAGCGCGTGGCCATGTTCAGATAAGATAGATTCGGGGTGGAATTGCACGCCTTCGAGTGGCAATTCTTTGTGACGCACGCCCATGATTTCGCCGTCTTCAGTCCAGGCCGTCACTTCCAGGCAATCAGGCAAGCTGGCACGTTCTATCGCCAGCGAGTGATAACGGGTGACGGTGTAAGGACTGGGTAAGTCGCGGAACACACCAACCCCAGTGTGGGCGATTTTATCGACCTTGCCGTGCATGACTTGTTTGGCGCGGATGATCTTGCCGCCGTAAGCTGCACCTATGCTTTGGTGGCCTAAGCAGACACCCAGAATAGGAATTTGCCCGGCAAATTTTTCTATGACCGGAATAGAAATGCCGGCTTCTTTTGGTGTGCATGGCCCTGGTGAAATACAAATGTGATCGGGCTTAAGTTCAGCGATCTGTTCCAGCGTGATTTCATCATTGCGAAAGGTGCGGACTTCTTCACCCAACTCAGCAAAATATTGCACCAGGTTGTAAGTGAAAGAGTCATAGTTATCGATCATTAACAGCATAATTTCCTCGTGTTCTTGTCAGTAAGCAGTCTGCGACTCAGATTTCACTATCCAGGCCATCTTGTACCTGTTCAGCAGCACGCAAAACGGCGCGTGCTTTGTTTTCGGTTTCTAGCCATTCCATTTCGGGCACAGAATCCGCCACCACACCCGCTGCCGCTTGCACATGCAACATACCGTCTTTCAAAATGCCGGTACGAATGGCAATCGCCAAATCCATATCGCCACCAAAGGATAAATAGCCACATGCACCGCCATAGATGCCGCGCTTAACCGGTTCGAGCTGATCAATTAATTCCATCGCCCGCACTTTGGGTGCGCCCGATAAAGTGCCCGCCGGGAAGCAAGCCTTTAACACATCGAAATTACTGATAGCGCTAGAAAGCTGACCTTCAACATTCGAAACGATGTGTTGCACGTGCGAGTATTTTTCTATCACCATTTGATCGGTGACTTTGACGCTGCCAGTTTCCGCGATGCGACCTATATCATTACGTGCCAGATCGATCAGCATCACATGTTCAGCGATTTCTTTGGGATCGGCGAGCAATTCTTTAGCGAGTTTTTCATCGAGTTCTGGCGTCGCGCCGCGTGGCCGTGTGCCTGCTAAAGGACGGATCGTGACTGTGTGGCCACCCTGATTATTGACTTCATTGCGAACTAAAATTTCAGGTGAAGCGCCGATGATTTGCATGTCACCGAAATTGTAGTAATACATATACGGTGAAGGATTAATTGAGCGCAGCGAGCGATACAGCGAAAGTGGCGCATCAACATAGGGCTTTTTAATCCGTTGACCGATTTGCACTTGCATCAAGTCGCCCGCCATGATGTATTCCTTGGCTTTGACCACGGCAGCAAGAAAATCCTCTTTCTTAAAGTCGCGGATACACTCAGTGCGCACCGAAGCGCTGGTGACGGGTACATCAACACTGCGCTTTAACATCGCACGCAAATCGCGCAAGCGTTGCCGCGCTTTGCTAAAGGCTTCGGGTTTGGTGGGATCGGCATACACGATCAGATACAGCTTACCCGAAACATTGTCGATTACCGCCATTTCTTCGGTCAGCACTAATTGAATATCGGGCAAACCAAGTTCATCCGGTGGCGCGCTGTTGGCGAGTTTTTTCTCGATATGGCGAACCGCATCATAGCCAAAATAGCCTGCTAAACCACCGCAAAAGCGCGGTAAGCCAGGGCGTATTGCAGGTTTGAACTGGGCTTGATAACGCACAATGTAATCGAGTGGATTGCCGTGTTCGGTTTCAACTACCTGATCGTTTTTCACTAACTCGATGCGCTCGCCATAGCTGCGTATCAAGGTGCTGGAAGGCAGGCCGATGAAGGAATAACGACCAAAGCGTTCGCCACCTTTGACGGATTCGAGCAAGAAACTGTTTTTGCCAGCTTGCTGACTTTGTGCCAGTTTCAAATACAGGGTGAGTGGAGTTTCGAGGTCGGCCAAAGCCTCGGCGATTAAGGGAATACGGTTATACCCTTGGGCGGCCAAAGAATTAAATTCAAGTTCGGTCATGTTGGTCTTTCAAGGCGTAGCCGACGATCCGGCCTGTGCGGTCGAGCGGTGTCGCATTGCGATAGAGAGTGAGTAAATAACAAACAGGTCAGGCTAAGTGGATGCGCAGCCATACCCGTGGCATCCGGAGATTAGGATTGCCAGCGTCGCCATAGCCAGGCCTCGAAGGCGCCTGGTGTTGTGATGAGACGTTTGTTATCAGAGAACATACGTGATGAGTTTGAATTGAGTTGTAGAATCGGTATTACGGTTCTTACTACTTTAATGCGAATTCAGTGTTGCGATGAGTCGCAAAGCTTGCTTGTTTACTTTTTGAGCAAGTCAAGCGGGTAGACTATACCATCACTTTTCGCGTTTTGTAAATTTTCTGC
The DNA here is from genome assembly GCA_041913845.1 of Undibacterium sp. Taxonomy (GTDB): domain Bacteria; phylum Pseudomonadota; class Gammaproteobacteria; order Burkholderiales; family Burkholderiaceae_D; genus Undibacterium. Next base: position 94,843 of record JAYSEN010000015.1, read on the forward strand.
TTGAAAAAATTGCGTAATCTTAAGTCGTGCTGGTGCCGTCGGCTTGGGGTAGTTTGTGTAACGAATTTCAGCTTAATTTGTGACCAGGCTGCAAACGCTTATTTCATGCGCCTTTCCACGTGCATGCCGTGGTAAGGCGCATAGTTATTGCGTGAGCGGGCGATGCACTTTTAGAATTAACTTGCCTTCGCTAATTCGCCACGCATGGCTTGAATTACCGCGGCGTAATCGGGTTTGCCAAAGATCGCCGTGCCAGCGACAAAGGTATCGGCGCCAGCAGCCGCAATTTCCGCGATATTTTCAACTTTCACGCCGCCATCGACTTGCAGCAAAATGTCGCGGCCAGAATTGTCGATAATTTCACGCACTTGCGCTAATTTTTTCAAGGTATGAGGAATAAAAGTCTGGCCACCAAAACCCGGGTTAATCGACATCAGCAAAATCAAATCGAGCTTGTCGATCACGTGTTCGAGCACATGCAAGGGAGTGGCAGGGTTAAACACTAAGCCCGCTTTGCAACCCAGATCGCGTATGCTTTGCAAGCTGCGATCGATGTGTTCTGAAGCTTCGGGATGAAAGCTGATGTAATTGGCGCCGGCTTTGGCAAAATCACCGATGATGCGATCGACGGGTTTGACCATTAAGTGCACATCGATAGGAATAGTGACGTGAGGGCGGATCGCCTGGCACACCATGGGGCCTATCGTCAGATTCGGCACATAGTGATTATCCATCACATCAAAATGTATCATGTCAGCGCCAGCGGCTTCGACATTGCGCACTTCTTCACCTAAACGGGCGAAATCGGCGGCGAGGATACTCGGGGCGATACGGTAAGTTTTCATAACGGTCTGCTGCAAAATCAGAAAAACCGTATTGTAGCGCTTTAGCGTGGCCGACTAGTCTGATGAGCTCACTTCGACTTGGCTCGCAAACGATTGCGCAGAAAATTTTTTGAGCAAAACGGAATTCGCACACGGAAAATTGGCAAGTCTGGCACAATCCCGTTTTTAATTTGTCAGCAAGTTGCCAGCAAGAGGAGTATTCATGGCTAAGTATGCAATGTCGGTCAAGGTCGAAACGCGCTATCTGGCGGAACAATCTGAGCCCGAGCAAGAACACTATGCTTTTGCCTATACCATCACCATCACAAATAGTGGCGAAGTTGCCGCTCAGTTAATTTCGCGTCATTGGATTATTACCGATAGTCGTAATCAGGTTGAAGAGGTGCAGGGACTCGGTGTGGTTGGCCATCAACCTTTGCTGGCGGCTGGCCAGGGCTTTGAGTACACCAGCGGTTGTTTGCTGAAAACCCCACAAGGCAGTATGCGCGGCCATTATTTTTGTGTGGCCGAAGATGGTCATCGCTTCGAGGTGGAAATCCCTGAGTTCATTTTAAGTCTGCCGCGTACGCTGCACTGAGGCGGAACCAGTCAGTCAACCCGATCACCCCTGCTGCCTTGATTGCGGGGGAAGGGGCGGGCACAGCTATCCTTATTTCTTGCCGGAAGCCGTCCACCAGACAATCAGCACCAATATCCCCAGGGCCACGATGGCCTCTAATGCCAATAACCACATAAACCCTCCTACTTTTTAGCGTCGTTTGTAAGCCCGGCAAACTTCCTTAGCGTAGTGCGGTTTGATGCTGGGTCAGAGTAGACATTCTAACTCAGTGGCGGCTACGGGGCGGCTATTCGATTTCAAGGCAGAAGCGATTACAATGCGGGCTGTATCAGCCCTTCATTTGCGCTTTGGCGCATCAACCCGGATAAGGAGCATCATGGAATTTGAAAACATCATCTGGCGACAACACGATAAAGTCGCCGTTATTACCCTGAATCGTCCTAAAGCCCTGAACGCGCTGAACGATCAATTAATGAATGAGCTTGGCCAGGCACTGACGCATGCCGATCAGGACGCGGGCATCCATTGCATCGTTATTACGGGGAGCGAAAAAGCCTTTGCCGCAGGCGCTGACATCGCAGCGATGGCGAATTACAGCTATATGGATACTTATGTCGGTAACTATATAACGCGCAATTGGGAAACCATACGTCAGATTCGTAAGCCAGTGATCGCCGCAGTGGCGGGATATGCCTTAGGCGGTGGTTGTGAATTGGCGATGATGTGCGATTTTATTATCGCAGCCGATACTGCAAAATTCGGTCAGCCTGAAATCAAACTAGCCACCTTGCCCGGTGCCGGTGGCACGCAGCGCTTGCCACGTGCGATCTCTAAAGCCAAAGCCATGGACATGTGTTTGACTGCGCGTATGATGGATGCGGTCGAAGCCGAGCGCGCTGGCCTGGTCTCGCGCATCGTCCCAGCTGATAAATTACTGGAAGAAACCATGGCCGCCGCTCAGACCATCGCCGCGATGTCTCTGCCTGCCGTGATGATGGTCAAAGAATCGGTCAATCGTGCCTTTGAAACCACGCTGGCAGAAGGTGTGCATTTCGAACGCCGCTTATTCCAAAGCAGCTTCGCCACCGAAGATCAAAAAGAAGGTATGCGCGCCTTTATGGAAAAACGCCCGGCGGAATTTAAAAACCGTTAATCGCGTCATGTATGTAGAGTAGTAGCTGGCGTGAAGTGGTAAATTTACAACTCTGCGCCAAAATAAAAGCCCGTCAGAAAACCCATCTGGCGGGCTTGTTTATTTGTGACGGGGCTGTCATAATTCGCCCCCTCCTGACGCGAACTGAGATTTAAGCGGTAAGCGAAACGGAAATGTGCGAGATCAATTGTTGAGTTTGTAAAAAAACAGCAGTTGACAGGGTTAAAA
>JAYSEN010000016.1:0-92913 GCA_041913845.1 Undibacterium sp.
TGCATCGGGCGTCTTTAATACAATTTTAGCTGTCAACCTATTTTAGGACTGGACATGGGGCGCAAATTATTGCACTTTCGCCTTCTTCATTAATGCTTGCTGATAAACGCCCACTTTTTGTTTCGAAATCGCTTCGACGATTTGTGGCTTAATTTCTTCCAGCGCCGGGAATTTGGCGGCGCGGCTGTCGTTCATGCGAACGATGTGATAGCCCATGTCGGTTTTGATCGGCGTTTCAGTAAACTGGCCTTTTTGCAAGGTCGTCATGACTTGCGCAAATTGTGGAATAGCGGCTGGGGTAGTCCAGTCCAGATCGCCACCGCGAGCACCCGAGGTGGTGTCTTTCGATTGTTTTGCTAATTCTTCGAATTTCGCGCCTGATTTCAATTTCGAAATCAAGGCTTTCGCGTCATCTTCTTTTTCAACCACGATGTGCGAAATATGGAATTCTTTATCGCCTACTGCGGTTTTTTCCTTGTCATAGAATGCTTGAATTTCAGCATCGCTGACAGGATTTTTCTTGAGGTATTCATACATCAATGCATCGATCAGGATGCCTTGACGAGCCGATTCAATCGCCTGTTTCACTTCACCATTTTTTTCCAGGCCAGACTTTTCTGCTTCCTGGATAACCACTTCGCGTGCGATCAGATTTTGTTTGATCATGTCGCGTAATTGTGGACTATCTTTCTGACCACGAGCAATAGCTTGCTTAACGATGGCTTCCAGCTTGGCATTTGGGATGGCTTTGCCATTCACTGTGGCAACATTTTGTGCCATAGCAGGCACGGCGCTTGCGAGAAGTACGGCCAGCAAATGAGCAGGTTTTAAAATCATGCTTAGTTCCTGATTGACAAAAAGTGGAAAAAATAATTATAAGCTTAAATTAAGCTGATATTTCATGCGGCGCATAGGCTTCAATGCTCAAGGCGTGAATTTCACTATGCATTAATTCGCCAAGCGCATCATACACTAGTCGATGACGATTTATACGATTTAATCCGGTAAATTCTGCCGTGCTGATTTTTAAGTGGAAATGGCCTCCACCAGAAGCCGCACCTGCGTGTCCCGCGTGCAAATGAGAATCGTCGCGCAATTCGCAAATTTCCGGATGTAAGCGTTGCAGCCGCTCGTGGATGCGTTGTAGTCGGCTCATGCCTGCGGTTCCTCCATATATTTACTCAGGTAAAGGCTTTGGATAATCACGAAAGCTGGCATGATACCCACCACGGAAATCAACTTGATATTTGCCCAGGTATCGGTCGAATAATGGTAAGCCACATAAATATTTAAAATGCCCATAGAAACAAAAAAGCCGGCCCAGACCAGGCTGAGTCTGCTCCAGACTGGTTCGGGTAATTTAATTTGGCTGCCCATCGCAATCTTAAGCAAATTAGCTTTGAACAGCACCTGCGCCAATATAAAAGCAGCGGCATAGCACCAATACAGAATGCTGGGCTTCCATTTAATGAATAAAGGGCTTTGGAAATAAATCGTGGCGCTGCCAAATGCCATCATAATGATAAAGGACAGCCACAATAATGCTTCGACCTTAATGCGTTTGATGAGCAGGTATGAAATTTGAAAAATGGTGGCTACGACGGTAATGATCGTCGCCAACACGACCGGGGCAACTTCGCCAGCACTTTGGCCATTCGATAGTAAGCCAGCGAAATAATGGTCGATCAAGGCCTTGGCTTGCGCGGGGTCGCGTTCTGCGAATTTCAAAACCAGAAAAAATAGCAGAACCGGAAAGATGTCAAAAAGAAATTTCATTCAGCGTTGAGTTCAGAAACAGGAATAAAGTGCAGTGCCGCAGAATTAATGCAATAGCGCAAACCTGTGGGTGCCGGACCATCTGGAAATACATGCCCCAGATGAGCGTCGCAGATATTACACAAAATTTCAGTGCGCGTCATGCCATGTGAATAATCTTTACGCTCGTTAACACTGGCTTTATTCAAGGCCCGGAAGTAACTGGGCCAGCCACACCCCGAATCAAACTTGCTGTCGGAGGCGAATAAGGGGGTGCTGCAACAGATGCAAACGTAAACGCCGGGTTCGTGGTGATCCCAGTATTTTCCGGTAAAAGCACGTTCCGTTGCTGCATGGCGCGTAACCTGATATTGCAATTGATCAAGCTGGGAACGCCATTCAGCGTCGCTTTTAATTATTTTCGTCATGGTAGTTACCTTTTAAGAAGAACAGCTGACACACAGTGAACTGGCCCAGGCGGGGGGGCTTGCGGCGTAAGCATCAAATTCGCTTTGTTCGTCAAAGGGATTTTGTAAGGCCAGATTCAATCTTTGCGCTTCGCGATAATCACCAGCTTGTGCCAGTTGAATGGCGGTTTCCGCCAAATAATTGCGTAATACGTATTTCGGATTGCGTTGCAACCTGGATGTTAGTCGGAATTCCTGGTGAGAACTTTCATGTTGCAATCGGGATTGGTAGGCAATCAACCAATCCTGCAGATCGGTCTGACTTCTGAATAAACCCAGTAACTTTTCATCCTGCAAACTGGGTTGGGTTTGCACATGGCTTAAAGCACGAAAGCTCAAGGTATAGTCGGCCTGGTCTTTGGCCAGCAGTTGAAAAAATCCTTCAAGTAAATCGTCATCGCCGTCTTGCAGATTTAATCCAAATTTTCCGCCGAGTAAGCTACGGTAATGGCTGACAAAGCTGTGCTGATACGCTGCTACAGCCTGTCGTATATCTGCTTCGTTTTCATGTAATGCGGTAAAGCACTGCGCTAAAGCGTGACAATTCCAGTCGCCTATCGCAGGTTGGGCATGAAAGGCGTAACGCCCTTGATGATCGCTGTGGTTGCAAATGTGCGCTGGGTCAAAGTGGTCCATAAAGCCAAATGGCCCATAATCCAGAGTTATGCCAGAGATGGACATATTGTCGGTATTCATAACGCCATGCATAAAGCCATACGCTTGCCATGTGGCAATCAATTTTCCGGTCAACTCGCAAATACGTTTTAGCATGGCCAGATAGGGGAAGGGCTGTTGCTGGCAATCGATAAAGTAGTTTGCCAGGCAGTGATCTGCTAACTCCCTGAGTTCTTGATAGTGCCCCTGATAATACCAATGTTCAAATTGGCCAAAGCGGAAAAAATGCGGAGCGACCCGTGTCAGAACAGCGCTTTTCTCTGGCATTTCACGCATTACAAGTTGTTCTGAACCATACAAACACAGTGCCCTGGTTGTGGGAACACCTAACGCATGCATTGCTTCGCTGCATAAATACTCACGCAAGCTTGAGCGCAGTACGGCACGACCATCACCATTGCGTGAAAAGGGGGTCGGCCCTGCGCCTTTTAGCTGCAATTCCAGACTGCTGCCATCGCGTGTGTTTAACCGGCCCAAGGATAAGGCCCGCCCGTCACCCAATTGTCCGGCCCAGATGCCAAATTGGTGTCCTGAATACACATAGGCAATTTGTGGCGCGGCTGGTTGTGCTGAGCCACCATTAAACAACCGACGTCCTGTGGTATCGGCAAAGAGAGCGGGATGTAATGCCAATTCGTCCGCTAGGCCTGAATTGTGCAACACAAGATCAGGGTTATTTAATGGTTGGGCGAAAACCTCGGCATAGTGCGCCGGATTCAGTGAGGCACAGGCATGATGCAGGCTGGGGAGGGAGAGTGGGGTGGTGTTAGACATACGTCGTTAAGCTAATGTACAGACTGCATTGTAGCGCGGCTTGCTCAACTTGGTTATACCAGCACTAAAAACAAAAACGCCGGGTAAATCCGGCGTTTTTATTGGTAAATCGATATTAATTTACGACGTGCTCGCGTGTTTTACAACCATCCATTAAAAAGGACAGGCTGATAACTAACACCAATTCACCTTCCGCACTACGTGCTGTGCCAGTAATGCCCGGAGTGGTCAGACAAGTCAGCGGCTTAATCACTAAATCTGCAGTGCCATCTACCGAGTCTACCGAGAGTATATAGGGGTTAGGTGCTGCGACTACGATGCCCACCCGTTCAGATTTAGGGCTATACCCCAAAGTGCGGCCTAAGGACTTAACGGGCAAGGGGCGTCCGAGATCACGTAATACCGGCTGACCACCAACACTTTCGAAGGTTTCAGGTAACTCGACCACGCGTTGCACCGCGGCCATGGGTAAGGCAAGCGAGGCATCGTCGGTACGTACCACCATGGTAGGAACGATAGATAATTCTATCGGCAAACGTATCAGGAAAGTTGTGCCGACACCCAGTTGTGAGGCAATGCGAATGGCGCCGCGATGGCGTTCTACAGCGGTCTTTACCACATCCATGCCAACGCCTCGCCCCGATACACTGGACGCCACCTCTTTGGTAGAAAAGCCAGGCAAAAATACCAGCTGGAACGCCTCATCATCAGAGCGGGCTTCATGGCTATTAATTAAGCCTTTGGAAATGGCTTTTTCACGCAATCTGGCCGCGTCCATGCCTTTACCGTCATCGGTAACTTCGATCATGACGCTGCTGGCTTCTTGCCAGGCTTTGAGCGAAATGGTTGCGCGCTGGGTTTTGCCCGCTAGTAAGCGTTCTTCCCCTGTTTCTATGCCATGATCCAGGGCATTGCGTAGCATATGAACCAGAGGGTCATATAAGCTATCCACGACAACGCGGTCTACTTCAGTCTCAGCACCGCTGATATTTAAATCCACTTCTTTTCCGAGGTCACGTGCTAATTCACGAACCAGACGTGGAAATTTTTGGAATAAGCGGCCTACTGGCTGCATGCGCGTCGCTAAAGTGGCGCGCTGTAATTCGGTAGAGTAACGTGAGGCACGTGTTAAGGTTTCGGTGAGCGCAGACATAATGGGCGCTGCCTGACCATCGAACTTGAACTGGGCGAGCTTTTCCAATAAGACCGCAGCTTGATTTGCCGCCTGAACTGATTCCCCGGCAACTTCTAGCAAGGTATTCAATTTGACCGCATCTATCCGTATGCTTTCCTCTTTGGCTGGCGCGTTTTGTTTGGCGTCTGGCGAGGTTAATGCGGATTTAACGGTTTCTGCTTCATCGCGTTGCTCACTGACTGGCGCAGCTTGCAAATGCAAAGGCGCACCCTCTTGTTCAGGTAATGTGCCTGCGGGGGTAACAGCGCGGTAAAGCGCATCCCAGTCCAGGGTGCCGGATTCTGTAACCGCCGTGTGCGCTGGGGGTGCTTTTACTTCACTTGGGGTGGGAGCCGGGGCGGGTGCAGGCGAAGCCTTGACTGTCTTGCTGCTCGCCTTCATTTCAATCGCGTCAGTCAGCATGCGCTCGAGTGCCGCCGGCATGGTTGACAGCTGATTGGGGTCCGTGCCATTGTTTAAGGCGACCAATTGATCCGCGACGAAGCCACTGGCTTCCAGCGCAGCCTCGATTGCTTCTGGTGTCACCGGCACTTTGCCCGTGCGTAAAGCATCAAAGAGATTTTCAGTCAGATGACAGGCTGAAACCATCGCCGTCAGGTTCATAAAACCTGCACCACCTTTAATGGTGTGGAACGAGCGAAACACCGCATTTAAGGTGTTCATATCGCCGGGGTTGCGCTCTAAGCTTAATAAGTGTTCTTCCACGTTCGTCGCCAGATCGAGCGCTTCGACGACGAACTCTTTGAGCATATCATCCATTAGAAGCCCAGACTATCAAGTAAGTTATCGACATCATCCTGTTCCAGCGCCGTAGATGGCACCGAAGGGCCATCCATTAAAACGACGGCTTTTTCTTTTAATTCAGTTGGGGCGTTATCAATCAGAATTTGTGCGAGTTCGCGCTCTACCGCTTTATTGAGCGCAACGACTTTCTTAATTAATTGCCCGGTCAAATCCTGAAAGTCCTGCGCCATCATGATTTCTAGCAGGCGCGCTTTTTCTGCGTCAGTCGCGGCTTGAACCGAGGCCGCAAAGGATTTCGAGTCACTGGCTAAGGCTTTAAATTCGTCAACGCTGAGTTTGCCTGCAAACAAGTCTTCCCAACGGGTTTCGATTTGCTTGGCTGATTTAGCTAATTCATCCTGAGCTGGCATGCCTTCGTCAGTCGCATTTAAAACTTTGTTAGCGGCTTGTTCGGTCAACGTTGCGACGTACTCAAGGCGACCCTTGGCATCATTGACTTGCTCTACCACTTCGGTGAGTGACTTATCGTAACCAAGTTCACGCATAGAGTCATGCAGCATGCGTACCACATTACCCAACCTGTCAAACATAGGCATACCGGAGTTGCTGCCTTCACCATGGAAATTGTATTCTTTGTCCTTTGCGCTGCCACTTTCCTGACTGGCCACTACTGTGGGAGGCGAAGGATCTGCTCCTGCTGCATTGGTCGGCCCCTGGGACGACATTTGTTCAAACAATGCTTCGAGATCTTCATCAGAATCTGCCATGGTCTTTTCCACTCCATTTATACATTCGGCGCAGGAGAGCTTCACCGAAATTCAAATTCAAAATCCAATATCCGAGATACTGGAAAAACTAATTTACCAAGCGAAACGATTTTGTTACTGCTTGCTTAAGGTGACTTATCTACAAAAACACCCTGTCTAGTCGTGCATCGCAGGGGGATTAATTGTGAAATTAATAAATTGTCAAAAACTACCAATCTGATAACTTGAATCAAGAATAGCATTTATCCAGATAAAGTCACTTGATTATCATGATTTAAGAATACCTCAGAGTAATTTTTTTTTCATGGAAATCTATGTTAACTGTTAGCCTTGATGTCATTAATTGTTAAATCGTTCAAAAACTGGTCGGGTGTGACAATTTTAAACGCACCCAACTTAGCAACCCGTCGCCCAAGCTTTAAGACCGCTTTATCTTTGCTCACCAAATAATCGGCACGCAGCGCTAGCGCCAATTCCAGAAATTTCTGATCGTCCTTGTCGCTGCAGTTAGGTAAACGTAAGGCCGAATAACTGAGGGGCCCATCCAGCTTCATATACCGGTCAAAGGCGTTAATCGCACTTGGGCGTTGTGCCTCGCTTATAGGAAGGTGGGGATAATTAAGGACATTTAGCCACTCATTCCGGCAGTCTTCCGAGGTGTAGGCACGCAGCAAACCTTGCTCTAGGTATTCTAGTATGCATAAATATCGGGGATCGCGAAAAACGAAAAAATCGAGACAGATGTTAGTGTCAAAAACAACGAGCTTGGGTATGATGCCGGTCATTGAAAAGGAGAGTTGAATTAAATGTTAATGGTCGTATCGCCAGCGAAGAGCCTGGATTTTACCTCGCGGCACCCGCAAAAGTCATTGACCTCACCACAATTTATCGAGCAAGCCGCGCAATTGGTCGAAATTATGCGTCAGAAGGAGGTTGCGCAAATTGTTGAATTGATGGGGGTATCAGAAGCTATCGCACAGCTCAATTTTGTGCGTTTTCAAACCTGGCAAACTCAGCCAGCTCTTGAGGAGCTCAGTAAGGCGGCGGTCTATGCTTTTAATGGGGATGTCTATGAAGGTTTGGATATACAAAGTCTGGGTGAGTCAGCGCAGACCTATATCGGTACGCATTTGCGCATTTTATCGGGTTTATATGGCGTTTTGCGCCCATTTGACGCCTTGCAAGCGTATCGCTTAGAAATGGGCTTACCATTGGCAAATCCTGCCGGGAAAAACTTGTATGCATTTTGGGGCGATCGTGTCACGCAGGCTTTGCAAGTGGATATTGATGCCATGCATGCGCCATTTTTGCTGAACCTCGCATCCGAAGAATATTTTAAGGTCGTGCGCCCTAAATTATTAAGCGTACCTGTCGTGACGCCCAGTTTTCTCGATTATAAAAACGGGAAGTATAAAATCATTTCGTTTTATGCCAAGCGCGCGCGCGGTTTAATGGCGCGCTACTGCGCAGAAAAAAAGATTAAACGGGTCGATCAGATTAAGCGCTTTTCACTGGAAGGCTATGCTTATTGTGAAGAGGCATCAAGCGAGTATGCGCCTGTGTTTAAACGCCGTATCGAGTGAGTTCGAGTTAGTAAATAAAAACGCCCAGCATAGCCTGGGCGTTGGTTATATCGATTTAATTCCAGAACTTCCACCAAGGATTTTGCGATTTGGCTTTACCTGTTAAGTAGTCGCTATTGGGGTAGTTTTTTAAGAAAACGCGATTGGCATCATCACGTAATTCCTTCATGCCCATCGCATCATAAGAACGTATCAAGATAAATAATGCCTCTTCAATTGCTGGAGCATCAGGATATTCTTTGACTGCAGATTGAGCACGATTAACGGCAGCAAGATAGGCGCCGCGTCGCAAATAGTAACGCGCAACGTGCACATCATACTGGGCCAAGGCGTTGACCAGGTATTTCATGCGCAAGATTGCATCAGACGCGTATTTGCTGTCCGGGTATTTCGTCACCAGGTGTTTGAAGTCATCAAACGAGTCGCGTGAGGCCTTGGGATCACGTTCAGTAATGTCCTGATTGCCAATGAAATTTAAGAAACCCAGGTTATCATTGAAGTTTACCAAGCCACGTAAATAGTACATGTAGTCGATATGCGTGTGATTTGGGTGTAATTTAACAAATCGATCGATTGCTGCTAATGCCTGAGCCTGGTCACCTTGTTTATAATACGCATAAGCCGTTTCAATTTGTGCCTGTTGTGCGTAGGTGCCAAAAGGATAACGCGATTCCAGCTTTTCAAAATATTGAATAGCTTTTTCATACGAACCACTAGTCATTTCATCTTTTGCTTCAGCGTATAATTTTGCTGCTGACCAGTTTTTGGTCTCGTCGCCTTTTTCACCGAAAATACCGCAGCCACTCAAGCTCAGGCTTGCAGCAGCAACCAAAAACAGCAATTTAATAGATTTTATACGCATACAATTTAGTTTGTGCAAAAGAACAATTTACGGATTATAGCCGATGCCAACCCCAGTAAACCAAAATAAACAGATGTCGGATGCTATCGACACGCAAGACGCGGATTTTAACGAAGAAGCGGATTTTTTTGAAATAAATGATGAAAGCGATGTTGAGGGGCAGGAAAATCAGCCCATCGAGTTCACTCTGACAGACCAGGATTGTGGCCAGCGTCTGGATAAAGTATTAGCAGGTTTAATGCCCGAGTATTCGCGCAACCGCTTGCAGCAATGGATAGAAGACGGTCTGGTAACTATCGATGGTAAGCAGGCTAAGGCCAAGCAAACCGTACTCGGCGATGAAACCCTGGTGGTGCAACCTGCTGAAATTCCCGAGCAAAATGCCTTTACGCCAGAAGAAATTCCGCTGGATGTGGTCTATGAAGATCAGGATATCCTGGTTATCAATAAACCCGCAGGATTGGTGGTTCATCCCGCAGCCGGAAACTGGAGTGGCACCTTACTTAATGGCTTATTGCATTACGCGCCGTGTTTTTCGCATTTGCCACGAGCCGGCATCGTGCATCGCTTAGATAAAGAGACCTCGGGCTTGATGGTGGTGGCGAAAACCCTGGCGGCACATACCGATCTGGTACGCCAGTTACAAGAGCGCAGTGTGGGACGGGAATATTTGGCCCTGGTGTTGGGTGAGCCACGGATTAGCGGGCATATCGAGGCCGCAATGGCGCGCCATCCGCGTGATCGCATTAAAATGGCGGTGTCGCAAAGTATGCATGCGAAAGAAGCCATCACACATTATCAGCGCTTAGCCACGGGGCAATTGGATAAATACCCGGTCAGCCTGGTCAATTGCAAACTCGAAACTGGCCGTACCCATCAAATTCGCGTCCACATGCAACATCTGGGCTTCCCCTTAATTGGCGATCCGCTTTATGGTAAACCGCATTTAACCAAAGTTTTTCCACGTCAGGCCTTACATGCGCGTAAGCTCGGTTTGATACATCCACAGACTGGCGAGGCAATGAGCTGGGAGACTGGCTTGCCTGCTGATATGACTGAATTACTGGCACGTGCGGGTATCAGCTTACCATGAATCAGGTGATCCACGCGTCAAACTGGTTGCAACCCGATTGGCCTGACCTGGCCGATAAGCTTGTGGCGTTTTCTACCACGCGTAGCGGTGGTGTTAGTGCCGGTGCCTATGACGATGGTTACGGCGCAGGTGGCTTAAATTTGGCGCTGCACGTTGGTGACGATAGCGAAAGCGTTCATGCCAACCGTCAAAAAATAAATACCATTTTAACCAATCCTGTCACATTCTTATCACAAGTGCATGGCACCATGGTGATGGATGCAAGTAAGCTAAGTCATGACATTGCGCAGCCTAGTGTTGCCGATGCGGTGTTTGCTAGTGAAACGGGATTGGCCTGTGCTGTGATGACTGCAGATTGTTTGCCAGTTTTAATGGTGGACCAGAATGCCACGGTTGTGGCGGCGGCCCATGCGGGTTGGCGAGGCTTAGTCAACGGGGTTTTGCAAAATACCGTGGCGGCTATGCGCACCCGCAGCCAGGCTGAGTTGCGTGCCTGGTTGGGGCCAGCGATTAGTGTGGCGCATTTTGAAGTGGGCGCCGAAGTGTTGCACGAGTTTGCGTTGAAGTTGCCTGGGGCAGATAAGTTTTTTTACAAAAAAAACACGGCCTCAGGTAGTGAAAAATACCACGCAGACTTGTATAGTTTGGCAAAATTAGCATTGCAACAAGTCGGAGTCGATGCAGTCACTGGCGGAGAATTTTGCACTTACACGGATGAGCAGCGTTTTTACTCTTACCGCCGTAGTGCTGTCACCGGGCGCATGGCGAGTGTGATTTGCCTGCGCTAAGCTAAGGCGCGACATCCGGAATGTTGCTATTTTGTATCGTTTGCCTGATCTGGCTCAGAGTTTGTCGAATTTGCTTTAAGCAAATCACGATTATGTCCTTGAGCCTGCTTGCGCTTTGTGCCACGCATCAGGTATAACACGATAGATAAAGGAAATACGCAGTAAAACAAAAACGTCGCGATCCCGGCTGTCACTGAAGTTTCAGTGATCGCCATCATCAAGACGACATAAATCCAGGCGATTGCAACGATAATCATCTGTTCCTCGTAACTTTTATTGAATGGGGTAAAGTGAGAAATTTTCTGTTGGTTAGCAAACATGCTTGTGCTTACACGCAAAATAGGGGGCAAGCATGACTAAGTTTGATGCCGGTAATTTGTTTGCAGATTGGATGAAAAACCTCGCGACTCCAACCGCCATGCCTACATGGTCGGATTGGATGTCGATGACACAAACGGCGACCCCCGCATTTGCCCCGACTGCGCTGCCACTACCTGACTTTCTCAAAGAAGCGGGCGCCAGTATAGACCCAGCCCAATTGTCTCGTCTACAGCAAGCGTATTTGCAAGAAGCCGCTAAGCTTTGGCAAGACTTCGCAATTTCAAAGATTCCCGAACTCAAAGATCGCCGTTTCGCCGCTGCAGATTGGCATAATCACGCGATGCATGCGTATAGTGCTGCGAGTTACTTGTTGAATGCGCGCTATTTGATGTCCCTGGCCGAAGCAGTTGAAGGCACCCCGAAAGTGAAGCAAAAAATCGGCTTCGCGGTACAGCAAATGATAGACGCTGCATCGCCAGCCAATTTCTTAGTCACCAACCCCGAAGCGCAAGCCAAATTAATCGCCACCAAGGGCGAAAGTCTGGCCAAGGGCATTAGCCAGATGCTGGCTGATATGCAAAAAGGCCGGATTTCGCAAACCGATGAGTCGGCCTTTGAAGTCGGTAAAAACGTTGCGACTACTGAAGGTACGGTGATCTTTGAAAATCGTTTATTCCAGCTGATACAGTATTCGCCAGTCACCGCACAAGTCCATCAACGTCCTTTGCTGATCGTGCCGCCGTGCATCAATAAATTTTATATTCTGGATTTGCAGCCTGAGAATTCGTTGGTGCGCTACGCACTCGAACAAGGCAATACGGTATTCTTGATTTCCTGGGCTAATCCCGATGAAACACTGGCCGATGTCAGCTGGGATGACTACATAGAACAAGGCGCGATCGAAGCTTTGCGTGTGGTGCAGGCCATAAGCAAGCAAGAACAATTCAATGTGCTGGGTTTTTGCGTCGGTGGCACCATCATAAGCACAGCCCTGGCCGTGTTGGCAGCACGCGGCGAACAAGTCGCCAGCAGTCTGACTTTGCTGACCACCTTACTTGATTTCTCGCAAACTGGCATCCTCGATGTGTTCGTCGATGAAATGCAAGTGCAAATGCGTGAACAAACAATAGGCAAGGGCGGTTTATTGCCAGGGCGCGATCTGGCCTCAACCTTTTCCGCCTTACGACCCAATGATTTGGTCTGGAATTACGTGCAAGCGAATTATCTCAAAGGTGAAACACCGCCGCCGTTTGATTTGCTCTACTGGAATTCAGATTCCACCAATTTACCTGGCCCTATGTTTTGCTGGTATTTGCGTCACACCTATTTGCAAGATGAACTCAAGCAACCGGGTAAGCTGACCGTTGCGGGCGAGGCAGTTGATTTGGGCAAGATCGAAGCGCCTGTGTTTATTTACGGCTCACGCGAAGACCATATCGTGCCCTGGCAAGCGGCTTTTGCTTCCAGCCGTTTGTTGAACCCGAAAAAAGCCAGACAAAATCGTTTCGTTTTAGGTGCCTCGGGTCACATTGCCGGGGTGATTAATCCCCCAGCCAAGAAAAAACGCAGCTATTGGACTAACGATAAACTCGTCGCCGATGCTGAACAATGGCTGGCTGGCGCGACTGAGCAGCCTGGCAGCTGGTGGCCAGTCTGGAGTGAATTTTTAGCTGAGCATGGCGGCAAGCAAGTTAAAGCGGCAGCGAAACCAGGTAATACCAAGTATCAGGCAATCGAGCCTGCACCAGGACGGTATGTCAAAGTGCGGGCCAATTAATTAAACTATCAACGAGGAGAACCAACATGTCGAAACGCGTCGCTTATGTAACTGGTGGTATGGGTGGTATCGGAACGTCAATTTGCCGTCGTTTGTATCAGGAAGGTTATATCGTGGTAGCCGGTTGCGGCCCGAATTCACCACGTCGTGAAAAATGGCTGGCCGATATGAAGGCCGAAGGCTTTGAATTTCATGCTTCCGAAGGCAATGTCTCTGATTGGGAATCGACCCGGGCTGCCTTTGAAAAAGTCCGTACTGAAATCGGTGAAGTCGATGTATTAGTGAATAACGCTGGTATCACACGCGATGGTCAATTCCGTAAAATGAGTAAGGCCGATTGGGATGCGGTGATCGATACCAATCTGAATTCCTTGTTCAACGTCACCAAGCAAGTCATTGATGGCATGGTGGATCGTGGCTGGGGCCGTATCATCAATATTTCCTCGGTCAATGGTCAAAAAGGTCAGTTTGGTCAAACCAATTACTCGACCGCCAAGGCTGGTATTCACGGCTTTACCATGGCTTTGGCGCAAGAAGTCGCGACCAAAGGGGTGACTGTGAACACGGTGTCGCCAGGTTATGTCGGCACTGATATGGTGAAAGCCATCCGTCCAGATGTTTTAGAAAAAATCGTTTCGGGTATTCCAGTCAAGCGTTTGGGTGCACCTGAAGAAATCGCTTCTATCGTGGCCTGGATTGCTTCCGATGAGGGCGGCTATGCCACGGGTTCTGATTTTTCCTTAAATGGCGGTTTGCACATGGGCTAAGTCGTGCAAGCAGAACATTGCGGCAGATTAAATTTTTCGAAATTCGTGCTGAATTGTTACTGCACTGCGGTAGAATATGCCCGTAAGAGTTTGCAGCTCTTACGGGCTTTTTTCGGGCTTGATGCCTGGCCGCACTGCGCGGCAAACTTGTCTGCAAAGGGCAAGAGTGAGAGGGGACAAACGGTACGGTGACGAGCATTACGCCGGCACCGGCTTGTTTGCGTAGCCATAGCGGCGTCGCTTTTTTGGCGCTGGCTCAACACGTAATCAACCGAGATAACAATGACTAGCAGCAAAAAAAACACTCAACACCTGATCAAGAAATACCCGAATCGTCGTTTATACGATACCCAAACCAGTAGCTATATCACGCTGTCAGATGTTAAACAATTTGTATTGGAAAACGATGACTTCGCCGTGGTTGATGCCAAATCGGGCGAAGACTTAACCCGCAGCATTTTATTGCAAATTATTTTGGAAGAAGAGGCAGGTGGTTCGCCTATGTTTTCCAGTGCTGTGCTGTCGCAAATCATCCGTTTCTATGGCCACGCCATGCAGGGAATGATGGGCACCTATCTGGAAAAAAACGTCCAGGCCTTCATCGATATTCAAAACAAACTGGCGGAGAATTCCAAAGGCTTGTACGAAGGTAAACCATTTAGCCCGGAAATGTGGTCGCAATTCATGAATGTGCAAGGACCAATGATGCAAGGCATGATGGGCAACTACATCGAGCAAAGCAAAAATCTGTTTGTGCAAATGCAAGAGCAAATGCAAAGTCAGGCAAAAAATATTTTCAATGTCTTCCCATTTAATCCTGAAGACGTAAATAAAGATAAATAATTGCCAGAATTTAATGGCTGTAGCGTGCTAAGCGCTTGATTTTGCACGACATCAGCCTGAGACAAAGGGTACAATAGCGGATTCGCGATTTGTACCCTTATTGTTTTTATGTCTATCAAAGAAATTCGTCGCCAGGAAGTCAGTGGCAATTCACCCAAAGTTGGCTTTGTTTCACTCGGTTGCCCGAAAGCGCTGGTGGATTCCGAGCAAATCTTAACGCAGTTACGTGCTGAAGGTTACGACACCGCTAAATCTTACGATGGCGCTGATTTGGTGATCGTTAATACCTGCGGTTTTATCGATGCCGCAGTGCAAGAGTCACTCGATGCGATTGGTGAAGCGCTGGCGGAAAATGGTAAGGTCATCGTCACTGGCTGCCTTGGTGCGAAAAAAGACGCTGATGGTGCCGATCTAATTCAGAGCATCCATCCCAAAGTGCTGGAAGTCACTGGCCCGCATGCAGTTGGTGAAGTGATGGCGGCGGTGCACAAACATTTGCCCAAGCCACATGAACCCTTTGTCGACCTGGTGCCAGCCCAAGGCGTGAAATTGACGCCTAAGCACTATGCCTATTTAAAAATTTCCGAAGGTTGTAATCATCGCTGCAGTTTTTGCATTATTCCTTCAATGCGTGGCGACCTGGTGTCACGTCCAGTGGCCGACATTATGCTGGAAGCGGAAAATTTGTTTAAAGCTGGCGTGAAAGAATTGCTGGTGATTTCGCAAGATACCAGTGCCTATGGCGTCGATGTCAAATTCCGCACCGGTTTTTGGAATGGTAAACCAATCAAAACCCATATGACGCAATTGACGGAAGCACTCGGTGAATTGGCTGAACAATACGATGCCTGGGTCCGTTTGCACTATGTTTATCCTTATCCGCACGTTGATCAAATCATCCCTTTGATGAACCATGGCCGGGTCTTGCCCTACCTCGACGTACCACTGCAACATGCGCATCCTGAGGTTTTAAAACGCATGAAGCGTCCAGCCAGCGGTGAAAAAAACATCGAGCGCATCAAAGCCTGGCGCGCAATGTGCCCGAACCTGACGATACGTTCGACCTTTATAGCTGGCTTCCCGGGTGAAACCGAAGAAGAGTTTGAATACTTGCTGGACTTCTTGAAAGAAGCGCAAATTGATCGCCTGGGTTGCTTTGCCTATTCCCCCGTCGAAGGTGCAACCGCGAATGAAATCGCCAACCAAATTCCGGAAGAAATCCGCGAAGACCGTCGTCGTCGCGTGATGGAATTGCAAGAGCAAATTTCACGCGAACGCCTGCAAGCCAAAGTTGGCAGTACCGTGCGGGTCTTGATTGACAGCGTCGATCGCAGCGGTGGTGTCGGCCGTTCAGCCGCCGATGCGCCAGAAATCGATGGCGTCGTCTATGTCAAACCACCGTTTGAGCCACATCGCAAACTGCAAGTCGGGCAATTCGTTGAGGTTGAAATCACCGCGGCGGATGCACATGACCTGTGGGGCAATGCACTCTGAGTGTATTTTCTGAAGGCCGACTAGACTTTCCGGTTTATAGATATACTCCCCAGATTTTGATAAAAAATCGCTCTAAAACGCCCGTTAATCGGGCGTTTTGTGTTTTTACTGGGGGGAGTATGTTTTTTTATGAATTGATAGTGGGTCAGGAGAAGAAGCGTTTGAACCACGATGTTTTTTGCTCAGGCCTCGGTTGTGCTATCTCGGTATCTATCCCTATGCTTTCCAATAACTCGACTGCTGCTTCATAAAAGCCTTCGGGATTACCCATCATGATTTGAAATCCGTGTGCAATTGGATCCCATCGCGCACCGTTGCTTAATCGCAGGTGTATCAACTTACCTTGCAAATCAGCAAAAGGATCATCTTTATCTTCTTGCCACGAACCATCTGTGTGCCGGAGAACGACCTGACCGGCGTAGCTGCCAAACGAAAAGAGGGTTTTGTTAATATCGCTAATATTTGCACCCTGAGCCCGCCAGGACTGCAGAATTTTGTCCAGATAACGCAGGGACTTGAGCGAGTAGTCGAGTTCGACCTTGGTCATGCGTTTGAAGTTTTTAACGGCGTCATTGGCATATCCGGCGACACTTTTTGGGCTCGGTGCCAAGTGCATGGCAATGGAGAAATCCATAATGTGGGTAATGATGGTCGAGTTGTTAAGGCTTAGATTTTAGTTTTTTTTTTTTGCATCATGACAACTACTTCCTTGAATAAACACCCATGTGCGGTTGGCGGCTTTTCTATACCTTTGATCCATCGAAAGTGGATGCACTAAGCCAGTAAAAATAGCCAGGGAATCTGTTTCTGTGGAAGTTAATCTTGGGTTGGTTTAATGCCACTTGCTATTTGGCAATAAAGCTAATCACTCATAGAGTCGGGCGCTTATGCATAAAGATTATGCATAAATTCAGTTGATCTGAGAGTTTTATTGCGGAAATTGGAAAAGCGGTGAGGGCTGTCGCCCCAAATAAAAAATGGTCCGAGTAATTTCATGGCGTAATTTATGTCAAGCCACCGTTTGAGCCACATCGAAAGTTGAAAGTGGGGTAATGTACTCTGAGTGTGTTTTTGTGAAGATCGACCAGAGTTTTCGGTTTGCAAATATACTCCTCGGATTTTGATAAAAAATCGCTCTAAAAGGCCCTTTAGTCGGGCGTTTTGTGTTTTTACTGGGGGGAGTATCTATTAAGGTCGACTTTTGCCGTGCTTAAGGCAGATTGGGTAACAGGCACTTAGAAATTACCGGCTGAATTTATCGGAGTGACTGTCTGCCTCAGGCATTTAAGCTGACAGTAAATACCCAAGGGCGCCAAGACTAGACGCCAACGCGCTGATGAAGCCTAAGCGCATCACCGTGCCGCTATGTTTTTGCAGGAGCAAGACATCATTGCAGGTTTGTATCAGTAAGCCCAATAAAAAGCCGGGTAGGCTCAATAAACTCGCTCCCAGATACAGGTTAAGTAGTGGTGTGTCGACAATCGGGTAGATTGCGACGTAGGTCATACCAATCAAATCAGCAAGTGCAATGCAGGCGATCAAATGAGCGCTTAAGCTGTCTTTGTCGGTTTTTATTGGTTTTGGGGAATTAGTTGATGACAGCTCGTCGCATGCTTTGCTTGTGCTTTCAGCTTGCAGATTACGCTGTATCCATTCGGTCAGCAGTGGCACATCGTGCAAAAAATAGCGTTTGGATAGCCAGATCATGCCTGAGAAAACGCCTGGCGGCAGGCACATCATGAGGTAAGTTGACCAGGGTGGTGGATTGCCTTGCAGTAAATCGTTGCAAACACCATGGAGCGCTACCAATAAAAATAGCAATAAAAAGAAGAAAATGGTTTTCGCGCCGGGGTATTCTATGAATTTTTCTTCCAGTCTGACTTCTTGACCGATCACAGTAAAGCGCCCTGAAAATTGGGGGCGGCCACTCATAACTATGGGAGGTGTGATACGGACTAAATTCACACTACGCTGGCTAACCTCACCCCAGACCTTGAGTGCTCCTGGCTGATCAGGCTGGTGCGACAGTGCAGCATTGAGTTTGTCGATCGAGGTCGGTAAATCGAATTCACTTTTAAAACGAGCCGGTGTCGCGGCAAAATACAGCTTGATGAAGTGCCTAATTAAATTCATGGTGAGAGTAGCGAAGTCAATAAAGTCCAGTCTGGTCCATGCATAAGCTAGCCAGAATTGATACGTCAGGAATTACAACGCCTATCGCAGGCTTCAAACAGGAGCGCGCAGTTAGTCGTGTAGAAATCTCGGGCGGTGTACCAGCCTTGATCATCTTTATCGCGGCAACCCAATAGGCGTGGGCCAGTCCCATTGAAATTAAGCATGATTTCGTCACTGAAATCCAGACATTCTGAAGGCAACTATTGGGTGCCTGGGTTGGCTTTGCACACGGAAGTGTGCCAATTGAGTGGTTCGCTGCGATGGATCAGGTTCGCGCGTCAACGATGTTAGATTGTAAATCATAAAACCGGTTTGTATCAAATTGATAACCAGACTGTGCTGAGTGATTCTGGTTTAGGCGGTATGCCATCACGAACTTATTTTGGTGAGAATTTAATCAGGTACTGGAATCACCTAAAATTTGTTGTAATAAAATGCAGCAAAGCAAGGTCACGGCTCTTATTTGTTTTATCATGAGCATTGATTATAAATTCTGCTGCGATCAGGAGGATGAATTGAACGAGGCGAAAACCAAGTCCCAATTTGTAGCAGACCTCAGCACGCGCCTAATCCACCGTAGTTATCAACCTCCGGCTGGTTTTGTTGCAGCGAATCCCGCAATACACCATGCAGCCACCGTCATTTTTCCGAATGTTGCCGCGATGCGTGCTCGCGATTGGCAAAGTAAGCAAGGCTACACCTATGGCTTACATGGCACACCAACCAGTTTTACCTTAGAGGCGCAATTGGCCGAAATTGAAAAGGCCAGACATTGCCTGCTAACGCCGAGCGGTTTGTCCGCCATCAGTTTGGTAAATTTTAGTTTCTTACAGGCGGGTGATGAAGTTCTGGTTCCTGAAAATGCCTATAAACCCAACGCCGAACTGGCTGCCTGGCTGGCGAAATTTCAGGTCAGTTGCCGAACTTATCCGGCTAGCGCTGGTGCTGAAATTGCCGATTATTTTAGCGAAAAAACCCGCTTAATTTGGGCGGAAGTGCCGGGTAGTATCAGTATGGAAGTGGCGGATTTGCCGGCGCTGGCAGCGGCAGCTAAAACGCGTGGCATTTTGCTGGCTTTGGATAATACCTGGTCAGCGGGTTTGGCGTTTGATGGCTTTGCACATGGTGCCGACATCATTATTCAAGCCTTAACCAAGTACCAGAGCGGTGGCTCGGATGTTTTAATGGGTGCTGTGCTGGTACGCGATCAGCATTTGTATGTGGCGATACAGCGCGCGCATATGATGTTGGGGCTGGGCGTGGGAATGGACGATGCCTATTTAATTTTGCGAAATTTGCCAAGTATGAAATTGCGTTTTGAGGCGCATGATAAAGCCGCCCGCGCAATGGCTAACTGGTTAAAATTACGCCCGGAAATTGCCCGGGTTTTGCACCCGGCCTTAAGCGATTGCCCTGGGCATGAAATCTGGCAACGCGATTTTACAGGTGCGGGCGCCGTATTTTCGGTGTTGTTTGATCCCAAATACAGCGCGACGCAGATCGATGGTTTCGTCGATAGTCTGAGCATATTTAAACTCGGCTATAGCTGGGGCGGCGCGATCAGCCTGGTGGTGCCCTATACCATGCAAAACTTACGTGAAAACTGGCCGCATCAAGGGCAGTTGGTGCGATTTTATATTGGGCTTGAGGCCTTGTCTGATTTACAGAGCGACATTAGTCAAGCCCTCAACACGCTGCCTCAAATTTGAATTGAGCCGAACAGAAAGATCAGGAGCGAGCTCGCTCTAATTTAGTAATAGGTGGATAAAAATGGATATTTTAACTGGCGATAGTGGTGACGATGTTTTCGAAGTGAGAACACGCAATATCGTGATTTTAGACAAGGGCGGGAACGATAAAGCGACCGTTTATGTGAATTTCTATAAGACCGACCCCAACATAGAAACCTGGGAATGGGCACCAGGCGTCATGAAATTGCCCTATTGGATAGACGCCTTATTACCAGGAAATGCGGCAGGGTTTACCGATTTATTAGGTGAGACAAAAACTTTTAAGTTTAGTTTCGCCAAAACCATGCCATTGTATTTTCCTGACGATGTGAAAGAAGGCTATAGCCCATTTAATGAAAAACAAATCGAGTTCGCACGTAAAGCATTGAATTATATTTCGAGTGTGATCGATGTAAAGTTTGTCGAAACTGATCAGACTGACGACATTAACACCATCGTATTTAGTAACAATTTCCAGGAAGACTCAGCTGCGTATGCGTTTTACCCGAATGTGAATCTGATCGGCAACGACGTGTTTTTGAATTCTGGACCACATGGCTCGAATAATCTGGACCCGGCCGATAATACCTATGCCGCGCTGACCTTAATCCATGAATTAGGTCATGCTTTAGGATTAAAACACCCATTTGTGACGCCCGATGCTGGTGGTAATTCCGAACCAGGGCCAGCCCTGCCTTTGAATGAAGATTTTTCTGCCTGGTCTGTCATGAGTTATGAGTCGATAGAGGCGAATTACCATCTGAATTACTCGATACTGGATTTGGCTGCATTGCAATACTTGTATGGTCCCAGCAAGGCCAGGCAAACCGACGACAGCTATCAGATCGACATCTTCAATAACAATATTATTTGGGATGGTGGTGGTAATGACACCCTGGATGGTTCGGCGTTAACGAACAACCTGCATTTGTTTTTGGAGCCAGGTTACTGGGGCTATGTTGGTTCCAAGTCGACATCGATTACGGCTAAAGGTCAGATCACTGTTAATTTTGGCAGCGTGATTGAGAACGCCATAGGCGGCGCTGGTCATGATGTTATCGTTGGGAATGCGGTTGCCAATCGTCTTGAAGGCGGGGCTGGTAACGACAGCTTAACGGGAGGGGCAGGCGACGATATCTTAATCGGCGGTGATGGTATAGATACGGCGATCTATAGCGGAAATTCTTCACAATTCACGGTGCAGATAAATGCTAATGACATCGTTGTGACTTCGGTGTTTGGACAAGAAATCGGAATTGATAGCTTGCGCGGCATAGAACGGGTGCAATTTTCGGATCAGGCCTGGGCGTTTGATGGCAATGGCACGACCGGTACTGCAGTCAGTATTTATCAAGCATTATTTAATCGTGCGCCAAGCGCAAAAATACTCGGCGAGTCGATATATGCACTGGACCATGGCAGTACGCCTTTGCAATTGCTGGTGGATTTTATGAATTCGTCTGACTTTCAGAAAACGGGCATAGCGACACAAAGTAATCAGCAATTTTTGCAAGGGCTATACCAAAACGTGTTGAAACGCAGTGCCGATTTTCTGGGGTATGAATATTGGCTAGGGAAGTTAAACAGCGGCGAAGAAAACAAAGCCTCAATGTATTTGAACTTTGCCTTAAGCGACGAAGCTCAGGTTAAAATTATTGCTCAATTAAGTCAGGGCATACAATATCAGCCGGTTGAATTCAGCGTTTAAAATTCCGGCGGCGAACTTATTTATAGCAGTCGACCATTTCAAAAACCTCGCCTTGGCGAGGTTTTATTTGTTCTTTGGTCGGCGCCACTTGCAATAGATAATTTTAATTTAAGCAATAAAATCAAGAGAGCTAATTGTACCGATCTTGCCTGTTAATTTAACAATAAAATCAGAACCATCAATGTTGTTTATATTAGTTCCTGTGTTTTGGAACGCATAGTATCCTTGTGCACTACCACTATCGACGGTAATTAAAAATGCCTGACTTGTTTGGGACAAGCTTTGACCACTCGCAGTGATTCCGGACTGTATTGCAGTGATTAACGTATCGAGACTGGCAGTCGCTATCTTGAGTGAAGTTAACGAACTGGCCGCGGTACCGGTTTTGAAAGTGTCTGCTCCTGAAGCTTTGAAATTGGAAACCGTATCAATAGCATTAATACTCGATCCGAATGCAATAATTTTGTCCGCAAAGCCGTAGTCAGAAGTTAAATTGATTGTATCAATCCCAGCGCCACCAGTTACTGTAATTGGTCCAGAAGTATTTATCGTCTGACCACCATCGCCTAAAACAAACGTCCCGCCCTTAGTGTTTAATGTTGCTGGTCCATCAAACATTATAATTGTTCCGAAGTTTGGAAATTCCACATTCACGACTTCAACCCCTTCAACACGTGCACCCGAAAGTGTCGAGGTAATGTTATTTTCGGTAATGTACGTGACATCTAATGCTGTTTTAAGTGTAAAGGTTGCGTAGCGCCCTAAATCCGACGACGGACTTAATGTTATTGTGTCTCCAGCCCCTTTGCCTAAGTGTATGGTTTTTGCTCGCAAATACATAAGATTGGCGATAACATTGTCATCTGCAGACCCACCGTTAATCGTCTGAAAGCCTGTACTGGTAAGTGTTATTGTGTTGCCTTCATCTGAAAGTGTGTATTTAGGAATACTCCAATCTGATTTGAAATCTCCCCCGTTAGCGACAGTGATACTCAGATTTGAAGTTTCGCCACCACCCAAAATACGCATATTTGCGAGTTGATTAACTGAAATGGTTACATTTCCCTCCTGTGGAAGATCTAAATATTCAAAGTTATAGAATTGGAGATGTGAAATGTCTGTACCTGGACGTAAATTGACAGCCTCTAAACCTGAGCCGGCAGTTAAGATTCCTTGATAGGCTTTATTGGGCTCGAGAGCAACAACTTGCGAATAACCTTCATCAAGATCGATTAAAAGATCGGTTAAATCACTATTTGTTAAACTAATCACATCTGTTCCAGCGCTGGCAAAAATGGTGTGAATGCCCGATTTTGCATCATTGAAATAGACATAATTTCCAAGCGTAGCTAACCTTAAAGTTTTTATGTCACTAATCGAGAATTCTTTGTTGATTACGATACTACCTGGGTCTTGGAGAGTTAAAATATCATTGTCACTAAGGTTACCTGCAATAGAGGTATTTTTTAGGTGTGCAAGTTGTTCAACAATAAAATTTTCTTTGACATTTGGAATGCCTGTTATAGACGAATGGGCATATAAAAATACCATTTTGACATCTTTTGATTCGGTTTGCCATTCGGTCAGAAGCTGAGTGACTTTGTCTAAGGAATTCAATGCCACATTGAGACTAAAATTGTCACTAATTTTATCAAGCCATGCCTTAACAAAGGCTTTTGCTCTAGGAGTTTCATATGCAAGAACTTTTGCTAACGAATTAACTTCATTTGTTAATGCAGATGCAGCATTCACTTTGGAATCAATGGTTATTTTGTCTTTGTTTTTTGCGCCTCCTGAAATCATGAATGCAGCGGTCCCCAAAGTAGTACGACCTGCATTTATTTCTGACAACCAGTAAGCCAAACCTTGGTAATCAGGGATGTGACCAAATAAATTTTGATAAATGTTTATTATGATTTTTTCGTTACTTAAGCCAGCATATAAACTGGCGTATTCTGTCTGCTCTGAGAATGAATTCGAAATGTCTTTTAGAGATATTGAGGAATTCATCCAGTAGTTCAAACCAGCAGAATCTGCAGGACGATTGAAGTAGGTAATATATAGCTTTTGTATGTCGGCGAGAGTATGAGGCATGGGTGAATTTTTCGATTTGTTTAAAGTAAAATATTTTAGCAAATAGCTAAAAGCCGAACTCATTTATTCCATATTTACTGCGATAACAGAGCAGTTAAATTTTATATCGCAATTATTAATGAAAGATTAATTTTTAATGTTGGTATGATAAATTTTTCTAGACGTTGAGCCAACAAAAAACCTCGCCTAAGCGAGGTTTTTTGTTGGCAACGACGTTATCTGATTAGTGATATCGTCGTAAGTCAGGCCTTAAGCTGCCAGTAATTGACGTAATACGAAAGGCAGAATGCCGCCGTGTTTGTAGTAGTCAACTTCGATAGCGGTATCAATACGCAACAACAAGTTGACGCTTTGTTTTTCGCCGTTAGCACGGGTGATTACCAAAGTGACTTCTTGTTGTGGTTTGATTTCATCGCCTAATTGCAAGTCATAGGTTTCATTACCAGTGAGGCCTAAGGAGTCAACACTGTCAGAGCCGATGAATTGCAAAGGCAAGACGCCCATACCAACCAGATTAGAACGGTGGATACGTTCAAAGGATTTCGCTACCACGGCTTTGACGCCGAGTAATTGCGTACCTTTAGCGGCCCAGTCACGTGAGGAACCAGTACCGTATTCTTCGCCACCGAAGATCATGGTAGGTGTACCGTCAGCGACATACTTCATTGCGGCGTCGTAGATCGACATTTGTTCGCCAGTTGGCTGGAACAGGGTTTCGCCGCCTTCAACGCGGGAACCATCTTCGCGTGCTGGTATCATGAGGTTTTTGATACGAACGTTCGCGAAAGTGCCGCGCATCATGATTTCATGGTTACCACGACGTGAGCCGTAGGAGTTGAAGTCCGCTTTCAAAACGCCGTTTTCTTTGAGCCATTTGCCGGCCGGGCTGGATTCTTTGATCGAACCTGCAGGCGAAATGTGGTCAGTAGTGATGGAGTCACCGAAGATACCTAAGGCACGGGCATTGCTGATGCCGTTGGCCGCAGCAGCTGGTTCCATGTCGAAATTCGCAAAGAACGGTGGTTCTGCGATGTAAGTCGAACCTGGCCAGTTGTAGACTTCACCTTCGGCCACGCCTTTGATGTTTTCCCACAATTTGCCTGGAGCAGCTTTGACGTCAGCATAGTTATCTTTGAAGATCTTCGAATTCATCGCGTGCTTCATCAGCTTGTTGATTTCTTCGGTACTAGGCCAGATGTCGCCAATGAAAATGTCTTTGCCTTTGACACGGCCAACTGGCTCAGTCATTAAATCACGCGTGACATTACCAGCGATTGCGTAAGCCACAACCAATGGAGGCGAAGCCAGGAAGTTAGCGCGGATATTTGGATGGATACGTGCTTCAAAGTTACGGTTACCCGATAAGACTGCTGCCGCGACCACGTCGTTCGAGGTGATGGCTTCATTCAGGCTAGGAGTCAGATCACCAGCGTTACCGATACAGGTGGTGCAACCGTAGGCGGTCACGCCAAAACCCAGTTTTTCCAGGTAAGGCAATAAACCCGCTGCTTCGAGGTATTTAGTGACAACACGCGAGCCAGGGGCCAGCGAAGTTTTGATATGTGGCGCAACTTTCAAGCCAGCTTCCACGGCTTTTTTCGCCAGCAAGCCAGCTGCTAACAAGACGCTAGGATTGGAGGTGTTGGTGCACGAAGTAATCGCCGCGATCAACACGTCACCGCTCTTGATCTTGATGCCATCCGAGGTGGTGAATTCTTTGCTCAGATCGTCAGCGTTTTTGTTGAAACCATTTTCAGCCACCGGTTTAGCAAACAAATCAGCAAAGGTTGATTTGACATTGCCGATTTCGATACGATCTTGCGGACGCTTAGGACCTGCTAAAGAAGGTGCTACCGAACCCAGGTCGAGTGTCAATTCGGTTGTGTAGTCGATTTCGCCTTGCTTAGGAATACCAAACATTTTTTGCGCTTTGAAGTAAGCTTCGAATGCATCAATTTCAGCTTTGGTACGGCCTGTGCCTTTGAAGTAATCGATAGTGGCTTCGTCAACTGGGAAGAAGCCCATGGTCGCGCCGTATTCCGGTGCCATGTTAGCGATAGTCGCGCGATCAGTCAGCGATAAAGAGCGTGTGCCTTCACCGAAGAATTCAACGAATTTACCGACAACTTTGGCTTTACGCAGCATTTCGGTGATGGTCAGTACCAGGTCGGTTGCGGTCACGCCATCGCGCAAGATACCGGTCAGGTTTACGCCAACCACGTCAGGTGTCAGGAAGTATACCGGTTGACCTAACATGCCCGCTTCAGCTTCGATACCGCCCACGCCCCAGCCAACTACGCCAATACCATTGATCATCGTGGTGTGCGAATCAGTACCTACCAGTGTGTCTGGGTAGTAAACATCATTCTTTTTCGCGTCTTTAACTTTGTGTACGCCGCGTGCCAGGTACTCGAGGTTAACCTGATGGACGATACCAAAGCCTGGAGGAACCACGCCGAAAGTATCAAACGCTTGCATACCCCATTTCATGAATTGGTAGCGCTCGTTATTGCGCGAAAATTCCAATTTCATGTTCAGATCTAAGGCTTTTTTCTCGCGGAAGTGATCGATTTGCACCGAGTGGTCAACCACCAGATCAACCGGTACCAAAGGTTCGATTTTCTTAGGATTTTTACCTTGTTTGGCGGCGACGTTACGCATAGCGGCGAGGTCAGCCAGCAGCGGCACACCAGTAAAGTCTTGCAAAACGACGCGAGAAACCACGAATGGGATTTCATCAACGCGAGCAGCTGTGGCGCCCCAGTTTGCTAATTGTTTGACGTGTTCTTCAGTGACTTTTTTGCCATCGCAGTTACGCAAAACGGCTTCCAGCACCACGCGGATAGAAACTGGCAAGCGTGAAATTTTTACGCCCAGGTTTTTTTCCAACGCTGGCAAAGAAAAAAACTTGCCTTTCTTGGTGTCTGAAATTTTAAAATCTTTCAGGGTTTTAAAGCTATCTTGATAAGCTTGTTGGCTCATGGCTATTCCTTATTGTCAAAAGCAAATGACGTCTCAAAAATCATCAGGACTTACACAAAAGCACCAGTTGTTTGTGTCGTGAGCATGCAGACTCAACATCTGGCATGTTTGCGCAAATCCTGATTTCAACTCATACAAATCTTACCGATCAACTACGGCAGCAATCTGCATTGCGTTATTAGTTACTTAGCTTAACGGTCTCGCTGGTGCTTAAAGCAGGGGCGTTGACTTCAGCTAATGGGGGAATCTTGGTTTTGCATTCGTTAGCTAATTGCTGACCTTTATGCGAATCCAGCAGCATACTTTTTGCGGGAATACCTATCCAGACCAAGCCGCTCTTGAGGTTTTCAAAACGTTGGGCGCCTGTACTGGTAACTACGCGCACTAACTTATAAATTCGTTTTTTCCAACGCATAGCAACGTGCTGATCATCGTCCGGATGGGTAAATACGGTCAGCGAGTTGCCGAGTTCACATTGATAGTCAGCAGATTTGTATTGCGCGACATCCGGTTCGGGTTCGTCGTCTGCATGTTTCACTTGTTGTGTGCTGTGATGGCTTTTGCTGGCTTTACCAGACTTGCTCTTACTGGTTTCAGCCGCGTAAGCAGAACCACACAGACTGGCAGCGACAAAAAGTATCCCCAGCATTTTGGCGAGCAAATTTTTCATTGTGTATCTCCATCTAAGAGTTGCTTGGCCCAGGTTGGCAAACTTTGTTGATTACCGTGGGCACGTTTTAACAAAGTCCAATAGTAACGGTAGCTGGCTTTGTCGTGAAGACGTGAGTCGAATTGTATCGGGCCCCATTGATTATTTTGTGCTTGCTGCAACAGTGCGCAAGCTTCATCGAGTTCATCAGCCCGTGGGGCAAATTGTTGATGTATTAACTCAATTTGTCTGGGGTGTATGCTCCACATCCGCGTAAAACCCATTTGACGGGCATGTTGGGCATCGTAGGAAATCTGTTGTGTATCGTTAAATTCGGTGCAGACATTGTGAGAGGCAATTTTTCCATGCCGATGGCAAGCGGCGAGCAGTTCGCATTTCGCTCTGACAATTAAAGGATGGATAAATTGCTGAGGACTACGCATAGCATCTGCCTGAATTGCACCGTGATGCGCGGAAACAAAGTCCATAATGCCAAAGGACAGACTTTCCACCTCCGCGGTTGCCGCAATTTGTTGAACTTCGGCCAAAGCCTGGTGAGTTTCAATTAAGACGTGTATGGGAGGGCAGCTTGCTGCAGTTTTCTCGCATGTCTGTTGTATCGCATCGATGGCACTACGCAGTTCGGCGTAAGACTGAATTTTCGGTAGCATTACATAGGCAATATGTGAACTTGCCTGAGCCAGGATAATCGCCAGATCGGTGTGAAATGCGGGATGTGTCGGGTGATGTAATCTGACGCCTACGCGCCATTGTTTATGTGACGCATAATCGCCTTGCAGCAGCAAATCCCGGACTAACTCTGCATGTGCGCGTTCATTCCCCGAGCTCGCACCATCCTCGCAATCTAAGGTTACGTCAAAAGCAAATGAACTGGCCCTTTGCATGGCTAATGACTTACGCATTAATTTTTCACTGCCAGCATAATGATCACAAACCGGAATAAACTTCGGTAAGCGTGTTTCTTCAAAAAGGACTTGGGCGGGGTGCATGCAATATGTCGGGATAGTGCGGATTATTTCATAGCTGCTGACATAAGCCAGCAGCGAAATTAGTAAAGCCGGACTATGCCGGCTTTAACTAGATGGATTAGCCAACCAGGTGTTTTACACCATCGCGTTCATCCTGAAGTTCTTTCAGAGTCAGATTAATGCGCTCTTGTGAGAATTCATCAATGTTCAAACCTTGAACCAAGGTGTACTCACCGTTTTCGCAAATAACCGGGAAGCCGAACATGGTGCCTTCTGGGATGCCATACGAGCCATCGGAAGGAATGCCCATGGTGGTCCATTTGCCGTTGGTGCCTAAGACCCAGTCACGAACGTGATCGATCGCTGCATTTGCGGCCGATGCTGCTGAGGACAAGCCACGGGCTTCGATGATGGCTGCGCCACGTTTGCCAACGGTAGGCAAGAACACGTCTTTATTCCATTCGTGATCGTTGATCAAATCTTTAACCGAAGCGCCATCGACGGTAGCGAAACGATAGTCTGCATACATAGTCGGCGAGTGATTGCCCCAAACGCAGAGTTTTTCAATCGAAGCAACAGGTTTGCCAGTTTTAGCTGCAATTTGCGATAAGGCGCGGTTGTGATCCAGGCGCAGCATTGCGGTGAAGTTCTTAGCTGGCAGATTCGGTGCCGATTTCATCGCGATGTAAGCATTGGTATTGGCTGGATTGCCAACAACCAAAACTTTCACGTTGCGCGATGCGACGGCATCAAGCGCCTTACCTTGCACGGTGAAGATCTGTGCATTTGCTTCGAGTAAGTCTTTGCGTTCCATGCCTGGGCCACGTGGACGAGCACCTACCAGCAAGGCAACGTCTGCATCTTTAAAGGCGGTCATTGGATCGCTGTGTGCAGTCATGCCGGCCAACAATGGGAATGCGCAATCATCGATCTCCATCATGACGCCTTTGAGCGCTTTTTGCGCTTTTTCGTCAGGGATTTCAAGCAATTGCAGGATCACAGGTTGATCTTTGCCCAGCATATCACCGTTGGCAATGCGGAATAATAACGAATAACCGATCTGACCAGCGGCACCGGTAACGGCAACACGCATAGGGGACTTTGCCATGATAATTCTCCAATTCTAAATGTAAATAAACAGGTGTTGCGAGCTAGCTTGACTCAGCTAAAACAGCAAACACGCTATGATACCCACGAACGCAAATGGCGTCAGCCAATACGTGCGAAAAAATACTAAAAAACGGGCGATAGCTTCGACTATTGAGTATCCGCTGTACGCATGAAATGCCTGCATCGGGTGCGCCAGTTTGGGGTATTGCACGTCGTTTTCCGATGAAAACTAAATGGTGCACTTTACATTGTACGCTTAAGCGCTATAGTGCATGCAGCGTCCCTAAAATTCGGCCCGATTACTACGGCTGGCAGTTTAGGTGTAAGTGAGCAAGGTGTCAATCGGTATCTTATGTCTTATATAAGACATATTATTGAATAGTTTTGCTAGACGACGGACGGGCTTTGTGGTGAAATGTCAGGTCTGAAACAAATTCTTGCCATTAGTGACTAACCATTACAAACAGACTGTGACAACCGCCCATCAAAATACTGCCTCCGGTGCTGCACCCACTTTTAGTCCTCTGTATCAGCAAATCAAAGCGTTGATAACCCAGGGTTTGCAATCGGGTGAGTGGAAGCCAGGTGAGTTAATTCCAAGTGAAATTGAATTGGCTGCGAGGTTTAAAGTCAGCCAAGGAACTGTGCGAAAGGCGATTGATGAGCTCTCGGCAGAAAATTTGGTGGTGCGTCGGCAAGGTAAAGGTACGTTCGTTGCAACGCACCATGAAGCACGTGCACAATTTCGCTTCTTGCGCCTCGCACCCGATCAAGGGGTGCCTCATTATCCCGAAAACCGCATTATTGAAGTCAAGCGCATGCGCGCTCCGGCGGAGGTTGCTCGTGCGCTCGATATGAAATCAGGCGATTCTGTCGTCTACATACGTCGTGTACAGTCTTTTGATGGTGTGCCCACTATTTTGGAAGAGCTTTGGTTGCCCGGGCAAATCTTCAAAGGCTTGACTGCTGAGCGGTTGAATGAGTACAAGGGTACAATGTACGCCTTATTTGAGGCGGAATTTGGAACGCATATGATACGTGCGGCTGAGCAGATACGGGCAGTTTGTGCGGATCAGCAGGCGGCAGAATTGTTATTGGTTGAGCAAGGTGTTCCCTTGTTGGGAGTAGAGCGTGTCTCCTACACCTATGGCGATAAACCCGTAGAATTGAGGCGTGGACTTTACCTGACTACACAGCATCACTATCGTAATGAATTGAGTTAGAGCAGGAATTTGCACAAATAATGTGCAAAACTGCCTAAAAATGACAGAATTTTTAAAAAATCCGCTGATTTCTGTTGGTGCGATGCATCAAAATAAGCGAAAATTGCGGGTTTGAACTACAGACACGTTTTTTGGGGAGATGAATTTATGTCTGAAGCTTTAAAAAACAAGCCGCGTCCTGGACCGATGAGCTTGTTGGATGCAACCAGTTACCGTCTGCCATTGGCAGCTAAGGTTTCGATCTTGCATCGTGCTAGTGGTATGTTGATGTGCTTGCTGTTGCCATTTGTTTTGTTTTTGCTGGATAAGAGTCTGGCAACACAAGAGCAATTTGCCAGCTTTCATGCGGTATTTGCTCATCCGGTTGCGAAGGTGTTGATCGTTGCATTGGTTTGGGCGTATTTGCATCATTTTTGTGCGGGTGTTCGTCACTTGATTATGGATTTCCATATCGGTTTGGATAAAGAGTCAGGTAAGAAATCGGCTTCGCTGGTATTTGCGATCAGCCTGTCTTTGACTGCATTGATCGGCTTGAAATTGTTTGGGGTGTTCTAATGTCTAACACAAATATTGGTCCTAAGCGCCTCGTGGTGGGTGCACGATATGGTTTGCGTGACTGGTTAGCGCAACGTGTGACAGCAGTGGTAATGGCATTGTATACAGTGGTCTTGCTGGTGCTGTTTTTAACCGCAAAAGAGTTCAGTTTTGCTGCCTGGGCAGGCATATTTGCTATGCAATGGTTCAAAATGCTGACTTTTGCCGTGGTTGTTGCTTTGCTATACCACGTTTGGGTTGGTATGCGTGATGTCTGGATGGATTACGTTACGCACAGTGTCGTGTTGCGTATGGTATTTCAGGTTGCCACGATAGTGTGGCTGGTTGCATGTGCTGGTTATGCCGCACAAATCCTGTGGAGAGTATAAACGTGGTCGCAATTAAATCCACAATTCCTACCCGCCGCTTTGATGCGGTAATCGTCGGCGCTGGTGGCTCTGGCATGCGTGCTTCGCTGCAATTAGCAGAAGCTGGTTTAAACGTCGCAGTTTTATCGAAAGTATTCCCGACCCGTTCACACACAGTCGCCGCACAAGGTGGTATTGGTGCTTCGCTGGGTAATATGTCGGAAGATAACTGGTACTGGCATATGTTCGACACCGTTAAAGGTGGTGACTATCTGGGTGACCAGGATGCAATCGAGTTCATGTGTCGTGAAGCACCAAAAGTGGTGTACGAGCTTGAACACTTTGGTATGCCATTTGATCGTAATGCTGACGGTACAATTTACCAGCGTCCATTCGGTGGTCATACCGCCAACATGGGTGAAAAACCAGTGCAACGTGCTTGCGCTGCAGCGGATCGTACAGGTCACGCTTTATTGCATACCCTGTATCAGCGCAATGTCCGTGCTCGTACCCATTTCTTCGTTGAGTGGATGGCAATCGACCTGATACGCGATGAAGATGGTGATGTATTGGGTGTGGTTGCACTCGAAATGGAAACTGGCGAAGTGATGATGTTGCACGCCAAAACTACCTTGTTTGCAACTGGCGGTGCAGGCCGTATTTTTGCTGCTTCGACCAATGCCTTTATCAATACTGGTGACGGTATGGGTATGGCGGCACGCGCAGGCTTGCCTTTGCAAGATATGGAATTCTGGCAATTCCACCCAACCGGCGTTTCTGGAGCCGGTGTTTTGATTACTGAAGGTGTACGCGGCGAGGGCGGAATTCTGATCAATAGTCAGGGTGAGCGCTTCATGGAGCGTTATGCGCCGACATTGAAAGACCTGGCTCCACGTGACTTTGTTTCGCGTTCTATGGATCAGGAAATCAAAGAAGGTCGTGGCTGTGGCCCAAATAAAGATCACGTTTTGCTGGATCTGCGTCATATTGGTGCTGACACGATTAAAAAACGTTTGCCTTCGATTCTTGAAATCGGCCATAAGTTCGCCAACGTTGATGCGACTAAAGAACCTATCCCAGTTGTGCCAACCATCCATTATCAGATGGGCGGTATTCCGACCAATATTCATGGTCAGGTGGTCGATTTCCGCAATGGTTCCAGCCAAATCGTCAATGGTATGTATGCCATCGGTGAATGTGCTTGCGTTTCTGTGCATGGCGCAAATCGCCTGGGTACTAACTCCTTGCTGGATCTGGTGGTGTTTGGTCGTGCTGCAGGTAACCACATCGTGGCACAAAGTCTGAAAGCCAAAGAGCACAAACCATTGCCAGCGGATGCGGCAGATAAAGCCTTGTCTCGTCTGGCTAAACTCGAGTCCTCGACAGGTACAGAACGTGTGCAGGACGTGGCCAATGCGATTCGTTCGGCTATGCAACAATATTGCGGCGTGTTCCGCACTGACGAGTTGTTGCAAACTGGCGTGCAAAAAATTATGGAAATCAATGAGCGTTGCAAACACGTTTCGTTCAAAGATAAATCCAAGGTATTTAACACCGCTCGTGTTGAAGCGCTGGAATTGGATAACCTGATCGAAACCGCGAAAGCGACTATCGTCTCTGCTGCTGCACGTAAAGAATCACGTGGAGCGCATGCGCACCGCGACTATGAAAAACGTGATGATGAAGTCTGGATGAAACACACTATGTGGTATTCCTCCGGTAATCGTCTCGACTACAAACCAGTGAATACTAAGCCACTGACAGTCGAAACCTTTAAGCCAAAAGCACGTACTTTCTAAAGAGATACCGAAATGCCACGCACTTTAAAATTTCAGATTTATCGTTACGATCCTGATAAAGACGCTAAGCCTTACATGCAGGATTACACTGTAACTTTGCAAGATACTGACAAAATGCTGTTAGATGCCTTGCAACGTATTAAAGCCGACGTTGACGACTCGCTGGCGTTACGCCGTTCATGCCGTGAAGGTGTGTGCGGTTCTGATGCCATGAACATCAACGGCAAAAACGGTTTGGCCTGTACCACTAACCTGAACGAATTGACTGAGCCTATCGTCTTGCGTCCTTTGCCAGGTTTGCCAGTTATCCGCGATTTGATCGTCGACATGACGCAATTCTTCAAGCAATACCATTCGATCAAGCCATTCCTGATCAATGACACTATTCCGCCTGAAAAAGAGCGTCTGCAATCGCCGGCCGAACGTGAAGAGTTAGATGGTTTGTACGAGTGTATTCTGTGCGCTTGCTGCTCGACATCTTGCCCTTCATTCTGGTGGAATCCGGATAAATTCGTAGGCCCTGCAGGCTTATTGCAAGCTTATCGCTTTATTGCCGATTCGCGCGATCACGCCACGGGCGAGCGTTTGGATAACCTGGAAGATCCATATCGCTTATTCCGCTGCCATACCATTATGAATTGCGTGGATGTTTGCCCTAAAGGCTTAAATCCTACTAAGGCAATTGGTAAGATCAAGGAATTGATGGTCAGACGCGCAGTTTAATCTGGCTGACTGAAATGCCGGGCGACAGCGATGTCGCCCTATTTCAGGCGCTTTTCAGGCATTTTGCCTTGGAGAGGCGCATGAAATAGTGAGTATGGAAGTGAGTATGTCCCAGCAACAAACAGAGACACATCAAAGTGACCCAGCACGCCGCGCACGTTTGCGTTGGCGCGCCCGACGCGGCTTATTAGAAAATGATCTGATACTCACGCGTTTCCTCGATGCCCATGAACAAGAACTCAGCGACGAAGAAGTGGATGCTTTTTCACGCCTGATGGATTTGTCAGATAATGAGCTGATGGAATTATTGATGGGGCGCAAAGACCCACAGTCTGAACTGGATTTAGCTCATGTCCATGCTTTGCTGCAAAGATTGCGTGCCGCTTAAAGCGCAACGTAAGCCTTGCTGCAACTAACTTTTTGATTAACGACTCACCTCTTGTCTGAAGGAAGAGCCATGACTAACACTGAAGCAAAAGCCACCCTGTCGTTTTCGGATGGTACACCCTCGTTGGAAATGCCTATTTACAAGGGCAATATCGGTCCTGATGTGATCGATATCCGCAAATTGTATGGCGCAACCGGTAAATTTACCTATGATCCGGGCTTTATGTCCACGGCGGCTTGCAATTCTTCTATTACTTATATCGATGGCGATAAAGGTGAGTTACTCTACCGCGGTTATCCGATTGAGCAATTGGCTGAAAATGGCGGCGACTTCCTAGAAAGCTGCTATTTGTTGTTGAATGGTGAATTGCCTAACAAAGCTGAAAAAGACAAGTTTGTTGCGACCGTGATGCGTCACACCATGGTTCACGAGCAAATGCAATTCTTCTTCCGTGGTTTCCGTCGCGATGCGCACCCTATGTCGGTTTTGGTCGCCACGGTCGGTGCCTTGTCGTCGTTCTACCATGATTCGCTGGATATTAATGATCCGCATCACCGTGAAGTGTCGGCAATTCGTTTGATCGCTAAAATGCCAACGCTGGTGGCTATGGCCTATAAATACTCGATTGGTCAGCCCTTCGTTTATCCACGCAATGATTTGTCGTACACCGCGAACTTCATGCACATGATGTTCTCGACACCTTGCGAAAAATACGAAGTCAATGAAACTCTGGTGCGCGCCTTGGATCGTATCTTGATCTTGCATGCTGATCACGAACAAAATGCCTCGACCTCGACCGTGCGTCTGGCTGGTTCGTCTGGTGCTAATCCATTTGCGTGTATCGCTGCTGGTATTGCTTGCTTGTGGGGTCCGGCTCATGGTGGTGCAAACGAAGCGGCCTTGACGATGCTGGAAGAAATCGGCTCAGTCGACAATATCCCTGAATTCATCGCTAAAGTTAAAGATAAAAACTCGGGCGTGAAATTGATGGGCTTTGGTCATCGCGTTTACAAAAACTATGATCCACGCGCAAAATTAATGCGTGAAACTTGCCATGAAGTGTTAACTGAACTCGGTTTGCAAGATGACCCATTGTTCAAACTGGCGATGGCCTTAGAGAAAATCGCGCTGGAAGACGATTACTTCGTTAGCCGCAAACTCTATCCTAACGTTGATTTCTACTCGGGTATCGTGCAGCGCGCCCTGGGTATTCCAACTGCCTTGTTCACTGGTATTTTTGCCTTGGCTCGCACAGTCGGCTGGATCGCCCAATGGAAAGAAATGATTTCCGATCCTGAGCAAAAAATCGGTCGTCCACGTCAATTATTCGTGGGTTCACCACGTCGTGACGTACCACCTATGGATAAGCGTTAATTATTTAGCTAATTTCCATAAAAAAGCGAAGCGAGTCAGCATGACTCGCTTTTTTTTTGCGCTGCACTTGTGTTATGCTTCCGCTCCACATTCTCATTGAGAATTGCTTGCCTGCATTTATATCAAATATCATGTCTTAAAAACATTGAATTTGAATGAATAGACAAGATAATGTAACCCAGTCCTTCCCCACAACTTGAACTGCAATCCGCTAACCGGTCAGGCCGTGTCGCGGAAGGTTAGATGAACCCGCTAATCTCGCGAAGCGCGAAGAAAGGTGAGCAAGATGATGCAACAATATAAGGCAAACTCGTATTTGTTCGGCGGCAATGCGCCCTATGTCGAAGAACTGTACGAAGCGTATCTGAATAATCCAGGCTCAGTGCCTGATAACTGGCGCGCGTATTTTGACGCGATGCAAAACGTACCTGCAGTCGATGGTTCTGGCCGTCCTGACGTGGCTCATGCACCAGTGATCGCTTCGTTTGCCGAACGCGCAAAACAAGGTCCAATTCGCACCGTAAACGCCGCTGTTGACGCAGACATGGGGCGTAAACGTGTCGCTGCTCAGCAATTAATCGCTGCCTATCGCTTCTTGGGTAGCCGCTGGGCCAATTTGGACCCATTGCAACGCCAGGAACGTCCGGCTATTCCTGAGTTGGAGCCATCGTTCTATGGTTTTACCGATGCGGATATGGATATCCAATTCAACATCAGTAACACTTATTTTGGTAGCGAAAACGCTTCTTTGCGTGACTTATTGAATGCATTACGCGACACCTATTGCCGTTCAGTTGGTGTGGAATACATGTATATCAGCGATCCAACTGAAAAACGTTGGATGCAGCAGCGTCTGGAATCTATCCGTTCGACGCCAAACTTTACCCCGGAAAAGAAAAAACACATCCTTGAGCGCTTAACCGCTGCTGAGGGTTTAGAACGTTACTTACACACCAAATACGTTGGTCAGAAGCGTTTCTCTTTAGAAGGTGGTGAGAGTTTCATCGCGTCGATGGATGAAGCCATCCAACGCGCAGGCGAACGCGGTGTGGAAGAAATCGTTATCGGTATGGCCCACCGTGGTCGCTTGAATGTATTAGTGAACACTTTAGGCAAAATGCCGCAAGATTTGTTCGCTGAATTTGAAGGCAAACACGCTGACGATTTGCCAGCTGGCGACGTAAAATACCATCAAGGCTTCTCGTCTGACGTTTCGACCCCTGGCGGTCCGGTTCATCTCTCTTTAGCATTTAACCCATCGCACTTAGAAATCGTCAACCCAGTGGTTGAAGGCTCGGTTAAAGCACGCATGGATAGACGTGGTGACACCGAAGGCACGCAAGTTTTACCGATTCTGGTGCACGGTGACGCCGCGTTTGCTGGTCAGGGTGTGGTCATGGAAACCCTGAATCTGGCACAAACTCGTGGTTATGGTACAGGTGGTACGGTTCACATCGTGATCAATAACCAGATCGGTTTTACTACATCGGACCCACGTGATGCGCGTTCGACTACGTATTGCTCGGACGTCGTGAAAATGATCGAAGCGCCAGTTTTGCACGTGAACGCAGATGATCCTGAAGCCGTGGTCTTGGCAACGCAAATCGCCCTCGATTACCGTACTGAATTCAAGAAAGACATCGTTGTTGATATCATTTGCTTCCGCAAATTAGGCCATAACGAACAAGATACACCATCGCTGACTCAGCCTTTGATGTATAAGAAAATCGGTAAACATCCTGGTACTCGCAAATTGTATGCCGACAAACTGGCAACTCAGGGTGTAATTCCTGCGGATGGTGGCGACCAAATGGTTAAAGCTTACCGTGACGCGATGGATGCTGGTAAGCACACCCACGATCCAGTGATTTCCAACTACAAAAACAAATTTGCCGTAGATTGGATTCCTTTCCTGAATCGTAAATGGACCGATGCTGCAGATACCGCAATTCCTGCGGTCGAACTGAAGCGTTTGGCTGAGCGTATTACTGTTGTGCCAGAGGGCTTTAAAGTTCACAGTCTGGTCGAAAAAGTCTTGGCTGATCGCGCGGCAATGGGTCGTGGTGACATCAACCTCGACTGGGGTATGGGCGAACACTTAGCGTTTGCTTCTTTGGTGGCTTCCGGTTACGCCGTGCGTATTACCGGTCAGGATGCAGGTCGGGGTACGTTTACCCACCGCCACGCTGTGTTGCATGATCAAAACCGTGAGCGTTGGGATTCGGGTACTTACATTCCTTTGCAAAACGTTTCTGACAAACAAGCACCGTTTACTGTGATTGACTCGGTATTGTCGGAAGAAGCGGTATTAGGTTTTGAGTATGGCTATTCGGCCGCAGAGCCAAACACCCTGACCATCTGGGAAGCGCAATTTGGTGACTTCGTCAACGGTGCGCAAGTTGTGATCGACCAGTTCATCAGCTCAGGCGAAGTGAAATGGGGTCGTGCTTCTGGTCTGGTTATGATGTTGCCACACGGTTACGAAGGTCAGGGCCCTGAACACTCCTCAGCCCGTTTAGAGCGTTTCTTGCAACTCTGTGCTGACAACAATATGCAAGTGGTACAACCGACCACTGGCGCGCAGATTTTCCACTTACTGCGTCGCCAAATGATACGCATGTTCCGTAAGCCTTTGGTGATCATGACGCCGAA
Organism: Undibacterium sp.; assembly: GCA_041913845.1. GTDB lineage: Bacteria > Pseudomonadota > Gammaproteobacteria > Burkholderiales > Burkholderiaceae_D > Undibacterium. Next base: position 38,404 of record JAYSEN010000016.1, read on the forward strand.
GTCCTTGCTGCGTAACAAAGATGCTGGTAGCACGTTGTCTGAATTGACTAAGGGTAGCTTCCAAACCGTTATTGGCGAAGTAGATACAACGATCGATGCCAACAAGGTTAAACGCGTGGTTGCTTGCTCGGGTAAAGTGTATTACGACCTGGTGCACGCCCGCAAAGAGCGCGCGGCAACCGATGTCGCGATTATCCGTGTGGAACAGTTGTACCCGTTCCCGCATAAGAGCTTTGCTGCAGAACTCAAAAAATTCCCTAACATGGCGGAATTGGTTTGGGCACAAGATGAGCCGCAAAACCAAGGTCCTTGGTTCCAGATTCAACACAATATCTTTGAAAACATGGAAGAAGGTCAGAAATTGGCCTATGCAGGTCGTCCAGCCAGCGCTTCACCAGCGGTAGGTTACTACGACAAGCACTACGCCCAGCAAAAAGCGTTGCTGGATGCGGCTTTCTCGAAGATCAAAGGCTTTGTACTGACAAAATAATCGCTGGGTGCGCCTGTTAAAGCAGGCGCGCAAATGCTACCCAATTGGAGTTAATAAAAATGGCAAAAATCGAAGTTAAAGTTCCACAATTATCTGAATCTGTCGCCGAAGCGACCTTGTTGTCCTGGCATAAAAAAGTCGGTGAAGCGGTTGCTCGCGACGAAAACCTGATCGACATCGAAACTGATAAAGTGGTGTTGGAATTACCAGCACCTGACGCGGGTGTGATCGTGCAAGTGATTAAGGCTGATGGCGCCACCGTGGTGGCTGGCGAAGTGATCGCCGTAATCGATACGGAAGCCGTTGCTGGTACTTCAGCACCCGCTGCCGCAGCAACACCTGCAGCTGCGCCGGCCGCCGCTGCACCTGCTGAGAAATCGGCTGCAGGTATCGCGATGCCAGCCGCTGCAAAAATTCTGGCAGAAAATAATCTGAGCGCAGGCCAGGTTGCTGGTAGCGGTAAAGATGGTCGCGTTACTAAAGGCGACGCATTAACTGCAGTTGCTGCTCAAGCCGCTACTCCGACAGTTGCGCCTTTAGCTGCACCAGCCGCTAAACCTGCTTTGCAAGCGGTTGCTGCACCTGCAGTCGCTAGCCTCGGTGATCGTCCTGAAGAACGCGTGCCGATGAGCCGTTTGCGTGCACGTATCGCTGAACGCTTATTGCAATCGCAAGCAACTAACGCGATTCTGACCACGTTCAACGAAGTAAACATGGCTCCAGTCATGGACCTGCGTGCGAAGTACAAAGATAAATTTGAAAAAGAACACGGCGTAAAATTGGGCTTTATGTCCTTCTTTGTTAAAGCTGCTGTAGCTGCATTGAAGAAATACCCTATTCTGAACGCCTCGGTTGATGGTAACGATATTGTTTATCACGGTTACTTCGACATCGGTATTGCAGTGGGTTCGCCACGTGGTTTGGTCGTGCCTATTTTGCGCAACGCTGACCAGATGAGTATCGCTGATATCGAGCGCAAGATTGTTGAATTTGGTACAAAAGCCAAAGAAGGTAAATTGACCCTGGACGACTTGTCGGGCGGTACCTTCTCGATTTCGAATGGCGGTACCTTTGGTTCGATGTTGTCGACCCCAATTATCAACCCACCACAATCCGCAATCTTGGGTGTGCATGCGACTAAAGATCGCGCCGTGGTTGAAAATGGTCAAATCGTAATTCGTCCTATGAATTACCTGGCAATGTCTTACGACCATCGTATTATCGACGGTCGCGAAGCTGTATTAGGTTTAGTTGCAATGAAAGAAGCCTTAGAAGATCCAGCTCGTTTATTGCTGGACCTGTAATCTGCAAACAAAGGGAACTGCGGTGTGCAGCTCCCTTTGACTTTTTCAGGGGGTACCATGAGTATCGCTGATGATATTGAGCGTTTACATGCCTTGCATCAGGCCGGTGCAATCAACGACCGTGAGTTTGCTGAGGCCAAAGCAAAGTTATTAGGTGGCGCAACAGAAAATCCTGCTAACCCGGGTTTTACGCAAACACCGTATACCAAATCTCACATCAACTCACTGCGCCGTTCGCGCAATGATCGTTGGTTGGGCGGTATTTGCGGTGGCTTGGCAAGCTTTACTTATGTCGAATCCTGGGTCTGGCGATTGGTGTTTTTTCTGACCATGGTTTGTGGTGGTTTTGGTCTGTTTGCCTATCTGGTTGCCTGGGTATTCATCCCTGAAGAAGAGAGTCCGGCGACGCAGTTGCCTTACTAATTTTTGGATAAGTTTATGAGCAAACAATTTGATGTGGTCGTCATTGGCGGCGGCCCTGGTGGTTATATTGCGGCGATACGCGCTGCACAGTTGGGTTTTTCGACGGCATGTATTGATGCCTGGAGTAATGAAAAAGGCGCACCAGCTCCTGGTGGGACCTGCACTAACGTAGGCTGTATTCCATCTAAAGCGTTGTTGCAATCGTCTGAACATTACGAACATGCTGGCCATGCGTTTGCTGACCACGGCATTTCAGTTTCTGATTTGCAAATCGACGTGGCTAAAATGCTGGGTCGTAAAAATACCATCGTTAAACAAAACAATGATGGTATTTTGTATTTGTTTAAGAAAAATAAAGTCACGTTCTTCCATGGCCACGGTTCGTTTGTGAAAGCCGAAGCGGGTCAGTACGAAGTTAAAGTGGCAGGCAAAACCGAAGAGACCCTGACCGCAAAACACGTGATTGTGGCGACAGGCTCGAATGCGCGTGCCTTGCCTGGTGTTGCATTTGACGAACAAGCTGTGTTGTCAAATGAAGGTGCTTTGAATATCGCATCTGTGCCTAAAAAACTCGGTGTGATAGGTGCGGGTGTGATTGGCCTGGAAATGGGTAGCGTTTGGCGTCGTTTGGGTGCTGAAGTCACCGTACTGGAAGCCATGCCAGGTTTCTTAACGGCAGTTGACGATCAAATTGCCAAAGAAGCGCAAAAACTCTTCACTAAGCAAGGTCTGGCGATTAACCTCGGTGTAAAAATTGGTGAAATCGTTAATGCTGGTGACAAAGTCACTGTCAATTACGCGGATGCCCAAGGCAATGCCCACGTTGCTGAATTCGATAAATTGATTATCTCTATCGGTCGCGTACCGAATACCAATGGCTTGAACGTTGAAGCAGTTGGCCTGGCTTTAGATGAGCGCGGTTTTATCAAAGTTGACGATGATTGCAAAACTAACTTGCCTAACGTCTGGGCGGTGGGTGACGTAGTGCGTGGTCCGATGTTAGCGCATAAAGCCGAAGAAGAGGGTGTGGCGGTAGCTGAGCGTATTGCCGGTCAACATGGTCATGTTAATTTCAATACCATTCCTTGGGTTATTTACACGTCACCAGAAATCGCCTGGGTAGGTCGTACTGAGCAACAGTTAAAAGCCGATGGCGTGGCTTATAAAGCGGGCACTTTCCCCTTTATGGCAAACGGTCGTGCTCGCGCCTTGGGTGATACTTCGGGCATGGTGAAATTCCTGGCTGATGCAAGCACCGATGAAATCTTAGGCGTACACATCATCGGCCCTATGGCCTCTGAATTGATTGCAGAAGCGGTCGTTGCGATGGAATTCCGTGCTTCTTCGGAAGATATCGCACGTATTTGCCACGCGCATCCTTCATTGTCAGAAGCCACCAAAGAAGCCGCTTTAGCTGTTGATAAGCGTTCTTTGAATTTCTAATCTGCTGGTTGATTGATTAGACTAACCGTTCATCCAGGACTTGGATGAACGGTTTATTTTTAGGGCTTAAATTAAAACAACTGTGGCGCTGCTGCGGCGGTGGTTTTCAGTTAAGCCTTGCTCTAAGTTGAGTAGTGATATGAATGTACAAGAGTATTATCAGGATGCGCTAGACCGTCGGGGATTTACCGCGGACAATGCACAACAACAGGCGGTCGCGCGATTGCAAACCGCTTACGATGAATGGTTGCAATACAAAGAGAAGCGTGCAAATCGCCTGACTCGACTTTTTACCCGACCTGAAATTCCACGTGGTGTATATATGTGGGGGGGCGTAGGGCGTGGTAAGTCATTTCTGATGGATAGCTTTTATTCCGTCGTACCCTTGGTGCGCAAGACTCGTTTACACTTTCACGAATTTATGCGTGCCGTGCACAGGCAACTCGACGAATTGAAAGGGATGGCGGATCCGCTCGATGAGGTGGCAAAGCGTATCGCAAAAAAACATCGCTTAATTTGCTTTGATGAGTTTCATGTCTCCGATGTCGCTGATGCCATGCTGCTCTACAATTTATTGCAAGCCTTATTCGATAATGGCGTCAGCTTTGTCATGACTTCAAACTACCATCCCGATTCCTTGTACCCGGATGGCTTACATCGTGACCGGATGTTGCCGACGATTGCTTTATTAAAGGAAAAGCTGGATATTTTGAATGTCGATTCGGGTAACGATTATCGCAAACGCGCTTTGGAGCAAGTTCAGGCTTATTTGTATCCTTTGAATGCTGTCAATGATCAGCAATTACGCGATAGCTTTGCCAAGCTGGCTGAAATGGCCGACGAGGATCCCATGGTTGATGTTGAAGGGCGTCGTCTGAAGTCTCTGCGCCGGGCGGGTACCGTAATCTGGTTTGATTTTGCAACCCTATGCGGTGGTCCACGTTCGCAAAACGATTACCTCGAAATCGCCAGTCGCTTTCACACTGTGATATTGTCAGGCATACCGTGCATGTCAGCGGCGATGTCATCGGAAGCGCGGCGCTTTACCTGGTTGATCGATGTGTTTTATGATCACAAAGTTAAGTTAATTATGTCGGCCGAAGTGGAACCTGAGCAGCTCTATACCAAGGGTACCTTATCGGGCGAATTTCATCGTACGGTTTCGCGTATTATCGAAATGCAGTCGCGTGAGTATATGGAATCGGAACAACGTCAAGTTGCGGGGAATTTAAGTTGAAAACTTCAGCTGTAGTTAGTGCCATAGTGGCGGGGCTGCTACTCAATATGGCTTGGGCAGGAACGGCGAATGCGGAAAATCCAGTCGATTTGCAAAAGTTAAGTCAGGATAGCTTACATTTGCAGGCAAAGTACCCAGTTGGTAGTTTGACCACAGAAGAACAGGCGGAATCCGCCTTGACGCAAGCCAGGCAAGTACAGTTGAGTTTGCAAACCTGGGCAGAGCAGGCAGAGACCAGTTGCTATGAGCGCTTCTTTGTTTATGCGTGTTTGCAAGAGGTGCGAGAAACCCGGCGCATGCACTCAGACAAACTCCAGGCCATAATTTTGGATGCAAATTCAACACAAAGGCGTTTGCGTTTGCAGCAGCGTGATCAAGAATTATTGGAAAAGAACGTTAAGTAAAAAGGCCAAGTCTGTCCCCAAAGTTTTGCAAATGTAAGTAATTCAAACTAGCCTTGTCGCTTAGTGTGCCCCAGATTTACTATCGCTTTATACAATTACACCAAAAACTCATCAGCATGACCTGCTGACGTAACTGGGGGAAGTAACTATGTGGTTTGTCGGGGCCTTACTTGGCTTAGTTATTGGCAGTGTCGCGGGTGATGCCGCGATGGCATTTGCTTGCGCGGTGGTCGGTGCATTTATCGGTGGTGTTATCGGCAGTTCAAAAAAGAAAAAAAAGCAAGCCTGGCGCGCTGATCAGACCGAGCCTGCACCCAATCAAATTGAACAAAGCTGGGGACGGCAGGACCAGGCTGACCCAAGACATCGTATCAATCAGCTCGAACAGCGCGTCGAGCAACTCGAATTTCAATTGGCTGAATTGCAGGAAATACTTCAGCATAAATCCGAAGTTTCAACACGAATAAAAGCTGAAAAATCGGTTGACAGAGCTACGACAGCTGGTCGTGATACGCAAATCTCTGCTGACGATGTCGCCAAAGACAAAATAAATCAAGTTACTGAACCGATGCCTGAGCCAGTAGCAGAACAGGTGCATATACCGGATGTCGATCTGGACATTACGGCGCCCGAGTTTCTGAGTCAGGCACCGGTTTACGCGGCACAGCACAGTGCGGGTGATGAGGCTAAGCTGGTGCTTCCTGCACAGAATACTGATGACGTTCAGTCACAACTCTCAGCAACTGCGACGCAGACCATTGAGACAGTCGAACGAGTAGCACCAGTCACGCCAGCCATTGCTGAACCACCAGTTGCCACAGTGAGTTGGCGCGAACGTTTGCCTGCACCGCTTGCCGCATTCATTTTCGGTGGTAACTGGCTAGTCAAGAGTGGTGTCGCAATTCTCTTCCTGGGCCTGGCATTTTTATTGCGCTATACCAGTGAATACATCAGTATCCCAGTCGAATTTCGTTATCTGGGCGTCGCTGCAAGTGCAGTAGCGGCGACGGTATTAGGCTGGCGTTTGCGCACAAAAAACACCAATTTCGCCTTAGCTATGCAGGGCTTAGGGATAGGTAGTTTTTACCTGACGGCCTTATTTGCCTTAAAGCTGCATCATTTAATTAACCATCTGCCTTGTTTTGTTTTTCTTTTTGCGATGTCGGTGTTGGCTGCGGCGCTGGCTGTGTTGCAAAAAGCGCCATCGTTGGCCATCATTGCCAGCCTGGCGGGATTTGCAACTCCAGTGTTGAGCGGTAGCGGTGAAAATAATCCATTTGGTTTATTCACCTATCTGGCGATACTGGATTTGGGGATTGCCATTATCGCCTGGTTCCAGGCCTGGCGTATTCTGAATCTGATTGGCTTTGTAGGTACGTTTGCCTTGGCTGCTGCCTGGGCTGACAGGTATTACAGCGACGCGAGTTACGCCATAGCACAAGCTTATTTGATTTTATTTGGCTTGTTGTACGCGCTGATAGGCTTGTTTTATGCGCGGGCTACGCTGCGTGAAGTGAGTGGTTCAGAAGGCATACTGGCGAGTGTAAAACGTGTCGGGCGGGTGGATAGTGCGCTGGTATTTGGTTTGCCTATGACAGCATTTGCGATCCAATACGTTTTAGTCAAAGACTATTATCTGGGCAGCGCTCTGGCCGCAGTTGGTTTCGCTCTGTTTTATCTGGTGCTGGCACGCCTGGTTTATGCACGTCAATTACCTGGACTTGGTTTGTTGGCAGAAGCCTATCTGATTGTTGCAGGTATTTTTGTCACCTTGTCGATACCCTTGGCTTTAGAAAATAGCTGGACAGGTGCAGCCTGGGCCGTTGAAGGTGCTGGCATGTATTGGCTGGGTGTGCGACAGCAGCGCGCCTACGCCAGGGCATTGGCTTTTATTGTGTTGTTGGGAGCCTGGAGTAAATTAAGTTTTGCTTTAAGTTTCAATGAAACAGCACAAGCGACCGTATTGACTGGTAGTTGGATAGGTCCTTTACTTCTGTTATTTAGCTGTGTCACGGTTTGGCGACTATTTTCGAGTAACTTGCAGAATGCTGAAGTGCAAACTAACGACGCAATTTCAGCGAGTTTCCAGCGTCATTTTTCACGCTTTGAAGCGAAGCTGAGTCTGGCGAGTTTGTGGTTAGCCTGGATAGCGCTGGTCAGCCTGCATTGGGTATTGTTCGATTCTCGTGTGGCGGCCGTTGTGGAAGCGCTGGCTGGTGCTGTATTAATACGTTACGCCGACAAAAAAATCAGCTGCAAAGATTTTCATTGGCCAGGGATTGCCCTGCAAGTACTTGCTGTACTGCAGTTTGCGATTACTCTGCAATTGAATCCACAAGACGGTGCCTTACTTGCCTCAGGTTGGCAAGGCATTGTTGCCAGTTGCTTTATCGCGCTGGCACTACTTTCGAATATCGTGCTGAACATTGTCCGTCACAGACAGCAATGTCTGGCTGATGGCAGTCTCTTAGTTTGGTCGAAAGCCTTTAATGCAGGCATACTGGTGGCCAGCTTGTTGGTGCAATTCAGTCTCTTATTTGCACTGAGTCTGAATCAGGCCGCGATATACTGGTCGCTGAGTGCAGCCTTATTTATCGCATTGGCCTTATATTTAGCTAATTTCGTCTTAGCCTTGGGTTCAGGCGCTTTACTACTGACAAGCGTGGTGATCTATGTTTTCAGTAACCGGGTGTACGAGCCAACCGCAACCGCATTTTTCAATCAGCAATTTGCAGCGCCACTGTGTTTAAGTCTGGCCTTGTTATTTGTCGCAGAACGGATTTATCAAGCTGCCAAAAAAGGGCCGTGGACCTGGCCACTCGCGCAAGCTGGCAGCGCACGCTTGCATAATGGCTGGTGCCATTACTGGCAATGGCAGGCATTACCATTGCTGCCGGGATTATGGTTTTGGTTTTCCTGTTTTAGTGTAGAGCCAGGTCTTTGGTTAGCACAACGCGAGCTGGGCCACTATTGGGGTTCTGCACAATTAGTCTGTGCGCTGATGAGTGCTGGTTTGTTGTTCGCTCTTGCAAAAGTGCGGCAATGGACATGGGCCACGTATGCCCAGTTTATTTATTTGCCCTGGTTAATCTGGTTGTTGGATAGCTTGGCGATACGTGCCCGGTATCAGGAAATTCCTTTTATCCCTATCTCGGGATTAGATTATGTGATCTGGGGTCTGACATTGATCAGCCATTTTGTATTGTTATGCAAGGCGCAGTTACGTTTGCCCGGGCAGGGCTATTTCATGCAAGCGAGCCATGCTTTGGGCTGTTACTTCTTTGTCTTACTATTTAGTTTGCAACTTCATGCCCTGGCACTGCTTGCAACGGGAATAGAGAACGCCTGGACCGCAACGGCTTGGGTGGTGATGCCCTTGATCGGTATTGCGTTAATCGTGACAACGAAGTTTCAAACGCGCTGGCCTTGGAATGAATGGCGCGAATTTTATCTGACTAAAGCGGCGATCCCTTTATTGGTATTTTGTTGGATGTGGTTTATTCACGCCGCTTTGACTCAGGATGGCAGCGCTCGACCATTACCTTTCTTCAGTATCTTAAATCCGCTTGAGCTGGCGCAAGTGATTTGCCTGTTACTCACGCCGATGTGGTGGCGAGCATTACCAGAGTTGTGGCGGCGCAGCTTACTGCAATTACGTGCGCATTATGCCTACGCTTTGGCGGGATTGCTGTATTACACCACAGTGGTTTTACGGGCTTGCAGTCAGTACGCCGCAATTCCCTATGAGATCGATAGCTTATTTGATGCAAAACTGGCGCAAGCCTCGGTATCCGTGGCTTGGGCTTTGGCGGCAGTTATTAGTATGATGCTGGCGAATCGACGGCAGCATCGTAGTCTTTGGATAGGCGGTGCAGTATTGTTGGCGGTGGTGGTTTTGAAGCTCTTTGTCATCGAACTGGCGGATCACGGTGGTTTATACCGTATCATTTCTTTTATCGTAGTCGGTCTGTTGTTATTGGTTGTGGGGTATTTCGCACCTTATCCCGGATCTAATCTGAAACAAAATACGAATGCCGGATCAGAGTCATGATAAACACTATGAAATCATTTTGCGTGAATTTGCCAGGGCTGTCGGTGAGCAGTAAGACCTTGGCGATGTTATTGCTCTGTAGCTCAGCACAGGTGCAATCGGCACCTCAAAAGTTACCTATTCAGGTGAAAGGCGACTCACCGTTTTATCAATTGAATTTACCGCTTGAACTAATCAGTAATGCCAGTCGCGATGATTTGACGGACATCCAGGTCTTGAATGCGAAAGGTGAAAGCTTAGTCTGGAGCTGGTTGCACACCGAGTCCCGGCGAGACGATTTGTCGCAACAGCAAGCGCCTTTTTTTGTGGTAAGCAAAACGAGGTCAGCCGCTGAGACAGGTGTCGTGATCGATAAGCAGGGACGTTTGCAATTAAAAACTAAACCAGTAAGCGACGCCAGTCCAGCTTATTGGCTGCTTGATCTGAGTCAGATCAAGGGGCAACTTCTGGAAGCCAACCTGACGCTTGCGGCCGATACTCAAGGCGTGTTTCCGGTTGCACTCGAATTCAGTGACGATTTGCAGCATTGGTATTCGCTGGGGCAAGAGCAAACTCTGTTGCAACTCACTCATGCGCAACAGCAGTTGACGCAATTAAGTCTGAATTTGTCTGGGCAAACAGCGCGATATTTACGTCTTAAAAATCTTGCTGACAAGTCGCTCAAGATAGAAAAAATTATGGTGTCGGCGAGCCAGACTCAACGTAAGCTTCCCCAGCTATTATGGACCCCCGAGCTGAAAGCCGAGCGTTGTACCGATCACTACTGTGATTATCTGCTACCGCCACACTTTGCCGCAGAAAAGCTGGAAATCAAGCTCGCCCAGACGAATAGCCTGGCTCGTCTGGATGTGGTTGGCGTGCTTAAGCAAAACTACCAGGCGCCAGCGCGCCGCCACGTTAATCCCTTATCCTGGTTGCATCAACATCGGGTACAAGTTAAAGCCGATTTGCAAGCACAGGACCAGTTTTATTTATTGCATCAATTGATTGCTTATAAACTGGATTTGGCGGGCCGCGTCTTAACCACGCCTCAATTAACTCTGGATGGTACGTATTACCAACGACTGCGATTACAACTAAGCGATCCACAAAGTAGCCGACTAAGCTTACTGGGTAGCGAGGCACCGACGATACGTTTGGCGATGAGTGAACTGAGTCTGGTGTTTTTAGCCCGCGGCGATGCGCCTTTCAGTTTGCAGGTCGGCGCTAAGGCAGTCAATCCAGGCTATTCGGAATCCGAACTGTTGGCCCCAGTTCGTGATCTGAAGCAGCAGGCAAGTCTGGCTTTAGCCAGTATCGATACCACATCGTTAAAACTATTTCCAGCGAGCTCAGTGGATAAGGCTAAACCTAAGGCTGCGCAAACCGAGGTCGCTGAAAACCGTAAGTTTTGGTTATGGGGTGTATTGGTGCTGGCCTTGGTCTTGGTTGGTGGCATGGTCTGGAGTTTGCTTGCTAAAAATACCGTCAAAACGCAGGATAATCCTGGCGAGGTTCAACGCTGAAAAGCTGCTGAATAAAAATAGCCCGCGTGCAAGCGGGCTATTTTTTTGTGGCTTCCTGGCCAGAGACCTCTTTATCAAGTTACGAGCGGTCAACGTTAATGTCGAGAAGCGCACCTGTACCAGGGTACAGCGAGCATCACAGGCTTCAAAATTGATCGCGCAGTAAGTTGTGCCGGGGTCGCGGCTAATAATGGCATTCGGTATGCCACTAGCGCAGGATTATTTCGTACCAAATAAACGGTCACCTGCATCGCCGAGACCTGGCACGATGTAACCGTGTTCATTTAGGCATTGGTCTATCGAGGCCGTGATGATAGGTACATCAGGATGGGCCTTACGCATAACCGCGACGCCTTCAGGGGCGGCGAGTAAGCACACAAATTTGATTGAGCTGGCGCCACGTAATTTCAAGCGTTCAATCGCGGCAGCCGCAGAATTACCGGTCGCCAGCATAGGATCAACCACTAACACCAGTCGTTCAGAAATGTCTTCCGGGACTTTGAAATAATACTCGACTGGTTCCAGCGTTTCCGGGTCGCGATATAAGCCTATATGACCAACGCGCGCGTTCGGGAGCAAATCCAGCATACCATCTAAGATACCATTGCCGGCGCGCAAGACCGAAATCACACACAGTTTTTTACCACTAATCATCGGCGCATCAATGGTGGTGATCGGCGTTTCTATCGGGCTCAATTCGATAGGCAAATCGCGAGTGACTTCATAAGCCAGCATTTGGCTGATTTCACGTAATAAGCGGCGGAAATTATCCGTGGGGGTGTCTTTACTACGCATCAGACTCAGTTTGTGTTGCACCAGAGGGTGTCTGATTTCTTGCACCATGTTGTCGGTTTGTTCGGCCACAGCATTCTCCTAAAACTAAATTGGCCGCTATTTTACGCTGTTGCCAGACTAAATCAAATTCAGAAGCGCTGAATTAGAGGGGTTTTACCCGTTTACTCGCAATATCGGCTTGCTAGCGATCTACGATAATTCAACTTAAGCAAATCCGGTAGTCTCGATTAATCCCTTTACTAAACTCAGCGGCGCATCGCAGGAGCGTATGATGAACGATAAGCAAGCATTGTTAAATAAACTGGCCTTGGGCGAGGCAGCCTTTGATCAGCGTTTATTGGCCGATGATGAGCTGGCGTTAGACCAGGAGTTAATGCAAGGCCACGCCCGGATTGATGTTAAAGCAATACGTGAAGCGATCGCCCGGGTCGAGGCAGAAGCCAAAGCCACGGTGGCGCAGGAAGCACGTTACAAAGCAGAAGAGCAAACGCGTAGTCTGGCTCAGGTCAGAGCCTTAGCGGAATCGGAAGCAGCGCAATTGGCACAGCAAAAATTGCAACTTGAGCAAGAAGCGGTAGCTCAAGCTCAGGCTCGCTTGGAAGCAGAACGTGAGGCGCAAAATGAAACCAGCGCACGCTTACTGGCAAGCGAAGCCGAAGCCCAGCAATTCCGTGAACGCGCAGAGATCGAGCGGCGTGCCCGTGAAGCTGCTGAACAACGTTTGCAACTGGAGCAGCAAGCGCGTGAACAAGCTGAGCAGAAATTGCACACAGAAACCCAGTTCAAAGAACAAGCCCGGGTGACTGCCGAACATTTGCAGCAACAATCCCAGCAAGTCCGGCAAATTTCCGTTGAACGCCTGGTAGCGGAGCAAACCGCTCTGCATGAAGTCGAAAAACGCGCGTTGGCTGAGGCGCGGATTGCGGAAATCGCACGTGAGCGCGAATTAAGCGAACGCGAAGCGCGGCAACAAGCCGAAATGCTGGCAAAAATCCGCGCTGAAGCGCTGCAATTGGCACAAGAGCGTGAACAAGCTCAGGCACTGGCACTGGAGTTAGCCTTAAACCGTGCACCCGTCGAGATACGTGCGCGTGAAGATGCAAAAACCCGTGTCGCATTGGAACAAGAACATGAAATTCTGGCGCAAGCCCGTCTCGAATCTGAGCAACGCGCTGCCGAAGCTATACAACTGCGTATTCAGGCTGAGAAAGCCTTGCATGATGCGGCCAGTCGCCGTGAACACGCAGAAATACAAGCGGCGAGTACGGCTCAGGCGAGACGTGAAGCCGAAGAGCAAATTCGCCGCGTGACCGAAGCACGGATTAAAGCCGAACACGAATTGCAAGAACGCGCGCTGGGCCGGGTGGAGCATGAAATTCAAGCCGATCTGGAAATCCGCCAACGGGTGGAAAACGAAGCCCGCTTAGCGCAGGAAGCGCAACGTCGCCGCGAAGCAGAACAACGCGCTGCGGAACTGGCGCAACAACGCGTCAATGAAGAGCAGCGAGCTGCGGAACTGGCACAACAACGTTATGAAGCTGAGCAAAGGGCAATTGCCTTTGCTCGTGAACAAGCGGATGCCGAGCAACGTGCCTTGCGTGCGGCGGAAGTCCAAAGTGAATTACTCGAACAAGCGCAGCAAGCTGCTGAAAATAAAGCACGTCAGGCGGAAGCCTTAGTTCAGGCAGAAGCTTTACGCTTGCAAGCTGAACAAAAAGCCGAACAAGCGATACAAAAAAAATTAAAGGCAGAAAACGAAAAGCGTTTATCTGCCGAGGCACGTATTCAGGCTGAAGAAGAGCACGCTGAAATCTTACGTATGCAGAGTGAAGCCGAGCAAGTGGCCGAAGCTGCACAGCAAGCGCAAACCCTGGCCGAGAAGTTAGTCTTGCAGAAAAGCATGCAGCAAGCCATGGCTGAACAAGAGCTTGCTCAAATCAAGGCTCGTAAAGAGCAAGAGTTAAGCGAACTGCTGCGCGTACAGCAGCAACTTGTTGCAGACGAGGAAAAAGCCATGGAGATCCTGGAACAGCAAATGGTGAGTGAGCGGCGTAAATCAGAAGCCTTGGAAGACATTTTGTGCGAGAGCGAAGCTCGTCTGGCGGCGGAACAGCAAGCAATTGCTGAAGCTACGGCGCGGCTCGAAGCCGAGCAATTGGCAAAAGAAGCGGCGTTGGCCAGACAAGTTGCTGAACAACAACAACGTCTGGCGCAGCAACAATTAACCGAGGCGGAAATCCAGGCGCAAGTCGAAGCCGAACGTTTGCATCAGCTTCAGCAACAAGCTGCCGAAGTGGCAGCGCTCAAAGCGCAACAACTCGCTGAACAACAGCGTGCCGAAGCCTTACGTAAGCAGGCTGAACAAGCTGCGGCAATTGCGCAGCAAGCCAAGCTCGAAGCAGAAGCCGAAATTGCCCAACAAGTGCTGGAACGCGCCGAGGCAGATCGCTTGCATGCTGAAACCTTACAGCAACGGCAACAGCAAGAAGCCCAGGCTCGTGCGGCTCGCCAAGCCCTGGTACAAGCAGAACAAGCGCGTTTGCAAAAGATTAAATTGCATGCCGAAGAGCAGCAACAAGCCGCGGCATTAGCGGCGGAAAAGCTGCAGCAAGCGGAGGAATTAGGACGCGCACTGAAAGAAAAAACTGAACTGGAACGCCATGCTTTGAGCCTGGTGCAAGAAAAACTCAGTGCAGAACAAGCTCTGGCGGCTGAATTGCAAGCGAAATGCGCAGCCGAACAAGCTTTGCGTGATGAACAATTGCGTCGTTTGGAGAATGAACAACAGCAACGTGCGGCTACTGAGAACCGTTTGCTCGAAGAGCAACGATTGGCGGACATCGCAGCCAAACAAGCCGAGGTTGAGAGTGAAGTAGCACAAGCGACACAGCAACGTGTTAAGGCCGCCACCCAATTAACCCGGCTGGAACAAGAAAAAGCCCAGGCGCAACAACAAGTCGCACGTGCTTTAGAGGCGCAATTGCGTCTGGAAATGGAAAAAAATCAGGCCTTGTTAGACAGTCAGTTAATTGCCGCTGAACGTGAACAAACTGAACAGCAAGCGAATTTAATCGCACAGCATCGTGTTGACGCTGAACGGCAGTTGGCGGAAACCATCGCCGCCAAACTGGCCGCTGAACAAACTGCGCAACAAACCGCCAAAGCCAAGCTGGAGGCCGAACAAGCTTTGCGTCAACAAGCTGAGGTGTATGCGCAAAGTCAGCAAAAAGCGCTGGCCATGATAGAAGAAAAAAATCTGCGCGTACACGAGTTGGCGCAGTTAGAACAACAACGAATTGATGAAGAGGCTACTTTGCTGGAGCAAGTGGCACAGCGCCAGGCGGCCGAAGTTGCGGCAAAAAGCGACAGGGAGCAACGTTTGCTGGATGAGCAGCAAGCCTATGCCTATGCCGAAGCCAATGCGAAAGCGGAAAAAATAGCCTTGGCGGTCAGTGCCAGCCGATTAGCAATGGAACAGGCTTTGCATCAGGAACTTGCCGCCCATGTCGAAGCAGAAAAACTTCATGAGCAATTACTGCAACAACGTTTGCGTGATGAGAAAGAATTATTCGCAGCTGAACAGTTACGCATTGCCACCGAACAGGCTTTAATTGAGAGCATACAAACTCGCCAATTGGCTGAACAAAACTTGCAGCAAGAAGCCGCTAAACGCCTGGCATTAGAGCAAGAGCAAATCAACCTGGCGCAACAACGCTTATTTAGTGAGCAAGAGCAAGCCCAGGCTTTAAGCAGCTTTAATCAGGCTGAACAAGCCTGGCTGGTGCAAAGCGCCGAAGAGTCACTGGTTAAGCGCAATGCTGCAGCGGCTTTGCAATTGAAAACCACGCGCTTGTTGGAGTTGACTGAACAAGAGAGAAAACGTGCGGAATTAGAACAAGCTTTAGCGAGCGAAGCCGAACAAAAAATTTTACTTGAGCAAATAGCCTGCGAAGCCCAGCAACAACAATTGGCGGCTGAACAGCAAGCACGTCAGACCGCCGCTTTGCGTGCAGAGCAAGAGCAAGCTGCGGCTCAGTTAGCCTTAGTACACTCTGATCAAGAACGGGCGTTGTTGGCGAAAGCCGTGGAGCACCACGAAGCGCAAAAATTGGCCAACGAAGCAATTGCCAAACGTTTGCAACAGGAAGAAGTTTGTGCCACGACGGAAAATCGTCGCGCTGCCGTTGAATTAGAGCAAGGTGCGGTAATACAAGAACGTCTGCGTCAAGAGCAAGTGGCGTTGGAGCAGGCCGAGCTGGCCTTGCAACACGAGCAAAACTACTTGCGTATCAGCATGGAAAAAGCGCAGGCTGAGCAAGATGCACAAGTGAGCATGGCACTGCGTCTGGCGGCCGAAGAAGAGGCTTGCGAAATTGCGCAGCAGACCGTGGAGGCGGAGCGTTTAGGCTTGCAATTGGAAGAACAAAAACGCGAAGCTGCACTCGCGGCACAACGCTTGGCGACTAGCTATGCCGAGGCTGAGCAGCAACAGTTGGCGATGCTGCAACAGCAGCAAGCCTTAGAAGAACAGAATTTACGGAGCAAGCAAAGTCAGATGGACTTAATTCAGCAAAAAATTGACGCTGAATTAGCGATCCAGGAACAACAAGAACAGCGCTTGCAACTCGAACAAACCTTAGCCAGTCAATTGCAGGCAACTTTGGCGGCAGAGCAAGAGGCTTGCGCCTTACAAGCGGAAAAAGTGCGTGTTCAACATGAGTTGCAACAACAACTTCTGGCGCAAAATGACGCTGAACAAGCCGCATTACGTGAACTTCAAGCTGCGCTGGAGGCAATTCGTGTCGCGGCAGAGCAAGAGTTTGGCCTGGCGGACAAACAGCAGTATCGTTTGCGTCTTGAACAAGAAATTCAGCATGAGGTGGCAGCACTGGCTGAACAACAAGATAGCTTGTTGGCGCAATTGCAACAACAACAGCAAGCGATGCAGCAGCAAAAAGCACAAGCAGAAGTCGAACATCAACAAGCGCTTGCCGCACTGCATGCTGAACAGCAAAAACAAACAGCGCTGCATCAGGCAGAATTGCAAGAATTAGCAGCACAACACGCTCAGCGTATCGCAAAAATGCACGATGAGTTAAATGAGAAACAACAACTCTTGCTTGAGCAACAAGATCAGGCGCAACAGCAACATCAAGCACAACTTGCCGTGATGGAGCAGGAAGCCGCTAATGAAATGCAACAAATGCAAGCAGCACTGCAAGCTAAACACCATGCACTGACACAGAATAAGCAGCAATTAGCCGAGCAACAGCAAGCTGCTTTGGTACAAATTGAACTGCAGCAAGCCGCGTATGCTGAAGCGCGTTCTTTGTTGATTTCCAAAACTGAAGAACAGCAACATGTGTTAGAGGAAGAGTTACATCAGGCGCAAAAAGAAGCCGAACAAATTGCTCAGCAATTGATACACAATATGCGTATGAAGACCGGGCAAAACAAAGAATGGCAAGAGCAAGTGAAAAGCCTGCTGGAAAATTCTCCGCTGACGCTGGCTTTCGATACCAGTGATTTAGCGGCAACTGAAGCCGATACAGCGCAAGCAAAACAGGGCAAGTTATTCCGTCTGCGTCCCAGCGTGTTGGCTAGCATGATAGTTTGCGCTGGTTTGGCAGGTTTTTTTGGTGCCTATAGCATCAATGCCCAGGCCAGCCAGGCTCTTAAAAAAGCGCAACACCAACCTGCCCGCCTGGTAGCACAGGCTGATCAGGGTAATAAATTGCAATTAAGCTATGATTTAAATCGTAAATAATGCCCAGACCAAGTCGGGCCAAACCGGGCTAACCTTACCCAGTGGCGATCAGCGTCATTCCCATCCGGTCGGGCAGAGTCAAAAGCGAACCTTTCAGGGTTCGCTTTTTTCTTGGGTGCAAGCGCAATACCTGGCACACATTACTTTGTTTTCCCGAAACAACATCATCGCGACCTGAATTTGCACTAAATAAACACTCACAGCTTGACGCTATGGTTTAATAAGGACTTAATTTGCAGATAAAGGCGGGTAATGAAGCATTTCAGGTTTTCCTTTTTTGTCACCGCGATTTGCCTGGCGCTGGCTGGCTACTGGGGCTATCAACAGCAGGGGGGCAGTGGCGCCCTGATTGCGATAAGTTTAGCCAGCATTCTGGGCGTGATGGAGGTTTCTTTATCGTTTGATAATGCGGTCGTGAATGCCTCAGTCTTAAAGAGCTGGACGAATTTCTGGCAAACTCTGTTTTTGACGGTGGGGATAATTATTGCGGTATTTGGTATGCGGCTATTGTTCCCACTGCTGATCGTGTCGCAAGCCGCTGATTTACCGATGTCGCAAGCCTGGCATCTGGCGCTCAATGATACGCAACAATTTTCTCAGCATTTAATGAACCATCACGCCGAAGTCGCGGCGTTTGGCGGGGTTTTTTTATTGCTGGTGTTTTTAAATTTCATCTTCGACGACGATAAAGAATTGCATTGGTTAGGCCGGTTTGAAGCAAAATTGGCGAGCCTGGGTAAGCTGAGTTCCATGCCGGTGTTGCTGGCTTTATTGGTGGTGGTGTTAAGTATTAATCTGGTCAGTGTTGATAAACAATTCGTGGTCTTGCAAGCTGGAATCTGGGGCGTCATCACCTATGTGGCGGTGGATTTTGTCAGTAGTCTGCTAGAAAACGAAGAGCAAACCGAGCTCAATTTGGGGCAAGCGATTAAGGGTGGCGGTGTAGGTGGCTTTCTCTACCTTGAAGTGCTGGATGCGTCGTTTTCCTTTGATGGCGTGATAGGCGCCTTTGCAATTACCAGTGATGTGGTGATTATTATGCTGGGTCTGGCTATAGGCGCGATGTTTGTGCGTTCTATGACGGTTTTTCTCGTTAAGCAAGGCACGCTTGATCAGTACGTTTTTCTTGAGCATGGTGCTCACTATGCGATCGGCATTTTGGCCTTAATCATGTTTGCCAGTATGAAGTTTCATATACCCGAAATTATTACCGGCATCATAGGCGTCGCTTTTATTCTGGCTTCGCTGTGGTCGTCTATTCAGCACAATAAACGTCAGGCTTGATTCCTGAGTAGCGGCGGCGCAGGCTAGATACTGCGCAGGCCTGAATCTTTTATGCCCCTGGTCACGCCCTATTCATGCGCCTTTTCAGAAGGGTGGCTGGAGAGGCGCATGAACAGGGCGTTTGCAGGCAGATAAATGCCGGGGTTGGAATTTGTTTACCTTGATTTCGTAATCCAGGGAAACCGGCTTGTAGCGCTAAGCACATAGCTTTGAAATGGCTTAAATGAAAATCATGACGTGGATAAAAAGGGCACGCCTGGGAGCTGGTAGTTATCTCTTGTTTATGTCGTTTTTGATGCTGATCTGGTCGGGCCTGACTTTGTTTCTTTGCCAGCATTATGCATTGACTGGCAACATGACACTAAAACAATTAGTCACTTCGTTGTCACTTATGGGATCTTGTGTAGGTTTATTATTTTACCCACTGTCAGCACGTCGTTTGCGTGATTTGAATTTTCCAGGGTGGTCGGTTCATGTGTTGGCTTTTCCCTTGTTCGCCGTTATTTTCTTGCCCGTTTTGTGCTTTTTATCCGGGCCGCGCTGGGATAATGATTACGGTGAGCCACCACCTGCATCTGGTTTTGTTAAACGTCTGGTCGCCCTGATCGCCTTTTTTCTGGCCATGCTGCAGACACGGGAAGCACTGATTGTGTTTTACCAAACCCGGTATGCACTGAGTAATTGATTCATGGTCGGATGCAACACCCGTAAATCAATAAAAAACCCGCGCTACACGCGGGTTTTGTTTTCTTGCTGAGGCCTTGCACGCCGCTGCAGGCTAGCGTCGGCGCTATCAGTGCGACATCAGCACCGGCAAAGTCATGCTTTCTAAAATAGTGCGGGTGACACCGCCCATGATCATTTCGCGGAACCGTGAATGGCCATAGGCACCCATTACCAGTAAATCACTGTCGAGGTCATGCGAGAGCGACAGTAAGGCGTTACCGATATCGGTTTTGGTTTTGTGCACCGAGACTTCGACTTTGACATTGTGGCGCGATAAATACAAAGCGATATCGGCACCCGGTTGCTCGCCATGCGCATCGGGGTTGTTGCGCGAATTGAAAATTACCACGTGGACCAGATCGGCTTGCTTCAGGATAGGTAGTGCATCGGTTAAGGCGCGTGTCGCTTCACGGCTGCTATCCCAGGCGATCATGGGGCGTTTGGCCAGGGTTGGAAAGTCACCGGTATACGGCACCATCAGAGTCGGGCGGCCAGAGTTCAAAACGATGTATTCGGGGAAGTCAGGTAGTACAGTAGGCGAGGGTTCATCGTGATCGGTTTGGCCGACGATGACTAAGTCGCTATAGCGCGCCTGTAAGCCAATACCACCGCCTGCTTCGTCGTGCGCGATCTGTGCTTCGTAGGAATTCACACCGGTTTGTAGCATGATTTTTTTGAAGCGTTCTTGCGCGCGTTCTGCGCGATCACGTAAAAATTTGAGTTGCACGGCTAAATTCGGGTCAGCTGCACCGATATTGCCATCCTGGTAGATGTAGCGGGACACGCCAGTCACGGCTGTGCCGATTAAATGAGCTTGTTCTTGTTTGGCCAGTTCGGCGGCGATTTTGACACGATAATCCGAGCGCTCGGTGTCATCGATGTGCACCAGTATGGTTTTGTACGTCATGGCTTGCTCCCTGAGTTGAGTTTCGTATTCAAACTAATCCAGTCCGAGGGCTGAGACACAGACTGGTTCTGAGCTGATTTGACTGGCGCAATTGCCAGCCCGTGGATACCGTTTTAGCCAGGACTTTGCCTGGCTATCTGTTACGCATTTACCTAGCTTAAACTAATTGATTGCAACCGCAAGCTCTGGCTGCCAGCTTGGCAATAACTTCTTATTGACCAAGGTGCTGACCTTTTCACTGACTTTCGATTTGCTGCGCGATTTTGCAGGTGGCAAGCGGCGCAAGGTTTTCAGTGCTGCTGTGTCCAATAGGGTGATCTGGCGTTGTTCGACACAGATTAAACCCAGTTCATTGAACGCTGACAAGGTACGGCTGACGGTTTCTAAGGTCAAGCCCAGATAGCTGCCGATTTCATGGCGAGTCATGCGTAAATTAAACGATTTGCCAGAGTAACCTAACTGGCTGAAGCGTTCACCCAGATTGGTTAAAAAGCGTGCCACTTTAGCTTCGGCGCTGAGCGCACTTAACATGCCTATCATGGCTTGCTCGCGCACTAATTCGCGGCTCATCACGCTTAACATGGCTTGTTCGAGTTCAGCGTAATGGCGGGTTAAATTGGCGAAGGTGCGATACGGCAGCAAAATGATGTCGCAGTCCGACAGTGCCACGGCTTCAGTTGCATGATGTTGGCTGTAGATGCCATCGATGCCGAGTAAGTCGCCTTTCATGGGGAAGCTCAGGACTTGTTCATTGCCGAGTTCATCGATCAATACGGTTTTTAAAAAGCCCGAGTTGACGATGAATAAGGAATCGAAATCCTGGCCTATGGTGTGCACGCGTTGCCCTGCTTTAAAGCGCAAGTGCTGAAATTGCACATCGTCTTCAGGCACGACTTTGGGTGCTGCAATACGCAATAACTGGCAAATTTCAGTCAGATTTGACCAGAGCTTACCCTGACAACGCCAGTTGCTTTCACTGCTAGTGAAATGGGGAGTGGTTGCGTTGGTGGTGCCAGCGAAAGTCATCATAGTCATGGTTAGCCTCGTCAATTATTAAATTCAATGAATACTGGAATCTTGTTGCTGCCAATTACTTAAGTAAGTCTGCAAGGTTTCAAAATCGGTGGATTTATCTAAAAAACCATCAGCACCAGCGCGTAAGGCATACACCCGATTTGCTTCGTTTGCGTGATTGGTCAGAACCACGACTTTTAAAGCCGGTTTTTGTTGCTTTACGGTTTTCAATAACTGCAAACCGTTACCGTCTTTTAATTGCAAATCGAGTATGCAGGCATCGGCTTCTTGCTCGATTAACTGATTACTTGCAGTGGCAATATCGCCCGCCACACCGACCACTTGCACCCCAGGAATGGTGCTGACGAAATCGACTAATCTTTGCTGGATTAATTCGGAATCTTCAACGATGTACAAGTTCATGATGTAGCTCAATGTCAGGCTTTGTTGGACTCCATTATCAAGAACTTGGGCTTTGATTTAAATCAGCTAATGCTGAATTGGCAGGTCAGATATTGCGCTAGCTCAATAAGAAAATTCCTACAAAAATTGCCTTTGGCTTAGGAATATGTCTGAACGCGGCTGCCTGCGCCGCAAAATAGGGCGGATTGGTCGATGTTATGAGCCAATTTAAAACGCGCGTTGATTGGAACTTTCCAGCCATTTTGTGCTCAAAAGCGGCGTATTCTGGTCGTTTTGGATTTTTTCTTAAGTCCTGGCCCGGTAAACAAAAAAACAAGGAGCGCGTATGAGATTGTCGAAAAAAAGCATGCTGATCGCCTTAGCCGGGTTAGTCAGCCTGGGTCAGGTGCAGGCCGCGAATGAGGCGACAGGTGAAACCAAGGAAAAAGCAAAAAAGTGGGATGTTAATCAAGCGCCAGGTGCGACCACCCGCGCTACCATCGATACCCGCACAGGTACCTGGATGAGCGTGGATGTGAGCCCCGATGGGCAGCACATTGTATTTGATTTGTTAGGCGATATTTACCTGTTGCCGATTGCTGGCGGCGAAGCAAAAGCCTTAACCCACAGCGTCGCCTGGGATATGCAAGCGCGTTTCTCGCCGGATGGTAAAAAGATACTGTATATGTCAGACGCTGGCGGTGGCGATAATATCTGGCTGATGAATTTAGATGGCAGTGAAGCCAGGGCGCTTACCAAAGAAGATTTTCGTTTGTTGAATAATCCGGTCTGGCATCCGAATGGTCAGTATTTCGCGGCGCGCAAGCACTATACCGGCACACGTTCTGCGGGTTCAGGTGAAATCTGGCTTTACCACATCAATGGTGGCGCAGGCGTGCAACTCAATGAAAAACCCAACTGGCAAAAAGATTTAGGCGAGCCCGCGTTTTCTCCTGATGGGCGCTATGTGTATTATTCGCAAGATACGACTTCAGGCACGAGTTTTGAATACAACAAAGATTCGAATAAACAAATTTACCAGATATTCCGTCGTGATTTGCAGGAGGGTAAAGTCAAGGCCTTCGTCAGTGGCCCGGGCGGCGCAGTCCGTCCTACCCCATCGCCCGATGGCAAATACCTGGCTTTTGTCCGTCGTATCCGCAATCAATCGAGCTTATTTTTAAAAGACTTACAAAGTGGTCAGGAATTCCCAGTCTGGCAAGGTTTAGAACGCGATATGCAAGAAGCCTGGGCGATACATGGGGTTTATCCCTCATTTGCCTGGATGCCAGGTAGTAAAGAGTTGGTGGTCTGGGCGCAAGGTAAAATCTGGCGTGTTGATCCATTTACCAAAAATGCCGAAAAACAGGCACAAGAAATTCCATTTCACGTCAAAGATACACGCGAAGTGCATGAAGCCCTGCGTTTTACTCACGAGGTAGCACCCGATAATTTCAATGTACAGCAATTACGCTGGGTGAATGTGGCGCCAGCTGGCGATAAAGTGGTGTACTCGGCGCTCGGTCATCTTTACTTGAAAACGCTACCGGATGGCAAAGTGCAGCGCTTGACTAAGCAAACTCAGGACTTTGAGTTCTTCCCGAGTTTTTCGCGTGATGGTAAATTCCTGGTGTACACCAGTTGGAATGATCAAAGCACAGGTAGTGTGCGCATCATCGAACTGGCCAGTGGTAAAGAAACGCGATTGACGACTAAACCTGGTAAATACCTGCAGCCGCGCTTTTCGCCCGATGGCAAACAAGTGGTATTTGTGAAAGCCAAAGGCGGTTATTTAACCACGCCCTGGTATGGTATGGAAACCGGCGTCTACGTAGTTAATGCTGACGCTAAGTCGGAACCTCGGTTAGTCACCGAAGAGGGCAGTGCACCCCAATTTGCCAATGAAAATGGCAGTATTTATGTCAGTCGCACCCAGTACACTAGCGAAGTCGACTGGACTACTTCCCTGGTCAAAATCGATCTCAACGAACGCAAAGAAAATGCCGTTGCTAAGAGCGAATTTGCGACCGAATTCGCACTCTCCCCAGACGGCGAATGGCTGGCATTTGTCGAGCGTTACCACGCCTATGTCATGCCTTTACCTAAGGCCGGCAAAGCAGTGACGATAAGTCCGAAAATGGATGCCTTGCCAGTTAAACAGTTGGACGTGAATGCCGGGCAGTATTTGCATTGGTCGGGTGATAGTCAGAAACTTCACTTCAGCCTGGGCAATGAATTGTTCACGCGTGAATTAAAGCAAGCCTTTAGTTTTGTGCCAGGTGCACCTAAAGAATTACCGAAGTTCAGCGAAAATGGCGTGACGATAGGCTTCACGCAAAAAACCGATGTGCCTGAAGGCATGCAAGTGATCGATGGCGCCCGCATCGTGACTATGCGCGGTGATGAAGTCATAGAAAATGGCCGTATTCTGATACAAAATAATCGCATCAAAGCAATCGGTAGTGCTGCTGAAATCGCACTGCCTAAAGACGCTAAAGTGATAGATGCCAAAGGTAAGACGGTGATTCCTGGTTTGGTTGATGTGCATTGGCATGGCGGTATGGGTGAGCAAGGCATCATCCCACAACAAAGCTGGATCAATTACGCCTCACTCGCTTTAGGTATTACGACCTTGCATGATCCATCGAATGATACCGGAGAAATCTTCACGCAGGCCGAACTGCAAAAAGCGGGGCAAGTTGTTGGACCACGGATTTATTCTACCGGCACCATCTTATACGGTGCGAAAGGTAATTTTAGTGCGCTGGTCAACAGCCTGGACGATGCATTAACCCACTTAAAACGCATGAAAGCGGCTGGTGCGATCTCGGTCAAAAGTTATAACCAGCCTCGTCGTGAACAGCGTCAGCAAATTCTGGAAGCGGCCCGTCAAACCGGCATGATGGTGGTGCCCGAAGGCGGTTCCTTATTCCAGCACAATATGAATATGGTGGTGGATGGACATACCGGGGTTGAACATGCCTTACCGGTTCCGCGCGTCTACGATGACGTCAAACAACTCTGGTCGCAAACCAAGGTCGGTTATACCCCAACTTTGGGCGTTGGTTATGGCGGTTTAGATGGTGAGCATTACTGGTATGCGCGCACCGATGTCTGGCGTCATCCGATTTTGAGTAAATACGTGCCGCGCAGTGTTTTGGAACCCCGTTCAGTACGTCGTGAAACGGCACCGGATGAAGACTTCAATGTGTTCAGGATCGCCGAAGCGGCAACACAGTTACAACGTGCCGGTGTGCCAGTGAACCTGGGAGCCCATGGTCAGCGTGAAGGATTGGCTGCGCATTGGGAACTCTGGACTCTGGTTAAAGGTGGCATGACACCACTCGAAGCCTTACGTTCGGGAACGATAAATGGGGCACGTTACCTGGGCCTGGATAAGGATATTGGGTCACTCGAAGCGGGGAAATTAGCCGACCTGGTGATTATTGACGGTAACCCTGTTAAGGACATCCGTGACAGTGATAAAGTCAGTCAAGTCATGGTAAATGGCCGCTTATTTGACAGCGCAAGCATGAATGAAGTTGGTCTGCGGCCTAAAAAACGCCAGACCTGGTTCTTTGAAGGTGCTAAAGGAAATGATGTGCCTGTCGATGCTGAACAGCACACTCACGGCAAGCATCAGCATTAATGACAAGCACTTGCTCAGGTGATAGCTCCGCTCACCTGAGCAAGTCGCTAAGGACTTAAACCTTTAGGCCTTACCTATGTGTGCTGACCAGCCGAAACAACGATGGCAGCGTCTGCTAGGCGTAAGTCTTAAGTCTTAATCCTGGCCGCTGCCTGATCCATGACAGCCTAAGACGACGCCTGCCGTACTCTCGGGCCGTCCTCTTTTTTTTCTCGTCGGCGTAGATGTCGTAGTTCTTTTTGATAACAAATAATTACAAATTATCAAATTGAATACAAAACGTATCTGATGCAAAATTCCACAATTCGCGACCAGCAGCGCTTGCTTCGCGCTTAAACGAAGGGGATTTTATGCAAATACGCCGAGCTGTCAGTTTCATACTAAGTGCTTTGAGTTTTAACTCGTATGCAATCGCCCAAAATTCAATGTGGACGGGCTTGCCAGCACAAGATCCCAAGGCTTTAATTATTACCCAGCGCGCGGATAGCCCTATCTATAGCCGTATGGCGAGCGATAAAAAATTCCGTGAATTTGCGCGCACTGCGATCAATATACGCGGCGAACAATTGCACTACGAATTAGTGCTGGAATCGCGCGCCGCCTTATTTAGCGACTCTCAATTACGTCAAGTCTATGAAAGCCGGGCAGGCAAGTATTTTGTCAGTTACTGGATCAAAGAAAGTCCGAATTACCGCAGCATGCCGTTCAAACGCAATGCTTATCTGGCCTTGATTGTGGTTGATACGGTTCCAGCCGATCAGCATAATCCACAATTTAAAGCCGTCGCCAATCAATTGCCCTATGTGACTTATCAAATCAAATGGGAGCAATTTATGAGTAATCACATTGGTGGTATACGCGCCGATGACACTGGTTCGGCGGTGAAATGGGATTGCAAAACGAAAGATGGCAAGGCCATGCCAACGATGTTGCAACCAATTACGATATACAAACCGAACTTTAAAGAAGAAAAAGAGTGGTATAGCACGGCGTATTACATCGCTGAGGATGGTTCCTTAAAAAATAATGGTGCTGGCAGGCAAAATATTTGCCAAAAGCGCAGTGTCGGTCCCGATGATGAAGTTTCCAAGTGGACGCGGTTTTTTGGCGCTTAAGTCGAAAACGACTTTGATTAAAACCGCTGCGCAACTGGTGTGAGCGCGCTATTGCGACTTAGTCTGGGCATATATATGCAAAAACTTCAGCTTGCATAGCTTATACATTACAAATAAGTTCAGGTAATCGTTTGCGTAAAAAGAATCTGCTGATGCAACGCATCAATTGCCGATGAATGTGTCACAATAAGCGAAACTTCAGTCTTAATCTTGAATTCGCAACCAATAATCACGGTTTTGGCTGTTAAGTCTGCTTATTTATTTAACATGCGTAAATGCCTTAAACCTGGCAAAAGAAGTAAAAATGAGCTGATAATTGGCTTTTAATTAGGGCGCATTGTTTCAGGTTTAGCGTAATTTGCAGCACTGACATTACTTTGGAGTTATTACATGTTTCAGCACGTCGAAGCCTATGCTGGCGATCCTATCTTGTCGTTAAACGAAGCCTTTGGTAAAGACCCACGTAGCAATAAAGTTAATTTGTCTATCGGTATTTACTTTGATGACGCTGGCAAGATTCCTATGCTGCCTTCGGTACGTGCTGCTGAACAGCGTGTTGTCGCAGAAGCGGGTGCACGTCCTTACTTGCCTATGGAAGGCGCGGCAAATTTCCGTAGTGCCGTGCAGCAATTATTGTTTGGTGCTGATAGCGCCGCAGTTGCTGAAGGCCGTGTTGTGACCGTGCAATCGGTGGGTTCCAGCGGTGGCTTGAAAGTTGGCGGCGATTTCTTGAAAAAGTATTTCCCGAATTCGCAAGTGTTGGTCAGCGACCCAACCTGGGATAATCACCGTGCGGTGTTTGAAGGTTGCGGTCAGACGGTTAAAACTTACCCTTACTACGACGCCGCAACCGGTGGTGTGCGCTTTGAGGCGATGTTAGAAGCCTTGAAACAAGCCGATAAACACAGCATCGTTTTGATGCACGCTTGCTGCCACAACCCAACTGGCGTTGATCTGACTAAAGAACAATGGCAAGCCTTAGTGCCAGTGTTGCGTGAGCGTGAATTAATCGCTTACCTGGATTTGGCTTATCAGGGTTATGGCGATGGCTTGAACGAAGATGCCTACGCGATTCGTTTATTTGCCGAGCAAGGTTTAAGTTTCCTGGTGGCGAATTCGTTCTCTAAGAGCATGAGCTTGTATGGCGAACGTTGCGGCGCGTTGAGCGTAGTTTGCCCGGATAAAGCTCAGGCTGTGAATGTGTTGGGTCAATTGAAAGCCACTATCCGTCGCAATTACTCGAACCCACCTATCCATGGTGGCCAGTTAGTTGCCCGTGTTTTGGTGGATGCTGATCTGCGCGCCATGTGGGAAGCCGAAGTCACTGAAATGCGCGTGCGTATTCAAGCCATGCGTAAGCAATTACACGCCGTCCTGAGCGCGAAAGTGCCTGGCCGTAATTTCGATTACTTCCTGACACAGCGCGGCATGTTTAGCTACACCGGTTTGAGCGCTGAGCAATGCGATCGTTTGCGCGAAGAATTTGGTGTCTACCTGGTTCGTTCGGGCCGTATGTGTGTGGCTGGTCTCAACAATAATAATGTTGAAACCGTGGCTAATGCGATGGCGGCAGTACTGGCCTGAGTTTGACTCGGCATAAAAAAATGGCGCTGCTTAGCGCCATTTTTTATTGGGAATTTGTTTTTGTAAGACTTGCTTAAATCGCCATGGCCCGACTATCGTACTCAGCTGCCAAGCCCAAATTGGCACAGCTTAGGCTGAAAACCTCAGGGTCGCGATTGGTATAGGCCAACCATTTAGCGGTTCTGGCATGCAGACTGGTATCGACTAAGCGCTGATTTTGCGCGAGTAAATCCGCCAGGCGTTGCGCCACGGCAGTGCCAGTTTCTATCAATTGCCAGTCCTTGACAGACTGTTCAGCATGGTCTGGCTGCTTAGCCAATATGGCTTGCAGAGTGTTACGTACAAACGGGTAATGGGTGCAACCCAAGACCAGGGTGTCGCAACCGGCCGCTATTAAGGGCTCAAGATAATGAGTTAACAGAGCCTGAGTTTCAGCATGATGGATTTTGCCAGCTTCGATTAATTCGACCAGGCCGACACAAGCACTGACATGAAATTGCACGGCAAATTCGGCACGCAATTGCTGTTGTAAGAGCAGGAATTTTTCGCTGCGACTGGTCGCCAGCGTCGCCAGGACCCCGACTTGCCCGGTTTTTGAGAGCTTAGCCGCGGGGCGTAAGCCGGGTTCAACACCGATGAAGGGAAAACCAGGGTAAGCGGCACGCAATGCTTTAATCGCGGCGGCGGTGGCGGTATTGCAAGCGATGACGATGGCTTTGCAGCCTTGCTGCAGTAAGAATGCAGTTATGGCAAAGGCACGCTCGCAGATGGCTTGCTGACTTTTATCGCCATACGGCAAATAAGCCTGATCGGCGCAGTAAATCAAACTTTCTGAGGGCAGCAAGGCGCGGATATCACGTAGCACCGATAAACCACCCAAGCCCGAATCGAAAATACCGATAGGGGCCAGGGCGTTTGTTTCAGTTTGTGCGGAACGCTGAGTTACGAACGTTTCAGACATCAAACAATTAAGCTGGATTAACAGGAATGATGCCGATTTTTGCTTGCCATTCTTTCGGGCCAGTCTGATGCACGGAAGTACCCGAAGAATCGACTGCGACCGTGACGGGCATGTCGACCACATCAAATTCGTAAATTGCTTCCATGCCGAGATCGGCAAAACCCACCACTTTGGCCGCTTTAATCGCTTTCGAGACCAGGTAAGCAGCGCCACCGACGGCCATCAGATAAGCCGATTGGTGTTTCTTGATCGATTCGATCGCAACCGGGCCGCGTTCTGCTTTACCGACCATCGCGATTAAGCCAGTTTCTTGCAACATCATCTCAGTGAATTTATCCATGCGGGTTGCGGTAGTCGGGCCGGCTGGGCCAACCACTTCATCGCGCACGGGATCAACCGGGCCCACGTAGTAAATCACGCGGTTTTTAAAGTCGACCGGTAAAGTTTCGCCTTTCGCCAGCATATCTTGTATGCGTTTATGGGCGGCATCACGACCGGTCAGCATTTTGCCGTTCAACAGCAAAGTCTGACCTGGTTTCCAGGCGGCGACATCGGCTGCAGTCAAGGTATTCAAATCGACTCGTTGCGATTTTTCAGTGTCGGCAGTCCAGCTGACATCTGGCCAATCCGAGAGTTTTGGTGGTTCGATATATGATGGGCCAGAGCCATCGAGTACGAAGTGGGCGTGGCGGGTTGCGGCGCAATTCGGGATCATCGCTACAGGTTTGGAAGCAGCGTGGGTAGGGTACATATTGATCTTAACGTCGAGCACCGTGGTCAAGCCACCCAGACCTTGTGCGCCTATGCCCAGGGCATTGATCTTGTCGCAGAGTTCGATACGTAATTCTTCGAGTTTGTTTTGCGGGCCGCGCAATTTCAACTCATACATATCGATGTCATCCATCAAGGCTTGCTTGGCCATTAACATGGCTTTTTCTGCAGTGCCGCCTATGCCTATGCCTAGCATGCCAGGTGGGCACCAGCCCGCGCCCATCAAAGGCACGGTTTTTAAAACCCAATCGACCAGCGAATCGGATGGGTTTAACATCACAAACTTGGTTTTGTTTTCTGAGCCACCACCTTTGGCCGCAACGGTGACATCAACCGTGTCGCCCGGCACCAATTCCATGTGGATCACGGCAGGGGTGTTATCACGCGTGTTTTTGCGTTCGAAATGTGGATCGGCAACCACCGAGGCGCGCAATTTATTGTCGGGATTATTGTAGCCGCGACGCACGCCTTCATTAACAGCATCTTCAATCGAGCCACTAAAGCCCTCAAAGCGCACGCTCATACCGATTTTTAAAAACACGTTGACGATGCCGGTGTCCTGGCAAATCGGGCGTTTGCCTTCGGCGCACATGCGCGAATTAGTCAGAATTTGCGCAATCGCATCTTTGGCGGCCGCGCTTTGCTCAGTTTGATAAGCGCGCGCTAAATGGTCGAGATAATCTTTCGGGTGGTAATAGCTGATGTACTGCAAGGCAGCGGCTACGGATTCGATCAGGTCGTCTTGTTTGATGATAGTCATGATAGTCTCGTGGCTAGTGTTACTGTGGCTAGGTAGAATTTAAGGTGCCCTGTCTGGAATCGCTTATTTTATGCGCCTTTTCAGCCTATTGCCTTGAAAAGGCGCATGAATGCTAGGTTCTGGCAGGGCGGTGTTTAGTGTGTTTTAGCATCCAATTGGGTGCGCGTCACGATTTGGTCGCAATGTGCGATCGCTAAAGCGGACAGTAAAAAGGCCAGATGTATGCCAGTTTGCGCCAATAAGGTCTTTTCATCAAAGTTGGCTGCATTAATGAAAGTTTTCAATAAATGGATAGATGAAATGCCAATGATCGCCATCGCCAGTTTTACCTTAAGTACCGAGGCGTTGACATGCGAGAGCCATTCCGGTTGATCGGGATGGCCTTCTAAACCCAGGCGCGAAACGAAGGTTTCATAACCGCCTATGATTACCATCACCAGCAAATTCGAAATCATAACCACGTCGATCAAACCCAGAACCACCAGCATAATCGTGGTTTCATTTAACTTGCTAGGACGAACCGCACCCGAACCTTGTGCAACCGCGTCCAGTATATGTTGCAAAGCCGCTTGATTGCCCATCGCAGCGCCGATTAAATCAACCAGCTCGACCCAAAAATGGTAAACATAAACGCACTGTGCCAGAATTAAGCCCAGATACAGTGGCAGTTGCAGCCATCGACTAAAAAATATTAAGCCAGATAAGGGGCTGAGTTTGTTGGAGTTCGAAGTCGTGGGATTTTTCGCCATAATCCTGAGTTGAGGTGAGTAAAACCCTCATTTTACCTTGCCTGCGGCGGGCGCGGTAGTTGCCCTTGCTGATTCCTCGTGTCGGGCTGGGCAATTTTGTATGCATTAATTGGACGCTGGCAGCCCATCGCACTTAGGGAATCGAGGCAAATGTCGCTGTGATTATTAAGTTCGACAGGCTGCCAGGCAAGCCCGGATTCGTCAGGGCTGGATGCCAGGTCGCGAATCTGGCGTACTGACGAAAGATAGTGGAATTTTATTGGTATTGTTGTGGTATTATAAATTATTATCGGTTCGGCGACTTCAGTGCGCTAGCTTGAGACTGTCTGACGCGCTGCGAATT
Source organism: Undibacterium sp. (assembly GCA_041913845.1). Lineage (GTDB taxonomy): Bacteria > Pseudomonadota > Gammaproteobacteria > Burkholderiales > Burkholderiaceae_D > Undibacterium. The sequence goes on from JAYSEN010000016.1 coordinate 70,088, forward strand.
TGTGGCGCGCTTGCTCACAGTAAGACTTGAGTAAGGCAAGCAGCTTAAGGTAGACAAAAATAAAAAAAGCTGAGAACCGATTTGCGCAACCAGCAGCGTGTGCAGCGACACTAACCTGACAAACAAACCTTAGTTGGAGATAACTATGTCTGAGCAAGCCAGTGAAGTAAAGTCTGAATCCCGTGTATTTAATCCACCTGCGGCTCTGGTGGAGCAAGCCAGCATCGCTGGCATGGCAGCATATCAAGCGCTGTGCGCTGAAGCTGAGGCTGATTACGAAGGGTTTTGGGCCAAGCGTGCCAAAGAACAACTGCATTGGTTTAAAGATTTTAGCCGTACGCTGGATGAAACCAATGCGCCGTTTTATAAATGGTTTGATGATGGTTTATTAAACGTTTCTTATAACTGTCTGGAAGCGAATATAGAAAAAGGTCTGGGCGATAAGACAGCGATTATTTTTGAAGCAGATGATGCTCAGGTCACCAAAATTTCTTACCGCGAATTGCACGCCAAAGTCTGTCAATTTGCGAATGGCTTGAAATCACTGGGTTTGCAAAAAGGCGATACGGTTGTGATTTACATGCCGATGTCCATCGAAGGTGTGGCGGCGATGCAAGCTTGCGCCCGCATCGGTGCGACACACTCGGTGGTGTTTGGCGGATTTTCGGCCAAATCACTGCAAGAGCGGATAGTTGACGTTGGTGCCAAAGCGGTGATTACCGCCGATTACCAAATGCGCGGCGGCAAACAATTGCCCTTAAAAGCCATTGTCGATGAAGCGCTGGCCCTGGGTGACTGTGAAAAAATCAAACACGTGGTGATTTTTCAGCGCACCGGCGCCGATTTGAATTTTGTTGCAGGACGCGATCTCTGGTTGCAGGATTTACTGGCCAATCAAGCACATGAATGTGAAGCCGTGCCCGTTGAAGCCGAACACCCCCTGTTTATTTTATACACCTCGGGTTCGACTGGTAAGCCTAAGGGCGTGCAGCATTCCTCGGCAGGCTATCTGCTCTGGACTAAGCTGACCATGCAATGGACCTTCGACATTAAAAATGACGACGTATTTTGGTGTACCGCTGATATCGGCTGGATTACTGGCCACAGCTATGTCTGCTATGGCCCGTTAGCGGTGGGGGCGACGCAAATCGTGTTTGAAGGCGTGCCGACTTACCCTAATGCTGGCCGCTTCTGGGACATGATACAAAAGCATAAAGCAACGATTTTCTATACCGCACCGACAGCGATACGTTCACTGATTAAAGCCGCTGACACCGATGCTGCCGTACATCCGAAAAATTATGATTTGAATTCTTTGCGTATCCTGGGTTCGGTAGGTGAACCGATTAATCCGGAAGCCTGGATGTGGTATTACAAAAATATAGGCCAGGAAAAATGCCCTATCGTTGACACCTTTTGGCAAACTGAAACTGGCGGACACATGATCAGCCCTATGCCAGGTGCGACGCCCATGGTGCCAGGTTCTTGTACCTTGCCTTTGCCGGGGATTATGACGGCAATCGTCGATGAAACTGGCAATGACGTGCCGAATGGTCAGGGTGGTTTGCTGGTGGTGAAAAAGCCCTGGCCATCGATGATACGTACCATTTGGGGGGACCCTGACCGCTTCAAGAAAAGCTATTTTCCCGAAGAGCTGGGTGGTCGCACTTATCTGGCGGGCGATGGCGCGATACGCAATAAAGACACCGCTTACTTTACCATTACTGGTCGTATTGACGACGTCTTGAATGTCTCGGGCCATCGCATGGGGACCATGGAAATCGAATCGGCGCTGGTCGCTAATCCGCTGGTGGCTGAAGCCGCGGTAGTCGGTAAGCCCGATGACACCACGGGTGAGGCAATATGCGCGTTTGTGGTATTGAAGCGCAGCCGTCCTAGCGGTGATGAAGCCAAACAAATTGCGCTGGAATTGCGTAATTGGGTCGCCAAAGAAATCGGCCCGATTGCCAAGCCCAAGGAAATCCGCTTTGGTGATAACTTACCCAAAACTCGCTCAGGCAAAATCATGCGCCGCTTATTGCGCGTGATCGCCAAAGGTGAGGAAATTACCCAAGACGTATCTACCCTGGAAAATCCGGCGATACTTGAGCAATTAAAGCAAGCGCAGTAGTTTCTTAAGCGCCAGTTTTAATTAAAAAATGCCCTGTTTTTACAGGGCATTTTCTTTGATTTTGTTGTGCAGGAAAAACCAAAGGAATACTATTTTTTGCTTGTTGTTGCTAAGCCTTTGCATTTTGCTGATTGGGTTTCCAGTCAGGAGGATAGAAAATCAATTGCAACCTTTGTTTCCAGCTTTTAGTTTGAATTAAGTCACGCAATAAGAGGTAAATTTCTCCAAATTGCAAATCGAAAAAGTTAGTTTGTTTGAGTGGTCGTGTAATTCCATAGTGTGGTTTTTCGCCAGCTTCTGGTTCTTTATATGTGCCAAAAATTCTGTCCCAGACAGGTAAGGTATTGCAGAAGTTGGTGTCGATAAAGGCTGGATTTTTTGCATGGTGTACACGGTGATGTAAGGGCATTAAAAATAGTTTGTCAATAAACTTGATGCCTGTAATGCCACTGGGCCAGAGCTCTTCACTGAAGTGGATTAGCGCGCCCCAGCAAAAATCGATAAACATGCAACACAAAATCAGTTGTATATCGAGGCCAGCCAGGGTGCATATCGTGACTCTGCAAACTTGCGCGTATATGCCTTGGAAAAAATTGTTGACATACACCACTGACAAATTCATGTAGTCAGGTGCATGATGAGGTGAGTGGAAGCACCACAAAATCCGCACTTTGTGGCTACTGTAATGAAACACGAAGTGCGCAAACTCCCAGATGACAAAGCTCGCAAAAAGCTCGCTCCAGGATAAGTTAAAAGTAAATAATGCGTATGGATGCAAGTAGTTATAACAAAAAGATGCAAAATCTATCGTGAAGATCAAACCTATTAATACTTGTAAAACATAGCTCAATATGGGGGTGCAAAGTCGTTTCGCATGCTGCTTTGCGACTTTTGTGCAGCAAAGGAAAACCATCTCCGCAAGCAAAAAAAATGGAAATAATGGCGGTAAGAGTATGCTTAACTGTTCGGTTGGATTCAGCTCTTGAAATGCCAGAAACAGCTCGGTAAATTGAAAGTTATGGGTAGAAAAAAACTGGATAGCAGGTCGAAGCTGAAAGAACGAGATTATAAAATCGAACATACACTAAAGGCAATATTACACACAATGTAAAATACTTAATTGTATAACAATAATTGCCTCTTGGAAAGCGCTGTGTTAACGATGATTGCGTGCCATCGTCAAAATGCGTTCAAATAAATGCACATCTTGCTCATTTTTGAGCAAGGCGCCATGCAAAGGTGGGATCGCGAGCTTATTGTCAACGCAGCGCAAAGCTTCCGCTGGGATATCTTCAGCCAGCAAGAGTTTTAACCAATCGATTAATTCCGAAGTCGAGGGTTTTTTCTTGATGCCATTAATCTCACGAATTTCAAAGAAGGTTTGCAAAGCCTGCGCCAATAAATGCGGTTTCAATTGCGGAAAATGGACATCCACAATTTGCTGCATGGTTTCTTTGTCGGGGAACTTAATGTAATGAAAAAAGCAGCGGCGTAAAAAGGCGTCGGGTAATTCTTTTTCATTATTCGAGGTAATGATCACCAGGGGGCGATGTTTGGCCTTGATCAATTCACGGGTTTCATAGACATAGAACTCCATGCGGTCGAGTTCGCGCAATAAATCATTAGGAAATTCGATGTCGGCTTTATCGATTTCATCGATCAGTAAAACCACCGGTTCCTCGGCATGAAAGGCTTGCCAGAGCACCCCTTTAACGATGTAATTATGGATGTCCTTTACCCGTTCGTCACCCAGTTGCGAATCGCGCAAGCGCGAAACAGCATCGTATTCATACAGGCCTTGTTGCGCTTTGGTGGTGGATTTGATGTGCCATTGCAGTAGCGGGCGATTGAGTGCCGCTGCAACCTGTTCGGCTAGCATGGTTTTGCCTGTGCCGGGCTCACCTTTTATCAATAAAGGGCGTTGCAAACTCAGGGCGGCATTGACTGCTAATTTCAAATCGGCGGTGGCAACGTATTCGCTGCTGCCTTCAAAACGTGGGGTAGGCGTGCTCATTTTTTCTCTTAAGTTGATAAATTTACGCTCAAATAGTTATGTGTGATGCGAAAAACCATGCCCAGTATAAGCGATAGTGCAGTAGCGTTGCACAGAGCACAGTACTTTAGACTGGGGACACTGTTATCCTGATTAGTCAAGTTTTAATAAGGCGACGGCGAATTAGCACACTTATTGGTGACTGCAAAGTAAGTGTGGTTTTTCATAGTCAATCTGCCCAAAAACGGGCAAAAACAGCAATTTTCTCGTTGCCTGTGATTCAATTTGACTGTAATCAGATAAAATGCTGCGCTAAATCAACACCGATTTTTTGCCTGCTTAATAAGAACTAACCATGAAAAAACTGTTTGCGCTAATTGCATTAACTGGCCTGGCCCAGTTTGCCAGTGCTGAGGTGGTAGGAGACGCCAAGGCAGCGGCTGAGAAGAAAATAGCTATGTGTATAGGCTGTCATGCTATACCGGGTTACAAAGCGACTTTCCCCGAAGTGTTTCGAGTTCCTATGATAGGTGGTCAATCGGCCAAATACCTGGAAAGTGCGTTAAAAGCTTATCGTAAAGGCGAGCGTAAAAATCCTTCGATGCAGGGTATCGCTGGCAGTTTATCGGATCAGGATATTGCTGATTTAGCCGCCTATTATTCGCAGCAAGCCAGCTCTGGCAGCCCCGCTGTGGCACAGAAATAATAGGAGAGAGCGATGAAAAAAATAGTTGCATTGATGCTGGCGGTGAGCGCTTTATCGGCGCAAGCAGGCGGCGATATTGAAAAAGGCAAGACCTTGGTGGAAAAATACAATTGCGCCAGTTGCCACGGTAAAGATTACACGAGCCCTATCGACCCGACTTATCCTAAGTTGGCTGGACAACATGCAGACTATATCGAGCATGCTTTGTCGTCATATAAGCGCGGTGCGAGTGCGGCTAACGGCCGTGGCAATCCGATTATGGCGGGTCAGGTTAAGGAATTGTCTAAGGACGATATGAAACATATCGCCGCCTATTTGCAAAGCTTGCCAGGAAACTTGGTAGTTAAAAAATAAGCACCTGAGATAAGCACGTTAGCCTGACAAAAAAATCACGCCCGACTGTATAGTCCGGCGTGATTTTTTATTATGCGAGTGCACGACGTTTTAAATCGTCAACATAGGCCGCACCGTCTGGCGGTAAGTTATTCCTTTGCGCATTCCAGATCATTTGTCCTAAGGCTTCCATGATTTCATGATGTGCCATATGCATGTCACCAAAACGCTGGGCCAATTGCTGGCTGGCTAATTTTACGCCTCGCGGCTGATCGATGGAAATTTGCTCGGCGATCGATAAATGCATAGATAAATGCAGGAAAGGGTTGGTTTGCCCTGACTCGACTGAAAATGTGGTGTTAATGGCAGTTTCAGCGTCACTCAAGATTTCATGGTATTCGGGGTGCAGGCGTATCCAATCGACCGCAATTGCTTCTAAGGGAGTGAGAATTTCATTGGCAATCATTTTGCGATAGGCGTCGCAAAAAAAACGCCGGACTTCTTCTTGGCTAGGATTAAACATTTTTTGTACTGAGCAGGAAACGCGCCATTGTAATAGCAAACCAGCTTGAAGTATTATCGCAGGCTGACAATTTCGAGGACTTACCATGTTAGACCAACAAGCTCTTGCTCAATTATTTACGGATGCGCGCAGCCATAATGGCTGGTTAGATAAGCCAGTCACGGATGAACAATGTCAGGCCATCTACGAATTAATGAAATGGGCACCAACTTCAGCGAATTCATCGCCAGCGCGGTTTGTGTTTGTGAAATCAGACGAGCAAAAACAAAAATTACTTGCGTGTATGGCTGAAGGTAATGTAGCTAAAGTGGCGGCGGCACCGGTGACGGTGATTATCGGTATGGATATGGAGTTCTATGAAAAATTGCCGCAACTGTTTCCGCATACGGATGCGCGTTCCTGGTTCGCCGGAAATGAAGCTGTCGTGCAAGCCACTGCCTTTCGCAATTCCTCTTTGCAAGGGGGGTACCTAATGCTGGCTGCTCGCGCCTTAGGCTTGGATTGTGGTCCTATGTCGGGTTTTGACGCCGAGAAAATCAATCAGACGTTTTTCGCTGGCACGCAAGTGCAAGTCAATTTCGTTTGCAGTATCGGCTATGGCGATGTGTCGAAATTATTTGGGCGTTCGCCGCGCTTAAGCTTCTCGGAAGCTTGTCAGATCGTCTGAGTCACAGGTAAATACCATAACCATGGCGTCGCTGGGGCGTCATGGTGAGCCTGGCTGGATTTTACGCACTCGCGGGAGCCACGGTTTTGGTTTTGTAATCGCATAAGTCAAGTAACATACAATTCCAGCATTGCGGTTTGCGCGCGAGGCAAGTATATCTGCCATGTAAAATCAACCAATGATGGGCATCTAGTCGAAATTCTGCAGGCACCACTTTCAGTAGTTTTTCTTCAACCACATCGACATTTTTTCCTGGTGCCAGGCCAGTGCGATTGGCAACCCGGAAAATATGCGTATCGACAGCGATGGTGGGCTCACCAAAAGCAGTATTCAACACCACATTGGCCGTCTTACGTCCAACACCTGGCAGTGCTTCCAGCGCTATACGCGAACGTGGCACTTCGGATTGGTGCTGGTCGATTAAAATCTGACAGGTTGCTATGACATTCTTCGCTTTGGTGCGAAATAAACCTATGGTTTGTATGTAGGGGATAAGTCCCTCAACGCCCAGTACCAGAATTTTTTCAGGTGTGTTGGCGACAGGATAGAGTAAGCGTGTCGCTTTGTTCACCGAAACGTCGGTAGCTTGGGCTGATAACAAGACCGCAATGAGTAATTCAAAGGGGCTTTGATATTCCAGCTCGGTAGTAGGATGCGGATTCTGCTGACGTAAACGCTCAAACATCCACTGACGTTTTTGTTTATTCATGCACTTATTCTTTTTTCGCTTTACGTTGTAATTCCTGAAGCTGCGCTTGCTTTAAGCGTGCGCGCTCTATCGCGGCGGCAATAATCGCTTTTTTGCGCTCTTGTTCCAGACGCTCAGCTTCATTACTGGCTTTTTCTGTTTCCAATGCTTTTAATTTTGCTTGCGCTTTAAGGGCGAGGCGTTCATCATTTTCTTGCTGTTCGCGTACCAGGCGAAGCTGACGTAATTCGTAGCGCTGGCGTGCTTCATTCGCTTGCTGAGGCGACCAGGCCGCCCAGCCAGTGGCCCCAGGGGTCACCGTTTCCATACTAATGCAATCGACTGGGCAGGGTGGTACGCATAAATCGCAACCCGTGCATAACTCGGGTATCACAGTATGCATAAGTTTGGCGGCGCCGACTATCGCGTCAACCGGGCAAGCTTGTATACATAAAGTACAGCCAATACACCAGTTTTCATCGATTTTTGCTACAGGGCGCGCTCTTTCCTGACCATTAGCTGGGTTGAGTGGCAATATCGCTTGGCCTAAGAAAGTAGCTAGTCTTTGTATCCCCTCTGCGCCACCTGGTGGGCATTGATTGTAATTGGCACTACCTGCGGCGATCGCTTCAGCGTAAGGTTTGCAGGCGGGGTAGCCACATTTTCCACATTGGGTTTGCGGCAGGATTTGGTTAATTTGTTCAGCTAGGGTCAGGCTCACGGTGATCTGCTTTCATGGCAAGGCCGTTATTATCCGATGAATTAGCTGGAACGACAAATTGGAGTGACAAATTCTGATTCAACAGGGGCTGATGCATATCAGAAGCTGGAGGAGTTGTGCCTGCTACGCCAGCGCAATTTGTCAGGAAGTAAAAAAAAGCCAGTCTGTTACCGAATGGCTTTTGATATCTGAATAAACCGCGACTTACGCGTGTTTTTCAATAAAGTCACTGACTTTGGGGCAAATAATTTCGCGCCAGCGTCTGCCTGAAAAAATGCCATAGTGACCTGAACCGGGCGCCACATAATCCTGCTTCATATGTGCGGGGATGTTGCTGCAAATTTCATGCGCTGCCTGAGTTTGACCTGGACCAGAAATGTCGTCGAGTTCACCTTCAACCGTAAGTAAGGCGACATTGGTGATATCCTGGGGCCGAACCAGCTTGCCCTGAACTTCCCAGGTACCACGAGGTAAGCTGAATTCCTGAAATACGGTTTTAATGGTTTCCAAATAGTAGTCGGCTGGTAAATCGAGTACAGCGTTATATTCATCGTAAAACTTACGATGTTGTTCGGCAGATTCATCATCGCCTTGAATCAGATGCTGATAGTAATCCCAGTGACTTTGCAGATGTCGATCTGGATTCATTGCGACGAAACCTGCATGCTGCAAAAAGCCAGGGTAAACCTTGCGTCCATTACCTGGATAATTGGCGGGCACGGAATAAATCACGGTATTTTCAAACCATGAAAACGCTTTTTCAGTAGCCAGGTTATTAACTTGCGTCGGTGATTTACGCGGATCGATAGGCCCCCCCATCAAGGTCATACTTTTAGGGATCAGTGGATCCTTGGCTGTCGCCATTAAAGAAATCGCTGCGAGAACCGGGACTGTAGGCTGACACACAGAAATGACGTGCACATCAGGGCCTAGTAAGTGGATGAATTCAGTGACGTAGTAGATGTAATCATGCAAATGGAAAGCGCCCTCAGACAAGGGCACCATGCGTGCATCGGTCCAGTCGGTGATATACACATCGTGTTTAGGTAGCAGACTTTTTACAGTGTCGCGTAACAAAGTTGCGTGATGTCCCGATAGCGGGGCAACTACCAGCACCTTAGTTTGTTTCAACTTGGCATAGTCTTTATCTGCCATTACTTTCTTGAAGTGCAGCAGCTTGCAAAACGGTTTGATTAACGCGGTGGTCTGGGCAATTTCAACGACTTGTTTATTAATCGTAGTGGTTTGAATTCCAAACTCAGGCTTTTCATAGTCTTTACCGAGCCGGAATAACAGCTCATAGCCTGCTGCAATGCGCTGTGCATAAGGCGCGTGCGCCAAAGGAGAAATCGGGTTGGTAAATAACTTCGAGGAGGCCTCTGCCCATTGGGTCATGGGGTTGAGAAAGGCGCGATTGAGTTCGTGAAGTTGGTAGAGCATAAATTTTCTTCCCAAAAAATATAACCAGCAAGGTAATCAAAATTTATTACCACCGTATCACCCACACTTAAAAAGTTTTGGCAACTGGACAGTCTTGCTGTGCGCGTCAAAAAATTCATTTTTTGTAACCAAGGCGAATACTAAGCTACTTGCTCGTGTGCATCAATTACTTCTTTATTTTGCATTGCATCATGAAAGAGTTTAAGTTAAATGTGGTTTCTTACAGTCAAACTCGATGCGAATGATGTTAAATAATGTTAAATAATTGAAACTTATGCAAGCCAATGTTGCGGCGGTTTGGCTTTCTTATTATGTTGCGAGTGAGTTAATAGAAATTAACGCATGGAGTTATTGCACTTGCGCTGGTGTGTCACCTTGAAAAATTGAATCCCGTAATTGGGTAAACTGCATGAGTATTTCAGAAATTTCCGATGAATGGCTTAGTCAAAGCCTGGATGCACTCGATTTAATGCGTGACTCGCCCCAGGCTGGTCGTAAGCTGGTGCATATTCTCCGGCTCAATCCAAATTTTCACAGCAGTGAAAACTTGCCACAGGCTGCAAAGTTGATCATCGCTTTTGCCGATTATTTTGAAGAGCATTACGACGCTGCATTAAGTGCATTTGACGAATTGGCGCAGGATTTTACTCGACGTGCGGTGCCGGCTGGCGTGGCCATGGCCTTGTTTGGCAAGGTAGCGATATGGCGACACCGGGGCGAAATTCGTCAAGCATACGAGCTGGGCCACAGTGAGATTATTCCCTGTCTTGCAGGTGAAACGAGCAGAGTCTCAGTGCTGGTGTATAACACCATGGCTATCCTGGCACAAGAGCTGGGTTACACCGAAGAAGCGATACGGCACTTTTATACGGCATTGAATGATGCGAAGGCGCTGCAAAATAATAATCGCGTGGCGCAAATCATGGCGAATCTTGGCGAAATTTTTTATGTCAGTGGGAACGCTGAAGATGCCGAGGTTTTGCTCGAAGAGGCAACCTTGCTCGCGCATAATTCAAATGAACGCTGGCTGGCGCCATTTATCTCCACCATGTTGGCTCTTTGCAAGGTATCGCTGGATAAATATGAAGAGGCTTATCTTGCTATCGAGGCGTATATCGATGAATTCAGGGATGCGCGCTTAGTTAACCATGCGCATCGGGCGTTTTGTCTTTCGGTTGCGGCATATACACTGGCGATGCGTGGTCAGGTTGATGAAGCGGATAGCTTAAGCACCAAGGCGATGGAACTTCTTGATCAGTTTGAAGACCGTCATCTGAAACCCTATAGCTGGTGGGTCAGCGGCCATCTGCACCGTCGTCATAAACGTTATAACGAAGCCATTAGTGATTTACGTCATGCCGTGAATGAGGTGGGTGGCAATGGCTACATTTATATGCCTCTGCGAGCGATCAAAGAGCTGAGTGAAATATTTGCCGAACTTGGTAATTGGCAAGAAGCATTTAATGAACAAAAACGCTATATCGAGTTATTTGAAAAAGCGCAGGGTTTGGCATCACGGGTGCATGTACAGACTTTGCATATTCGCAATGAGCTTAAAGAAGCGGATTTAGCTCGACGTATGGCGGAGCGCTCGGTTCAGGAGCGGCGCTATCTCGAGGAAGAGTTGAAGCGCATGCTGGCGGAGCGCGAAACTATCCTCGAAAATTCCATTGTTGGTATGGTGTTTCTTAACATGAAGGGCAGGGTGCAGTGGGCAAATACCCCACTCTGCCAGATGTTCGGGGTCAGTCGCAACGAAATTCTCGGTGCTTCGCTGGAGCCTTATTATTTGTCACGAGACGACTACTTGCGCTCAGGTGCTTTGGTCAATGAAGCCGTAATGCGTGGTGAGTCTTACCAGACCGAATTGCAAATGCGGCGCTCAGATGGTAGCGAATTTTGGGTGCAATTTTCTGGTCGCGCTGTGGATAAAAATGATCTGGCCCATGGCACAGTCTGGGTCGTCATGGATATTTCTGCGCGCCGACAACTTGAAGCTGATCTGAATAAGTCTGAGCAACATTATCGTCAATTGATCAATAACGTGACTGAAGGCATCGTTGTGGTTCAAGATGGAAAAATCGCCTTTGCTAATCCCCGGGTTCAAACCTTAACCGGGATTTCGGCGCAACAATTGCATCAAAGCCCATTCATTGAGGCGATTTACCCGGAAGACAGGCCAATAGTCATAGATCATCACGTGCGACGATTACGCGGTGAGCAAGTTGAGCAATATTACCAGTTCAGGGTCTGTAATCGCACGACCGGTGAATTGATCTGGGTTGAACTCTCGGCAGTAATGATAGAGTGGGAAGGAAAGCCCGCCACTTTGTCCTTTGTGTCCGACATTACACAAAGAAAGTTACTCGAAATTCAGTTAAAAGAGAGTATGGCCGAGCAATTGCGTCTGCAGACTTTGCAAATGCAAAATGAATTGCGTGAAGCGGAGGTGGCAAGACGGCACGCTGAAGAAACGACCGAAGCGAAATCGATGTTTCTGGCGAATATGAGTCACGAAATTCGTACGCCGATGAATGCCATTATAGGCATGACGCACTTGGCACTACGTACCCAACTCGATAATAAGCAACGCGATTACATAGAGAAAATTCAAAATGCGGGCGTGTCGTTGCTGGGGATTATCAATGACATTCTCGACTTTTCAAAAATTGAAGCTGGCAAGCTCGACATCGAAGAAGTTGACTTTAATTTAGATAGCGTCGTCAATAATATCGCGACTGTCACCAGCGCTAAGGCCGATGAAAAAGGCTTGGAGTATTTATTCAGGATTGCACCTGGTGTGCCCAGGGAGTTACGCGGTGACCCACTGCGTTTGGGGCAAGTCTTGATTAATTTGATTAATAACGCCATTAAATTTACCGCAAAGGGTGAAATACGCGTCGTTTGCGAATGTCTGGAAGTTCACGAAGAACAAATTAAATTAAATTTTGTCGTCAGTGATACTGGCATAGGCATGAGTCGTGAGCAATCGGAAAAATTATTTCGCCCGTTTAGTCAGGCGGATGAATCAACAACGCGCAAATTTGGTGGGACCGGTCTCGGCTTATCTATCTCAAAAGGTATGGTTGAACTTATGGGAGGACAAATCAGTCTGGAATCCGATTTAGCCTGGGGGACGCGGGTCAGTTTTTCCGCCTGGTTCAGGCGCTGCCGTTCTGTCAGTAATCCATTAGTGATACCGGTCGCCCTAAACGGCATGGCGGTGTTGGTGGTTGATGATAATCCTCACGCCGCCGATATTTTGTCAGAACTGTTATCGGTATTACCCTTAAGTGTTGACGTGGCGCATAGTGCGCAAGATGCCCTGGAACGGATACAGGACCGTGCATGTATCGAAGACCAGGCACAATATGCGGTAGTCTTTGCTGATTTACGTATGCCTGATATGGATGGCGCTGAATTAACCAGTGCGATTAAGCGTGATTACGCATTGCGTGAAAAACCTCGCGTAGTACTGGTCGGAGCGCAGGCGCGTGAATCGGTCAGTCAGCGTGACGACATCGAGTTACCGGACGCGTATCTGACCAAGCCTGTCAATGCCTCCTCGGTCTACGACGCTTTGGTGGATTTATTTGCTAACAGCCGATTAAGTGCGCCTGAACGATTTGCCTTTAGTCGGTATCGCTACCCGGGATTGAAGGTACTCTTAGTTGAAGATAATCAGGTGAATCAGCAAATTGCGGTTGAATTGATGGAAACAGCGGGAATCGAGGTTGATGTTGCCGATAATGGCTTAATTGCTTTGCAAATGCTGGACGCCAGGGAAACCGATTATTACGGTTTGGTTTTTATGGACGTGCAAATGCCTGAAATGGACGGGCATACCGCGACCAGGCTAATACGACAACAAAGCCGATTTAGCGATTTGCCTGTGATCGCTATGACGGCACATGCCATGGTTGAAGAGCGCGAACATTGTTTTGCTTCAGGGATGAATGCGCATTTAGCAAAACCGATCAATCCAAAAGAGCTTTATCAAGTTATCGCCGAGTGGCGGGGTGATTTTGCTGTCGAAAGTCAGGATGATATGCCAACTGATGATGTCGTGATGAATGCCGAATCAGAAATCACTATTCCAGGTATCGATGTTGAAGAGGGCTTAACGCGCACTCTGGGTAATCGCAGTTTTTATCTGGATTTGCTGGCCAGGTTTTGCGACGATCAACGTCATGTGGTGGATAAAATTAAACGTGCTTTGCTGACCGAGGATTACCTGATTGCGGAACGTCTTGCACATACTCTTAAGGGAGTGACGGGTTTGATCGGTGCTAAAGAGATACAACGCTTGGCTGGTAGTTTAGAGCTGCAATTAAATCAAAAGCTACCGCGTGATCAGTTGGTGGCAAACCTGGGTGCTTGTGATTTGTTAATGCGGCAAACCATTTCGGCAATAGAAGCGCAGCTCACCAAGGAAAATAACCAAAAAAATGCAGCCGACTCAGGTAACTCAACCGACTTAAATCGTGAACAATTGCAAGCCTTAATTCAGCGTTGCGAAAAACTCTTAAACGATTATGATGGAGAGGCTAGCGACTTGTTGCTCGAGTCATCTGAGGTGTTGGCAAGAGCGTTTGGAGCTGACGTTGAAAAGCAAATTTCGCGCGCCATACGGCAATTCGATTACGATGAAGCGCTGCTGACTTTGCGGCAAGCAGCCAGGGAATCAGGTTTTGTTGTTGAGTTAAATTGAGCGGAATGCGTTCGCATCCAGGTATTTTTTAATAAGGTGATGTTGTTATGATAGATCCGGCTAGCAAACAAGTTGTGCTTATCGTTGATGATACGCCGGATAATATTTCCTTGCTGTCAGGGCTATTGAAAGACCAATATAAAATTAAAATCGCGACGAGTGGCACTAAGGCCTTGTTGATAGCGGCAACGCAGCCAGCGCCAGATTTAATTTTACTTGACGTCATGATGCCTGAAATGGATGGCTATGAAACCTGCCGCCGATTAAAAAGCGATGCGGCAACTTCCGATATTCCCATTATCTTTTTAACTGCCAAGACGCAGATTCAGGATGAAGAAATGGGCTTAAAACTCGGTGCCGTTGACTACATCAGCAAACCCATAAGCCCGCCGATAGTTTTGGCTAGGGTAGCAACCCAGTTGAACCTGGTGCGAGCAAGACATTTGCTGCAAGACCAAAATAAGCATTTAGAAAGCCTGGTCAGAGACCGAACCCGTAAATTGGCGAAGATGCAGGATGCAATTATCATGGCCATGGCATCCCTTGCAGAAACACGTGATAACGAGACAGGTAATCATATACGCCGGACCCAAAATTATGTGGCTGCTCTGGCAAAAAAGCTCCAGAGTCATTCGCGGTTTGCCACTGATCTCAGTGATGAAAACATCGAGCTTTTATTTAAATCAGCGCCTTTGCATGATATAGGAAAAGTCGGCATACCCGACAATATCTTACTCAAGCCCGGCAAGCTGACATCTGAAGAGTTTGAGGTAATGAAACTGCATACGGTATACGGTCGAGAAACTATTTTGTCGGTAGAGCGCTACTTAGGTGAGAGCAATGAATTTTTGCGTTTCGCCCGAGAGATTACTTATTCACATCAAGAAAAATGGGATGGCTCCGGTTATCCTGAAAACCTGATGGGTGACGCGATTCCCTTGTCCGCGCGTTTGATGGCCGTTGCCGATGTATATGACGCATTAATTTCCAAGCGTGTCTACAAACCCGCGTTTACTCACGAGGAAGCGATTGCAGTGATGAAAAAGGGAAGAGCCGCGCACTTCGATCCAGATATTCTGGATGCGTTTTTGGAAATTAGTGATGAGTTTCGTGAAATTGCTTTGCGTTTTCAAGAGTTTGGGGAATAAAAAAGCGCGGCGAGTGCCGCGCTTTTTCAAGGTATTTGCCTGATTTAGTCAAATACTGGAGTTTCTACGCCAAGAATTTTATGCAGTTTTGGCGAGGTTGTCGTGTACTGCATGTGTATTTTCTTTTCAGGGAAAATATACGGTGCGGCGCCAAAGGCCGCGAGTGCAGCTTCATGAAAACCCGACAAAATTAATTTTTTCTTGCCTGGATAGGTATTGATGTCACCAACTGCAAAAATGCCCGGTACGTTGGTCTCGAACTTTTCAGTATTCATCACTTTTAACTGTTTGCGTTCGATTTCTAAGCCCCATTCGGCAATAGGGCCAAGCTTAGGTGACAAGCCAAAGAAAACCAATAAGGTATCTAAAGGCAGACGACGGGTAACACCATCCGCCCCTGTTACTTTGATTTCCTTCATAACGCCATCGCTACCTTCAACACCCGTCACCTGGCCAACCAGGAACTGCATCTCGTAGTTGTCGCAGAGTTCTTTCATCTTGGCGACCGACGCAGGTGCAGCACGGAAATCTTCACGACGATGCACCAAAATCACGGATTCAGCTTTGCCAACTAAGTCCAGTGTCCAATCCAGTGCAGAGTCACCGCCACCGCAGATCACCAGATTTTTGCCGTGAAATTGGCTAGGATCTTTAACGCGGTAGAACACTTGCTTGCCATCGTATTCTTCTATGCCGTCAACCTTTAATGTACGGGGTTGGAACGAACCTACGCCAGCAGCGATAAAGATAGTCTTGGTAATAAAGCGTGTGCCAGTTGACGTTTCTACGTTAAAACGGCCATCTTCACGGCGCTCAACCACCGTAACTTCCTGACCCAGGTGAAAAGTCGGCTCGAAAGGTTCAATTTGCTTGAGCAAATTATCAGTTAATTCCTGACCTGTACAAACAGGAACGGCGGGAATATCGTAAATCGGTTTATCAGGGTAAAGTTCTACGCATTGACCACCAACAACTGCCAGAGAGTCGATAACGTGAGCTTTAATTTCAAGTAATCCCAATTCAAAAACTTGGAACAAGCCTACCGGGCCTGCACCGATAATGACGGCATCTGCATCAATAATGCCATTTGTTGCGGTTGTTTGATTATTTTCCATACCAGATTCAATAGAGGGTAAAACCACTGTGCACAGACAGAATTAACGTTCCAGGAACTGCAATTTATCCTTAACATCTTTCCAGTCGTCTGCATCAGCGAGTGGAGGGACAGTTTTGGTAATCGAGGGCCATTTTCTAGCTAAATCAGCATTAATTTTGATAAATTGCTGTTGGTCTGCCGGTGCATCCTCTTCGGCAAAAATCGCATTAGCTGGACACTCCGCAACACACACTGCGCAGTCTATGCATTCATCAGGGTCAATGACCAGAAAGTTCGGGCCCGCGCGGAAGCAATCTACTGGGCAAACATCCACGCAATCGGTATAACGGCAACGGATGCAGGATTCGGTCACAACGTGTGTCATAACAGTCCAATCATAAAAATACAAGGTTTAGTACGAGCCCGGTGCCTTTAATCCTTGTCCTACAAGTGATTTATTCGGGTCAGGCTGGAAAGCCTTGTATTTTAAGATAATTTCCCGTATCCCACAAATCCGACTTAGATAAAATTCGCATAAGCAAATGCGCCATGGTGTCTCGAAATTCAATTAATTCCGTTGATCATGGGGCAACTTGTAAAGAAAATTAGTTTAACTTCGGGGAAGTTAATTGGATTTGCGTGACCTCAAACTCTGGTGAGAGATCGCAAAGAATTTGCATAGTGAGGAAATTGCCGGATATCGCAAAATAATATGCTTGAATCCGGCGGAAATGGAGGGAGTTAGTGCCTAATTTATTTTTTCAGCGAATTGATTAAATCGATGTATTGTTGCATTGCGTCATTTTGATTCAAGCCTCTGAGATTGGCCCATGCATCGAATTTGGCTCTGCCCACAAAGTCTGTCATGCCGGGGCGGTCGCCGCTGACATCACCCTGGCTACCTTGTTTGAATAAGGCATAGATTTTCAATAAGGTCATATTGTCTGGGCGCTCGCTCAAACTCTTGGATTCTGTCTGGGCTTGTAAAAATGCTTGTTCTAAACTCATGCTTTACTCACTTTGCATTTTTCGATTTTTCGGTCGAAATGATAAATAGGGTCAGATGTTGCCACCAAGTGTGAAAACTTAACATGAAAGCATGTGGCTTGCCACTCTGAGTTCAGATTTTCACTAGAGTGTTTCCTCGGTCACGAGGGGAAGGCGCAGGTCTTCTT
This sequence comes from Undibacterium sp., assembly GCA_041913845.1. Taxonomy (GTDB): domain Bacteria; phylum Pseudomonadota; class Gammaproteobacteria; order Burkholderiales; family Burkholderiaceae_D; genus Undibacterium. The sequence goes on from JAYSEN010000016.1 coordinate 87,420, forward strand.
GCAGGGTCATTTCATAGTTAATTGATTTATTTGAGGTGTGCTTAACCGTGTCGAATACGGCATCATGAATTCGTCCCACGGATTTTCGCAATCCGTTCGGCGCTGGCTGGATGGGATGAAATATAAGCGGGTACGTCTTCGTCGCCTTTCATCATTTTCTCAAATCCACGTGCTAAAGGTTCGCGGGGGATGTGATTTTTATCCAGCATGCGTAGCGCATAATTATCTGCATCTTCCTCGGCGTCGCGGGAATACTTTAAATCTATCAAGACGGTTGGAATATTTGCTAAGACGGCTGAGACATCGCCAAATAATACCGTGGCTGCGGCTGCGGTTAAACTGCCTTGAATTAAGCGGCGACTTAAATGGCGTTCGTGTAAGTGCCCCATTTCATGAGCTAGTACGCCCATGACGGCATCATCATCTTTAAATAAGTGGATTAATTCATCAGTTACGACGATATCTCCCGAAGGAAGTGCAAAGGCATTTGGACCGATTTTACTGCGGCGAAATAGCAATTGGTAAACCGGTTTATCCGCCTGCGGGGTTTCTAATTGGGCGAAGCGCTGGCGTAGTTGCTGTTGACGCTCGTTGCTGAGTTTGCTGGGCAAGAGCATGTATTCATCAAGGAATTTCAAACTGCCATCACCCAGTTTGCGCTCTACACTCACCGGTAATATCTTAGCGGCGGCGATAGAAATGACAGGAATTAACCAGACATACATTGCCGCAACCACCGCAACGGTCGCCACTAAAGCGGCGATGGTGCCGCTCCAACTTTGCTGCAATTTGACGACTGCACTGTCTTGATAACCTGTGTGTTGCAAGATTTGCTCAAAGCCATGGTTATCTTGTATTTCCAGATACGCCTCGTCAGCAAAGGTGACTTTGCGTACGGCGTGCTTGCTACGTTCTGAAACCCGCAATTCATTGAGTTTGGCGCTGCGAATTAAATTCTCGCCAAATTCCGCGCTGTCGGCTTGATACAGATAAGCGGTTTCGCCATTGACTCGCAAACGCGCCTGATTAAGGCGCGAGCTTTTACCATCAAAATAATGAACTGCAATATCGCTCATAAGGATAAATCAAAATCCAGTAAATCAGCCATGCCTTCTGCCGTTGCATCAATTTGCGATTGTGTATCGGCGATGAAATCGTCGAGGCTGCCATTGACTTGCAATTGCATGCTGTCGATGCGATAGCGCAGCATACGGATTTGCGCAAAGGGGGTGAATAAACCGAGTGTCAGAGCGATCAAGACGATATTACTCAACATTATCCAGGCCATGTTTAACCATTCCAGATTGCTGCGGAATTGATGTTGTCCCAGTTTGGTTTCATTCCAGATCAGGTTTTGTATCATGCTCAGGAAGATAGGGAAGATTGAGAATATCCACAAGTACAGCGCCAGCACGTATAAAATTACCGAAGCGATACCGACGCCAGCACCGACTTCTTTACTCTGACCCATCGCGAAAATGGCTGTTACGATGGCGGTGCCAAAGGATGCGGTCAGGGCGATGATGCCACCGATGAAAATGATAAAGCTTAAGAAGTAAGCCCAGTAAAATTGCCCGGGGCGGCCTGAGAATGAAAAGTAAGTCGTGCCGAAACGGCTTTCATTGTGTTGGAATTGCTTGATGCGGCAATGGCAAAACGGCGCCAGCAAATGCACCGTAAACACCGATAAAATAGGCCAGACCAGATAGACCATATAGGCCGATTTGGCATCGCCCCGAAAACCAAAGCGTATGCCGCGGTAGCTGGAATTGTACAATTTAAATTGCAGACTTTTCCAGACCAGGAAAGGGGTGATCAGTACCAGGATGCCCAGCATGGTGAAACCCAGCGCTACCGAAGTATGAAATGCCATTTGATAAGCCACCACCATGACAAAGGCCACCGCGCGACCTTTCAGAATAGCGATAGGGTTGCCATGGTATTCAAAACTGCTGCCAGCAAAAAATGTGCTCGAATACATGTATTTATTCTTGCGGACTTTAGCCCAGGCAGAGTAAATGCCCAGTGTGACGATGGATAGCAGTATGTTGACTATCCAGATCCGGAAGTATTCACTGCCGCTGCCGCGAAATTCTAAATTTTCAAGTTGTGAGCCAGTACTTGCGTAATGACTTTGTGATAGTGACGACGAATCTTGCACGTTGATTTCCTTTTTAAAATTTGTCGAAACCATGCCATATTTGCACTACTTGGTCAATCTATCTTAAGTCTGGCAACACTTTTTTGTTGGTATATGCGGTAATGAGCTGCGCGCTCAGGCTAATTCTTGCCAGGGTGCTATTCAAGCTGCATCCAGGCTTGCAAGCCTTCCAGCCAGCTTATGGTGTTAAGTTGATAATTTTTAGCTATGTGCTCCGCCCTTTGTTGTAACACAGCAAAATCTATTTCCGGTGCTTTTTTAAATGCCAAGGCAATTAAATTATGCTGATGCACTTCGGCCAGCCAGACCACCGCATCGAAACAGCTTTGTAAACGTGCGATATTGGCTTGCCTTTGCTCGGGATTTGAAAATAAATTCACCGTCAGCATGCCATCATCTTTCAGGCAATTGGCGCAGGCTTGATAAAATTCCAGACTATCTAAGGCGGGCCTTTTGGCTTCGGCATCGTACAAATCAACTTGCAAGATATCGAGCTTGCCCGCCAGCTTAGGATTGTGTACATAATCCCAGGCATCCATTTCGACGACATCTAAACGTTCGTCATCGGCGGGTAAATAAAATTCACTGCGACACAGACTAATCACCCAGGGATTGATATCGACGGCGGTGACCTTGGCATCGGCAAAGTGCTGATAACAAAAATTCGTCAGACTCGCGGCACCCAGACCGAGTTGCACGATATGGCCAGGTTGCGAATTGAACAGCAGCCACAGATTCATTTGCTGCACATAATCGAGTTCCAGGCGCTCAGGCTGAGAGAGCCGCATCGAGCCTTGTATCGGCGCATAATCCAGTTCAGGGTAATTCGGGCTCATTAAATGCAAAGAGCGCACGCCACGAAATTCGCTGCTATAGGCGTAGGGTTGACTGTCTTCGGCACTTAGCCTGGCTTGTTGGCGCGGGGATTTTTTTTTGGACATGGCTTAGCGGGCGGGAACTGGCTGGGTCATGGTGCGAACCCCATGACCCTGGGGATACGTTAGCAAAACTTCGCAAAGGTCAGCAAAAGCTAGCATAGCGCAGGCAGTATCAATTCTGCGCTTGTGCCTTGCTTTCAATTTCTTCCCAGCGCGTCATCGCCGCCAGTAAAGCATCGTCGAGTTCGGCAAAGCGGGTATTTAATTGCTGGGCTTTGTCGGCACCATTTTTGTATAAATCGGTGTCACTTAAGGCAGCGGTAATTTGTGCTTGCTCGGCTTCAATCGCGGCGATTTTTTCAGGTAACTCAGCCAATTCGCGTTGTTCTTTAAAACTCAGCTTGGCCGTCTTTTTATTGCTGCTTTTGCTATCCGCGGTGCTGGCGCTAGCGCTGACTGAGGCTTTCTCTGGGGCTTTTTCTGTGACTTTGCTGACTTTTTCAGCTTGCGCTTGCGCCGCTAGCCGGGCACTCGCATAACGATCCCAATCGCTATAGCCACCAACAAATTCCAGCCACTCGCCTTCGCCCTGAGCGACGATGACTTGCGTCACAACATTATCGAGGAAGGCGCGGTCATGGCTGACTAAAAACACCGTGCCGCTGTATTCTTCGAGTAATTCTTCGAGTAATTCCAAAGTTTCGATATCGAGGTCATTAGTCGGTTCGTCGAGCACCATCACGTTGGCTGGCTTGGCGAATAAACGTGCCAGCAATAAGCGGTTACGCTCACCACCGGAGAGCGATTTAACTGGCGAACGCGCGCGTTCCGGTGCAAATAAAAAGTCACCCAAATACGACATCACGTGTTTGCGCTGACCATTCACTTCAACCCAGTCACTACCCGGTGAAATGGTTTCCGCCAGGCTTAATTCTTCATTCAATTGCGCGCGCATCTGATCGAAGTAAGCGATTTGCAAATTGCTGCCTTGACGAATCTGACCACGATCGGCCTGGATTTCACCGAGTATCAATTTCAACAGCGTCGATTTGCCGACGCCGTTCGGGCCGATTAAACCGATTTTATCGCCGCGCATAATGGTGCAGCTAAAGTTGCTGACGATGCGTCGGTCGGCAAAGGCTTTATCGACTTCGACTAATTCGGCAACGATTTTGCCCGAGCGTTCAGCCTGGCTGATTTCCATCTTGACCTGGCCTTGTTGTTCGCGCCGTGCCGCACGTTGCAAGCGCAATTGCTCTAAGCGTTTGACGCGGCCTTCATCGCGCACGCGGCGGGCTTTGACGCCTTTGCGTATCCAGATTTCTTCTTGCGCCAGCAATTTATCAAACTTGGCGTTTTCGACTTCTTCGTTTTCCAGCAATTCGGCTTTACGCTGTTTATAGGTCGTGAAGTTGCCCGGAAATGAGAGTAATTTGCCGCGATCTAATTCGATGATGCGACTCGCAACGTTATCGAGGAAACTACGATCATGGGTAATGAATAAGACACTGCCTTTGAATTCGGCGAGTAATTCTTCCAGCCAGCGTATCGCATTAAAGTCCAGATGGTTAGTCGGTTCATCGAGTAATAAGACATCGGGTGCAGCGACCAAGGCGCGCGCCAGCGCCACGCGTTTGCGGGTACCACCCGAGAGTTCGCTCACCAGTGCCTCACCCGGCAAGCTGAGTTTTTGCAAGCACGTGGCGACGCGGTTATCAAGGTTCCAGCCATCGTGGGCATCCAGATGCAATTGGATATCGTGCATTTCATGCATGATGGCATCGTCATCGGCGCCAGGCTGACCAAGTTGGCCGCTGATCTCATGATAACGCTGGAGTTTTGCGGCGGTTTCAGCCAGCCCACCCGTCACTGCGGCAAACACGCTGATACCAGCTTCAAATTGCGGTTCTTGTTCGACGTAGACAATTTTTAAATTTTGCTGCATCACCAACAAGCCATCGTCGAGCCGGTTACTGCCGGAAATGATTTTTAAAAGCGAGGATTTACCGGTGCCATTGCGGCCGATTAAGCCGACCCGTTCGCCGCTTTCCAGCGAAAATTCAGCGTGGTCGAGCAGGGCGTGGTGGCCATAAGCCAATTGCGCATCGGTGAGCGTGATTACTGCCATAGTGTGTTGTAGTGTGGTTGCGAGTGTGGGCGCTTGGCGCTGAGATTCGCCAGCATCAGTCTGCTGCTGAGGGCGATAAAAGCCGAGATTGTACGCGTTTTATTGGGGTTTGTAGTGACTTTAGCTTGAGTGCGCTGGCATTGCGCCAGGTGAGCGGCTGCTTAAAAAAGGGTAAATTTATTAAAATTGCATGCTCTGGAAACGCAGGCTGGATGCGGCCTCTGACTTGGTTGCCCGGCCAAGGCGCACCGCGCCTGCGTCTTCAGGGTGGGGTGCCAAATCAACTTCGAATTGCGACAGGGGATGGCGGTATGCCGAATAATACTT
>JAYSEN010000017.1:0-91624 GCA_041913845.1 Undibacterium sp.
TTGTCGTCAGGTTTATTTCTATGACTATTAGAGGCGGAGGTTTTTAGAAGTTCCCGAAATTGAAAACGCAGCAGCATCGCGCCTTGCGACGGTAATTTGCCTGAAAACCGGCATGGATACGAGGTGCTCCTGGCAGAAGTTAAGCGTAGCTGACTCGGATTTGCTGAACCGCTTTGAGTACCAGATAGCGCGAATTTCGTTTAAGCTAAGCGTACTGCCTGATTCTGGGGCAGAAATCGCGTTAGTTCTGAGTTTGGGAAACCCATGCGTCGTTTAATTTTGCATATCGGTGCGGCCAAATGCGCCAGCAGTTCATTACAAAGCTATCTGAGTGAAAAATTTGTCAGTAATGACTTTCAAACCTCACCCTATGCCGGGCGCTACAAATATTTATCGGTGTTTGCCGATGGCCGGGTCGGTGATGGCTTAGCCAGTTATCCGTTTGCAGAAATCGCAGCGCAACCGCTGGCGATCTTTGAAGCTGCCTTAGCGCAGTTAGAACCGGGGCAAAGCGCGATCATGAGTTGCGAAGGCTGGGGGCTGGAAATCATGCAGCTGGATCTCGCCGCGGTGTTCGCCCAATTAAATGTCGCGCTTGAGATTTTTTGTGTGGTGCGTCCACCGATAGAGTGGATCAATAGTGGCTGGTGGCAATGGGGCGTCTGGAGCGGACAAAGCATAGCAGACTGGGTTCAGCAAGCCATTCCCAATACCCTTTATGCCGACTGGTTACAAGCCTATGCCAGATTACCCGGTCTGCAGCGACTGGAAGTGGTTGACCTGAGTCAGCAACCCTTAGCACGCTTTAAAGCATTTTTAGGCGTGGACGACGATTGGGATCAACGCGTGAATGTGGCAACACACCCGGCCTTGCTCGAACATTTAATCAAGTTTAAAGAACATTACCAACGCAAGCCCCATGACAGTAGTGTAGAACGGCGCTTGAATAGCTTACTCAAGCTGCCATCGGCGCGCGTTGCGATGGCGCTTAACCAGGAAATGCGCTCATCTATCCTGGTGCAAACGCAAGCGAGTGCCAGACGATTGCTGGATAGTTTTATCAGTCAGGATGAAAATTTGTACACGACCTTTGCAGATAGATATTTCAGCGATGCCGCTTACCGCGACTTAGCCGTAGTTGAAGGGAATACCATCGCCACCGATGCTGAACGTGATGATTTACTCCTCAATTTATTGGGCAATACCGGCGCCAGCTTCATTACCGATTTCTGTGAATACCGGTATGTCGCGCAGAATCCCGACGTGGCGCGTGATGTCGTCAGGCTGGGTATGAATCCCTATGAACACTTTGTACGATTCGGCTTGCGCGAAGGAAGGCGTTATTGAGTTCGCAGACACGGGGTTAAACATAGCTGCTGAGATTTTGCGGCAATCGCATCAAGCCAGACATCTCCCAGGCATTTGCCAGTTTGCAATTCATCGCCCATTCTGACCTTTTAATCGCTGATTTTGCTGGTTTGTCGCAAGCTCAGGAGTGCTGAATTTTTCTCCTTTATGATACCCGTGCTAAATCGATTTAGCCGCGCAGCAAAGACTGTGCTTCTCGCTCTCGTATCAATTTCGCTACTGCAAACCTGATTGCATATATCGGGTGCTTGCACCACTGCGCTGAATTGAGTCGAGCGTGCTGGCATGCTGCCGATATTGCCAAGGCATCTGCATTAATCCGATAAATCGAGTGCCTGGCGGATACCTGCAATTAAAGGATTTTATGAAACAGAAGTCTTATCGTCGTTGTTTGCTGGCAGCCAGTCTATTCTGTGTCAGCACACTGGGCTTGCCAATTGCCGCGCAAGCCCAAACCGCGCCCACGCTGAGCGCAGAACAGCGTGGGAAAAAGCTGCAAGAACTTAAATTGGCTTATCACAAAGCGCGGGAAGAAAATGCCTTTGTGAAAGCCGCCGAAATTGCCTTACAGGGTCATGCACTGGAGCGTAAAAATGGCGGTTTAGCCTACGATGCTGCCTGCGCTTATGCGCTGGCTGGACAGCCAGATTTAGCATTCACCTGGTTGACTACATCGGCACAACTTGGCTACACCGATACTCAGCACATCAAGCAAGACAGCGATTTAAAGAGTTTGCATGAGGATAAACGCTGGACTGCCTATCTGAGCGAGCTTGAGCAAATAGTGAACATGAATGCGCGTTTATGGAAATCCAAGGCGTGGCATAGCAATTACAGCGAACAACTCAGCGAAGACCAGCGCATCGCCGGTTTATCCAAATTCTGGTCTGAGGTTAAATACAACTTTGTGTTTACTGACACCTTGAAGCAACTTGATTGGGATGCCGTGTATTTGCAGTATTTACCACGAGTGAAAGCGGCGCGCTCCACGCTCGAGTATTACACCATCCTGATGGAAATGAGCGCCTTATTAAAAGATGGTCACACCAGTATTTCACCGCCCGTTGCTTTGTATGCCAGCGATCTTTGCGTACCGCCTTTCCGTACCCGTTTGATTGAAGATAAGGTCATTATCACCGAGCTGGCCGATCCTGGCTTACGCGCGATGGGTGTTAAAGAAGGCGTGGAAATCACACGCGTCGATGGGCAGCCAGTAAAAGCCTGGGCCGAGAAAAATCTGCTAGCCTACGTCAGTGCATCGACACCGCAAGATTTGCAGCATCGTTTATATGGTTCGCAATTTTTACGTGGCAAACTCAGTGAAAAACCGCTGCTGGAATTCAATGATGGCAAAGGTAAAAGCTGGAGCGCCGCACTGTCACGCGTCACCTGGCAACAGCGCAATGCGGCTTTGCCTGCCAAGCCGGCATTTTCGTGGAAAATGCTTAAGGGAGACGTGGCCTATGTGGCGCTAAACTCCTTTGCTGATGACACTGCGGCCAGGGAATATTTGAAAAATTTCCCGGAAATCAGTAAGGCGAAAGCGGTCATTTTTGATGTCCGCGAAAATGGTGGCGGCTCCAGCACAGTGGGTTATAAAGTGCTGGCAACCCTAAGCGATCAGCAACTGGCGGTCAGCCGTTCCGAAACCCGCGATTACAAACCGACTTACCGCGCCTGGGGCCGTAACGATGAGAATTATCAGTTCGAGCCCTGGACTTTTCCGCCTGACGCTCAATTTCAATTTAAAGGCAAAGTCGCGGTGTTGATTTCTGCAGCGACTTATTCGGCCGCCGAAGACTTCGCGGTGGCCTTTGATAATATGAAACGCGGTCAGTTGATAGGGCAAGCGAGTGGCGGCAGCACTGGTCAGCCATTACTATTTAGTTTGCCCGGTGGCGGTGCGGCGCGGGTTTGCACCAAAAAAGACAGTTACCCAGACGGTAAAGCCTTTGTCGGCGTTGGCGTGCAACCCCAGCAAAGTGTTAAGCCTAGGCTCAGCGATTTCAGGCAGGGGCGTGACACTGTATTAGAGGCCGCTTTAGCAAGCCTGCAATAATTTGCATTAACTTAAGTTGACGGGTCATTAGCCTGCGCAAGCAGGCAGTCTCGCCTTCAAGCAAAATTTAAATTCAAAAAACGCAATATCTATGCGCCTTAGCGAGCATTTTTGCTTGCCAGGGCGCATCCTGCCTGCCTCTTCATTGATAAGTTAAACCCTCGTTTGCTTTACGTTTTGGTTACGCACCGCCTGCATTTCGCACGGAATCCTTGCAAGCTGGTGGACGCTGACGTGGACTGAGGTAGAATCGCGCCGGAGTTGAGCGCGCAGTTTTAACGACAGTAATCCACTTGCTTAACTCGGTGAGTGGAATCACACGACGAGGATGAGGCATGGCAAGTGCAGCGAATGCAGAGGTAGTGAATACCGCAATGATCACGGCAGACCCCGTGGTTTTTGGACTATTAATGGTGATCCTGGGATTGGTTTTTGCCACAGAAAAGTCCCGGCATGGATTTTGGAAAAAATTCTATACCATTGTTCCTTCCTTATTACTCTGTTATTTCATACCCGGCGTATTGAATACCCTGGGTGTTATCAATGGCGGCGCATCTAAGCTTTATCCTATGGCACGCGACTACTTATTGCCCCTGGCGTTGGTGGTACTGTGTCTGGCCTGCGATTTGAAAGCGGTACTCAAACTGGGCCCCAAAGCCTTGATATTATTTTTCACGGGCACCATCGGTGTGGTATTAGGTGCGCCGCTGGCTTTAATGATTATGGGAATATTCGACCCCGCGCTATTGAATCCCGTGGGTGAAAATGCGATCTGGCGCGGCATGACCACCACCGCTGGCAGTTGGATAGGTGGCGGCGCGAATCAGGCGGCGATGAAAGAAGTGTATGCCGTCGGGGCCGATGTATTTGGCAAGTTTGTCGCGGTGGATGTGATCGTCAGTAATATCTGGATGGCGTTTATTTTGTTTTTGGCTGCGCGCAGTGTCAAACTCGACGCCATGCGCGGTGCTGACACACGTGCACTCGAAGAATTGCGTCATAAGGTCGAACAAGTCAGCTTGGAAACCACGCGCGTCGCCAAAACCGATGACTATATCCAAATTCTGGCGCTGGGTTTCGGCGCGACCGGATTAGCCCATTGGCTGACCAGTTACATCGTGCCCTTCATCAAAACCCATGCGCCGGAGTTAGAGCGGTTTAGCTTAACTGCCAATTTCTTTTGGGTGACGGTGTTAGCCACCACCTTTGGTTTGCTCTTGTCGTTTACCCGCGCCAAAAAACTCGAAGGTGCAGGGGCTTCTAAAATTGGTTCGGTTGCTGTGTATGTGCTGGTCGCAACCATAGGTATGCAAATGAACCTCAAAGCGATTTTTTCTGACCCGGAATTATTCGTGCTGGGCTTAATCTGGATTAGCTTCCACGGCGGTTTAATGTTGTTGGTAGCGTGGTTGATTAAAGCACCGGTGTTTTATATGGCCGTTGGTAGTCAGGCCAATATCGGTGGTGCTGCCAGCGCGCCCATCGTCGCCAGCGCCTTCCATCCCGCTTTGGCGCCAGTCGGGGTGTTACTCGCGGTGTTTGGCTATGCCTTAGGGACTTACGGCGGCTGGATCGCCGGGCAATTACTGCGTCTGGTGGTCGGCGCATAAATTTGCCGCTAGCCGCGTAAATGCCGCACCAAGCCCGCTGCTAGAGACTTGCCGCCCGACTCAAGCACGCGGCGGTAAGCGCTTAGAGCGGGGTGGCAGACCAGCACGTACAAGCAGCTGCGCGCAGCAGGCGGGCATTCCACGCAGCTGCGATTGAGCCGAGTGCTTCTTAATCAATACAAAGTCCGCGCTTGCCGTGCTGGTAGCTCGGCGTCATAGCTGACACCATCAAACCGGTTTTGCGTCATCGCCGATAAAATCTGACCTGCGCTGGGCACCTCGGGTTTCGCCGCGAGTTGTCCGGCATGCCAAAAGTCAGAACGCAGCATAGCCCGCGCGCATTGGAACAAGACTTTTTCCACCTTCACCTCAATCACGCACTTGGGTACTTGCCCTTGCATGGTAAACCGCGCCAGCATTTCTGCTGCCACACAAATTTTTGCACGACCCGTCACCCTGATGGTTTCGCGCACCCCGGGAATAAAAAAAATCAGTGCCACTCTGTCGTCGTGCAGAATATTTTTCAAGCTATCAATGCGATTATTACCGCGCCGTTCTGGCAGTAAAAGGGTATGTGGATCGGGCATCGCCACCAGCGGCGCCGGATCACCCCGCGGCGACGTATCCAGCCCATCCGGCCCCAGCGTTGCCAACACCGCAAATGGCGAATGCGCTATCCAGTCTTGATAGATGGGTTCAAGCCGGGTCGCTTGCTTCAGCAAGGCCGCTTCGCCTGGTGTTTCAAACAGGGCCTGCAGTTGTTCTGGGGTGGTCAGGTAGGTCATGGCTAGCATCAACTAGTTTGGAAAGCTGAAGTCGTCAGCTTCTAGTGCTTTTATTTGAAATTTAGTGTTTAGGGCTCAGTAGTGCGATACATTGCTCGTGTCCTCCAGCTTGCGCTATTTCCAGCGCAGTACCTCCAAGGTCTGACTTAAGTAGTGGGTCTGCCCCGCGTTCTAACAGTAATTTAACTATAGTTGCATGCCCTTGTTCTGCCGCAATATGTAGAGGGGTTTCATAAAATTCAGCCTGTTCATTAATATTTGCGCCAACGTCAAGAAATAAACGAACAACTTCGACATTCCCGCTATAAGCAGCTTTATACAGACAAGGCTCACGTTGACCTTGTACCGATATAGCTGCACCAGCTGCTAACAAACATTGCACAATTTCCGCATCACCCTGCGAGGCAGCGTATGTCAAAGGCGTATCACCGCCGATGCAGACAACATTCAGATCTGCCCCTAGCGCTAGGATAGAACGTATCGCGGTAATGGATTTGCCAAGCACTAATAAATGTAAGGCGGTTTCGTCGAGTGAAGTGCGGGCATTGATCAATTGCGGTTTTTGTAATGCAATGGCGACACCAGCAGCTACCGAATGTTCATATGCATTGACAAAATTGACTATAGCTTGATCATCCATTGTTATTCAGAGTTAAGAATTTGTTGTAAATAATTGATAACGACAGCGGTTTGGCGCGACCCGATTAGCGAGAAAATACTAAGACGGGTTTAATGCAGTTCGATTCGCTCGTAGGCTAGCACGCATTTGCGGGATTTCGGTTAAATGTATAGTCCTAGTCACTATTCTATCTTCAAAATTGCTCAATAGTCATGTTTCTATCACTTTGGTCGTTTCGCGCTCAACAAGCATCAAGTTTTGCACACTCGCGGTTTTGCAAGTCCAGCTGGCTTCTAAACCGAAGATCGATTCCACTTGCACTTGAAATTCAGAATCAGGCAGGTCCGAGGTTCGGCGCAGATGCAGCCCATTAATTACGTTTTGAAAGTTGAAATCATCAAGCTTCAGCGCAGCGATGTCAGTGAAAACAAACTGGATGATGATATTCTTACTCAATGCGAGTTGATAATCAGGTGTGCCAGCATTTTGTATTTCATACTCACGCACTTGTAGGTCGAGTTCAACTTCGGCTTTACGCTCGTCAGCGTGTGCACCACGAACCAGGCACAAGCGCAAAACCTCGGCATCATGAAATGAAGGCCAATAGCCTAAAATTTTCACCACGTGCTCGTGGCCATGGATGTCTGTGCTCGTCATCATCGTATAGTCCGACTTTATTGACCTCATGGAGCAAGGCCCAGCCACGCCCCATGCGGCAAATCTGATTTTAGGCTTGCACCTTCGCCCACTTCGCCCGCGCTGCATGCAGTTTGCGGTAGCTATCGAGTAAGCGTTGGTGGCGCTCTAAGCCTTCGAGTTTGATGCTGGTTGGGCTTAGGCCGTAAAAGCGTACGCTGCCATTGACGGAGCCAATTACCGCGTCCATCCGTGCATCGCCGAACATGCGGCGCAGATTGTGTTCGTAGTCGGCCAGGTCTAAGTCATCATCGAGGGTGATTTCCAGGACTGCGTTTAAGGCTTGGTAAAATAAGCCGCGTTCTACGCTGTTGTCGTTGTATTGCAAGAAGGCTTGCGCGAGTTCCTGGGCTTCATCGTAATTTTGCAAAGCCAGTTGTATCAAGAGTTTTAATTCGAGTACGGTGAGTTGGCCCCAGACCGTGTTTTCATCAAATTCTATGCCGATTAAGGTGGCGATATCGCCGTATTCATCGAGCTCATTATTTTCTAAACGGTCTAACAAGTCTTCCAACTGATCTTCATCGAGTTGATGCAAGTTGAGGATGTCGTCGCGGAACAAGAGCGCTTTATTGGTGTTATCCCAAATCAAATCTTCGACCGGATAAACCTCGGAATAGCCGGGCACCAAAATGCGGCAGGCAGTGGCGCCAAGCTGCTGGTATTCGGCGACATATACTTGCTTACCCATTTCAGTCAGCAAGCCGATTAAATTCGCAGCTTCTTCGGCATTGGCATTGTCGCCGCTGCTGGTGAAATCCCACTCTACGAATTCGTAATCAGCTTTAGCGCTGAAGAAGCGCCACGACACCACACCGCTGGAATCGATAAAGTGTTCGACAAAATTATTCGGTTCGGTCACCGCTTCACTGACAAAGGTCGGTGGCGGTAAATCGTTCAAACCTTCAAAGCTGCGGCCTTGCATCAATTCAGTCAGACTGCGTTCGAGTGCCACTTCAAAATTAGGATGAGCACCAAACGAAGCGAACACGCCGCCAGTGCGTGGGTTCATCAAGGTCACGCACATCACCGGATATTGACCACCCAGCGAAGCATCTTTAACTAAGACTGGAAAGCCTTGTTCTTCCAAACCTTGTATGCCAGCGAGTATGCGCGGGTATTTCGCCAACACCTCGGCGGGCACGTCGGGCAGGGCGATTTCACTTTCTATGATTTCGCGTTTCACCGCACGTTCAAAAATTTCGGATAAACATTGCACTTGTGCTTCAGCCAGGGTATTGCCCGCGCTCATGCCATTGCTGGCAAACAGGTTTTCTACCAGATTCGACGGGAAATAGACGGTTTCACCATCGCTTTGACGCACAAATGGCAGGCAAACGATGCCGCGTTGTTTATTGCCGGAATTGGTATCGATTAAGTGCGAGCTGCGCAATTCGCCATCGGCGTTATAAATCGTCAGACTATGTTCATCGAGGATTTCTTTAGGCAAGGCATCTTTTTTACCGGGCTTAAACCAGCGCTCGTTGGGGTAATGCACAAATTCGGCATTCGCAAATTCTTCACCCCAGTACGCGCCCGCATAAAAGTGATTGCAATTAATACGCTCTATGTACTCGCCCAGCGCCGAGGCCAGCGCGCTTTCTTTGGTCGCGCCTTTACCATTGGTAAAGCACATCGGTGAGTGGGCATCGCGTATATGCAAAGACCAGACATTCGGTACGATATTGCGCCAGGAAGCAATCTCAATTTTGATGCCTATCTCAGCCAGCAAGGCCGACATATTCGCAATGGTTTGTTCCAGCGGCAAATCTTTGCCGGGTATATAGGTCAGGGCTTGATTATCGCCATTCATAGTCAGCAACGCTTGCGCATCGGCGTCGAGATTTTCAACTTCTTCGATGATGAATTCTGGCCCGGTTTGCACCACTTTTTTGACAGTGCAGCGGTCTATTGAGCGCAAGATGCCTTCGCGATCTTTTTCTGAAATATCGGCGGGTAACTCAACCTGAATTTTAAAGATTTGTTGGTAACGGTTATTCGGGTCAACGATATTGTTTTGCGAGAGGCGGATATTCTCAGTTGGAATATTGCGGCTATTGCAATAGACCTTAACGAAATATGCCGCGCACAAGGCGGAAGAGGCTAAAAAGTAATCAAACGGCCCCGGTGCTGAGCCATCGCCTTTATAGCGGATAGGCTGATCGGCGATAACGGTGAAGTCATCAAATTTGGCTTCTAGCCGGAGTTTATCGAGAAAATTGACTTTGATTTCCATAATGGTATCCAAATGCGGGTTGAGGCGATCGGCAAGGCTGGCGCAGTGTGCGCAATATGGGCGCAGAAACAGAAAGTATCTGAAACTTTGCGCGAAGTTGAATGCCGTTGCCAACAACAGGCTGGTTGCAGTCAGGCCAGTTGCCTGACTGGATAATTTTTACTTGGGCGCTATTATCCGTGCTTTTGTGGGTTGCGCCTAGCTTATTGCGAGTTTGTTTGCACGCCAGGGCGCTGCAGCGGCTAATCGAGCAATAATATTGGAGCTAAAGCTGGCTTGAACTGGCTGGAGCTGGCTTGAATTGGCTTGATGCAGGGGGGAATCGCTGGACGGCGCGCCATGTGGTGATGGCACGCCGGGCTGATGGGGCTTAAGCAGAATGTGGCGCGTAGCTGGTCTTCTGGCTACTTGCTGGGGTGTTCACTGCGCTGGTTTCGGTATTGGCGGCAACTGAGCCCATGTCGGCTAATTTTTGCACGATGCCTGTCAATGAGCCCTGGCCTAAACCTGCATCTGACATGATGGCATTTACTAAAGGCTGAGCAATTTGGTAATTCAGTGCGGCATTGACCACCTGATCGGGCAAGGATGCCGAGCCTGTGGCTGAACCTGCGGATGCCGGGTTCTGTTCCGGATTCAAGGCCTGGCCAGGCATGCCATTGACCTGGAATAATTTGATCGAATCAATTTTTTCCATAGGCTTGGTGGCTTTTTCTAAGATCGCTGGCAACATACGCAGCATTTCCATCCGTATCGTCAAGCCAATTTGTTCCGCCGACAAACGGTTCATGGCTTCATTCAAGGCCGATTTACCATCGGCTTCTGCCAGTGCCGCATCTTTTTTCGCATCGGCTTCAACGCGTATCGCTTCAGCGCGATTAACTGCTGCATCTTTTTCTGCAGCCGCAGCGATGGTGATACCTATCGCCTCACGTTCGGCTATTTTTGCGGCGTCGATTAATTGTATCGATTTCTCACGTTCTGCTGCCGCCAGTTCGCGCGAGGTTTTTACCAATTCTTCCGATTTTACTGCTTCAGATAATGCCAGGTTAGCGGTAGCATCGGCTTCGGATTGTTCGCGCGATTTATTTGCAATCGCAATCTGCGTGTCTTGTTTAGCGATTTCGACTTGCTTGCGTTGTTCTGCACTTTGCACTTCAGTTTTTCGCTTGGCTTCGATTTCGCGAATATTGATCGCTAAGTTTTTCTCGATTTCAGCTTCACGCACAGCACGTTCCGCCGCAATGCTTTTTTCTTTCACGGCTTGCTCAGAAGCGATAAAGGCTTCCTGACCTTCACGCGTACGCTGGGCTTCGGTTTGTGCGATCAAGGCTGCTTGTTCAGCTTTGCTATTGGCGATCGCACGTTGCTGTTCTTGTGAAGCAAATTCTTCATCGCGCGCGATATCCAAAATCATGCGCTTGGCTTCCAGGTTCTTGGTTTTAACCTGAACTTCGGTGGCTTGTTCTATATCGTTTCGTTGTTTGCGACGTGCCTGGGTTTCTTCGGTTAAGCGGGTTAAACCTTCGGCATCAAATGCGTTGTCGGGATTAAAGAATTTTTTATCGGTCTGATCTAAGGAAGTCAGCGAAACCGATTCGAGTTCCAAACCATTTTTTTCCAGATCTTCGGCGACCGCATTTTGTACCGCTTGCACAAAATCGCGGCGCTGGTCTTGCAAACCTTGCATAGTCATAGAAACCGCAGTCGCACGCAGTGCATCGACAAACTTATCTTCGACCAATTCTTTTAAGGCTTCGGGATTCAAAGTGCGTTGACCCAAAGTCTGAGCAGCGGTGCTGATGGCTTCAGCAGATTGTTTTACGCGCACAAAAAAACCAGCCACCACGTTGACGCGCATACGGTCACGCGTGGTCAGGCTTTCATTATCGCGTTTCGAGACTTCGAGTTTTAAGGTATTCATGTTGACCAGTATCACTTCGTGAAACACCGGTAATACAATTGCGCCGCCATCCAGTATCACTTTTTGTCCACCCAGGCCAGTGCGGACAAAGGCGACTTCTTTTGACGCGCGTTTATACAAGCGCGCAAAAACCAAACCTATGATAATGATGCCGAGTAAGCTTGCGCCACTCAGTACGCCAATTTCGACTAATAAATTCATGCCTGCTTCCTCCTGGTTGTTTTATTAAATGAGTCCTGGGTGCGGATTGCGTATACCCAGATACACCGCGCCCAGTTTTTTGACGATTAATACTTCCGAGCCTTCTGCAAATTCATCTTCACCATCGGGCTCTACCATCAGATAGTGGTAATAACCATGCTGATCTTTGACTTTAACCTGCGCTGCCATGCCGCGTCTGGCCGTACCGGTGACGACGATGCCAGCCCTGCCAATTAAGCTCAGTTCACTGACCGCGCTGGATTCGTCTTTAGGGATAATCCGCGCCAGCAAACCACCCAGCCCGCGAACCGTGGATAAGCCGATCAAGCTGGTTGGCAGTACCGCGACCAGCGCCGGTAAATAACCGCCAAACACGCTGTGGCAAAGCATTTGCAGGGCATAGCCACTGATCGCAAAGCCTAACAAAAACAAGATCAGCAAGACCAGTAATGGCACTTGGCCCAGATGCAGCCAGGCGAGCGGGCCACTTAAATCGGGATGGTCCAGATCAAAGTGATGATCAAAAAACTCAGAGGGGCTCATCGCCAGAAATGCCCCGACGCCTTCGATCACACCCAGACCCAGCATAATCAGTAATGCGACCGCAAATGGCAAGGTCTCGGGTGTCGTAAACAAATTCATGATTTACTCACTTTTAACTGCGCTAAACGCGCTTCGATTTTTTGGTTTTGCAATAAACCATCCAATTCTTTTAATTGCGCTTCTTGGGTTGCTGAAAGATTGTGTTCCAGTGTGCTTAAACCAGTCTGCCGTTGGAATATCCGGTTGAATGCAGCGCTGGCCTTGTCAACTTTTAACTGAGCATTATTCGCGGGATTATTCAAACTCATGCCAGCGTCCGAATTCAAACCTGCGCGGCTGGCTAAAAATTGCTCAAGCGCGCTTTGCATGTCGCGGCGCTTGCCTAGCAAGGCTTCAATAAACCCGGACAGTTCTTTTTCCTGCGCCACCAGTTCTGTCAGCGAGGCTTCGACCAGCGGAATTTGCGCTTCGATATCTAATTGCCGGGTCACTGCAGCGCGAGCCAGATCATCGCGCCCCAGGCCTATCGCTTCTTCAGCTTGCGTGGTGAGTTCGAGATGGCGTTGGTTTAAATCTGCGTGCTGCCTTTGCGCCAGATGACGATTCGCGGCGGCTTTACCCAGTTCGACGCGCACCTCATCGATCACTGAGTCAACTTTACGCAAGGCTTGCTCCATCATCGCTTCGGGCAATTGATTTTCTATTTTGTCGATCAGGGCGTGGGCGCCACCGATCACAACGTGCGATACGCGACTACGTAAGGTCTCATTCATGGCTATCTCCTGGTTGGGTCGAACTGATTAAATTGGCCAACTCTATGCTGCGCTTGACATGACGGCCTATCACGTCAGGATCAAAGGCTGCTGCAGCGGGGGTTAAGGCTTGGCGTAATAAAGCTTCATGCAAGGCCAGCGAGCGACGTACCAATTGCTCTTCGATTTGCTTGACTTCGCTGAGCGATGTTGGCTTGGAAGCGATTAAGGTGGCTGACATATTGATGACATGATCAATCAAGCTGGCAAACACTTCGGAATGGGCGGCCTGGTCACGGTCTAGCGTTAGCAAGAAATTGCGCAGACGGTCTAATTTACCAAGTAACCAGACTTGCGCTTTGACCGCATCCGCGCTGGCCTCATGTTGCAAGCGCAATTCTTTTAAAGCTTCGCGTAATTTATCGCTATTGCTTTTTGCGCCCGGGTAATCGAGTGAAATAAACCATTGGTACAAATCATCTTCTATGCGCCCGGATAGCGGCACCATTGCGCCTGATAAAAGCTGTGCCATATTGACTCCCTTTTGATGAATTAATTCAATTGAATTCATTTGAATGCGATTGTATATCTGCGCGTTAATTTGTCAAGCTATTTACCTGGCTAATCGAAAAAACAACTTATGCCACTTGCCTGTCTGAAACATCGTAGGTGGCGTTGGCGATGTTTTGTTATGTCGAACCAGACTATGCCATGTTGATAATCACATCATTTATTTATGCTGCGCTGCAAGAATTTCGGAATTCTGGTAAGGTAGTACGTGTTAGAAGGATTTGATTGAATGCAAAGTTTTTGTGCATTCAGCCTATCCGTATCAACTACCGCTTTGTTTAGTAAGGGTGCATTTCAAAACTGGTGTGCAGTCAGTTTGTGGCCTGATTAAGGAACTTAGTCTAGCCGGGCTGTATCCTGTGCAGCGCGCCAGCCATAAGGTGGAGCCCGTCATGTATTTAAAGGAAGAAAAATGAGCAGCGTATTAGAGAAATTGAAATGGCGTTATGCCACCAAAAAAATGGATGCCAGCAAAGTTGTGGCGGAAGACAAAGTCGAGCGCATTTTGGAAGCGGTGCGTTTAACCGCGAGTTCGAGTGGCTTGCAACCGTATCAAGTGCTGGTGGTGAAGAATCCGGCAACCCGGAAAAAAATCCAGGAAATCGCCTGGAATCAAGCGCAAGTGACCGAAGCTTCGCATTTGCTGGTGTTTGCCGCCTGGGATAATTACACTGCAGAACGCATCAATATGATGTTTGATCTGGTGAATCAGCAACGTGGCTTCAAAAACGAAGGCTGGGAAAACTATCGCCAACAATTATTGGCAACTTACCCAACACGTTCCGCTGAAGTGAATTTCCAGCATGCCGCACGTCAAGCCTATATCGGTTTGGGTACGGCTTTGATTGCTGCCGCTGAAGAGCAGGTTGATGCCACACCTATGGAAGGTTTTGATCCCGATGCGCTGGATCAGATTCTGGATTTGCGCGCACAAGGCTTGCGCAGTGTTTTAATTTTGCCGCTGGGTTATCGCCAGGCTGAAGGTGACTGGTTAGTGAACTTGAAAAAAGTTCGCCGCGACCCTGCTGACTTTATCGCTGAAGTCGCCTGATTAGTCATAGCTCCAAAAAATGCCGCTAACTGTTAGCGGCATTTTTTTTGCTGTAAGTAAATTTAAACACAGTTGCCGATCACAGCAGAGCGCACTACGATGTGTTGAAAATCCTGATAAACCTAATCAAGTAAACCATCAAGTCATGAAGCATGAAACTAAGCGCAATTCTGAACAACTGGCGCAACAATTTACCGAATTAGCGAGCGCCTATTTATGGCAAATGGTGATCGATGAAAATCAGCCAGAGCCTGACTGGTTAACAGATCCGGCCTGGCAAAGCGAGGCCTTGCAGCGAGTAGTAGCGAGTGGCGTGGATAAGCACGATTTGACCGATTTGTTGCGCGAAATGCAGGTACAAATGATTGCGAACTTTGCGCAGTTTCTTGACTATCCTCAGCAATTGCAATCCTTAAGCTCTGACTGTGACGCCGAGTTTGAATTCGTACTGCACGGCGCTCAACAAAGCAGGTGGCCAGTCGCTGGAGTGTATGCGGCACTGATGCGGGCTGACCCTGGTCAGCGCTATGGTGAAAGCCGCAGTTTAATTTGGCGTCGCTGGCAACAACTCCCTGGCGATATACAAGTTGAATTGGGCAAATTGTGTCAGCAACAACGCTATGCGCCAGCAGCGCAACTATGGCAAGCGTACTACCCGGCAAGCCTGGCAGCGTGCTTGCTGGAGCTTAAGCAACTGGCAAACGAATTAAAGTTGCGCGCGTAAATCTAAGCACCGCAATCACAAGTCGCAATACTCTAGTCTAGGGTGAAGGGAAAACTCATGCGTGGCAGCAAGAATCGGGTAGAATCAAGTTGCCCTTAATTTTTGTGAAAATTTATGAAGCCAGCCTTGCTCATTATCGATGTACAACAAGCTTTGTTCGATGCTCAACCGGCGCCTTTTGAAGCTGAATTAGTGATTGCCCGTATCAATCAATTAAGCGCTAAAGCCCGCGCACAAAATGTGCCTGTGATCTGGGTCCATCATGAAGTGCCTGACAGTGCGATGAGTTACCAAAGCGCTGGCTGGCAATTACACAGTGACTTAGTCGCCGCTGACAGTGATATACGGGTGCGCAAAACCACGCCAGATTCTTTTTTACGTACCGATCTGCAACAACAGTTAGAACAACTCGGCATTAGCGAATTAGTCATCTGTGGTTATGCCAGTGAATTTTGTGTTGATACCACGACCCGCCGTGCTGCTGGTTTTGGTTATCCGGTGACACTGGTGGCCGACGCCCACACCACAGTCGATAAAGCACATGCGACCGGTGCAGCTATTCGTCAGCATGAAAATGCCAGTTTATCTGCAATACGCAGTTTTGGCGTGAAAATCCAGGCGATTCCAAGCGTCGAAATTGAATTCGCACAGTAAGCGTAGACTTGCTAACCCGCCACCTTTTACAACCTAACCAGTAACAGCAAGATGCCGCATCTGACCTTAGAATATTCCGCCAATCTTGGCGAAGTGCATGCCAGCGATTTATTACTCAAGCTCAACCAAAGCTTGATGTTGAGCGGTGAATTTAATGAAATCGATATTAAAAGCCGGGCGCTGCGCTTTGATCAGGTTTGTGTAGGAACGACGCCAGCGCAGCGTGGTTTTGTAGATGTCAAACTGGCGATCTTACAAGGGCGTAGTCTGTCTACCAGACAAGCACTTTCGGCAGGCTTACTTGAGGTACTCAAGCAAAACCTGAGACCCGATGCGGCTTTGGACACGCAGATTTGTGTCGAGGTTCAGGAAATTGAACGCGATAGCTATAGCAAGCACCATTATGTCTTAAGTCAGAATTAATCGCGGCTATCCCGGCGCGCTGAATTTCACTTTGTAAAAGGAGCGACTATGTCAGGCAATACCGTGCAATTACACCGTGTTATACGTGCGCCAGCAGAACGGATTTATCGCGCCTTTCTCGATCCGCTGGCCTTGGCAAAATGGTTGCCACCTTATGGGTTTACTGCCACGATAGATGCTCTGCAAGCCGAAGTCGGTGGCCGCTTTCGCATCGCGTTCGAGAACTTCAGCAATCAGCAACGACATAGTTTTAGTGGCGAGTATCTGGAATTAGTGCCGCATGAACTGATACGCTATACCGATCAGTTTGATGACCCCAACTTACCCGGCATCCTGACAGTCACGGTGCGTCTGCGTCCTGTCCTGTGCGGCACGGAGTTGCAAGTTACTCAGGAAAATATCCCAGCAGTGATTCCCGTAGAAATGTGCTATTTGGGTTGGCAAGAATCATTAGTGCAGTTGGCGCAATTGGTCGAGCCGACTATCCCAACTTAATCCTGATTGGCACGAATGTTGAACCTGATTTTAGGATTTGTGGGCGAGCTGCTCTTGCAATTTCTGCTAGAGTTCGTGGCGATATTTTTGCCAGAGTTAGTTGTTTCCTGGCGTAAGCAAGCGGCGCCAGTCTGGCTCAAAGCGCTATCTCATGCTTTTTGGGGCGTGCTCTTGGGGATACTGAGCTTGTATCTCATCCCTACACTCTTGATGCAACCCGCGTATGCGCTGGCAAATCTGATCTTTACACCCCTACTCATGGGGGTAGTGTTTGTGGTCTTGAGTAAAGCCAAACACGATGAACAGGATTGGTTACAAAAAGCCCGGTTTTTGCAGGGCTTTTTGTTTGCTTTTGGTTTTGCGCTGGTGCGTTACCTCGTGATCTGAGATTCAGGCCTGGCTATGCGTGGCTTTTAATTGCATCAACAAACAATGCAGCATTTCTGTCGATAAGCCATGTAACACCAGGCGATGGCCAGCACGCAAGGTACTCATGGGCACTAAGGGGTGCTTGTTATTGAGTAAGATTAAATGCTGCGGCATGTTCAAAATCGTGGCGACGTACACGCCTATGGTTTCATCGAGTTGCAAAGAATTTGAGGCGCGCCAGAAATCATTGTCGGTCAAAAACAATTGATAGACTGGCGTGAAAATTTCTATCGAAGTTTGCAAGTCAAGGAAATTCAATCGCGATTTAGGCATGTCTTCGAGTACCACCTCAGGCTCTTTAATCATGCTGAAGTCTAACTGCGCTGCTTCTACCGCGGTAATCTTACGTCCCTGTTCGCGCAAGGCATGATTTAACTTAATCACGAAATTAAATAAATTTAAATCGTGCTTTAAAAACAGTTCATCAACTAAGTCATCCACCTTATGTGGCGTCAAAGGATTTAAATCGATCCCAGCCTGACTGTTTTTGGCAATGAATTCCAGCACTTGCGAACCCATATGAAAATGCCGCAAGATCAGCCAGTTGGCTTCTTTCGAGACAAATAAATTCAAACCCCAGACTAAAAAGCGGTGCAGTAATTTCGAAGCCGCCCAATTGCGTGGCACCAGGATTTTGACCAACTGAATTAAGACGATAAAGGTGCGTGCCAATGGCCGAACTATGGGCAATAAAAATTGCCGCGAACCGCGTTCAGAATCATGTAGCCAGGCTTGCTTGACGTGGTCAGGCAAGGGTGTACTGGCGTCCAGATACAAGGCTAACCAGGGATCAGGGTCGCGTGGATTGTGGCTATGCCAGGCTTGTTCGTAATCTTTCATGGTCGCTTTCAGCTTGGGCTTAAAATGAGTTACAGAATATCTTCAAATTGCATCAAATACAGTTGCGCAGTACGTTTTGCGGTTTGCATGATCGCACTTGCCGCCTCGGGTGCTAAGTTTAAAACGATTTCCACCGCTTGTAACCAACGCTCTAAGTGATGCTGATCATTTTCACCGTGGTAGCTTAAAAAGGCAAAGGCACTCGCGGGTAAATCCACTTGCTGACGTAACAGGGGGAGCAGTGCCGGAACGATGCGCTGACCTGTGCCTTCTATGATGTAAATCGCACCGAGTAAGCCGACTGGATTAGTTTGCTTGGCCAGGCGGTGTAAGTAAGCATTCAAGGCTTCACCCCCGGGATTGCGGCGTAAGTCATCGAGTGCCAATTCACCGCCCGCAGCCTGGTAGTTTTGGTAAAGGATTTGAAAATCATTTTGTTCGTCGCCCGCATGCTGGCTGATTAAGGTTGCCAGCGCCGCGTAGTCAGTCGTCAGCGAGGCCACCGCCTGGCGCATCCATAAACTGCCTTCGCGCACTTGTGGCACCCATTGCGCAGTCCAGTTGCGGTAATCATCTTGCGTAAATTGCTGGCGCGTGATTTTTTGCAATAACGGACTGCGCCAGACTGCCGAGCGATAATCTTGCCAGAGGCTGGCAAGCTCAGTCAGTAAGGGCCGCAACACGGCTTTGGCACTGGCTGGATCATGCGGTGCGGCGATTGCGTTAGCCAGGCTGTCGGTTCGTGCACTGGTTTGCGCCACGCTTTGACGGCGATGGATAGCACTGAGGCCTTGCGTTGCAAGCGGCTGCTTGGTGCTGGTGGCGCTAACCCGCACCACTTCCAACAAAATATAGGCCGCCGTCATGCGCCCGGATTCAGGTACAAAACAAAAAATCTTTTGCCCGGCTTGCAGCGTATGCGTTTGTAAGAATTCATGCAGCATGATGTAGATCGATGCTGCACCGGTATTGCCACGATGCTGTAAATTGCTATACCACTTGTGATCAGGAATACTCATGCCCGCCTTGTCGAGTAAGTCTTTGACTACCGGGGCGAATTTGGCGGAGGAATAATGGCACAGGAAATGATCGATTTGATCGGAGTTAATCCAGCCATCTTGCACCAGTTTGACGTACTCATGGATGCAGACATCGAATAAGTGCGGCAATAAGCGTATATCCTGCCGCAAAGATAAAGCGCCATCGGCTTCGGCCGCGCTGGCACTATCGTAATCGAGGAAGGATCGTTGACGGTCGGCACTTAAACCGAGTTGCATGCAAACTGGATAATCACCGGAAAAACTTTGCTGGTGTATCCATTTAAGTTGCAAGCCTAAACCCGGCTGCAAGGCGCGTGCATGTTGGCCAAGTAAGAGTGCACCAGCACCATCGGACAACATCCAGCGCAAGAAATGGGCATCGAAATCACTTTCATAATCGCGCGGTGCGAAACGCGAACGCTTAAACATGCGCGAAGGCATTTCTGCAGTCACTGCCAGGGCATGGCGGTGATTGCCGTTTTGTACGGCATGGGCAGCATAATCAAGCGCTGCCACCCCAGCGGCACAAACACCTTGTAAGGACGCGGTTTGCATCGCCGGTGCTGCGAGTTCACCTTGTATCATATTGGCGAAGCCCGGCATAAGGGCGTCGCCACCCGAGGAACCAACGCTCAGCAAACCAAGCTCGTTTAAGTCGAGTTGCGCTTGCTGCATGCAAGCACGGATAGCTTGCGCCGCCATCTGCGCGTGCGAGATCGTGGTCTGGCCCTCAGTATTGATGGCGTAATGACGCGACTGTATGCCATTTTCATTTAAGATACGCGCCTTGATACGGCCAGATAAGCGATTTAAGGGCGCGATATAGCTATCCATGGCTTGATTATCGATAGCCTCACCAGGCAAAAACATGGCACTGCTATGCAAATAGACGTTGTCAAATACGCTGGGCATGCGAGTCTCTTTCAGAGGTCGGATTGTTTGGTGGAGGTAGGGGCGTGTTCACTTCGCTACGCCCCAATAAACTCTGACTACGCCAGGCGGGAAACAGGCTTCCCAGCAGCAAGCGGCGCCAGAGGTATTGTGCTAAACCATGCTCTTGTAACTCGGGTCTGAGCTGGGCTACTAATTCTTGATGCAGCCGCGGTAATTCTGTCCAATGACGACGCGGATGCAAATGGTGGGCGGTATGCAGGCCGATATTAAAACACAGCAGATTTACCAGCCCGGTAAAATTGCGCGAAAAATTCAAACTGGAATAACCATCAGCATGAGCATGTTGCAGGTAATTGGTCGCCAATAACCAATGCAAACCGATGAGTTGCGGCACGATGATCAGCCAGAGTGCTTTCTGCGGCTGCAGCCAGACAGCACCAGCCCATAGCAGAAGCAGCCACAGATATTGGCTTAAGTAATACAGGCAAACTTTAGGTTGCCGCCGCCATAAGCGTCGTATCCAGCGAATAAAGACCGGGTAGAGCACCCAGGTCGCTTGCAAGGGATGAATTAAAAATCCCGGTAAATGATTGCTGTCTGCGCCAAAGCGATAAGTGCGGGTTAAGTCTTGTGGACCATGATGATAGCGATGATGTATCGCATTATGCGAGGCATAAAACACAAAGCTCGGGTGGCCCTGCAAGAGGCTGATGTAGTGATCGCAAATCCGGTTGGCGTATTTATTCTGCCAAAGCCGGTAATGCGCATGATTGTGATGCACGGCGCTCAGAGCTATGCAAAGAAAAATCAGTAAGCCATAGGCCAACGCCCAGACTATGGTGGACATGACTGCATAGCCCTGCCACATAGCCAGTACTAAAGCGGGTTGCGCCAGCAAATAAAACACACTTTGTAAATCGCGACGATGACGTAACACCTGCACCTCAGAATTTTTTGCGCGCGCCTTGAATGCGCTGATCAGCCGCGTGGATAGGCAATTCGGTCGCGAATAATCTATCCATAAAAGGAAACATAAAGCCGTAATTGCCATGGTAACAGGCATGATGCAAATGGTGACGGCGTGCGCCATTTAGCCACCAGCGGTCTTTGGCGAAATCGGGTAAAAAGTCGTAATTCGAATGACCTATGCTATTAAATAAAATACTGATAATTGGCAGGCTGATTAAGGCAATAAGTGAAAAATCATGCACTAACATCGGCCAGATAATCACATTACCCAATAACATTGCTTCGACTGGGTGAAACGCATAGGTAGACCAGGGCGTAGTGACCACGGAGCGATGATGCGGTAAGTGAAAGCGCTTAAACCAGGTGGTGTGTAAGAGCCGGTGGTTCAGATAAAAATGCACTTCATTCCAAAGTGTCAGTGCGATGATTTCTAAGCCAATTTGCCAGAACGTGGCCTGCTGTGCGAGTTGCGCCCAGCCAGCTTTGAGCATGGCCCAGGGCAGCATGATGCCCGTGCCAAAGATCAATATCGACAGCAATGAATAGCCGAGTTCGCGTTGGATTTGTGCGGCTGGAAGTGGCCGGGGGTCGAGTATCCCGCCATGGTTTAATGCAGGTAGCAGATACTTACTCAAGGCCAAAAAAATCACGGCAAAGCCCAGATACAGGACGCTGAAAAATACGATGCCCGCTCCCATCACTGGCCAGATTGCCTGCCAGCTCCACCAAGACATTGCGGCTTCCATACCTGAAAATTGCTCCTTATCGACCAAGAACCCTGACTTATACTCAGGGATTATCGCCTAAGGGTATAGCAAATTTTAGATTTGTTACAGCTATCCTTGCCATAAAAAACGGGCCAGCTGCAAAATTGCTGGCCCGACACTGAACACTATGCCTGATTCAGCGAATTACACAGCTAATTGCAGCCAGTTTTGATTATTATTGCCATTCGCGCCCCAGACCTGGATTGCATTGAAGGCTTGTGAATTGCCTCCGGCGTTATCGATCACCAGATTTTGATTTAAGGAAGTGGATAAGCCTGTGTTGCGTATCGTCACAGGTGAATTACCCTGCACTTGCCATTGTTGAGTCTGGCTACCTGCCACCAGATTATTTAAGAATAAAACCGGACCGCTGCCACTGGTGTGGCTGCTGCCATTACCCGCTGGCAAGGTGACATCGAGGACTAAGGGATGAGCTGTGTTATAAGTATTGGCCAGATAAATTGGGCCGCCAGCCTGAGGTTGTATCCAGGTCGATAAACCACTGTTGACACCAAGTTTTTGCAACGTCACGACAGCATTAACTCCAGCTGCCGAAGCTTGTGCGCCAAATTGCGTATTGCCATTCCAGGCTAATTGAAATTTTGCTGTGCTTGAAGCGAGTGTGCTCATGATATCTCCTGATTCGTGATGGATAGGATTGCGGATGAGGTAACTGGCGAGTAAGGTAAAGCAATTTCGCATCTCCGCCTTATCTTATTAGCAAAGCGCATGCCAGCAGCGTGGCCTGCTGCGCAATTTGCCAGTGCGAAATAAACCTCGGGGTACTCACGCTCAGTTTGGGTAAGGCGTGCTTAACTTGCCAGCTTAGCTGGCCGTACTTTCCTCGCCGCGAGTTGCAGCAGAGTTCGCTCAGCCTGATTGCCACTCGCGGTAACAACCTGGGATTTGCTGTCGCAGAAATCTTACTTTTGCTCAAAGTAAGCCAAACCAGACTACATGTTGTTGACGTGGTTTTTACATATAGAACTTAGGCAAAACAGATGCTGAAGTCTTTGTTTTACCTTGCCGTATACAAGTACGGTCTTAGTCTTCCTGTCTCGTCAGCACCCATGCCTAAGTCCTGAGCGTGTCAGCTTGCGCAGATCAAGCGGCATCGTTGCAAGCTTGCTTGAGAGTAAAAAAATTGCCGCGCATCTGTGCTCAACACTTCAGAATTTAACCGCATCGGTTCGCAGTAATTTTGGCTGTCCGTTTTGCCAAAGATAAGCCCGGCGTTTATTAAAGACATAGCGTCCACTTTCATCATCGCAGACATAGGAATACAACAAGCGGCTGTTGAGCGAGTATTCAAACCAGTCGGGAACCCGCTGCTCATTCAAGGTTTCATCGCGCTGATAAGCCCAGCAGGAGTTTGTACCATAGTCACCCATCCAGACCTGGCCATTGCGCTGATTGATGATGGCCCAACCTATGCAATTCATGCCACAACCCCAGCGCGCCAGGCGGTAGTGACCATTAAAATTCGGCGCTTCCTGACTGGCGTTTCTGAGCACCGTGCGAAAGCGGCGTTTTAGTTTGGTATCTAAAATTGGTGCAGCTTTTTTGCCTGACCAACTTGCCGCGCCCGGGTAACGTGCAAATTCTGCAGGCAAGGCCTGGCTCTGCCCGACAGCGCTGGCACTATCAGTCGATGGAGTTTGTGCCAGCGCACCCAGCTGTAAGCTTGCTGTGCAGCAAAAAATCAGGGCTCTGGCGCGGGCTGCATCTATCTGGCAAAAGCTAGGCAGAGCGATGCGTTTGCTATGGTTATCGGTAAGAATTTTCACGATCGCTCCCTGTGTGACGAGTAGGAATTAGGCATGACCAGGCATAAGTATTGGCCTGGCGTAACGCCGGGCGCGGCACTTCAAGTAAGGTCAGACTGCAATTTGCTTAAGCACGATGCTAATCAAGTTTCTGGGTAAAGTGAAAATCACTTACGAATGCTTGCAAAACGCCCGTCAACATTACGTTTTTTAACGATACACTGGGGAGTATGTATTTTACGAAAAACAAACACCGAGGTCCTGGTGGCGAATCGACTAAGTAAGAGGCGGGCAACTTGTTCAAATAATGCATGCCGTTAAGCTTGACGATCTAGCTAGAAATTTGAAAATAGTTTGTTTTCAATTCTCATTGTGTGAGAAATTATGGTTGACCTGCGTAGATGGCGTGCTAGCATAAGCTAAATTTGAGTGGTTGAGTCTGGTATGAACGATTACGCACAAAATGAAAAAGTCCTGGTGGTGCTGGCGGCGCTGGCGCGTGCAGGGCAAGCTTTGACGGTCAAAGAGTTATTGCGCTTAACCGGCTTGCCGCAAAGCAGTTTGTATCGTCAGTTAGGCTTGCTAAAAAAATGGGGCTTGGTGCAAGAACATGCGCAAACCGGCTTATATGAACCCGGTCCTTTGTGTCTGCAATTGGCCTGGGGCTATGACCAGCATTCGTGGTTATTGCAGGCGGTCAGACCAGAGTTAGAAAAGCTGACCCAGATTACCGGCGAAAGCGCGGGTTTGCTGTGTTATTTGCAAGGGCAAGTGATTTGTCTGGATATGCAAGAAAGTCAGCATGCCTTGCGTTGCTCGTTTGCCAAAGGCCGTGGTACGCCTTTGTGGCGTGGCGCTTCGGCGAAATGCTTGCTGGCGCATTTGCCTGCGGTTGAGTTGCAGCAACTCTGGCCCTTGCTCGATGACGCAGCGAGCCAAAGCAAATTGCAGGCAGAATTTGCGCTGATACGCCAACAAGGCTATGCGATTAGCGAACACGAAGTCGATCAGGGAGTTTGGGGCGTGAGTGTTGCGATCCTGAATCCCCAGCAGCAATTACTTGGTGGCTTATCCTTAATGGCGCCAAGTGCGCGTGCCAGCTTGCATGCCGCCGATTGGATAAAAGCGACCCAGGCAGCGGTCGAGCGCGTGCAAAGGCGTTTGCGTGCTTGATGAATCGGCCATGATCATAGTGATAGCAGCGCCAGCAGTGCAAGTTATAGCTTACACGGCGCTGCTAGCAAAACAATTTAGGGGAAAGAACGATGTCTGAAATTAACGCATTTGAATTTAAAGCCGGCGAATTGCCCATGCTGGTATCGATGCCGCATGTGGGAATCGCAATCCCAGCCGATATTTCAGCGCAAATGTGTCCGATCGCACAAACCCGCGCTGATACCGACTGGCATTTGCCCTTGTTATATAACATGCTCGATGAACTCGGGGTATCACGCCTATGTGCCACTTATTCGCGCTATGTGATCGATTTAAACCGCCCACCAGAAAACACCAATTTATACCCAGGGCAAGACACCACCGGTTTACTACCTGTCGATACTTTCGATAAGCAAGCCTTGTATCCTGACGGTAATTTACCCGATCAGGCAGAATCAGCGCGCCGTATCGCCTTGTACTGGCAACCTTATCATCAGCAATTGCAAGCCGAATTACAGCGCCTACGTGCAAAATTTGGTCGTGTGGTGTTATGGGATGCGCATTCTATCGCTTCGGTAGTGCCGCGTTTTTTTGAAGGGCAATTGCCTGATTTGAATTTCGGTACGGCAGATGGAAAATCATGCGATGCAGGGTTAAGCCAAGCCTTACAAGCCTGTTTGCAAAGCGCCACGCCAGCGCACTACAGCTACGTGTTTAATGGCCGTTTTAAAGGCGGCCATATCACGCGCCATTATGGTCAGCCTGAGCATGGCATCCATGCAGTGCAATTGGAAATGAGTCAGCGCATCTACATGAACGAGGCCGCACCGTATGCTTACCGTGCGGACTTAGCGGCACAGGTGCAACCATTATTGCGGCAATTAATTGCCGCCAGTTTGACTTGGGCGCAGGCTTAAGCTGGGTCAGTATTTATTCAGTTCGTCAACCACCAGTTAAGCTGCTATGCAGT
Source organism: Undibacterium sp. (assembly GCA_041913845.1). Classification (GTDB taxonomy): domain Bacteria; phylum Pseudomonadota; class Gammaproteobacteria; order Burkholderiales; family Burkholderiaceae_D; genus Undibacterium. Next base: position 25,541 of record JAYSEN010000017.1, read on the forward strand.
TGGCGGACTTCAGAAAGAAAGTATTCGTATGCAAAGTCTATTCGCAACCCATGCCTGGCTAGGCAATGGCTGGGCCAACAATGTCAGCCTGAGCTGGAATGCCGCTGGTGATTTGATACAGATCGAGCCTGATAGCCAGCCACAAGCCGGACAAAGCCGGGTTCACTACTTATTGCCGGGCATGTGTAATTTGCATTCACATGCATTTCAAAGAGCGATGGCCGGCTTGACGGAAATTGCCGGCCCCGGCAAAGACAGTTTCTGGACCTGGCGTGATTTAATGTATCGCTATGCCTTGCAAATCAGTCCTGAGCAATTGCAAGCGATCGCCGCGCAATTGTATGTCGAGTGTTTGCGTCATGGTTATACGGCGATTTGTGAATTTCATTATGTGCATCGCGATCCGCGAGGGCAGTGGTATACCGATCAGGCTGAAATGTCGCGCCGGATACTCGCTGCCGCCAGCGAAACTGGCATAGGTTTGACGCATTTGCCGGTTTTATATAGTTATGCCGATTTTTCCGCGACGCCCTTGCGCGAGGATCAACGCCGTTTCGCCAGTGATGTCGAGGCGATTTTAAACATCGTCGGCTTACTCGAACCTGCACGTTCGGCGCAGCTTGAAGTGGGTGTCGCGCCACATTCTTTGCGCGCCACGACGCTGACGCAAATTCAGCAAGTCGCTCAGCATTTACCGGCACAGCGCCCCTTGCATATCCACATCGCTGAGCAACAAAAAGAAGTCGAAGCTTGTCTCAGTCATTATGGCAAGCGCCCAGTGCAGTATTTACTCGATGCCGGTGTTTTGTCGCCGCGCTGGTGCCTGGTTCATGCCACGCATTTGGATGCGGCCGAAGTCGCTGGCTTAGCCGCGAGTGGCGCGGTGGCCGGGATTTGCCCCAGCACCGAAGGCAATCTCGGTGACGGTTTCTTCGCCTTGCCCGAGTATCTGGCACAAGGTGGACGTTTAGGCATAGGCACCGATAGCCATGCCTCGCAAAGTCTGGTGGAAGAATTACGCTGGCTAGAATATGGCCAGCGTCTGCGCTTGCAAGGTCGCAATATCGCCAGCAGTACCGCACAAAGCCATGTCGCCGATTTACTCTGGCAAACCAGTCTGGCGGGTGGTGCGCAAGCCAGTGGACGCCGCATCGGTGTTTTGGCGCAAGGCTATCGCGCCGATTTTATCGCGCTCGATGAAAACCATGTCAATTTACAAGAACTCGATATCACCCAAGTTTTAAATAGCTGGATCTTTGCAGGCAATGAGAATCTGGTGCGCGATGTCTGGGTCGGTGGTCAGCACCTGATTCAAAACGGCCAGCACCGCCAGCAACAACAAATTCAGCAGGCCTACAGCCGCGCTGTGCGCGATTTACGACAACTCTGAACTAAGGATTAGCTGTGTTGAAAATCAGTGGCTTTGGCCTGTGCGTATTGCTGTCAATGAATACGTATGCAGCTAGCAACGAAAAGGCTAAGGAAGCAGATAAATTGCTGCATACAACGGCTGTGTTGCCAGCGATTAAACTCAGTATTCCGCAAGTTAATCCGGCTTGCATTGATAAGGCCTGGAAAAAGCATAGCGCGGAATTAAATCAGGCTTATCAGCAAGAATTCAGCCTGGCAGAGTTACGCATCCTGAATGCCTTCTTTCAAACGCCGGTGGGTAAGCGCTATATTTTGGAAAACGCGAATCAGATCAGGCTTAGCCATGCTTTACCAGTGAGTCATCCGGCAAATTTCAGTGAGTCTGATAAACAACATGTCCAGGCCTTTTTTTCCACGCCTGAAGGCAAAAAGTTTAGCACTGGTGACAGTGAAAAAAGAATGAGAGAAGTTGGCTTACAAGTTGGCCTGGCGATTGCTGCTGACTGTTTCAACAAATAAGCCAGACCTCACGCTGATTGGGGAGTTAATCTCACAGATTCTCCCTGCCTCCCGCCGTATGGTTGCGCGTTGAATTGGTCTTGGCAGTTGCCTCAGTTGTGCTAACCAACGTAGCAACCCGCATTCTGATGCTGATCCAACGCTATAAGTCATAGTGTGCCAAGGCGAACCACTGATCTGGCAACAATTCGTGTCAGCGGCAGCATTTCTGGTTATGCTGGTTGCTCAATTTCTGATGGTTGTTGTTGGTTTTGAGCAGACCATCATTACGCCAGGTCGGCACAAAAAAACACACACTTAGCGATTAGAATTTTTATTCAAATGATAATAAAAATTCTTGCAAGCCATCTACGGTTCTAGCTAGCATGCCTTTAGAAAAATAATAAATTTATCAATCTCAAAATGCCAGTGGCCGGTATAGCGCACTCAGCATGAGCAGATTTCTATAACAATCAGAGACAAGAGGTGACCGCATGGATAAGTTATGGCTGCAGTCCTACCCCAAGGGCGTGCCCGCAGAAATCAACTATCAACAATATACGTCGCTGTGGCATATGCTGGAACAGTCTTTCCAGAAATACGCTGAGCGCAAGGCTTACGTCTGCATGGATAAGTATCTGACTTATGCAGAAGTCGATCAGATGTCGAAAAAATTTGCCGCCTGGCTGCAAAGCAAGGGCCTGCAAAAGGGGGCACGCGTGGCCATCATGATGCCCAATCTCTTGCAATACCCTGTTGTGATTGCAGCGGTTTTGCGAGCGGGTTACACCGCAGTTAACGTCAACCCGCTCTATACCCCGCGTGAGCTTGAACATCAGTTGAATGACTCAGGTTCTGAAGCCATCATTATTCTCGAAAATTTTGCCACGACCTTGCAACAGGTTTTGAGCAAAACAAAAGTTAAGCATATCGTCGTCACCAGTATGGGCGATTTGCTCGGAGGATGGAAGGGCAGTTTAGTCAACTTCGCGGTACGTCATATCAAAAAAATGGTGCCGCATTTTTCACTTCCAACCGCTATCAGTTTCAAGAATGTGCTGATAGAGGGGGCAAACCTGCAACTGAAAGCCGTCACCATTACACACGATGATATCGCCTTCCTGCAATATACAGGTGGCACAACGGGGGTCTCTAAGGGGGCTACTCTATCGCACCGTAATGTCACTGCAAATGTTCTGCAAAATGAAGCCTGGGCACAACCAGCGTTGAACAAGGCACCTATAGTCGAGTCCATGACCATAGTTTGCGCTCTGCCGCTGTATCACATCTTTGCCTTGACCAGCTGTTGTCTGATGGGTACACGTCTTGGCGGTTTGAACATTCTGATCCCGAATCCGCGTGATATTCCTGGATTAGTGAAAACCTTGTCTAAACACCGGATTAGTATGCTGCCAGCTGTGAATACATTGTATAACGGTTTGCTGAATAATTCGGATTTTGCCAAATTGGATTTCTCTTTGCTGAAAGCTTGTAATGGCGGTGGAACGGCCGTTCAAAAGTCGGTGGCTGAGCGTTGGCAAGCTATTACTGGCTGTCCCATTATCGAAGGTTATGGACTGTCTGAGACCTCACCGGTTGCGACATGTAATCCCTCTGATTCTGCCACTTTCAGTGGTACGATAGGCTTGCCATTGCCATCGACAGAAATTGCCATCCTTGATGATGCCGGTAGGCCACAGCCATTGGGCGAGGCGGGTGAAATTGCGATTCGCGGTCCGCAAACTATGGTGGGTTACTGGAATCGCCCGGATGAGACCGCGAAGGTGATGACTGCCGATGGTTTTTTCAAATCAGGTGACGTTGGCATTATGGAGGCGAATGGCTTTATCCGTGTGGTAGACCGTAAAAAAGACATGATTCTGGTGTCTGGCTTCAATGTCTATCCGAATGAAATTGAAGGTGTAGTAGCCAGTCATCCTGGAGTGCTGGAATGCGCTTGTATTGGCGTGCCTGATGCCAATTCTGGTGAGGCGGTGAAGCTTTATGTGGTTAAAAAAGACGCGCAGCTGACGGATGAACAGTTGATGAGCTATTGCAAGGAGCAATTGACTTCTTATAAGAAACCAAAGTACATAGAATTTCGTACCGAATTGCCGAAATCGAATGTGGGTAAGATTTTGCGCTGTGAATTGCGCGATGAGAAAAAAGTCGCATAATCCTAAGCTAAGAGGCCATCTCAGCACTAATCTTGCCAGTCCGGAGTGCAGTCAGAACGCCTGAGAAATCAGGCGTTCTTTTATTTCTTCAAACGGTGCCAGATTTTTGCAGCAGACTCTGCCAGCGTAAGGCTTGCAGGCCCAGCCGCTTACTTCGGCCCAGGTAAGACCAGGGATTGATGAAGCGTGTCAGATAACGCCATACCACTAGCGCGGTATCGCCCTTTCTGCGCGGTATTACATGCAGATGAACATGAGCGACATGCTGATTGGCGGCCTTGCCATTGTTTAATACGATGGCAGTTGCTTCACTTTCTCCACCCAGCCGCAGAGCCGATGAAAAGCCGCTTGCCAATGCGAAAAGATAGGCGACAGTTTCTTGCGGCAATTCCTCAATATGTTGCTGATGCTGATGTGGTATCACCAGCAAATGGCCACGCGTCAATGGAAATGCATCAAGTATGGCGATGCAATGTTGATCTCGATAAACTACCGCAGCATCACTCTGCCCGTTCAGGATCTCGCAAAAAATACAGCGGTGTGCGCTCGCCATCACTTCCTCCTCGTTCAACTTAAGCAGAATATACTTCAAACAGATGCTGACCTGTGCACGCACTATCTTCGGTTTCATAACCCGACAGCTCTGAGGCTTTAGTTCAGCGAATCAAGAAACAGCATGAATAAAAAAACCGCCAGTAGCAGGCGGCTGGCCGTATCCTGTTTAACCGGATTATGAGCCGAGTACGACAACCTGCTTGTTTAACTTATCGCCATCTGCCGCCAGTTTTTTTAGCGCCGGATAATCGATTTTGCCATTCGAATTAAAAGGCATCTGGCGTAACTCGATCAGATCCTGTGGCACCATATAGGCAGGCAAATGCTGCGTGCATGCCTTGAGGATGTCTAGCGATGATAAAGTAAAGCCACAGCCATACGCAAGCAAGCCTTGTACGCTACCATCTTCAGCCATAGGCCAGGGTACCACCGCTACCAGATCAGTGCCGCCGAGGCGTCGGATGACAGCCTCCACCTCCTGCACTTCGACCCGATAGCCACGAATTTTTATCTGGTTGTCGATACGACCTGCATACAATAAGCCCGTTTCTGCATCATAGCTGGCAAGGTCGCCGGTACGGTACCAGCGTTGTGCCTGTTTGCCCTCAATATGCAGTGTTAAAAAGCGCTGCCGTGTCAGCTCGTTGTTCTCCCAATAACCCTGCGCCACTTGTGTGCCGCCGAGGTAAAGTTCACCAATTTCGCCATCTGTTACTGGTGCAAAATGCTGATCCAGAATCACCACTTCCTGTCCGGGTAAAGGCCTGCCTATTGGCACGACGGGCATGCTGGCAAGCCGCTGATCATGGGGCTGGTAAGAGTAGACTGTGAAAGCAATAGTCGCTTCAGTTGGGCCGTATAAATTTTCCAGGATGGCATTCGGAGCGACGGTTAGCCAGTCCTGTGCCAAAGTGGTTGCTAAGGCTTCACCACAGAACAGGCTATATTTCAGGCAGGGTAAAGTATTCGGGCGTAAAGCATTGTAGCGTTTAAGGCAGGCTGCCAGCGAAGGCACCGAGAACCAGTGAGTTAATTCATGTTGCTGCACAAATTTCAGCGGCATCATCATCAGCCGTCCAGGAATGCTGTATAAGCAGGCACCGGAGCTCAGGCAGACAAAGATGTCGTGTACCGATAAATCAAAGGTAAGGTCAAAGAACTGAGTAAAGCGGTCACCAGGGCCAGGCTGGTAGCGCGCTCTGATATTTTCCACATAGGTACAGGCATTCTGATTGGTGACTGCCACCCCTTTGGGTAAACCGGTACTACCCGAAGTGAACAGCACATAGGCGACAGGATTAGCTTGGTTTGGCAGACTCAAATTAGCTGTATCGACATGGGCTAATTGACGCTTCAGGATATACGTGTGCTGGCTGGCACTAGCGGCCCAGGCCGGCAGGCTATCGGCTTCTGGCATTAATACCACCAAGGGGTCGGGAAAGGCTTGCAGGATTTCTTTTGCTGCCTCCATTGAGCGTTGGTCGACGACGATAGATGTAGACGAAGACAATTCCAGCATGCGTAAATTGCGCTGTGCTGGAAACTTTAGGTTAAGTGGTACATAACTCATCCCTGCCAGTAAACTGCCCAGCACCGCAGCATAGACGGTTACACTGCGGTCTCCCAGAATTGCGCAACGCTGTTGCTCTGGGTGTTTTACTTCTCTGCCCAGAGTACGCGAAATTTTGGCTGCCCTTAGCAATAATTCGGCATACGTATAAACCTGTTCATCCACCCACAACGCATTACTATTGGGGTATTTTCTGGCGGCACTCAGAAATCCGCCTATCAATAAGTTTGCTGCTTCATCCATCACATAGCCCTCCCTGGCCGCTTCGCTACTATCTCTGCAAAATGCGCTAACAATGGCGCAATGCCTGCAGTAGTCATGTCGCAAGGCATTGCTTTACCGTTGCTCGCGCTATCAGCTTGTGAGCAACGCATCCGCGGCCAGCACTTGGTGCTGTGCAACAAATTGTTTGATTAATGTCGCCACATCATCATCATAAAAATGCGAAAAGTGATCGCCATCTTCGTCAAAAGACAGCACACCATTTTCCAGTCCAGCGACCAGGAAGCGACCAACATCAGCGTGTGTGACTAAATCCTTCCCGCCGACATGTACCAATACCGGATGAGAGACGTCGGCGGTCCAGGCATCGGCACGTTCATTAAACAAACCATTCATCATGTTGGCATACCTGAACAGTGATTCTGGTGTGCGGAATGGAACGCTAGTCATATACAAAAGGAAGGGGTCGGTACTGGTCAGTATGGTCGAAATCATTTTTCTGTCTTCGCCATCTTCCGAGGTTGCGTGCGCGCCATAAATCAGATCACAGTATTTTTGCGCAAAGCGATAATTGGCCGCGATTTTAGGAAACAGCGTGCGGATATTTTTCTCGAAATCGGTGATCTGTATTTCATTTGACGCAGGTAAGGACACCCCGCCATTTAGCAAGACAGCACTTGAAATCCGCTCCGGAAATTCAGCCATGGTACGCAAACAGACCTGAGCACCACTGCTCCAGCCTGCGATCGCGGTTTTTCTGATGTCAAAGTGATCGAGAATAGCAACCAGATCCTTGGCATGGGTCAGAGAATGGCATTTCGCCAGATCAAATTCATGCGTAATCGCAGGTACCCAGCGGCTTTCCCAGGTAATGACGTGAAACTGATCTGACAGACGTTTCGCCAGCGGAAACATGAAGTCGGATGGCATACCATAAGCATTTGCCAGCATCAGGGGGGGGCTTGCTGTTGTCACCCAGTGTCAGTACGCAGAGTTCAGTATCATCTGCCGCAGTCACTTGGGTACGGTTAAACGTGGTGCCACTTTGTTGTTCATCGAGCTCTTTGATGAAAGCGGTCAGATACGTGCCATAATCAGCCCAGCTCAGACCTGCATGTTTGGGCAGGCTGCGCGCAAAGTTTTTGATAGTGCGGTAGTAGCCACCGTAGAACACCGTTCGTTTATCGAATAATTCTTCGATTGCAGTCGCAGGTGTATCGCGTTCAGGAACAAAATTGATCGACTTCATCCCCAAAGCTTCGTCGATTTTTTCCAGCATCATCTTAACATTCAAGTCGCTGGAGTTAGTCAGATGATAAACCTTTTGATCGCCAAAACCGATGTTGCTGAGGTAGATCATATCGAACACACACTGATCCACTGGCACCAGATTTCCTGCTGCGGCCAGATCGCCGATCAGACGCAATGGTGTTTGTAACTTGCTCAATGTTTCGCGAAGGCGATACATTTCCTGTGTCAAACCATAAATACCAAAGCGTGTGCCACCACTGCGGCGAGAAGCCAATGGCCCCATGATGATTGCAGGGCGCAGGATGCGATAATCCATGCCATTCGCATCACAAAAACTGACTACCTCATGCTCGCCCTCATTTTTACTGCTTTCGTAGAAATTATTATAGGAAATATCAACCGGATGCAGGCTTTCGGGTATGTTGCCAGCCAGGCGGCCTGATGTGTAGGCAGTAGAGATATGCAGATAATGCTGACAGTTAGCGCGGCGCGCCAGATCCATCACATTTTGTGTACCATTGATATTGTGGTGATAGATTTCTTCTTTGTGGCGGTCTTCAAACTTCAGGCTGGCGGCACAATGCCAGAATTCAGAGATATTGCCAGCACTCAGTTTTTCCAGATCAAGCTTGCTGACGGCGCACATGGTCTCGGTGATGTCGCCCAGAATGTATTCCAGCTTGCTGTCTATATCGGCCTTGGGAATGGGTTGATTATAAGCCGAAGCGCAGACCGCGAGTGCCTCATACACCCGCTGTTTAGCATGCTCTTGTGAGTCGCCCCTGACGAGGACGTAAATCTTGCCACTTTGACGCAAACGCCAGAATAAGAAATTACTGCCAAGGAAACCGGTAGCACCGGTCAGGATAATGTTTTTTGTCGTATTGCGATGATGGTTTGTCAGCTCCAGCAAATCACCGTAGCGATATTCAGTATATTGATGTTTCATCTTATTGCCCTTGTAGTTGTCTGGCTGACCAGTATGTTGTGACAGGTATTACTGCATGTAATGCAGCTGTACCCCTTCCAATGTTCTGACTTTTTCAAGCACGGTGTCGTCAACAACAACTTCTTTGCCGCTGATTTCTTCGATCACGAGTACATACTCGACAAAGCTCAGGGAGTCGACGACATCGTTCTCAATTAAATCGAGGTCGAGCGGGATATCGGATATAAATTTATTCTTAGATAGCAGCCATTGTCTGACTTCATTGATCTTGTCAAGATTGATAATCTGGGTCAAAGCGGGTCTCCTTTTCGATTAAATTGGTGTCACCTAGCAAAGCCAGTACTTTCTTGAGCAATTCTCTGGCATGAAATTCCTGCCGTCTGGCATCATTCAGTAAGGCATTCCGGACTGCAATGCCACTGCTGAAACCAGCATCGCGATACATGGCTGGGTTGTATAAGGATTCGATCGTGACTTGTATGTACTTGCGCAAGTGCTTTGATACAGCCTGTAATACGTCGCTTGGATAATCGTTGTTTAGTCCTTCTGCCAGTCTGGCTAGCAAAATACGGCCAAAGGCAATATGACGGGACTCATCATTGCGATGCGCTTCATTGATTTCGCGTATGAAGGGATGAACTCGTGGGTCGTGAGCAATCTTCAGATTGTAGTAATGGCCGACTTCCTCGAAGATGAATATTTGTGCGAAACGTACCAGCACGGCCAGGCGAGGATCAAGTTTTAACTCTGAAATCTGGAGTTTCTTATTGCCGTAGATCTTGCCCGCATAATTTTCACAGAACTTGGCGAAGTACCACATGTGCTGGTTTTCTTCATCAATGAAGTGATGCAGATAGTCATTCGCTTCTTTCAGCATCGGTGTATGCAAGAGTTCGGCAACCCCTGAAATTAACTCCTGTTCACCAGTGACATTCAGACTGAAGAGATTAATGCATTCCCATTTGCTGAGTAATTTTCTTTGGCCCTCGGTCGCCTGCTCATAGTAGGGGGTCCCGTAAGTTGTCAGCAATTCTGGACTGACCCACCAGTCGGCCTCGCTGATGTCTTCAACCCAGTCAAAACGGGTGAAGCTGAATACATGTCGTTCACGGGATAGTTGTACCAATTTGGCTATCCTGTCGCTGTACATAGTCGATGTAATACTCATGATTTTTGTCTCCAATATTGCAGAGGGTTTGCACCAGACTGAGGCTGAACGGATTGTGGTGGGTTCACGTCTGAGCAGTACACTGGTGCAAGCCCCGGCAATTTACGCCTTTAATTCGAATTGTTATTTTGAAATGCTGTTTTGATTACATTAATAAAAGTCTAATATTGACGTCTATTAAATTTGGTAGAATTTTTCATCTAAGTTTCTGGCACAAAACTTGATCTTCGATGCCTGGGAGAATCTAAGCGAGGGCAGTAAAAATCAGCAGATTGAGAGACAGCAGAGAGAAGCCACTACTCTGTTGCGCCAGTGCTTTTGGGATGGGTATTGGTTTGAAGCGTAAACAGACCAGTGCATAAATAGTGAAAAAAAAGACACACACTATAATTCCCTGCGCGATCAAGCACTGACCGGAAAGTGTCAGCATTATCACGTCACTCAGACGAGTTAGGGGATTCATCAATGTTATGCCCAGGCATGCCTGATACAGCGTCAGGACTGCTGCATAGCCGTAACACAAATCAATTTCGACGATATTCGGATTGCCCAAAATGGTTCTATACGAAGACTTAATGATATGGGAGAGATTGGAAACCGGCCTGGCTTTCAGTATGTAAGGCTGACCTTGGCTAAACCATCATTCTACGTCTTGTGGTATGCCGCTGTAGGCTAGCTCTGTATTTTGCGCAACCTGGATAAGTTGCCTTAACTGCGCCTCGATCAGACAATCTCTGGAAATGTCTGCAGCAGTTATTGGCTTAGGTTTCAAGCCACGTCCCTGCACCTGAGCTGGCACTGATGACCATTGCTCGGGATTGCAATTCATGGGATTGCCAGTAAAAAACCAGCCCGGCTACATCGGCAAATACCATGCGCTCTACTATTGCCGCAGGGCCTATGTAATCACGCGTCAGTGCATGCTCGGTGCAATAGGCAGAGATCCGCTCATAGTAGGTTGAGGCATAGCATGGCAGTATTTCGTCAAACTGAATCAGGTCGGCAGGACCTCGCAGCTTGATATCGCTCGTTGTCGATATTTTTGCAGTAGCTCAATCCGAGCGCGCTGGCCAAATTCCGCCAGCTTAAGTGCCAGTTCCAATGCTTCGGCACCGGAGTTAGCCTGTAACACGATATGTGGTCGGCCAATCGTAGTCTGTATATATTCAGCCAGCCATCGTCCCAATTCACTGGCGTATCGCCGCATACCTAACTGCTGTTGATGCACCGTGTCACAGAAGTGTTGAGCCGTATCCGCCGAGAGGACCGATAACTTCCCTTTCATTGCGATCGTCGTCGTGATGATAGAATCATCAATCTATTTTTCTGCTACGCAAAATGCTCAATATCAGCGGCCTGGTATTCAATGGCAACGGCCAGGTGTGGCTGGTAATGCACCGAATAAGCTAGCTCGAGTAAAAACTTGCCATGCCAGCGAGAGCCGGTTGCACAACCACATATTTGAAAATCTGCCAGTGTGAGGCTTGCCACGCTCCAGGGATTTCTGGGCCTGGTTGAGGTACCAGTTTGTGGCAAAATTTGACAGCAGAAAAATCAGCCTGTGTCGTACTGGCCGAAGATTTTTCTTCCGGTTCAGACATGGATAGGCACAATTTTTTAACCATATTCAGCAGCAGTTTTGAAACAATAAAGGATCGGAGATCGTAGTATGAGAAAATTCACGCCGCGCTTGCTTACTGCCGCACTGGCATTAGCATTTGTCAGCACATTGCCAGTCAGTACCAGTGTTGCGGCAGAGACGCAGCTAGCAAAGACCAGATTGCCTAAATACACCGAGGTCGAAGGGATTAGCGAATATCGCCTGGCAAATGGTTTGCGCGTGTTATTGGCTCCTGACGCTTCTAAACCCACTACCACGGTGAATGTGACTTACCTGGTAGGGTCACGTCACGAAAGTTATGGCGAAACCGGGATGGCGCATTTACTCGAACACATGCTGTTTAAAGGCACCAAGCGTAGCGGAAATCTGATGCAGGAGCTTAGCAAACGGGGTATGCAGTTTAATGGCACAACCTTTTATGATCGCACCAATTATTTCGAAACCTTCCCCGCCGACGTCGACAATTTGCGTTGGGCCTTGGCTATGGAAGCTGATCGCATGGTGAACTCGAAAGTGGCCAGGACCGATCTCGATACTGAATTTTCAGTCGTGCGCAATGAAATGGAAATGGGAGAAAATGATCCCACCGGTGTCTTGATCAAGCAATTAAGTGCGGTGAGTTTTGACTGGCACAATTACGGTCATGAAACCATAGGGGCACGTGCCGATGTCGAGGGGGTGAAAATCGAAAACCTGCAGGCATTTTATCGTAAATACTACCAACCCGATAATGCGGTCTTAATGGTGGCGGGTAAGTTTGATGTTGCCGCAACACTGGCGATGATACAACAGTATTTTGCGCCTTTGGCCAAGCCTAAACGTCAGTTGACGCCCACCTGGACACGCGATGCTGAACGTGATGGCACGCGTGAAGTGACAGTAAGACGTGTCGCCGATCAGCAAATTGCTGCTCTATTATATCCCGTTGCGCCAGGTAGTCATGCCGATAGCGCGGCCTTAGCCGTATTGGCTGAAGTCTTGGGCAGCACGCCAAATGGGCGCCTGCATAAAAACCTGACCGAACAAAAACTCGCGGTGGGTGTTAGTGGTTTTCAATTCCAATTGGCCGAACCGGGTTTTCTGATGTTCCTGGCAAATCTGAGTAAAGAGCAAGACATACAGGCAGCCAAGAAAGCGCTGATAGATACGGTAGAAAGCATTAAAGATAAACCCGTCAGCAAAGCGGAACTGGATTTAGCCAAGGCAACAATATTGAATGGTATCGAGAAAACCATTAACGATCCTGAGCAACTCTGCGTTGCCATGTCGGAATCGATAGCGATGGGTGACTGGCGTTTATTTTATATTCATCGTGATCGCATCGAAGCTGTAAGCGAAACTGAGGTACAGCAAGTCGCGATAAATTACTTTAAAACTGATAATCGCAGTTATGGCCAATTCTTGCCAGTTGTGACCCCAGATCGTAGCAAAATTCCAGAAGCGCCGGATGTGCAGAAATTAGTACAGAATTATCGTGGTAAAGCCCAGGTTGCGGCAGGCGAAGCCTTTGATGTCAGCCCGGCCAATATCGATAAGCGTACTAGTAAATTCAAGCTGGCAAATGGTGCACAAGTCAGCTTAATCGCCAAGAAAAATCGCGGTGAAACGGTGGCCGGGCAATTCGTCTTGCGCTTGGGCGACGCTGAGAGTTTGAAATCTCAACAGTTAGCAGCCAATCTCGCGGCTGATATGCTGCTACGAGGAAGCAGCCTGCATAACCGCGCTGAACTCGATGCCCGTTTAGCCCAACTCAAAGCCCATTTGAGTATAAATGGATCGGGGCAAAACCTCAGCATACAATTCGATACCATGCGTTCACAATTGCCGGAGTTCCTCAAACTTTTGCAAGAAATACTGCAAAAGCCTGCTTTCGAAAGCAAGGAATTCGAACTACTGACCAAGGAAAATCTGGCGGCATTGGAAGCGTCGCGAAATGAACCTCAGGCGGCGGCGACCGAGTTTTTGAAAGGCTTGCGTAACAGTGCCTATCAAACCGACGATATACGCTATGATCTAACTCTCGATCAAGCCATCGCCGGATATAAAGCTGCGACGGTCGAGCAGGCTAAACAGTTTTATCAACGATTTTATGGTGCCAACCACGCGCAGATCGCCTTGGTTGGTGATTTCGATGAAGCCGCAGTCAAAGCCCAGTTAGGCGAATTGTTTGGTAACTGGTCAACGACTCAGAATTATCAGCGGGTCGCACCAATCGCGTTAAGCAGCAAGGCCCTACAGCAGCAAATTCCCACACCGGATAAGGCGAATGCGATTTATCTGGCGAAACAAAGCTTTAGCATGAATGACCAGCATGCCGATTACCCGGCCTTGGTGATTGCGAATCAAATCCTGGGTGGCGGGATTAAATCCCGGCTTTTCAATCGTTTGCGTCAACAAGATGGCATTAGCTATGGTGCTGGCAGTGGCGTGAATGTATCAGCGCTGGATCAGGACGCCAGTTTGAGTTTATACGCGATCTTTGCGCCACAAAATTTAGACAAGCTGAAAAAAGGTGTGGCAGAAGAACTCGCTAAATTTGTCCGCGATGGGATTACTGCGCAAGAACTAAAAGAAGCTAAGCAAGCTTTAGCGCAGGAGGCGCAGGTCTATCGCGCTCAGGATAGCGTGCTGGCAAGTATGCTCACAGGCCAATTGTATTTGCAACGTTCCATGCAAAGTGTCGCAGAACGAGAAGCAAAAATCGCTTCGATGAGTCTGGAACAAGTGAATCAGGCAATTAAGAAATACCTTAATCCTGACATGCTGACACAAGTTTATGCAGGTGATTTTAGTAAAAAATAAGCGCAGAAAATAAAAAGGCGGAGCTGGCTCCGCCTTTTTTAGTAGCAGTTAAAATCAGGATTTCTTCAGGCATTTTTCCAGAAACTGGTCTTGCTCCCAAAGCAGATGCAAGATATTTTCTTTAGCCGCATAACCATGACTTTCTTTAGGGAGTATTACCATACGCGCTGGCGCACCTAAGCCTTTCAAAGCCTGGAAATAGCGTTCAGTTTGTAAGGTGAATGTGCCCGGATTATTGTCGGCTTCACCGTGTACCAATAAGATCGGTGTCTTCATTTTATGTGCATTCATAAATGGGGACATGGTATTGTAGAGTTCCGGTACATCCCAATAATTGCGCTGTTCACTTTGAAAACCAAATGGCGTCAGGGTGCGGTTATAGGCACCACTGCGCGCGATACCACACGCGAATAACTTAGAATGAGTGAGTAGATTTGCCGTCATAAACGCACCATACGAATGTCCGCCGACGGCGACTTTGCTGCGGTCTATATAACCCAGTTTATCCACCGCATTGATGGCTGCTTCGGCATTGTCGACCAGTTGGGGAATAAAACTGTCATTCGGTTCAGTTTTTCCTTCACCGACTATCGGGAACGAGGCATCATCCAGCACAGCGTAGCCACGCGCCGCCCAATACACAAATGAGCCATAATGCGGGAAGGTAAATTCATTGGCATTTTGTGTGCTTTGCCCTGCCGAATTTTTATCTTTAAATTCTTCGGGGTAAGCCCAAATCAATAAAGGTAATTTTTCTTTCTTTTGTTTGTCGTAATTTGCTGGCAGATACAAGGTACCCGACAATTCCAGGCCATCCTTACGCTGATATTTGATGACTTCTTTGCTGACGTTGGCAAAGCTGCTGAATGGATTTTTGAATTCAGTAATACTCTCGAGGCGAGCGCCATCCTTGATATAGCGGAAATGGTAATTTGGGTAGTCGGTGCGCGATTGTATGCGCACCAATACCTTGCCTTTTTTGATGTCTTCTATCGACGTGATTTCTTCAACTTTGTTTTTATCACTGGCTTGATACAAACGCTGTTTGCTGAAATCAGCCAGATTAAGTTCATCGATAAATGGGAATTTACCCGCAGCACTGTGGCCATCGCCCAGCAAATAAGCTTTATTATCTTCAATCGCTAAGACCCTGCGCTGATATTGATTGCGTCTGGTTTCGAAGTGCCCGGGGTCGGCATACACGTCTTGCATATTTCTTTCATTGATCAAGCGTGCAGCTTGTTGCGGTTGTTGCGGGTTGAGCAGCAGACTGCGCAATTTGCGCGTGTCATACCAACTCTCATAAACTATTGCATGTTGTGCATCACCCCAGATCAAGCCAGCAAAACGCAAGGGCAATTTGACCAGCGAAACCGCCGCCTGATCGAAGGGTGCGGCCCAGCTAAAGACTTCATCGCGGTATTCTGCGGCTTTCGCAGGATCGCCGCCATCCAGTGCCGTGACATAGCTGAGGCTGGCTGGCTGGTCATCGCGCCAGTGTATGCTGCGCTTACCAGTAACGGTCGCCGAAAAACCTTTGGCTGAAATTTCTTGTAATGGTTTATCTTCGATCAGTTTTATCATCTTGCCTTGCATGTCCGTGACGATAGTTTTTGCAGGAAAACGTTGGAACGGTACGATGTAAGAAAATG
The DNA here is from genome assembly GCA_041913845.1 of Undibacterium sp. GTDB lineage: Bacteria > Pseudomonadota > Gammaproteobacteria > Burkholderiales > Burkholderiaceae_D > Undibacterium. Next base: position 41,377 of record JAYSEN010000017.1, read on the forward strand.
GTTTTTGCAGACTGCTTAGTAATAAATAGTTGCCATCTGGCGAAAAGGCCATTTGTGTGAACAACTCGGCTTTTTTAAATAATGTGCTTTTCCCTTGCAGACTAACTTTATGCAATTCGGCTTGCACCAGGCTTTGGAAATTATCTTCGTCAGTTTTATTTTTCAGTAAGTCGGCATAGGTGCGATTTTGCGAACTGACGCCACTGGCATTCGATACGGCGGGGCCGGTAGGTAAGGTTTTGCTGCTATCGATTAGCGCAGGCTGATTTTTTGAGAGTGCTTTGACAAGCAGGTTTTCACTGTCAGCAAACCAGATATAGGGAACACCCACGCTGGCATTGAGAGCACTGCTAAGTTTTCTGGCTTTTGCGCTAGCGACATCGATGACCCATAATTCGACCTGGCTGTCGGCAGTATGCGTAAACGCGATTTTTTTTTCATCGGGCGAAAAACGCAAATGGCTTATTCGGGCATGCTCGGGCAAACCTTGCACCTGCACTTCATCTTTGGAATTGGCTGTGCGCAGCTTGATATTATTGATGTAGCGTGCAGTCGCATCGCTGTAATTTTTGGGGTTGATACGCAGCCCAGCCAGACGCATTTCGCTTTGGTTTAAGTCGCTCAGGGTTTTATAGGGGCTGCGATAACTCAGCACCAGAGTGTTGAGCTTGCTATCAAAACTCAAGGCAGGCGGTAATTGGTAGTCAGCCAATTCGAGGATGGCAGGGTGCGGCTTTTGATAGCTTAAGGCTTCCTGAGCCTGGATAGGCTGGCTAAGCAAAACGGCACTCGCGACCGCGCTGCTGATCAGGGTTTTACGCATGGTTTCTCCTCTTATCGATGTTATTTGCGTGCAAACCTGATCAGACTTCGTTCATGCACGAAAAGTTCAGTCTGGCTCAACTTTCGTGCACTTCTGCGTGAGGCTAAGCTTTGCGTTGACGTAATTTCAGCGCAGCTTCGCGCAGAATTTGTGCTGTCGAATTCCAGTCTATGCAGGCATCGGTGACTGAGCAGCCATATCTTAATTGGCTCAGATCAGCAGGAATGGCTTGATTCCCCGCTTCGATATTTGATTCCAGCATCACTCCGACAATATTTTGATTGCCGTTTAAAACCTGATTCACCACATCAGCTAAAACTAAGGGTTGTAATTCCGGTTTTTTATAGCTATTTGCGTGCGAACAATCAATCACGATATTCGGTGCCAGTTTGGCCTTAGTGAGTGCCGCTTGCGCCATCGCTACCGAGACGGTGTCGTAATTTGGCCGTTCACCACCACCACGCAACACCACGTGACCATATTCATTGCCCTTGGTGCGGACAATCGCGACGCTGCCCTGGCTGTTTAAACCTAAAAATGAGTGCGGGTGCGAGGCCGATAAAATCGCGTTTATCGCAATGCTGATATCGCCATCCGTACCATTTTTAAAGCCCACCGGTGTCGATAAGCCTGAAGACATTTCACGATGAGTTTGCGATTCGGTAGTGCGCGCGCCTATCGCTGTCCAGGCGATTAAATCGCCCAGATATTGTGGTGAAATCGGATCCAGTGCTTCGGTTGCGGTGGGCAAACCCAGCTCGCAAACGTCGAGTAAAAATTGGCGTGCTTTGCGCATGCCCTGATCAACCCGGAATGAATCGTCCATGTCAGGGTCATTAATATAGCCCTTCCAGCCCGTGGTAGTGCGAGGCTTTTCAAAATACACCCGCATCACTAATAACATTTGATCGGCCACCTCGTCTTGCAGTGCGCGTAAGCGGCGCGCATAGTCAAGTCCTGCAACGGGGTCGTGAATTGAGCAAGGGCCGACCACGACAAACAGGCGTTTATCGCTACGATCCAGTATGGCGCGTAATTCCTGGCGGCTACGTTCAACCACGTCGCCCGCTAAGTCGGTGAGGGGAATTTCCTGATGCAATTGTTCTGGCGTAGGCATTACATCAAAGCTACGCACATGGATATTTTCCAGATTAGCGTGTGTCATAAATCAAAGAGTGAAGTAAAAATGCTGTTATCGTTCCGGTTTTGCAGAGGGGGCACGTCATCCAGCGTGTATCTGGCAGCGTACGACCAGGATACGGAGTATGTTGGTATGCGAGTGGTAGTACGCTTATGGTGTACTGTTTTGTGCCTTGCGGGGCAGGTCTGGCCGGCCTCAACCACGCCCTCGTGGGTACAGGAACCGTGGCTTTGCGCGCATCATAACAGCGCGCTGGATTTGGCACTATGCCGGATTCTGCGTAGTCTGGCAAGTCGTGGCAAAATAGTCGTTGAATGTTAATTGCAGTCGCAGGAGTGCTTCATGTTAAGTCAGCAGCAAAAAGAGCAGTTTGAAGAGCAGGGGTATCTGGTATTGCCTGAGCAAGCCCAGGCAGAATTTTGTCAGCAAGTGCTGGCTTTTGCTGCAGCCGAGTTGGCGCAACAGGCCGAGCCCATAGAATACGAGGCCGATACCGCTTATCCGGGCGCGCCCAGCTCGCGTGAGGCAGAAGGCGGGATGACCGCACGACGCTTATTGCAAGCCTATGCACGTCACCCTATGTTGGCCGAATGGGCCACAGGCGCGGTAGTGAAACCAGCGATCCTGAGTTTGCTTGGGCCAGCGGCGCTTCTGGTACAAGCCCATCATAACTGCATCATGACTAAGCAAGCACGCTATTCGTCGCTGACAGGCTGGCATCGTGATAGCCGTTATTGGCAATTTCAACGCCCGGCATTGGTTTCATGCTGGCTGGCATTACGCAATGAAACGGTGGAAAACGGTTGCTTGTGGGTCTTGCCTGGCTCGCATAAACAAGCGCTCGACCCGCGTCAACTCGATACGGCGCAATTCTTGCGTGAAGACTTGCCTGAAAACCAGCATTGGTTAAAACAAAAAGTCGCGGTGCCACTCAATGCCGGCGATGTTTTATTGTTCCATAGCAATTTATTCCATGCCGCCGGAAAAAATTTAACCAGTGATACCAAATTTTCATTGGTATTTACTTATCGCAGCGACGATAATCCAGCCGTGCCGGGCAGCCGTTCTGCTGCCCGTGCCGAAATTTTATTAGCAAATTAAGTTGGAGAGAGCGATGCGAGTTCAGTTATTAGGCCTAATGTTAAGTGCACTGTGTGGCGTGAGTCAGGCAGCCGAATTGATAGAAATGAAGCTGGTTGACGCCGAAGGTGTGCAGCAAGCGATAGGTAAGATCAAGGCCGAAGACAGCCCTTATGGTTTGTTATTGAGCCCCGATTTACAGGGTTTGCCTGCGGGTTTGCATGGTTTTCACGTGCATACCAACCCAAATTGCGGTATGCAAGTGGTGAATGGCGTTGCCACTGCGGCGATGGCTGCGGGTGGTCACTGGGATCCGGAAAAAACCGACGCTCATCTGGGCCCTTATGGCAATGGTCACAAGGGTGATTTACCTGCTTTGTTCGTGGGCGCCGATGGCAAAGCCACTTATCCGGTGTTGGCGCCACGTTTAAAACTGGCTGATCTGAAAGGCCATGCCTTGATGTTACACGCTGGAGGTGACAACCACAGCGACCACCCCGCTAAACTGGGCGGTGGCGGTGCGCGTATGGCTTGTGCGGTCGTGAACTAAAGGCCAATCGAGCGCCTCAGACTTGTTCCAGCGCCAGTAATTCTTGCATAGTCTGGCGGCGGCGGATTAATTTCATGTCGTCGCCATTGACTAAAACTTCGGGTAATAATGGTCGTGAATTGTAGTTCGACGACATACTGGCACCATACGCCCCGGCATCGTGAAACACCAGTAAATCGCCGATTTCTGCGGCGGGCAAATCCTGAGTGCTGACTTCGCCACCATCGCCCTGAGTAAACACATCGCCTGATTCGCACAAGGGGCCGGCAACCACGCTGGCACGGCCAGGGCCCTGACGCAATTCACCATCGGCACTGTGCACCGTGATTTTATGGAAGGCGCCATACATCGCCGGACGCGCTAAATCATTAAAACCGGCATCCACCAACATAAAGAAATTCGCGCCAACTTGTTTTTGCGCACGTAATTCTGCGATCAAGAGGCCGGATTCCGCCACTAAAAAACGACCCGGTTCGATTTCCATATGAATCTCGTGGCCCAGGTGCGCCGCGATTTGCTGGCGGGCTTTTTGCCAGATTTCATAGTAATGCGCGGTATCGACTTCGGCTTCGCCCTGACGATAGGGGATGGATAAGCCGCCACCTATCGAAATGGCCTGTAAATCGACGCCAGCGCTACGGATTTGTTGCAACATTGCATCGCAAACGTTTTGCAAATGCTGGTAATCGACACCGGAACCTATGTGCATGTGAAAACCAACTAGTTGCAATTGATAACGCTGGATTAATTCCAGCGAGGCGCCGAGTTGCTCGTGCCAGATGCCGTGTTTGCTGTGCTCGCCGCCAGTATTGGTTTTACGGCTGTGGCCGTGGCCAAAACCAGGATTGATACGCAACCAGACTGCATGGCCAGGGTGCTTTTCACCCAGTTGTTGCAACATATCCGGCGAACCGCAATTCACCGGGATATCTAATTCGACCACGCGGGCCAGCGTGGCATGATCGAGTACGTCTGCCGTCAAAACGATTTCTGCATGTTGCTGCCCGCGTCCGGGTTGGTAACCCGCTGCCAGTGCGCGTTCAATTTCACCCAGAGAAACCGCGTCCACCAGCACACCTTGTTCTCGCATTAAGCGCAAAATGTGGGTATTGTTGCAGGATTTTTGCGCAAAACGTATCACGTCAAACTGACGCAAGCGCTGAATTTGACGCAAGATGACTTGCGCATCATAAGCCCAGCACGGAGTTTGCCAGGTTTGCGCGATGTGGGCGAGATGGTGGGCTTGCAGTGCAGTTTTCATAGTGTCGATGCCGGGTTGGGTTGGTGTCAGCTTAGTCCATACTGTAGCAAAGCCAAATGCAAGGTAGAATGGAATCTCAAAAGCAATTCCCTTGCTTTGCCTGGTTTCAATAAGAAAAAGACCTGTTTCGCCTATGAATGCCAAATTAGATAATTACGACCATAAAATCTTAATGCTTTTGCAGCAAGATGCGCGGATTTCGCATGCAGAAATTGGCCGGCAAATTCATTTGAGTCAACCTGCGGTCTCGGAACGAATTAAGCGTCTGGAAGCCCAAGGCGTGATTCGGGCCTACCGGGCAGAGGTGGATTACAAGGCCTTGGGTTATCAAATCGTGGCGATGATACGTTTATCGACCTCGCAAGGGCGCCCTTATGCGCGCTTTGTGGCCGAGTGTCCGGAAATTCTTGATTGCTATACCGTAACTGGCGAAGATGGGGCGGTGATGCGGGTGCTGGCAACGGATGTTGAGCACCTGCAGCGTATCATTAATGATCTCAATGTGTTTGGTTCAACCTCGACCGCGATCGTCTTGACCACGCATGTCGCGGCCAAGGCGATTACGCCGCCACGCGTTGCTGATGACGCATGATTTGATGACGTTGCCAGTAATGATTACTGACTTGCACGAATTCATCGCGTACTTTCTTTAAGCCGGGTAACTTAACCTTCTGCTGCTTAGGATCATGCCCTTTGCTGTGTTTGATTTTCAGCACATCGGCAAACATACCTTCGGCTAATTCGTATTTTTCTATCACATCCCAGGAAATTGCTTCGGTGGTGCCCGGTAAGATCCAGCCCGCATAGGTCACGACGATGGCGTAGCCATTACGCAAAGGGAAGGGATGATCTGGAAAATATTGCAGGACTAATTCCAATTCACTTTGTGTCGCTGGTTCATAACGATATGCCAGGCTGTGATGATGTTCCTGGGCAAAATTTTGTGCGTAACCCGCCCAGAGTTTTTCTTCGATAGTTTTGGCGTTTTTTATGTAATTCGCCCAACTGCTTTCTGGCTCTTTGGTGACGATAGGGCCAAATTCGATATCGGGAATGTAGATGCCAACATTTTTCATGCGATCTGCCAGGCGCGGGTGACTGTCATACGGATGCGGCACATTCGCATGATCCATCGCCGTAATGAAATCGGGGGACATGGCATAGGGGTGTAAGCCATCGGCGACATACTGGGCGATACCGATTTTTTCTCCATGTTGCTGATCGCGGGCGAATAACTCGTTTTCGATGTCGTTGCGATAACTTGCATACGCCGCCACTTTGAGTAAGGAATGAGCAACCGCCTGGCCAGAAATCACTTTAGCGGCGATTTTATCAGCCAGAAATTCGCGATGACGGCTGTGTTCAGCATGAGCGAATTCATAGATTAAGCGATATAAATTCATTAAATAAAACACTGGCCAGATACTGGCTTCTGCCATTTCCGCACAGTATTGATCAAATTGCTGTAATTTCGGGCCAACCGCTGCGCTGTGGGCGGTATCACCGCCGCGTAAGTGTGCCAGTTCATGCGTCAATACGGCGTCGGCTTCAGTCTGACTGAGTACCCGCAATAAAGGAATGCTGATATACAGCGTGCGCCCTTCGAGCCGATGTCCGGTGACATGCACAGGTGCTTCCGTCACAAAGAAGTTTGCATCGATACCCGCAACGATATGATCTGGTGGTGGGGTTTTCAAACGCGCAGCCAGATTGCGTACCCGTAACCATAATTCGGGTGCTTGTAATTCACCGACCAGCTCACCATCGACATAATGGCTGCTTTTAACCGATTTGAAGACTTTGGCAACAACATAAAATGCCATGAACAGTACGGCAATTGCCACGACCAATATCAGCTTGACATAGTATTTATGCCAAAAGAAGGCGGTGAGCCAGAACGACAGCCAGACTAATAAGCCCGCCTGCGCAAGTGCTTCGAGCGCCGCAAACAAGGTCAGGCTGCGCCAGCCCAGAACCAGGCTCAGGTATTGCGATTTTTCATTGATGAAGGCCAGCAGGCCCAATCCAGCTAGCGCAAACACACATACTGCCCCCAGTATCAAGCAATATGTGGCGACTTGTTGAGCCCAGTAAAATTGCCAGGGATGGGAATAGGTTTCACAAAGGCTTTCACGAGCAGCACGGTTTTCTTCATCATTGCTCGCGCAAATTGCCGAAACCGGGTGGGTATTGATATAGCTAAGTCGTTGCTGACGCTCTGCCTCGCTGAACTCCCCCGGCTTACTTAAATGTTGCACAATGGCATCATGGTAATCAGCATCCATACGCTTTTGAGCATGATTGGTAAACCAAAGGGCAATACCAGGAACCAGGAATAAAAACAGCAAAGTATACAGACTGGCTTTGAGCAAGCTATTACGGAGAGCGCTATTCATAGTGGGGAGCCGATGATGGAGGGGTGTGAAAACTTGCTCAGTATATAAATTTGCTTGTGACCACAAAGCTACAGTTTGTAACCAAATTCACAGGCGGGCGCAGTCGTGGTGGGTGGGGACGCGCAAGCGCGGCTCTGTTGAGCAGCGCCTGGGTGCATGCCGCTACCTAGGCGCTCAATTCCGATTGGCATAGCAAGGAGGTCTAAGCCCCTGCGCAAATTCAGAAAAGCGAGTGAAATGCACGATTCGTGAATAAGGCGATGCGCCCATACCAGTCAAACACGCTTGCCAGATTGTTAGCTAAGGCCGGCTGTGGCCTGATGAAGGGAAGCTGGTAAGTTTGTTGCAGCTTGTCACAGCTTTAGCAATTTGTCAGAACTTGTTGTTGATATACCATTAAGAAAAGTGGCTGGTTCCACCGGAAATACCTGACCAGACCAGAGAAAAACGCCGGATTTGCTGGCTTAGCCTGGCATTATTTGGTGACGGCAGTGGAAAAATCAGGAGAGTGACAGGATTTTGAGCAGAATTTTTGCTTTCCTGAGCGGCAATTGGTAGCATAAGCCTTTTCATTTATGCAGGAAGCTGCTTTTTCTTGGCAATCTGTCGATTATGTCCAATAGCAACCATCCTAAAGCGATCGAAATCAAGATTTCCACTGTTGTTGCCGTCGCAGTTTTACTGCGCAGTACTGACTTGTCGGAATTGCGACAACAACTGAGTCAAATGACCGCAGGCATTTCCGATTTTTTTGAAAACGAATTTGCCGTCATCGATTTAGCCGAACTACCTGAAGCCCAACCCGATTGGCCTGCATTAATCAGTTTATTCCGTGAGTTTGGTTTGAATCCAGTCGCGGTGCGAAATGCCAGTGGGCAGCTTGAAGCCGATGTCATCGCCGCTGGCTTAAGCATTGAAGTTGTTGGCAAAGTGCGTTCCGAGCCTGATCCCGTCGTCGCTGCTGAGGCAGAAGCCGACAGCATAGCCGATGCAGTTTCCGAGAGTGCGGCAACGCCAGAAGTGCCGGCAGAATTAGCCCCCGAACCGCAAGTCATCATTCAACACTTACCTGCCATGGTGGTCGACACCCCGGTAAGAGGCGGGCAAAGAATCTATGCCAGAGGTGCTGATCTGATTATTACAGCGGCAGTGAATCACGGCGCGGAAGTCATTGCGGACGGCAGTATCCATATTTATGGGGCATTGCGTGGACGGGCACTAGCAGGTGCAACAGGGAATAGCGAAGCGCGAATTTTTGCGGCCGTGATGCAACCAGAACTCATTTCAGTAGCGGGAATTTATCGAACTTTCGAAAACGGTTACCCCGAATTACCTGCGAATCAACCTTCACAGGTGATTTTGCAAGGGGATCGCCTGGAAATTATCAGTATCAAGCCTATGCTCTAGGCTTTTTGTCAGCGTTCAAATTTATAATTACAACTTCAGACCCAATTTAAGGAGTTTTTTGTGGCAAAAGTTATCGTTGTGACTTCCGGTAAGGGTGGCGTCGGGAAAACCACGTCGAGTGCCAGTTTTGCCACTGGGTTAGCCTTACGTGGGCATAAAACCGCAGTCATCGATTTTGACGTGGGTTTGCGTAACCTGGATTTGATTATGGGTTGTGAGCGTCGCGTAGTGTATGACCTGGTCAATGTGATCAGCGGTGAAGCGACCTTGAATCAAGCTTTAATTAAAGATAAACATTGCGATAACTTATATATTTTGCCGGCCTCACAAACTCGCGATAAAGATGCCTTGAGTGAAGAGGGCGTCGAGCGCGTGATTGCCGAACTCACCAAAATGGAGTTCGAGTACATCGTTTGTGATTCGCCAGCCGGGATAGAGCGTGGTGCCGTGATGGCCCTGACATTCGCTGACGAAGCGATAGTCGTGACTAATCCCGAAGTCTCTTCGGTGCGTGACTCAGACCGGATACTGGGGATTATCCAGGCGAAATCGAAACGTGCGCAAAATGGTGGTGAACCCGTCAAAGAGCATTTATTAATCACGCGCTATGCCCCGAAACGGGTAGAAGCTGGTGAAATGTTATCGCATACCGATGTCCAGGAAATTCTGCGTATACCTTTACTCGGCGTCATTCCCGAGTCCGAAGATGTACTGCATGCCTCGAATCAGGGTAATCCGGTAATCCATGTCAAAGGTTCTAACGTTTCTGATGCCTATCAGGACGCGATTTCACGATTCATGGGCGATGATGTCGCCTTGCGGTTTGTGCAATATGAAAAACCAGGTATTTTGCAACGCTTGTTTGGAGGTAAATAAAATGGCGCTGCTTTCTTTTTTGTTTAACACAAAGCCGAAGTCGGCCAATATGGCGAAGGAGCGTTTGCAAATTATTATTGCGCGTGAACGCACTGGCCGTGATGGCTATGATTTTTTACCGGCTTTGCGTGAAGAGTTGATCGCGGTCATCTCGAAATACACCAAGGTAAGTCCTAACGATATTAAAGTATCATTGGATCGCCAGGGTGATTTGGAAGTCCTCGATGTGAATGTCGTGTTACCGGAAGCTGAAGTTCGGGGTTAAGCTTAGCTTGAAAAATTTGCTTAATCTCTCAATAAGATTTCAGCATAAAACCGACAATAAAGCTGCCCACGCGGGTTTTTATTGACATTTTTTGACATTCCCTCTCAAGCTCACTTGCTTTGGATATAATGTCTTTAACTACGTGGTGATTCACAGAAATAATTGGTATCGATCACGTTGCAAACTTGACTAGCAATTGACTGACTGGCCAGACAAGCCAGCAACATGACTAAATGCCGGGTTTGCCGTGGTTTACCCCAATGTGACTGAGAACTACCGTATCTATTAAATTTGCCGGGTACCCACCATAAAATTCCATGAGAATCGCTGTACTTGACGATGATAGCAATTTGCTAGAGCTGGTTTGCACGATATTAAATGCAGCCGGACATTCCACCCATGCTTATGTCAGCGGCAAGGAAATGCTGCACCAGTTACGACGTGAGAGCTACGATATGCTGGTGCTCGACTGGCAAGTGCCAGATTTAGCAGGCACTGAAATTCTGCACTGGGTCCGCGAAAAATTAAACCCGAATCTGCCGGTGTTATTCCTGACCAGCCGTTCCAGCGAAGAAGATATCGTCGCGGGTTTAGCTGCCGGGGCTGACGATTACATGGTCAAGCCGATACGTCGCAGCGAATTGGTGGCGCGTGTACAAGCCTTATTACGCCGCGCTTATCCGACCCAGACTCAGTCCGAAACCTTGCAATTCGGGGCGTACCGCTTCGAAACCAAGGCAGGGCGTGTTACTATGAATGATGCCCCTATCGAAATGACGCAAAAAGAATTCGATCTGGCCTTATTGCTATTCCGGAATATGGGGCGACCATTGTCGCGTGCCTATATTCTCGAGGCAGTCTGGTCGCGTGACGTTGATATTCCTTCGCGCACCATGGATACGCATATTTCCCGGGTTCGCAGCAAGCTCGAATTACGTCCCGAAAACGGTTATCGCCTGGCACCCGTCTATAGTTACGGTTATCGCCTGGAGCAAATGACGACAGATTAAACTTTGAACTACATATCAATGCGAACTGGACTTTCCACCAGCATTTCAACAGCGGCATTAGTGTTAACTGGTGCCGCTTTTGTTATGTTTAATACTCCCGTAGTGGCAGCAACGCAAACGCCCGGCCAGCCTGGGTCTTTTGTGCATACTCCCCCAGATGTGACTTATTACGCGATGCAGGGCGATACCCCGACCAGCATCGCTAAACGCTACACCACCTCTCCTAATAATTGGATGGTGCTGACTAAGCGCAATAAAATCCAGAATGACCGCGCCATCCCGATAGGGACGGCGATTTTAATCCCGGTCGAACTCTTACCCGAAGAAGCCAGCGAAGCACGCGTTTATGCCTTGGCGGGGCAAGTGCTTTATCGTACGCCTCAAGGCCAGGAAAGCGAATTGGGTTTGCAAGCCAAAGTGCATGAAGGCGGCATAATCAGCACCGGTAAAAATGGCTTTCTGACTTTGACGCTGAGTGACGATAGTCGTTTATCTATTCCATCGAATACGCAAATTAAACTCAGCAAATTGCGCGTCACCAAGTACACACAAAGTCCGCGCACGGAAGTGAGTTTGTTAGACGGTAAAATTGAGTCGCGCGTGACTACTCTGCAAAGCAATAAAGGACGTTACGAGGTCAGAACACAACTGGCTGTCGCCGGCGTGCGCGGCACCCATTTCCGCGTTGGCGTTTCTGCCACTGGCGTCGCTAATGAAGTGTTGCACGGTGGCGTGGCGGTCAGCCCGCAGACTCAAAGCAAAAATCCGCCAGAATTAGTGTTGACTAGTGGGAAGGGCAATATTGTTGGTCGTGATGGCATGCAAGCGGCGGTGGATTTACTGCCCGCACCGCAAATGGAGGCACGCTATACCCTGCAAGAACGTCCATTACTGCAATTTAAAGTCGCTGAGCAAACTGGCGCTAAGCAATATCGTGCGCAAATTGCGCGCGATGCTCTGGTGCAAGACGTGATTGCTGAAGCAACGTTTAAAGAAAATCGGCTGCGTTTTGAAGGGTTTACTGACGGCAATTACTTCATCCGCGTCAGTGCCATCGATCAGCATGGGCTGGAAGGCATGCCTTTAGTGCAAGCCTTTACCATGAAGGCATATCCAGAGCCACCGTTTATCGTCGAACCCAAAGTTAAGACGCGCAGTAGCGACGTGCATTTTGTCTGGACCGAGGCGCAACATGCCAAGGCTTACCATTTGCAAGTGGCACGCGATGCCGACTTTAAACAAATCGTCAGCGATGTCAAAGATATTGCTGGCGTAGATTACACCCTGGCTAATTTAGCCGATACGACCTACTACTGGCGCGTGGCAACGCAAACTGTGCAAGCAGATAAGTCAGAGCAGGGGCCGTATAGCGACATACAAAGTTTTAATAAATTGCCAGCCCAAGCGCAAGCAGCATTAAGTGACGGCGAGGATAATCAAATCAGTTTAAACTGGGCAGGTGAAGCGGGTCAGCGTTTCTTTTTGCAAATCGCCCACGATGCAGAATTTAAGCGTTTGTATTTAGAACGTGAGTTAACCAAGCCCGAATTAAACCTGGCCCGGCCCGAAGCAGGGACTTATTTTATCCGGGTTCGCGCGACTGACCCGGATGGTTATGTAAGTCCCTACTCTGCGGTACAGAAAATCACGCTGATTCCGCGTTGGCAAACATCGGATGGTGCTACGCTAAACTCGGGTAGCGGCAGTGTTAAAACAGGCTTTTGATGAGATATAAACCAGCCATAAAAATCCAGCGCATTGCTTTGCGCGAATGGCTGATTTTATCGGTCATGCTAAGCAGCCTCTTGTTGGCCTTGCTGCTATCGGGAGTCTTCAAGCGCGCTGACTTTTTCTTATACGATAGTCTGATGCAATGGAATAGCAAAGCGGCACGTGAAGACATCGTCATCGTCGCAATTGATGATTACAGCCTGGCTGAACTTGGACGCTGGCCCTGGCCCAGAGAAAACCATGCGCAATTGTTGCAGCGCTTGCAGGGTTTGCAAACTAAGGCCATCGGACTGGATTTTTTGTTCACTGAAGCCGAAGCCCATCCAGCGTCAAACAGTCCTACGGGTGATGAGCAATTAGCGCAGCAAATTGCGACCAACAAAAACGTCGTGCTGGCCTTGGCGGTGGAAAATGCCGGCAAAGGTTTGCAACCGGCTTTGCCCTATGCGAAATTCGCCCAAGCTGCGGCCGATCTTGGACATATCCATCTGGAGCTGGATAGTGATGGCGTAGCGCGCAGTGTCTTCTTATTTGAAGGCATGAACCAACAAAAATGGCCACATTTTGCCTTGGCCTTAGCCGAAATCGGCGGTGCCAATACCAGCTTATTGCAAAATAAACTGGCGACCCAGCGTTTGCCACGGGACTTGCGGAATCTGGCGCCCAGCCCGGGAACCTGGCAACGCGATTACCAGATGTATATTCCCTTTCATGGTGGTCGCGGTCATTTCAGCAGCGTACCCTATGTCGCGGTATTGCGTGGTGAAGTTCCGGCAAGCCTGTTTAAAAATAAGTATGTATTAGTTGGCCCCACGGCAACGGCGATGGCTGACTCCTATCCTACCCCGGTTTCGGGCAATGAAGGAGTGATACCTGGAGTGGAAATTAATGCCCATGTATTAAGCAGTGTCTTGAATGAATCCAGCATACGTATTGCCAGTCTGGGCATGAGTATTTTTGTCAGCCTTAGCTTATTAGGCCTGGTCTTATTGGGTTATCAAATGTTTTCGCCACGCCGTGCCCTGTTGTTGACAATTATTTGTGCAGTGCTGGCCGTGGCCTTGAGTCTTGGCGCCTTATTGAGTCTGAATTTTTGGTATTCGCCAGTTAGTCTGATCTTTTGTTTATTGCTGGCTTACCCGCTCTGGAGCTGGCGTCGCCTGGAAGCAGCCTTGCGCTATCTGAGTGAAGAATTTCGTTTGCTCGACAATGAGCCGCACCTCTTACCCGAAATGCCGGAGGACGACGCTGCACGTAGTCCACATTCCTTGAGTGATGAATTGGAAGTCAATATCAATGCCTTGCATCAGGCGGCTAGCCGGGTGCGCGATTTGCGTCAGTTTGTCAGCGATAGCTTGTCGAGCTTGCCCGATGCGACTCTGGTGGCGATTACCGATGGCAATGTGTTATTAGCGAATCAGGCGGCGCGCGAGTATTTCGCCAGTCTCGGTTTTCCGCAGGTGGTGGATTCACTCTTACCGTATTTATTTACTAAGCTTAGCGAACCCACCGTATTGGCTGAGCAAAAACCTGCGTTTAGCTGGTGGAATTTACTCGACTTAAACCACAGCGAACAAATGATGCAAGGCATAGAAGTGCGTGATGCGATGGGTAAGGACATTCTGGTTAAAAGCGCACCTTGTTACAATGCCCAGCATACGCTGGTGGGCTGGATAGTCAGTGTGATCGATATCTCCCGGGTACGCGCGGCAGAACGCAGTCGCGATGAAACCCTGCATTTTATTTCGCATGATATGCGCGCGCCGCAAGCTTCTATCCTGGCCTTGTTGGAAATGCAAAAAGAGGCGGCGACCGCTTTGCCCCAGGCAGAATTTTTCTCGCGCATAGAAAAGTCGGCCCGCGCAACCTTGGGTCTGGCGGATAATTTTGTGCAACTCGCCAAAGCTGAATCGCAAACGTATCGATATGAGGAAGTCGACTTTCAGGATATTTTGTTGGTTGCTTGTGAAGAAATGTGGAGTTTGGCAAAAAATAAACAAATCCGCATCAAAACCGAAGTCGCAGATATTGAATACCCCGCGCTGGTTGATCGCGGCTTAATGACCCGCGTGTTGACGAATTTGCTTTCGAATGCGATTAAGTACAGCCCGGCGCAAACTCAGATTACTTGCCGGCTGAGTATGGAACAAAGCCTGGCTGATGCGGTGATAGTCTGCAGCATACAAGACCAGGGCTATGGCATGACACGTGCAGATCAGACTAAGTTATTTCAGCGTTTTCAGCGTTTTGCACTGAAAGACCAACCCAAAAATGATGGTATAGGACTGGGCATGGTTTTTGTGAAAGCGGTATTAGACCGGCATCATGCCAAAATTGAATTTATCAGCGCGCCCAATGAGGGCACAACCTTTACCTTGCGAATTCCGGCTGATTTAGATTGATCTGAGTCAAAATGACCAGCCTTTGCCGGGCAGGATGCACTAAAAAATTGAACAAGTACGCGTTATAATGCTAAAAATTCCTGCTTAATTTCACCATGCAACTTTCCGCCGTAGGATTAAATCATACGACCGCACCGCTGGCTTTGCGCGAAAAGGTCGCTTTTCCTCCTGAGCAAATCGCCCAGGCGGTGACGGCTGCGCGGAATTGGTTTGCCCGGCACGGACAAAGTGGCAATAACGAAGCGACCATACTCTCGACCTGCAATCGCACCGAGTTGTATGCCGTCAGCCAAACCCCGCAAGCGCTCGATGCCGCAGCGTATTTCTTAGCTGATTACCACCAGTTACCCTATGGTGATTTGCGACCGCATTTATACACGCTGCCGCAAGATAATGCCGTGCGCCATGCTTTCCGGGTGGCATCGGGCCTGGATTCCATGGTTTTGGGTGAGCCACAAATTCTCGGGCAAATGAAAGATGCGGTGCGTCAGGCTGATGAAGCGGGCGCACTTGGTACGTATTTGCACCAAATGTTTCAACGCACCTTTGCGGTTGCCAAAGAAGTCCGTACTACCACCGAAATCGGTGCACACAGCGTCTCTATGGCCGCCGCCGCCGTCAGACTGGCGTTGCGGATTTTCGATAAAATCGCTGACCAGCGCGTGTTGTTTATCGGCGCGGGGGAAATGATAGAACTTTGCGCAACCCATTTCGCGGCGCAAAATCCTAAGGCAATCACAATCGCTAACCGCACCCTGGAGCGCGGCGAAAGTCTGGCGCATCGTTTCAATGCCCAAGCAATACGATTAGCGGATTTGCCGCATGAATTAGCGAATTTCGACATCATCGTTTCGTGCACCGCCTCAAGTTTGCCGATTATCGGTCTGGGTTTGATGGAGCGTGCAGTTAAGCAACGTCGGCATAAGCCCATTTTCATGGTTGATCTGGCCGTGCCACGCGATATTGAAACCGAAGTGGGGCAATTAGACGATGTATTTTTATACACCGTCGATGACTTAAGCTCGGTGGTACAAACCGGCATCGAACATCGTCAAGCTGCAGTGGCGCAGGCTGAAGCGATCATTGAAACCCGCGTGCAATCCTTTATGCATTGGGTGGATGGCCGTGCAATCGTCCCCGTCATACAAGAAATTCAGCAACACAGTGAGCATTTGCGTCAGCTCGAACTCGAACGTGCACGTAAAATGCTGGCGCGTGGCGATAATGTCGATGAAGTTCTGGAAGCTTTGTCGCGAGGCTTAACTGCCAAATTCCTGCACGGCCCACAACAGGCTTTGCATCAGGCGAGTGGCGATGAACGCACACGTCTGGCACACATCTTACCGCAGTTATTCCGCAGCAAACGTTAGCTACACAGCGCGTCAGCGTGTTCACGCTGATCTCTACTGGTGTCATCATGACTCCAACACCTTGCCCTGGGCAAGCCTCATCAAATTCCCTGTTTCTTTGAGATTGTTATGAAACCTTCATTATTAGCCAAGCTCGACCAATTGGCCGAACGCCTGGATGAAGTCAATCATTTACTGATGCAAGAAGGCGTCACCAATGATATGGACGTTTACCGCAAGTTAAATCGTGAACATGCCGAACTCGAACCCCTGATCAGCCTGTATCAGGCGTATCGCAAAGCGCAACAAGATATCGTCGATGCGCAAGCCATGCTGGCTGATCCGGACATGAAAGAATTTGCACAAGAAGAAATTGAAATTGCACGCGCCAGTCTGGAACAGCTGGATGGCGATTTGCAAAAGATGTTATTGCCCAAAGATCCCAACGATGAGCGCAATGTCATCCTGGAGATACGTGCCGGTACTGGCGGCGATGAAGCCGCTTTGTTTGCGGGCGATTTGCTGCGCATGTATAGCCGCTTTGCAGAGCGCAATCGCTGGCAAGTCGAAGCCATGTCAGAATCTGCCTCAGAACTTGGTGGCTATAAAGAAGTGATCGTGCGCATCGCTGGGCAAGGCGCGTATTCCAAGCTCAAGTTTGAATCGGGTGGGCATCGCGTGCAGCGTGTTCCTGCGACCGAGACGCAAGGGCGGATACACACCTCAGCGTGCACGGTGGCGGTGATGCCAGAAGCCGATGAGCTGGCTGACGTGGTGATAAATAATGCCGATATTCGTATCGATACCTTCCGTGCCAGCGGTGCCGGTGGGCAGCATATTAATAAAACCGATTCCGCGGTGCGGATTACCCATATTCCTACCGGTTTAGTGGTGGAATGTCAGGATGGCCGCAGTCAGCATCAAAACAAGGCGCAGGCCTTGCGCGTGCTGGCGACCCGGATTATGGATGCGCAACAGCGCGCCAAGCAAGCCGAGCAAGCGGCTACACGTAAGAGTCTGATAGGCTCAGGTGACCGCAGTGAGCGGATACGCACTTACAATTACCCGCAAGGCCGGATGACCGATCATCGTATCAATCTGACGCTTTACAAACTTGACTTTATAATGGACGGCGATTTGTTCGAATTGAGTCAGGCACTCTTGTCTGAGCATCAGGCCGAGCAATTGGCGGAACTTAGCGAGGATTAATTAGTCCACTATCGTGCCAGTTTCGATTACTGGCGTGGATAATTTTGCGAAAGAAGGATAGCTTATGGTGTTAAGTAATCGAACGATGTTGCTCGCAGTTGCGGCATCTTGCACGGGTTTAATTGGCGCAGCACTGTATGCACAACAAGTCTTGGGGATGTTACCTTGCCCTTACTGTGTATTAATCCGTTATGTTTTTGTGTTGATCGGCTTGTTGAGTTTATTGGCTGCTTTGCTACCTGCATTACATAAACAAATCAGTGGCTTGAATGTCTTGCTGGCGTTGAGTGGCGCAGGTATGTCGGCAAAACTCTGGTATGTGCAAAATTATCCGGCCAACTCCTGCGGCGTTGATCCAGTCGAAAATGTTTTGAATAAATTCGTCCTGGCTGACTGGTTTCCGCTGGTATTCAAATCCATGGGCTTTTGTGAGACGCCCTACGATCCGATACTGGGTTTGTCGATACCCAGCTGGACTTTATTAGGTTCGCTGGCATTTGCTGGCTTATTCATCTGGCTCGCCATACGACGCCAGCCTGACATACGATGAGCAGCTTGCTGCAGGCGGGGCAAAGCATTAGCGAGTGCCAGGCAAGCCGGGCACTGGACTTACTCGAATTGCGTATGCTGATCATGCACGTCTGTGGTTTGAGTCGTATCCAGCTGATTACTCAGGATCAGCGCCAGTTGACGGTTGCTGAAGCTGCGCAATTGAATGACTTGATTGCAGCGCGCCTGCGTGGTCAGCCCATGGCTTATTTACTCGGTAGCCGCGAATTTTTTGGTTTGAATTTTCAGACCAACCCTGCAGTCTTGATTCCGCGCCCGGACACCGAATTGCTGGTGGAATTAGCGTTGCAGCAAGCGCCAGCGGATGCTCGGGTACTTGATCTCGGCACCGGCTCTGGGGCGATAGCGATTGCGCTGGCACACAGCCGCAGTGATTTGCACGTGACTGCGGTGGATTTCAGCGCCAGTGCATTGGCGGTGGCGCAAGCGAACGCCGAAAATTTAATTCCTGATGCTGTGCGTAGCGGACGCTTTCGTTTACTGTTGAGTGACTGGTTTGCGCAAATCGAGACACAGCAGTTCGATCTCATCGTCAGTAACCCACCGTATATCGAGGTCAATGACGAACATTTGCAACAAGGTGATTTACGTTTTGAACCGAGCACAGCGTTGACCGATGGCGCTGATGGTTTATCGGCCTACCGTCACATCATCAGCGCAGCACCAGCCTGGTTAAGTAAGCCAGGAACACTCTTATTTGAGCATGGCTATAATCAGGCCGAAGCTGTGCGTTCATTATTGCAGCAAGCGGGATTTACAGCGCTACAAAGCTGGCGTGATCTGGCGCAGATAGAGCGCGTCAGCGGTGGTGTCTGGGTACAGCACGATGATTAATCAGCGCTTAAAAAGTACCCGCGCTTTGCTGGAGCAGGCTGCCGAGGCGACTTTGCCGGATTGGGCTCATCTGGCGACGCAGGCGCAGTTACTTGAGTTTGCCAAGGGCGCTGAAATTTTTGCTGCGGGTGTCTGGCATCCGTATATTTATGTGGTCAGACGAGGTGTGGTAAAACTCAGTTATCTGAACGAGCAAGGGCAGGAATGGATCAAAGCCTTTGTTGGTGCGGGTGAAATTTTTGCCTGCCCACGCACCTTAATCGCCCAGCAAACCACCGATTACTTTGCCATCAGTCTCAATGCCAGTCAGCTCGAACAATTGCCGTATGCCGAATTACAAGCGCTGACTGAGCGTTATCCGGTCTGGCAAAAAGCAGTACGTGGCTTACTGCAAAATCACATCATCAAAAAAGATCAGCGCGAACGCGAATTGCTGACGATGAGTGCAGAACAGCGCTATCGTTTGTTCTTGCAGCAGTATCCCGACTTGATAGGGCAAATTCAATTACGCGATCTGGCGCAGTATCTGGGCATCACTCCTGAAGCCCTGAGCCGCATCCGCAAGCGCGTCCAGACTTCGTCCAGCGCTAGTCAGTGAGCGAGCCAGATTGCGACGCTTCAAGCTGACCTTCGAAGCGTGCTTTCCAAGTCGCCAGCGCACTCGTCATTGCTTCCGCCACCGCGCTAATACGCGCAACCTTGCGCATGTCCGGATGTGAAAAGAGCCAGAGTTGTGAAGCTAATTGCGCGGGTGGCGTAATGACGCGACGCAATTCGCGAATTTGATCGGCGTAATAACAGGGCAGAATAGCTAAACCCAGACCCGCTTTAGCGGCAACGCCTAAGCCCAGCAAACTATTGCATTGCATGACGGCATTGCGACGTAAGTTGAGTTGCTCCAACATGCGCGATGAAGCTAAATGCGACAAACTGTCATCCGGAACCAGCCAGGGATAGTCATGCCAGTTGGCCGGACTGACGTCGCCCCAGTCCACTGGACAATATGCCGTGGCGGCAAGTTCAGCGATTTTCCTGCCGATTAAATGTCCTGGTGCTTGCTGGACGGTACGTAAGGCCAGATCTGCATCGCGACGACTCAGATCAGCACTGTGGTTGTCCACAAACAGCTCCAGTTCAATTAAGGGCAGCCGCTGACGCAAGTCACTGAGTAAGCCAGGCAACACTTCAAAAGCCAGCATATCGCCAGTAGTTAAGCGCACCTTGCCTGCCGGGCGGGCATCAAAACTCGCCAAATGCAATTCGGCGTAGGCGATATCGGCATCAATTTTCTCCGCTAACTTTAATAAATCAGCAACTGCTGGGGTGGCTTTATAACCCTGGCGGCTGCGTTCAAATAAGCGACTACCGAGCTTGCTTTCAATCGCACGTATGCGCCTGAATACGGTTGGGTGACTGACTTTAAGCGACTGGGCTGCTCCGACCAGGGAACCGGCGCGTGAGACTTCCAGAAGTAAGTGCAAGTCGTCCCAGGCTAGCTTGCGTTGTTCAAATTTGAAATTCTTCATTGCAAAAACTTGGCTATAAGATGTACGTATTTGTACATATTATAGCCCCTGGATTTTAGCAAACAAGGAGTGTAGTGATGTATCAACAAGCCGTATTTGATAGCGCAGACCGCGCGCAGCGGGCAGATTTGATTCGCCGTTTTCCCTTAGCACAAGTGCATGTCAGTGATGGTCAGGAATTTTTTTCGACGCCTCTGCCATTGGTTTTGGAAGTTTTGGCGGATGGTACGGAGATTTTGCATGGCCATATCTCGCGACACAATCCACAACTCAGCTTACTACAAGCGAGATTGAAGGCGAACCTGACCTTTCAGGGCGAACAAGCTTACATTTCTTCAGCCTGGTTGCAAGACCGCCGTTACGCGCCAACCTGGAATTACGAATTTCTGCAATGTGAGGTGGAGCTTGAGTTTGATGAGAGTCAGCAAGGGATTTATCAAGCTTTGAAGCGACTGATCGCCCAAATGGATGCGGCTGAAGCCGTGCCCTGGGAGATACAGGAAAGCCCGCGCTTAGCGATATTGGCACAACACATCATCGCTTTTAAGGCAAAGATTATACGCAGTCGCCTGGTCTTGAAATTGGGGCAGGGTGATAGCCCTGAACTTATTGCCGATGCCCTGCAAGGTTTGCGCCGAAATGCTCAGAACAGCATGGCCACACGCATGGAACAGTACCTGGCGAATTAAACGCCAGCTCGCATTAATCAACTGGCCATAGCCCAGGAAGAGTGTGAAGAATTTAAATCAGTTACGCAGTTCAATTGCAGACTTACGCGAGAAATTTTATCAAGGCGTTTTCCTGCTCGTCCTTATGCTGAGTGCGCCGGTTTCAGCGATGGAGCTACGCATAGTCAGCAAAGCCGATATTTTATCGCTGGACCCTCATGGTCTGGCTGAATCCAGCCAACTTGATGTGCTGGGCAATCTGTATGAACCGCTGGTTAGCCGTGACCGCAATGGGCACATCGTTCCAGCCTTAGCGCTGGCTTGGCAACAAACCGATGCCTTGCACTGGCGCTTCAAATTGCGTCAGGGTGTCGAATTTCATCATGGCGAAAAATTTAGTGCCGACGATGTGATTTACAGTTTCGAGCGTGCCAATCAAGAGCAATCCGGCGTCCGCCAATTTGTCGCCGCGATACAGCAAGTCCGAAAAATTGCGGATGATCAGCTGGAGTTTGTATTGAAACAGCCGCTCGATGATTTTCCCGGCTCGCTCATATACTGGTACCAAATCAGTCGTCACTGGTGCAGCACGCACGCTTGTGAATGGCAGCAGGTGGCGGATGCGAGTGGGCGCGGTTCCAGCATTGCCGACCAGGTAAATGGTACTGGCCCCTATCGTTTACAACAACGTCAGGCGGGTGCTGAATCGCAATTCATCCGTAATCCACGCTATTGGCGCAGCACCCAAACACTGGCCGAGCGCGTACAGTGGCGTATCGTTGCCGATGATGCGAAACGGGCACAACTACTGATGGAAAATCAGGCTGATGTGGTTATGTTTTACCCGAATTCTGCGCTTGCGCAACTACAGTCGCGCCAGGATTTAGCTATTTTCCCGCAAGCAGAAGCGCGGGTGTTGTTTCTCGGCTTTGATTTGAGTCATGCGCAAATCAACACGCAGCGTGGTGTAATCCGCAATCCCTGGCTGGATAAACGGGTGCGGCAAGCGGTTTATCATGCGATCGATAGCGCGGCAATACAACGCGATATTCTGGCAGGTTACGCTAAGCAATTGGGGATACTCGTGCCACCAGGTGTGCTTGGCTACGATGCGCAACTTGATGAGCGACTTAGCTATGATAAAGCGCGTGCCAAAGCCTTGTTAAGTCAGGCGGGATATAGCGCTGGCTTCAGTGTGAGTTTGAATTGCCCAAATGATCGTTACGTCAATGATGCAGCGATTTGCAAGGCTATCGTCAAGAATTTGCGTGAGGTTGGAATTCAGGTTGACGCGGAAATCGAAACCAAGACGCAATTCTTTAAAAAGGTCTTTGCGCGCGCTAGTCATTTCTATTTACTGGGTGCCGCGACTAACTCGGGCGACGCATATCACCTGCTTTATCCCTTATTAGGTTCGGTGCGTGAAGATGGCCGTGGCGAGATAAATTTCGCTGGATACAGCAATACACAGATAGATTTGTTGTTGCAGCAATTAACAGACACCCATGATAAGGCGCAGCGTCAGGGTTTGATACGGCAAATTTTACGTTATGCACAAGATGATTTGCCGTATATTCCCTTGCACCAGCAAATAGCCCTGACTGCTGCCAAATCATCCTTGAAACTTTATTTCACGGCAGAAAATGGCTTACCCTGGCAATTTATCGAAAGTCAGGAAAATCGTGCCTCGTCGGGTTTGTGAAGGCCTGGCTTTGATCTCTTGAAAATGGGCGATGTATAAACGCAGATTTAATGCGGCTGACAGACACTTTTTATCTGTTAAGCCGCATAAATAAACGGTTTTGCTCTCCGCTACCGTACTCCGCAAGCGGGTCTGTGATTAAGCAGTGCGTAAAAATGCGCTGCACCAACCCAGGCTGTGGGATAATCACAGACCTCAGCCCGGTCATTTATCTTTGTCTGAGTACGTCCCGTGTTCAGCACAGCAAATAAACATCAAGTCCAGCTTAAGCCGGGTTGTTGCACAACCAGGAGAATTTATGCAACTTAGTGCTGCGCAACATCGCTTGATCGAACGCGTTATTAATACCGCCGAAACCGGCAAACCCAGTGGCGATTATGCGGCGCTGTCGGTGTACGCGGATGGCCCGCATGGAATACGACAAATCACCTATGGTCGTGCGCAAACTACAGAGTATGGCAATTTACGCGAACTCGTGACACGCTATGTCGCTGCTAAGGGTTTATTCAGTGCCGAATTAGCCGAATTTGCCGATGAAGTCGGCAGCCATGCATTAACCGAGAATACCCAATTCAAAACCTTGTTGCGCAATGCGGCGCGTCAAGACCCCTTGATGCGTGATATTCAAGATCAGTTTTTTAACGATGTGTATTTCGATCCAGCGATGCGCTGGGCCGATAATCACGGTTTTACCTTGCCATTGTCAGCCATGATCATTTACGACTCCTTCATACACAGCGGTGGGATCTTATGGCTGTTGCGACAAAAATTCCCGGAAGATCCACCATCTCAAGGCGGTGATGAAAAAGCCTGGATTCGTGCTTATACCCAGGCCCGTCATCAATGGCTGAAAAATCATGCCAAGCAAATTGTTGGTGCCAGCGCCTACCGTACTGAGGCGTATTTGCACGAAATCGAAAGAGATAACTGGGACTTAGCGCAATTACCGATAAATATGAATGGCATCTCAGTCTCGCCCGAATAAAGTTTGCATCACGCGATGCAGTATCAAAAGCCACCGCAGTTTTGCAGAGGAGCGCCTGCTTTAGCAAAGGCAGCCTGAACTAGTCCGCGCGCATGCATGAATCATGCGCTGCTAGTTCAGCATCGAACTGCCTGAAGCAGCCAGCCTTTCTGTGCGCGTTTATTCCACGAAAAGCCTGCTTCAGGTGCGAAATTTTTGCTTTGGTCGCAATCTTGCCTCGACTTTTGATCAATGCCGTTAAACTGCATGTTTTCCTTCCCCATCCTGCTTCTTCATACTGACAAGGAGATCGCAATGCCTCAACTATTTCTGTCTGGTCGCAAGTTTAAGCGTGCCCTGTTCACAGGTTTGTGTTTATCCGGTGTTCTGACTTCAGCAATGGCGACAGAGCCGGGTGTGACAGCCCAGTCGACGAATACGCACGCTGCGAAAACCCCGCCCAAGGCGGTCGCAGCGGTAAAAAAATACAGCATAGAACAATTCATGGATAGTACCCGGATGGCAGGCCTGGCTTTTAGTCATGACGGAAAACATATCATCTTTTGTAGCGATGCAAATGGTGTATTGAATATCTATAAAATGTCCGTCAGCGATGGTAAAACCCAGGCCCTGACCCAAACTACGGCAGACGCCTCTCGCCTGGTCGATCGTTTTTATGAGGATGATCGTTTGCTGTTACGACGCGATAAAGGTGGCAATGAAAATTTTCACATCTACGTGCGTGAGATCGATGGCAAAGAAACTGATCTGACGCCTGGCGGCGACAAGCAAATCGCTCATTTCGCTGGGTGGGGAGAGGGCGGCAAGGTGTTTTATCTGGCGATTAATGATCGCGATGAAAAAGCCTTTGATCTGTATCGTTACGATAGCAAGACCTATCAACGCAGTAAAATCTATGAAAACACCACCGGCATGATGGCGTCTGGCATCAGTGAGGATGGTAAATGGCTGGTGTTTAATAAGGCCAAAACCACTTCTGACAGTGATTTGTTCCTGCTGGAACTGGCTACAGGCAGCATGAAAAACATTAGCGAGCATCAGGGCGTTGCACAAAATCGCTACAGTAGTTTCGACCCAGAATCGCAAACCATATACTTCACCTCGAATCTGGGGCAAGAATTCAGTCAACTTTATCGTTACACGCTGGCGAGTGGCAAAACTGAGTTAGTTGAGAAGGCTGACTGGGATATACAGCGCAGCGAATACTCGCGCAATGGCCGTTATCGGATTACCCAGATTAATCAGGATGGTACTTCACACATACGTTTGCATGATGTGAAAAAAAATTCGGCGTTGCAACTGGCGAATTTGCCGTTGGGTGATATCGAGCACATGGAGTTTTCCGATAACGGCAAGTTGATGGCGTTTTATCTCAACAGTGATCGTTCGCCTGCGAATTTGTATATTCATGACCTAACCACGGGGAAAAGTCGTGCCATGACGCAAAGCCTGGCCAAAGCTATTAACCCGGATGATTTGGTCGACGCCGAAGTTGTGCGCTTTAAGTCCTTCGATGGCATGGTGATTCCTTCGATTTTCTATAAGCCTAAGCATGCCAGTAGCCACAACAAGGTGCCCGCCGTGGTACTAGTTCATGGTGGCCCGGGTGGACAAACCCGACGCGGTTATCAGCCATTGATACAGTATCTGGTGAATCATGGTTATGCGGTATTGGGCATCAATAATCGTGGCAGCAGCGGCTATGGCAAAAGCTTTTTTCAAGCCGATGATAAAAAACATGGGCGCGAACCTTTATGGGATTGCATAGAAGCGAAGACCTGGCTGGCTAGTCTCGGCTATATTGATCACGAGCGGATTGCAATTGCGGGTGGCAGTTATGGCGGTTATATGACGCTGGCAGCGATGGCATTTCGTCCTGAGGCATTTAAAGTCGGTATCGACATTTTTGGTGTCTCGAATTGGTTGCGTACTTTAGAATCCATGCCCGCCAGTTGGGGGCCACGGCGTCAGGCTTTATATGATGAAGTGGGCGATCCGGTAAAAGATAAAGAGCGTTTGATTGCGACCTCGCCGTTATTCCACGCCAAGGAAATCCGTCAGCCTTTATTAGTGATACAGGGTGCCAATGATCCGCGCGTCTTAAAAGTCGAAAGCGATGAAATCGTCGCTGCAGTCAAAGCCAATAATGTGACAGTGGAGTATCTGGTATTCGATGATGAAGGCCATGGTTTCAGCAAAAAGAAAAATCAGGCCGCAGCAAATCAAAAGATACTGGAATTTTTAAATACGCATATGAAAAAATAAGCGTTGGTTCAGGCTTGTGAACCAGGCGCTACGTTGCTGTAGCAAATTAGCGCAATGGGTTTCAATCAATACGACGTTTGATAAATTGGTAGTGTTCCCTGTGCACTATCTTGCCATCGCGTTGTTTAATTAATTCGGCCTCCATCATATCGGGGCGGATTAAACGGTAACTGAGGCTGGTACCAGCCTCGGTGCCTACGCCCTGACAGACGAAATGCTGCTGGTCGGCACTGATTAACTCCAGACGTAAGGGTTGATCTTTGCCGCGCAAAGCCTTTTCGGCAGCCGCGCTGAAAAAGCGTAAACGCATCTGATAAGTCTGTTCCCAGGGTTCCAATACCATTAACTCAATCTCCGTGCTGAGTCCCCGTTGCAGGCTACGTGAGACCCCCAATAAAGAATTGCCTTGCAGTGACCAGCTTTCATCGATTTGACTGTCGCCAGTCTGAGCTTGCCACTGACCTTGTAACCAGCTTAACTGACTTAGGTCTGACGGCGAAAAAGCGCTGGCATACGGGGCTGGCAGCATGCCTAAGCACAACAAAATTGCCAGGCAGTTGCGTCTCTTCATGGTGACTCCAATCTTGTGTAATTCGGCTTAGTCAGCCTGGTGCAATTTGGGAAGAAATCGGTTCAAAGTGTAACTCTGCTGGTCAGTATAGGCGGTTTATTGGAAACTAAGGCATCAACTGATAGCGCTCTTTCAGCTTCCGACTGATAGTGAATAGCGCTGCGATAATCAGATTTTTCATTAATTATGTGCCACCTCAGATTACTCACCCTCTTACTCACGATGTCGCTGAGCGCGCAGATTCAGGCGAGCGGGATGCCGCGCGAAATACATAGTCGTTTACAGCCCCCATCTGGCAGCACAGCTCCAATGGTCGCCTTGACACTCGATGCTTGTTCGGGCCAGGTTGATCTGCATTTGTTGCAATTTTTAATTGAGCAAAAAATTCCCGCTACCTTGTTTGTGACACAACGCTGGCTTAAGAAAAATGCCGAGGCGATTACCCTAATAAAGTCGGCAAAGCACTTATTTGAAATCGAAAATCACGGGGCCTTACATCGCCCTGCAATTTTGGGTGCGACACGTCAGGTTTATGGTTTGTCGGGGCTGCGAGATTTGAACGATTTGCAACAAGAAGTGCATGTCGGAGCCGAGGCCATTTTTCAAGAGTTTGCTTATCAAGCGCGTTACTATCGTGGTGCCACGGCCCGTTATGATCAACAGGCACTACAAAAAATCACGAGCATGGGCTATCAGATCGCGGGTTTTAGTGTGAATGCGGATCAGGGGGCCAGTCTGGGTAAATCCGCCATTCTTAAACGTTTAGCGGCGCTCAAAGCGGGCGATATAATTCTGGCGCATGTCAATAAACCCAGGGCAGCGACAGGTGCCGCGTTGATAACGGGCTTGAGTGCGGCACGTCAGCGTGGCTTTCAGTTTGTGCGACTCGATGCCCTGACAATGGCCAACGATAAAGCCGGACCAGCATCAGGTACGGCCCAGAGTAGATTTCAACGTATAAAGATGTAATCGCCTGGCGCATTCGCCAATTCGCTGGCGCACTGGCGCGCTGAAACTTGTTGACTGGATTGTCGTACCAGCCATTGCTGCCAGTGTGGCCACCACGAGCCACTGAATTCTTGCGCCTGCTTTAACCAATCTGCTGCAGCGGGTACGCCCTCGCCTGCGCTGAGCGTGCCACGATAGCGGAAACTGCGCCGTGCATGACCAGGCTCGGAAACGATGCCCGCATTATGGCCGCCAGAGGCTAATACGAAATCGATGTCTACATCGCAAAGCGCGTGGATTTTGTAGACTGAACGCCAGGGTGAAACATGGTCTTTAGCGGTGCCGACCACATACATAGGACAGCTCAGCGCTTTCAGGCAGACGGCTTTACCGCGCACCTGATAGCGCCCTTGTGCCAGATCATTGTGCAGGAATAAGTGTTTCAGGTATTCACTGTGCATGCGATAAGGCATGCGCGTGGTGTCGGCATTCCATGACATCAGATCATTGCCGTTTTCGGTTTCGCCCAAGAGGTAATGACGCATATAGCGCGACCAGATCAGGTCGCGTGTATTTAAGAGTTGAAATGAGCCAGCCATTTGCTCGCCGCTCAGGTAGCCATCTTTCCACATCAGCGCATCCAGCATGGCTAACTGGCTTTCATCGATAAACAAGCCGAGTTCACCAGGTTCGGTGAAATCAGTTTGTGCTGCGAGTAAGCTGACACTAGCGAGTTCGGGCATGCCCGGTTCCTGGATTTGTGGCAGCGCCGCCGCCGCAATCGCCAGCAAACTACCACCCAGGCAATAGCCAGCGGCGTGCACGCGCTGACTTTGCGTGTGTAAGGCGACTTGTTTCAGAGCCGTGAATAAACCGGCTTCCAGATAATCATCCATGCCCAGATGCCGGTCTTCGCTATCCGGATTTTTCCAGGAAATGATAAACACCGTTTGTCCCTGGCTAACCAGGTAATTCACCATGGAATTGTGCGGCGATAAATCGAGAATGTAGTATTTCATAATCCACGAAGGCACGATCAGCACGGGTTCTTGCCAGACTTCAGTGGTTTGCGGTGCGTATTGTATGAGTTCAATCAACTGATTTTTAAATACCACCTTGCCTGGAGTGAGCGCGACGTCGCGTCCTGGTACATACGCTAATTCCTCAGGGCTGGGATTGGCTTGCCATTGCTTTTGCCAGGTTTGCTGCAAATCTTGCCAGAAAAATTCCAGACCACGCCAAAGGTTTTGCCCTTGTTGCTGCTGGGTGCTGCGTAAAACTTCAGGATTACTGAATAAGTAGTTCGATGGCGACAGCATATCGAGCGCCTGGCGGGCGACAAAGTTCACCACATTTTCGTGGTGCTGGCTGACGCCACGCACACCAGTCGTCGCCTGATTCCAGAATTGCTGAGCCTGGCTGAATTGTTTTTGGTAGGCAGAAAATGGCCAGTTTTGCCAATCTGCATCAGCAAAGCGATTGTCACCCGGATGATTTTCCTCAGTGGCGGCTTTCGCGTTTTGCATGGCGTGTTGCCATGCCACTTGCAAAAACTCTGGCCATTCTTGCAGCTGGGTTTCGATCAGTCGAATTAATTCAGCTTGCTTGCCGGGCGCGTGTTGTAAGTGCAAAGCCCAATCCATTAAAGCCAGTAACAGGCTGGCGGGAGAAAGACCGCCACTTAATTGCGCAAGGCGATTTTGCCAGGCCAGATCGAGTGGACTTAAAGTTGACTGGTCACCTGTCAGATAACAAATTAAGGGCAGGTTGGTGGGGCTGAGAGGGAAAAGCGTGGCTTGACTGGTCATACAAACTCCCGCGAATAGATTAAATGGGTAGGTACACATTAGCAAGGCATGGCTGCAGATTTTGCCGCGCCACAGGCGAGTTAGTCCTGGTTCGCGACCTCTGCACAACGCAATCCAATTCTCAGCCTGCGATGCTCGCTGTGCCATGGCGCAGGTGAGCTACCCGCATCCACGTTGACTGCTCACGACTGTGTACAGCGATTTCGTTAATGCAGATTGTGGCAAAAAGCAAAACGGCTGCAATTGATCCGGATCAATTGCTTTGTGCAAGTGCAGTAATACACTTCCAGATAAATTCTGGTTTACGTAAGTCTGACTTTTTTTGAGGCAGATTTTAACTTGCATAAATCAAATAAAACAAGGACTTAATCAGCTTAACCCGGGAGTGTGCTGCAATGCGAAATAATCAGCCTGAGTCTGGCTCCAGCCGCGTGCCAGGCAAGCGGTCACGCCTGCTGTATTTATTTGCAGGAAGTTTGATCTGCATCAATAGTCAATGGCCAGCCACCGCAGGAGCAAGCGAAACCCTGGCGCAAGCCTGGCAAATTGCCGGGCAGCGCGATCATAGCGTGTTGGCGGCGCAGTATCGTGAGCAAGCTGCAGCTGCTCAAGTGCAGGCAGCGCAAGCTCACGCCAGCCCACAGGTAAACCTGGAGGCAGCCTATTTACGTACGCAAGTGGAACCTGCGGCGAAAATTAGTCTGCCTGGCTTGCCCATGCTGGCTCACGCCAGTTTGCCGTTTGCGCAAGATGCAGCAGGTGCGGCCAATTTGAATCTGAGCCTGCCTTTATATACCGCTGGAAAAATCAGTCATGGCGTGGCGGCGGCGGAAGCTGGCCGGCAAGCGACTCAGGCACAAAGCCGCGTAACACTGGCTGACATGCGTATGGCGGTAGCACAAGCCTATGTCGCGGTATTGCGCGCACGGCAAGCAAAAAATGTGGCGGACAGCCATGTTTTAGCGATGCAAAATCACCGCCGTGATGTCGGTGAACTGGCCCAGCGCGGCTATGCGGCTAAGCATGATGAATTAGCCGTGGAAGTTGCTTTAGCCCAGGCTTTGCAATGGCAATTGCAAGCCGATCACGCCGTGCAATTGAGTCTGGCGGCGTATAACCGCTGGCTGGGGCGCAGCGCGGAGGCGCCAGCTGATTTGGCTGAGCCTGAAGTCAGTCCGCTTCAAACCCAGCATGACTTAACGACTCTGATACAGCAAGCCTGGCAAGCACGCCCTGAACTTCAGGGTTTGCAACAGCAAACTCACAGTTTGCGCGAACAAGCCGCGAGTATTCAGGCGGCCGATAAACCTCAACTGGGTGTCAGTGCCGGCTATGCCAAACTGGAAAATCGCTATCTGGCACAAGACAAAGCCTGGTACGCCGCGCTCGTCATGAAGTGGAATTTATTTGATGGCGGATTGACGCGCCAGCAAGCCACGCAAATGCAGGCGCAAGCTGCGGCGGTGGAGCAATTAGCGCAAGACAGTCGCGAAAAAATCAGCCTGCAAGTGCGCGAAGCCTGGTTAGCTCAGGATGAGGCGCAGGCCAGACTGAGATTAAGCGCCAGCGCCAAACAACAAGCTGAACAGGTTTTGCAATTAGCACGCGAACGTTACCGCAATGGTCTGGCACCAAACAGCGAGGTACTGGATGCTGAGAGCCGTCGCTTACAAGCCTTGAGCAATCATGATCAGGGGCGCTATGACTTGATGCTGGCGCGCTTGCGTTTGCGCTATGCGAGTGGTCAGCTGGCCCTGGCTGACTTGCAACCCTGAACTCTGAGGACACCATGAAACTCTCTACCAAAATCTTAGGCCCCGTGTTACTGGGTGTCGCCAGTGTCGCGATAGTAGCTGGCGCAATTTACTATTACCAAAGTAGTCGTCCTTTGGCCGAAGGTTTGCTGGCCGCAAGTGGCCGTATTGAAGGCGACAGAATTTTAGCTGCGGCCAAATACCCGGGCCGTGTGGCTAAGGTCATGGCCAGAGAAGGCGATACTCTGGCCACCGGTGCATTGATCGCAACCCTGGAAGATGACAGTGTGCAAGCGCGCACTGAACAAGCGCGCCAAGCACAACAAGCTGCGCAAGCGCAAGCGCAGGGTGCGGCACAAAATCTGGCTATCGCCGAACAAGAAGTACCGTTGGCTATCGCTGCCGCACAAGCAGCGCTGGCACAAGCCGAAGCCGGTTTTAGCAAGGCGCAGGCCGTCGCAACCCAGGCCCAGCGCGATGCGCAAAGGCATCAGGAATTGTATGAGCGTGGCGTAATTGAAAAACACCGTTTAGAGCAAGCAGAATTGTCGAGTCAGGTCGCCGCCAGCGATCAGAAAGTCGCGCAGCAAGCGATACAGCGTGCTCGTGAAGCACTGGCACAAGCACAATTGGGTAAGCAAAAAATCCAGGCTAAGCAGCAAGATGTGGCGGCGTTGCGGGCACAGGCCGAGCGTGCTGGCGCTGCCGTGACCGAAGCAGGTGCGGCTTTACGTGATATGCAAATCCTGGCCCCCGCTGCAGGTGTCGTGTTAGCGCGTTTGCGTGAACCGGGCGAAGTGGTAATGCCTGGTGGTGCGGTGCTGGAAATGGTGAATCTCGATCAATTGTATTTAAAAGTGTATGTGCCCGAAGCGCACATAGGGCAAGTCAAACTGGGTTTGCCCGCACGAATATATGTCGATTCACAAGGCGAACAATTTTATGAAGCCAAGGTCAGTTATATCGCCAGTCGCGCTGAATTCACGCCAAAAGAAGTGCAAACCAGCGATGAGCGTGTGAAATTGATGTATGCAGTAAAGCTGACGCTGACTGCGAATCCTGGTCATAAGCTGACACCGGGATTACCCGCGGACGCCGTGATCCGCTGGAAAGAGGGCGTGGCCTGGCAAAAGCCACGTTGGAATTGAGATGCCGGGCTTAGCTATTGCCGCCGCCGGGTCTGCCGCACCTGTGGTGCGGCTCAGCCAGATTACAAAACGCTATGGTGAAACCCTGGCGCTGGATGGTATCGAGCTGGAATTACGCGCGGGGGAAATCTATGGCTTGATAGGTCCCGATGGTGCCGGTAAAAGCAGCTTATTAAAGATCATTGCGGGTATCCTGGCGCAAGATGCGGGCGAATTGCAGGTATTCGGTCAACGCGTCAGCACCGAAGCGCAAGCGGAATTAATCAAAGACCAATTGGGATTGATGCCCCAGGGTTTGGGGCAAAATTTGTATGCCGATTTATCGATAGAAGAAAATATTGATTACTTTGCGGGTTTGCGTTTGCTGACACGCAGTGAGCTCAGTGAGCGCAAAGAAGCCTTGTTGCAAGCCACCCGTCTGGCAAAATTTCGTGATCGTCCGATGAAGAATTTATCGGGCGGGATGAAACAAAAACTGGGCTTGGTGTGCACCCTGATACACGAACCCAGACTGGTGATACTGGATGAGCCAACCACCGGAGTCGATCCCGTTTCGCGACGTGAATTCTGGAGCATACTCGCGCGTTTGCTGGAAGAAAAAAATATCACTGCCTTAGTCTCGACCGCCTATATGGATGAAGCCAGTCGCTTTCACCGGGTATCGCTGATGCACGCGGGTAAGGTTTTAGCCTCGGGTGAGCCTGCTGGCTTAAGTCAGTTAGCACAGGGTACCTTGTACAGTATCTCAGGCGCTGATGCTGGCTTGCAAATGCAATTGCTGAAAAGCTTGCAGAGCGATTACCCGCAAATTGATGTATTAGGGCAGGAAATTCGCTTGTTTGCGGATCAAGGCAGCGACGTAAACGGTTTGCCTGAACGCTTACACGCATTGCAAAACGATCATCCGGCCTTAAATCTGGCCGCGCTCGAGCCTGATCTTGAAGATGTTTTCATCGCCTTATTGCGGCAGCGTTATGGGGCGCAACTCAGTGCCGCAAATCTGGCACAACAAGCGCAAAGCTTAAGCAGTCAGGCACACGATCTGGCGGGTAGCGAATTTGCGATACAAGCGCAACATCTGAGCCGGCATTTTGGCGCATTCAAGGCCGTCGATGAAGTCAGTTTCCAGGTCAAACCCGGCGAAATATTTGGTTTATTAGGCGCAAATGGTGCGGGTAAAAGCACCGTGATCAAGATGCTCACAGGGATTTTGCAACCTAGCGCCGGTGCAGGCTGGGTAGCGGGCGCGGATATGCGCAATGCCGGACGACAGATACGTGAACGCATAGGTTATATGTCACAAGCGTTTTCTTTGTACCTGGATTTGAGTGTCGCGGAAAATATCCGTTTATATGGCGGGATCTATGGCTTGAGCCGCCAGCACATCGCTGAACGCATGGAATGGATACTCGATATGGCTGGGTTACGCCCTTATGCGCTGGCCTTAGCCGCAAGCTTACCCATGGGATTGCGTCAGCGTCTGGCCTTGGGGTGCGCGCTGATACACCGCCCGGCTGTGTTATTTCTGGATGAGCCAACGTCGGGGGTCGATCCACTGGGACGTCGCGCTTTTTGGGAAGTTTTACTGCGGCTATCTCGCGAAGAAAAAGTGACCATACTGGTGACTACCCACTATATGTCAGAAGCAGAACATTGCGACCATATTGCCTTAATGTATGCCGGTAAAGTTGTCGCCGACGCCTCGCCTGAACAACTCAAACAAAACTTGCAAGAGCAAGCGGGCAGCTTGTACGCCATTAGTTGCAGCAATGCCGCCGCTGCTTTGCATACTTTGCAGCAGGCAGGCTTAGCCGAAGCCAGTTTGTTTGGTGCGCGCATCCACGTTTTATTAACCCGACCGGCGCAGCAAATCGCACAAATACAGCAATTGCTGACCCCGTTTGAGCCCGTCAGCGTGTCGAGTCAACGACTGAGTATGGAAGATGTGTTTGTCCATCTGGTCACGCAATTAGAACAAGCCGATGCCCTGAAAGCCGGAGCTAAATCATGATGAGAGCAGCGCAAAATCAGTCGCAGCAAGCTAACTGGCAACGCATAAGCACAGTCGCGTATAAAGAGTGGCGTGAAATTGTGCGTGATCGCTTGTTTTTCGTGCTGGCCTTTGTGGTCCCGTCTTTACTGATGTTGTTGTTTGGCTTTGGTTTATCACTGGACGTGGAAAATATTCCATTGGCTGTGATTGATTATGACCAAAGTCCGGTGTCGCGGGCGTATGCCGAAAAATTTACCGGCAGCCGGTATTTTTCATTCCGCCATTATGCCGGCCATGAGAGCGAATCGGAACGCATGCTGATGGACAATAGTTTGCGCGCTGTATTAATCATACCGCCGCAATTCTCTCAACGCTTGCAAGCTGGGCAAGCGGCAGAAGTGCAAACCTGGGTCGATGGTACGTTTCCATTTCGCGCCTTAACCGCGAAGGCCTATGTTGCGGCGATTAATGCGGCGATTAATCTGGATCAGCTGGCTAGCCATGTGTCTGCTAAAACTGGCTTGCAAGTCACCCAAGTCAAAGCCATGTTGCAACCCGTGCGCATACAAACACGCTATCTCTATAACCAGGAAGTAAAAAGCATCTGGTCGCTGGCACCTAAATTGATCATGGTGATTTTGATGTTATCGCCACCCTTTTTAACCGCGCTGGGCGTGGTACGCGAAAAAGAAGGTGGGGCGATTTACAATGTCTATGCCTCGACCTTAAAACGCGGCGAATACCTGGTGGGAAAACTACTGCCGTATGTGGCGATCAGTCTCATCAATGCGATGTTACTCACGCTGATGGCCTGGCTGATTTTTGGTACGCCTTTTAAAGGCAATCTCTTCTTGTTTTTTGTCGCGACTGCCTTATACGTGGTCTGTACCACGGGCATAGGCTTGCTGGTATCGGTGGTGGTGAATACGCAGGTCGCCGCCATGGTGGGTACTGCCATCGTTACCGTGGTTCCGGCAGTTTTGTATTCAGGCATGATTATTCCGATTTCTTCCTTATCCGCTGTGGCGAGCGTGATCGCCCACGTCTTGCCCGGGATGTATTATGCCGAGATCGCCACCGCTTGTTTTTTAAAAGCAGTGGGCTTCGCTTCACTCTGGGATGATTTGCTGATTTTGCTGCTTTACACCTTGATGTTGTTTAGCGCGGGCTATCTGGCTTTCCATAAACGGCCACGCGCCTGAAGCAAAAAGGAATCACTATGTCTGCCACTCTGCGTATCTGGCTAAGTCGTTTGCAAGCCATGACCTGGAAAGAATTATTGCAATTAATGCGCGATCCGGTGTTGCTGGTGTTTGTCTTATATGCCTTTACTGTGGACATTTACAATGCTGGCGCTGGAGTGTCGTTTCAGCTTAATAATGTCGCGCTGGTCTTGCAAGATCAGGATAAATCCGCCGCCTCACGTGAACTTAGCCGACGCTTTATGGCGCCTGAGTTTCGCTGGCTGGCGCATACCGACCATGCGGCCACAAGTCTGGCTTATCTTGATCAAAGCAAAGCGCTGGCGGTGCTGGATATTCCACCGGGATTTGGGCGTGATTTGCAGCGCCTGCAAGGTGCTGATATACAAATGCAAATCGATGCCTCGAATTCAGTTCAGGGCTTTTTAGCAACCATGGATGCGACGCAAATTGTCAGCCGCTTTGGCCTGGAACAACAAGCCGGATTATTTGGCCTGAATCTGACGCAAGCCTCGTCTGCTGCGCAATTACCTGTCGTGAATAATCAAGTCCGGGTCTGGTTTAATCCGAATCAGAATGACGCCTGGTTTATGGGGATTTCTGAGTTACTCAATGTCGTGACACTGTTTGCATTATTGCTGCCTGCTGCTGCTATGGTCAGAGAAAAAGAACGTGGTACGATAGAACAATTGCTGGTCTCGCCGCTCTCACCCATGCAAATTATGTTACCAAAAATTATCGCCATGGTGGCAGTGATCTTGGCAGGCATAGCCTTGGGATTATTTGCGATTTTAATTCCGGTATTTCATATTCCTGTAGCAGGTAGTCTGTTATTGTTTTTAGTGTTCAGCATTTGCTATATCGCGACGCTGGCAGGCATAGGCATCTTGATCGCTACGCTGACGCGCAATATGGCGCAGGCTGGCATGATGGTGATTTTAATTCTGGCACCGATGATGTTTTTATCGGGTGTCTGGACGCCACCTGAAGCCATGCCTTTGTTAATGCGTTATGCCATGTATTTATCGCCCTTGTATTACTACATCAATGCCAGCTATGGCATTTTACTCAAGGGGTCGGACCTGGCAATTCTCTGGCCCATGTTAGTCGGTATTCTCGTGATCAGTCTGGTGGTGCGCAGTGTGACCATGCTGGTTTTTAAAAAGCAATTTGCCTGAAATTTACGAAGTGGAGTAGGTATGCAAGAAAACTCTCAACAAACGCCAGCGTTTTCATTGGCTGGTAAGCGTGGTTTAATCGTGGGTATTGCCAATCAGCATAGCATTGCCTGGGGTTGTGCCGAACAAGCCCAGGCCTTGGGCGCAGAATTGGTACTGTCTTGTGTCAATCAAAAAGCGGCGCAATATGTTGAACCTTTAGCTGCATCGATTAACGCACCACTGATAGTCTGCAATGTTGAACAAAGCACAGAGCTGGAAAATTTAGTTCAGCAAACCGTGGCTAAACTAGGGCAAATTGATTTTGTGATTCATTCTATCGCCTGGGCGCCACTCGATGATTTGCATGGCCGGGTGCTGGATAGTTCTGCGCAAGGGTTTTGCCGTGCCATGCAAATTTCTTGTCACTCGTTTGCTGAATTAGCGCGTTTGTGTGAACCTCATTTAAGCCAACACGCGAGTCTGATGACCATGAGTTATCTCGGTGCTGATGAAGCGGTTGAGCATTATGGCGTGATGGGGCCAGTCAAAGCCGCACTCGAATCCATGGTGCGTTACCTCGCGGCTGAACTTGGTCCGCAAGGCAAACGCGTCCATGCGATCAGCCCCGGCCCCGTGCCGACGCGCGCGGCGTCAGGTTTGCAAGACTTTGATCAGCTTATGCAAAAAGCGATGGAACGCGCGCCCTTACGGCGTCTGGTGACCTTGCAGGAAATTGGAAATCTCGCGGCATTTTTAGCCAGCGACGCCTCATCCGGCATGACGGGGCAGACCTTGTACGTGGATGGTGGCTACCACATCGTTAATTAAACCGGGTGTTACAGCAAACCACACTGACTTGCTTAAGCCGATCAGGAAACTTGTACCGCTTGTCAGTATCTGCCTACTCCAAAATTCACTGAAAGCATGCTATGAATGACCCTATTTATCCTTTAAGCAGTGATACCGATATCGTCAATAATGTCACCTATGACGAAATAGCCGTTGGCGACAGCGCCAGCTTATTGCGCAAACTCAGCCCAGCCGATATTCAGGCATTTGCCACAGTTTCGGGCGACGTCAATCCGGCCCATCTGGATCAGGATTATGCCGAGCACACGATGTTCCATGGCGTCATCGCGCATGGTATGTGGGGTGGGGCGCTGATTTCGGCGCTGCTTGGTACCCGCTTACCGGGACCAGGCACGATTTATCTCGAACAAAGCCTGCAATTTTTAAAGCCTGTGCGTGTCGGCGACGAGTTAACCGTGACGGTTACGGTGTTGGCGAAAGACGATGAAAAAAAGCGTCTGCGCCTGCATTGCGAGATCAAAAACCAAAAGGGGCAGCCTGTTGTCACTGGCGAAGCCCATGTCATTGCGCCATCGGAGCGTGTTAGCCGGCCACGTGCGCATTTGCCCACAATCGCCATGTTTGATCTGGGGGCGCGTCAGCAAGCCTTAATCCACAGCGTCGCAGAGCTAGAGCCCGTTACTTGCGCGGTGGTGCATCCATGTGAAGCCGAAGCTTTAAAAGGCGCGCTGGAAGCGGGGCAGCAAGGTTTGATTAAACCGGTATTGATCGCGCCAAAACAAAAGTTACTGGCGATAGCCAGCCAGGCTGGTTTGGATTTAAGTAGCGCAACCATCATCGATGTGCCACATAGCCATGCAGCAGCGGCACGTGCGGTCGAGCTCGCCGCC
This sequence comes from Undibacterium sp., assembly GCA_041913845.1. GTDB lineage: Bacteria > Pseudomonadota > Gammaproteobacteria > Burkholderiales > Burkholderiaceae_D > Undibacterium. The sequence goes on from JAYSEN010000017.1 coordinate 79,711, forward strand.
AGTGGTGAGATAGAAAGTTTGATGAAGGGTAGTTTGCATACCGATGAATTAATGTCAGCCGTGCTGAGTAACCCGGCCCTGCGCACCAAGCGGCGACTCTCACATGTATTTCATCTTGATGTACCTATGTATCACAAGGTGTTATTGCTGACGGACGCCGCTTTAAATCTGGCACCGGATTTAGCTGAAAAAGCCGACATCTTGCAAAACGCGATCGAACTGGCACAAATTCTTGGCATCGTTGAGCCCAAAGTCGCCCTATTGGCGGCCGTGGAAAACGTCAATCCGCGCATGCCAGCCACTCTCGATGCCGCTGCACTTTGCAAAATGGCAGAACGCGGCCAGATTAAAGGGGCTTTACTCGATGGCCCGCTGGCGTTTGATAATGCAATTTCCAGCCGTGCTGCAGAAATCAAAGGGATAGACTCGCCAGTCGCAGGGGACCCTGATATTCTGCTGGCGCCGAATCTGGAAGCGGCGAATATGATGGCCAAACAATTTGAGTACTCGGCTGGTGCTGCAGCAGCAGGCATTGTATTAGGGGCACGTGTGCCTATCGCCTTGACCAGTCGCGCTGATGAAGCGGCGACCCGGGTTGCTTCAGCCGCCTTGTTGAAATTGGTGGCGCACGCCTATCGTCGGAATACCCCCTGAAACTGAAGACTAAGGCTAAGGAAGAGGCAATGACAGCACTGGCAATTCTGGCAGTAAATTGTGGTTCGTCGAGTTTGAAATTCGCTTTGTATCTGGAGCAGGGCGGTTCTCAGGGTTTGCAGCGGCAATTACTCAGCGGTGAATTTAATGGCTTACAACCGGGTGGTGCTTTGCAATTGCGCTGGCAAGATCCGGCGGGCACACATAGCCTGACTGAATTTGAGTTAAGCCCGGCGCAACAAAGTGATGCCGAGGCACGCTTCGAAGCTGCGCTCAAATGTTTGCAAAACTTATTGCAAAGCTGGTCCGCCGAATTTCAATTGCATGCAGTGGCGCACCGCGTGGTGCATGGCGGTCAGCGCTTTACCTCGGCCGTGCGCGTGGATGCCGAAATTTTGCAAGAATTAGCCAGCCTGAATCACCTGGCACCCTTGCATCAACCGCATAATCTGGCCGGCATACATGCTTTTGCACGGCAGTATCCCGATTTGCCGCAAGTGGCATGTTTTGACACCGCTTTCCATAGTCAGATCCCCGATTATGAAAGCCGCTTTGCCTTGCCCCTGAGTCTGCGCGAGCAAGGGATACGGCGCTATGGTTTTCATGGCTTATCGTATCAGTATATAGCCGGGCAATTGCAGCAACTGAGTTCGCGCGCAGCCGGGCGCGTCATCATGCTGCACTTAGGCAGTGGCGCGAGTGCCTGCGCCATGCTGAATGGCGTGAGTCAGGCCAGTAGCATGGGTTTTTCCGCACTCGATGGTTTAATTATGGGCAGTCGTTGTGGTTACCTCGACCCGGGTGTGATTTTGCATTTGCTTTACAAGGGCTATCAAACTAAGCAAATCGAACAACTCTTATACAAAGAATCGGGCTTGCTGGGATTGTCGGGCATAGCTGCCGATATGCGTAGCTTACGAGCCAGCCGCAGCGAAGCAGCACAGCAAGCAATTGAGCAATTTACTTACCGTATTGTGCGGGAAATTGGCAGCCTGGCAGCGGTCTTACAAGGTGTGGATGTGCTGGTGTTTACCGGGGGCATAGGTGAGCACGATGCGCAGCTACGTGCGGATGTTTGCGCAGCCCTGGCCTGGCTGGGACTGCGTCTGGATGCGCAAAAAAATCAAGCGCAAGCCGAACAGCAAAACGCTATGGCCTTGCATCAAACCGATAGCAGCATGGAAATCTGGGCTATACCTACTGATGAAGGTCGCATTGCTGCGCAACAAGCGCTAGGCTTACTTTAAACGTCGTAATGACACGCGGGCTCGGCTGAGTCAGGTTCTCAGCCACTTGCTCAGCCCTTAGACATATTTCCTGGTCAGTTTGGTGCGCGCACCACGCGGCAAGCTTGACGGGGGTATTGATCATGCAAATTTGCAATGCTTAAAATGCAGTAAAAAAATAAATCCAGGTTTTTTGATTTAGTGCTAGGTGAATTTGGATTATGCCTGTATAGTTCGGCCTGTACTTGCATCAGGTCGTAATATTGTTGGTCTCAAATCCGCATGGCTGTATCCTCTGGTCGTTCCGCTTTTTTTCCTTCGGTCTCATCTCTTGGTAATAAGCACCTTACGGCATTTTGCCCAAGGTTTATTTCGCGCGCTTATACGCTTGAAATAGCCAATACATTTAATTCAAAGGAAAAAACATGGCCCAACAAACAGGCATCGTAAAATGGTTCAACGACTCTAAAGGTTTTGGTTTTATCGCTCCCGATGCAGGCGGTGCTGATTTATTCGCCCACTTTCAAGACATCCAATCTGCTGGTTTCAAAACGCTGAAAGAAAACCAACGCGTTTCTTTCGAGCGCACTAGCAGCCCTAAAGGCGACAAAGCCGCGAATATTCAGGTTATCGCCTAATATCTATTTCAGCCAGAAACCCGCTGCGATAAGTCCAGCAGGTTTTGGCTAAAGGCAGCACGCTAACTGTATGCTGCGCGCAATCGAATTTGATACCACGTGTATGACACTCTGCAGATAGCATGGGTTGTGCACAGAGTACAAAGCCAATTGCAAAACTTTTTAAGCCTGATCTTGCAGGCTGCACCTTAAGCGGCAGAACTTCAGCGGCACACCACGCAGATAGCATGGGTGTCATGTTAACTCGGCGCAAAATAAGTCAGATTTTGGTTTGACTCAGGTGTAATACTCGTTCTGTTACTTGCAGATTAATGGTATTGAAAGTGCAAATCATTGTGTTCTAAGCTGACGCAACTACGTGATGATCACACTGGTTGACGTAATCAGAATGGCACCGGGGGCACTATGCAGATAGCATAGGTTTCCATAAGAATCTGCCACCATGCAGATAGCATGGGTTGGATTCGCTATCGCTAAACATGAAGCCCGCTAATGCGGGCTTTTTGCATTACTGTATCCACTTTCAATTCGCCGCATTCCACTAATCATTCCTCCGCTATGCAAGCTTGCCCTTGCCAGCGGTCGTTGCTGGTGATGCGGCAAAACATCACTCCGCCTCTGATTGTTTAGTAAAAAACATAAACTTGCGGGCTCTTGTATCAGCACACTGCTTTGCACCTCATCCCTGCGTATACACTTTTCAGCATGCCGTGTTAGCGTCAAGCTGAACGGCTAACCTTGACCAAGCCTGGGGGAAACTATGAATTTGATCACGGCCAGATTTGGGCTTCGCGGCTCATTTGCAATAATCCGTTGTACCTCCGTATTTGCCAGTCTGGTGTTTAGTATGATGATGAGTTTTTCCTTGATGGCAGAAGCGCAGGATCAGACCGCAATGCGGCTGTCTTTAAATAAGAATTGGCAATTCCGCTTGCTGCCCGGCGCGCAACCCGACGCTGCAGATAAGCGCGCACAGCGCTGGCATCTGGCACAAGTGCCGGGCCATGTACACACCGACTTACTGGCGCAAAACCTGATCGTTGATCCCTATGCCGGTGCTGCTGAAGCGGGCTTGCAATGGATAGGTTTGGCGAATTGGGAATATCAGCAAAGCTTTAGTTTAAGCGCCGAACAATTGGCACTGCCACGTCATGAATTAGAATTTCTGGGTCTGGATACCTTTGCGGAAGTCTGGTTGAATGGTAAAAAACTCGGCCGCACGGATAATGCTTTCCGGCGCTGGAGCTTTCCTATCCAGCCGCGGCAATTAAAAGCCAGGAATAACTTACGGGTAGTTTTTAACTCACCGATCAACACCCTGCAAGCGCAAGTCAGCGCCATGCCAGTTAAATTGCCCGGCAATTACCCTTCGCCCTATGGCGATGAATCGCGTGAAGCGATGACCGCAAATTTCGTCCGCAAGCCAGGCTACCACTACGGCTGGGATTGGGGACCACGCTACGTCACAGCCGGGATTTGGCAACCGGTCAATTTGCTCTCGTTTGATCAGGCGCGGATTGTCGATAGCTGGGTAGCGCAAACCTCGATTAAGCCGCAAGTGGCGGAATTGATTGCACAACTCGAAGTCGAGAATTTTCAAGACCAGGCTTTGCAAGCCGAGTTGCAAGTGTTTGATCCCAGCGGACGTTTAATTTTTACACAAAGCCAGAGTGTGCCTGCACAAACAGGTAAACAAAGTCTGCGGCAGCCACTGACGATCAGCCAGCCAGCCTTATGGTATCCACATGGCTATGGTCAGCAGCCACGCTATGAATTTGTCTGGCAAGTGAAAACGCAACAGCATGGCCAGGATAAGGTGTTGCTAAGCGAGCGTAAAAAAACCGGTTTGCGCAGTGTGCGCTTGAACCGGCAAAGCGATGCGCAAGGGCAGAATTTTAGTTTTGAAATTAATGGTGTGCCGGTGTATATCAAGGGCGCGAATCTGATTCCATTCGATATGTTCCCGAATCGCGTTAGTGATGCCAAAATCAATCAGATTTTAAGTTCAGCGAAAGATGCGCACATGAATATGTTGCGGATTTGGGGCGGTGGTTATTATGAACGTGAAGCCTTTTACGATCTGGCCGATCAATTCGGTATCTTAATCTGGCAAGACTTTATGTTTGGTGGCGGTTTATCACCAACTTATGATGCGGCTTTCCGTGCCAATACCTTAGCCGAAGCCGAATACCAGATCAAGCGTTTGCGCCATCATCCCGCCCTGGTGATCTGGTGTGGCAATAATGAGGTGGAAACCGCCTGGAAAGACTGGGGCTTTAAACAGCAATTAGAAAAAGACTATCCCGCTTTTGCGGCTAAAGTCTGGCAATCGTATCAGCAAGTGTTTGGTGAAGATTTGCGCACGCTAGTGGCGCAACACAGTGGTTTGCCATATTGGTCTAGCTCACCCTCGAATGATCTGGACGAGAAAGCCAATGATAGTCAGCGTGGCGATAAACATTACTGGGAAGTCTGGGCCGGGCCAGAACCCAAACCTGTCAGCGCCTATCTCGAAGAAACGCCGCGTTTTATGTCAGAGTTTGGTTTGCAAGCCTGGCCAGTTGCTGCCACAGTAGATAGTGTGATTGCACCAGCGCAGCAAACCGTTGATCATCCTGTCGTCAAAGCTCATCAAAAATTCATGGCGGGTGAAGGCAATCAGCGGCTCTTGCATTACATCCGCGCCGACTATCGCGAGCCACGCGATTTCGCTGATTTCATTTACCTGAGTCAGTTAATGCAAGCCGAAGCGATTGCGGCGGCGAGTTGGCATCACAGAGCCAGTCAGCCTTACACCATGGGATCGATGTATTGGCAATTGAATGATGTCTGGCCGGGCGCTTCGTGGTCTAGTGTCGATTACTATGGGCGCTGGAAAGCGCTGCATTATCACATCCGCCGCGTTAATGCGCCCATCAGTCTGGCGAGCCGGCAATTGCAGCAGCACACCGACCTGGTTTTACTCAGTGATCAGGCGCAAACAGGGGCTATGCAAGTGCAGCTGCGTTTGCTGCAACTCGATGGTAAATTAGTGCGGCAATGGCAGCATCAATTACCCGAGCTTAAAGCAGGCGCGAACTTAATTAAGCGCTATAGCGATCAGGATATCCTTGCTGGTCTGGCGGCGAATCAGCACGTGCTAATGGCCGAAGTGCGCGACGCCAGCCAAAACTTAGTGCAGCAAAAACTGATTTATTTTGCACCGGCTAAACAGATAGCCTGGCCAGCCGCAAAGTTGGTGGTGCAATTACAAGCGCAACCTGGTGCTTATCGCTTGCAATTGCGCAGTGACGCAGTTATCCGTGGGCTATGGTTATCGCTGACGGGGCAAGCCGCAGAGTTCACTGAAAATGCCTTTGATCTGGTGCCTGGGCAAACTTACCAACTGGATTTGCGCACTGATTTGAAACCTGAGCAAGTGCGCCAGCTCTTGCGCTGGCAATCGTATGCACAAACTGCGCGGGCGGTCTGGTCTGAGTGAATAAAGAGCCGTGATTACAGCAGTAGCAAAATTAAGAGGTGAATGTGCGTTTTATTGTGACCGATATAGGTGGCACTCATGCGCGGCTGGCTTGGTTTGATAGCCGCGATGCCAGCCTCAATCAATTACAGCAAATTAAAAAATTTGCCTGTGCCGAGTTTGTGGATATGGCGCAGTTATTGCGCTGCTATTTGCAATACATAGAACAAGAAAATCAGGATGTCGCCGGTAACAGGCAAGCGTATAGCCTGGTATTAGCCAGTGCTGGAATTTTGCATCAGCAAAAAATCCGCCATCAAAAGCTACGCTGGACGATAGACATAAGCGAATTGCAGCGCCAATGTGGCTTGCAGCAAATTTATTGGTTGAATGATTTTACTGCCTTAGCCTGGGCGCAGCCGCAATTTGCGGCGGCCAGTTTATTTGAAATTAGGGCGCATCACAGCCAGCTTGCGGCACCTGATCTGGCACAAGCTGATCGCGCCACTGGCCCAGATTTAATCATAGGCCCGGGCACTGGTTTGGGTGTGGCCGTTTATTCGCAACAATCAGGCACGCAGCAAGTACTGGCTTCAGAAGCGGGCCATTTAAGTCTGACACCGTTTACTGCCGAACAAGCAGAAATCATGCCCTTGCTGGCCAAAAACGCGGGTCGTTTGAGTTATGACAGCGTCTTATCGGGACCGGGTTTGTTGGCGATTTATCGTGCCTTGGCAAGCCAGCAGAAGCGGCCGCCAGACTATGACGACGCCGCGCAAATCACTCAGGCTGCAATTCAGCAAACTAATGAGTTAGCGCAGCAATGTCTGACGATGTTTAGCGATTGGCTGGCGCATTTTTGTGCTGAAATGGCGATTTGTTTTCAAGCGCCGCGTATTTATCTGGCAGGTAGTATCCCCGCCAGCATAGCCAGCGCCTTGCAAAGTGAGCGCTTTGCGGCCTGCTTGCTGGATAAAGGCGTGTTCCGGCCCTTCTTGCAAAGCCTGACTATCCACGTTATCGCACATGGTGACCTAGCCTTGCATGGTGCGCGTCAGTATGCGCTGGTGCAGCAAGCTCAAATATCCGCAAGTGGGGTGACCTTAGCATGAACTACCTGGTGGAAATCGCCGCTAATTCGCTGGCTTCGGCACAAATTGCAGAACAAGCTGGAGCTGATCGTATCGAGTTTTGCAGCGCCTTAGAAACAGGCGGCTTAACGCCCTCTTACGGGCAATTGCGCTTGTTAGCCGAGCGCGTCACGATACCCGCGCATATCTTGATCCGGGTGCGCCCCGGCCATTTCTGCTATGACCAAGCAGAGCAAGCGCAGATGATGCTGGACATTGCACTTTGTCAGGAGCTGGGCTTTGCTGGTGTGGTGGTGGGCGCTTTGACTCAGCGCGGCGAGATCGACATGGCATTTTGCCAGCGTGTGCGCGATACCGTAAAACACGGCAAGTTAATCTTCCATCGCGCCTTTGATTTTTGTGCGCAACCACTTGCGGCCGCCGCACGATTAATCGAAATCGGCTTTGATGGCGTCTTAAGTTCAGGTGCTGCCACCACGGCTGTGCAAGGCTTAGCGCAATTAAAGCACTGCCAGCAAAGCTATGGTCAGCAGTTGGAATTCATCGCTGCAGCAGGCATCGATGCGAATAATGCCAGCACAATATTGCGCGAAACCGGCGTGTCTAGTCTGCATGCTTCGGCCTCACAATTATTCGCTAGTGCCGATGCTCATCCTGGTAGTTTGCCCGGCTTAACTAATGACTACCGCCAAACCAGCCTGGCCAGCGCCACCGCATTGGTGCAAGCAGTGCGAGCTTATCAGCCCGATTAATAGTAGCGCAAATCGCACAAGCGCCACTGATACAGGCGGCATGCCCAACCCTAATCTGATGACGCCGATTTTTCTGAGGAATTTCATATGCCTGCCAACTTTGCTTTATCGCTCGTTTTTTCTGTACCAAGCTGGTTAAGGCCTAAGCGCTTATTTGCTTTGCTACTGCTGGGTGGCGCGGGCGCAATGGCCGCTGCAACTGTACCTGCAACCAGCACGACAACCGCAACGACTACGCCGAGTGCTTCACCCACGGGCTGGCAAACGCTGTCTATGAAACAGGCGAGTGTGCAAAAGAATACCCTGGTACTTAGTCAGGGACGTCAGCGTATCTTGATCAGCGCGCTCAGCCCTTATGTGATACGGGTGCGCCATATCCGTGATGCCAGCGCTGACTGGCAAGCACAGGATAGGTCATTTGCGGTGATACAGCCGCCAGCCAGCTCTGTGGTTGCGCAAGTGCAGGCGGGTAAAACCGAGTCTGAACTCAGCACCAGCACATTGACGGTGAAAGTACGGCATCAGCCGTTTGCGCTGGAAGTGTTGGATCAGCACGGAAATTCTTTAGATGCCGATGACACAGCGCGTGGCACAGCCACCGCAGGCGAGAGCGTCAGAGTTTGGAAGCGCTTGCGTGAAAGTGATCAGATTTACGGTTTTGGTGAAAAGACCGGGCGTTTAAATCGTCGCGGCGTTGGGCTGGGTGGCAGCCAGTTTGTGATGTGGAATACGGATTACTATGGCTATGACGCCAGCAGCGATCCCTTGTATGTCTCGATTCCATTTTATATGGTCTTGAATCAGGGCAGGGCGCATGGGCTGTTTTTCGATAATACTTTCCGCAGCAGTTTTGATGTCGGCCGCGAAGCCATAGATTTATTATCGTTTGGCGCCAGTGGTGGTGAAATGAATTACTACCTGATCGCTGGCCCCGAACCCAAGCAAGTGCTGCAACGCTATACCGAATTAACTGGTCGCATGCCCTTGCCACCGCGCTGGTCTTTAGGCTATCAACAATCGCGCTGGAGTTATTTTCCCGAAGCGCGGGTGCGTGAAGTGGCGCAAGAATTCCGCCAGCGTCAGATTCCTGCCGATGTCTTGTGGTTAGACATCGATTACTTGCAAGGTTTTAGCCCATTTCGCTGGAATCGCGAGTATTTTCCTGAGCCGAAAAAAATGCTCGGCGATTTGCGCCAGCAAGGCTATCACGTGGTCAGCATCGTTGATGCTCATCCGCGGGTAGAACCGGGTTATGCGGTTTGGGATCAGGGTGTCGCGGGAAATCACTTCATCAAAACGCCGCAGGGCGAAATTTATCAAGGCAAGGTCTGGCCTTCAAACGATAGCGTCAAACCCGCGCAGAGCGCCTTTCCTGACTTTACACGCGCTGCCACCCGACGCTGGTGGGGCAGCTTGCATCAATCTTTATTAGATGAAGGCATCGCGGGCATCTGGAATGATATGAATGAACCCGCAGTCTGGACCGGTGGCATTAATACCATGCCTCTGGAAATGCTCCATGAGAACGAAGGCCGCGCTACTGACCAGCGCGAAATTCATAATGTCTATGGCTTATTGCACAGCCGCGCCACTTACGAAGGCTTGCTGGCATTGCGCCCGAATCAGCGCCCCTTCGTGCTGACACGGGCCAGCTTTGCGGGTGGTCAGCGTTATGCGGCAGTCTGGACCGGCGATAACACCGCCGATTGGAGCACCTTACGCGAAAGCCTGCCCTTGTTGCTGAGTATGGGCATATCCGGCATGAATTTTGTCGGCACCGATATTGGTGGCTTTGCTGGCATACCCAGTGCCGAACTTTACACGCGCTGGTTGCAAGCTGCAGTGTTCGTGCCCTTTATGCGCAGCCACGCCCAGCAAGGCAAGCCGGAGCAAGACCCGTGGTCTTATGGCGCTCAGCACGAGGCCTTGAATCGGCAAGCGATAGAATTGCGTTATCGCCTATTGCCGCATCTGTACAACTTAATGGAATACGCCGCCCGTACTGGCGTGCCGGTGATGCGGCCCATGTTTATGGAATTTCCGCAAGAATGGCAAAGCTGGAATGCGCAAGAACAATATATGTTTGGCGAGGATCTCTTAGTTGCGCCAGTGCTGCAACCCGCCGCTAGCAACCGCAGCCTGTATTTGCCCGAAGGTGTTTGGTACGATTACTGGGCAACCCAGCCAACCAGCCTCGCAGGCAAACGCGATATCACGCAAGCCGTCACACTTAGCAGTATTCCGCTGTATGCACGCGCTGGTGCTTTCATTTTTCAACAACCGGTAGTGCAACATACTGGCCAAATGCCAGGACAGCCATTATTAGTCGAGGTTTTTCCGGCAGAAAAATCAAGCCGTGAGTTTTATGAAGACGACGGCAACAGCCGCGCTTATTTGCAGGGCCAGTATTTGCGCCGCCAATTCAGCCAGCAAAGACAAGCTGGCCGCATCACCATCACAGTCAGTGCAGGCGCAGGTGAGTGGCAATTTCAGCCCCGCCAGCTCTGCCTGCATTTGCGCGCCACCACCAAGGTCAAAGCAGTTAGCCTTAATGGACTAGGCCTGGCGGCGCAAACCCAAGAAAACCAAACCGGCTGGCGCCAACTAGCCAACACCAGCATCGCTTGCAGTGCTGATAGCCGCGAGACTATGCGGTTTGAGTTTGAGGTGGAGTAAGTTGTATTTGCTGCGCTGAGCCAGGCACCGATCTGCCATTGAGGATTAGTGCCTGGTTGGGTGCCTCAGCCTGCTAGCTGGCTGAGACAAGCAGTGATCAAATTTTCTTGCGCGAGGAATGTAAGCTTAGGCCGAGGGCGTCGGCTGGTATTTCAAGCCGATGCAGCAAGCGCACCGAGGCGTCACCAGCAAATTTTTCCTTGCCGTTGCTGTAAGGCCCCATTAGGCAGGTGCCAGCGGTGCTTGCCAAGAACCAGCTGCCTTCAATGTATGCGATAGAGTAGTAGGGATCATGTGGATCAAGCCCGGTTAAGAAAGGCTGGATTCCACACAAAGCATCGCAAGCAAGTCTGCGACAAAGCTCTATAGCTACGCGAAGATCGGGATAATCGCCTAGTCCCAGATCCAAAGGGCAAACCCAAACGCATACCGTGCAAGGCCAATGAGGGTCCGCGGTGGTCTCAACGCTGGCGGCGAAGACACTAGCTTCAAAGCCCAGCCTTTCGCTATCAGCCTCGATTTGCAATCTTTCGGGCGGAATGTTTGCAGAGAGTGCCAAGCGTACTTCATCAACGGACACTGGCTTGGAAAGAACTAGGGCGAAGGTCTCTATCATAGAAGGATAAGCGCTCAGATTTATCTATGCTTTTGGACTTTTATATCGACAAGACGGTTTTGCCTCACACATCGCGGGCTACAAGAGCAATCGCCATGACGAGGCGCTGAGGCCTGATAGGTTGGGGTGCCAACTGCGATCCAATAATGCAGCGGCTCGTTATGCATGATCATCGAATTCGCCGTAAAGGATTTCAGGGGCATCGTGAGCAAAGACATTCATACATCCGTTACACGTAACAATGAGCCACTCACGCCGTTTCTCAATCACACCTTCCAAGTTGAATTCCTCTTTTGCCCATCCACCGTCTACTACAGAAAACAGGTGATGTCCTCCTCGATATCCGTCCGAGCGCCAATACCTAAGCAGGTCACTTTCGTCAAGAAAGCGAAAACCGCTAACCCAGTCGAATGTGAACTTCGCACCATTGAATCTCCCAGCGCTAGCGGCAGTTTGCGCGACGAGCACTGCCAATTTGCGACCATCGAAGTTCACGCATGAAATGTCAGACGTAGACTGCAAGTGTGCTTCCGAATCAAAAGGGATTAATTCAATAGACATAAGGTGTAATTCGCACCTATTCAAGTGCATACTCAGATTCCAAAACTCGATAGTAAAACTATTCCCCGATTCAAACAACGATTAAAAATAAGTTGTATGTATGAGGCAAAGCAAACATTCTGCGCGAATCAAATTGCTGAATCAAATCGGGGCCACCACCACAATGACGGGTGATGTGTGGCGATGTTTGTAGTGGCATACTGAATTTGGCCACCTGATAAGAGGTGTTATGCTACACCT
>JAYSEN010000018.1:0-89573 GCA_041913845.1 Undibacterium sp.
CGTCAGGTTTATTTCTATGACTATTAGAGGCGGAGGTTTTTAGAAGTTCCCTAAACTAATTAACTCTCGTTTCTTAACCACAAAAAACCAAAAAAATACTAAGGCCAATAAACCGTAGCAAAAAGTGTGCATTAGCATCAGAAAAAGCCAAGGCATGAATTGGCGCGCTCCATTGCCTAGTATTAGGTTGATGCAAAAAAGCAGGGTGACTGGTATGAGGCAAATTAATGCGTTTGATTTTAAATAATTGCTAAATGAACTCGTCTGTTGTCGTAATAAAGCTAAGTAGGTGGGTATTATTATTGGGGTTAACAACAAAGTAAAAAATAGGATGAATTGAAGTAACCAACGGCTTTCAGTATTGTTAATTGCAAGCAGTGGCAGTGCGGGCAGAATTAGGGCGAATAGAAAACCAAGCACAACTCGCATTTTATCGACATTAAAAATATATTTGCGTTGACATTCGTTTTTTGGCTTACTCCGAATGACTGACTTAGTAGTGTAAGTGCTCATACCACTAATCTGGTTATCTGGGGCTAAGAATAAGCTAAGGTTTCCAGTATTAGGGATATCGTCGGTACGGCAAAGCTTTATGAAATTGTACAAAATAACAAAGAGTCTTGCCTTTATATTCGATAGCATTTTGATGAATTGAACTAATTTGATTTGATAACAACCCTAGTGGACACGCATCCTAGCCTCTGACACTGTTAATGGAATAATAAGGTCGAACGGTTTGACAAACACAATCGTCACCGTGAAACCATAAAAATTGAGGGCACCATGTTTCAGTATTCAAAAGATGATATAGAGGTATGCTGCTATTGGTATGACAGACCAATGCTTGCTGGCGAATATGCACGATGGGTTTTTAGTCTACTAAGGCGATTGAAGCTCATAGATGAATCGTTTTCAAAACTCTATTTAGTCGAAAGGTATGGGGGCGGGTTTAGGTCTACCGATGTGAGTGAAGATGCGTTTGAAGAGCTGATATTCGCTAACTTGCAAAAGGATCTTGACTACACAAATCCGTTACCATCAGAGACGGAATTGACACGCGATTCCTGTTGCGCCTTGGGGTTTTCCACTTCTTTTGTTACCTCAGAGCAGCCAAACGCATCTAGCTCTATTGTAGAAATCAGAATCGGGAAGTCGCTTCCTAACTCTGTAAATACGCTAGTAATTCGGAGCTCAAAATCACACCCTGGTGAGTACTTTGCAAAGCTACTGAGTATGCTTGTGGAGTACTCAAAACCACGCCATGCGCACTGCTGGAGCCACGCTCTCAGCGAACGGATCAACCAGCCTGTAGGCGATATTTATGTTGGATGGTTAACGTATCTTTCTGACGAAAGAGTCTCTAAACCTTTGGAAGATATGGCGGTCGTGATGCCTCTGGGGGAGGGTGTTGTGATTGAAGCTGCCGATCTTCAGGATTTTTCACTGAGTGAGCAGGTCATTGCCAAAGTATTGGCAGTTATTGACCGCCTGGGGGGAATGGGCTTCTTAACCAACCCTCGACGACGTAACGCATAGATATTGACCCACTAAGATGCACCACTTAAATGCACCACTAAGCCCCACCACTAAGACACCGGCCCAGGTATATTTTTTGGTGTAGGAAAACCCTAGTTGACATCCTGCAACCTTAGGGCATCCAATTTCGTTGAATGCAGGTCAAATAAAAAGCTATATTCCTGGCATGATTCAACAAGGAGCAACACCATGGGAACCTTAATTCAATCGCTAAAGCAGAATTTATTCGAGCGTATTGAGCTGTACGACATGGTACTTGCGCGTGTTCTAAAATACGTGCAACAAAGCGGTGTTATTGAGCTTGGAAAGATATACAGAACCAAGCATTTGTTTAAGCATCGTTATTTTTCGCAAGGTATAACACAGCTTGATTTTATAGGTGGTGGAAGTGTTTATGGTGATGTGCCGAATCATTCCGGCGAAGTTGGATTGCTCTTTCTTTGTAATCATCACGACACCGTAACACAACGTACTTGGCAGGGCCACATTCCTATAGAACGCTACGACGGGGAATTGTGGTGCGTACTGTACAACGTCAGATTGTGGCTGGATATGGATGCACCGCAAGTGATTCTTGAGAATTACAAACCAAGTCCCTATCGTTTGGACAAAGACGGCAATTTTTTGGATTCATTGGTACGTTTTGAAGTGCTGGAAACGTATTTAATGGAAATGATTGTCGAGCTTGATCGAAAGCCTTGCGAACCGTTTGAGGTAGTCGATATGCAGGATTGGCGGGTATTTAATAAGTAGGGCCGTAGACACAGCCAATAGGACACCCATCTTAGGCTTGTCAAGCTCCAGTCAGTAAAAAACTGGGTCTTGTCATTTTTCACGCATTGAGGTGAAATCATGCCGATTGCTCGTCATAGGCAAGTTGCCTTGTCCGCTACACCTTACTATCACTGCATAGGCCGTTGTGTGCGGCGGGCATTCTTGTGGGGCAGGGATGATTACAGCGGGCGGGATTTTTCGCATCGCAAGCTCTGGGTGATGGAGCGTTTGACGCAGTTATCGCAGGTGTTTGCGGTGAATTTATGTGCGTATGCGATTATGTCCAACCACTATCATTTAGTGGTGCATGTCGATGCAGAAAAAGCCCAAGCCTGGAGTGATGCCGAAGTCGCAGAACGCTGGGGCAAATTATTTAGCTTACCCGCTTACGTCGATCAGGTGTTGAAAGGCCAAGCCAGCGCGGCGGAGCAGCATTATGCGACGAAATTTTTGACAGAAATCCGCCGCCGTTTGAGTGATTTATCCTGGTATATGTGCAGCTTGAACGAATCGCTAGCGCGTCGCGCCAATCAAGAAGATCAATGCACCGGACGGTTTTGGGAAGGGCGCTTCAAATGTCAGGCGATACTCGATGAAGCTGGCCTGCTGCATGTATGTCGATTTAAATCCGGTACGCGCTGGGAATGCGCCGACGCTGGAATAATCCGATTTAAAATCTTGACGTCGTCGCCCTGCCTGAAATGCCTGAAGCCGATGGTTACATCGAACTTAACGAGCTCGACAAGCACCTTGACTGGTGGGCACGCCTTGATGCCTAACGAGAAAGCTTAGATCGTGACGCTAAACAGCCACGATCTGCCTCTAATTGCTAACCAAAAACTGGATTGATCTGCGCCAGCACCCACGTGAAGCCACCACCCGCCAGGGTCACATATTGAGTTTGCCCGCTGAATGCAATGATAGTTTGCCCGGCGGGAGCCGTGACCTGTTGCGTTTGTTGGTTGGATACTGAAGGACTTATCGTAGCTGGATAGCTGTTTTTGTTAATCGTGATCTGTGCGATCACCTGCTGGCCGTACCAATTGCCGGTAACGTAGCTGAACGAAGTGAGGCCATTGGTGAGGTTGATTGGATTGTTTGCGCTGCCACCATCGCCGCCATGTTGCAACAGCTGCACCACATACGAGCCATCGCTGTTGGCATTTGTACATTGAATCGCATCGACGACCTCACCGCTGCGGATAACGATATTCTGTATAAGCGTAGGCGAGGTTTGTAGTTTCAAAATCGCACTGTCGTCGAATGGAACCACACTAGGTTGGCGGGTCATGTACTGACGCAGCAATAGTTGCTGACTTTGTTCGAAAGGCCAGTTGGACGAGTCAAGTCGCCAAGTCATCATGGTCTGGTAGGGGTACCGCTGGCCATTGTACTCAATCCCCGCGGTGTATTGCTGGTAGGCACTAAGCGCAGATACTCCGCTTTCAAAATAAGCGCCGAACCCCAACAAAGCAGGATTAATGCCTTGCTGAATAAATTCACTCGGATTGCTCCAGTAACTTTGCACATTAAAGACATCCACGTTGGCATTTACCGCTTCCGCATTGAGATTCGCGACATTGCCGAATTGATTTGTACTCGCCGATATGGCCAGGTAATAGTTATCCCCGAAAGCCTTGCCGAGTGCATTAAGCCATTCGCCACATTGCTGATTTGTTAGGTTGCTAGTTGGTTGTTCCCAGTCTATGTCGAAGCCATCAAGGTGGTATTCCTTTAGAAAAGTGATCACATTGTTCGCAAACGTGGTTAGCAGGGAGGAATCACTGATGATCTTTTGCAGGCTGGTGGTGATCTCGCTGGTATAGGCCAGCAAAGCAAAAATGATGATATCTGGGTTTTGTGCACGAGCATCTGCCACCTGTTTGGCGAGATACGTGTTACTGGTACTGAGCGTTGGGCTACTTGGGTTGCTCATGTCCACACCAAACCAGCCGATGCTGAGGTAATCGAGGTTGCTGTAAATCCCGTTTTGCTTGAGGGAACTGAAATTGCTGTTGGGGGAACTGTACGTTGCGCCAGTTGGATGTAATTCAGAAGTCAGCCAGGCACCAATAGCGCCAGTGAAGTTAGCTCTTTTTTTCATTTGTAGTGTCCTTTAGGGTTTTGAATCAGAGGTTGAACGAAGTTGTTACCGTCAGTAATGCCATCCGCTGCAACAATGGATTTGGTAGAAATCAATCAGGCTAGCCTCTTGATAAATTTCTTTAGTTCCAGTCAAAAAGGGGGAAATCGTTGCAAGCCCGGTTGAGTCATCAGATAGTCCGCTTATTACACATAGAAAAAAATACCCAGGCGGCTAAAACACCCGGGTACCAGGATGCATGTATAGAATTGCATCGAAAATAATAATATAGCAACTAGCAAGGAATTCAAGTTTTATTCAATGCGTTAATGCCACGACCATGGTCCGAAAAGCGGAGCTGTGAGTTTAGTGTTGCGAATTGCTTATGTTTGATTCCCCGAGTGATACAAACCCATTGAAGATGTCAGGTAAGGACGAATTCCATCCATGTAGCCAGTATTTAAGCTAGCGTCAATTTGCAACAATTTGACATGTGATTTACGTGTTGCTTTTGTTGCAAATAATATTAACTCTGCATTAATCGTGATTTTCTGAAGCGGTTCCCTCCTTAACTTCTTTGGGCATATTAATTGCTTCAGTTTTAGTGTCCCCGCTGTGGTCTTTTTTGCGAGTAATGAAGCGGAAGAATTAAGCTACGGAACACATTCGCAAACAAAGGCAGAAAATTGATATGGGACTACACACATAGAAAATTGGGGCCCCGTATTTTTTACCAGAAGCATGCCTCCCTTTGCAAACCTATATAAGGAAATTTTGATATGACGATAGAAACACTTGGTTCCGCGAAAACCCAATGGATTGCAACGCCAGGAAGCACAGGCGCATCTCCAGTCGCACCCAGTCTAACCGTAAATGGAAATGCATTTTTCGCACAAGGCGTGTGTTACCAGCCAATTCCTTGGGGTGCGTCGGCGAACTGGCCTCCATTCGGTAACTTCATGAGTTCACCTTGGCATGAAATTTGGGAACGGGATCTGCCAATCATGAGAAATGGTGGGGTAAATTTGCTGAGAACTTACAATATGCCGTGCGAGCAGCAAGGCGTTGAGTATGACCACACTGACTTCCTGAATGCATGCTGGAATAATGGCAACAATCCTATTTATGTGCTGCTAGGCTTCGGTGACCTAAATAACCTCGCCATTTATGACCCATGGAAGTCGAATGCCGCCGCAAGGACTAGTGCGGAAAAAGTGTTTCTTAAAACCGTCGAAAAATACAAAGATTTTCCGGCTGTGATGGGCTTCATCATCGCGAATGAAGTTAATACATCCGACACAATCGCAAACTCAGAATTTTGGAAGTGGTTGAATAAACTTTGTATTCAAGCTAAGGAAAATGCACCTGACAAAATCACAGTGATGTCTCTTGTCGATGATTCGATGAACTCCGTGACAACGTGCGGTAAACAGATGCCCGATTTGGATGTTTGGGGAATTAACTCGTATCGTGGGCAAATAAATCCCGCGAACGCCAATAATTTCGACAATCTCTGGTCGAGTTTTCATGGTGTTAGCAACAAGCCCTTACTAATCACTGAATGGGGTGCACCTGCGAGCACACACGATGTTAGCGGAGCTCTGTCTTTTTCCGAGACCGTCGCCAATGACTTGAATACTTATATCACGGGGCATTATCTGGATTTTGTTTGGAACGCCGTTAGCACGACAACGAATGGTTCTGGCGCCAATCCCAACAGCGCCAATTGGGCACCAGTGTGCATCGGATCTTGTTATTTTGAGTGGAGCGATGAATTATGGAAGTTGGATGCGACTTCCGGAAAAACCTGTCAAGCGACGGTTCAGAACGCTGGTATCTCACAAAATGCAGCTTTTCCTGGTGGATGGGACGATGAGGAGTGTTTTGGTCTCAATTCTATAACCCCTGTAAAGTCTGATAATACATCACCAGCGGATCGCCCGGGACCAAATAGTAACGCCTGTAAGGGGGGGCCTTGGAATTTTGCACTCGGTCAACCCTATGCCGCCGATGTCTTAACACCGCGACCGTCTTGGGCAACGCTTAGCAGTTTGTTTGGTTTGGCTATGGAAGGTAGCATCGTGGATGCTTTTGGTAGTGCTGGAAATTGGCAGGCGACCTTTTATGTTGGGTCTCCCATACCTGTGGGCATCGTTTCTGGAATGTACGTCATCGGCACGGGAATACCGGTTGGCACCACAGTCTCGCCAAATACATTTCCATCAGATGGGGAGCCCCTAGTAACGATGAGCATTGTGATGATCAATAGCAACACCGAGTCGAGTAACCCGTTCACCGTCAGTTCGACTCCATTTCAACTCAATTTCGTAAGCTAAGAATCTCTGTATTGAGGGGATAAACGCTTTCAATGGTGATGTTGCGTAACGATGGTGCTACAGCCTTGATTCTGCTTTCGGTTTATTCACTCTTATCCCTTAAAAAAAATCGGCCACCGCTACAAAGGAGTGACCGATTTTGCTAATTAACTTACCCAATGTCGCCGCAAACTGAGTCGCGGCGCTCAATCAATGCAATTACCCCGCACGATTAATCAGGAAAGTCGTCAGCAAAGGCACAGGGCGGCCAGTGGATCCTTTGGCAGCGCCGGATTTCCAGGCTGTACCAGCGATATCCAGATGGGCCCAGGTGTATTTTTTGGTGTAGCGTTCGAGGAAGCAAGCGGCGGTGATCGAGCCACCAGCCGGGCCGCCGATGTTGGCCATGTCGGCGAAATTCGATTTTAATTGCTCGTTATAAGCTTCTTCGATAGGCATGCGCCAGGCGGTGTCACCGGATTCTTTACCCGCGGCCAGCAATTCATTGGCCAGCGCATCGTGGGCTTCGTCGTGACGCGTGAATAAGCCAGAATTGTGGTGGCCCAGCGAGGTAACGCAAGCACCAGTCAGGGTTGCAACGTCGATCACGGCAGCGGGCTTGAAACGTTCGGTGTAAGTCAGGGCGTCACACAAAATCAAACGGCCTTCGGCATCGGTGTTCAAGATTTCGATAGTCTGACCCGACATCGAGGTAACGATGTCGCCTGGGCGAGTCGCTTTACCAGAAGGCATATTTTCGCAAGTTGGGATCACGGCGAAGACATTCAGCTTCAACTTCATTTCGCCTATCGCACGCATGGTGCCAAGTACCGACGCGGCGCCGCCCATGTCGTATTTCATTTCATCCATGCCAGCGCCGGGTTTCAAGGAAATACCGCCCGAGTCAAACGTAATGCCTTTACCAACCAAGACCACTGGTGCATCTTTGGCTTTGCCGCCATTGTGTTTTAAAACGATGAATTTCGGTGGTTCGTCGGAACCAGCGGTTACCGATAAGAAGCTGCCCATTTTCAAGGCTTGAATCTGCTTGCGTTCCAGTACTTCGACCGTCATTTTGTAGTCGGCGGCGATACTGCGGGCGGTTTCTGCCAGGTAGCTGGGGGTGCAGACATTCGGTGGTAAGTTGCCGAGTTCTTTAGTCAAATCCATGCCATTGGCCAGTGCAATCGCTTGCGCCAGGGCATTCTTAGCGGCGGTGGCGGCACTGCTTTCGACGGCAAAGCTGACTTTTTTGATACCTGTGGCGCTGGGGTCTTTTTTACTTTTTAACGAGTCGCAGCGGAAGATACTTTCGCGGCAAGCAACTACGCCCGCGCGAATTGACCAGGCTAAATCACGGCCTTTTGCCAGTGGCAAGGCGATCACGGCTTCAGTGCCACCGAGGCTGGCGAATTGTTTCGCAGCAGCGGCAAAGGCTTGTTGCAAGGCTTTTTCTGCAGGGGTAGCTGTCTCTTCACCCAGACCTAGTAGTAAAATGCGTTCCGCAGCAACACCGCTGACATTACGCAAGACCAGACTGCTGCCCGTTTTGCCGGAGATGTCGCCCGATTTCAAGGCGGCCAGGATTTCCGGGTTTTTGGCTAAGCCCGCATCGATGGCGAGTTTTTTGTTGTCAAAAACGCCAATTGCGAGGCAGGCGGCTTTGATTGTGCTATGGGCTGTGGCGGCGCTTTTGGCGTCGATTGTTTTTATGCTAAAGTCCACGGTTACTCCTCTTGGTAAAGTCTTGTGAAACAGAGATTATAATCCTACAAATGATTTTTCAACGCGCTTTGCGTCGTGAATTAAACAGTGCCGCTGGCGCCGTCTTCACGACCTTATTCAGTATTACGATTTCGGTCATGCTTATCCGCATTCTCGGACAAGCCGCGGTCGGAAAAGTTGCATCGGCTGACGTGATTGCCTTAATTGGCTTTACCTCACTGATGAATATGCATATTTTATTAATTTTAACGGGCTTTATCGCGGTTCTGCTGGTAATTACCCGCAGCTACCAGGATTCAGAGATGGTGGTCTGGTTCGCTTCGGGGCAAAGCCTGAAAGATTGGATCGCGCCAGTATTGCGCTTTGGTTTGCCGCTGGTGTTACTCACGGGTTTGCTGAGTTTTGTGGTAACCCCCTGGGCCTATCAGCAAAGTGCGGAATTTCGCGAGCGCTTTGAAAAACGTTCAGACATTGCCAAAGTCACGCCGGGTAAGTTTCAGCAATCGTCCTCGGCAAACCGTATCTTTTTTGTTGAAGAAGTCGCGGGCGACCTTTCTAAAGTACAAAATATTTTCGTCAATACCGTGTTTGAAGGGCGTTCCAGCATTATCGTTGCGCGTCAGGGCACGATAGAAATCGACAAACACGGTGATAAGTTCCTGGTGATGAGTAAAGGTAGCCGTTACGATGGCTTGCCGACCGAAAAAGATTTTCAAATGATGCAGTTTGAAAAATACGGCGTCTTGGTGAATAACCAGGGCGGCGAAGTCATCGGTGACAAAACCGCCAAGTCCATGCCCTTAATGCAATTGCTGGATAACCTCGATAACACCCGCCGCGGTGAATTACTCTGGCGTATCTCCTTGCCACTAACTAGTGCCGCCTTGCTATTGCTGGCGATACCGCTGGGTTTTGTGAATCCACGGGTCGGTCGTTCGGCCAATCTGATTGTGGCCTTATTGCTGGTGGTGATTTATCTGAGTGTCACGAACATCATGCAAGCCCTGGTGGTACAAGGAAAACTGAGTCTGGGGATGGCCTGGTGGCCGGAGCATCTGGTGGTATTGGTACTGACCTGGCTGATGTTTAGCTGGCGCTTGCAAAATACCAGTTATTGGCATCCGACCGTGGTCTGGAGCCGACTCAAAGCCTGCGCTTATCAACGTCAACAAAAGGATTGCAAATGACGATATTACAGCGCTATTTCGGACGTGAAATTCTGCGTTCAGTATTCTTTGTGATGGCGGCTTTGCTGGCCTTGTTCACCTTTTTTGACATGGTCAGCGAGCTGCAATCGATCAATAAAGGGAATTATCGTATCCAGCATGCCTTAATCTATGTTTTGTTGGGTCTGCCCGGCTACATCTATGAATTTATGCCGATTGCAGTCTTGATTGGCACCATTTATGTGTTAGCCCAATTTGCCTCGAATTCGGAATTCACGATTATGCGCGCCGCCAGTATGTCGACGGCGATGGCGGGCATGATGCTGGCGCGTATAGGCTTGATTTTTGTCGCCTTGACCTTTGTGTTTGGTGAAATTGTGACACCGATAACCAGTCAGTTTGCTGAGAAGTTTAAAGTCAGTGCGATAGGTAATGCCTTCAATCCTTCATTTAAGTCGGGTTTGTGGACTAAGGATTTGATACGTGAAAATGGCCTAACGGGTGCGGTTACCGGTTCGCGCTTTATTAATATTAAAGAGATTTTGCCGAATCGCAGTTTAAATCAATTGAAGATCTTTGAATTTGATCAGGATTTTCGCATGGTCAGAGAGGTCAATGCCAAACGTGCGGAATACCTGGGAAATAATCGTTGGCGCTTGTTTGATGCAAAGGCGACGTCTTACCCGAAAAATCTTGATGCTGAGCAGATCGCTGCGGTTGCTAGTCAGGATTTCCCTTATTACGAGTTGGTTTCAGAAATAACGCCAGAAATCTTGTCCGCCTTGTTTATTGACCCGGAGCGCATGTCAGCCTTGAATTTGCTGACTTATATCAAGCATCTGGACGACAATAAACAAGACAGTGAAATTTATGCCATCGCGTTTTGGAAGAAGCTGACGTTCCCGTTTGCGGTGTTGGTGATGATGGCGCTGGCCTTGCCATTTGCTTATTTGCATGTGCGCAGCGGCGGGGTTAGTTTTAAGATTTTCAGTGGAATTATGATAGGTATCGTGTTTTACCTGATTAATGCTTTGTTCTCGCATTTGGGATTATTAAACACCTGGCCAGCTCCAGTGACTGCTCTGATACCAAGTTTGATCTTCTTAAGCTTTGCAGCGATGGGCTTACGTTATGTGGAGCGAAACTAATGAATGACGCCTTGATTTTATTTGCGCATGGCGCACGTGATGCACGTTGGGCGCAACCCTTTCAACGTCTGCAAGCGAAATTGACGCAGTCGCGCCCAGAACTTCAGGTGCGACTGGCTTTCCTGGAGTTTATGCAACCTGATTTGCCGGCGCTGTTGGCCGAGTTGTATCAACTAGGGGTGCGTCAAACCATCCTGGTACCTGTCTTTCTGGGGCAGGGTGGGCATGTGTTGCGTGAGTTGCCCGTTCTTATTGCAGAGGCACAACTTAAGCATCCTGACTTGCAAATTCGCCTTGTTGACGCCGTGGGTGAGTGCGATACTGTATTGTCTGCCATCGCTGACTATTGTTTGTCGCAGTGCGATAGTGTGAGCAATCCAGTCGCCTGATCGTACACAGGGCAAGACCTTTAGCTAAGTGATGCCAACATCCTGTTGGCTGCCGATGTTGTCCGCTTTTGGCGGAGCGATGGCGGTGACTTGCGCACCAGCACTGACGTGCTGGTTTGCTTAGCGGGAGCAAAAATTAGGTAGTCGTTGCACTGTTTTTTTGAGGGCAGCCTATGTTAAAAAAACTGGCTTTTGCTTTGCTTGCGCTCCAAGTAAGCTCGACATCGTTTGCCGAAGAGCGAGAAATCTTAGCAGTAGGCACCGAGTTTGCGTATTTGTTTGAAAAAAATGCAAATGCAGAGGCGCAAGGGTTCGCTGTCGACATCTTGAAAACTCTGGCCCAGCGCAGTGGCTACAAACTTCGGTTTGAATTTTACCCGTGGGCGCGTGCGCAATACATGGTGGAGCAAGGTCAGGCTCAGATCTTGATCGGTCCGTATAAAACCCCACAACGCGAGCAGAAATTTAATTTTGCACAGCGTCCATTTTATCACGATCAAATGGTTTTTTACGTGCGCAAAGGCGAAGGCCGATCCTGGCAGGGGTATTATCCGAATTTATACAATCAACGGGTAGCTGTGGTGCAGGGCTGGGTTTATGGCGACGAATTTGAAAAGCATCAGGCGCGCTTTAAATTATCGACGGTGACGAATTTATCGACAGGCCTGAGTTTGTTGGTGGCCGGTCGTTTCGACTACCTGGCGGCAAATATCCGGAATACCGAAGGAATTCTGCGAACTTGGCGTGCCGATAAAGATTTAATTGCGCTGGACACGGGAATTCAGCAACAAGATGGCTATTTTGCGTATTGTAAAAGTGGGTATTGCGATGTTTTGCGTCAGCATTTTGAGCACGGCTTTCAAGAGCTGATAGCAAGCGGCGAGATGGCAAAGCTCGCAAAATCTTATCCACTAAAATTTCCTGGTTAAGGCGATCTTTGCTCGTTTGCTGATAATTTGTGCTCATCTGTCTGCAACAAATGCCGGCTGCGCCTGATCGAACAGGGCGTTTTGCACAACCGCCGCTAGCGGTCGGTATTGATGTCAAGAAGTGTAATGTGCCAGCGCAAAGAGCGCATCGCAGGCTTCAAATTTGGCCGCGTAGCAAGTTGGGCAGAGGTCGCGACCAGTCTATCTATTCAGGGTTTATGTTGCGGGCCCGCATGGCTTCACCCATCATGACTAAAACCGGGCCTTGGCAATCGGGCAAGCCATGAGCGAGTTGCTGTAAATTTAAACGATAAATACGCTCGTCACTGCGGCTGCAATTTTCTATCGCTATCACGGGTAAATCGGCCGGGTAATTGGCGGCTAACATGCGCTCGGCGGTCAGGCTGGCTTCTTTGCCACCCATGTATTGAATGAAGGTGTCGGTATTGGGGATGCGTGTCTCGGCGGCTTCGCCCGGAGCCGTGCTTGAGGTGAAAAACGAAACGCTACGCGCGACGCCACGTTGTGTTAATGGCTGGCGTGTGCTCGCCGCAGCGGCCAGTGCAGTGGTAATGCCGGGAATAATTTCATAGGCAATGCCAGCTTGTTCCAGGCATCGGATTTCTTCATCGGCACGACCAAACATCATCGGGTCGCCGCCTTTGAGTCGGACCACGATCTCTTGCTGGCTTGCATACTCGAGTAATAACTGATTAATCTGCTGTTGCGCGGTGGAGCGCTGTCCACTGCGCTTGCCAACTGAGACACATAAGGCTTGGGGGCAAAGTGCCAGCATTTCCTGAGTGACCAGCGCATCAAACAACACCACATTGGCCTGACTTAGTAATCTGGCGCCACGTACCGTAATTAAATCCGCAGCACCTGGGCCTGCGCCCAGCAAATACACTTTACCCATAAAACCTTATTAATCCAGTCGTATCATCCCAGCGGCGACAGTTTGATGCGTGACTTCATCGATCAGGATAAACGCGCCAGTCGAACGTAAATCGGTGTAAGCATCGGCCGCCAGGGCTTGTTGTACATTGATCGTAACACGAGCGATGTCATTTAGCTTCAAACTTGTGGCTAGCTGACGTTGTTGTGTGTTGATATCCAACAAGGTGTCGATCGCAGCAACCCGCGCAGGCACTTGCTTGGTAGTGTGCTTTAACCAGTATTTACGGCGCAAATCCAGGCCATCTTCGGATAACCAGCAAATATCTGCTTGCACCGACTTTAACAATGTCGCTGGACGTGCCGCTTGCGCCAGCATATCGCCGCGTGAGATATCGAGGTACTCATTGAGTAACAAGGTGACGGATTGACCGACGCTGGCTTGCTCGAGTGAGCCTTCGAGTGTCAGGATATCTTTGACAGTCGCGGTCTGACCACTCGGTTGCACCACTAATTCATCGCCTTTTTTGATCGTGCCTGCTTCGATGCGGCCCATATAGCCACGGAAATCATTGGCTTCATGGCCATTATGGCGAGCCACTAATTGCACTGGAAAGCGGAAAGGCTCATCGTGGCAGGCGTCATATACGCTTAAGGATTCCAGCAAGCTTAATAAGGTCGGACCTTGATACCAGGGCATGGCGTCACCGGCTTCAACCACATTATCACCCGCTAAGGCTGACATAGGAATCGCGTGAATATCGCGCAAACCCAGTTGTTCAGCAAACTCGCGGTAGGCTTTAACGATGCGCTGATAGACTTGTTCATCGTAATTGACCAAGTCCATTTTATTCACCGCCACCACAATGTGCTGGATTTGCAGCAATTGCGCGATGGTTGAATGGCGTTTGGTTTGTGTCAGTAATTCGACGCTGCCATCGTCATTTAATTTGACTTTGGAGACGTCGATCAAGATGATAGCGGCATCGGCGGTCGAGGCTCCAGTCACCATATTGCGTGTGTATTGCTCGTGGCCCGGGGTGTCGGCGATGATGAATTTACGCTTAGGCGTGGCGAAATAGCGATACGCCACATCGATGGTGATGCCTTGTTCACGCTCGGCTTCCAAACCATCGGTCAGCAACGATAAATCAATGGTATCGCCAACTGTGCGTTTGTTCTTGGCGCGTGATATGGCGGCGAGCTGATCGGCGAAGATACCTTTGCTGTCGAAGAGCAAGCGACCGATTAAGGTACTTTTGCCATCATCGACCGAACCTGCTGTGATGAAGCGTAATAAACCACGTTCTTGATTAGCCAGCAGCGCTGCGTCAGATTGTAGAGGGAGGGCGGCATTCATCAGAAATATCCTTCTTTTTTACGTTTTTCCATCGAGGCTTCCGAGGTTTGGTCATCCATGCGGGTCGCGCCACGTTCAGTAATTTGCGTGACCGCAGTTTCCGCGATAATTGCTTCGACTGTGGCGGCATCGGAAGACACCGGGCAGGTGCAGGAAATATCACCAACGGTGCGGAAACGTACGACTTGCTTGATAACTTGTTCGCCTTCGCGTGGCGGGGTTAAATCAGTTAAGGGCACTAATAAGCCATTGCGTGGGATGACTTCACGCTCATGGGCAAAGTAGATCGATGGCAGGGCCAGATTTTCGCGCGCAATGTATTGCCAGACATCGAGTTCAGTCCAGTTGGAAATCGGGAACACGCGCATGTTTTCACCTTTGTGTACGCGGGTGTTATACAGATCCCAGAGTTCAGGGCGTTGCGCTTTCGGGTTCCACTGACCAAATTCATCGCGGAAGGAAAAGATACGCTCTTTGGCGCGGGCTTTTTCTTCATCGCGACGCGCACCACCGATGCAGGCATCAAAGCCATGTTCAGCAATGGTTTCGAGTAAGGTGACGGCTTGCGCCGCATTGCGGGAATCGGTCGCCGGATTGCGCAAGCGTACGGTGCCGCGTTGTATCGAGTCTTCGACTGAGCCGACAATTAAACGCTCGCCCAGCTCTGCCACACGGCGATCGCGGAAAGCAATCACTTCTGGGAAATTGTGGCCAGTGTCGATATGCACTAAAGGAAACGGGAATTTGCCAGGACGAAAAGCTTTTTCTGCCAGACGCAACAAGACGATGGAATCTTTACCACCAGAAAATAACAGCGCAGGGTTGCTGCATTCAGCAGCCACTTCGCGCATGATGTGGATTGCTTCCGATTCCAGCCAATTTAAATGATGATTGCTGGCGGCATCCAGGACTGGAGTTTCCACAAGGGTATTCATAACAGGGACTCTCTCTACGCAATATTAAGCAATTTGTTTGATACGAACCAGTTTGCCATCAACCAGATGCAAACCACATTCTTTGGATTCGGGATTTTCCCACCACCAGCGTCCGGCGCGCACATCTTCTCCGGGCTGTATCGCGCGGGTACAAGGTTCGCAACCTATCGATGGATAGTTTCGGTCGTGCAAGATATTGTAAGGCACATTATAGCTACGGATATAGTGCCAGACATCCTCTTCCGACCAGGCAGCCAGCGGATTGAATTTTTTAATCCCGCGCGCGCCATCATCTTCTTCGAAGGCCAGTTCATTGCGAGTACTCGATTGGCTGCGACGCTGACCCGTCAACCAGGCTTGCTGATCTTGCAGGGCGCGGTTTAATGGTTCGACCTTGCGGATTTGGCAGCAGGCTTTACGCAAGTCGACGCTATCGTAAAAGGCATTCGCACCGTGTTGACTGACGTAGTCAGTGACGGCTGTGTCGATTGGTCGATACACTTGCACTGCCTGCCCATAGTGAGCATTGATACGCGGCAGCATGTCCAGGGTTTCGGCATGCAAGCGGCCAGTATCCAGGGTAAAAATACGTATCGCCAGCTTGTTGCGGAAAATTAAGTCCGTCAACACCATGTCTTCTGCAGCCAGGCTGCTGGCAAAGCTAACGGCGCTAAAGCGCTCAGCAATTTGTTGCAATAAGGCTTCAGTTTCAGCGAGCTTAAGAGCGAACTCACTCATTGCTATACTCCGGTTTTCGTGCTGCGTTCGGCGCGGCGGAATAGGGGATTTTTCTCATCCCAGGCGGCCTGGTATTTTTCTGAAAAGTCCGACAAACTTTTCACCGCATCGTGAATGTTTTTGTCGGCTCTTACTGCAAAGGCGTCAAAACCAACGCGTTTCATATAGAACAATTGATCGCGTAAAACGTCACCAATAGCGCGTAATTCGCCCTGATACTGATAGCGATTGCGTAAATAATAGGCAATGCTATAACCACGGCCATCGGCAAATTTAGGAAAATCGATGGCTACTAATTCAAACAAGGCTAAGTCTTGCTGCAAATCGGCGGCATTGTCGTCACTCGCATACCACACGGCTAAGTCGCGTTTTTCTTGCTGGCGCTGCAGCAAAGTCTCACGCTGCGTTAACCAGAGTTTGAGCGGAACGATGTGCTTACCAGCGGGTACACTGATCGCGTGCAAGTCGTCGCCTGCTTGTGGCCGCAAAACTTGCCAGTCGTCAGTTACTACGGTTTTGTTTTTAATTATCTGTGTCATGCTGAAATCCTGTGTGCCAATTAGTAAGTAACGACTGAACCCGCATCTTCGCCATGGTGTTCCAGGCTCTTAATCGGCGTGCCATACACATGCTCTTTAAACGGGCTGATGCCCAGACGCTGCGCGGTATCGATGAAGCGTTCATTTTCATGGCGTTCACGTATATAAACCTGAATAATCCGGTCTATTACTTCTGGCATTTGGCCCGCTGCGAACGATGGTCCTATGATTTTGCCTATTGCCGCATTATTACCTTGTGCGCCACCGATTGATACTTGATACCATTCGCTGCCATCTTTATCCACGCCCAGAATACCGATGTTGCCAATATGATGGTGGCCACAGGCATTGATACAGCCCGACATATTCAATTCGAGATCGCCGATATCGTGCAAATAATCGAGGTCATTGAAACGATCGGTGATATCTAATGCGATAGGGATGGACTTCGCATTCGCCAATGAACAGAAATCACCGCCTGGGCAGCAAATCATATCGGTTAGCAAGCCCACATTTGGCGTCGCTAAGCCGTGCGCTTTTAATTGCTGCCAAACTTCAAATAATTGCGCTTGCTCGACATCGGTCAAGACCAGATTTTGTTCGTGGGTGACACGCAATTCCGAAAAACTGTACTTGTCGGCCAGATCAGCGATGAAATCCATTTGCTCGGCATTGGCGTCACCTGGCGGAACACCTGGACGTTTCAATGAAACCACAACAGCAGCGTAGCCTGGCACTTTGTGCGGTTTGACATTGCGTTTCACCCAGTTGCTAAAGGCTTTATTAGTGCTCAGATGGGCAGTAAATTCGGCATTTTCCGCGCTCAGGGTTTTGTAGGCCGGGTCGGTGAAGTAAGCGGCAACACGTTGCAACTCAACTTCTGTTAAGGTGGCCGGGCCATCTTTGAGTTCGGCCCACTCGGCTTCAACCTGACGAGCAAATTCTTCCACGCCTATGGCTTTGACCAAAATTTTGATACGCGCTTTGTAAATATTGTCGCGGCGACCGTATTGATTGTAAATCCGCAGTATCGCTTCGAGGTAAGTCATGACATGCTGCCACGGCAAAAATTCACGGATTTTGCTGCCAAGGATAGGGGTACGGCCCATGCCACCACCGACCCAGACTTCAAAACCGACTTCACCTGCTTGGTTTTTAACCACGTTTAAGCCGATATCATGCACGGCAATCGCGGCGCGATCTTGTTCAGCACCATTAATCGCAATTTTAAATTTACGCGGTAAGTAAGCAAATTCCGGATGGAAGGTGGTCCATTGCCGCAAAATTTCAGCATAGGGGCGCGGATCAACGATTTCATCCGCCGCAACGCCTGCGAGTTCGTCCGAGGTAATATTGCGCATGCAATTACCCGAGGTTTGCACCGCATGCATCTCGACCTTGGCGAGTTCAGCCAGAATATCCGGCACTTGCTCCAGGTCTATCCAGTTGTATTGAATATTTTGCCGCGTGGTGAAGTGACCATAGCCACGATCATAAGTGCGGGCAATGTGTGCCAGAGTGCGGACTTGCTGTGACGATAACATGCCATAAGGGATGGCTATACGCAGCATGTAAGCGTGGCGTTGCATGTACAAACCATTTTGCAAGCGCAGAATGCGGAATTCATCTTCACTTAATTCATCACTCAGACGACGACGAACCTGATCACGAAATTGCGCGATGCGTTCTTGAATAATCACATGGTCATGTTGATCGTAGCGATACATTTTTTTCCTTAGCGATGTAGATCAATTTCAAAGAGTCTGCTCAAAACACCAGTTTTGCTGCAACCAGTGTCAGAGTCGTAGCTAGTAAGCCACGTAAAAAGCGCTCCGGCACGGCTTTTGCGGCCATGGCGCCCAGGGTTATGCCGGGTAAAGAGCCAATTAATAAGGTGCCAAGTAAGGCCCAGTTAATCGAGCCTAACCACCAATGCCCGAATGCGGCTATTGCCGTTAAGGGCACCGCGTAGGCAATGTCGGTACCGGCAATATGGGCTGCCGACATACGTGGATAAAGTAAAACCAGTAAGGTCGCACCAATAGCCCCTGCACCAATCGAAGAGATGGTGACAAGAGTTCCGAGTATCGCACCGGAAATGATAGTGGCTGTGGCTAAAGCGCGTCCTTGTAATTGTTTTTCAGGGTGACGGTTCAGGTAGTTCAGCATTTTGCCGCGAAACAATAAGGCGACAACCGTGAGTAAAACGGAAATCGCGATCGAATAGCGTATGAATTGTGCGATTTCGCCGCTTAAGCCGCCATTTTGTTTTAACCAGAGCGTCGCAATCACAGCCGCTGGCAAAGCGCCGTAGCATAAGAGCCGGACCACGCTCCATTCTACCGTGCCACGTAAGCGGTGAGTAAACGTGCCCGATGCTTTGGTAATTGAAGCAAAGGCCAAATCGGTGCCAACCGCCACCGTAGGCGAGACGCCAAACAATAAAGTGAGCATGGGCGTCATTAGTGAACCACCACCAACGCCAGTTAAGCCAACTAGCAAACCCACTGCAAATCCGGAAATGATATAAGTTAAAGTCATATGCTCACTCACAATTTAAGTGAAATCGTAAAGACTTTTGACTTTATTCCAAACTACATAGTATTTATTTGCTTATATGAAGTTTAGCTATATAAACTCCAGCGGACTGGTGAAAATGATCATGTAGCTAACAGCAAAACAAAAACCAGGGATTTGAAGCAGTAAGTGCGCCTTTACGAAAGGGGTGTAGGTTGCAAAGAAACAATGTAAGGAAATGTGAATTTGTTTAGCTAGTGTAGCCAGGGGCTCAGAACTTGCAATTGCATTTTTCTCACAAGTAACAATTAATTTGTCAGAACTCTGCAATAAGTGGGCATAGGGATAGTAAAGCAAGCGATGGGATGAAGGCAGTAGCCTTGATTTACGATTAAAACCCGGTTTGATTGTCCAGGTTTTTGATGTAACGCGAAAATATTTGTTGATATGCGCCATTGCGTTTCAATTCACGCAAGCCATGATTGAATAAATCACGCAAAGTACGATCGTGAAAACCCAGATAACGGGGATTGGGCGCCAAAACCGTATGTAAGGTATAGCGTTCCTTAATGAGCGAAGGAGGGTAGAGTTGTTGGGCGAAATACAAAAAAGCCCGTCTTTCTAACACGATGACATCGCCCCGGCCTGCGTCCAGCATGGGAATTTGTGAACGTTGATCACCCACTTCAAAGTAATTGTT
Source organism: Undibacterium sp. (assembly GCA_041913845.1). GTDB lineage: Bacteria > Pseudomonadota > Gammaproteobacteria > Burkholderiales > Burkholderiaceae_D > Undibacterium. The sequence continues at coordinate 19,749 of JAYSEN010000018.1, forward strand.
ATGACGTTTAATTAAGTTGGCAAACTCTGGACCCAAGATTCGCGAGGCATTGCGGAAGGCTATGATTTTTTTATCATTTAAATCGCTGAGCTGATTAATAGTTAATGCATTCTTACGTAAGCTGACAAAGACATTTTGGTATTCGACGACAGGGTCAGAAAAATAAATGCCGGACACTTCTAAGGGGATTCCGCCAAATCCCGCATCGCTGCTTTTTTTAATGACTTCAGCTTCCATGCGTTTGTTATTGGAAATAATGAAGCGGGTTTTGTAATTTTGCATGGCAAAGACCTGCTCTATGATGTCGCAAGCGATGCCGCGTGGCTCGCCATCGATCACGAAGGGCGGTACAGGAGAGACGTGGATGGTGAGTTCTTGCTGATTTGCGCAAGCCAATTGGCTAATCAGGCAAAGACAAACCAGCCAAACGAGTTGCCACTGTTTTTTTATTGAGTTCATGGCATTATGTTATGCAAATCAACCCTGCCCATGCAAGCATAAACGTAATTTAAGGAGTCAACATGGATTTGAATCAGCTAGCTGAAACTTATGTTAAGTTGGTCTTGGCAACAGGTCAACATAATCCCAACTATGTTGATGCCTATTATGGTCCAGCCGAATGGCAAGCTGAAGTAAAAAAACAGCCGCTGACTGAATTGCTGCAACAAAGTGCCCAATTAAGTGACGACATCGCTGCGGTCAGTGATGCTGATGATAATTGGCGTCGGCTGTTTTTGCAAAAACATGTCGTTGCGCTGGACTTTTATCTGCGGCAGTTAGCGGGGGAGCGCAGCAGCTTTAATCAGGAATCGCAAGCCCTGTATGACGCCGTATCGCCTGCTCTGACTGAGCAGGATTTTGCCCGCACTTTGCAGGAATTAGCCGAATTGTTGCCCGGTTCAGCCAGCCTGAATCAACGCTTAAACGACTATCAATTGCGCTTTGCAATTCCTGTCGATCGTCTGGATAAGGTGTTTACTGCGGCGATTGATGAAGCCAGAACGCGTACTAAACGCTATATCAGCTTACCCGATCACGAGAGCTTTCAGGTTGGCTATGTGAAGGATAAGGTCTGGAGTGCCTACAACTGGTACAAAGGGAATGCCTATAGTCTCATTGAAGTAAATACCGATTTTCCGATGTACATTGCGCGAGCCATCGATTTAGCCAGTCATGAAGGTTACCCAGGGCATCATGTGTTTAATGCTTTGCTGGAACATGATATGGTGAGGAAAAATGCGTGGCTGGAATTCAGTATTTATCCCTTGTACTCGCCCATGTCCTTGTTAGCAGAGGGCAGTGCGAATTACGGTATTGAGGTGGTGTTCCCTCATGCCGAACGTCTGCAATTTGAACGCGAGGTCTTATTTCCCCTGGCAGGTTTAGATACGGCAGAAGTAGCGCGTTATTACCAGGTTCAGGCAGTATTGCAGAAACTCAGCTATGTCGGGAATTGGGTGGCGCAACGTTATCTCGATGGTGAAATTGAAGCGCAGCAAGCGGTTCAGGATTTAATGAATTATGCCTTGTCCGAGCAAGCCCGTGCTGAACAAAGACTGCGTTTTATCGACGCGCATCGCGCTTACGTAATCAACTACAATCTGGGACAGGATTTAGTACAGCAATACGTCGATGTGGAAACTCGCGATGCCGGGATGGAAAAGCGCTGGCAAGTTCTGACCGATTTGTTGCGTCAACCTTTGACTGCCTCCATGATGCAGCAACGCATACAGTCGCGATTGGCGGGCTGATACCGAAGAAGTCATGCATAGGTTATAATCGCGCTTCACCCAATCGGGTGATTTAGTGTCAGCATAGTGCTGATACCGTCTTCAGGGCGGGGCGTAATTCCCCACCGGCGGTGATTCAGAGTAGTCTGAGCAGCCCGCGAGCGCTCTCTGTGGTTTTCAGAGAGGTCAGCAGATTTGGTGTAATTCCAAAGCCGACAGTATAGTCTGGATGAAAGAAGACGCGAGTCAACAAACCAACTGCTTGCTCAGTGGGTTTGCTATTGCATGGGCTTCTCGCTAAACGGATAAGGTAATCGCAATCCGCTTTAGTCTGATAGGGGCAGGTCGCGCGTTCGCATTGCTATAACAAATGCGGCTGCGTGAGCTTAGTTTGCCTGCAATTGCTAATCCGCTGATCCTGGCAGAGGGTGGTCTTGTCCTGCGTAACCCTGAAACGACTTTTGCAACCTTTTTTGCCGGAGCGTTTCATGCTTAATACCTTAACTCAACAAACTTCCCCGATAACTCCCTCGTCTGCCGCAGCGCCAGTTTATCCGCCGCGTAGTGCGCCAGAACGCTTGCAAAGAGCGCTCGAGGATTTACGTGCTGGTCGTGCGGTACTGCTATCCGACGACTTTGATCGTGAAAACGAAGCGGATTTAATCGTCGCCGCTGAAAAAATTGATGTGCCTATGATGGCGCGTCTGATACGCGATTGCAGTGGCATCGTTTGCTTATGCCTGGACGACCAGCGTATACAGCAACTCGCTTTGCCAGCCATGGTCAGCAATAACCAAAGTCGCTATGGCACGGCCTTCACGGTCAGTATCGAAGCCAAGGTTGGCGTCACCACTGGCGTCTCTGCAGCAGACCGGGTAACCACGATACGCGCGGCGATTGCCGCTGATGCCCAACCCGCTGACTTAGCCCGGCCAGGTCACGTGTTTCCTTTACGTGCCCAGCCAGGCGGCGTCTTACAACGTCGTGGACATACCGAGGGTTCTGTCGATTTAATGCGCCTGGCGGGTTTGCAAAACGCTGCCGTGTTGTGTGAATTGATGAATCCTGATGGCAGTATGGCGCGTGGTCAGCAAGTCTATGATTATGCCTTGAGCCATGACATCGTGATGTTGTCAGTGGCTGAATTGGCTGAACATATGCAAACACTGGCTGAGCCGAAATAAAAACAGGCGTGCTTAGCGCTTGTGTTGGCACAAGTAAAATTGCTCCGGACACAAGCGTGCTGGCCAGGTCGGATAGACAAAAATTTTCAATTCGCGTATGGTGCAAAGGCTTTTAGAGTGTTATCTGATCGAACGATTCAGTAAAACACCTGGCACTGTTTTGATACCTTAGGAGCTAGTATGACTCAACCTAGAATTAAATTATCTGGTCTGGCCGGCATGCTTTGCCTGAACCTGATTGCCAGTCCCACTCTGTTTGCAGCCGATGCGCCAAAAAGTAAGGCGACCATGGCCGATCTGATCAAGGCATCCAGTGCCAGTGACTGGCGTGCCTTAAATCCTGATGCGACACTTTATATGGAGTTGGAAAAAGGCCGGGTCGTGATTGAATTAGCGCCCGACATGGCGCCGCAAAACGTCGCAAATATCCAGGCTTTGGTTCGCGAAGGCTATTTCGATGGTTTAGCCATCATCCGTTCACAAGACAATTATGTGGTGCAGTGGGGTGACGCCGACGAAACCCGCGCTATCAAGACGGCGAAACAAAAAGTTCCTGGTGAATTCAGCGTCAGCTATAAGGCCGATCAAGCATTCACGCGTTTGCCTGATGTTGATGGCTATGCGCCGCAAGTGGGACACATCAATGGCTTCCCTGCCGCACGTGATCCGAAAACCAGGCAAACCTGGCTGACGCATTGTTATGCGACTGTTGGTGTGGCGCGAGGCAATGAAACCGACAGTGGCAATGGTTCATCCTTGTACGTCGTCAGCGGGCATGCGCCGCGTCATCTGGATAGGAATATCACCGCAGTAGGGCGGGTAGTGGCTGGCATGGATTTACTCTCAGTGATGCCGCGTGGTAAAGGGGCGCTGGGTTTTTATGAAAAGGCTGAAGAGCGCACGCCAATTAAATCGGTGCGTTTAGCTGCTGACGTTCCTGAGGCAGAACGCAGTCATCTCGAAATCATACGAACCGATACCGTCACCTTCAAAAATATGATTGAAGCTCAACGCAATCGCGCTGGGGATTGGTATAAAGTGCCGGCTAAGCACATCGAATTATGTAATGTTGCCTTGCCCGTGCGTGAGAAAAAATAAAGCAGTACACTACGATCCAGTATTTTTGGATGTCCAATTAAACAAGCATCGCTAAGGCGGTGCTTGTTTATTTAGCTACCTGATTTTTTGCGACTAGCCTGGATGCATGCATTAATCTAACGCAATCACTTCAGCAAAACTAAGCGAGCCTGAAATCATCGGCAAATTATTCGATAAGCCGGATTATCTGGCGCGCTTAATCTAAGTGCCAGAGCCGTCGTAAAAACGGCATCGTGCACGGGTTAGCACGATGCCGTCGATGTTTTGCGAGGCTGAATTACGCCTGCTTGCGCAGAGCCGCAGCACAGTCACCGATGAGTGCCGGGCCTTGATAAATCAAACCGGAATAGACTTGCACCAGACTGGCACCCGCAGCCATTTTGGCTTTGGCATCGTCACCGCTAAATATCCCACCCACACCAATAATCGGTAAGGCATCACCAAGCTCGGCGTGTAAGGCTTTGATCACGCGATTCGATAATTCAAACACGGGTTTGCCCGATAAACCACCGGCTTCGTCGGCGTATTGCAAGCCTTTTACCGCGTCGCGGGTAATCGTGGTATTGGTCGCAATCACACCATCAATTTTATGGCGCAACAAGGTTTCCGCGACATTTTTAATTTGTTCGCTATCCATGTCGGGTGCGATTTTCAAAGCCAGTGGCACATAGCGCTGATGTTGATCGGCCAGTTCTTGCTGCGCTTGCTTGAGTTGCGCCAGTAAGCTATCGAGTTCGGATGCACCTTGCAATTGCCGCAGATTTTTGGTGTTGGGTGAGGAAATATTCACCGTCACATAACTGGCATACGGGTACACTTTACGTAAGCAATGCAGGTAATCGTCGGCCGCTTTTTCTATCGGGGTATCGGCATTTTTACCGATATTTAAACCGAGTACGCCTTGTTTTTCCTGATAAAAACGTGACGCTTCAACATTTTTCAAAAACGCCTCAACGCCGCCATTATTAAACCCCATGCGATTGATGATGGCGTTCGCGGGAGGCAGGCGAAACATGCGTGGTTTGGGGTTGCCGGCCTGGGCACGTGGCGTGACCGTGCCTATTTCTATCGAACCAAAACCAAGTGCCGCCAAACCATCAATGTAAGCACCATCTTTATCTAAGCCCGCGGCTAAACCAACCGGGTTGGGGAAACGTATACCCATTACCGTGCGTGGATCGTCAGCGATGCGTGGAAAGGCGCCGCTTAATCCCAATTTAACCATTTTTTGCAAAGCGGGCAGGGTTAAATGGTGGGCTTGCTCGGGGTCCATGCTGAAAAGAAATGGCCGAACCAAGCCATAAAGTAATTTGCTCATAATGGGAGGGGGAGTATCTTATTTTTAGTATTAAACAGGCTTATTATTACAGCGTTATGGATTGTCAGTTTCATTTACTCCGGGGGAGTATGTGTCTGATTTATGCCATTGACCATGACGCAAGATTTGATGTGGTAAAAAACGGGTTTTATACGCCATTTTGCGACTTTTTTCTATCCAATAGCCCAAATAAAGATAGGGTAAGCCGAGTTGCTGGGTTTGTTGAATTTGCCACAAGACGTTATACGTGCCGTAACTGTTTTGCTTATCGCTGGTGTCATAAAAGGTGTAGACCGAAGACAGACCATCGGTTAAGACATCAATAATGCTGACCATGCAGAGCTTGCCAGTGGCGTCGCGAAACTCGACCAAGCGCGTGTTGACGCGACTTTGCAAGAGAAATTGCGCATACTGATCGCGGCTATCCTGATCCATGCCGCCGCCGCTGTGGCGCGAGGCTTGATAGTGCTGATAGAGCTGATAATGCTCGTCAGAAAAACTCAATTGGCAGACAAAGGCTTGTAAGTCCTGATGTTTTTTGACGCTGCGACGTTGGCTGCGATCGGCGCGGAATTCATTCACGCAAACCCGTAAGGCCTGGCAAGCACGGCAGTTATCGCAATAAGGCCGGTAAATGAAGATGCCGCTGCGGCGAAAACCATTTTTGACTAATTCTGAATAGGTGTCGGCGTTGATCTGATGCGCAGGTGTGGCGACTTGCGAGCGCGCTTGCAAGCCTTCAAGGTAGCTGCAGGGGTAGGGCGCAGTCGCATAAAACTGTATGCTGGCAAAAGGCAGTTCATTAAGTTGACTCACGGCGACTCCAGGGAGGTTCAGCTAAGACTTGCCAGTGCGTAATCGCAGGCATTTCACAGGCTTGTGCAATCCAGGCGGAAAATTCACGACGCGGGATAGGGCGTGCACCCAGTGTAGCCAAATGGGCAGTTTGTTGCTGACAATCGATCAGACGCACACCTTGGGCCGCCAAAAAAGCAACCAGATGCGCTAAAGCTATTTTAGAAGCATCGCTGACTTTGGCAAACATCGATTCACCATAAAACATTTTACCGATAGCCATGCCATAGGCGCCACCAACCAGTTCGCCGCGATACCAGACTTCGGCAGAATGGGCATAACCGAGTTGATGCAAGCGCGTGTAGGCTGCGACAATGTCGGCGCTGATCCAGGTGCCCGGGCCATGCCGCCGTGGCGCGGCGCAGGCTTGCATGACGGCGGCGAAATCGCGATCAAAGCAAACTTGCCAATCGGGATCACGAGCAATCTGACGCAACTTACGTTTTAAGCTATGTGCGAGTTTAAATTCGTCGGTAAATAAGACCATGCGCGGATTGGTGCTCCACCAAAGTATCGGCTGGTCTTCGTTATACCAGGGGAAAATCCCCAGCTTATAGGCTTGCAACAGACGTTGCGGCGATAAATCGGCACCGGCTGCGAGCAAGCCCGCGGCTTCATGCTCATCCGGTAAAGCCTGTTCCACATCCGGAAAGGCTTGATCGTTCGCTAACCAGGGTATCATTCGGTGGTGAACTGACGCATAGACTGGCGGATATCTTCGCTATACAAAGCCGGAGGCTGGCCGCGCTGAATCTCGGGTAAATGCTGGAAAAAATGTTCGAGTGTGCGGCGCACGGTCGGAAAAGCCAGGTCTTGCCAGGGAATATCCGCTTCGCTAAACAATGCCACTTCCAGGCTTTCGGTGCCCGCCTGGTAGTCGAGGTCTTGCAGTTTGGCGAGATAAAACAAATGCACCTGATGCACATGCGGCACATTCATGAGGCTGAATAAACCCTGCAGTTGTATACGTGCACCAGCTTCTTCTTCAGTTTCGCGCAGCGCTGCCTCTTCGGTGGTTTCATTGTTTTCCATGAAACCCGCTGGCAAAGTCCAATAGCCAAGGCGTGGTTCAATCGCACGACGGCAGAGTAAAATTTGTGTCTGTTGCGGGGTTTGCCAAACGGGCAAGCTACCCACCACCAATTTGGGATTTTGATAATGTATGGTTTTGCATTGCGTACATACAAAACGCAAACGATTATCGTCAGGCGGGATTTGCAAACTGACCGGGGCGGCACATTCTGAGCAAAATTTCATGGAATTAAGGGAATTCATTGATCTGGCTAGTTTAACATTCCCATGCTGAGACGGTAAATCAATTCAGGCTGCTTGACTCCTGGATAGCAGGCAACAGCCGACGATGAACGCGACGATGCTTTATAAGGCATCGCAATATTCTTTTACGCGTTTTTCGGCTTGATTGATTTCATTGTCGCGATTTTTATCATCAAGATAATTTCGTTGTCCTTTGGGATCGAGGTTGTAGACAGCCCCGGGACTTTTCAATACGTCCAGATTGCGGCGCGCCTCGCTGCATAATTGACGATTTTGTCGGGCGCGATTTTCAGCTTCCTTGGTTTCTGCCTCTTGTTGTTGTTTCTTTTGCTCCTGGCTTTGTTGTTCACGCACCCGCCAATCCTGGTTGGTACTGACGCCGGCCGCACCGCCATTGGGCAAGCTACGGATTTGCATTTCGCCACCCTTGGTGCCATTGCTGCACGGTTTATCCTGAAATACGGTCGCGCCCTGTGGCGTTTTGCAACGGTAGGCTTCAGCATAACTGCTGGAACTCAGGCTAAGCAGGGCGATTAACAAGCTGCAATTTAACACTTTCATCATCAACGCACTCCAATAGAACTCGCCTTACTTTACCTGAGTTGCAGCGCTTGCGCCAGACTAAGCCAGTGATTGCTGACGGTCTGAGCGGCTGACGAAATCGTTGCTCGAGTTGAGCATATACGCTTAACAAGGGCTGACCCTACCAAGAGAATTGTTTGAATTCCAGTCGTAAAAAATCGAGCAGTTGCCGCACTGCGGGCGCCAGATGGCGGCGCGACGCATACAAAGCGTAAATTGTCATGACAGGCGCTTGCCAATCGCTCAAAAGCGACACTAATTTTCCCTCGCGAATTAAGTCATGCACCAAAAAACAGGGCTGCATCGCAATACCCGCGCCATCCAGGGCATAACGTAAAACCACGGTGGTTTCATCGGCACTCAGTTGCGCAGGAATGGTGAGTTCATAGATTTCCTCGTCTCGCCTCAGGTTCCAGATGTGTTTGTCAAAGTTTGCGTAACTTAAACATCGGTGTTGCAACAATTGAGCGGGGTGCGCAGGCAGTTGCGGAAATCCTATGGTCCCAGTAACGCTGAATTAATCAGTCTGACGAATCCTGCGGCTGGGCAATATTATTTGCTGGTTGACGCTTATGCCGCGATTACATCAGCGAGTTTGCTGGCGAACTTAAGTTAGCGGAGTGAATGAGCGGAGTGAATTGCCAGAGACTCTTGCCCGGCTACCCGCTTGCCTAAGCGAGTGGGTAGCTGATTTGATGCTGCCAGAACTGGCTGAGTGCGCCTTAATTCAGGGCTTCCAGTGCTTCTTGTTGCTCCAGCCAGTCCATTTCGACTTGTTCCAGCGCTTTCGCTAAGCGGGTTTGTTCCAGCACAGTGTGCTTGAGTTTGTCTTTATTGGCCTCGGCGTAAATGTCGCTATCGGCCAGTGCCTCGTCGTGAACTTGCTTTTCCGCTTGCAATTGCGCCATTTGCTTTTCGAGTTGCTGTATCCGCCGTTCAATCGGCTTACGCAGCGCCGATAAACGCTGGCGATCTTCGGCTTCACGGCGACGGCGTTCTTTGTCATCGAGTTTATCGCCCGCTGTCGCTTTGTCAGCAAGTTCGCTTTTCGCTGAACTGGCCGCTAGCTTATCTTGCTGACGTTGCGTCAGCATCCAGTCGCGGTAATCATCGAGGTCGCCATCAAAGGGGCGCAATTGTTGCTCAGCGACGATTAAAAAACTATCGGTGGTGGCGCGCAATAAATGGCGATCATGCGAGACCACCACCAGCGTGCCTTCGAATTGCGCCAGCGCTTCGGTCAAGGCTTCGCGGGTTTCTAAATCCAGATGGTTGGTCGGTTCATCGAGTAACAATAAATTCGGTCTTTGCCAGACTATCATGGCCAGCGCCAGCCGGGCTTTTTCACCACCGGAAAATGGTGCTATCGGGCTGGTCACCATCTCGCCGGGGAAGTTGAAGCTACCGAGGAAATTGCGCAATTCTTGTTCGCGCACATCGGGGGCGAGTTTTTGCAAATGCCAGAGCGGCGACTCATCGTGACGCAGCATTTCTAATTGATGCTGGGCGAAATAACCGATGACTAAACCTTTACCGCGCTGTATCTTGCCTGTGAGTGGTGCGATGTCGCCAACCAGGGTTTTAATCAGCGTCGATTTACCCGCGCCATTCACCCCCAATAAACCGATGCGCTGGCCAATTTGCAGCGAGAATTCGATTTTATTCAGAATTTTTTTCTGGCTGCCATCGTCAAGCTGATACCCGCATTCGACTTCATCGAGGACCAGCATGGGATTAGGCGCCGATAAAGGTTCGCGAAATTCAAACGAGAACTCAGCGGCGGCGCGCAAGGGTGCCAGTTCTTCCATGCGCGCCAGCGCTTTGATACGGCTTTGCGCTTGCTTGGCCTTAGTGGCCTTGGCTTTAAAGCGGTCGATAAAGGATTGCAAATGCGCACGCTGGCGATTTTGTTTCTCTATCATACCGGCGGCTAATTCAAGTTGCGCCGCGCGTTGACGTTCAAACGCCGAATAATTGCCGCTATAGCGCTTCAAGCGTTTATCGTCGATATGAACGATGACATTGGTGACGCCATCAAGAAAATCGCGATCATGCGAAATAATCACCAAGGTACCCGGATAACGCTTAAGCCAGTCTTCCAGCCAGATAATCGCATCCAAATCCAAGTGATTGGTTGGTTCATCGAGTAATAATAAATCGGACGGGCACATCAGCGCTTGCGCCAGATTCAAACGCATACGCCAGCCACCCGAAAAGCTCGCGACCGGGCGGCCGATTTGTTCCATGCTAAAACCTAAGCCCAGCAACAGTTGTTCGGCACGCGCTTTGACGGTGTAAGCATCGGCGTCAGCGAGGGCGCTGTGAATTTCACCCAGCGCGATGCCTTGCGCGTCATCGTGCGGTTGGCTTTCGAGTTCAGCCAGGCGCGCTTCCAGAGCACGTAGACGGGCGTCGCCATCGATCGCGTAATCGAGTGCGCTGCGATCCAGCGCCGGGGTTTCCTGGGCGACGTGAGCGACTTGCCATTTCGATGGAAAGTCTATGCTGCCGGCATCGGTATGTAATTCCTGGCGCAGTAAGGCAAATAAGCTGGATTTGCCCGCGCCATTTGAACCCACTAAACCGACTTTTTCGCCGGGGTTGATGGTCAGGTCGCAGTTTTCGAATAAGACCTTGGTGCCGCGCCGCAGCGCCAGATTTTGCAAACGTATCATGCTAGGCTTTTACTTTATCAGAGGGGGAGTATCTGATTTAAAATGATGAAAACGCCCAAATCACGGGCGTTTTGATGTTTTACTTGATGATACTATGGGGAGTATCAACAGGATTTGAGGCTCGCTAGGGCTTAAGCCTGACTCGCGTAATACTCGCGCAAATCAGCGGCTTCGACCAGGAACACCATATCGTCACCGGCGCTGGTTGATAGCCAGGTCATGTTCAAACCAGCAAACGCGGTTTCTGCGTAATGACGTTCATGGCCGATTTCGACAATCACAATACCATCGTCGCTTAAGCGCTCAACTGCGCCTGCTAAAATTTCACGCACCAAATCCATGCCATCATCGCCACCGGCTAAAGCAATTTGTGGTTCTTGCTGATACTCTGGCGGTAATTTGCTCATCGAGTGTGAATTCACATAGGGTGGATTGCTGATGATGAGGTCGTATTTTTTCGCTGGCAAAGCCTGGTATAAATCCGATTGGTACAAAGTTAAACGATCTTCCAACTCATAGTCAGCGACATTTTTACGCGCAACTTCCAGCGCATCGCCAGAAATATCGACTGCATCGACCGTGGCTTGATCAAAGGCGTCGGCTAACATAATCGCCAGGCAGCCCGAACCGGTGCAAAGTTCGAGTACGCTGCTAATCGCATCCGGATCGCTGACCCAGGGTGAGAAAAATTCAGGGATTAATTCAGCGATGAAAGAACGTGGCACGATGGTGCGCTGATCGACGTAAAAGCGATAAGTGCCGAGCCAGGCTTCATTGGTGATGTAAGAAGCGGGCACGCGTTCAAGCGCACGTCGGTCGATCACACGTAACACCGCATCGATTTCATCGGGCAATAAACGTGCATCGAGAAAAGGATCGATTTTATCGAGTGGCAAATGCAGCGTATGCAAAATCAAATAGGCCGCTTCATCCAGCGCATTGGCGCTGCCATGGCCGAAGAATAGTTTTTCTTGCTGAAAGCGAGTAACGGCATAACGCAATAAATCGCGCAAAGTTTGAAAGGTAGTGTGTGGAGTACTCATATTATGCCTTCGCCAGCAACAGGTTTTCTAAGCTGCGGCGGTAAATGTTTTTTAAGGGTTCGAGATCGGCTAAGGCGATATGCTCGTCGATTTTATGGATGCTGGCATTCGGTGGCCCAAATTCCACCACTTGCGGGCAAATCTGCGCGATGAAGCGGCCATCGGAAGTGCCACCGGTGGTCGAGAGTTCGGTCTGAATTCCGGTTTCCGCCAAAATCGCCGCGCTTAAGGCATCCGACAAATTGCCTTTGGGGGTTAAGAAGGGTTGACCACCGATAGTCCAGCTTAAATCGTAATCGAGTTGATGGGCGTCGAGTATCGCCTGTACGCGTTGTTGCAAGTCTTCGGCGGTGCTTTCGGTGCAAAAGCGGAAGTTGAAATCAATCACCACCTCACCCGGTATCACATTCGAGGCACCCGTGCCGCCGTGGATATTTGAAATCTGAAACGAGGTTGGCAAGTAATAGTCATTGCCCTTATCCCAGATTTCATTGGTCAGCGCTGCCAGAGCCGGTGCTGCCTGATGGATGGGATTACGCGCCAATTGCGGGTAAGCGATGTGGCCTTGTATGCCTTTCACTTTTAACTTGCCCGACATGGTGCCGCGCCGGCCATTTTTAATCGTGTCGCCAAGTTTGTCGCTGGACGTGGGTTCGCCGACGATACAGTAATCGAGCTGTTCACCGCGCGCTTGCAAGGCGCGACACACCACCACGGTGCCATCGGTAGCCGGGCCTTCTTCATCGCTGGTGATTAAAAACGCGATCGAGCCAGGATGATCAGGGTGCGCCGCGATAAATTCTTCACAGGCGACCACAAACGCAGCAATCGAACTTTTCATATCGGCTGCGCCACGGCCATACAGTTTGCCATCGCGTTCGGTCGGTACAAATGGGTCGGAATGCCAGGCTTCACGCGGGCCAGTTGGCACCACATCGGTGTGACCTGCAAACACGACTAAGGGCGCAGTCGTGCCGCGACGCGCCCAGAGATTGGTGACGTCACCAGATTGCAGGGTTTCGCACTGAAAACCCAACGGTTGCAAATAGGATTTCAGCGTGGTTTGGCAACCTTTATCGGCCGGGGTAACAGAGTCCAGCGCTATCAGGCTGCGGGTTAATTCTAAGGTGCGATTCATGCTAATACCTGTGTTTAAACTGATTCGGCTGGCTGAACTTGGGCCAGTAAGTCGCGCAATGCTTGATAGCTATCGGCACTAAAGCCCAATTCGGCGTGTGTGATTGCGCTGCCGCGGCTAAAAATCAGCAAGGGACGTTTAATCAGGCTGGGTTTTTCTAACAGCAAGGGAATCGCGCTGTCAGCCGTGGCTGCGGCGATTTTCTGGGCTTCGTCCAGGGCGCGATAACTGGTGCCTTTGCGATTGATCAGTTGCTCCAGTGGCAGATGTTGCAACCATTGCTGAATTTGCGCGGCGCTGAGGTCTTGCTTTTTGTAATCGTGAAACACAAAACTGATGCCCTGATCTTGTAACCAGGTGCGGGCTTTTTTGATGGTATCGCAATTCGGAATACCATACATAGTCAACTGCAAACTCATATCAGACATTTAAAGTAAATTCAGTAAACGAGGCTTCCTGATGCTGTTGTGGCTCAGGTTCAGGTTGTGGCGCATTTTGCGAACTGGCTTCATTATTCAGCAACCACAATAAGTTATTCGCCGAATCCGCGTTGGCTAAACCTTCTTCTTGCGTGATTAAGTCAGCCTTAATCAAATTAAACAAGGCTTTTTCAAAAGTTTGCGAACCCGGCGACAAGCTTTTCTCGATCGCTTCTTTAATTTGGAAAATATCACCTTGCTCGATCAGCTCAGCGACATAACGGGTATTGAGCAAGACTTCAACCGCTGGACAACGGCCACCGGTTTTCGACTTCACCAGGCGTTGCGAAATAATCGCGCGTATCGATGAGGATAAGTCCAGCAACAATGCCGAACGGTTTTCCATAGGGAAGAAGCTGATAATCCGGTTCAGCGCTTGATAACTGTTGTTCGCATGCAGAGTCGCCAACACTAAGTGACCCGATTGCGCATAAGCGATCGCCGCCATCATGGTTTCGAGATCACGAATCTCACCAATCAAAATGCAATCAGGTGCCTGCCGCAGCGAGTTCTTCAGGGCGATTTTCAAACTATCGGAATCGCTGCCAATTTCACGTTGATTGACGATGGATTTTTTACTGTGGAATAAATACTCGATGGGGTCTTCCAGCGTCAGGATGTGACCGGTTTTTAATTCATTGCGGTAATCCAGCATAGACGCAATTGTGGTCGATTTGCCGGAACCGGTGGCACCGACCAGCAAAATCAGGCCGCGCTTTTCCATGATGATATCGGCCATCACATCCGGCAAATTCAGCGTGTGTAATTTGGGGATATCACCCGGCACATAACGGAATACCGCGGAAATCGAACCGCGCTGACGGAACGCTGAGAGACGGAAGCGACCTATGCCAGGCGCGCCGATACCGACGTTTAATTCATTTTCGCGCTCAAGTTTGGCTAAATCATCGGCGCTGACTACTTCAGCCAACAAGGCCAGAATATTCGATTGATCCATGCGCTGCTGGTTAATTGGCAGCAGATTGCCATTCATTTTGATATGAATTGGCGAATTGATGGCGAAAAACATATCGGAAGCCTGTTTTTCTTTCATCAAATTAAACAATCTGTCCATGGTCGACATAATTTCTCCTGGTTGGCTATGCACGTGCAGATGCAGCGCTTGTTGTTATGCAGTGCTGCACCTGATTCAGTGCAGCACCATGCGGGCGATCAGGCGCCGCGCAATAAGTCGTTGATGCTGGTTTTCGAGCGGGTTTGGGCGTCAACTCGCTTGACGATGACGGCGCAATACAAGCTGTATTTACCATCGGCCGATGGCAAATTACCCGATACCACCACCGAACCGGCTGGTACGCGGCCATAGCTGATTTCGCCAGTGGCGCGGTCGTAAATCTTGGTCGATTGGCCTATGTAAACACCCATGGAAATCACCGAGTTTTCTTCAACGATCACGCCTTCAACGATTTCAGAACGGGCACCGATGAAGCAATTGTCTTCGATGATGGTGGGGTTAGCTTGCATAGGTTCGAGTACGCCACCGATACCAACGCCGCCCGACAAATGCACGTTTTTACCGATTTGTGCGCACGAACCGACTGTGGCCCAGGTGTCGACCATGGTGCCTTCATCGACATAAGCGCCGATATTCACATAAGAAGGCATCAAAATCACGTTTTTGCCGATAAAGCTGCCACGACGTGCTACGGCTGGCGGCACCACGCGAAATCCACCTGCAGCAAAGTCAGCCGCCGTGTAATCGGCGAATTTGGTTGGCACTTTATCGAAGAATTGCATGTGATCGCCGCTTGGCATCAAATGATTGTCTTCGAGACGGAAAGACAGCAAGACGGCTTTTTTAATCCATTGATTAACTTGCCATTGTCCGGCGATTTTTTCGGCAACGCGCAAGCTGCCTTTGTCGAGTTCAGCTAAAACATGGCCGACAGCTTCGCGAATTTCAGCTGGAGCAGATTTAGGTGAAAAATCAGCGCGGTTTTCCCAGGCTTGATCAATAATTGTTTGTAATTGTGCTGTCATGATGATGTCTGTTTTTAGTAATTAATAAACGAAAAGCGGCTCAGGCTAGGCTTGCCTGATGTTGTTGTAATTCCTGGCAAAAAGCACGGATGCGCTGCGCGGCTTCCAGGCATTCTTCGACCTCGGCAACCAGAGCCATGCGTATGCGATTAGCGCCGGGATTAATGCCATGCGCTTCGCGGGCTAAAAAGCTACCGGGTAAGACGGTGACGTGATAGCGCTGATACAGTAAGCGTGCAAATTCGGTGTCAGATAAGCCGTATTGTGCTGGGATTTTCGCCCACAAGTAAAACGCCGCATCCGGCAGCTTTACATCCAGTACTTCAGCCAGCACTGGCGTGACTTCAGCAAATTTTTGCTGATATTGCGTGCGGTTTTCTGTCACATGCTGTTCATCATTCCAAGCCACTACTGAAGCCGCCTGAAAACTCGGGCACATCGCGCTGCCATGATAAGTGCGGTACAGCAAAAACTTTTTCATGATCTCGGCGTCGCCCGCCACAAACCCTGAGCGCATGCCGGGTACGTTGGAGCGCTTAGAGAGCGAGGAGAGCATGATCAAACGCTTGAAATCATTGCGACCCAGTGCCTGGGCCGCTTGCAAACCACCCAAAGGCGCTTCGGCCTGGAAATAAATTTCGGAATAACATTCGTCCGCAGCAATCACAAAGCCGTAGCGATCGGATAAGTCAAACAATTTACGCCAGTCGTCGAGATTTAATACCGCACCAGTAGGGTTGCCCGGTGAGCAAATATAAGCCAGCTGTATGCGTTGCCAGATCGCCTCGGGAATGCTGTCAAAATCCGGCGCGAAATTGCGGTTGGGATCGGAATTGGCAAAATAAGGCTCGGCACCAGACAATAAAGCCGCACCTTCATAAATCTGATAAAACGGATTCGGGCATAACACCAAGGGTTTGAGTGTCCCATCAACTTGCGGATTAATCACGGTTTGCGCCAGCGAAAATAAGGCTTCGCGCGAACCATTCACGGGTAATACCTGGGTGGCCGGGTCCAGACCTTGCAAACCATAACGGCGTTGTAACCAATTCGCGATGGCTAGTCGTAACTCCACTGAGCCTGCCGTTGCCGGATAGCTGGCCAAACCCGATAAATTCGCGGTAATTGCTTGTTTAATCAGTTCGGGTGTGGGATGTTTAGGCTCACCTATGCCCAGACTAATTGCAGCGTACGCCGGATTGGCTTCGACATTGGCAAACAATTGGCGGAGTTTTTCAAATGGATAAGGTTGCAGCAGTGCAAGGTATGGGTGAAAGTTCATGGTAAATTTGGATGATGGACACGCCCGGTCCAGACTGAGCAAATGCATGGCTATTATAACTGGCAAGCTCGTCCACGTGCTCTGCTCTGTGCGATTAATTTGCTATCGGAATGAAAATCCACTTGACATACACTTATTTAATGATTTAACAAACTTTTACCGCAAGAAAACTAATTGCATTTACAATAATTGACTGGTTTGATGTTGGTTAACTTTGACATCTCCTGCTGCATAGCAAAACAAATGCTGTACTCAGGCTCGAAAAAGCAGGGGTTGAAATGGTATGATCCGGTTTATATGCAAGTAAGCTCGAATTGTTTGTCAAAATGGCATGGTGTGCGCTCTGCTTCCCTTGCTTTCGGCTGTGACGCTATAACCTTGATGCCTGGAAATTGTCTGGGTGTGACTACTGGCAAAATTGTAAAAAAGTGCGCTTAACATCAATTAAATTATCAGGTTTTAAATCTTTCGTCGAAGCAACTCAATTTCAGGTGCCTGGGCAACTGGTTGGGGTGGTTGGGCCGAATGGCTGCGGCAAATCGAATATTATCGATGCCGTGCGCTGGGTGCTGGGTGAATCCAAAGCCAGCGAATTGCGCGGCGAATCCATGCAAGACGTGATTTTTAATGGCTCCACCCATAGAAAGCCAGCCGGACGTGCTTCGGTAGAACTGGTATTTGATAACGGCATGGGCAAAGCCGCAGGGCAATGGAGTCAATATGCGGAAATCGCTGTCAAGCGCACCTTAACCCGCGACGGCACCTCAAGCTATTACATCAATGGCCAGGCGGTACGTCGCCGTGATATTCAAGACATTTTCCTGGGTACAGGCTTAGGACCACGCGCTTACGCGATTATTGGTCAGGGCATGATTTCGCGGATTATCGAAGCTCGCCCCGAAGAATTACGCGTGTTTCTGGAAGAAGCCGCAGGCGTTTCGCGCTATAAGGAACGACGCCGTGAAACTGAAAATCGTATCCACGACACCCATGAAAATTTGGTGCGTGTTGAAGATATTTTGCGTGAATTAAACAATAACCTGGAAAAGCTCGAAGCGCAGGCCGTTGTCGCAAATAAATACCACGAATTGCAGGCCGATCAGGAAGAAAAGCAGAAATTACTCTGGTTATTGCGCAAAAACGAAGCGGCGTTGGAGCAACAAAAGCATTTTGCCGAAATTGAGAAAACCCAGCTTGATCTTGAAGCGCAAATTGCTAAACTGCGCCAGCTCGAATTGGATCTCGAACACATGCGTCAAGCCCATTATGCGGTGGGCGATCGTTTGCATCAGGCGCAGGGCAATTTGTATCAAACTAATTCGGAAATCGGTAGCTTAGAAGCGCAAATCAAATTTGTGATTGAGTCGCGCAACCGTTTGCAAGCGCAATTGAAAACCTTGCATGTACAGCGTGAGCAATGGCAACGCCAGCGTGAGCAACATCAAAATGAACTCAGTGAAGCCGAATTTCATGTCGAGGAATTGGCGATGCGCGCTGAACAAGCGGGTGAGCGAGTCTTGCAACAGCAAGAGAGTTTGCCCGCCTTAGAGCAAAACTGGCGCGACATGCAGCAAGCCAGTAATGAGTCGCGCGCGCGCATCATGCAAATGCAGCAGCAAATCGAACTCGAATCGGCGCATCAGCGTAATGCGAATACCAATTTAAATAATCTGGCAACGCGTAAAGAGCGTTTGCAACAAGAAAAGCAAGGCTTGCACGCGCCAGACGAACACCATTTGCAAAATCTTGAATGGCAGCTTGAAGAGAAAAAGCAAATTCAGGAAGAATTGAATTTGCAGTTGGATGAGTTGCAAACTCGTGCGCCCTTGTTGGATGAAGAACGCAAACAGGCGCAGCAACAAGCGAATCAGGATGCCGCAGAGTATGCGCAACTCGAAGCGCGTCTGACAGCTTTGAAGCAGTTGCAAGAGAAAGTACAAAGTCAGGGCAAGGTCCAGCCTTGGTTAGAAAAGCACGAACTGGCCAGTTTGCCTAAGCTTTGGCAAAAAATCAGTGTCAGCCAGGGATGGGAAACTGCACTGGAAGCGGTTTTGCGTGAGCGCATGGGAGCCTTGGAAGTGTCAAATCTGGAATGGGCGAAAGCGTTTTTTAATGATGCGCCCCCAGCTAAATTGGCGCTGTATTCACCGCAAGTGCGGGCTGATGCGGCAGCGCCAGCACCAGGCTTAAAACCTTTGATTGACTTAGTGCAATTGAACGATGCGAATTTGCGCAGTTTATTGCAAGATTGGTGTCATCAGGTTTACCTCGCTGAAGATCTGGCTTCGGCGTTTTTAGATCGCACAAAATTACCAGTCGGCGCTTGCTTTGTGACGCGACAAGGCCATGTGATCGCGGCCACCAGTGTGCGTTTTTATGCCAGCGATTCGGAACAAGACGGGGTTTTGGCACGTCAGCAAGAAATAGAAAACCTGCAAAAACAATGCCGGGCCAAGCATTTACTCAACGATGAATCGCGCGCCAAAGTGGTGCGGGCGGAGGCGGCTTACACACAGGCCAGTCAGCAACTCAGTGAATTGCGTCAGCGCGTCGCTGCCAGTACCCAAAGTTTGCACGGTTTGCAAATTGAGTACATGAAGCAAGCCGAAGTGCAGCAACGCTTCCAACAACGCAGCCAACAAATTGCCACCGATTTGGCGGAAATTCTGGCGCAAGAAGCGGAGCAGGCACAATTGCGTGCTGAATCCGAGCAACGCTTTGAAAGCCTGGATATGGAATTGGCGGAAGCGCAGGAGTTGCACGAGCAAGGCCAGACCCGTTATCTCGATCAGGAACAAAAATTACAGCAAGCGCGCCAGCAATTGCGTGACTTGGAATTGTCGGCACAAGAAGCCAGCTTCGCGGAAAAAACTCAACGCAGTAAGATGGAAGAATTGCGTCGTAGCATAGCTACAGCGCAAGAGCAAACTCAGTCGATTAGTGAAAGCATGGAGCAAGGTCAGCTAGAACTCGAAGAGATGACTGACCAGACCGCGCAAGCTGGTTTGCAAGAATTGCTGGAAAATCGTACCAGCCAGGAACATGCTTTGTCCCATGCGCGTCATGAGTTGGATCAGTTGACGCAGCAATTACGCCAGCTTGAAGACAGTAAAACCCAGTTAGAGCGTAATTTGCAACCGCAACGTGATCGCATCGTCGAATTGCAATTGAAAGAACAAGCTGCTCGTTTAAATCAAGAACAGTATGCCGAACAATTACGCAACTTTGAAGTCGATGAAGCCAAGCTTGCCGAAAAACTCCATCCGGATTTGAAACCCTCGTATTTGCAGGGCGAGGTAACGCGCTTAACCAATGCCATCAATGCCCTGGGGGCGGTGAATCTGGCGGCCTTAGACGAATTGGCGCAAGCCAAAGAGCGTAAGGGCTTTTTGGATGCGCAACATGCGGATTTGACGGAAGCGATCACGACCTTGCAAAACGCGATCATGAAGATCGATATGGAAACCCGTGAGCTGTTGCAAGACACCTTCAACAAAGTGAATCACCATTTCTCCGAACTTTTCCCTATCTTGTTTGGTGGCGGTCAGGCCAAATTGATTATGACGGGCGAAGAAATTCTGGATGCCGGGGTACAAGTGATGGCGCAACCGCCAGGTAAGAAAAATGCGACTATCCATTTGTTGTCCGGTGGTGAAAAAGCCTTAACTGCGACGGCGTTGGTATTTTCTATGTTCCAGTTAAATCCGGCACCGTTTTGTTTGCTGGATGAGGTAGATGCACCGTTAGACGATTCAAATACCGAGCGCTTTTGTAATATGGTGAAACGGATGTCGTCAAATACTCAGTTTTTATTTATTTCCCACAATAAGATTGCGATGGAAATGGCCCAGCAATTAATCGGCGTGACCATGCAAGAGCAAGGTGTTTCGCGTATTGTGGCCGTGGATATGGAATCCGCTATTAATTTTGCGACAGAGGCGCAGGCAGCATGACAGAATTTCAGTTAAGCATATTAGCGATAGGCGGCACCGTGGTTGTCGGTGTGTTTATTTACAATAAATGGCAAGAATATCGCGCCCGCAAAGTGGTCGATAACGCGTTTGCCGATGGTCAGGAAGACGATGTCTTATTACGTGCCGAACACGAACAAAGACATGAACCCTCGTTTCAGCAAGCGGAGCCAGAAAGCGAGCTTAAACGTGAACCTAAATTCGATGAGTCAGCCGAACTAAGTGTCGCGGCCGATATAGAACCGACTGAGCAGGCCGAGCAGGCTCAGAGTGACGGGGCTCAGCCAGCAGTGAAACCTGCTCAAGCAGAAACAGATGAAGGGCTAATTCGAGCCGATTTGCCAGTCGATGAATTAATCGATAGTGTGATTGTGCTGGAGCTGGATACCCCGGTGCGCGCGGAAAAAATTCTAAACGAAATAACGGGCTTCAAATTTGTCGGTAAAAAACCTGTGCATTTCATCGGCCAAACTGTAGAAGGTCAGCGTACCGTAATCCGTTTGGGAGAGGTTTATTCTTGCCTGTTTGCTGGTGTGCAAATGGTGGCGCGCAGTGGCCCGGTTACCGAGCTTGAGTATTCTGAGTTCGTCACAAAAATACGCACCATTGCCGATAACCTGGGCGCACATCCTGATATCCCGGATATGAATAAAGTCATCCGCGACGCGCGTGAGTTACAGCAATTCGTTAGTGAGCACGATGCCCAATTGAGTATCAATGTGGCGGTAAACGGCGCGCCGTGGGCATTGGCGACCTTGTTAGCTGCACTGGAAAAAATGGGTTTCGATCAGCGCCCTGATGGTCGCTTAATGATGCCTGATGGCGATGGTGGTAGTTTATTCACCTTGTCGACCAATGTTGGTCTGGCTGAGACTTCCACGACTTGCCTGACGCTGTTGCTGGATGTGCCTTGTGTCGAGCCCGGGCGTGATGCCTTTGGTGCGATGGCAGCTTGCGCACGTTCGCTGGCAACACGTCTGGGTGGGGTAGTCGTCGATGATAGTCGTCAACCGATTTCGACGGCTGCTTTGGAAGAAATTAATGGCCAGGTGCAGGAATTTTACGGTGCGATGCAAGAAGCACAAATCCCCGCTGGATCTTTGCGTGCTAAACGAATTTTCAGTTAATTAAGTATGCAAGACGATTTATTTGCAAGTCCTGCGCCTACTCAGCCGCAGCAGCGTGTGGCGTTTTTACGGCGTGAATTGGCACGTTATGGTCACGCTTATTATGTACTCGATCAACCCTTGGTGCCGGATGCTGAGTACGATAAATTGTATGCCGAATTGTCGCGGCTAGAGACAGACTTTCCGGAATTGCGCACTATCGATTCGCCTACCATGCGCGTTGGTGGCGCACCTTTGCCAGAATTCACCGAATCGGCCCATGAAGTGCCAATGCTGTCTTTGAATAATGCTTTTGAAGATGACGAGGTTGAAGCATTTTGCAAGCGTGTTGTCGATGCGCTGCCTTTAGGGCAAATCCCTGCTTACGCAGCGGACTTGAAGTTTGATGGCTTAGCGATCAATCTGCGCTATATCGACGGCGTGCTCACCGAGGCGGCCACGCGTGGTGATGGTTACACGGGTGAAGATGTGACGGAGAGTATCCGCACTATCCGAGCAATTCCTTTACGCTTGCAAACTGATAATCCGCCCAAAAAACTTGATGTGCGCGGTGAGGTTTTGATGTTTAAAGCGGACTTTGCACGTTTGAATCAAAGGCAGCGCGATCAGGGTTTAAAAGAGTTTGCTAACCCACGAAATGCAGCGGCGGGGAGTTTGCGCCAACTCGATTCGCGTATCACAGCGCAGCGCAGCTTACGATTTTTTGCTTATGGTATAGGCGCACTGGATGGCGCGGCGTTACCCGAAAGTCACACCGCTTTACTCGATTGGTATGCCAGCCTGGGAATACCAGTTTGTCAAGAGCGCAGTCTGGTCAGTGACCATCAAGGATTGTTGGCGTTTTACCGTGGCATTATGGCCAAACGCGAGAGTCTGGATTATGAAATCGA
Source organism: Undibacterium sp. (assembly GCA_041913845.1). GTDB lineage: Bacteria > Pseudomonadota > Gammaproteobacteria > Burkholderiales > Burkholderiaceae_D > Undibacterium. Next base: position 42,397 of record JAYSEN010000018.1, read on the forward strand.
CGGCGTCGTTTATAAACTCAATAGCCTGGCACAGCAGCAAATTCTGGGCTTTGTTTCGCGAGCGCCGCGCTTTGCTATTGCTCATAAGTTTCCAGCGCAAGAGGCGTTAACGACGGTACTGGATATCGAAGTGCAGGTTGGTCGTACTGGAGCGATAACGCCGGTGGCGCGCCTGGCGCCTGTATTTGTTGGTGGTGTTACGGTGACCAACGCGACTTTGCATAACGAAGAAGAAATTCAGCGCAAAGATATCCGGATTGGTGACACTGTCAGTGTGCGCCGGGCTGGCGATGTTATTCCTGAAGTGGTAGTGAGCATCCTTGAGCGCCGGCCAGACTATGCAAAGGCATTTGTCATGCCAGTGGCTTGTCCGGTCTGTGGCTCAGTTATAGTCAAAGCAGAAGATGAGGCTGTGGCTCGTTGCAGCGGCGGTTGGATTAAGTGCAGTGCGCAACGCAAGGGCGGATTGATTCATTTTGCTTCACGTAAAGCAATGAATGTTGAGGGCCTGGGTGAACAATTGATTGAGCAATTGGTTGATAAGCAAGTTGTGCACACGGCGGCTGATTTGTATAAGCTGGGTTTGACCTCGTTGGCGGCGCTCGAACGCATGGCAGAAAAGTCGGCGCAGAATGTCTTGAATGCCCTGGAGAAGTCGAAAGAGACGACTTTTGCACGCTTTATCTATGCCTTGGGAATTCGTCACGTGGGTGAATCGACGGCCAAAGATCTGGCCCGGCATTTCGGTAACGTCGATGCCTTCATGAATGCCAGCATAGATCAGTACCTGACTGTACCTGACGTCGGTCCTGTGGTAGCGCAATCTCTGCAAAATTTTTTCGCCGATAATTTAAATCGCGAATTGCTGGAGCAATTGCTGGCAGCGGGCGTGCATTGGCCGCAAAGCCAGACTGATGCCAGTGATGCCGTTTTACAGGGGAAAACCCTGGTACTCACGGGTACTTTACCTAATCTGAGTCGTGAGCAGGCGACTGCCATCATCGAGCAGGCTGGTGGCAAGGTGTCTGGCTCGGTTTCTAAAAAAACCAGTTATTTGGTGGCTGGTGAAGAAGCGGGTAGCAAGCTCACCAAAGCACAAGAGCTGGGAATCACAATTTTGTCCGAAGCGGATTTGCTTCAATTATGTAGCCGGAGTTGAGATGAGAAAAATCAAAAAAGCGGTATTTCCTGTAGCAGGTTTAGGTAGTCGTTTTTTACCTGCGACTAAAGCACAACCGAAAGAAATGCTGCCTATCGTGGATAAGCCATTGATACAGTATGCGGTGGAGGAGGCTGTTGAGGCGGGCATTACTGAGATGGTATTTATCACTGGTCGCAACAAACGTGCGATTGAAGACCATTTTGATAAAGCCTACGAATTGGAGAGTGAACTCGAGGCCGCGGGTAAACAAGCTTTGCTTGATATGGTGCGCAATGTCATTCCGAAGAACGTTAATTGCATTTATATCCGTCAACCTGCAGCGCTCGGTTTAGGGCATGCCGTTTTGTGCGCGCGCCCGGTGATTGGTGATGATCCGTTTGCGGTTTTATTAGCCGACGATTTAATGGATGTGCCGACTGGGCAAAAATCCGTCATCGCACAAATGTGCCAGCAGTATGAAAAAGAGGGTGGTAGTATTATTGCGGTACAAGATGTGCCGCGTGAATTCACTAAGCAATATGGTATTGTCAGCGTAGCACCGTACAAAGACCGCCTCGATAAAGTGTTTGGCATCGTTGAAAAACCAAAACCAGAAGATGCGCCTTCGACGCTGGCAGTGCAGGGCCGCTACATCTTGTCGGGACGTATCTTTTCGTATCTGGAATCCTTGGGTAAGGGGTCGGGTGGTGAGATACAGTTGACGGATGGTATTGCCGATATGCTCAAAGACTTTCCGGTTTATTCATATCGGGCGGATGCAACCCGTTATGATTGTGGCTCAAAACTCGGCTATTTAAAGGCAAGCGTGGCTTTAGGTTTGAAACACAAAGAAACCGCTGCCGAATTTGCGGAATTCTTAAAGGCGATAAAGTGAATTAAAGTCAATTAAACCAGCTCCACCTGAGCTGGTTTTTTTCGATAGCAGTGAGGATATATGCAGCAGCCAATTCTGAAAATGGGTGACCCACGTCTGTTGCGTGTGGCTGAGCCGATACATGATTTTGATACCGCAGCATTGCACCAGTTGATTGCCGATATGTTTGAAACCATGCGCGCAGTTAATGGCGCTGGTTTAGCGGCACCACAAATCGGTGTCAATTTGCAGTTGGTGATATTTGGCTTTAGCCAAAACGCCCGCTATCCAAATGCCCCGGAAGTACCTGAAACGGTGCTGATTAATCCGCAAATCACGCCAATAGGTGATGAACAGGAAGAAGGATGGGAAGGCTGTTTATCTGTGCCAGGGCTGCGTGGCATGGTGCCGCGCTGGCGTCGCTTGCGCTACACTGGTTTTGATCAGTTCGGGCAGGTAATAGACCGTGAAGTCGAGGGTTTTCATGCCCGTGTGGTGCAGCATGAATGCGATCATTTGCAAGGTATCTTATACCCTATGCGGGTTCGAGACTTTCGTCAGTTTGGCTATACAGAAGTGCTATTTCCGGGATTGGATCCCAAATCCGATGACTGAAATTGAAGAAAAAAGCCAGACTGCGAGTCTGGCTTTTCGTTTGCTGCGATTAAAAGCGCTCGTCCTCACGCAAATAGCGCCATTGACCTTCTGGGATTTTACCCAGTTTGATGCCGCCTATACGTACCCGTTTTAAGCCGATGACTTTCAGCCCCACCATTTCACACATGCGGCGAATCTGGCGCTTTCGTCCCTCTTTTAAAATGAAGTTAAGCTGATCATCGTTTTGCCAGCGTACTTTGGCGGGCTGCAGTTTTTTGCCGTCAAGGCTTAAGCCATGATTGAGTAATTGCAAATCGCTATCGGGTAAGCGACCAGGTTTGCTGTAGCGCACACGGACCAGATATTCCTTTTCTACGTCGCTATTTTCGCCGATCAAGTGTTTGGCGATACGACCGTCTTGCGTCAATACCAATAAACCTGTGGAATCGATGTCGAGCCGTCCTGCTGGAACCAGGCTGCGTAATTGCGAGGGATTAAATTTCTGCTTGTGATTGTCTTCAGCCCAGCGTGTTTCTGCCTTGACTAAAGCAACCGCAGGAGTGTAGCCATCTTCCGCCTGGCCACTGACGTAGCCAACTGGTTTGTGCAATAACACGGTCACGCGTTGTGCTTGTTCCGCGGTGGCCTGGCGCTCGACGCTGACTTTTTGATGGGGCAGAACTTTACTGCCCAGCTCCGAGATGGTTACACCATCGACCTTAACCCAGCCACGGGCAATCCATTCATCAGCTTCACGGCGCGAACACAGGCCAAGTTCAGACATGCGTTTGGATAAGCGTACTAATTCAGTCATAAAATATAAATAATAATAGTCGTGCTTGAATTCGGGGAATGCGTTACGGTATTAATTAATTCGCAGCGCGTCGAGCAGTTCAGCTTCGAGTTGAATCTGACTGCGCGGGTTTTGCAGGGCGGCGCCATCAACGATGAACACGTCTTCAACACGTTCGCCCAGGGTCATAATTTTGGCGGTATGTAAGTTAATCTTATAGCGATTCAATATGCTGGCAACCGATGACAATAAACCGGTGCGGTCATTTGCTGAAATCGACAACAGGTAATAACGGCCACGTTCATCGGGGCGTAAATCGACGCTGGGCGTAATCGGGAAATTGCGCGATAAACGGGATAAGCGATTTTTGCTGGCTGGAGCTTCTGCCAGAGGCGTTTGACGGTTCAGAATTTCACTTAACTCGTGCTCGATAAGGTTAATAATGTCACGATAATTGTGTGCAAATGCGGGCTCGGTGACTAAAAAACTATCCAGTGCATAACCGTTACGCGTCGTGTGAATCTTGGCGTCGAGTATGCTGAAATTCTTGCTATCAAAATACTGGCAAATGCGGGCAAATAAATCGCTTTGATCGGCCACATAAACGGTGACTTGCAAGCCTTCACCGATAGGCGCAAGGCGACACTTGACCACGGCACGCTGGCTACTGACTTTGTCGTATAAAACCCGGGTTTGCCAGGCGATATCGGCAGCATCATGACGTAAAAAATATGCCATATCCAGTTGTTGCCAAAGCTCTTCGTGAGCATGTTCGGGTAAGCCATACAGACGCAAGGCTTTTAAGGCATCATCCTGACGGTTTTTTAGTTCACGATCTTTGCTCGGCGTTTCCCCGCCCAGTACCCGCAGTGTCATGCGATATAAATCTTCGAGTAACTTGCCTTTCCAGGCATTCCAGACTTTTGGGCTGGTGCCGCGGATGTCGCAGACGGTTAATAAATAGAGCGCGGTGAGATGGCGTTCATCTTTGACTATGGCGGCAAAGTTTTTGACTACGTCCGGATCGGATAAGTCTTGTTTTTGCGCCACTTGGGACATGGTTAAGTGGTGCTCCACTAAAAAGATGATGAGTTCGGTTTGTGCACGAGATAAGCCGTGGTCATAGCAAAATTTTTTCGCGTCCGCTTTACCTAGTACTGAGTGGTCGCCGCCGCGTCCTTTGGCAATGTCATGAAAAAGCGCAGCAACATAGAGTAACCATGGTTGCGTGAAATTAGCCATTAACTGACTGCAAAATGGGTATTCATGGGCGTGCTCGGTCATGGTAAAGCGGCGCAAATTGCGCACCACCATCAGAATATGCTGGTCTACCGTATAGGCATGAAATAAATCATGTTGCATTTGCCCGGTAATGCGGCGGAAGTTTGGTAAGTATCGACCCAGTATGCCGAGTTGATTCATGCGTCGCAAGGCATGCGTTATGCCTTGTGGCGCCATGATGATTTGCAAGAATAGCGCGCGATTAAAAATGTTGTGACGAAATTCAGCATCTATCAATAAACGCGCATGCCAGAGTGCGCGCAGGGTGCGCGCCGTCATGCCTTTGATTTCACTATGCTGCGCCATCAGCAAGAACACTTCGAGTACGGCCGAAGGGTGGCTGGTAAAGGTATCGTCGCTGGCAATATCGATTAAGCCATTGACCTCATTAAACTGCGCACTAATCTGTCGGGCTTGACTGGCTTGCGGAAATAATTCTGCTTCAATGTTTTGCAGCAAGATGGTGTTGAGCTGAGTGACTCCTTTGGCAGCCCAATAATAGCGCTGCATCAGGAATTCACTGGCGCGCCGGGTTTCGGTGGTTTTAAAACCAAAGGTTTCCGCGATCTGAGTTTGAATGTCAAAAATTAACCGATCTTCACGGCGCTTGCTATGAATATGCAAGCGTATCCGTATGTCTTTGAAAGCACGTTCTATGCGCTTTAACTGACGTGCTTCGACGTCGGTAATTAAACCGCGCAACGCCAGTTCGTGCCAGGAGTTGCCAAGCCCAGCCGCTTTGGCGACCCACAATATCACCTGCAAATCACGTAAGCCGCCGGGGCTTTCCTTGCAATTGGGTTCCAGGCTGTACGCCGTATCCTCGTACTTGGCATGGCGCTGTTGTAATTCCAATACCTTGGCTTGAAAGAACTTTTGTGGATTTAAGGCAGCGTGATACCGTTCCTGCAGGGTCTTGAATAAATTACGACTGCCCGCCAGTCGACGTGCTTCCAATAAACTGGTTTGCACTGTAATGTCAGCGCGTGATTCTTGCAGGCATTGCTCGATTGTACGGATGCTATGCCCCAGATCGAGGCCGATATCCCAGAAGTTTTGTACCAGCAGCTCTAATTTTTCTTTGACTGTGCCATAGGCTTCTTCGTCGAGCAAAATTAAAACGTCCACATCGGAATACGGGAAGAGCTCGCCCCGGCCATAGCCGCCAACCGCAATTAAACTGCAATTGGCTGGCAGATCGGCTTCGCGCCACATTTCGATCAAAATAGAATCGACATTGCGGCACAGACTTTGCACTAAGCTGGCAGGATTTTTTGACTGTAAATAGCCGGCCATCAGTTCTTGTTGTGCTTGCCTGAGGCGCTGTTTTAATTGCAAAGTCTGGGGTTGCATAGGGCGTTCCGATGGGCTAGATGCGATCAGGTCTTGGTGTTGCTGATGAAGGCGGGCAGTGCAGGGTAGCCCTCGGACAGCGTCAGTACTTCATAACCCGTTTCGGTCACCAGAATGGTATGTTCCCATTGCGCTGATGGGCTTCTGTCCTTGGTTTTGACAGTCCAGCCATCAGGCATGATGCGTATTTCGCGGCGACCCGCATTTATCATGGGTTCTATGGTGAAAATCATACCTGCGACTAATTGTTCCATCGTGCCAGGTTTACCGTAGTGTACAACCTGAGGTGCGTCATGGAAGACTTTGCCTATGCCATGACCGCAAAACTCACGTACAACACTGTAGCCAGCGGCTTCGGCATGTTGCTGAATGGCGTGACCTATATCGCCTAGATGTGCGCCGGGTTTGACTTTAGCGATGCCCAGCCACAGGCATTCATAAGTCACCTCACTCAGGCGCTTGGCCAATTTAGTGGGTTCGCCTATGTAAAACATACGACTGGTGTCGCCGTGGTAACCATCTTTAATCACGGTAATGTCAATATTTACGACATCGCCATTTTTGAGTGCTTTATCATTCGGGATGCCGTGACATATCACTTCATTGACCGAGGTGCACATGGATTTTGGAAAAGGGGTGTAACCGGGTGGTGCGTAATTCAAGGGAGCAGGGATAGTGCCTTGTACATTCACCATGTAATCGTGCGCCAGCTTATCTAATTCGTTTGTGGTCACGCCAGCCTTGACAAAAGGAGTCAGATAGTCGAGTACTTCAGAGGCGAGCCGGCCGGCGATACGCATGCCTGCGATATCGTCGGCGCTATTAATGGTGATGGATTCCATATTATTTATCTAGTCGGTTTATCGGGGGCTAAGTGGTCTCAGCTCAGGCTTGGCGAGGACTTGCCCTTAGTCCAGGAGTAAAGGCGAAATTATAGTGCTTTAAGCATAAATTTGGGGTTGTTGCTGCTTCATTCCCGCCAGATCCAGGATTTGGCAGTGGATATGGGCTTGAGTCGGCTATGGAAATCATAGTAGAATAGATGGTTAGCTTGTTTTTGTAGCTAATAAACTTAAATTTTAATCATCGAAGCTGGTCGAAAAGGGTGTTCAGAAATGAATCACTGTCCAGTTTCAAGACCTAACCCTGGAGTTATTATGTCTGTAACAATGCGTGAAATGCTGGAAGCTGGTGTGCACTTTGGTCACCAAACTCGTTTTTGGAACCCAAAAATGGCACCGTTCATTTTCGGTCACCGCAACAAAATTCATATCATCAACCTGGAAAAAACCTTGGTGATGTACCAAGACGCGATGAAATACATCCGTCAATTGTCGGCAAATCGTGGCACCGTGCTGTTGGTTGGCACTAAGCGCCAGTCGCGCGACATCATCGCTGCTGAAGCGCAACGTGCAGGTATGCCTTACGTTGATCAGCGTTGGTTGGGCGGTATGATGACTAACTTCAAAACAGTAAAATCGTCGATCAAACGTCTGAAAGAGATGGAAATCGCGATGCAAGACGGTTCCGTTGAAAAATTGTCCAAAAAAGAAGCGTTGATGTTCCAACGTGAAATGGATAAATTGCAAAAAGCAATCGGCGGTATCAAAGACATGGGTGGTATCCCTGATGCGATTTTCGTGGTTGACGTTGGATACCACAAAGGTGCAGTAACTGAAGCCGCTAAACTGGGTATCCCGGTAATCGGCGTGGTTGATACTAACCACTCGCCAGAAGGCGTTTCTTACGTTATCCCTGGTAACGATGACTCGTCGAAAGCTATCGCTCTGTACGCTCGTGGCGTTGCTGATGCCATCCTGGAAGGCCGTGCTAACGCAGTCAACGAAGTTCTGGAAGCAGTGAAGCCTGACGCTGATGAATTTGTTGAAGTTGAAGAGCAAGCTTAATCAGTAAGTCATTCGGATTTATTACGATCTGAAATTGGGGCAACCTTGGTTCGCCCCTTTTTTTAAACCAAATTTGTTGAATTGGTGCAATCTGCACCACAAAGTTTAGGAGAACAGCATGGCGGCAATTACAGCGGCAATGGTAGGTGAATTGCGTGCAAAAACCGATGCACCTATGATGGAATGCAAAAAAGCCTTGACCGAAGCAGAAGGTGATATGGCTCGTGCAGAAGAAATTCTGCGTGTAAAACTGGGTAGCAAAGCATCGAAAGCTGCTTCGCGTATCACTGCTGAAGGCGTGGTTGCAGCGCATATCGCTGGCAATATCGGTGCTTTGGTTGAAGTGAACTGCGAAACCGACTTTGTTACTAAAAATGACGATTTCATCGCTCTGGCTAACACCGTTGCGAAATTGGTTGCAGAGCACAATCCAGCTGACGTGGCAGCATTGAATGCCTTGCCTTTGGATGGCAAAACAGTTGATGAAGTGCGTGCAGCTTTGGTTGGTAAAATCGGCGAAAACATGAGTATTCGTCGTTTCCAGCGTTTTGAAACAACAGGTAAACTGGTTTCTTACTTGCACGGCAGCCGTATTGGTGTCGTCGTTGAATATGATGGCGCAGACGAACAAGTTGGTAAAGATGTGGCCATGCATATTGCTGCGATGAAACCAGTTGCTTTGTCGTCGGAGCAAGTTCCTGCTGATCTGATCGCTAAAGAGCGTTCGGTTGCTGAACAAAAAGCTGCTGAATCGGGTAAGCCAGCTGATATCGTCGCTAAGATGGTTGAAGGTTCGGTACAGAAATACCTGAAAGAAGTGTCTTTGTTTAATCAAGCATTTGTTAAGAATGACAAATTGTCGGTTGAGCAAATGTTGAAAGAAGCAAAAACATCGGTTAAATCCTTCGCAATGTATGTGGTAGGTGAAGGTATTGAAAAGAAAGTAGATGATTTTGCTGCAGAAGTTGCTGCTCAGGTTGCAGCGGCTAAACAAGCTTAATCAGGCAAAAAAAGAACGGGCCGCAAGGCCCGTTTTTTTAAGCTCAAATTTTTCTGACAATAAATTTTAGCTAAATCTTTGCGCCGCTTCTCGCGCTGTGCTTCTGGTAGCGAATTTTTAGCTAAATTTTATAGTACTGTTATTTACCCAGAAGGAGTTTAATCGTGACCAAACCTGCTTATAAACGTGTCCTCTTGAAACTTTCTGGCGAAGCCTTAATGGGTGATGATGCGTTTGGTATTAATCGTGCCACAATAGAACGCATGGTCGCTGATGTTGCTGAAGTTTCCCGCTTGGGCGTGGAATTGGCGATAGTGATTGGCGGTGGCAATATTTTCCGTGGTGTCGCGCCAGGTGCTCAGGGTATGGACCGGGCAACGGCGGATTACATGGGGATGTTGGCTACCGTAATGAATTCATTAGCTTTGTCGGATGCTTTGCGTCAGGTAGGTGTGACGTCGCGTGTCATGTCAGCGATTGGTATCGATCAGGTTGTTGAGCCTTATGTGCGTCCGAAAGCATTGCAATACCTGGAAGAAGGTAAAGTGGTGGTGTTTGCGGCTGGCACGGGCAATCCATTCTTTACCACCGATACAGCTGCGGCTTTGCGTGGTTCGGAGGTTGGTGCGGAAATCGTCTTGAAAGCCACTAAAGTGGATGGCGTTTATACTGCTGATCCGAAAAAAGACCCGCATGCCACACGTTACACCACCATTTCGTTTGATGAGGCGATTGCGCGGCACTTGCAAGTGATGGATGCGACCGCATTTGCCCTGTGCCGTGATCAGAAATTGCCAATTAAAGTGTTTTCTATCGTCAAGCCCGGCGCCTTAAAGAATGTTGTGCTGGGTGCAGACGAAGGCACCTTAGTCCACGTATAATCCAGCCCTTTGTCATGTTGAAATTGGATAAACGATTTGCTTCGTGTTGGCCATTTTTTGACATGGTAATCAAAATATGCACAGGAGAGTTAGATGAGTGTTGCAGATATTAAAAAAAATTCTGAGCAAAAAATGCAAAAGTCCATCGAGACTTTGAAGGCCGATTTGGCGAAAATCCGTACAGGCCGTGCTCATACTGGTTTGTTAGACCACGTTATGGTGGATTATTACGGCAGTCCTACGCAAATCTCCCAGGTTGCGAATCTGACTTTGTTGGATGCGCGTACGATAGGTGTTCAGCCTTGGGAAAAGAAAATGCTGAATGTGATCGAAAAAGCGATACGCGATTCCGATCTGGGTTTGAATCCTTCTTCCGTGGGTGACGTGATCCGCGTACCGACCCCGGCTTTGACCGAAGAGCGCCGTAAAGAATTGGTGAAGTTGACCAAATCAGAAGGCGAAGGGGCAAAAATTGCGATTCGTAATATTCGTCGCGACGCCAATGAAACTTTGAAAAAAATGCTCAAAGACAAAGAATGCTCGGAAGATGATGAGCGTCGTGCTCAGGATGATGTGCAAAAGCTGACCGATAAATTTGTTGCCGAAGTAGATAAAATTCTGGCCGACAAAGAAAAAGACATTATGACGGTCTGAGGCTTGCCAATCTGGCCTGTCTTCGTTCAGAATGCAGGCCAGTTTTGCGAGGGCTTAGGCAAAATTGCCCCAGTAGCGGAGTGGACACTACATAAGTGCGACGGTACGGCAAATACACCATAACAAAGCTGGGGCAGTTTTGCGTAAGTCCTCCTTCTTTTTTGTTGATTAGACGATAAATCTGCATGTTACATACCAGTTCCACCAAAGAAGTTCCAGATTCTGCCAGTGTACCTCGTCATATCGCCATCATTATGGATGGGAATGGGCGCTGGGCCACTAAACGATTTTTACCACGAGTGGCTGGTCACGCAAAGGGCGTGGATGCAGTTCGCGGCATCGTCGAAGCCTGTATACGTCGCGGTGTTAGTTACCTGACTTTGTTTGCATTCAGTTCCGAAAACTGGCGTCGCCCAGCCGATGAGGTATCCGTTTTAATGCGATTGTTCGTCACGGCGCTGGAAAAAGAAGTGGCGAAGATGCATGCGAATAATATACGACTTAAGGTGGTTGGCGATCTGAGTCGCTTCGAGTCTCGCTTACAAGAATTAATTCAGGCTGCCGAAGCAAAAACGGCTGCAAATACTGGTTTGACGGTAACGATTTGTGCCAATTACGGTGGTCGCTGGGATATGTTGCAAGCCATGAACCAGGCACGTGCTGCTAAACCGGACGCCCTGGAATTCACGGAAGAGGATATTTCCGCGCATTTATCCATGGCGTATGCACCTGAGCCAGATTTATTTATCCGCACGGGTGGTGAAACCCGAATTTCCAACTTTTTGCTCTGGCAATTAGCGTATAGTGAATTGTATTTTACTGATACCTTTTGGCCAGATTTTGATCTGGCTGCACTCGATGCCGCAATTCATTCTTACCAGCAGCGTGAGCGGCGTTTCGGTCGCACCAGTGCGCAGGTACAGCAAGCAGCGGAGACCCCCAAATGTTAAAAGCCCGAATTATCACAGCCTTGGGCTTGCTGGCGGTGATCTTGCCAGTCTTGTATGCCCGTTCGTATGTTGCCTTTGCTGGTTTAGCGCTCGCTTTTTTTGTGGCGGCGATGTGGGAATGTCAACGTTTGTTTAAAAAACCCTTACCCTGGTTAATGGCGGGTATTTGGGGCGCAGCGCTGGCCTATTTGCTGTTTAATCTGGATAAATTTAATACGCTATTGCTGTTTGCCCTGGTTTCAGCGTTTTGGGTGTTGCGCCTGCTGCCTGTGTTGTATAAGGGTTTGCCTGAGATCAAAAGCTTTGCGAATGGTATGTTGAGTACGCTTTATGGCGTCAATATTTTTGCTTGTTTTGTCGCTTTTGCGGTTTTGTTTGTGCGCTCGCCCTGGTATTTGTTGTCGGTGATGGCGATAGTCTGGGTGGCCGATATAGGGGCGTACTTTTCGGGTAAGGCCTTCGGTAAGCATAAGTTGGCGCCCAGCATTTCTCCGGGTAAATCCTGGGAAGGTGCGCTTGGTGGCTGGTTGGCGGTATTGGTGCTGGCCTATGCATCGAGTCATTTATCCTTTTGCGCAGATACTTTTGCAGTGCACTTAATGGCGCGTAAAGGGATGCTATTAACTGCGCTCTTGCTGACGCTGCTGGTAGCAATTAGTGTAACTGGCGACTTATTTGAGTCCGCCCTGAAACGTCGTGTTGGCATGAAAGACAGTAGTCAGTTATTACCCGGGCATGGCGGGGTGTTAGATCGTATCGATGCATTGATACCAGTACTGCCTGCGGCGGCCTTATTGGATATGTGGCAGTAAAACGAATGAAACAACAACAACTCTGTTTGCTGGGAGCAACGGGCTCGATTGGCAGTTCCACACTTGACGTGGTCTCGCGTTATCCCGAGCGTTTTGCAGTGTATGCCTTAAGTGCGCAGACTCAGGTCGAAAAATTAGCGCAACTTTGCCTGCAATTTTTGCCCAAAGTTGCGGTCATTGGCGACGCCAAAGCTGCAGATCGCCTTGCGCTGTTATTGCAGCAGCAGGCTGCGACTGCCGATATACAGATTTTGCACGGTGCTGATGCATTGTGTCAGGTTGCCAGTGCGCCAGAAACCGATGTGGTGATGGCAGCCATCGTTGGCGCAGCAGGATTACCCTCGAGTCTGGCTGCGGCAAAAGCGGGCAAACGCGTGTTGCTTGCCAATAAAGAAGCTCTGGTGATGTCGGGCGCGCTGTTTATGCAGGCGGTGGCGCAAAATGGCGCCACGTTATTGCCGATAGACTCCGAGCACAATGCAATTTTCCAATGTTTGCCAGCGCATTACAATCGCCGCCCCGCTGAGCATGGCGTTGCTAAAGTGCTGTTAACCGCTTCTGGCGGGCCTTTCTTGCACCGGGATTTGGCGAGCCTTGATAGCGTGACACCCGAGCAAGCGGTGGCGCACCCAAAATGGGTGATGGGCCGTAAAATCTCGGTCGATTCCGCCACCATGATGAATAAGGGGCTGGAAGTCATAGAAGCTCACTGGTTATTTGGTGCCCCTGCGGATCAAATTGATGTCGTTATTCATCCGCAAAGCATTATTCACTCTATGGTTTCCTATTGCGATGGTTCGGTATTAGCGCAGATGGGCAACCCTGATATGCGCATTCCGATCGCTTATGGTCTGGCGTATCCCGAAAGGTTAGAAACTGGCGTTGCTGCCCTGGATTTGACGCAGATCGCGCAATTGAATTTTCTCCAGCCCGACTTGCAACGCTTTCCTTGTCTGGACCTGGCCTACCAGGCTTTGCGCGGTGCGGCTTCGGATGCAGTGGTGTTGAATGCAGCAAATGAAGTGGCGGTCGCAGCTTTCCTTGAACAACGTATAGGCTTCCGCCAAATAGAGCGGGTAATCAGTGCCAGTTTAAGCAAGCTGCAAGCGATGGCGGTTGACAGTATTGAAGCTGTTTTAGAGTGCGATGCGATGGCTCGTCGTTGTGCGCAAGGATTTTTGGCATGACTTTACTACACTCAGCATTTTCATTTTTGGTGGCCATCAGCGTGCTGGTGACCATCCATGAATTGGGGCACTATCTGGTGGCGCGCTGGTGTGGCGTCAAGGTTTTGCGCTTTTCCCTGGGCATGGGACGGGTGCTGTATTCGCGTCGCTTTGGTCCTGATCAAACCGAATGGGTGATCTCGGCGTTGCCTATTGGTGGCTACGTCAAAATGCTGGATGCGCGTGAACAAGGTCTGGAAGCTATCCCCGAAACTGAACGACACCGTGAATTTTGCGCGCAATCGGTCTGGAAGCGGATTGCGATCGTTGCGGCGGGGCCGATCGCCAATTTTTTGCTGGCAATACTCTTGTACGCGACCTTATTTGTCCACGGCACTCAGGAGCCGTTGGCCAAGATACGCGTACCGGCGAGCGATAGCATTGCCTATCAGGCTGGCTTGCGTCACGGTGATGTCATCACGCAAATTAATAATCAGGATGTACAGGGTTTTGGTGATGTGCGCTGGTACCTGATGCGTCAAGGTTTAAATAAGGTCGATGCACGCATGCAAGTACGTCGCGGCGATCAGCTTGTTGACGTAATTTTACCAACCACTAAATTGGTCGCTGAAGATTTGGAAGGTGATTTTATTGCCACCTTGGGTTTTAATTTATTCAGTAACCCCGAAGTCGTGATCGACAAGATTTTACCGGATGGCCCCGCGGCACAGGCGGGATTGCAAGAAGGCGACCGGATTTTTGCGATCGACAACAAGACATTGCTGGACGCGCGCCAGTTTGTCGAATTGGTGCAGGCGAACCCGACTAAACCGCTTAAGTTGACGGTGCAGCGTGCGGATAAAACGCTGTTTATTCTTGCTACACCTAAGGCTGAGCAAGTTCAGGGTAAGACCATAGGGCGCTTGATGGTGCAACCTAAAGCCCCTGATTTACAGCTAATAACTACGGAGTATGACCTCAAAACGTCCGTAATACGGTCGGTTCAAAAGGTTTGGGATACCAGTACCCTGATTTTGCAGATGCTGGGTAAAATGCTCATCGGTGAAGTTTCACTCAAAAATATTACCGGGCCTTTGACCATTGCTGACTTTGCTGGCAAGACTGCCAAACTGGGGCTGACTTACTATCTGGGCTTTTTGGCGTCGATCAGTATCAGCCTGGGTGTGATGAATTTATTGCCCATACCGATGCTGGATGGTGGTCACTTACTGTATTATTCGCTGGAAATTTTTACCGGCAAACCCGTTTCCGAACGTGTGATACTTCTCACACAAAAATTCGGAATGTTAGTGTTGGCGATGTTAATGGCCCTCGCTTTTTTTAATGATTTAAGCCGACTAGTGTCATAATACTCAGTTTGGTGTGTACTCAGATTGCCGTAAAGCGTTTTTTAAAGAGCTAAGTAACCGATGAAATTACATAACGAGCAGTTTAAATTAGCCCAGTTTCGCCGTCATGCCCTGGCATTTGCAGCGACTTTAATGTGTTCCGGTGCTGCATTGGCAGTCGAGCCATTTAAAGTCAGAGATATTCGCGTCGAGGGTTTGCAGCGTACTGAAGCGGGCACGGTGTTTAGCTATTTGCCAGTCAAAGTGGGAGATACCTTTGACGACAGTAAGAGTGTGACAGCGATTAAAAGCTTGTACGCCACGGGTTTCTTTAAAGATGTGCAAATTGAAGTTGAAAACGATGTATTGGTGATTATTCTGGATGAACGCCCAACGATTGCTGGGGTTGACTTTAATGGTACCAAGGAATTTGAAAAAGATGCCTTGATTAAGGCATTAAAAGATATCGGTGTTGGTGAAGCCAAGATATTTGATAAAGCGACCGTAGATCGGGCCGAGCAAGAGATCAAACGCCAATATTTGTCACGCGGCTTATATGGCATGCACATTACCACCACGATAACGCCATTGGAGCGCAATCGCGTGCGCGTGACGTTTGCGGTTGATGAAGGTGAAATTGCCAAGATCGCGCAAATTAATATCATCGGTAACAAGGCTTTTTCAGATGGTGAGTTACGTGAATTAATGGCGCTGAGCACACCAGGCTGGTTCACCTGGTATTCCAAAGCCGATCAATATTCCAAACAAAAACTCTCGGGTGACGTTGAAGCACTGCGCTCCTTCTATCAAAACCGTGGTTATATCGAAATGCAGGTTTTGTCGACGCAAATCGCTATTTCACCCGATAAAAAAGATATTTTTATTACCATCAATATCAATGAAGGTGATAAGTACACAGTTTCTGATATTAAGCTTGAAGGCGATACGCTGGGTCGTGAGCACGAGCTTGCAGGCTTAATGTTGCTGAAAAAGGGCGATACCTATAATGCGGCACGTTTGACCGAAAGCACGAAACAAATTACCGAACGCATGGGTAATTTTGGTTATGCATTTGCCAATGTTAACGCACATCCATCGCTGGATAAGGATAAAAAGGAAGTATCTTTCACGGTTTATGTTGATCCAGGTAAGCGCGTTTATGTGCGCCGTATCAACCTCGCCGGTAATACCCGTACCCGTGACGAAGTAATACGCCGTGAATTCCGTCAGTTTGAAAGTTCCTGGTATGACGGTGAAAAAATTAAAACTTCGCGTAATCGTGTTGAGCGTCTGGATTTCTTCAAAGACGTAAATATCGAAACCCCTGAAGTGCCAACCAGTGTTGATCAGGTAGATGTGAATCTGACCGTCACCGAAAAACCAACTGGTAACTTATTATTTGGTGCAGGTTATTCGAGTGCTGAAAAACTGACCTTGACGGGTTCGATACAGCAAGCGAACGCCTTTGGTAGTGGTGATACGATAGGGCTGGAAATTAATACGAGTCGCGTAAATCGTACGATTGCTGTCTCGCACCTTGATCCTTACTTTACCGATGATGGTGTAAGTCGTGCATTTGAATTGTATTTACGTACTACCCGTCCTTTGATTGGTACGATAGGTGACTTCCGCATTCAATCGTCCGGTGGCACCTTGCGTTTCGGTGTGCCTTTTTCTGAGGTCGACGCGGTATTCTTTGGCTTAGGTTTTGAACGGACCAAGGTAGAAACCTATCCAGAAGTCCTGGGCTTTGCTGCAAGTCCGTTGCAGTACCGGAGTTTTGTGGCGACTTATGGTGGCTCCAATATCACCGACCGCAACGACCCGCTCTGGGGTATTGGCACGGCAACGACAACCAGTTACCCATTAACCGTTGCATGGCAGCGTGATAGCCGCGATAGTGCCCTGACACCAACTATAGGTCGTTATCAACGAGCTAATCTGGAAGTGGCTGCCGTCGGTAACTTTAAGTACTATCGTGCAATTTATAATGCGCAGCTCTACAAACCAATTTACCGTTCGCTGACCCTGGCCTTAAATGGTGAATTTGATTACGGCCATGGTCTGGGCGGTCAACCATATCCGGTGTTTAAGCATTTCTATGCGGGTGGTATTGGTTCGGTGCGTGGCTATGAACCTTCGTCTTTAGGTAGCCGTGATCCGTATAATAATCCGAATGGCGGCGCCAAACGCTTGTTAGGTAATGTAGAATTACAGCTTCCTTTCCCGGGTGCGGATAAATCCTTGCGTGGTTTTGTGTTCCTGGATGGTGGTAACGTCTTTGATGAAGGCCAGAAGATACGCTGGAAGGATTTGCGTTTCTCAGCAGGTATTGGTATAAGCTGGATTTCCCCAGTCGGCCCATTGAAACTGAGTTTCGGTAAGCCCTTGAATGCGAAACCTGAGGATAAGAAGCAATCCTTCCAATTCCAGATGGGTACAGGATTCTGATCGCCTTTAGCATTAAATGCAGTGAAATTAGTGATACGGAGATTAACTTGAAGCAACTCACTCCCTCCACATCGGTTGTTAAGAGCCTGGTCCTAGCGGCGAGTTTGTGCTGGGGCACAGCTCAGGCGCAGGACATTAAGATTGCGATTTTTGATTCGCAACGCGTTATGCAATCAGGTTCGGCCAAAGCAGCCGAGGCGAAAATTGAGCAAGAGTTTTTAAAGCGCACCAAAGAAATTCAAGAAATGTCCTTGCGTTTAAATGCGGCCGCTGAAAAATTCGACAAAGAAGCACATGCTTTGCCGGAAGCCGAACGCTTCAAACGTCAGCGTGAAATCACCAATATGGATTTGGAATTAAAACGCAAACAACGTGCTTACAATGAAGATTTGAGTCAGCGTAAGAACGAAGAAGTGGCTGCCTTAATTGAACGCGCGCAAAAAGCAATCAAAGCGATTGCCGAAGCAGAGAAGATTGATGTCGTATTGCAAGATGTGGTGTATGCCAATCAACGCGTCGACATCACTGAAAAAGTTATACGAGCCCTCGCTAAATAATGAAGTCCACCACAGTGATTACACTGGGGGCGCTGATTGATCAATGTGGTGGAGAGTTATTCGGTTCCCCCGAAATCAGCGTTTCGGGTATCGCGCCACTCGCCGATGCCACTCCTCAGCAAATTAGTTTTCTTTCTAATTCCAAGTTACGCAAACAAGCCGCCAGTTCTCAGGCGGCGGCCTTAATTGTGACGCAGGCTGATCATACTGAACTTCAGCATCAGTACGCTGGGGCCTTTATTGTTTGCGCTAATCCCTATGTTTATTTCGCACGTGCCGCGCAATGGTTTGCCAGTAGGGTGGCGATTCCAGCCGAAGTTGGCATACATCCGCGAGCCTGGGTCGATCCGCAAGCCAAGGTTGCAGCGAGCGCCAGTATTGCTGCAAATGTCAGTATTGGCCCGGAATGCGTGATAGGTGAAGGGGTTTGCATACACCCGGGAGTATCCTTGGGGCGCGGCGTGATTATTGGTGATAACAGCATTATCTACCCGAATGTCACGATCTATGATTATTGTGAAATTGGACCGCGCTGCATTATTCATGCCGGTGCTGTGATTGGTGCTGACGGTTTTGGTTTTGCCAATGAAAAAGGGCGCTGGATTAAGATTCCGCAAACCGGCAGGGTATTGATTGCCAACGACGTTGAAATTGGTGCCAATACTACGATAGATCGGGGAGCAATGGCTGACACGATTATCGAAGAGGGTGTAATACTCGATAATCAAATCCAGATCGGCCACAATTGCCGTATCGGCGCGTTTACTGCCATGGCGGGCTGTGTTGGCGTTGCTGGCAGTGCTACGATAGGCAAGCATTGCACCTTTGGTGGTGCGGCCATGGTGTTGGGGCATCTAACGATAGTTGACAACGTGCATATTTCATCCGCCAGTATGGTGTCACGTTCGATTCTGGAGCCTGGCCAATACACTGGTTTTTATCCGTTGGCAAAAAATGCGGATTGGGAAAAAGGTGCCGTGCTGGTCAGAAATATTAGTTCTCTGCGCGACCGTTTGCGCGAACTCGAAAAAATTATTAAAACAAAAGCCGACTAATTATTATGAAAAGCTTAAACATTAATCAAATTAAAGAATTGTTACCACATCGTTATCCTATGTTGCTGGTGGATAAAGTGGTTGATTGGGAGGCGGGTAAACGCATCACAGCAATCAAAAATGTGACTACTAACGAAGAATTCTTTAATGGCCACTTCCCAAACAAACCAGTCATGCCTGGCGTCTTAATGATAGAGGCGATGGCACAGACAGCGGCGATATTGTCGTTTTTGACGATGGAACAAAAGCCGGATGATAAGACGCTGGTTTACTTTTTGGGTATAGATGGTGCACGCTTCAAGCGTCCGGTTGGCCCTGGCGATCAACTGGTGATGGATGTGGAAATCACTAAGGTAGCGCGCGGCATCTGGAAATACCAGGCGAAGGCGACAGTCGATGGTCAATTAGCGGTCGAAGGCGAATTGATGTGCACCATGCGAAATATTAACGACGCGGAGTAATTATGCGTATCCACTCCAGCGCGATTATCGACCCCAAGGCTGAACTTGACAGCAGTGTCGAGGTAGGTCCCTACAGTGTGATTGGGCCCGATGTCAAAATTGGCGCGGGTACCAAGATCGCTGCACATGTTGTGATTGCAGGTCATACCACGATAGGTCAGGATAATCAGATTCATGCTTTTTCTTCGATAGGCGGGCCGCCACAAGATAAAAAGTATGCTGGTGAGGTCACTTATCTGGAAATTGGTGATCGCAATCTGATCCGCGAATACTGTAGCTTTAATTGCGGTACGGTCCAAGATAAGGGCATCACCCGGGTTGGTAGTGATAACTGGTTTTTGGCTTACGTCCACATTGCGCATGACTGTGTGGTCGGTAATCACACCGTTTTTTCAAATAACGCGGCGCTGGCAGGTCACGTCGAAGTGGCAGATTATGTGATTATGAGCGGCTTTTCGGCGGTTCATCAATTTTGTAAAATCGGTGCGCATGCTTTTGTGGGTATGAATACCAGCCTGACTCAGGACGTACCACCTTATGTGTTGGTGTCAGGTAATCCTGCGGCGGCTCATGGTATCAATCTGGAAGGCTTGAAGCGTCGTGGCTTTAGTAAGGAACAAATGCATGCCTTACGTCATGCTTATAAAGCCTTATACAAATCTGGTCTGACCTTGGATGAAGCCAAGCAGCAGATTGATCAGCAACTCGCTAGCTTGAGCAGCGAAGTGCAGGGGCCATTACAGGTATTCCGCAATTTCCTCGATGTTTCTACTCGCGGTTTGGTCCGCTAATTTGGTAATGATGCGCTTATGAGCACTACTCCCATCATTAGTATGGTTGCTGGCGAAACGTCTGGGGATATGCTGGCGGCGCGTCTGTTGTCAGGTTTGCGGCCAAAACTGCCCGAATCGCTAATGCACGGCATTGGTGGCAAGCACATGGCCGAATATGGCTTTGTCAGCGATTTTCCTATGGAAAAGCTGTCGGTACGTGGCATTTTCGAAGTGTTGCGGCATTATCGTGAAATCAAGGGCATACGCGAGCAACTCAAACAAAATTTGCTTGCCGAGCGTCCTGCGGTATTTATTGGCGTTGACGCGCCCGATTTCAACCTGGACCTTGAGCTCGCTTTAAAACAAGCGAGCATCCCAACCATGCATTACATCAGCCCATCGATCTGGGCCTGGCGTGGTGGTCGCATCAATAAAATTAAGCAAGCTGTTTCACACATGCTGGTGGTATTTCCGTTTGAAGAGGCAATTTATCAGCAAGCGGGGATTCCGGCCACCTACGTCGGCCATCCCCTGGCGCAAGTCATTCCCATGCTCAACGATAAACGTGCTGCGCGTGAAAGCCTGGGTATGGATGTCAACGCCAGAGTGGTGGCGATTTTGCCGGGTAGCCGACTCTCGGAAATTAAATACAATGCCGTGACGTTTGTGAGAACGGCCAAGATCATGGCGCAACGTGATCCGCACTTACAATTTGTGGTGCCGATGGCGGGGCAAAAACAAAGGCAGTTATACATCAAACTGATCGTTGAAGCTGGCTTGGTCGACGTGCCTATCCTCTTAATGGATGGGCGATCGCACGAGGCATTGGCGGCCGCTGATACCGTTTTAGTTGCCTCAGGTACCGCCACGCTGGAAGTCGCCTTGTTTAAGCGGCCTATGGTGATTGCTTATAAAATGATGGAGGCATCCTGGCAAATTTTGCGTCATATGGGCTATCAACCTTGGATAGGTTTGCCGAATATCCTGGCACAAGAGTTTGTTGTGCCTGAATTTTTGCAGCGCGCCGCGCAACCCGAGGTCATGGCAAATGCCTTGATGCAACAACTTGATGATGGTCAGTTACAAGATCGACTAGCGCAACGGTTTACTGAAATGCATCAGCAATTACTGCGTGATTCCGCTAGTCTGTGTGCCGATGCGGTATTGCGTGTCATTGACCAACACTAAGCGGTAAACGTCAATCACGCTTCTTTTCGGCACGTACTGCCAGCTCATTCTTTTCACGGTTTTACTATGTATATCGATTCTCATTGCCATATCGACTTTCCTGAGTTGTCTCAGCGCTTACCAGAGATTTTGGCGAAGATGGAAAGCAATCAAGTTTCACACGCTTTATGTGTGGCCGTCGATTTGCCCGATTTTCCGCGCGTCAAAGCACTGGCTGAAACTTACCCGCATATTTTTGCTTCGGTGGGGGTTCATCCTGACTACGAAGATACCCCCGAACCTGATGTGGCGACTCTGGTGCAATTAGCGGACCATCCTAAGGTCGTTGCAATTGGTGAAACTGGCTTAGATTATTTTCGTTTGCAAGGTGATCTTGAATGGCAAAGGGAACGTTTTCGCACGCACATCCGGGCGTCGCGCGAAACCCGCAAGCCTTTAATCATACATACACGTGCGGCGTCCGCCGACACTCTGAGAATTATGCGTGAAGAGGGGGCGGGGACCGATAAAGGTGGCGTAGCCGGAGTGATGCATTGCTTTACCGAGGCCATGGATGTGGCTTGGGCGGCAGTGGAAATGGGTTTTTATATTTCCTTTTCAGGCATCGTCACGTTTAAAAGCGCTAAAGATTTACAAGAAGTCGCCAAAGCCATGCCGCTGGATAGGCTACTCATAGAAACGGACGCGCCTTATCTGGCGCCGGTTCCCTTCCGTGGCAAACAAAATGAACCCGGCTTGGTTAAGCACGTGGGCGATTTCATTGCGGACTTGCGCGGTATTCCGGTGAGTGAAGTGCAGCGCGCCAGCACCCAGAACTTTTTTGACTTATTTAAAGCTGCAAAACCCGTAATATGAATTTCATTCGCAATGTTCAGGAACGGTTTGCTTGTTTTATGCTCATGGTTATGCTGAGTTTATTTGGCGTTGCTGGGGCAGCATACGCTGACGAACGCGATGAGTTAATTCGCGCCGTCAGACTCGATTTATTGAGTGAAGTGCAAGAGAAATTGCAGCTAGGGATGGACGTCAATACGGCCGAACCTTATCGGGGTGAGACGTTATTGATGTTGGCAATACGCGAAAATTCAACGAAAGTGGCACAAGCTTTGTTGCAACAACCAGGTATTCAGATTAATCATCGGGCCAGGAATGGCGATAGCGCGGTGATGTTGGCTAGTTACCTTGGGCAGCTTGAGATGGTAAAGCAGTTATTGCAACGCCACGCTGAAATCAATCACCCAGGCTGGACTGCCTTGCATTACGCCGCGACGTCTGGGCAACTTGAAATTATCAAGTTGTTACTTGAACATCACGCTTATATCGATGCTGAAAGTCCAAATAAAACCACACCGCTGATGATGGCAAGTCGTTCTGGAAAGTTAGAAGTGCTGCAATTGCTAATCGATGAGGGCGCCGATGTAAATGTGAAAAATGAACTGGGGTTGAGTGCCATCGATTTTGCCGAGTTGGCTGAGCAGCGAGAAAATGCCGCTTTTTTGCGTGAGGCTAGCGCCAAAAAGTTAATGCGTTAGGGTTAGCATGGCAGCTTACACTTAAGACTGCCATTTGCGTTTTTGCCTTAGGTCAGGTCGGTCCGTGCTTGTTTGTCAAGGCAGATGATTGAGACGGTAGAACGCCGATCTCACATTTGTTTGAATAAATGCACAAAACTACGGCTAACCTCAAGTTTTTCGTGTGAACCTTTAATCTGCACTAAATGACGGCCACGTAAATCACGAATCACGCCTGAAATGGCCTTGGCATTAACCAGCGTCGAGCGATGAATTTGCCAAAACAAGGCGGGATTAAGTTCTTCCGCGAGATCGCGTACAGGTTTGCGAATTAAAGCTTCGTAGCTGGCGGTTTGAACCCGAGTGTATTTTTCATCGGATTGAAAAAACAAGATTTCTTCAACCGGAATTAAACGTAATTCCTGACCTATGCTGGCTTGTATCCACTGCAAATAGGTTTTTTGCGGCGCTATTCCCATTTGCTTAGCCATTTCCAGCAGCATGCCACCCATGTCATTCGGTTTGCTATGGGCGTTCAGGCGTGCTTTTAAGCGTTCGACGGTTTTGTTAAGGCGCTCAACATCCGCAGGTTTTAAAATGTAATCGACCGCGCCCTGATCAAACGCCTCGATTGCATATTGATCGTAAGCGGTGATGAATACAATGTGGGCTTTATCGCCTATTTGTTGTGCCGCTTCCAGCCCGGTTTTGACGGGCATGCGTATATCCAGAAACACTAAATCAGGCTGGTGTTGTTCGACCAACTCAACCGCTTCGGCGCCATTTTTCGCCTCAGCCAGTATTGTCAGTTCTGGCCAGACTTGCTCAATACGGGTACGTAATTGTTCGCGCATCAGACGTTCGTCATCTGCAATGATTGCTGTTGCCATAGTTAATTCCAGAGTAAAGTGGGTGTTGCCTGCTCCTGGCGTACACCCATTATGTTATTGTGCTAACTCGTAAGGAATTTCTATAGTAACGCAAACCCCGCTAGGTTGGTTAGGGGTAATAATCATTTGCCCCTTTTCTTTGTACAAGAGCTTCAGACGTTCGCGTATGTTTTGCAGACCTAAACCGGTTCCATTGCTGGGTTTTGCGCCGAATCCTAAGCCATCATCAGTTACGCTGACTCGTAATTTGTTATGCGCGACTTCTGCACGAAAACGTATGGTGCCACCTTCCTCTTTGCATTCCAGCCCATGTTTGATGGCGTTTTCTACTAAGGATTGCAACATCATCGGCGGGAACGAGGCACTGCGCAAGCCTTCCGACATTTCAAAGTCAATGTTAAGTCGTTCTTCCATTCGCATTTTTAACAAATCCAGATATGCTTTAATCATATCGGCTTCGCGCCCCAGATTGGTAGCCTTATTGGTTTCCCGCATCTGCGGTAAGACTGCGCGTAAATAGGCAATCAGACTACGCTGCATTGCCGCTGCCCGTGGTGGATCGGTTTCGATCAAGTGTTCCACTGAGGCCAGCGTATTAAACAAAAAGTGAGGTTCTACCTGTGCCTGCATCATTTGAACTTGCGCTTCGCTGACCTGGCGTAATAAGGCTTCACGCTCAGCGTTTAAGTTAGCTTCATGCGCTTTTTCTTCGGCGCGGACTTTGCCACCCATTAAGGCCTTCATACCAAACAAGCCAAAAACCAGTAACAGGGTCAGCGATGTGAACCATTTTTTCGAATTTTTCTGATAAATTTTTACTTCTTCGTCTGCTGCGTCAGCCACGGCATCGTTAATTTCCTGGCTCACTTCCTTGGCGATTTCTTCGGGTAAGCGTATATGTATTTCATCTTGTCCCGGGATCGCTGCGGGGCCTGCTTTTTTTCCAGAGATTTCGGGTTTTCCTGGTGGGTTTGCGGGTGGGGCCGGTGGTACAGGCAGATCGTTTTCTATCCCATCTGCGGCCGGCGTTTCACTGCTGGCATGGATCCCGTTTTCATCGATCTCCAGGCGCTTGCCTTCACTTTTGCCAGTGTTTTTTCGTATGTGTATGCCATTGTTATTGATCTCGACGGTAGTGTTTTTGTCGATCACATGCTTCTTGCCTTCAGGCTTGTTGCGCGTTTTAGTGGTGATGATTTCTTCATCATTGCTCAACAAGCTGTCTTGTATGATTGAACCTGCGGTTAGCATCAGGCAAGCAAATAAGAAAAACTTCCACCAGGATAGTTTGCTAACCCAAATCGCTGTGCTGTTGAAGGCTCGATTTAGTAAGACCAAAATTTGTTTGGAGATGCTGATTACAGTTTGTGCAGTGGGATTGATACTCATTTTCTTCTCACATGTCAGTTTGTGTTTATTGTGCCTGATTTGTTGAATGGCTTGTTCTGTGAGTGTACTTTACGGAATAAGTGAGTAAATTCGTAGCGCTCTGCGACGAGTTGCACAATTGCAGGGATAGAATGGAAAATTGCGAACTAAGCGGGGCGACAGATTAAAAAAGCCGGTTGTTATGCCGGCTCTTTGGGGTTAGTCGCAATCGCGTTGCTGCAGCCAGTTATGCAGTTGTTCACTGGTGAGTGGGTGACAGTAGTAATAGCCTTGCGCGATGTGGCAGTCATACGAGAGCAAACTTTGCACCTGAATATCATTTTCCACACCTTCGGCAATTATTGTTAAGCCCATACTCTTGCCGAGTTGAACGATCATTCTGGCGATACTGCCTTGTTCGGCCTGAGACTTGATTTCATTGACGAATGCGCGATCAATTTTTAGTTTGTCTATCGCGAGTTTTTGTAAATAGCTCAAGGATGAGAAGCCTGTGCCAAAGTCATCAATGGCGACATGTATACCCATGTGCTTAATTTGATGCAAGGTTTTTATCAGTAAATCGGGGTCTTTCATCGCCATGGATTCGGTAATTTCCAATTCCAATTGATGCGGTGCGACCGCGGTTTCGTGCAAAACCTGTTGCAAACTCTCTAAAAACAGCGGGTGGGAAAATTGCACTTGCGAGACATTCACCGCCATGCGAAAGCCGGTATATCCCATGCTGCTTAATTTTGCTAATTCGGTGCAGGCTGTGCGTAAAACCCAGGTGCCAATTTCAACAATCATGCCGGAATATTCGGCGATGGGAATAAATAAATCCGGGCGTATAAATTTGCCTTCGTCATTTTTCCAGCGCAGTAGGGCTTCAGCACCAATAACTTTGCCAGTGCGCATATCGAGTTGCGGTTGATAGACCAGGAATAATTTTTCACGCTCAAAGGCGCTGCGTAAATCATGCATGAGCATCACGCGCTCGCGAATTTCCACACCCATGTTACGTGTGAAATACTCATATCCACCACGCTGACTGGTCTTGGCTCGCTTCAAGGCGATATTGGTATCTTTCAGCGCGTCAGAGCTGTCACCGTCGTAGTCATTGAGTTGTATCAAACCTACCGTGGCGGAAAGCTGCACGTCCTGCTGATCGACATGAAAAGGTTTAGTGAATAATTCGAGGATGGACTGCGGCGTAACATCGGCATCGTCACCGAGTAAAGCAAAAGTGTCGCTGCCTACGCGGGCTAAATCGGTTGCCGAATTAAACGCGTCTTGTAAGCGATTCGCTACCGCGGTAAGAAGTAAATCACCAAATTGATGGCCCAGTGCATCATTCGTTTCAGCGAAGTGATCAATGTCAATAAGTGACAAGGTGCTATGATTTTTTCCGCTATTGATCAAAGTTTGATGCAGTGACTGCAACAACTTAAGCCGATTCGATAAACCGGTCAGGGGATCATAAAAAGCCTGATCATGTAAGCGCGACGTGAGCATAACGTTGTCCAGCGCAACCGTGACATTACTGCAGAATACGCTGAGCAAACGCTTATCAATTTCGTTTAGTTGCAGGCCGCAATTCAGGTATAGGATGAATACCCGGTCTCTGAAGTTGTTGAAAAATAATACAGTGTGCTTGTGGTCAAAGCTGCTGTGTTGACGTGATAAGGTGTGTTGTATCAATGCCAGAATTTCCGCATCTTCCTGACTGCTTAGAGGCAAATCCCGTTTGCCCTCAAATGCTGGTGAAGTGCTGATTAAAGTCAGACTGTCAGTGCTGGTGTGTTCCCGGTCAGTGTCACTTAATGCGACAAAGCCCTCAGTGTGCAAACCGAGTAATTCGCAAATCTGAGTTTGTACCGCAGTGGCAAAATTGACGATGCCATGCGTTGCAATCAAGTCAGTACTGGATTGAATAATGCGTTCTAAGCCGCGCCGACTGGCACTGATCGCACGAATTTGTTCGTAAGAGCGTATCGCTGAGGTAACTGCTGTATAGAGTTTTGTGCGGGTTAACTCGGATTTGGTTTTGTAGTCATTGATGTCGTAATCACGGATGGCATCAATTTCAGGGGCATAACCCGGCTGGCCAGTACGTAAAATGATACGTACATCGCTGAGATTGAGTGTGTTGCGTATATAGCTGACCAATTGCAGCCCGGCGTCTTCCTGTTCCATGACGACATCCAGCAAAATAATTGCGATATCGCTTTCATGCGCCAGAATGCCACGGGCTTCAGCTGCTGAGTAGGCATGCAAAAAACTCAGGGCGCGCTGTTGAATCTCCAGACTACCTAAGGCAAAGGTGGTGGCGGAATGGACGTCAGGATCGTCATCGATGATCATGATGCGCCAGGTTTTATCGCTTGCGGTGGTCAGCGTAGTGTCATCCGCATCGGCCTCGTCAAGGAAGACCAGATCATCATCGGAAGGGTGAATGACCGAATTCATCAGTGTTACAGCTCCATGTTTGGCTATCCAACCTGTGCACTATCCCCACAGCCAGATTCCACAGCTGTAAACAAAATGCCCTCAGCGTTAATATTTCGATAATATGCTTCTAACCAATGAAACTGTGTAAATTTCATAAAAATATTCAGGTCGGCACTATTCAATCAGATTTACTGTTCAAGGCAAATCATTTAATCATGCTTCTGTTTTCAGAACTATGACAGCAAAATCTGAATTCGCCAAGTAACAGGGAAGTTTTTGTTGCCTTGATAGAATAAGCATAGTGAGAAAAGTCACAAAGTGAAATGATCAGACCGAAAAAAATTGTGGCAGGGGGGAATTTGGTGGGTAGGTGTGTGTGCGGTTCGCTGGTAGAATCAAGGTAATTATTTACTACTCACTATTTTACTTTTATGTCTGGAAATACGATAGGAACGTTATTTACTGTTACAACTTTTGGTGAATCGCATGGTCCAGCCATAGGTTGTGTTGTCGATGGTTGCCCGCCAGGACTGGCGTTGTCTGAGCACGATATTCAGCCAGAGCTGGATAGACGCAAACCTGGCACCTCGCGCCACGTAACGCAGCGTCAAGAGCCAGATACGGTGGAAATTTTGTCGGGGGTTTATCAAGGTAAGACTACCGGAACGCCGATCGCCTTATTAATCCGGAACCAAGATCAGCGTAGTAAAGACTATGGCAATATTCTGGACAGTTTTCGTCCCGGGCATGCCGATTTTAGTTATTGGAATAAATATGGAGTCCGTGATCCGCGCGGCGGTGGGCGTTCTTCGGCGCGCTTGACGGCACCTGCAGTTGGTGCAGCGGCGATCGCCAAAAAATGGTTGCTGCAGCAATATGGCACTTACTTTGTGGGTGGGATGACGCAATTGGGTGAGCACATTATTCCGGTCCAGGATTGGTCGCATACGCCCAATAACCCTTTCTTTGCACCGACTGCGGATGCGCAATTACTGGCGACTCTGGAATCCTATATGGATGCCTTGCGCAAAGACGGTGATTCGATCGGTGCGCGGATACGCGTGATCGCAAAAAATGTGCCGACGGGTTTAGGTGAGCCTATCTACGATAAGCTGGACGCAGAAATCGCTTATGCGATGATGGGTATTAATGCGGTTAAAGGTGTGGAAATTGGTGCGGGATTCGCTTGTGTCAGTGAGCGCGGTTCGGTGCATGGTGATGAAATCACGCCCCAGGGGTTTATAGGGAATAAAGCTGGCGGCATACTGGGTGGAATTTCCACGGGACAAGATATTGATGTTAGTCTGGCTATTAAACCCACCTCGTCGATACGTACGCCGCGCCGTTCTATTGATACTGCGGGACAGCCGCAGCAAGTCGAAACCTTTGGACGTCATGATCCCTGTGTCGGAATACGTGCCACTCCGATTGCTGAAGCGATGTTAGCTCTGGTGTTGATGGATCATGCCTTGCGTCAGCGTGCGCAATGCCAGGAGCCCAGACATTCTGATTGGCTAAAAACGGAGTAAATGGTAAAGTGAACCCTGCTGGCGAGGTGAAGTTTGACTTGTATTTGCCAGCACACCTTTCAAGTTAAAGGTTATAAATTGTTTTGATGTGTGGCTGAAGACGCTGTATCCATGCGCCTTTTCAGCGTGATGCCCTGAAAACCCGCGCCACCCTTGCGGTTTCGGGTACCTGATTTTGAAATCTACCCCTGCATTCGAAATTCATAAGCACTCTGGTAAATACTCACCAGTACTGCATATCGACTCTGTAATTAATTGCGGCACCATCGTGGTGCGGCGTGTAATTTAGCGCTTTTGCGACGCACAAATATGGCATAATCAAATGCATAGTTTGTGCCAGATCAGTGCACCTGAAGCCTGGATGCGCTGATACGCTAGCCTGTTTATTCAAGTCTGTCATCGAGTTAAACCATGTTGAAAACGCTATACGATAAATTGTGGGATGCCCACGTCGTCCACACCGAAGAAGATGGTACGGCTTTGCTATACATAGACCGTCATTTGTTGCATGAGGTTACCAGTCCGCAAGCGTTTGAAGGTCTGAAACTGGCACAACGTCAGCCCTGGCGAAATTCGGCGAATCTGGTCGTAGCAGATCATAATGTGCCCACTACCGATCGCTCTCAGGGGATTGCTGACCCAGTGTCGCGACTGCAAGTTGAAACTCTGGATCAGAATGCACGCGAATTCTCCCTGACCTATTTTGGCATGAATGATAAGCGTCAGGGTATCGTCCACGTCATCGGCCCAGAGCAAGGCGCAACCCTGCCAGGTATGACAGTAGTGTGTGGTGATTCGCATACTTCGACACATGGCGCTTTTGCCTGCCTGGCACATGGTATTGGCACCTCGGAAGTTGAGCATGTGTTGGCTACCCAGACGTTAATCGCAAAAAAATCGAAATCCATGTTGGTGCAGGTCGATGGTGAGTTGTCGGCGGGTGTTACCGCAAAAGATATCGTTCTGGCAGTGATAGGCAAGATAGGCACGGCGGGTGGGACAGGCTATGCGATCGAGTTTGCTGGCAGCACAATACGCGGTTTGTCGATGGAAGGACGCATGACCATTTGCAATATGGCGATTGAGGCAGGTGCTCGCGCCGGTATGGTGGCAGTTGACCAAACCACGATAGATTACGTAAAAGCGCGCCCTTTGTCACCAGTTGGGCCGCAATGGGAGCAGGCAATTGGCTATTGGCGCACACTGCATTCCGATCCTGGCGCACGGTTTGATTTAGTGGTGACCCTGAATGCGGCTGAAATCAAGCCTCAGGTCAGTTGGGGAACCTCGCCAGAAATGGTATTGCCAATTGACGGGCGGGTGCCGGATCCTGATCAGGAAAAAGATAGCGTAAAGCGCGATGCCATTGAAAAGGCGCTGGTTTATATGGGTTTGCAACCTAATACCGCGATCAGTCAGGTGCGCATAGACAAAGTCTTTATCGGTTCGTGTACGAATTCGCGCATAGAAGATCTGCGCGCTGCAGCTGCCGTTGTGCGTGGCAAACATCGTGCCGATAACGTTAAGCTGGCAATGGTCGTGCCGGGTTCTGGTCTGGTGAAAGAGCAAGCTGAACGTGAAGGTCTGGATAAAATATTCAAGGCAGCTGGTTTTGAATGGCGCGAGCCAGGCTGCTCTATGTGCCTGGCCATGAATGCTGACAGGCTGGAGCCGGGTGAGCGCTGTGCCTCGACCTCAAATCGCAATTTTGAAGGGCGTCAGGGACAGGGTGGTCGCACTCATCTGGTCTCGCCCGCGATGGCGGCGGCGGCGGGGATTGCCGGGCATTTCGTGGATGTCCGCGAGTTGCGTTAATTTCTTTTTGTCGACGTTGATAAGAAAGGTGAAAAATGAAAAATATCGTTTTATTCGTGTTGGCAGCGTGCGTATTAAGTGCATGCAATACCGTTCAAGGTGTTGGTAAGGACGTGCAAAAGGCAGGCGAGGCTGTTGAGCGTGCCGCCAAGAAATAAATCATTATGGAAAAATTTACGATACATCAGGGTTTGGTCGCTCCTATGGACAGGGCGAACGTCGATACCGACGCCATCATCCCTAAGCAGTTTTTAAAATCGATTAAACGTTCTGGTTTTGGTCCGAATTTATTTGATGAATGGCGCTATCTCGATCACGGTGAACCGGGCATGGATAACAGCCGGCGTCCCTTAAATCCCGAATTTGTGCTGAATCAAGCACGTTACCAGGGTGCCAGCATCTTATTGACGCGTAAAAATTTTGGTTGTGGCTCATCGCGTGAGCATGCTCCCTGGGCGCTGCAGCAATTTGGATTCAAAGCTATCCTGGCACCCAGCTTCGCGGATATCTTTTTCAATAATTGCTTTAAAAATGGGGTGTTGCCGATTGTGCTAAGCGAATCGGAAATTGATAAATTGTTTGATGCTGTACGCGCTTTTGCCGGGTTTCAACTAAGCATCGATTTGCAGCAACAACGCGTGTTTAGCAGCGATGGTTCATTGAGCTTTGTATTTCAGGTAGACGAATTCCGTAAATATTGTCTATTGCATGGCTTGGATGATATCGGCTTAACCTTGCGCCATGCCGACAAAATACGTGCTTTCGAGGAGCGTCATTTGCAAGCTCAGCCCTGGTTGGCGAACACCATTAAATAATTGAGGATATATGAAAATTGCGGTTTTACCCGGGGATGGCATAGGCCCTGAAATCGTGGCTCAAGCAGTTGAAGTATTGAATGCGCTGGATGAAAAGTTTGAGTTGGAGCATGCTGCGGTCGGTGGTGCGGGCTATGAAGCGGCGGGACATCCTTTGCCTGAGGCGACGCTTAAGTTAGCGAAAGAAGCTGATGCGGTATTATTTGGTGCAGTTGGTGACTGGAAGTACGATACCCTGGAGCGTCCATTGCGTCCCGAGCAAGCCATACTCGGCTTGCGTAAAAATTTAAACTTATTCGCGAATTTGCGTCCAGCCATACTCTACCCCGAATTGGCCGGTGCTTCCACGCTGAAACCCGAGGTTGTGTCGGGATTAGATATCTTAATCGTGCGTGAATTAACTGGCGATATTTATTTTGGTCAGCCACGTGGTGTGCGAACTTGTCCCGATGGCCCCTTTATGGGGGAGCGCGAAGGTTACGACACCATGCGTTATGCAGAATCTGAAATACGTCGTATCGCACACGTGGCTTTTCAGGCGGCACAAAAACGCGGCAAGCGCCTGACCAGTGTCGATAAAGCGAATGTCCTGGAAACTTTTCAATTTTGGAAAGAGATCGTGACTGAGGTGCATAAATCTTACCCAGATGTTGCACTCGAACACATGTATGTCGATAACGCCGCGATGCAATTAGTACGCGCACCGAAAAAGTTCGATGTGATTGTGACTGGAAATATGTTTGGCGATATATTGTCGGATGCCGCCGCCATGCTGACGGGTTCAATCGGCATGTTGCCATCAGCGTCGCTGGACGCTAACAACAAAGGTTTGTATGAGCCATCGCATGGTTCAGCGCCCGATATCGCTGGCAAAGATCTGGCAAATCCACTGGCCACGATTTTGTCGGCGGCGATGATGTTGCGTTACAGCTTGAATAAAGCTGAGCAGGCGGATCGGATCGAAGCGGCAGTCAAGACAGTATTGCGATCGGGTTTGCGTACAGCAGATATTTATGAAGAAGGTTGCCGTAAGGTCGGTACCCAGGAAATGGGACGGGCGGTTGTGGCTGCCTTGCGTTAAAGTTTTTTAAACCGGCAGGAACAGTCCTGCCAACTTATTGTTAGGGGAAATATTGTGAAACTGGTTGGCCTGGTTGGTTGGCGCGGTATGGTCGGTTCAGTCCTGATGCAACGCATGCAGGAAGAGAATGATTTCGATCACATTGAGCCCATGTTTTTTTCGACTTCGAACAGCGGCGGTGCGGCACCGGCAATGGCAAAGAATGAAAAGACTTTGCATGATGCATTTGATATAGCAACGCTTAAGAAGTGCGAAATTATTATTACCTGCCAGGGTGGTGACTACACAACCGAAGTTTTCCCTCAATTGCGCACTGCGGGTTGGCAAGGTCACTGGATTGATGCGGCCTCGACTTTGCGCATGAAAGAAGATGCCGTCATCATTCTTGATCCGGTGAATATGCCCGTGATTAAAAATGCATTGCAAAAAGGTCAAAAAGACTGGATAGGTGGAAATTGCACAGTCAGCTGTATGTTGATGGGTGTGGGTGCGCTGTATAAGGCTGGTTTAGTGGAATGGATGAGTACGCAGACCTATCAAGCTGCCTCCGGCGGTGGTGCCCAGCATATGCGTGAATTGTTGACGCAATATGGCAGTTTATTTGGTGAAGTCAAGACCTTGCTTGACGATCCGAAAAGCGCAATTCTGGAGATTGATCGCAAAGTGCTTGAGCGCCAGCGTAACTTCAGTGCTGCAGAAACCGCGAATTTTGGCGTGCCGCTGGGCGGCTCCCTGATTCCCTGGATAGATAAGGATCTGGGAAATGGTCAATCGCGTGAAGAATGGAAAGGGATGGCTGAAACCAATAAAATACTGGGGTTGGGTGAGGGCTTTACTGGCTCGGCTATTCCTGTTGATGGTTTCTGCATCCGTGTTGGTGCTATGCGCTGCCATAGTCAGGCGTTGACATTTAAATTGAAGAAAGACGTACCAGTTGCTGATATTGAAGCAATGATTGCTGCTGATAACGACTGGGTTAAGGTTGTGCCAAATAATCGTGAGGCTAGCGTGCAGGATTTGACACCCGTTGCGGTTACCGGAACGCTATCGATTCCGGTCGGGCGGATACGTAAATTGGCGATGGGGCCAGAGTACGTCGGTGCCTTTACAATTGGTGATCAGTTGCTGTGGGGAGCCGCCGAACCTCTGCGTCGTATGCTGCGCATCTTGCTTGAAGCATAAAGGCAACAAAAGCGAAAAAAAAGGGGGCTTTTTGAGCCTCCTTTTTTTATTGAAAAGCGCAATATGTTATATCTTTAGATAGTTAGAATAACTTCTTAATGTTTTTTGGTAACAACATTTACAGTTTTTGGTCATATTCTGTCACAAGTACGATGTTTACCAAGACGTGAATTCGGGTTAAGCTTGCATGGTTAAGTTTGAAATGTTATCTTGGGACAATTAGTTGCTCCGAAGTTAGTAAAAAATAAAAATATTATGTATCAACTCATTTTTTCGCCGAAAACCCTATATGTCTGACAAAATGAATAATCAAAAAAGCAAGTCTATGATTTCTTTGGGGCGCAAGGCGTTAAGTGTTGCGGTTGCATCTTCATTGCTCTTGATGGCTGAGGCAGGTGCTACAGGTCTAGGTAAAATTACCGTTTTATCTGCACTCGGGCAACCTTTGCGCGCCGAAATTGAACTGACATCACCGAATAAAGATGAAATAGACTCGTTGGTGCCAAAGCTGGCGCCGATTGAAGCGTTCAAACAAGCCAATATCGATCTGAATCCGGCATTGCTGAATTTGCGTTTCGCGGTCGAGCAACGTGCTGGCAAGTACGTCATTAAAGTCAGTTCAGCTCAACCTTTGAATGAACCCTTTGTTGACATGCTGGTTGAGCTTAATTCGTCGAATGGCAAGTTAATGCGTGAGTACACGTTCTTGCTTGACCCCGTTGAATTACGTAACAGCCAATCGCCGCAGGCAAACAATAGTGCGCCAGCACAGGTTCGCCCGGGGGCAGCTCAACCAACTGCCAATGTCCGGCCAGTCGCGCCAGCCATGCCTGCCACGTCCGCTAAGCCAGCGTCTCAAGCAGCTGCAGCAAAACCAGAAATGAAATCGACGGGCGATTATCAGGTTAAAACTGGCGATACACTGAGTAAAATTGCCAATGCACACAAAATCGAGGGGATTTCGCTCGATCAGATGTTGGTTGGGATATATCGTGCAAATCCCGATGCGTTTGTTGGTGGTAATATGAATCGGCTCAAGTCAGGGCAGATTTTAAATATTCCTGACTCAGAAAGCATTCAATCTCAGGCCGGTGATGCCAAGCAAGCGCATGGCGTCGTCATGGCACATGCTAATGATTTTAATTCTTACCGCAGTAAATTGGCTGAGCATGTTGAGCGTGCTCCCGCTGCAAAAGATGCTGGTAATAAGCAATCGAGTAGTGGCGCGATTAGTGCCAAGGTAAAGGAACTGCCGACGGCTTCGAATGAGGCCACGGATAAACTGAAATTGTCTAAGGCTGGCACCAATGATAAAAAAGGTGCATCTGATGAAGAGCGGATTGCGAAAGACAAAGCTCTGGCGGATGCGAATAATCGACTCAAAGAGCTTGAGAAAAATGTTGGTGACTTGCAAAAGTTGCTGGAATTGAAAAACAAGGATTTGGCTGCTAAGCAAGCAGAACTGTCAAATAAAGATGTGGCGACTAAGTCTGCTGCGGTGGCGCCTGCAGCGAGTAAGCCTGCATCAAGCCCAGTTGTAGCTAGCGCGTCTGCAGCAGCGCCCGTCACAGCTCCTGCTGCAGTTGCTAGCCAAGCCGCTGCAGCTGCCTCGGTTGCTGCTGAGGCGAAACCGGCAGAGGCCAGCGCGTCAGCTTCTGCAAGTGCTGCTGCTTCAGCCGTAGCAGCAGCGTCGGTGGCCAAACCTAAGCGTCGTGTTGTCGCACCTCCACCACCTCCACCTGAGCCTAGCTTAATGGATACCTTGTCGGATTATATGTTGCCGATTGGTGCGGTGGCTTTGGCGTTGTTGGGTGGCCTGGGTTTCTGGGCAACTAAGCGTAAGAAGAAATTACAGCAGTTTGAAGACAGTATTTTGACTGGCTCAAGCATGAAGGCAAACTCAATGTTTGGCTCTACAGGCGGGCAGAGCGTTGACACCAATAACAGTGTGTTTAATTCGAACTTTGCGCCATCTGCCAGTCAATTGGATGCCAATGAGGTGGATCCTGTAGCTGAGGCGGATGTTTATATCGCTTACGGTCGCGATACCCAAGCTGAAGAAATTTTGAAGGAAGCGTTGCGTACTCAGCCGGATCGTCAGGCGGTGCGTTTGAAATTGCTCGAGATTTACTATGCGCGCAAGGACACCAAGGCCTTTGAACGCATGGCAGGTGAGTTGTACGGTATGACTAGTGGTACTGGGGATGAATGGGAGCAAGCAGCATCGATGGGGATTGTTCTCGATCCTAATAATCCATTGTATGCTGGTGGTAAAGCTAAGGATGATATCGCGCCAAATTCAGCGATGGGATCAGGCACGCAGCCACTTGAAGATTTGGATCCGGAAGCTTTGTTAGCCAACTCCTTATCTCAAGATATGCTCGAGGCAATTAGCATAATTGATACAGCAGCCAAGAGTGACAAGACTAAAAATACGGAAGCGGCGGCAGAGCTGACTGCAGACGATCCGCATTTACTGGATTTTGATTTAGATATCTCGACTGGCAGCGAGGTTCCAGCGGAATCTGGCGCAACTGAAGCGCCCGTTATCGAAGAACCAGTTACCGCTAAAGCCTCTGAGCCTGATTTTGGCACAATAGATTTCGACTTTACAACGAAGACTGAGTTGCCCGTCGCATCTGCGCCTGAGTCTGAGTCTGTTAAAGCTGAAGATGATCTTGGCTTGGATTTTTCGGTACTCGAGCAAGTCGAGGCGACGCCGCTGCAAGAAATGCCTGTGGTTGAGAGTGACGCTGGCTTATCAATCTCGCTGGATTTGCCTGAAGTTGCTGCGTCTCCGGCTGTGGAGCCTGAAATTTCCTTGGATTTGTCAGCGTCAGTTGAAGAAAGTGCTGCAGCAGAAATCGAGCCAGCTTCATCATTTGACTTCGACTTATCAGGTATAGATCTGAATTTGGACAGCGCTTTGCCGAGTCACGCGACGGATGCTGCAGTTGAAGAGGCGCCTGCGCATAACGCAGAAATGGCAACGAAATTAGATCTGGCTGTGGCTTACCATGAAATTGGTGATAAAGAAGGTGCAAAAGAGTTGCTGGATGAAGTAGTTAAAGGTGGTACTGTTGAGCAAATCGAACGTGCGCGTGTGATGCTGGCAGAAATGGCCTGATTTCATAAACTTATATAGGCGGGCGTGGCATAATGCGACGCCCGCTTTTTTATTTGGTAAAGAATGAAACGTATAGTTTTAGGTGTGCAATACGATGGTTCATGTTGGCGTGGTTGGCAAACTCAACCTGACAGGCAGACCGTGCAAGATCAATTAGAAAAAGCGCTGACTTGCTTTACTACGCAATCGATAAAGACCTTATGTGCAGGCCGTACAGATGCAGGTGTTCATGGCTTGGAGCAAGTGGTGCATTTTGATACCGAATTGTCACGCACTGAATATTCGTGGGTAAATGGTGTGAATTCTTTCTTGCCATCCTCCATCTCTGTGCAATGGGCAAAGGAATTAATTGAGAGTGAAGAGGCTGAGTTTCATGCACGGTTTAGTGCAACGGCCAGAACTTACCACTATTTATTGCATAACAATAAAATTCGTTCGCCTATGTGGGCCAATAAGGCGGGTTGGGTATTCCGCCCCTTGGATTTGCAACGCATGCAATCTGGCGCCCTATTTTTGTTGGGGCAGCATGATTTTTCTGCCTTCAGAGCGGCGGAATGTCAGGCTAACTCGCCTGTCAAAACCATGCATGAAATCCACATTCGTCAGTCTGGAGATTTATTTCTATTTACCTTAAAGGCGAATGCTTTTTTACATCACATGGTGAGAAACATCGTGGGTAGTCTGATTTTTGTCGGTATGGGACGACGAGAGCCAGAGTGGATGGCGGAATTGCTGCAAAAGCAAGATCGAAGTCTGGCGGCTCCTACCTTCATGCCAGATGGTTTGTATTTGGCACATATTGATTATGATGCAATCTGGGGATTGCCCCAAGCTCAGGGTTTGACGCCATTTAATTTGTTTACATGTGGCTGATCTCTGGCAGAATGCGCTGGAATTCCGGTAGAATGGCGTTTTGCAAATTTCTATAGCTTGGCGCGCGCCACGCGGCTTAGTCCCGTTCGCTGCGCCCATTTTTTTTGGAAATTTATCTCATTAATTGCATATTGCTCAGATTCAGATACCTTGAAATCCAGGCAGTATTGCTGAAAGAAGTTGTCTTAGTCGATGAATAATATTCGTAATTTTTCTATTATCGCTCACATTGATCACGGTAAGTCCACCCTGGCAGACCGTATTATTCAATTGTGTGGTGGCCTGTCGGATCGTGAAATGGAGGCTCAAGTTCTTGACTCCATGGATATCGAAAAAGAGCGTGGTATCACTATTAAAGCGCAAACTGCCGCATTGCAATATCGTGCGCAGGATGGGCAGGTCTACAATTTGAATTTGATTGATACGCCGGGTCACGTTGATTTTAGTTATGAAGTCAGTCGCTCCTTGTCCGCTTGTGAGGGTGCTCTGTTGGTCGTTGATGCTTCGCAGGGTGTCGAAGCCCAAACTGTTGCTAATTGCTACACTGCCATCGAGCTGGGTGTTGAAGTTGTCCCTGTTCTCAATAAAATCGACTTGCCATCGGCTGATCCAGCCAACGCTTGCTCGGAAATTGAGGATGTAATTGGTATTGATGCCTCTGACGCCACCCATTGCTCCGCAAAAACAGGTTTAGGTGTAACGGATGTACTTGAAGCCATCATTAAAAAAGTACCCGCTCCCAAAGGTGATGCCGATGCGCCACTGCAGGCTTTAATAATCGATTCCTGGTTCGATAATTATGTCGGTGTCGTGATGTTGGTGCGCATTGTAAATGGCACTTTACGTCCTAAAGACAAAATCCGCTTTATGGCGACAGATGCTCAGCATTTGGTCGAGCATGTTGGTGTGTTTACACCAAAATCGCATAATCGTGAGGCATTGACAGCTGGTCAGGTTGGCTTTGTTATCGCCGGTATTAAAGAATTGAAAGCCGCAAAGGTTGGTGACACCATCACCTTGGCTAATCGCGCCGCCAGTGAGGCTTTGCCAGGATTTAAAGAGGTTCAGCCGCAAGTGTTTGCTGGCTTGTTCCCGGTTGAGGCCAATCAATATGACGCTTTGCGTGATTCCCTCGAAAAACTTAAGTTGAACGATGCCGCCTTGATGTATGAGCCTGAAGTCTCACAAGCTCTGGGTTTTGGCTTCCGTTGTGGTTTCCTCGGTTTATTGCATATGGAAATTGTGCAAGAACGCTTGGAGCGAGAGTTTGATATGGATCTGATTACCACCGCTCCTACCGTGGTTTATGAGGTGGTGTTGGGGGATGGTTCGGTGATACAGGTGGATAACCCATCGAAGATGCCTGAGCCCTCAAAAATCGAAGAAATACGCGAACCTATCGTAACCGTTAATTTGTACATGCCACAAGAATATGTGGGTTCGGTTATTACACTTTGCACGCAAAAGCGTGGTGTGCAAATCGATATGAGCTACCACGGTAAGCAGGTTAAGCTGATTTATGAAATGCCCATGGCAGAAATCGTATTGGATTTCTTTGATAAATTGAAATCGACATCGCGTGGCTATGCGTCCATGGATTACGAGTTCAAAGAGTATCGGCAAGCGGATGTGGTTAAGGTAGACATGCTGATAAATGCCGAAAAAGTCGATGCACTTGCCATTATTGTGCATAGAGCCAATAGTCAATTCCGTGGACGGGCAGTTGCAGCCAAGATGCGTGAATTAATTCCACGTCAAATGTTCGATGTTGCTATTCAAGCGGCTATCGGATCGAACATTATCGCCCGTGAAAACGTCAAAGCAATGCGAAAGAACGTTTTAGCTAAATGTTATGGCGGCGATATTAGTCGTAAACGTAAACTGCTTGAAAAACAAAAGGCGGGTAAGAAGCGAATGAAACAAGTGGGCTCGGTAGAGGTTCCGCAAGAGGCATTCCTGGCAATTTTACAAGTGGAAGAAAAATGAGTTTCCAATTCATATTAGGTAATTTTGCCTTAATTTTATTTGTACTGACGATGTTCACAGGGGCTATCTGGTGCCTCGATACATTTAAGCTGGCAAAGCAGCGCAAGGAAAGAGCGGCGCAAGAGCTGGCTGATTTTGATGTGCGCAATGTTAATTTACCTGCTGATGACCGCGTTAAACAACGTCTTGAGTTGGAGGCGCAGCTCTTAAAACAGCCCACCTGGGTTGAATATACAGGAAGCTTTTTCCCTGTTATTGCGCTGGTTTTTATTTTGCGTTCGTTTTTATTTGAGCCTTTTAAAATACCCTCCAGT
Source organism: Undibacterium sp. (assembly GCA_041913845.1). GTDB lineage: Bacteria > Pseudomonadota > Gammaproteobacteria > Burkholderiales > Burkholderiaceae_D > Undibacterium. Next base: position 82,579 of record JAYSEN010000018.1, read on the forward strand.
TCTATGCTGCCGACCTTGTTTGTTGGTGATTTAATACTGGTGAATAAATTTGTTTATGGCATACGTTTGCCCGTGATCAATAAAAAGGTGATTGAGCTAGGCTCTCCACAACGTGGTGATGTCATGGTGTTTCGCTTTCCCGTAGATCCTAAAACTGACTATATCAAGCGTGTAATTGGTGTGCCAGGCGATAAAATTGAATATAAGAACAAGCGTTTGACAGTCAATGGCGAAGCGTTTAACTATCTTCCTTTAAGTGACTTTCTCGATGAAGAAAAACTTAACTATTCACGCCATTTGACAGAGCAAAGCAAAACACGCAAACACGAGATACTGAATGACGATTATGCGCCTGCCTTTGTGAAGGATGCGCGGAATTTCCCAGGTAAAGAAAATTGCAGTTATAACGTTGAAGGCGTGATTTGTACCGTACCAGCTGGACACTACTTTATGATGGGTGACAATCGGGATAATAGTTTTGATAGTCGCTACTGGGGTTTCGTGCCGGAACAAAACATCGTAGGCAAAGCCTTTTTTATCTGGATGAATTTGGGTAATCTAAAGCGCATAGGCAGCTTTGATTAATACGATTAGCTAAAAGTGAGAAGAGGGAAACTATGCACTACCAAAATGCAAGTGTAAACAAGCAAAGCGGCATCACTCTGGTTGGATTGATTATGTCCTTAGTTGTGCTGGGGTTAATCGCTGTATTGGCTATGAAGGTTGCACCAACGGTGATTGAATTTCAAGCAATCAAAAAAGCGATAGTTTCGGCGAAAAGTGCGGGATCTTCAGTGCGAGAAATTCAAATTGCATTTGAAAAACAAGCTGATGTTGGTTATATCGAATCGATTAAAGCACGTGATTTGATCATTACTCGCACCAGTGATGGCTTTGATGTCGCGTTTGAATATGAAAAACGGATTCCGCTCTTCACCTCAGTGAGTTTGGTGATTGATTATAGTGGTACTACCGCAAAAAATGGCGTCATCGCTAAAGGCCAATAAATACAGCGGTAACTTATGAACTTACACTTATTGCAAAAAAAGTTGGGGCACCAGTTTGCAAATCCTGCTTTGTTGCAACAGGCTTTGACACATCGTAGTCACAGCATGACTCACAACGAGCGCCTCGAATTCTTAGGCGACTCTATACTCAACTGTGTTGTAGCCTCGTTGTTGTTTGAGAGTTTTGCAAATATTGACGAAGGTGATTTATCGCGGGTCAGGGCGAATCTGGTTAAACAACAGTCGCTGTTTGAAATTGCGCAAAAATTAGAGTTGTCTCAGTTTTTGCGTTTAGGTGAGGGGGAGTTGAAGTCGGGCGGTTTTCGACGACCCTCGATTTTGGCAGATACTTTAGAGGCATTGTTTGGCGCGGTCTTTCTGGATGCAGGATTTGATGCGGCCAAGCTGGTTATCAAGTCACTTTATATGCCTATCCTGGAGACGGTTGACCCCTTGACCTTGGGTAAAGACGCGAAAACCTTATTGCAGGAATTTTTACAAGCAAAGAAAATCGCTTTGCCGCAATATAATGTGGTGGCGACTCATGGTGCGGCACATAACCAGGAATTTGAAATTGAATGTTTGGTTCCTAAATTAGAAATCCAGGTATTTGGTACGGGTGGAAGTCGTCGTGCTGGTGAGCAGGCTGCTGCGAAAATCGCGCTAGAAACGGCGCAAGCGATCTTAGCGAAATCACCGAACAGTAAACGTAACCGGCCACGTTCAGCTCAGTTGAAGTTGGCCGGGATAGCAACTGTGCAGGGAGATGAGTTAGCACCTGCTAAAAGCAAAGATAAAGCCGATTAATCGCTAAAATCAACTAGAATTTGAACAGGGGCACAAGTATGTCCCTGTTGTTTTTATGAATTAATGAAATTGCAGGTAATCTATGGATCATACTATTTCCGACGATAATTATCGTTGTGGTTATATAGCGATAGTTGGCCGTCCCAATGTCGGGAAGTCGACCATGATGAATAATCTGATAGGCGCAAAAGTTAGCATTACTTCACGTAAGGCACAAACTACACGGCACCGTATTACTGGGATTCAAACTAAAGATAACACCCAATTTGTGTATATCGATACGCCGGGGTTTCAAACCCGTCATGCCAACGCCTTGAATCGCAACCTCAATCGCACCGTAACAACAACATTGACAGCTGCCGATGTTATTTTGTTTGTCATTGAAGCCGATAAATTTGGCCCTGCCGATAAACAAGTGCTGGATTTGTTGCCGGCAAAAGTACCCTGTATTTTGGTGGTGAATAAAGCTGACAAGGTAAAAGACAAAGCGATCTTGATGCCGTTTGTGCAATCGGTTTTTTCACAACATAATTTTGTCGCAACCGTGCCAGTTTCAGCGACTTTAGGCTTCCAATTGGATCACCTTGAGCAAGAGATTAAGCGCTATTTGCCAGTGAACCCACCGATGTTTGCTGAAGACGATATTACTGACCGCAGCGAGAAATTCTTAGCTGCAGAAATCGTAAGGGAAAAGTTATTTCGACTAGTGGGTGACGAGTTGCCTTATACAAGTACGGTTATTGTTGAAAAGTTTGAACAAGAAGGGGCGTTGCGCCGGGTCTTTGTCGCTATTCTGGTTGAGCGCGACGGTCATAAATCGATGGTTATCGGGAATAAAGGCGCGAAGCTTAAAGAAATTTCCACGCAATCTCGACTTGATATGGAAAAACTTTTTGATAGCAAAGTTTATCTGGAAATCTGGATTAAAGTTAAATCAGGTTGGGCGGATAACGAAGCAAGTTTGCGCGCTTACGGCTACGAGTAACTACTAGCCCCGCCTGATTTAAGTTCCCATGTTAAATAAAGTCAGTCCGCCTGAAGCATTTGAGCTTGATGAGTCGGAAACCGCTCAGTTGAGTAAGCTAGCCACTTCCAAGCCCAAGCGCGGACGTAACGAAAGCAAAGTGTTGGACCAGGCTGGCTTTGTTTTGCACGCCTGGCCTTATAAAGAAACCAGTTTGTTGGTCGATGTTTTTACCCGTGATTATGGTCGCATCAGTCTGGTCGCAAAAGGCGCCAAACGTCCGTTTTCGCAATTGCGTGGGGTGCTGCATACTTTTCAACCCTTGCGACTGGGCTGGAGTGGTAAGGGCGAAATCAAAACCTTGATTCAGGCTGAATGGGTGGCTGGTTTATTGCCTTTGGAACGTGAAGCACTGATTTCTGGCTATTATTTGAATGAATTAGTACTCAAACTTTTGTTACGTGATGAGCCGCAAGTCGAACTCTTTGAGCGCTATTTAATATGTTTGACGAGTCTGGCGCAGGGCATGGAAACGAATCAGGTGTTGCGCCAATTTGAATTGCAATTGCTTAAAGCAGCCGGATTGTTGGGCGACATTAGCTGGTGTGAGCAAACGCAGGGCAGAGTACAAGAGCATCAGTATTACGTTTGCGACCCTGCTGCTGGGATACGCTTGGCACATACCGAGGAGTTCTTACCTAAGGTCAGTGGTAAAACTTTACTTAATCTGGTGCAAGCACGTCTAAACGATACGCAGACGCTGCAAGAGAGTAAATTACTCATGCGTTACCTCCTGAGTTACCATCTGCATGGTAAGTCCTTGAGTACCCGGCAAATTCTTCTGGATTTGCAAAAGCTCTGAGCGACCTGAGATGCGGTCTTTTTTATTTTAATTCATCACTTTTACTCCATTAGGCTCGCTTTGATTTACGGTATTGGTACTGATATTGTGCAAATAACCAGGCTGGAGCAGTCATATGACCGGTTTGGGAAACGATTTGCCCAACGCATACTTGGTTCGGCCGAGATGCAAGTTTTTGAGCAACGGCTATCTCAACATAAAAAAAGAGGTATACGGTTTCTTGCCACACGTTTTGCTGTGAAAGAGGCGTTCGCTAAAGCCTTAGGTCTGGGAATACGTGAATTGATGGATTGGCACGCCCTGGAAGTGTTGAATAACGACAAGGGGCAGCCCTATGCCTGTCTGCATGGCCGTTTAAAAGAATGGGCATGCCAAAATGATGTGCGCACGCATGTGAGTTTGAGTGATGAGGCTGAATATGCAATCGCTTATGTGACCTTAGAAACAAATGGATAATGTTCAGCAAGAAGCGCTGCGCGCTCGCCTCAAAGAAGAGGTCGCAAAACTTCCAAATCTCCCTGGCGTCTATCGCTATTTCGATGAAAATGAGCAGGTGTTATACGTAGGAAAAGCGCGTGACTTAAAAAAGCGCGTTTCTAGCTATTTCTTGCGTACTGGTTTAAGTCCTCGTATCAGTCTGATGGTGGCGCAAATTGTGCGGCTAGAAACTACTGTAACGCGCACCGAGGCCGAAGCCCTGATCCTGGAAAACAACCTGATTAAAGCGCTTAAGCCACGCTACAACATTTTGTTTCGGGATGATAAGTCCTACCCTTACCTGAAAATCAGTAATGAGGCCAGTCCGCGCATGATGTACTACCGCGGCGCTATTGATAAGCAACACCAGTATTTCGGTCCCTACCCATCGGCTTGGGCTGTACGCGAAGCAATGCAACTATTGCAGCGCGTGTTTTTATTACGTAGTTGCGAAGACAGTGTGTTTCATAACCGCACGCGACCATGCTTGCTTTATCAAATCAAACGTTGCAGCGGTCCTTGTGTGGGCGCTATTTCGGCACAAGATTACCGTGAAGATGTGCGTAGCGCCAGCGACTTTTTGCGTGGCCAGCAGCTCGATGTGATGCGCAATTTAGAACAGCGTATGCTGGCTTATTCCGCTGAACTGCAATTTGAAATGGCGGCGCAAATCCGTAACCAGATCAGTGCTTTGTCTGCCGTGCTGCAACAGCAAAGTATGGAAATGGCTGGAGACCTGGATATTGACATTATTGCGGTGGTTATACACGGCGGTAAGGTCTGCGTCAATCTGGCAATGGTACGAGGCGGGCGACATCTGGGAGACAGAGCCTATTTCCCAGCGCACATAGTCGCGATGAACAGCGAAACCGATGAGGTGCTGTTAAGTGAAATTGCACAAGCCTTTATTGCGCAACATTATGTCGGTCAATTTATTCCGGCACAAATTGTTCTCAATGTGATGCTAGACGCACCTGAGTTGATGCAGGCGTTGTCTGAGCAAGCTCAGCATAAAATTTACCTGACTTTTCAGCCGCAAGAGCAACGACGTATCTGGCTGGACCTGGCGATAAAAGGCGCGCAACTGGCATTAAGCCGTGTCGTTTCGCAGGAAGATTTGCAAAGCCAGCGTGTAAATGCATTACTTGAAAATTTGCAGTTGGACGTCAATGATACGCGTGACTTGCTGATCGAGTGCTTTGATATCAGTCATACCCAAGGCGAGGCAACCCAGGCTTCATGCGTTGTTTTCATTGATCATGCGATGCAAAACAAAGCCTATCGGCGTTTTAATATTTCTCACATTACCGCAGGTGACGATTATGCCGCAATGCGCCAGGTTTTGACGCGCCGCTATGAAGGGCTGGCGCAAGCCAGCGATGCAGAGCGACGCTTGCCTGATGTGGTGTTGGTGGATGGAGGTAAAGGTCAGATCGAAGTGGCGCGTCAGGTTTTTGCTGAGCTCGGTCTGGACCATTCTGTGCTGCTCGGTGTGGCAAAAGGCGAGGGGCGCAAAGTGGGTTTGGAAACCCTGGTGTTTGCGGATGGACGAGCCGAATTAGAGCTGGGTAAAGAATCGCCTGCATTGATGTTAATTGCGGCAATCCGTGATGAGGCACATCGCTTTGCGATTACTGGGATGCGCAATAAGCGCGATAAAGCGCGTCTCGGATCGCAGCTCGATGAAATTGAGGGGATAGGCCCAAAGCGTCGGCAAAGACTCTTGGTACGTTTTGGTGGAGTGAAAGGCATAGCGGATGCGAGTGTGCAAGATTTGGCCTCAGTCGACGGCATATCGCGACAACTTGCGGAACAAATCTACCGGCATTTTCATTAATCGCTATTTGCTTATTGCAGCGATAGTTAGCGGTATTCGTCGAGTTATTGTGTCAGTCTGCGTTCACGTCAGAGTGAATAAGGTGAAATTAAATGCGGCTGACCCTATAATTCATGCTGATCGTCTGCGTTACCCAGGTGCATGCCTTGCCTGTGCGCGCAACCTGGTGCTTCATTTCTACAACTGAATTCACATGCCATTTAATTTACCGATTTTTTTAACCTGGTTGAGAGTTGCCTTGATTCCGCTCGTGGTTGGGGTCTTTTATTTGCCTGATACGTGGCTAACCCCGTTTGATAAAGGTTTGGCCGCAACCCTGGTGTTTATCGTCGCCGCAGTAACGGATTGGTTTGATGGATTTTTGGCGCGGCGTTGGAATCAAACTTCAGCATTTGGTGCGTTTCTTGACCCGGTCGCGGACAAATTAATGGTGGCTGGAGCGCTGTTAGTTTTAGTGCAGTTGGATAGGGTAAATGCCATCATCGCTTTTGTCATCATAGGTCGCGAAATTACCATCTCTGCCTTGCGTGAATGGATGGCGATGATAGGGGCATCAAAATCGGTTGCGGTGAATTCCCTGGGGAAGATAAAAACCACGGCGCAAATGATGGCGATCCCTCTGCTTTTGTATTACGACATGATAGGTTCGTTTTTTGATGCCAAGCTTTGGGGTAGTTGGCTACTGTTAATCGCGGCAGTGTTAACGGTATGGTCGATGTTTTATTATTTGAAGAAAGCCTGGCCACTAATTAAAGAAAAAACCGAAAAGCTTGATCGTGGGCTTGACGAAAAATCTTAATGATATATAATTCTGGTCTTTCGTTGCTGACGCAGCAAAACAGTAAAAACAATATGTTGTTTAACTGAGTTGAAGCGGAGGTGATGATGCAATGTATGCGGGAGTAGCTCAGTTGGTAGAGCGCAACCTTGCCAAGGTTGAGGTCGAGAGTTCGAGACTCTTCTCCCGCTCCAAGCGGAATTTTAGCAGTGCATTGCGGGAGTAGCTCAGTTGGTAGAGCGATACCTTGCCAAGGTATAGGT
>JAYSEN010000019.1:0-87368 GCA_041913845.1 Undibacterium sp.
AAAAATTCTGAGCTTTCAGTTTTTTGCGGTTTTTAGGTGGTTTTTAGAAGTGCCCTTCAACTTTAAAGCACACAAAATTTTTATTCTTTTGTGCGTTCTGGCAGCTTGCTAAATTTTGGCAACGACAGTCTGTTCAAGCAAGCAATCCTATCAATTGTCCGTTTGATTCAGACTATCGACCAATGCGAATAACGCCGTTTCAAATTGGTCTGTCTCCAGGCTACTGTGATTTGTTTTGATGAAATCAATCACTACCTCAGCATGAGAAAATTCCAGGCGGCTAGCGTAGACGCTTAATAGCTCATCCCACTCAAGCTCCCAAAGTGACACCAGCAAATCGGCCACATAATGAGCAAAACCCGGATAGTGTTTTTCACCCCCTTCCAAGTACACCTTACGTAGCGAACGGTCTGCATAAACGTAGCAATAGATCGCATCGAAATTTCCATCATCCCAGAGCGGCTCATATCCCGTTGGAATCATCGCCATCTGTTGCGCCTCGCTGCACAAATACAATTCTTCCGGCACACCACATGAAATATCAAACTCAGGCAGATTACAGCGCCCCTCAAATAAGTCGAGATACACCTCAGGTAATTTAAGTTCCTTGAGCTTTTCGATGGCTCGCAATTTGGTGAACATAATTTTCAGCCTTTTGTATCGTGAACTCAGATTATCGATTGTAAGCAAACCACGCTTATGTTTTCCAAATTTTTATTATCCCTTTTGTTTATCACTTGCGCTGGATAGCTGAAACAGGCACTTAAACTTGCATTACCACCCCATGACTGACATGGCTGTCATGGCACAGCGGATGTCGATTCAGCACAGGTTTATCACTCTGCCTTTACTTTGTGCAGGCAAGTCCTTACTATGAAGTCTGGCCACTTAGCAATCCTGGCTGAACCTTACTATCGTTTATCAGATGGAGATCACGATGACGTCGCTGGCGCTCAGAATTCTTATTGCTTTCACTGCTTTAGCCCCCCTCACTGTCATCATCGTTGCTCAATTTACCGCCCTGGCCTGGCCACAGATATTGCTCAGAGCAGGCTTGATTGCATGTGCTGGCCTTACGCTGCTGGCCTTACACATACTGCTGGTAAGCCGGATACGTGCTTACTTATTGCGACACGGTGCGATTGATAGCCAGTGGCTTTGGTTTACGGATTACCCCCAAAGTTTTTTGCAGAATTATCGTCGCCCTGACTAAGAGGCAAAGCTATAGAGCCAAGCGCCACGGCATAGCCAGCGCAAGCTCACCGGATTCGCTTTACAATAGCGCTTTTCCACTTGAGCGCTAGCATGCCCCATTGCGTATTCTTGCCCGGCACGATGAATGACCAGCGTCTGTGGTCTTTAGTCTGGCCTTTATTGCCTGCCGATTTCGACTGTGTGCACGTGCCACTGGAAAGTGCGGCCAGCCGTCAGGCCATGCAACAAATGATAGGCGAGACGTGCCACGCCGATAGCCACTTAATTGGTTTTTCTATGGGTGCTTATCTGGCGCTGGAATTTGCTAGCTTACAGCCGCGACAATGGCGCAGTCTGAGCTTGCTGGCAGTAAACAGTCAGGGACTGGCTGACGACGAAGCTCGTTTGCGACAGCATATGCTGAACTGGTTAGCCGGGCATCGCTATACCGGCATGGCCAGACAACGCTTGCTGCAGCTTTTGCATCCGCAGCAGCAAACGCCCAAGCTGATGGATTTAATCCGTGCCATGGATCTTGAGCTGGGCCACGACGTCTTGCTGACTCAGCTTAGCCAAACTCAGCAGCGCGCTGACTTAAGTGTGACATTAACTCAATTTGCTGACCGTTTGTTGATGATACAGGGCGAGGCCGATGCCCTGATTCCCAAGCAAGCCCTGCAAGTCATGCGTCTCGCGGCAGCGCAGGCAGAATGGCATAGCTTGCCGGCAACAGGGCATGTTTTACCGCTGGAACAACCGCAAGCCCTGGCGCAGTTATTGAGCGACTTCATACGCCGACAAGCAACCCCGATTAAAATGGCCTGAGCTGATCGCTGGCAGGGATACGCCAGGCGCTATGGTAGAGGCTGGTTAACTCGGCCAGCCATTGTTGATTTTGCTCACGGGTTTCCAGCGGTGCCTGATCTAACAACAAAACTGGGATATATTGCCCGGCGTGCAGCGACAATGTGGGCTGGCCCGCACCCAGGTTCAATTGCCATTGTGCCGCAGCGTTTTGACTTAGACTCAACTGCCCGATAGGACTGTGAAATTGCAGGTGTTTATCATCGCAAATCCGCTGGCAAACTTGCTGCCACTTGCTGACTGACAAAAACTCGGCATGTCCGCCATAGCTCAGATTACTGCGAAACAGATAGCCCCAACTTGCATGCTGATCACGCCAGATCCAGACCTGGGTCAGCCAGAAATTCGTCGCGTTTTTTTCCAGCGCACTAAACACCCCGACAAAGTTGACAAGTTGTGTTTTACCGCTGGGCGGATTAGCCGCGCTTGGCAAAGTCTGACGTTGAAATTGAAATGTCTGTTGATGTTGCGCGTAGCTTATGCGGAGCAGCCAGTTGCCTGCTTCGGTTTGTTGCAATCTCGCGTTATCGAGTGCGGTGTTACTGCTGAGCAAGGCGTAACTACCATCGGTTTGCGCGCTGAGCTGACCTTGTAGCAAATAATTCGTTGCGGTGATTAAACTAAAACCACCAGCCTGATTAATCAGTAAATCACGGTAGGTGGCGTCGCTTGTGGTATTTCGAAAATACCCACTGGCACCCGACCTGGTTTGATGCAGTTCGCCGAAGCAACGTTGTTGAGTTGCCGGGGTGCGCCAGCATGCCGATAAAAAGTGGTTTTGGGCCGCGCTAATGCGCTGCTCGCTCAACTGACTCTGGCGCAACAGATAAAACATCATGCCCAGCATCAGTAGTAATTGCGGTACTAAGTACAGCGCATGACGACGTGCCACTAGTGCCGGTTCTGCGTTTTGTTGCCTTGCATTTATCCAATAAGAAAGCGCAATCAGGGTATAGCCCAGCGCCGTCAAGATCAGTACCGCAAAAATATCCAGACGTATCGCATCCTTACTCAGCCATAGTCGGCCAACACCTGACTCATAAACAATGGAGAGCAAGCCCCAGGCAATTAATACCGCAATGCGCCGGTGGCGATAACGCCAGTACAAAGGTATTAACAGCAAAAAATAAGCCAGCGTGCAGAAGTAGCCATAGCTCAACAATTAACACTCCTTAATTAGAAAGTGCAAAGCTTTTGTTTTACACTGGTTTCACATTGTTGGCAGCAAACAATTTCCTGGCATAAAACTATGCGCAACAAAGTACAGGTTTGAAGACAGGTATCGTTAGCGATCAATTACCGGCGTAGTCACAGGCGAGGGGGACGATAGTGAAGCACACTTTGCAGAATCTTTGGCAACGCTGGTTTGGGGAAACCCAGGCTGAGGAACATTCCGTCACGCCGGCACCCGCCAAGACGCTCAGCACGCCGCCTGGCAGCCCAATCGCACACGACGCCACGCCAGTATCTAAGCCTGCGCCTCAGGCGGCACCTGACACAATTCAGTCTGTCGCCGTCAGCAGCGCTGCCGCCGAAAAGTCGCTAGCTGAGCCAGCCACCCCGCTTAAGACGGAGCTTAAGCCCGCGCCCATCGGCCAGGCATCCAAGCCTTTGCAAGCCTGGCAACCCGTGTTTCCTATCGAAAAACTTTTTTTTGACTGGAGCATGGGGTTTAGCGGCAATCAGCAAGCGGCCGAGCAAGAACAAGCAATCTTACAAGCCTTGTATCAATTATTGGCGTCTGATTTAAGCGATGCCGTGGTCGTGCCGCGTGTTCCCAGCGTGATCCCGCAATTACTGGCCAGCTTACGTGACCGTAAAACTTCTAGCGCCGAATTAGTCCGGCAAATTGTCAAAGATGTGGTGTTAGTTGGCGAAGTCATCAATACCGTCAACAGCGTCATGTACAGCCCGGCTGACCGCATCAATAGCCTGGAAAAAGCCGTCTATTTGCTGGGAGAAGAAGGTTTGCGACTGGTGATCGCGAAAGTAACCATGCACCCTATCATCAATCTGGGCGGCGGCCATTACACCCGCCGCGCGACACCGCATTTGTGGGCTCAGGCGGAGAAATGTGCACTGGCTTGCCATGTGCTGGCACGCGCCGGACATCCCGATGGAGTGAGCGAAATTGATCCCTTTCAGGCTTTTTTGACTGGCTTGATGAAAAATGTCGGGATGGTGGTTGCCTTAAAAGTCATGGATCAACATGCTGAAAATCAGCGCGTTAAGTATTCAGCCAGCTTTCAAGCCGTGATGAATTCAATCACCACCACACTTTGCTATCGGATCGCGCAACGCTGGAACTTCCCCGAAGCGATGTGTCAAGCTTTACAACAACAAGCGTTTGGCCGCAAACAACCGGAATGGACAGCGCTGGGGCATTTATTGCACACCGCTGATTTGATCAGTAAAACCCGGGTGCTGGTCAACCATCAGCAATTAAATCCCAATGAAAAAGCACTGACCTATGGTTTGGACGAGGTCGCCACTGCCTGCTTCCACGATTTAAACCACATCCCCTTATTTGACCCCAGCGGCCAGACCGACTGAACAATCTGGCGCTCGCGCCATTAAATCGACAACGTGCCGGAATATGGGTGCAGAGCCATCCAATGCATGGCGATATCTTGTCGCCGGCAAATCCAGACATCCTCAAAACTTTGCACATAATCGAGGAAGCGCTGCAAGGCCACAATTCGCCCCGGACGTCCGAGTAAGCGGCAATGCATCCCAACTGACATCATTTTCGGTGAATTTAACCCCGCTGGATCGCCCTCGGCATACAGCGCATCAAAGCTATCGCACAGATACTCAAAAAATTGCTGACTGGTATGAAAACCTTGCGCTGTCGCAAAGCGCATATCATTCGCATCGAGGGTATACGGCAACACTAAGTGAGCGGCTCGCCCTTGCCGGGTTGCGACCTCAGTCCAGAATGGCAAGTCATCGCCGTAATAGTCGGAATCATAGAGAAAGCCACCCTGCTCAACCACCAGCTCGCGGGTATTTGGTGAATCACGCCCAGTGTACCAGCCCAATGGAGCGGCGCCTGTCAATTGCTTAAAGATGGCAACCGCCTCGGCGACATGTTGACGCTCAGTTTCCCGGTCGATCTCTTGATAATGCAACCAACGCCAGCCGTGACAGGCAATTTCATGGCCCGCGGCGAGACAGGCATCAACCACCGCAGGATTGCGTTGCAGGGCCATGGCCACGCCAAACACCGTCAGCGGTAAGCCACGCTGAGTAAATTCCCGTAATATCCGCCAGACGCCGGCGCGTGAACCGTATTCATACAGCGATTCGATTGATAAATGACGTGCCGGGTAAGCTTGTGCGCCTATGATTTCTGATAAGAATTGCTCAGACTTGTTATCACCGTGTAACACACACGACTCGCCACCTTCTTCATAATTCAGGACAAATTGCAAAGCGATTCTGGCACCATCCGGCCAGGCTGCATGCGGTGGGTTAGCACCGTAACCGATTAAATCACGTGGATAAGGCTGAGGTTTTTCTGTACTCATGCGTTGGCTCCGGTTAGTCTGTGGCTTGCTCAGATCGTGGTGTTGTAGAAAACACCTCATTGATCAAAAGCGGAGTTTGATTTTTCACATTCAATTTTAAGCAAATTGCCTTGCTACCTTAGCTTAGCTTTACACCATACTCACTATAGCCGTTTCACTATGTCACTTGCCCGTATCGATCAGTTTTTAATGAATGACCAGGCTCGCCCCTTGCAAGGCCTGTCGCGTTTTCTCCACGAATTTTGGTATTTTGGTTTAAAAGAAGCCCGTGCCTGCTTATTTGTCGGCTTGTTTTTCTTATCGGTGTTAGTGGTGCCGCGGGCCGGTTTGTTTGGTGTGGCACGCTACGACATTTTGTTTCTACTGGCGCTGGCAATACAGGCAGGCATGGTCTGGAGCAAGCTCGAAACCTGGGATGAATTAAAGGCGATCAGCCTGTTTCATATGGTTGGCTTTGCCCTGGAGGTGTTCAAAGTCTCAGGCAGCATACAATCCTGGGCTTATCCCGAAGCTGGCTACACCAAGTTGTGGGGCGTCCCTTTATTTAGCGGCTTTATGTATGCCAGTGTAGGGAGCTACATCATCCAGGCCTGGCGCTTATTCGATTTACGAATACGGCATCATCCACCGTATTGGATGGCAGGTCTAATCGCCAGTCTGATCTACCTGAATTTTTTTACCCACCACTACATTGGCGATTATCGCTGGTATCTGGCTGCTTGCGCTTTGGGATTGTATGCGCGATCCAGCGTCAGTTTTAAGCCTCTCGATAGAGAACGCAGCATGCCGCTGTTATTGAGCTTTGTCTTGATTGGTTTTTTTATCTGGCTGGCAGAAAATATCGGCACCCTGTTTGGGGTCTGGCGCTATCCGAATCAACTGGGTGCCTGGTCAACTGTGCATTTAGGTAAATGGAGTTCCTGGTCTTTATTGGTGATTATGAGTTTCACGCTGGTAGCGAATCTCAAACACATCAAACGTCATGTGCATATCGCCGAATAAGGTGGCGGCAAACTAAAAAAGCGCGCTGAAAAAAAATAGCCCGCTAGTTTGCGGGCTTAAATCCAAACCTTAGGAGGTGTTGGAGGAGACAGGAAGAATAATATCGCATTGCAGCAAATTCACAAATCAGTATTTTCGTATACCTGATATTTCCAAAGACCATATCTTTAGTATTCTTATGCCTTGCTATCGCTGGTATAGCTAAGCTATTCCATCTTAAAAGCAAATGCACAAAAAAAAAGCTCACGACCAAAAGGCAGTGAGCATAAACCAAACCTGTTAAAGGTGTTGGAGGAGACAGTTAGAATAATAGTGCATCGCAACAAATAAGCAAACACAAATTAGGTGATAGTGATTATTAAAATTTCGTATATCTCTTAGCGACGTTATCACATGCAATTCTGCCTCGTTACGCCACCCTGAATTCATCCTGAAACCGGTTCAAGCACTCACAGTTTCATCGGGAGTATAAGCATGAAACGCTTAATAAATCGACGTTTTACGGCATAGCAAGTACCAGTATATAGTTTGCACCAAGATTGTTCAGCGCCATCAAATGGGGCGTATGCGGGCGCACTGCGCCATATTTGTGCAAAGACAGCTTGTTGCAAGAATTAGTATGAATCATCCAGATTGCGTAAAAGCAACAGCATACTTTGCGGCGTTGCACAATAGCGACACTAGCAACTCAAGTCGAAAAAAGATGCTTTGCAGAATCGTACAATAAATGCAATTCAAGGCTAACGCTAGTTACCTGGCAGAACTAATTAATAAAATTGCCAGAAATAAGTCGTTCATGAAGCGTTAAGGCAAAAAAAAACCCGCAACCTGAAGTCGCGGGTTAAATCCAAACCTTAGGAGGTGTTGGAGGAGACAGGAAGAATAATATCGCAACGCAACATGCTTGTCTGCATCATTTTTCGCATATCAGCCATAACCAATTTGAATAATTGTTCTTATTTTAGCTAACCTCTAGCTTATTTTTTGGCGTCGGTAAAAGTTGGCGCTGATTGCACACCTTATCGTGACTAACTGAGCACTATGAGTATGACAAGCAGAAAAGTGCAAGCGAATGGAATTGAAGCCCAGCGAGGCCATGACCCAGGTTCGCGTAAATTCAGGCCAGAAAACCGAGATTCAGGTCGCCAGTCGCTTCAAGGCCGCTGATGTCATGGAATTCAGATAGGGAAATGAATCCAGCAAATCATTTCCCTGAGTTAATCGCTTTGTGGGGACACTTAGCTCCTTCGGCAACTTAAATCCAGTCCCTGCGAGCAGGTCTAAATTCAATTGCCAGACTTTTTTAGAGCGTTCTTGCCAGATGCTATAGGCATGTTGATAGTAAGTTTGTCCTTGCAAGCTGTTCCAGGCATTCACTTTATTCAGTTGTGCCATGGCGCTTTGAAAAGAGTCATCCCCTTTCGCCCGACTCAGTTCGATTTGTTTAACTGCATTGCAGTTCGGACATAAGCACAAAAGTGCCGTCAATTTCTGCGTACCACGAACGTCATCGTATTGAAAAACTTCATGCAATTCAGCAGGATGATCATGGCCTTGTTCAAAACCATTTTCCAGACAAATTTCGCAACGATATCCGGCCCGCGTAAATATCGCTTTTTTCAAGGTATTGAATTGCTCGTGCCCGAGTACCGCACGCACACTCGCAAATCGACTGGAAAGGGGAACCGGTTCTATGCTTAAGGTCGGATTGGATAAGGGATGCTGGTGTACTTGCTCGGCGGTTGCAGGCGTGGTGACGATGGTGGGATTTACTACGGCAAGCTTACGTAATTCTTGCTGCAAGCTACTTAACTGATCCTTAGTTACGCCGATCAGACGTGTGTCGCAAAGCAAACTTTTCGCGTAAGGGAAAATGGCAAGAAATTGACTTAATTTAAAATTCAATTCATCGCGGAAAAAATATCCTTGTTCTTCGTAGAAGGCATCCCGTTCTAGCATCCGCCGCTGCGCCAGCGAAAGCGGACCTAACAAACAAAGGCGTTTGCGGTTAGTTTCAACATCGTATGCCACCACCAACTTCAAGGTATGCATAGATAAATCCACCCACCTTACTTGTGGCTGTGAAGCGCTGGCTGCCGACTTCAAGCTCTCATTCATGATCGTGCCCACTGAATACTCCAAGCTAAAACGCTTTGATCAATTTCCGTCTTACCGGTACTGTAACAACCAGCGTGTCGATATTTCATAGACACGCCGCAGACCGCAAAACACTCTGCTTATTAGCTACTTAATTTATCTTTTATTGATCGCCATTCTGCCAAATGACTATGTCATCCCGATGTAAAAAACAACTATCGCTACACTATCTGAATATCCCGGCAATCAAAAAATATAAACTTCACGTCACTTAGCAATCGTTCAAGCCATATATATTATCTCAGAGTTAAATTTCAGCCTATATCAGCTGTTTCAAATTTACTTAGCTATTGTTTCGAGTTGCAAGTAGCCGACTGTATCATGTCGCAGAGCGCAAACGATTGCCTGTTTCCGCAGATTTTGCCTCACTTTTTTCACCAGTGAATAGCCGAAAAAAGCATACCACCCGTAGCACTCAGCTTGTTTACCTGCAATTAAACCCGGCCAGGTCAGCGCCACTGATTCATCACCATATCGTTAGCTATGACTTGCAATTTCCTGCGTTTACTTCGTCAGTACAAAGTCGCTCTACGTCAATTTTGAGCCGAAAACGGCTGGGGTTGAAATATTTAGTTTCAATTTTTCCTTATCATGCGTTCGATTTGATCCACCTCCGGTTGCTCGGGAACGATAAAGGCGTTGCGTTCACCATTACGCTGGTAAACCAGTAAGGGTGTTCCACGGAAATTTGTATCACGTAAGAATAAAAGATTTTGCGATAAAGTCCGCGCCATTTTGTCATCTGGAGTAATTGATTTGATGGTTTTCCGAAACATCTTTTCAACGATACCGGACTCATTGCGATTCACTAAAAAATAAGCCGCCATTTGTGCCGCCGGGCTTTGCATATTATTGCCACTCAAGAGTATTACCGGTATCCAACGCACGCGCAGCAAACCTCGTTGCACATAGGGCTGTAAGACTTCCCAGGTTTTATGGCAATGCGGGCAGATAGGGTCAAAAATCACATACACCAGATTATTGCCACTTCCCTCTTCTACCCACATTGTCGATTTTTCGGCTGCCGCGAAAATGCGATTCTTAAATTCAGTTGGCACCGTTTCAAGTTCACGCGCTGCGGTCAGCATTTTCCCCTGATCGTTAAGGGTTTTATCGACACTTCCCGCTAAATCAGCACGAGCCTCAGCAACACCAATGCCGTGCTCCGCCAATTCTGCTTTGGTTAAGGAGCTACCATTGGCATTATAAACTTCGCCAGTCGCAAGGAATTTACCATTAGCTGTAACGTAGAACAGTTTCTTTACATTATTTCGTTCGACAATCAAGCCTTTAAACCCTGATGAAGAACGGAATTCCTGCACCAGCTTATTGCCTCGTTCTTGCATGATGCGCTTCCAGTCTGGCGCTTGTTTGGGTGCAGGCGTATTGTTAGAAATCACTTTCCCATCTTCGGAAAAGATTTGCCCGAAAAAAAGATAGTCGCCATTTTCCGTCACGTAGAAGGTTTTCTCCGTTCCTCCTGCAGTCACAACCAGACCACGAAATCCGGATGGCGAGGAAAATTCACTGACCACCTTGTTGCCGCGTTCCGTCATCAGTTTCTTCCAATCGGTTGCAGCCATAGCAGTCGTCGCCAGAGTAAAGCCTAGTGAGGCCAGCGCGCTTTTTAATATCCAGTTCATACGCATTACTTCATGCTTTCCATAAATTTGCTTTGCCCACGACATCGGTGTGAACAAATCCCCGTTTTTTATATAAGCCGACACCACCTAAACCATAAGACAATGCCGCACCCGCTAAATTATCGACGCTGACTCCATCCAGCCAGCCATCAGCTGCCCCCGCATAAACATGGCCAGAATTTGCTGCGGCACCTTCGGTCAGATCATTGGTTTGCCAGGAGCGATAACCTGAAGTCAGATGATAATAAGCTGGCTCTTTACCATGAAATCCAAAGCGGCTCTGCAATGCACTGAGCAAGGCGGCCAGACGCATGTCGACCTGCACCACCCGATTATTACGAACGTCGCGTAAAAACCAGCAGAATAACTTGTATCCCTCGACATCAATCCGGCCATCGCGCTGCCAAAGCAAAAAATCCGCGCGCTCTGCGGCATGCCAGGGCGAAGCTTCGCGTGTCAGATAGATACGTCGACTGACACGGCTCATACCAAATTCTTTAGGAAAATAGAAATCGGCCTGAAACAGATTCGTGTCAGATGCACGTGCAAAAGCTGGCAAGAGTAAGCTAGAGGCAGCCACAAACGACTTCGCTAAAATATCCCTGCGCCCCGAGTTAAATTCATTGCATGCCGCGCCTGCCAGGAATTTACTCATAGTGGCACTCACGCATACTTCGCGGCAAACTTCGCCAGTAAATCCTGCAAATCCTGGCGTTTAGCGGGCGTCGCTTCCAGGCTATAGGAGGCGTTACTACGGATATTTTTTTCCAGCAAACTGGCCTTTTGCAATGCTTGCGCCGGACTTAAACCTAAACCTGTATCAATAGCAATCAGGCTGGCCTTGGTGGCTTGCTGATTGAGCAGTACCTGAGCTTGACGAACCTGCTCACCTGTTTCTTGAGCTGCATAAATCTGGCTCTGTGTTTGCGCATTTTGCCAGCACAAGTCAGGACTTACGCCATCTTGTGAGGCAGGCAGAAATTGCTCTGTCATGCCATCAGCCCAACCCGAGAGTAAATTTTGATTGTCACTTGTTAAAGCCTGATGTTCCCGTCCAAATACACTAATTGCGGCACCGTCAAATTCACTGCTTTCCCCAGCTTCTTGCTTTTTGCGACGACCAAACAATGTTCTCGATGCTGATTCTTCAGGCAAACTTTGCGCCATCTCGCCCTTCACTTCCGACCTGAGGATTTCTGGCTCGCTCGCTGGCATGCTAACGGTTTGCGTTGAAACTGGCTTCACTAACTCAGTCTGAATTGATGACAGGGAATCTGATTCTGTGTCAGCTTGGCGCGCTAGCTTCTGCTCGTTAGCAACCGGTTGATCCCAGTTTGATAACTCCCCATAAGCGGGAGGTTTTACTTTGATAAAATGATTCAGGCGATATTTGCTAAGCAAATTACGTTCATCAACCATACCGCAAGAAAACATGCGCGCGCGTATGATGCGCGACTTGAATAATATGTGCGCCTCGCCAGGCTTTTGCTCTTTTAAGTCTTGCAGAGAACCACGTGATCGCTGCTCTATCGAGGCATTCATGGTATCGACGTAATTGGTGAACATACCATTTGTACTCGCTTGCATGCCGCCCATTACCATGACATCGGCGGTGCCTACGGATTTCTCGAAAATTTCATAGGTGCGTTCAGCATCTTCGAGCTTCATGAAAATCTTGATATTGCAGTTAGCCGCAATCGACGCGGCATCTTCTTTCGAAGCTTTTTCAAAGCCTGGCATATCCTGACTCGCGAATACCATACTGAAACCCAGACTACGAGCCTGTGCTGGCATTACCGCGACACCTGGCACAGCATAAGCGCCGTACTCATCGAGTATCGTTACAAATGGCGAAGGTGCATTGGTAGGGCGATTATCCAGCACTTCGAGCTTACTCCCCTCCATTTGTGCCCCCAGAGTTGCCGCCATCATGTTTTTCAAACTCATGATAACGATCTTACCCAAATTGGCTAATTCATCCTGTGACTTTTCCAACGAGGGCAAGAGCACCACCAGTATGCGCCGGTTCACCACCACATCGTAAAGATCGACTTCCCCCAGATTGGTTTTAAAGATATGCCCTAAGGTATCGGATAAAGAACCCAGCACCCGCGTGA
Source organism: Undibacterium sp. (assembly GCA_041913845.1). GTDB lineage: Bacteria > Pseudomonadota > Gammaproteobacteria > Burkholderiales > Burkholderiaceae_D > Undibacterium. The sequence continues at coordinate 12,508 of JAYSEN010000019.1, forward strand.
ACTGCATTTGCAAATAACCATGCTGTTCCAGGGTGGTGGCCGACTGATCAGCCCCTTTCTTTTCGACGTAGCCGGGTAAGGAACTCAGATAGGCTTTGATTGCGGCTTGCGCGCGATCCGATAATTTAATTGCGCTGCCATCAATAGGGTTTTTCCCGTTAGCCAACGCCACTATGTACTTCAATTGCATGAAGTCTCGTATCACTTCAACATCCAGCAATATGCGTCCGGCGTCTCGTAGTGAGACCAGCGCAATCATTAATCCCGTCAGCAAAGAAATGGCACGACCCTTCCACATGTCGCCGCTACCGCCAGCATCCCCCATTAAACCGACCAGTAATTGCGTTAACGCGTCCGATGCACCAAAGGCAAAGGGGTTGATCGTATTCGATAACTTATTTTGTTGTGGACCTTCGATATCGCGCGAACCGGTGCCAAAGTTAATGATCAGAAAATCGTCCTCGCGCCCCATGGCACGACTCATAGAAAAGATCGTTGCAAATAAACTGGCATCACCTTTGCCATCGACAAAAATAAACCCGGAACCTTGCATCAAGGCGTTGTAAGCCATGGAAACCAGGGTCACGGTTTTACCACTACCGGTTGATCCAAAAATCAGGATATGCGTGCGCAAATCATCATTATTGAACCAAAGCTCGGCATTGTCTTTTTTACGATTGCCGAAATGTGATATCCCTTTCGCCCACGTCGGCTTGTCATTTGCCGGATTAATCTCTTCGGGATCAATAATCCCTGAGCGTCCTTTGCCATCATTCGCATTGGCATCGTAGCCCGTCGACATAGGCATACGAAACGGCAAGCTGTAGCGTTTGAAACTGGCTCGTATATACAGAAATAACAAGACACTAAAGAGCAAGATGTACTCATGCCAGGTTGGGCTCATCATGATTGCCACACCGATTACAAACATGAGTATGCTGGCAGCCTCGGGCTTAAATAAGACGTCTTCTTTAAAGCGCTGAAATGGCGTGCGCGTGTCGCGACGTCGTTGTTGCGTTTTAAATTCGTTTTCTGGTTCAAGACCGGACTGATGTGCATGCGACATTCTTTTGTGTACCCCAATTTATAACAAGCGCGTAGCCTTTATCGTTTGTTGAAACGCCGGAACTTTCAGCTAGCACGTCAAAAACCGAAATTGCCCTGATTTTGTTCAGGTTTAGCAATCGATGTTGCTGCAGGAGCGCTCTCTGTCAAACCAGACTGCCCCCCTAACATCGTTGTGGGATCAGGTTGCGCCAGGCCTGTCGCGGCACTGCCAGGTTGTTCCGCCATCAATTCACTCCCTACGGTGCGAGAGCGATTGATGTTTTCCATCTGACGCGCTATTTCAGGATTGCGGCTTTCAAAGCTGCTGCTGATTTCGCTTAATCCTTTTGTCGGCGGGCGCTTGATAAACGGTATAGATAGCAATAAATACGCGACCACCAATGCACCAGTAATTTTCCAAAAGCGGCTTTTTCTGGCATTTAATCTGGCCAGTTTGCGCAATCCGAGTGCTGCACTTTGCATATTCGTGAACGACGCCAGCACCATGCCATGTTCCAAACTACTACCCTGCCGGACGATCAAATGATAGGCGTCGTTCTTCAAATCTGTGATTAAGCCAGAAGTCATTTTTGGAAGGACGGATTCAGCATGCGCCATCTGGTTTTCCGACTTGCCATCGGCCGCCGATGTTGCTAAAGCATTTCCGGTTTCTATAGAAAAAATCGAAAATCCACGCTCTATAGAAGGGAAGCGAATAACATTGGCCACTTCCACTTCACGCGCTCCTTCCAGCAAAATTTTTCCTAAGACAGTCAATTCTTGCGAATTAAAATTCTTATTCACCTGCATAGCCTGCAAGCACTCAAAGCGATTGATCAGATTCTGTAACATACTGAATTCCTAAAATAAATCCGGTTAACGTCAATTCTGCAAAACAGTTCTTAATAGGTTGCGCCTGGTTTATCCAGATAGTCTTGTAAGTAGCTATTGAGACCATCGATTGCTGTCTCAACATAGGGACGTTCAACTTTCTTTCCCGCTTGAAGTTCCGCCAGATAGTGCGCAAATATGCCCGCTGAATCTACCCAATATGTGCGACGTCCTAAGGCATTAAACATATAAAACAAGGTACGATTCACAGGTTTTAGCCAGAGAAATTCTGCCGAGGCCAGCACCCCATTGCTACGCGCCCTATCTAACAGCGCAAGCATTGCCGTTGCCAGGTAGGCGTGTTTTTGCAGTATGGCGACGACATCCTGATGTGACTTGTAGCGTTCAAAGCAAGTGAGGCCGAGCTTGCAGTTAAATTTATCCAAATCCAGTTTGCTTTGTGTATCGTTTTCCGACACACCCACGGCAGCGCTGGAACTCGATAATTGATTGAGAATTTTTGAAGCACTTTTTTTGTCGCCACACATTTTTGCCATAAACGCCCCCATCAGGGCTTTCAGATAAGGTGGCAAGTTATCCAGACTGGTTAGTTTTGGCCCTAATTGCTTAATCAGAGCATGACGCGCCGCTTCGGGATTTAAGCGCCGCTTATTTTCAGGCAAGCCACTGATTTCAGAAATTACTTGATAGCTTTCCCAAAGATTGTGTTTTTCCACCCATTCCCGTGGTGTCGTACTCCAGGCCCAGCGGCCTTGTTCCAAAGGTGTCTTGAGCAAATCGGCATTTAAGGCTGGGGTAATGCAGGGCCATAACACCACCTCTTTTTTTGCCAGTGAAAACATATCCCAACGTCGTTTGAAATTTTGCGCCGGATGTTTAAAGAAAATGTAAACACCCATGGCAAAGCACAACAACATGGCAGGAATCTGCGTGTAGTGTCCAATTAATGCGCCATTCGCCGCGAAGTCCTGATAGCTGACCTGGCTATAAGGAATACTGTTCATCCACTCCAGACTAGCCTTAACTTCGGCATCAAATAATGCAATTAATGGCCCACTGACATAACTACGGAAACTGAACACAGCGCCAATGATAAAACCCTTTGCAACAAACCACAGGATGAAAATGGCGGCGACAAACAATAACATTCCCCACAGCCCATCATTGGAATTGTCACTACTCGCATTACTCGTTTGTGGTGGTGGCATGTACCGCTCCTGCTTGTTTTATGGTCCAGTTTCCAGTGCTGGCGTGGTATGTCGCCAAGGCACGATACCAATTCAAAAATCGTGAATTGCTTTGTATTAGCTGATACTTCAAATAAACTTTTCTTACGTAATCCGAACGATAAGGTTCATTCGCCGAATGATATAAACCAATGGCACACCAAACCCGAGTCTGACAAGAGCGATAACGCAACTGAAAAATATGCGCACCGACATAGGCGTTCAAACAGTTATCTCGCAATATCCGCTCCAAGGCAATCCGATGTTCACTCAGATAGCCCGCCCAGCTTTGATCGTTAATCTGAAAGCGCCCGTAATCCTTACTCCGATTCGTATTGCTGGTACTCTTTCCAGTTGGCCCTTGTTCTTGCGCATAAATCGCCAACAACGCCATAGCCGGTACACGATAATATTCTGCAGCGCCTTTTATGCATGAATAAAAGGTGGCTTCAGAATGCGTATCATGCGGAGCAATGTAAGCATCCACGGATTTCTACTCTATTTTTCTGGCTGACTCTTGGTCAGTTCCACCACTTTAGCCAACTCGTCAGTCTCGCCATGTCCGGTTCCCCCATGATCCGCACCCTGAGCACCGGACCTGTTATCAGCGGCGAAGAATAAACCCAGGTATTCACGAAAGGAATACAAAGCCCGGTGACGTAACTGGGTCAGGCGAAAATGCGCGACCAGCAACCTCGAACCCACCATTAGCATGACGGCGAGCGAGGTTATCAGATGAGCCATCGGGCTGCTGGAGTAGGGCGAACCACAGGCGAATAAAAAAGCGATCGCAGTTAATCCTGCATAGATATACGATTCTCTGCGGCGATAGGCGACGAAATCCTCGATATCGTTTTCACTCCAGTCCAATCGTTGCTTGGCCTGTTCGAAACTTTCTTCTCGCTCTGAGCGTACTCCGCTGAATAAACGTCTGAACGCGCCTTTCGTAACCCCAGTCACTTTTCGGGTGTCTTCTAAAGGCAAGAGCTTACGTTTTAAGGGTGAATCAGGCTTAGTCTCACTCATTTCTGTTCCCTGGGCAGTGTTTCAGTTTTTTGTGCTGACGTTTGCAAATTCCGGCTGATGCAATGCATGGAACAAATCCATTAAGCCATTCACGTTTACAATTTTCTTTTGCTCTAATTCTGCGTGTATCGCCTCATCGTCGATCTGAAAACGCCAATCGCTTACCTGTCGGTAGGCAAATAGATGCATGCGCTCTATCACGTCGAAGGCGAACAATAATATGACTGCTGGTGATACCGCTAACTCGCGATTGATCAGTTCGATCCTGTAACCAGTCTTACTGACTGGACTGTCATCAGGAACCCAGTTAACACCGAAATCGGCAGGCAGATTGTTGCCCTCACAGGGCACTGCATAATCACCCACGATAAACGTATCTTTGTAATGCTGCTCGGCCAAAAACAAAATCGCTGGCAGTAAGCCCTCTTCCTGATAGATCCAGTCGCCTTCGTTTTCACCATAGACAATGCCATCATAGACACGACCATCGGCATTATTGGCGAAGAAAATATATTCGGGCGTGATCAGGTTCGCCAAGGTCTGGCTTAGGATGGAGATAGGAGAGCTCACCTCAGTTGTATTCATTTCTCACGAATCTCCAATATTCTCAGTTCGCAAATTTGCGTCATCGCATCGAGCGCCATCTTACGTTCTACCTTGGCAATCAAACCCAATTGTATTGAGCGATTTTTGGGTGAAATGTAGTATTGCTCTTCGATCAGCGTTGCAAACAGTGAATTGATTTGTTGCATCGCTTTCGTTCCTGCATCTCTAACAAAGGGCAGCCGTAAAGCTCTCTCACCTAATTGTCGGGAGCGCTGCTCATAAGCAGAAAAACTCTCACCACGCGCGCCCGCAAATAATGCACCCATCGCCACGTCTGAAAAGCCCTCACAAATTTGACTGGCTTGCGCGACCGAGAAAACCGATGCCAGTCCTGCTGTCATGGAATTTGAAGCTATATTGCCCGGGGCTTGCTGTGTTGTTGATGGGCGAGCAGATGGCTGGAGTAAATAATCATTCTTGTTTACCTCTGGCGATGCGGCAGGTGTAACGCCGCCCAAGCTCACCGCATCAGATTGCATCCCGAAATCACCAAGCGACGTTATTGGCTTGGAAGGCACAGAAAACATAACGGCGTAGCCCACTGCGATGCAAGAGCTGAATATCAACAAACCAGCAGCATTGACCGACAATTCGTTAACCCGGCGTTTAATCCAATTCTGATTAACCAGCGGCATAAACAGGCGTATCGCCAATAACACCAAACCCAGTAAAAATAATGTAGCGCTCAGATATACCATGATGGATTAGTTAAGTTGGGCCTCATGCGTAGCCGGGCCGGCGTTATGCCCCACTGTTCCGACTGTTGAATTCAATGGCTCGATGGACACTGACCTTTGCTCAAGTCGCAGGTAACGTTTTTCCTCGGACAGCGTAATGATCAAACCCTGGGTATATAGTTTCTTATTCCCCTGAACTTGTAAAAAGCTCGCCCGCCCTTGTCCGGCCAGGGCACTGACATCTTCTATCGCCGCATACAAATTCCCTACAAACGTTGCATCTGATTTCACCATAGGATCCGAGCTCAATGGTAAAGCCCGATCAAAGCGGTATCCAAAACGATGAGCCCATGCATCTAAGTGTTGCCCCAGGGTTTGATTGCGTTCGTAAAACCAAACGTAGTTCAGTGTGACCGGTTCGACTTTGGCCGACTCGGAAACGGGGATAGGGTTTAGCTTGAGTTCACGGATAAACAAGGCTGGTTCCCTGACGGTTTTTGCGACTATCCCCTGAAAATTATTGTCCGGTATATGCTCAGTTTGCCCGACATAGACCTGGCGGGTGGCACAGGCACCCAGCGTCACCAAAAAAAGCAGGCTAACAATTGAATGTAATTTCACTTCTAACCCTTCTCAGTCGCAAATCGAATGTGGTAGTCAAGCTCAATCGGCAGGCGCTCGATTAAATTTACGGCACAGGCCCTATTCTGCTCTGACTTAACTAAGCCGCAACCATCCTGAAACAAGAAGGACATCGCGTATTCTTGCTGGCCATCTGAGCCGTAGAGTTCAACGGCTGTCTGTATCATTTGGTTCATCACGAACCGCGAGTTCAAATGCGCGGACCTAATCGCCAAATCCAGAAAAACCGGTTCAGAGACGGCGACGTCAACCTCAACCTGCGTTAACGGACCAGATAAAAACAGCATGCAATTTGCAAACCGAAATGGCACCAGCAAGTCTGCGTCTGAATTCAGCTTCAGGTCCCGAACTATCCCAAGACAGATCGGCATCACTTGTTGCAGATTCAGGATAGCCTGGCAGTCCCCAACGTCACATTTCTCTGTTTGCATTTTTTCCGGCATCAATTTCAATTCAGGTAAACCAACAAAAAAGCAGCCTCAGGCTGCTTGTGCTGCGCAGTACAGATACAGGAGTAAATCAGGCAGGAAGTGGTTCAGACTGCATAGTCAAAAACCACTCTGGTGATGACACATAATAATCAAATCCAGTCAACGATCTGGCAGCCAAGTTAGTCTTAGCCAGCTTAAAACTTAGGCGGAAAAATCCTGCATTTTTTGAAAATTACGTAGTTAGCACCCCATATATGAGGCAAAGTTTAGGCGAATGAAAATCAAAAGTCAAACGTTTTCGCGGAGATACTTTTCGGATAGAAGCAGGCCCGCCTCACGCAGAGCGAACAAGGCATGATCGTGCTCTTCAAGGCGGTTACATTTGATTGCAATCTCGGCGAATCCTACTGAGAAAGCTGGCAAGGATCCGCCATAACGCGTTGCGACTAACCAGTTAATAAATTTTTTCAAGTGTGGCGTCGGGATTTTCTTTTCAGACCATTCTTTTACACGTTCAAAGTTATGCAATATCAGTAATTCTGGGCAGGGCACTTTAACAACAAATTCACCTATAGGATCACTACAAATTTTGTCTTCGTAAAACTCGAATTCGTCGCCATTTCTGGTCATTTCATGCGCAGGATGTAGCGACTGCACAAACATTAACTTTAGCTCACCCTCCCCTAACTCCAGGCCATACGAATAATCACCGATAACAAAAACCAGTGGCGGCCCAACTTCGGGCACGATTGCTTCGAGATTAAAGGCGCTCGCATAACCAAGGCCGACCGCATTTTTAAAATGCAGTATTGCCAATCGCAGTGCATGACGCTGCAATATCTCTGCGCCTTGCGCTAAACGGTCCACTGGAATATATACGCCATGCGCGACACGCTGTATCAAACCTTTCTGAGCCAGGTAATAGCTTTTGTTTTTGGCGATATTGACGCCAACTATCATCAAATCAGGAATGTCTTCTTCATCTCGCGATTCTTTCGCGACCACTTTGCGCCGGCCCGCAGATTTGCTTATTTTTTCTTTTACTGGTTTAGTTGAATTCAATTTCGCTTTTCCTCAACAATTAATACCTGGTCCTTAGGTAACACAACGCTACTACTCTTCGCCACAAGCAATCTGAAATGAACTGTCAGACAATTGTGCCAGCCGACTGCCCCCCCAGACAGATTATCGAACACGTCGACATCTACATTTGCATGGTGAATTACAAGCCCGATAAAATCAATCTCGAGCCAGGATTTTTTTGCAATATTAGCGCTGACAAAATCTCAATTTCGATACTTTAAGGACACTTTTCTGACACCACACTGTTATATATTGTAAGACCCGTTACCACCTGCTTCCATTTGCTGCTAAATGTCCGACAATGCTCGTGTCTGGTCTATGATTAGACTGGAAAAATCGGATCGGTTTAACGCCAAGTAGTCACAGAATTGTCCTGCGTACTAAGCAGCTTCTTAGCACGTAAACTTGAACGCAACGCGTTAAAGATTCGAGCAATTATCCTGCTCCTTAATTCAGGAAAAACACGGATAGTCAGCTTTACATGTAAATTTAAAAATCATCAAATTATGCAGGCCCTGATTAGATGTAACAGATCTGTCATTGTTTGACTTTGTTACTTTAATTTCGTAATATCTCGCGGGCAAAAAATAATAATTGCTTGAATAAAGCAAGAGGACAAATATGAGTGGTTCAACAATCAATTTTACGGAAGAAGATGTATATGCTGTGCTTCGACGTAATGGTGTTGATGTCGAATTTGTTACTCCCGATAAGTTAGAACGAATCTTCGATTACGTCGAATCCGAAGAAGATCGCATACTTTCCGGTAAACTGTATTTTGATGACCCTGAGCAAATTCGCCAACATGCGCACATTGAGATTGCGAATGTATTGCGCGAGAAGGGCATACTCGAAGTCAAACCCGCCTTAGCACTCTCTGTTAGCGGCGCTTGCCTGATTAGTACCGACATCTATGATCGCTACAATAAAATCCGCGCTGAACTCGAACGCCTGGAAAAGTTTGGCAACGTCAGCGTGAGCTTAAATTCCGAATTTAATGCGGAACGTGAGGCGCGCCAGATTAGCGTAGATATACACGAAGTCGCGCTTGATAACGTCAATGCAGCGTCTGAAATCACCGACGCCTTATCGGAAATTTCTAAACGAGCTATGCTGGGCGGCAGTTTTCAAGTCAGTTTTATCGAGCAGTCAGAAAATTTATCCCTGCATCAGCGACAAATTGAAAGTGGCATAATGCCTGCCAAACTCGAAGTCATCGATTTTGGTTACGGCAGCGATGGCGAAGAAAAATTTGCAGAGCGCACATATAAAGACAGTCAAGGCGATTTTTACACCTTACGCAGAGATGCCAGCGCACCATCATTATTCAGCGTAATTGGTCCGTATCAGTCGCAACAAGATAAAGAATTTGCAGCCAGTGCCGCAATACCTGGGGAGAACTGGGCCAAAGTCGAGCCAGAGTTATACAAGTTGGTGGCAGAAAAACTCGACCAATCAGCCAACCTCACAAGCAGCCCTAAACCACGCTGATCAGACTGGAGTGCAGGCAGCAAACGCCCCCCATCTGGTATCAGCGTGCCAAAAAGTCATTCGCTGCTGAATACTGCTTTATTTCATTGCAAACTTTCCATGACTTAGTAAAGCCTTCATTGCTGGTTCCGCGACCGCACTTACCAGCTTTGCAGATGGCATTAATGGCACATCCAGTTTGCCGATTTTATCTAAGGGTGAGCTGCCATCTTTAGCATGAGCAGCTGACATAACGGTGTCAACTGCTTTTTCTATGCCACGTTCAACTAATTTGCTTCCTACGTAACGCACAGCAACGGCTGCCAGAGCGGGTAAAGGCATAATAACTCCGATTGTTTTTAATAATTTTCAGGCGCACTTTTTGAGTTGCGTAAGTGGCGCACTTCCATACAATAAACCATCCAGATTAAAACCATCCTGCATGTCATTAACCATGGCTGAACGTATCCTCGACTTTGCAATAACATGTAGCAAGCGAGAAATAAGCACAGGTTCTGGCTTCAGGCCATGACTGACTTGTTTAAAAAAGACACTGTCAAGCAAAGAGAACAACAAGTTCTCATCCTGACTCAAGGGTTCTGCCTTACCACTGACCACCTTCAAAAACACTGCACACACATGGTAAGACGTCTTGCTACTACCTGGTTTGATTGCTTGTGCAATTTGATTTAGCTGATCCGCAATCTGTACCAATCCTAGCTTATTCTGATCGCGTAGAAATGCCAGCAGAGCCGATTGATATAGCTGGCGCGACAGTCCCGCTGTCACATCAATAGCCCCCGCCAACCCTTCATTGGCTTGCCAAAATAAGATGGGAGCAAAAAAACTACCACAAGGTGGCGGTAAATTTTGAGTAATATCAGAAAGCCAAATCGCTTCCTGATACAAATACAGACTTGGCGCTACCCCTGAATTCAAGGCAACCCGCAAGTAATCAATAACAACACGAAATGAACGCGACAAGCAACGATAATTAACTTCATCCAATTCTGGCAAAGCCAGCGCGAGCTGCAATTCCCGGGCGAAGACGACGGGCGCAACAAATCCGGCTATGCGCATCATGTCAATTGCATACGCTAAGCCTGATTTCACCAAGGCCTGCGAGTTCATCGACTCATAACTCAAGACTTTTTCAGCATCATTTAATGCAGCCAACGCACTCTCAGTAGCGAGAGCCGCAACCATATCGAGTTTGTGTCGCCACATTCAGCATCCCTTTCTTTGCTATGGGGGTCTGCGCAAAAGAAATAAAAAAACTGCTCTGATCGGTCAGAGTGTTTCCCAGCCTGTTCTTGTTATAACTTTCATCTTGAAACTTGTTATTACAAATTAAATTATACAAACAAAAGTAATAATTTGAAAAGTGCTATACTAAATTTAACTACGTCATAGGGCGAAACATTTTATGAGCGCTGGCAACAAAACTGTGAACGCCCGGTTTAAATTCTGCATTCAAGGTTAGAAATTAATATGAAGTACAAAGCAAATTCCCGACCTGTTATCTTCAGAACCACGGTGACAGCTCCAGACAATTTTTTATCTCCTGACTTAAAGGACTTACAAGTCAGGCCTGGTAGCATCCTTGATCTCGATGCCGATGGACGACTCGACAATAAGCAAATGAGTTTATATCGCTTATGCTATTTGCAACGCGGATATCGCTTACAGTTTGGCCAGGTAATTGCCGCCTTACCATCGGCGGCATTGCATGTCTCAAATTCCTTACCCAGCTCACAAATTCCCAACATGCAGATCACTGCTTCAACCTTCCCTCACCCCAGCCCAGAAGATGAGGAATAAGAGCAGACTATAATTTAAGGATTCATCTACATGCCTGGAGTAAGCTTGGCAGCGGTCGGCGTCAATTTACTTTGGTAATGTAATTTGACTTGTTCCATCAGCGAAGCTTGAAAAACCTGGTGATCAGAATAGTCCTGAGGCATCAGGACATTTCGATTAAATAAGATGAAGGCTGGGACCGCATATACCGCGTACTGTCGCGTTAATTGCTCTGCGCGCGCTACGTCCGCGCGCACTAAGTCGCTCGTGTATGTCGAGCGAAATTCAGTCAGCGAGACGCCAACCAGCTTCAGGAAGCGACTGACCGACTCCGGCTCTGCTGCTTCCAGACTTTTATTCTGTATCGCTTCAAAGAGCTTTAAACGTAATTGTGGTTCTACCCCCATACGTTTAAACGTATAGTAAATTGCCGCCTCGGGCTCACCAACTTTTGCGTCCCTAGCCCAGTTCGCTGAAAAGACCGCTGGCACTTGTTCAAACGAATAAATACCGTGTTGAAAAAGCAGCGCTTGTTTTGCCTGCCAATCTTTAATAGCAGGTTCAACTGCTTTGCAATGCGGGCAGGTGTACATGAAAAATTCTACTATTTGCTTATTTTCACTCTGCGATTTTAGTGCAAGCTGCATCGCTTCCTTGGCACGTTGAGCATCACCACAAGCGAACAAGCTCAACATGAGCAAAAAGCCCACGACTAACTTCCAGTTTTTTTGGAAACCATAATCCCTACGCATAGGCGAAACACTCTTCCTTGGAGACAGGTCAGAGCGGGATTTTTCTACCGATCTGACAAATTAATATAGATGCGGGAGTGTGCGACAAAGCAGCGAACAAATCAATTTATTTTTTACTTATATTCAGTTAAACTAAATTCCATGACAATAAAACGGATAGTTTGCACCTGCGCGCAAAGGCAAACATAAGGTAATTTGAGGAATTAAATGATGTATTTAAAACTGGCCCGTTGGCCGCACTGGCTACCCGGCTTAATTGCTTTGACGGGAATTCTTTATGCAAGAAAACTGTTCGACGCCAACTACCTCTTAATTTCACTCTATTTCTTTTTGCCATTTTTGTTGGCTGGTATTGCGTCTGAGTTAATGATTAGCGCTCTCAGTATTCAACGTAAATATCCATTATTAAGTGCTGGTGAAATTGCATTAGCCAAGCAGTTCGACTGGAAAATACTGAGTCTTTGCGCGGCACTGCTATTTACGATAGCTGCCGTGGTAGCAAATTTGTATACCAAGGGTTTGCATAGTAGTTGGTACATCCTGGGTATGCTGTTTTTTTCAATTAGCTACGGCTTATTTTTGCGCAAGCTTTGGCTAATCGATAGCGTAAGTTTTCCTTTGCTCTACTTACTTCCTTTGGTTGCCGGTACGCTAGATACCATGTTACCGCTCTACGCCACACAAATTATTCTGGTTTATTCGGTTGGACTACTCGTTTGCGTAATCCGCCTGTGTTGCAGCATTGAACAGCAATTGCAAACATCTGGGCCCACTCAGTTTCAATTATCAGGTGGTGTATACGATGCGAAATCGGTACCCGTTTTGCTCTGCCTTAGCGTTGGTTTGTTTGCTTGCAGCTTGATTTACCACGTCATTGATCAGGCCGCACATCTGGGACGTACTTCTCTATTACTCTTACCGTTGGGGTTTTATGCGGTCGCGCACACCAGTTTGCGTTATCGCAGTGGTTTAGCGCAAGCAAATCAAAGTTCCGCACTCGCCGGTAGCTTGAAAACCACTCCTTTGATTATTAGTCTGCTCCTTACATTAATCGTCTGGAGTATCGCCGTGCATTGGAGGATTTAATGCAGCAAGCTCTAAAAATCACCTTGCTATTCACTGGCTATCGCCTGGGGATAGGCTTGTTCATCGTCAGTCCCGTTTTATTATCCAGCGTGCCGCATCTTCCTTATCGTAGCGAACTTTTAGCCTGCTTGTATTTATTGATATTACTGACTTTGCTTGGCAAAGCCTATTTTTTAGGCGGTGGAATGGATAAGCATGTAAGCCAGCAAATTAACCAGATTTATGCGCTTCGACTGAACAAATCCGGAAATCGATATATTGACTTGCACTGCCTGAGTCTGTTCAAAATCGCTGGCATCTGGTTAGCATTTCCCGCTGCCTGGATTACTAAGGTCGTGGCAAAAGAGCAGTTACTCGCCCTGTATGAAACTCAAATAGATAACTGGCTTGACCAACAAGCACCATGCCAAGAACAGAATTTCACGAGAGGTTAAATTGAGCTACATAAATTTGCTGCAGCGTCTGGCACAAAGTCAGAATTCAGAACAGACTTATGGTTGTTATCGTCGCGATGCGATCAGGGCTCTGGCACAACCTGATATGTCCAAACTTTTGATACAAAATTCTTTGAAAAGTAAGGAGCCACAAACTGAGGCGGGCAACGAACTTGACTTATTGAGCACGGCTGTCCAGGCAGGTACGACTCAACTCTTTCCACATGCAGATCAGGCCTGCGATCCATTGAACTTTGATCGCAGTTACCGCAACGCCTTAGCCAGTTGTAATTTATTCGACGCACAAAAACAAATCAGCAATCTCAATACCCTGGCTACACGTATAGATATAGCAGCGAAATTGGCTGGATTGGAAAGTAAGCAATTAAATGCGGAATCGGTACTCAACTCTGACTCGAAATTATTGCAAAAAGAATGGGCTAACTTTCATGAAATGAGTCAACAGTTAGCGAAAAATCTCAGCGTTGATATTTCCAGAGTCACGGTCAGAGCAGAATGGCAAACAGCGATTCAACAACTGAATTTATCAGCCTTACCGCTATTAATTGCCTGCCACACGGAGAAAGCGGCGAATGTCGAGCCTGGCCAAGCACATCGCCAAAATTTTAGTGGAGCATAATATGGAAATTGAAAATGCATGTTACTACCTTGCTCGTATAAATGAGGTTGAACAGATAGTCTTCGCAATATCGGATGGGCTGAACCAGGATCTGCGCTTTATTAAGCATTTAAGTGCGGGGCCAGAGGAAGCGTTGGATCGGAAGAGTCTCGATCTGGTCGAGCGTTTAGGCTACGCTCACGAGATTTGGCAAGACGATTTTGCTCGTGAAATCCTGACGATACTAGTAAAAAACCAACTCGTTTTTGACACGATGGAGTCACTGCAATTAGTTACCACCATGAAAAAACAAGCGATCGCCATCACAGATACAAAAAAGATAGTGAGTTTAGTCCGCGATATTCAAGCGCAAAGCGCGCAACTTAACAACTCAAGAAACCGACTCTGGCATAATTTTGCGCACCGCGCAGCATTGTAAAAAAAAGGCACTTTGTTAAAGTGCCTTTTCTCATTCGTAAACTCGTAATTAATCAGTGACGATAATTAAGCGGCCCAGCAATTTCGATTCAATAGTGCGAATACGCTTACCACTTGCCAACTCCAATTCCCGTAAAGCTTCATCGAAAGTGCCATAATATGTCCCAGGCGCCTGAATTTCCTGATCCTGAGTCTGGTAAGATAATGAATAGCCATTTCTCGCTGCCATACGCATCATCGCATTTTTCAGTGTTTTATCTTGTGGACTGACTTCCCATTTCGTGCGTGGTGCCTGTTGAATTTCCATGCCAGTCTGCAAGGGCATATTCAATTGTACAACCGCATTCAGCGTTGCAGGCGCAGCAGCGACTCCGGCTGCGTCCGCATTTTTGGGTAGCTCGGTCAAGCCGGCAGTTTCTGGTGCCAGCTCTTCATCAAAAACCTCGTGGCGCAAATCAGTGCGCATAAAATTTGTTGCTTGCTGTTCCGACGTGTAGCGCAAATCTGATTTCATGGGTTGCTCCATTTTATCTGCGCCAAGCTTGTCACTTTGGCTGGGTAAAGAAATCGTTGATTTCCCCGGCACCGACGATTTCAGTTTTCCTTCGCGCTGAGTTTCTTTGATTTGGTTAGCCTGACGATTTAACTGTTCAAGTTTCTCTCTGTATTGCGCCTCTAATGCTTGCAGTTGCGCCAGCTTTTCACGGGTCGCCTGTTCTACACGCTGATTAACCAGTTGTTCTATGCTGTCTTGTGAGACCGCAGTCGCTTGCAGGCTTGCAGCAGGTCTTTCCGCAACCTCAGCCAAGGCTCGAACTGGCACGTCAATACTATTCACAGCGACAGATCTGGCTTCAGTATGGGCAGCCTGTGCAGGTTGCAAACGCAATGATAATAATGGCTCGGGTGTCTCGTATTGCTGACGAACAATTACCTGGCGAATTATCCCTTGCTGTTTGCTTTGATTCCGTAACTGGGCAGCATACAGTTTATTGCTAAAAGGAGCCAGCGTGATTTCCCGATTACCCCAATTAATCTCAGCAATCAACTTATGTCTGAGCATCAAGCTATCTAAGGCGCTTAGCCAGTTAGTCGCACTATTCCATTCCACCTTGGCTCTGGTATTTACCCCTCTTAAGGCAAACACTCGCCAACCCTGACTCTCTGGAACAATACCGCGTAACGCCGTTAACATATCAACGCCTTTATTTGCGGCAACCGGAATCATCACCAGCTCCATATCGACTTGCCCACGGTGCACGGTATTTGCGGTGGCGCCAATAATGCGTTCTTCGCGCACATCAACCACTTTGCGCGGAGCCCCCGATAACTGGTAGACATACGGGGTGTTCGTATTTCCTACAATCTCAAATCCAGCATAGCTACTTGGTGCGGCGACAAAAATTGCCGTGGCAAAGGTGCCCATAACCATCTGACTCAGTAAGCAACGTTGAAATATCATTACCATGACTCCGCTCGCACAAAGACGAAAGAATTTATATTCATTAAAATCGGCACTTTAATAAACGCCACAATACAACTTGGTATAACTCTGAAACTTTGCATCAAAGTAGTCTGGACTATCAGCGGTGATATCGCTTCATTTCATTCCAGTTTTTTGAATACCTGATTTTTCCACCAATAAAGCAACGCACCAGACGAAATACTACCGCCGGTGAGTATTTAAACCGCTCTAAAATTGCGAGCACGACAATCACAACTATTGCCGTAACAAACGTGAACATATTCGCGTGTAACATCCAGAAAACCAGAGGAAACACCGCCACGTAATTTATCCCAAGGAAACGCAATTCCCTCGCTGTATCACGCCAAATGACCTTGGAGGTGCCATCATCGATATTGTTTGCCATAAGCTCACCTTATTTTGTTTCACCACCCAGCATACGCGCTGCCTGACTTGCACTGACTTCGTATTTTTTATACTCAATCTCAGAAATCATCCCTTGCTGGTAATAGCGGCGTGCTTCGTCAACCAGCAATTGCCCGCGTTCCTGAACTATGGAATGCGTTAAAAACGGCAGCATATTCACGTCGGCTCCAACTTGTTCAATTAAGCGCGTTTTCACTTCATCGTCGAATACCAGAAATTCACGTAAGGCAATACGTTTGTAGTTACCATCATCATTTTTCTCAGTTGATGCAACCAGACGCTGAGTCAGAATAACTTTGGTGGTATCGATCAAATCGACCATTTTTGAAACCCGCTCTTCGTGAGGAAAAACGTTAACCATACGTTTCCAGGTTTGCCCCACCGAATTGGTATGCAAAGTCGAATAGACCGCTTTACCAACTTGTGCGGCCTGAATACCAGCGTTAATCGTTTCATGGTCACGCATCTCCCCGACCATCAGGATGTTAGGGTCGCGTCGAACTGCATTGCGAATAAACTCAGAAAACGACTTCAGGTGACGACCAATTTCATGCTGCGCCACCATCGAGGAATAACGCTTGCATTTATCAAAAACAAATTCAATTGGATCTTCACCGGTGAGAATTCGCTTGTTTGATTCAGGCTGTTCGAGTATGTGACGAATTATGGCCGCCAATAAGGTGGTCTTTCCTGAACCCGTCTCGCCTGTTACCAAAACCAGGCCAATCTCGGGAAATAACTGCTCCATCAAATCTGAGGGTAATTTCATTGCTGAAATTTCCGGTGGATTCTCTTGTAGTGGCCGCATAACAATCTCGACCCCTGGTCCAGAAGGCGAGAGACATCCTGTCGCATTCATACGAAAACGGACCGACACGCCCCGTTTGCCTTCCAGCTTTAACTCGTAGGCGTAATCAATTGCTTCACCACCACCTAACTTAGACGGGCCATTTGTTCCGTACACCTCGGTCACGATAGCGTTGAGTTCACTGGTTTCCAGACTGCGTTTAGTCAGCTTGAAAATCGGCTTACCTACACGCACTTTGACTGGATCGCCAGTTTTCAAGTAAATGTCGGAAACACCAATATCGAGGCAATGTTGCAATAAGCGTCGAAAGGAATGCTGCTCAAAAGTATGCGGCACATCTTTAAATGCATATCGTGCCTCAACCGCTTCGCGGTCTATGGAATGTACCGGGCTCTTCTGATTTTGTTGAGCGATTGAGATAGCTTGTACCAGAGCAGACATAATTAACTCGATTTCAGAAACTTGGGAACAACATCCATTCGCTGGAATTTAAATTAAATTCAGGCCGCTCTGTAATCGTCAAAGTCACATCGTCGATAGAGATAGCCGACTTACCATCACCCGTTATTCCCAAACGATTTCTTGAGACAAATGGCTTAGTCACCAGGTTTTGCAGTAATAGATATTGATAACGCTGCATGCCAGAAAAATCTTCATTTAGCATAGCCAGATTCTGTCGGTATATCGCATTCGCCTGCTCTATGCCTTTCAGCCAGCCGTCAGCCAAAGCCTGATCCCAGGCGCGACGTTCGGCATCGTTTTTAGGATAAAGCGCAGGGTGCACATCATTACCAGGCGTGCCGGCGTCAAATATCAGATAATTTTCCCAAATTGGCGTCGTGGTAATTAGACGGGCTTGCTTCTTAATACGAAAACTGGTTTTTGCGTAACGTAAAACTTCACCTTGCCCATCTTTGTCATTCAATAGATTTTGTGCGCCTAAGATTACTGGCGGTTGCATCAGACAATTTTCGTTGGGTCTCTCACCGATTAGCTTTTGCGTATAACGATCGACTTCTTCTTTGCCGCAATTCAACATCAAGGGCGAAAAATTAAATATCCTGTCAAGCTCAGAACGTTGCTGATATAAATAGGTTTTGATGAGTAAGGAGCGTGCCACTAAACCATTCCGCATACCCAGACTGTAGGCCGCTTCTTTGACTGCCGCGATCCGCAAGTCGCCAAAGGCTGCATCGTTAAACGGATCATCTGCACTACGTTTGGCCTTGGCTATATTTTCCGACGAAAAATCGCTCAGTGCCGGAGCCCGATTCACATCCGCCAGGTTTTGTTTTTGCGTGTTTTCTTTGACGACTAAATGATCGTAGTCGCTCGCATAGGTCGTCACAGTTAGTGCAAGCAATAACGCGGCCAGGGAAGTTTGGAATACATTTAGCATATCAATCAAGCCTTAGTCTTAATCGAAGAAGCGTACCAACACGCGGCGTCGCGCCTCGTCGACCACAATGTCTGCGCGCGTACCAGCCTGCAACCCTGCATCACGCAAGATGGAAGCGATAGATTGTTCGCGCGCATTGATTTTCACCATCACTGGAATAGCAGGCAAGTTACCTTCAGGTTTCATGTATTCATAACCTGCACGTATCGCCATTTGCCGCGCCACTTCCTGAATAGGGCCAGCTTCCCAGGTAAAGCTGATTTTGTCTGTCATACCATAGGGCTCCTTGGTATTGGCCGACTTATCCATTTTCAATTGTTGCGCCTGAGTTAGCTGTGCTTTTTCTACCGCGGCGCGAGTATTACTGGCCTCGGCGAGCAATTGCGTATTGCGCTGTATCGCGTCGGCAGTGGATAACAATTGGCGTTGCAAGCTAAGTGTTTCTGACAAACCTGTCTTGGTCTCTTCGGTATTAACCGGCAACCTGCTTTGACAAGCCATCAGGGAAGTGGCGATAAACATAGTGCCAGCAACAAATTTAATTTGTTTCATGGGAAAAGTCTCTGAGTTACACGATTAAGTACCTGGAATACCGGCGCGTTCAGACTTGCAATTTTCACGCCCGAATTCAATTTTTATACAAACAATAGTCAAATTTATTTAAGCAAATAATAGCATAAAATTTTGCTGAAAATAGCTAAATTCCATGCCTTGTCGTAGCAAAAAAAACCAACAAATTCTTGCGACAAATCTATCGTCGCCAGATTTTGTTTTGATACAGACGTAACAATGCGTAGCCAAAATTATAGAAGTCTGGCTACAGGTTTCCGTTCATCCAGGAGAGCTTTTTCGCTGATAAGCGTGTCAGTTTCCACACGGTTATCAGCGTGATTTAGCAGAAATAGCGCTCTGTCCGTATCGCCCGCAGACGCTCGTCATCAGGCCAATGCCGCTGCGCGCTTCTTTTCATCGTGATCTTTTTTATGGGAGTAAGCCAGCAGTTCTTCTGCCATCGCTTCAATGATATTGGTGTCATCATCTTCACCTATCATGCCTGTGGCGGACTTGCGTGCTAACTCTCGACGTTCGATTTCATCCATGGCCGAGCCATCCGGGTAATTTTCAGCAAGTACGCGACGCGCTTTGGCCGAACCAATCGCTCTATACAAACGATCCCGTAAGATAGTGTCTTTACGCGTGGTCGAAAATGCCCACAACTCCATAGGGCCAACTGTATTTGTCAGTAATTGTTCATTTCTGTGTTTCTTAGTAGAGAAAATCGCCAGAAAGGTCGAACCGCCTGAACGCGGCGGATGCACACGTCCTGATTCAAGTGCATGACGCGCCGTTTTGGATAAACCGAAGCGATCCCCGATTTCCTTAACCTGTGCCGCGTCACCACCATCCAGCACAAAGATTGAGGTAGCGAACTCCACCATCTCTTTGTCAAAGTCATTCATGGATTGGGACAGCAAACACACTTGCACCCCCCATTTTCGCCCCTCACGCATATACACCAGAACCTGATCACGCACCACGGGGGAATTCTCGGTGCGGTGAAATTCATCGAACACAACGCGCTTAGGATCTTCTTTGATTTCGTCAACACGTCCCTTATGGTAAGCCTTATACAGTGCACGACATTCCTTGAGGTTTTCTTCATTGAAAAAGAAATTTCGTGTGCCAATAAACTGACCTAACATATACATAATTCCGGTACGACGATCCGCCGCTGCACCACCGGATTTTGCCACCTCATCCAAATCGATTGCGACTATCCTGGCGTCACCGATATCGAAGCGCGTAGTTGATGTCAACACTGGGTACTCGCGCAACACTGACTGTATCATGCGGGAAAACGCATCAACTATGGTTTCCGAAGTTGCGGTCTTGGGCTTGGTATACACATCGCGGAAAGACTGATCTTGCACCACGGCGGTTAGGTCATTCATATTTGGTACTGCAAAACGCTGCGCCAAAATCGCTTCATGCACCATGCCATGCTTAAATAACTCATCCGTGATATCCCACCAGGTAGTTATCCCGTCTGTATGTAAGCCTAAGGATCTGATCGCCTCGTCCACTTTTTCATCCTGATGCTCAGAATAGCGCTTTGGACTTTTTTCCGGTGAATACAAACGGTACGCTTCATCAACCACCATACCGCAAATATCTGGCATACCGTCATAAGGTTCGGTTTTACCCATAGGCATAGTCAGCAAAGTCAGTAAATTCACCAAAAATGCACGTTCTTGTGGTGTCGGATAATGAAAACCTAATTGCGTATCAAAGGGATTGACCGCGTATTCCGGGGTCATACGCAAGCGGAAGTAATTAGCCAGATGCTTGAGATTAGGAGGTAAAGCATCTTTGACCAGAGAAATCAAACCACTCGATGATGGACCAATATCAATCACTGAAATGCGCGGCAAACGCTTCAATCCCGGCATGACACAGATGGCCCAGTTCAGCATATTGGATAATACCGACTTACCCGAACCAGGTTTCGCGAAAATAATGTCGATCCAGGTCGTTTGTTTACTCGATCCGGGTTGATACGGCCAGAGTTTGCCATCCGGCGAACGGAATAATACTGCCCCCTCTTTCCACGAAGAGGCAGGGCGCTGCAAAGGCATCATATAGACGATATCAGGCAATGGAGCGACCGCTGGCGTCCCCATATTTTTAGTCGAGAAACCGATCAGCGTTGATGCAACCCCTTCAAACGGGTCGCCACTTTTATCAAAGACTTCCACGCCTCCCCAACCCTCTATGGCACGAGCCAGGCGCTGCTCACGACTACGCAGTAATTTTTCCTCACCCACAGGCGCCCAGGTCGCAAATGACATCGATACTTTGACGACCGTGCCCCCCTCCATATCCTGATAATTTTGCAGTGCCTGAACCGCGTTGTTAACCAGCTTATTGTTCGATGACGCAAAGGAAATCAGCGCAGCAATTAGTGACTTCATGCCAAATCCGCGCACACCACCGCCCTCCATCATCATCGAATAGCGCCATGGCAAATCCGCTTCCCGCAGGCGTGCAAACAAGCGCTGAAACGTGCTGATATCTTTGGGGAATAAGTAAACATGCACTGGGGCTATGATGCGGTCACCGATGCGTAGCCATTTTCCATTCACTTCCTCTGCGTCACGCGGCATGATCTGATGCTCGATGCGTGGATACAAAATATCCGATACATCACGAGGATGGGGATTTTCAAAAGCTCTTGGTGAAATTTTATCACCCAGTAACCGGGGCTTCCAAAGTTCATCGGTGTAATCCGCATCGTAAGACATGCGGGCTACACGCAATGCGCTGTGTGCGTCGAGCAACTCGCAATCCAGCCCTGCAGTTTCCAGTTCCAGTTTGACTGAACGCTTGAATGAATTATGGCGGTCACGTAGTTCACGAATCGCCGCAAACAAGTACTGACTGTGCTTCATGACCGGTAGTTTATGTTCTTTATTAAACTCTATTTTCTCGCTACTTGCGGTAGATGCTTCGGCTTTCGTCATCGAGGTTCCGTGTGTCCACAAAACCAGATAGCATTCCTCATGCGAGGTGTATTGCGACATGTGTGCCACTTTGGCATCGAACATGTCTTGTACATCCATTTGCAAGTTTCTGGCGGTTTCGCGCGAACCATCGAGTGCGTAACTAATATCACGTTTAACGAATTCTTTATCGCAACCAAACACAATCTGCATATGGTGGCCCGCGGTACCAAAGAAGGCTTCTATGCCTTGCATCAGGGATCTGTGTATATTTGCAAACTCTTCTACACCGACTAAAAAACGTGCGCCATCGACACGAATAAAGCTGATCAGCGATCCATCCTTGGCGACCAGGGTGCTTTCATCATCAGTTGTTTCCAATTCACAGTAAACCGAAGCGGCGCTGCGAAACATAGACCCAGCCCAATAGACTAACTCGTCAACACCTTCAAGAACAGAATTAACTACCGACATATTTACTCCGATTCATGTACATCAAGAAATCCTGGTATTACCGCAAATGGCAATGATTTGTGTGTATCTTCTCAGCCCATCATCTGGGCAGGCAGCAGCTTTGCATAAAAAAACCTCGCAGATCTGCTCGGCGAGGTCTTTTCGATTTGACCAATGTTTCGCTAGCTCTGCACCGCTAACTTACTCGACCAATCCGGTCATGCTGAAGGCAGGCTAACAGTCATGTCTCAAACCAGACTGATCGCAGAGTGCAGTAATTAACTACCGTAGCTACTGTATTGGTAAGAAACCTTTTCACTTTTTTGGTCACCACCCCACAACGATTGACCGGCGGTCGACATCAGCGATGGTAAGTACAACAGACCTGCAGCAACCGCCAGCATGACGATAGGCACCGAGAGTGCAGTTTGTTGTGGATTGTCTTTATGTGCCTTGAATTTAAACATCGAACCACCTGCCAATGCGACACCCGCCATATAGCAAGCGCCTTGTATCATGACTTGAACGCCATTAATACTTTTCGAAGCTTGCATTGCAACGTCACCGATAGTTTTTGTATCCGCGTACGCCAATTCAGGAATCATGGCTACGGCGATACCGGAAGCCACACCAAGAACCAGACCCGCTTTGCGTTTCACACTGCTACTCATTTTTCCCATGAAAATACTCCTAAGTTTTAGAAATAGTTGCCACAAAGTCCCTTAAGAACAAGGCTAAGAATACCTTAGCCCAAAATGTAGCACAAGTATTTATACAAATAAAAGTAATAAATAAGGCGTTTTAATTTAAGCTTGTTACATTTACTTAATGATGTTGCTTATACCCAAAGTATTCTGCAAAATTTCGGAGAGCGCGACGATATTCAGGCAAAACGTACCGCCAACCAGCAACACGATCGCACGCTTGGCGGTATCTTCACGCTGACCACGGCCTGAACTCAATAATTTCAATGCGTACCAGCCTCGTGCAAAAGCAATCAAGCCAATCAGATTCACAAAACCGATAACGACACGTGCAGCTTTAATCCCCTCACTACCTAATATGCTGGAGGAGGAATAAGTCATAATGGTGCTGGTTCCAAAAGCGGATACTAAAAATGTGTCCAGCGATGACGATAGATAAAACAAGCCTGTGGCGGCCAGCAACGTCATTGCCACCGACATTGCTCCCTCATCTGATTTTCGTTCGCCTATCCGCTTTAATTTAAACAGCGACAATCCAAACAAAAACATGGCAACGATGAAGCTGGCCGCTTGCGCAAAGTTCCATAATCCCGGAATACTTTCGCCAAACTTCAGCAACATAGTCATTGCTGTCGGACCTTCTGCCATCGCTGGCAAAGCTAAGCTGGCGATGAACAGTCCGGTAAGGACGCGAATTCGTGACGATGGCATCACTTTCCTCCTGCTTACATTTAGTTGTAGTTGCGGCCACCAGCCTGAAATGATTTATTCTCAAAATCAATCCGCTCGAGCTTCCCTAAGCCTGTTATCTGACCACCCAACTCGACTTCCTGCGTCATACCATCTCGATCGCGATACAACACCCTGTCGCGCAGTATCGTCAATCCTGGCAATTGAGATTCCTGACTGGCGAGATGACTTGTCGTCGAACTCATACGTGACCCAGGCTGACCATTTTCTGTACGGCGAACGCTGGCTTGATTGGTGTCGAATAACATCACCCGGCCTGTCGGATCGCTCTGAGTTTGAATGGGCTTGTTTGTAATCTGGGGCGAGGTTTTGGCTGTCGTCGCCAAAGCCGCACTCTTGGCAGAGGCCCCACAAAAATTACGGCCAGGTTCGTATTTACATATCTCTGCCTCAAGACGCATTTTGCTGATACCTAGTTCATTCACTCTGGCTTCCAACAAGCGAATGTAGTTATCGCGTTTTTGTGCATCGGCCAAATTGCCTGCGGCTGACTGTGTCTGAGGTAATTGTTCAGGCTGAACATTAGCAACAGGTTTGGCAACCACGGGCGCCTGATTTAGCGCCACTGTGGTGGCCATCGCTTGCGTCTGGGCAGACTGACCTTCACCATTTTTCGACTTAAGTTGACTCAAGGCATTTAATTCGTCGCTGGCAGCCTGTTGCTGAGCTGTCTTCATTTGCCCCTCAGCTGCTTCTGCCTGAGTATTTGCCTGAGCAGGCTTGTTGGTTTCCGGCTCTTTCTTAGCCTTTTCCTTAACCTCTTCTTCAGACGACTTCTTAGCGAGTTGCTGACGCTCTTTTTGTTCAGCATTTTGAATATGCTGGAATTCCGCGTACTTAGTATAACCAAACACCCCCATCACGAATAACATCAATCCGCCCATGGCGAGGTACATGGTTTTATTATTGTTTTTCGCAGCAGTATGTTCCATTACTTTGGCATCTTGCTTTGTCGCAGTCGCGAACTCGCTGCCTTGGCTCTTATCTCCCGCATCAGCAAGATTATCCCAGTCATTCATGATCCCTCATCCTTTCGAATCGATGCACTTTGCTTTTCAATCGCTTATTGATACCGGCTACCAACGCTGCCCGCCCTGACCATAGACGCCACCTTGCGGCGCGTAAATACCCTGAGCTCCATAGTTAGTTTGCCCAGGATAGATGTTAGGCGCACCATAACCATTCTGCGCGGGATAGGGCATCTGACCGTAGGGCATACCAACTGCCGGGGCGCTTGGATAATTCGTAACCGGCGTGGTAGTACGCGGCGTAGCTGGTGGCTGGACCACACCAGCCGCGGCTTGATTGTCCGTGGACATGCCCTCGGTATAAACAATATCGGACGCAACCAGTAAGCCGACTTCTGTCTGCGAATACACTTCCAGTGTATTTGGTCGATTAGTGTAGGGCGCCAGAGTGTTCGCGACACGTCCCATGGTCTTTGCCGCACCGCGAGCTATGAGCTGCTTATTCGTCAATTCATTTTGCGTTACTACGGTTGGCGCGCCATTTTGCCCGTATACAACGGTGGAGGAACTTTGTGCCTTCCCTTCTGCGTAGCCCTGAGCAAAATCGACCGCCGCTGCTAAACCAAACTTGGCCAGTAAATGCCTGTCAACACTATCAGCTACGGCGGCACGACGGGTTTCCCGATCAACAGCAAAAATCCGCACTGGAATTGATCGTTCAAACTTTGGATGATTCAACGACGTGAACTGTATCACTGCTTTTTCCGAGTAAGGCGCAGTTTGCCCCGCTAATGCGCCGAGTAACTTGCCGCCTTTAAATGGCCCATTCAATATATAGGCGGTAACTGCACTAGGTTCATCGGTATTCAACCCTATGTCTATCACGCCATAGAATAACTCGCCAGCCTTGGCAAATACCTCAGCTCTTTTTTTAGTCTCACTTGCTTGCTTTACTGGCGTAGTGGCGTCTTTTTCAGGCTTTTGATTTTGGCCGCTTAAATCTTCAACATAGCCGCTATAGAAAACCCGGGTGTTTGGATCCCAGGCTTCATGTATTGCCGATTTATCTGCCGTCATTCTACGTTTGAAATCATCCACTTGCCGGCGATGCGCGGCTTCGGCTTCGCGAATTTCTTGTTCAGTGATTTCAGATACTGGCGCGCGACGGTTGAAAGCGGCAGGTTCAGATTGTCGAGGCAAATAAGCACCACCATCATTCGTCATACCTTGTTTAGGCGCCTCGACTTCAGGACGCATGGTCGCAATAAAGGTCTGCCCATTTGAATCAGCCTTTTTCGCTGCTTCATCATTGGCAGCTTTGCGTAATTCTGATTGCTTGTTATCCACCTTATTGGGGTCAATAACCGTTTTTTGATTGGCGTCAGCTGGTAAAGCAGCGGTACTTGTCGACTCAGTGTGCTCTTTACCTAGGGCATTCTTTTTTAATACGCCATTCACCGCAAAGGCTACGCCACCGACAAACACCACACCAACCGCCATGACGATGATGCGTGATTTGGGATTAGCAAGAAAGGCGAAGCCACCGGATTTAGATTTGCTCATTTAAAACCCCGATACTCTAAGTTCTACACTCTTGCCGTCTTGCGCCGCATAGATTATCGGCGTACGCGCTGGCAATTCATATACACTGGTGCCATCTATCGACGACATCGTTCCTGTCCACGATGGTGAACGGACTGTCGTTTTGTTTGTCAGACGCAAATACATTTTGCCTTCCAGCATCCAGGCTCGTGCATCAGCACCATCGACCTTTAATTCCTGAGCTTTATCCGGAACTACGCCATTCAGCATAGAAAACATAGTGCTCGAAGCTTCGGGTGCCATTTGCTTTTCAATTTGCGCTGCGGCATTCGGGCCGCGAACTGGCATACGTGCATCGAGCCTGACATCGGTTTCTTTTTGGCCCGTCACTAATCGTATAAAGATTGGGGTATTCAAGCCGGATAAAAAAACTTTCAGATTGCCGTAGGCGTAGTCTTTAACGGGTTCGATAGCAATTTCATGTGGGTTATTATTTGCATGAAAATCCACCACAAACATGTTTTTTGATGGAGCAGCAAATTTAACGACAGGCCAGGGGTTGCCTGTCGAATCCGTGAAGAGCAAAGAAGAATTTTCATTTACATTTAACCGCATCACCGGAATCACAGAACCCGGTTGCAAGTTAACGATGACTGAAGAAATAACCGCCTTATGCAACTGCCCATCAACCGAGCGTACAGAACGCTTAAAATCGTCAATCCGATTGTAGTAACGATTTATGTCATCTCGTGAAAAAGTCACGGTTTCATCAATCAGCTCATCCAAAGCCTGCTCTTTAGGATCCTTGAATTGCGGCATCTTCAATTTGCTGCGCGGCTTGGCATAGCCATCAGGTGCAGGCAACATTGCAGGGTCACTGTAACGGGCGTTCATTTCGGCTGCGGCAAAGCGTGCCGCAGACGGTTGCGCTTCAGGCACTGCGCTGGGCAACGCCATTTCATTCGTGGCCGCCCGATTTTTGGCGGAATTTGCAAGCCCAGACGCAGATTGCTGCGCCATCGCAACTTGCGCCAACAGGCTTAACAGCAAAGAGCAACAAAATTGATTACACTTATTCATGGTCTTCATTTACCCGCCCACATCAACGTTCAAAAGTACTGAAACTATCAATCACAACGCCTCGTGGATTTTCAAGTGGTGAAATAGCTCGCAAATTAAGTTTTATAACCAATTTTTGTCGGATAGGACTTTGCCCGAATGGGGTGTAAGTTACATCAATTGGCATTTCCACTTTCCACATGTAAACGCCGCTGATTTGCCCCTCGCCGGTCACTACAGGACTCCCTCCCACTACCGCCGAAACCAGCATCGACTTCTCTTTGACCGTTTGCAAAGTACCCGATTTATCTAGCTGTTCCATATATGCTTGCCAGCCATCGCCGCTGAAGTAATCAACGTTGGCCTGAAACTGCTTACGATAATTCACATAGTCGTAGGTAAAAATGGACGTCACGGCTTCTGCCGTCCAGGTCAGCAATGCATTCTTAGAAATGGTAGGACGGCTGATAGGTCGCAATTCGATAATCCGACCATCGTTTTCTGCCGCGATATACTTAGGCTTAGGTGGATTGCTATACACGTCATACAGCGCATAGGACAGTAACAGCGTCAGCACCAGCAATCCAGCAACCACTTTTTGAATAAAGCGATAGCGATCGAGATAAAAGTCAGCGCGCGCCATACTTAATTCTGGCTGGCCGATATTTAAAGAAATCACCTCGTCTTTGCCTGACGATTGACTCATTTCAGCTTGCCTTACCGAGTCGGCTTGTGCTGAAGATTTTTTAGTTGCTAGTAAGCCTGGCATCTGGATCCTCTCACTGATATCACTGGTTTGCAGCGCTAGTCTTCGCCGCTTTAGCTTTTTGAAAGGCTTGAATTTGCGGAACGCTTTCAAACTGACGCAGATGCACCAACAAGCCATTTCGTGTGGTGGCATACAGTTCTTGCTCGGGTTGAGTGCGAAACACAGCGACCATCGCTAACACGATGACGACATCCAGAATTACCAAACCCATTGCCAGCACCGTCATACGTCGGAAATTATTCCGATAAAACTCATACCCATAGTGCCGCTTCGTTTTTGCCCGGACCTCAGCTTCCGGCCCTGCAGCTGCAGCTCGTTTTTTTTCCATGAAAAAACTCAAATTCTTTCACCAAATATTTCTGATAAATCTGCCCAAGCTAAGCAAATTCGCCACCTTTTCATATTCTTTATTAATTCTACCAGTTTTATTTTCGTTTGTTTATACAAATAATAGTAAAAATAATTTTATGCAGAAAAAGTCATTAAGTCAGATATGAAAAACATCGGTGAATTGCAACAAAAACCCGACCAGTTCAAAATCGAATCTGGTCGGGCACATGATTTTCAGTTTGTAACTGGCGAAAATTTAAGTTTGAAAATACTGATTTCAGGTTTGCAGCATTTCACGTATCATTTGTACGCGATTTTGAAACACCGATTCGTTTCCTTCATCGTCAGACGAATTATTTACGGCAAACTCACTGACCATTTTATCCAGCAAGGTTTCTTGTGCGGCACGTGCACTGGGGATTTCTGCGACAAATGGCAAAGCGGGCAAAACCCGGCCATAGGGGAAATTAACAGCACAATGATTGAGCAATTGGATCACACCATACATGGCGTCCAAGCCCATCATTAATTGCTGCCTGGCCACGTCATCCAACTCGTCAGCCATGGCCGGACTATTTTCCTGTAAGTGTTTCAAATACTCACTACTCATACCGGCTGGAGCTGAGATCGTTGAATAAAGCTGCACTGCGCGTTCGACATGAGGCAAATGCAACATATGCATAGCAGCGACGAGTTGATCAATTAAGGGCATAATTTGTCCCGCTTCGTTTAGTCCAAAATATTTACATTGCAGGACTTTTTCTTCCTGCCCTGATCCTGACTGGCTTTGTAGCGCAAATCAGCTGCCATACGCGATACCTCGATCAGCGTTTGCTTCATGCCAGCCACGCTCGACGCTGAATCCGGTTTTAACGCATCATTCCCAGCCAGACTCCAGGCGGTGTCCTGCTGTTTGTCTTTGCTCGCATCATTTCCACACGCTTTAATCTGCGGTTTTATCGGGGCCGTTTTACTTTGCCCCAGCAAGGCCAGATTGCCTGTTTTCATACCACGTTCCCTGGCCAGCTCTTCACTCAAAGGGATGTCAGCCCAGACTGCCTGGCTAGCAAGCAAACCCGAAATCAGTATACTTTGCCACTTCATATACGCTTCTCCAAAAGCTGGACTTCATACGAGGGAATGACTATTTCATTACATTGTTTAATTACAGCCAGATAAACAGGTTCATTTTTATCAGCCGAAGCTTCAGCGATAAGCAAAAAATTTTTTGCTTCACTGATCTGCGATTTAAATGCTGTTTGACGATCCAGAGGATTACTCTTAGTGCCTGAACCCAGCACATGATATTTGAAGAGTCCAAACACATCGATATCCATCAAACCCGACTTCAATTGCCTGGGTTTAACGACAAAGCTGATTTCTTCAAATAAAACACCGCCATTCACTTCGCCGCTTTTTTTAAATGACACGGAAAAATATTTGCCCGGAGTCAGCTCATAATTCCCCGACACCACGTATTGCTGCAAGGCGCTCAAGCGCATCTTGATGAAGTCATTATCTATCTCATCAAAATTGGAATTTAAGGCATAAAAACTATACCCATTTTTTTGTTGCCGCTGACAAGGGCGACCAGCTTGACACAGCTGTTTGGCCAACTCAGTGCCAGATGGTAAGCGATAAATAGCGAGTTCATATTCGTTGTGATGAGCAGATTTTTTATCGCTACTGCTATTCCTTAACTTTGCCGCAGCTGTCTGCACGCTTGTCGCCTGAGCCAAACCACCCCATAGATTAAGGCAGGCAATGAGGGCTATAAAATAACGGCAGGATCGCATCATCGTCCCTCAAGACCTGGTGACGCGCACTTGCTCTTGGCGTAGCGCGAGCTTGATTGCGACGATAATTAATCCCGACAGTGACACGCAGTAGCCATAAAACAACCAGGCTAAGTTTGCCCGCCAATCTGGCAAGATGGTATTCGCCATAAAAGCGATGATGAAGTAACTCGTGACACTCAGCCAGTGTAAGCGCGCTATCAGGCTATGGGCCTGATTCAATAACACGCTTAGCGGTGCCAATTGCAAGGCACAGAAAAGTATTAAACCAAAAACACGCTGTTCTATATAAATACTCAGATAACGAGTCAAGCTTATCCCTAGTACCAACATACTGGCACTGGTCAAGGCATACAACATAGAAGGAGACTTCCAATTCACGCCCCAGTTTCGCGTTATTTGAGCAATTTGCATCGTGAATTTCATAACTTACCTTCAATTTCTGCCTGTTTCCAGGCGGCGAAACGAGCGAGCTGCTGCACATAAAAGCTACGGTAAAAAAAGTAGCGAGCAAACTCATAGATCAGCAGGCAGACAAATGCACCCGGCACTGCCATTGCGCCCGCGCCTGAAGCACTTAACGCCGAAATCAACAATGAGAAAACGGCAAAACCACTCAGCAAGCAAAGTAATAGTCCGGCTATGCTGATAATAAATCGCCGTTTTTTCTGCGCCAAAAAAGCTTCAAACATGGCATTCCTCAGTTATCTGTTTGCATACTTGTTTTTATGATCGATTGCAGCTTATTTTTTTGTTTGTGCGTAGGGTGAGATAAAGTCGGTTTTTTCTTTGACTTTGGGTGACACACCATCATCGATGCAGTTACTTCTGAAGGTGAATCCACGAGGACGGCTTTCCTCATACGCTTTTAATTCGCCTGCCTGCAATAAATCCTTACGCTGGAATTGCGTTAAATTTTTCTTGGCATAGTTGTACACCGCACTGTAATCAGAAATATCGTAACGCGCGGCATTTAACTGATCATAGGCGGTAAGAAAATTGGTTTGAACCGCTGACGCTTCTTTTAGGCATTCATCCATTTGCGTCCTTCTCAACACCAGCAATTCCTTCATTTTTTCATTGAAAGGCTCAAGACTGGCATTGATTTCCAACTCTTTTAATTTGAATTGGCGATCACTTGCATAATGCCTCACAAACATCAAATCGGTTGCAAGAACTATCAAACGCAAAGCCCGTTTCTCATCCAAAGGCTCTCTGATTTCAGGAATTGGTAACGCCTTAGTTTGCCGTGCACAGGCTGGATTCAGCACGGCACTAGTCACCAACGCGATTACCAAGATTTGTACAAATTTATTCATTGACTTAACCACATTCAAAAGAAATACTTACTGAACTTAAGTTACCCCGACTTAAAGCTAGCAATACTGCAACTTTTAGCAAATTGACAGAGCCACTAACAATTGCTAGCATCAACAAATATTTATTACCTTTGTTTTTATAAACTACATTATATGAGCTTAACAAAGATTGCGCAAAAAAACGAGAATCACCCCGTAAATTCGGCATTAATCGCCTGGAAAAAAGAATTTTTCGGTCAGCTTCGCGCGCGTGCCGGCTCGGATACTGTGTTTCTCCGGCTTGATACTCAATATGCTCAAAAGAAGGCGGTGCAACATCAGTTAGTACCGACCTTGGGTTGGAAAGTGGAATTACCGGGCTTTCAAGGTGAATCCGCAGCCCAACTTTCTGAACTCCGGCGTGAACTCACGGCGACGCTGAAAGTCAACGGCATACACGTAGTACACAAAAAAGACGAATGGATGCGTTACTTGAAAAAGCATCACGAAGTCGGTGCATCTTATGCAAAATTATGTGGTGCCTGCTAATGAAACGCTTTGCTGGACTCGTCCTTGTGAGTTTTCTGGTGTGCGCATGCGAGCAGGCCCCCAACACCTTGAAGCGTGAAGGCATCGCCTCGCCCAATATGAAAATTCCTTTAAGCCTGGTACAACTTGAAATGGCTTGTGAAGATATCGCCTCCATCATAATGGTGTCGATGTCGAACCGACTCAGGAATGTCGACATCTATAAATCGAGAGGTTTTGCGCGTTCCGTTGCTGATGCGTTTGAGCAGCGTTTTCCTGACCTTGCACCAGACATCCGCTTGCAAACGCGTGGCATCTACATGCAAACAGTCAACGACCAATATCTGGCTGACGATAATGTGATACAGAATCAGGTGCTCACTTTTCGCAAATATGGTGAAACAAAATTCAGAGAAGGGGCGATTACCATGTGTAAACATGGTTTGGCCAACGTACCGCAAAACGAAGCGCTGCCTGTGATGCAATTGAGAAATTAAGTTTATCTGTAGCTGTTTATAATTAAGCTGGCGCATGCCTGCTCAGCTTGCCCATGATCCCAACTCCCCCACAATATCAGCAATTCTGGCGACAAATTATTGGGAATCCGGGCAACCCTGCACGCCAATACGTGTATCATCCTGTTTGCTTTATGAGTAGCTGGCCGATTACGCCTGAATACAATTATGAATACACCGTCTGCAGTGCAGTCAAAAATCGACTGCATACTCCTTGAATTACCTGGTTTTGGCAGTTATCAATTTGCCGACCATGCGGCCGAGAAACTAAGAGTAAAAGCCATCCTTGGCAAGATGCTTGAGTTACGCTTGCGCCCCCCACAACTCAGTGAGTTCGAAGAAAAAATCGTGGCAAAGGCACTCAATGTTTATGAGGCCTACGTCGATACTGCGGTACAGCGCAAACAGGCTGGGGAAATTGTGCTGCGTCCCCTACACACCATTGCCTCGATACAACCTGAATTAGTTACGCTAGAAACGGGGCAAGCGCTGTGGATAAAATCCGTTTTGAAAAGTCGCTATACGCTAACTACACCCGACGATTTGATACTGAAATTAGAAAGTGTCAGGGATTGTGATTTTCGTATCCGGCTCGAACAAGGATTTACTCATTCCGACTGGCCAGATCTACGCGGCATGGCTCATGCCGATCAATTTCAATTCTTACCTGAAGGTTATTTACGTCGGGATGAAGCCGGAGTGCCTCGATTGTATGCGACATCCAGAAGCGCAATTCCCTTGGCCGTGGAGATGGAAAATATTGTCCGGTTGGAGTTTGCTAACAAAAATCATGGCGGCGAATTGTGGCGCCATCCTGAATACCGCCCCAATGATGCTTGCTTTACTTGTTACGCTGCGGATGACTACATGCTGAGATCGCGCTTAGTCACCAGACACACAAAAAATCCATGGTGCTATGAAGTAAAACTCTACGATCATGGTCGCTTAATTTTACACAGCGAAAATATCACGATACGCCAGAAAAAAAATGCGCTCAGTAACAACGAAAATGTCTTACCCGCTAGCGCATTAACTGAATGTCTGGAGCAATTGCTTACGCGATCACCCGAGCAGGCAGCAATTCCAGCAACCACATTGACTACCGCACAATTGGAATGGCTGGCATCGGAACGAGCTGAGTTACTCAAACTCAAGGTACAGCAGCTACGGGCCTAGGCGTATGCACCGCAGGCGCCTCAAGCAAGCCACACGCCTGATCCTTCTTTACTGCACGATTGAAATCAATCGCGTGGTTTTGCATATCCAGCACCTTGCGCTCCGCCATTTCAGAATAATCGCGAGCCAGACTTTCCTGTACGGGCATTCCGGGGTAAGAAATGTCCGCTAAATCCAGTAAAGTCGCGAAGTTGCTCATTGTCATGGTCGCTTTATTCTGGTTTGCTAACAACGACTGCCATTTTTTTTGCTGATTCTGGCGATAGTTTTTATTTGCCCAAACGAAATATGGGATGTGCAAATTTTCGTGATTTAATGCACCATGTCCTATAAATTTACAAGATGGGGTGGGCAAAGATTCACCATGATCTGAGCCATAAATCATTAGCGCGGCGCCTGGTCTGCTGGCTAAGCTTGCCACGACTTCCGCCAATACATGATCGGTGTAGTAAATCGTATTATCAAAGGCATTCGAAACTGAATCGTACCCATCATCTGACACGGGGTATTTCTCAAAGGATTTGGGATACCTGGCTTGATAGAGTGCGTGACTCCCCATGGTATGCATAACGATTAGTTTCTTATTTCCATCGTGTGTCAAAATAGCTTCAAGCGGTTCGATTAAATGAGCATCAAATAGCTTGCCGCTTGTCTCATCAGTCTCATAATAGGCTTGCTGTCCAGCTTCATTAGCAAACAAACTGGTAACGTTATTTAAGAATCCTTTTCTTACCTGGGTCGATAAGAAATAGGTTTTAAATCCAGCCTCATTAAATGCGCTGATCAAGGATTTTTGCGTAATCCCTTCCGCCATAATATCGCGACCACTCAGGTAAATCGGGATGGAACCCATAGTGAAAGAGCGCGGTGTAATCATATTTCGCATACTTATCAGTTCTGACTGAGCTTGTAAGCGCAACATATTTGGTGAGGTGTTACGCTGATAGCCATTAACTGACCAGCGATCGTAACGCGCAGTTTCACCCAAGACCAGGACTACGGTCAAAATCTGATCAGATGGCAAGCTAGTCGTGGCATGAAACTGATGCGTGTGCAATTTGCGCTCCATCTCACGCATGGAATTTTCTTCCTGTGCGAAAACCCAGAGTCGTATTGGCAAACCAAATGGAAAAGTATCTTTTATGGTTGATAAAACTGGTGAAAGATAGGCCACACCAAATAACTTTTCATCGGCATGTTGAGACGTTCGTGGATAGCGATTTGCATTTTTTTCTTTCAGATAAGTCTCTGCACTGAGTGCCCCAAGGTAAGTGGCATAGGCTGCAAGACAGAGTAAGCACAACACAAAGAAAGGATCAGTTCGTATCACACTGCGCCGCGCGTAATAAATTGCCGTGACATGACTCAACAGACACAAGGCGAGCCAGGCACAGATGGCGATTAACCGCTGCCCCAGATAGCCTATCGCTTCACTACTGTCGCTTGTCGCGAGGATAGAAAAAACACTGGACCCTGAAGCTCCGCCAAATTGAAATGCGATATACGCTTCCCCCCCTGCAAGCAAGGCTAAAAACAAGGTAATCAAACGAATTAAATACCAGCGCTTCCAAATTTGGAAACTCAAATAGGCCACAGGCAAGCAAAAAAGCACGATTTTTGCACAATAGACAGGCATGCTAAGGGCGGACGAAATCACCATGCCATTTGCCACGGCAAATGGCAGAAGCAAGCAAAAAAATGCTATCCCTTCATAACGGTATCGCTTCCAGGCTCGCACCGGAATAGCAGCCGCAATCTCATCTGCTAAATTTGTCATCGCACTCGTTTCTGCATTCATCGTCTAAATAACTCGGCAATGCAAGGCCTGTCATGACGCAGTATGTGTCGTCGACTCACCTACATTTATAAAAACAATAGTGCGATATTATAAGACACCAGACCTAACTCAATGCTATCATTTCGTATCATCCCAGAATTCAGGGATCTTCTATTTTTTAATGAGCGACGATATGAACACTATCCTTATCGCCTTGCTGGCAAACATGATAGGCAGCGAGATGCTGGCACCTAATCAGCCTAGCCCGCAGGGATTACCGATGCTATATCGTTGTGAAGTGTATCCCCATGCGCAAATTGACCCCACTACATTTGAAATGCGTGTCAGTCAGGGCTTGCGTAATTGTGTCGCGATTCGCGAAATGAGTTTCCCGGAATATCTGGATTGGCGTGAACAACAAGCCAAAAAGCCGGGCAATGCAAATTCGCCTTAGCACAAGCTGGCAAACCCTAAATAACTTAAGCAAGCAACACACCTATTGAAAATGGCTAGCTCGTAATGTGAAAAATTGTGCGACTGGCCAACTTTTTGTCTTGCGTAGATTAGGATTTAAGCCATGTAGCTCACAGGCCAGGTATGGTGCTGCGTCTTTCTGCTTCGGCTGGTTTGCGCTCCTTGCCAGCTGAATTAGACAAGCTTCCTGCACGAATCGCCGCGATATTGGCTGGCGTCGCTGTTAAACCCAATTCCTGTAAGCGTAGTCTGGCTTCAGTATCGCTGATAAGCCGTGCCTCTGCGCCGTACCGTTGTGCCACACTGATGGATTTATTTGAACGCAATTGCTTAAGGTAATCATCAATCTGTGCCTGTACTAACTCGGTGTTTTTTTGCCCAAGCAAGCTGGCATCCGGCGTCAACTCGCTGGCACTTTGCTTCGCCATTTGCCGTTCCAGCCAGGTGTAATTGCTACGCCCCGACGAAACTGGCGCGGCCTTCATCTTCATATCTGGATTATCATTACTACCCAGTTGCTTCGCATATTCCGCTTGTCGCTCCATATGCAACTTCAAATAGGCCTTGGCATCGTCTTGTACTTGTTGGTTTTTCTGACGTGCCGACTGATCGAAATAACGTTGGCGTATCTTTTCACGTTGATGCTCGAGATAAGCTAACTGCTGAGCGCTTAACTGGCTTGCCCCAGCAGTCTGGCTTTGACTATGCAAATAGACCCGCTCCAAAGCTTGCTGTAAATTCTTGCCATTGGTAGTTGCAGGTGTCGCCTGCTTCGCTGTATGCAGGTTTTTTTGATAGTTCTCAACAAACAATCTGCTAGCTGGAGTCAATTTTGCAATACGTACTGCGTTACTTTGTTGCATTTGCAAAATGATTTGATCGCCGTCTTTACCCTCCAGACTTTTAACGAAGGCATCTTGTTTTTTCTGGTCAGCCTGACTTAAGCGAGCTTTAGGCGGCACGGTATTCGGTTTGCTTGCGGAAGCTTGTTGTTGCGCTTTAGGATTGACCTGATCCATTTGCATCACATCGTCAATTTTCTGAACCTCGGCAAAGACCAACACAGGCCAGACACTAAGCAGCAAAATATGCGTGATTTTCAGCATACGATTAACCATCGATCCTCTTGAATTCGGTATCACAGCAAGCTCCGTGTGGCCACAAGTCTTCAGGGTGAAATAGCATTTAAGGCCGGATCACGTAGCTTTTTAGCCTTAATCTGACTAGCGACCTGATTGAGTAAAGCCGTACGGGTGGCAGACAACTGCACGATATTCTCAGCAATTTCTTGTTTTTGATATTGCATATAGATTTGATAAGCCGTCATTACAGCTAATTCATAGTACAGCGGCAGCTCACCTTTATTCGATAATTCGGCATACCATTGTTCTGAGCCAAAACGTTTTTTGGCCTCACCAACGATCATCTCGGAAAAAGACATTTCTTCGGCGCTCAGTGGAGCGGGTAAGGGCGGTTGCTGCGAGGCGTTTTCACCAGACTTTGCTAACTTGCCAGCGTCTACATTCGCTGCGGGATTGGCAACACTGACCGACGAGCTGGCGATCGTACCCGTGCCAGCGTTCTGAGCCATGTACTTATCATAAAACTCTTTATCAAAATTCGTACCGGGTGAACCATAGACATCTTTGTCCGTCACCCCGGCTGGCCGGATTAAACTGAGTGGTGGCTTGCGTTCGGGTTTATCAACCGCAGCCTGATACGAAAAAGAGACCCCTGAACACATCGGTGGTGGAATGCGCCAGGCCGTGGTTTTTGCAGCATCGCCCTTGGTTATTACTTCCAGATGAATATGCTCAGGATTAGGCAAAATGCCGGTATTCGAAGGCACCCCTATCTTGTCACCCACATTAATGGTTGAGCCATTTAGTCTGGGCTTACCACTGGCATCCGGCTCAAAATTGCGCAGATGGCAGAATTTGGTTGATATGCCACTCGGTTCGCTAATTATGACCATATTGCCGCAACCACCAGCACCCGCAAATGAACGATAAGTACCGGTAATTGGCGCAACGACCATGGGGTCGGCCAGCACTTTTTTGGAAAAATCCGTGCCATAGTGAAACTGCCACTTGCCGCGGCCATTCGGATTCGCGCTAAAGCGCCAGCCAAACGGGCTGCTGACCACTAAAGAGCCTGATTTGATCACAGTCTGCAAGCAACTCGCGGCAACTGACTCGGCACTATTGAGTAAGCATGTTGCGAATAGCGCGAGCAATCCACACGCTTTAAGAGAAGTTTTAACCTGCATTTTTTTTCAATAAGGGTTTCAACATCGACTTTATCGCATCTTTTTCGCTGCGACTTGGCTGTTCCTGATCTAGCAAACTGACACCTGCCTGATACGCGATTACATCATCAAAACTTAATCCTAATGCGACCCAATTCAGATATTGCCTGAGCCGCTGACTCTTTAATTCAGTTTGTGCTCGTTGCGCGATAGTTTGCACCCGACGGCAGGCTTCATGCTCATGCTCACCCGATTCTGAAAAGTCCACACATATCGCGTTATAGATAAATTGATGCAAAGTCAGATAGGCCAGATCCATCTCCTTACCACTCGCCTGCTGTGCCAGTTTCAACCTTACTGCGGTATAAAATAAAATTTGCGCCGAAACGATCTGGTCGTTCGCCGCATACCAGGCCATCTTGCGGTATATCATGGCATAGCGTTTATCAGGTTCGCTGGCAATAATACCTTTGGGTCGCAGTACCGCCATTTTTGGATACGCGAAGGCTAAGGACGTATCAATTTTTTTTACTGCATCAGCCTCACTCAAGAGCATTTTGCTTTTTAAGGTTGCACTTTGCTGGCTCGCCTTTTCAATAACATAGTATGAAAACCAGGGGTTTTCCTCACCTGGCTCGCTACCTACACTGATTTGTGCACGACACCAGCCAGTCAAGCTTAAGCAAGCAATCAACAGGACTAGCTTCAAGCGGTATTTCAATTTCATCGTTTAGCACTATAAAGTTTTGTCTGAGAGCTATAGTTGAAGATATAGTGCAGATCAATGCGTTCTATACCCTTACCGTCTGCCCTTATTGCGGTACCAGTTTGTCGCAAGATGATGTCAGGGAAGTCAGGCTGAGCCCCCGCCATAAAATTCACTGTCAGTTTACTTTCGGCACAAAGCTGTTTCCCGACACATGCCGCGCCCTCAAGATTATTCACTAACAGTTCTGGCGTTTTCAAAATACTCTGTGGCTTGTTTTGCGTAGCGAAGGCATAAACCTCGAGATTCGCATACGCATAGCCACCACGCTCAATTTGCGAAATCACGGCGGCGAATGGTCGCGGGTGTTCAGAAAATGTGGCGCTGACCTGACTTGCATCTTCAATCGGAATTGTGATCATTCCACCTGGTCCGCGCACCAAAATTAAATCATTACTGCATTTGCCGCTCTCTTCCGGGCAATTTCCATCACGCACAAAATTGGCGACCCAATAGGTGTCGTGCTGCCGTTCGCTCAGCGCGAGTAGCTTCTCTACACCTGCTTTCGACTTCTTTTCCTGCCCCACTTTTAAGCCTGTGCTTGCCCACGTGCTGACAGTTGTTAACCACATCACCAGCGCGAAGCAGATCGATTTCCTTGTAATAAGGCGACTCATTTTTCTCTCCAGATCGTTCAGCGTTAGCAGGCATTGATACCGAACTTTTTACGCCAGAACTCCCAATACATTTGTCCGTTGATTTGTTCCAGTGGCACACGTGGACTCATATTTCCTTGTATCGCTTTTTTACGTGCCGTAGAGAGCGGTGCCCCAGTTGTTATGTTGTCGTATATTTGTTTAAAGCCAGCG
The DNA here is from genome assembly GCA_041913845.1 of Undibacterium sp. GTDB lineage: Bacteria > Pseudomonadota > Gammaproteobacteria > Burkholderiales > Burkholderiaceae_D > Undibacterium. The sequence continues at coordinate 52,257 of JAYSEN010000019.1, forward strand.
GCCCCCATATTATGCATGCCGTACAAAACAAACACTGGCGGCACACCTTTCACTCCTTTGGGGAAGGTGCTACTGAAAGCGGCTATATTAGCGATGGCATAACGTTTGGCAGCGATACCGTTCTGGAATGGGTCAAACACAGCGGTCGGTAGCAATCCACTCATACCCACGTCAGCCAGAGCTCCGGCGCCCATCTGATACAAGCCATAATATTTTGCCGGACTGACTGCTTTGGGGTTCTTGCTCGATTCAACAAAGGCATAGTAGTGCCAGGCTGAACGTGAAATGCCGAAATTCAATAAGGGCGTTCCCGAATCACCATTGGTAAAGGAATTATTAATTGCTGCGTTTACGTCAGCCGTTCCCATTTTTTCGTACTTCGCGAAATCCATACTGGCGGCACAACGACTTTGCGTTTCAGGTGAGCCCGTTGTCGTTGAGGACGGATCAAGATTCGGATTCGCATCAGCAATCTGGCTAGCGACATCAGCGCGCGCTGAATTATCTTCATTGAAGGCAACCACGACTTTGCTACGCCGGGCAATTTGTGAATTCAAGGAATGCGCCACCGTACTCATACGTGCCGTCAAAGTATTATTGACGCCTGAGAACGCCTTTCTGGCATCCGAATTGTAGGTGTCTTCATTGTAATCAGTGGCTGGATAGTTACCCAAGCCGATCACGTTTTCCGTCCACACCATGGCTGCGCGTTTCTCCTCTTCGGATAACTGCGTCGTCCTAGCTTCATCAGTCTTGCTATAACCTGGTGGCATCACATCGAGGTTTTGCAAATGATCGGCGGCAGCTGCTTCGCATAAGCCGTTAAACACATCCGACAGCGTGCAATAGCTGCTGGTATGACGTAAATAACTGGCCTCGGCATCGGCCATTCTGGATGTGCGCATGCTATTCACTAAGCGTGTATTCATGGCGTCGGTTGCCAATGCCGTACCTGCAGAAGCCAGCGCTGTCACCTGCGTTTGCCCAACTAACTCATTGCAAACTTTTGCACTGGGTTCTGAACCCGTGTTTTTTACCATCACCGACGCAACCGCCTCTTGTGCATTGCGTGGCGTACTACCAGGCAAACCTATCTGCGAACCGAACAGTAAAGCCTTGCCCTGCATAGTCGCGGTTTCACCATCTGCCTCAACTTTGTTTTTCGCTTCCTCCATTTGAAATGCCGCGGCAACATTCGCCGAAGCACCTGCTGCTTCAGGCAAGACCTGATAGTTAATCAATGAAGCCGCAGCGAAGGTCACCGAGCTGACCGCAGCAGAGATAGCCACCGCAATACTGCCTGCGGCATTGGATAAGGCGATGATCATTTCGGGCGACCAAATTTCACAAATAGTCCATCCCATATATACGCATGGTCCTGCATTTGCCGATTGCGCGACCAAGAGCAGCGACAAAAATGTCGTTGAACTGACCACGAAATACAGCATGGGCTTGTTCCAGCCTGATCGCTTACCAGGACCGCCAGCAAGACGCCGTCGTTGTATGAATGCACGGATCATGTGTATCGCTCAATCCATTTACTTGGTTTCGCTACCAATAGCACGTAAAGCCATATCACGATTTTTGCTGTAATTGGGATTTAAACTGACAGCAATCTCATTCAATATCGCAACTTGGGTCGCCAGATTTTGCTCGACTCGCTCTTGCTGTACAAACGACTGGTAATCCATCCAACTCTTGAAAGCCATCATCTTGTTCAATTCACGCAAAAGACCGTTGGTATTGTATTGCGACAAGGTCAGATACCAGGATTGATCGACAAAACGATTTTCAACAAATAGCTTCATGGCTTGCAAGGGCGATAGCGCCGATAAACCCGGCGCCGACAAGCCCATGGAATCAGGTGTCAGACTAGGGTCAACTTTACGCATCAAGGCCGAATTTTCCATCGATGCTAACGATACCGAGGCGCGCGCAGCAAAGGTATTATTCGCCGATAACCATTGCTTACCCGCCGCGGTTTTGGAGAGTTCATCAACATTTTTTGCGGTATTTGGTGGCTCACCAACGACGTTCACGGCAAAGCGCGAAGCCGCAATAACACCGGCATCATCCAAGGGTTGATCAGCTGAAGCCAGCACAGTTTTTGAGGCGTTTACTGGCGCTTGGTAATATCGCTGGCCTTCGGCGCCTGACTTCATATAAATCATGTCGTCCTGATAGCGCTTTGCCATTTCAGCCCGGATATCCGGCGCACCATTACGGAAATAATTCACCTTTTGCTGTACGCTTTGCGAATCGGGGGTAACGCCGCCTACTGCGGAACCCAGGGAAGTCGACGATGCCAGGTCATAGCAGTTACGCTGACCATTTAACATAGGATCTTTAACATTCAATAAAGCGATCGCAGCGGCTTCATTAAGTTTAATATCGCCATCGACGGCAATCTTACCTTCGGCCAGTACTTTTGAACGGGCCCCATTCATTTCAACAGCGGCTTTTACTTTGGCCCCTGCACTCCAGATTTCGGGGAGGATCTGCCCCTCAACTAATTCTGTCATCGCACCAATGATCGCAACTGCGGCGGCTTCGATTGCTGCAACCACCGAAGCGCCAGCCGACATCGCCCCCGCCGCTGCAGCAGCACCGTCGCCGCAACATGCATTGGCGCGCAATGGCAGCAGTGCCAGTGGTAAAGCCAGGGTGCAGGAGACCGCAAGTGCGATCACTTTTTTATTCATTTTTTTCATTGCTAGTCCCTCGCTCATAAACCTGGAATTATCGACGCTGATTTTGCCGCTGGCATTGCAGGAGCGGGCGCGGCATACGCTGGAGCGGGACTTGCAGGCGCTGGCCCCATACTGACAAAGGTGCCGAAGGTATTCACACCCGATTGATTAATTCCCGTGTTGACCGTATTCATCGCGTTATTCACGGCATTGCTCCATGCACCGGTTGCTGAATTACAGATTTTCATCAACACATCATTGACCAATCGATCTATCAAGGTAGACAAAATAGTTTCAAATGCGGCAGTAAAACTAAAGGTCGGTAATTTAATCGATTGCGCGATGGTTTGAATATTATCCAGGCAGGTGTTAATCGCATCATTGAAGCGTTTCACCGGATCACCCGGAGCTGCCGCGGTCGCAACATTTTTCGCGGCCTTATCGATGGATTGATCGAAACGCGTCCCACAATTACTTTGCGCGCGTGCTTTGGTTTCATTACTTCCTAAGGCATTGGTGGCACGCATATTTTTTTGAGTATTCGCATCCAAAGTCGGCAAGCTGGAATCTACCGCGCCAACGGCACCCACCGTGGTAACGTCATCAGCGTGGCTAGTCATAGGTAGATAACTAGCCGTCACTAAGATTAAACCGCATAGCACTTTATTTAATGCTGCATGCATCTCTCACTCCTTACTTTCATTTTTACCGTTCTAAGCTCCGCAGGCACGAACGCATATTGCGGATTAGCGATTGCTTGTGACTAAAAATTTCATACAACTTAAAGACCGGGAATACTCGAGGGCTTAGCCAACGGCGCTACATATAGCGGCGCTGGGCTTGCTGGCGCTGGACTAGCACTGACGCTCACGAAGTCGCCAAAGGTGTTCACCCCGGATTGATTGATCCCCGTATTTAAGGTATCAACTGCATTATTCACCGCAGAATTCCAGGTATTGGTAGCTGTGGTGCAAATTTTCATAATGATGTCGTCGACTATCTTGTCCGTGAGTTGCTTGAGGATTTTGCTCAGTAATTGAGTAAAGCTGAAACCCGACGGCAACTCAATCGCGTTTGAAATATCCTTAATCTTTTGCAAGCAAGCATTAATGCCATCATGCAGCTTTTTAATTGGATCAGCGGACGTCAACGCGGTCGCCATTCCGCGCCGAAAATTTACTTCGGCAGTTTTCGCTTTGTCTGCACAGTCGGTAATCCGCGCATTACTAATTTGGTTTGCACCAAGCACACCATTTGCCGCCAAAATTTTTTGGGCATCCGCATCCAGGGTGTTAATCACCAGATCACCGACACCTGACATGCTGTCAGCATCTGCCATGGATGGAAAAACTATCAAAGTGACGATGCTCAGCAACAGGCAACAATGGCGCACTAGCTGACTCATAGCTTGTCCTCGCTACCCTTACCCACCGCTGCAGCGAGCATATTCAAGCGTTCAGGGGCAAATACTGTTTGCAACACCAGGGTCTTTCTGACAAAGCGTATTCGCGCACGCAGCAAACCCAAACCAACGCGGTCGATTTGACTGGGACTGGCGGTTTCATAGAGTTCATTTAGCTTGCGCAAGAAGTCATAGCCCTGCTGTGTCAGCGACTGATCCAGCCAATGTGCCAGATACAAGGCTTTCGACGACGGCAAATACGCCAATAACACCAGCAAATCATTGATAAATTCAAGCTGACGCGAAGTATCGCCGACGCGCAGAAATCGCTCGGGTATAGACGTGAAGAGTTCACTCAGCTGACTGGGATTAACGTCGTCATTATCTGTGCGCCAATCCTCACAGGCATCCATCGCAGCAACAACACTATTAGCCGCAGGAGAGACCGCAGCCCAATAGTCAGCCATCGTTTCATTTGTTAAGTCGAGCATAATTCGTCCTGCCACAACAAACTTAAAAAGTTCCCAAACTCCACCATACAATTCAGTCACAAAAATTCAACAAAATCACATAAGCCTTTGTTATATAACAAATTTGTGATTTATTACCTGCCACTTGCCGCCTCACAAACATCAGAGTATCATCTTTATTTAGAAAAGTGAAAGTAAAAATTAAATTATCGTCTAAAATACCGCTAGCTGCAATATCCGACGATGATTTCATGCCGCCCTACCGTTTTTTAGCTACGCGTAATCAGCTTCGCCACCCATTTGCACGAGTCGAATTTCACGAGTCGATGATCGTTGCAAGAACTCACAGGAGATGGCTGAAGTGGGAACGGTCGACTTGCATGCAAAAAAATATTTTCTAATTTGACGCAACGACAAAGCTGCTGAAATTTATACGGGTTGGAAAAATGACTCGTTGATTATTTGCATCCCACGACCCCGACATGTCATGTCTGAGTTCATTAAATTGCTTTTTGTAGATAAGAGAACCCTATGCGTACAGGCAAAATTTTTAAACTGACCCTGCTCCTGCTTACCTGCACCTTAATCGCTACGGGAGCCCAGGCTGGCAATTTCTGGCAACCGGAAAAAGGGACGGAAGACTTAAGTATTCGTATCATCACTTACATCTTCGGGAATGTCGTGACGAGTATTTACGGCGGTGGCATTTCCGAGCAAAAAGATCATATTCTGTCCTTATTACTCGGCACCATGAATGCCGGGGTGCTAGTGATAGGAATGATCGTTATGGCCTATACCTATATCAGTGGCGCGGTTCATACCGCCAAAGACGGTGAGTGGCTAGGTAAAAAATGGGATACCACCATGGTCCCTTTACGCAGCGCATTAGGTATGGCGATGCTCTTACCTACTGTCGCGGGTTATTCCTTCCTGCAAATTGTTTTGATCTGGTGTGGTGTTCAAGCTGCCGGACTTGGTGGCAAACTCTGGAGTGTGGGTTCCGATTTCGTCGCGAATGAGCACTTCATGGCACCGCCCTATATGGCACCAAATAAAACCGCCAAGCAAGCATTTTTAATGGTCGCCTGTCAGCAAGCGGGCGATCGCTTTGATATGAAGATCTCTGAGGTAATCACCGATCAGCAAGTAACCTACAAAGCAGCCGGATCGCAGAGTGCCCAGAGTTCGGGTTTTTGTGGCACCTTAAGCTGGAGCTCTACTAGTTTCAGAACCAAAGCCACTGGTTTTTATAAAGACCTGGTGGGTTGCGATAGTGTGATTTCCCCCGATGAAGCCTGTCGCAGCACGATAGCCGACCCTCAGGCTAAGGCCACCGACATGTTTAATATGACTGGTATCGAAGGCTATAAAGCAACCGATGGCATGTTTAGCAAAGCCGATCTTGATAATTTCAATCAGGCGATAGAACTCGACCATAAAAAAATTATCCTCGACATGTTAAAGGGAGAAGGCAATTACACTGGCCCGCTGAGCTTGAAAGATATGGCCAGCGCTATGCTGGAAACCAATGATGCGTCAAAAAGTAGTTTATTTCCAGACGTTGCCAGCAATTATTCCCAAACCATTGCTCAGGTTCAAAAGCAATATGAAATTGATTTAATGAGTCGTGTCAGGGAGAGAACCAAAACCATCTTGTTTAACTCTGGCAAATCGTCGGCCCAGCTTTGGACTGAACGCATGTCCAATCAAATGAAATATGGTGGCTGGATACAAGCTGGCGCGTTTTACATGAAAGTCGGCAATTTAAATAATACGTTTCAAAGTGCAATCAATGGCGCAATTCATACGACCTACACTTTACCCAATTTAGCGGGTATGCAAAATGAAATGCAAAACTCAGCCTATGCCAGCTACCTCAATAATATTGAGCAAGCGGTATTAGGTAGCAGTGAGTTATCCAGCAAAATCGATAGCAATACGCCCAGAAATGGCTTATTGGCCGATGCGCGTAAGCTGTGGAATAGCATTACCGATGGTATCTCGACCGGCTTACTGAAGTTCGCTAAAGTTGGCACCCTGGGCAACTACGGATTAGATCCCTTAATTGAATTGAAATCGATTGGCGATACCACGGTAGTCGCCGCCGAAGCCATGCTGGTAGGTGGCGCATCGGCACTTTCGGCTTCATCACGCGACGACAAAGGCAGCAAGTCGGCCGATGGTGGCGACAGTGTCATGTCTATGGTTTTAGCTGCCGCTGTGGGGGCAATGTTAAGCATGGGCATGTTCTTAGGAATTATTTTACCCATGATGCCTTATGTCTTCTGGATTACTGGTGTTGCCTGGTGGTTAATCTCGTTTGTTGAAGCTGTGATCGCCGCGCCTATCTGGGCGATTGCACATATGCATCCTGAGGGACATGATGTGGCAGGGCGTGGTTCACCAGGCTATATGTTTGTGTTATCAATACTTGTCAGACCAGCTTTGATGGTGATTTTCTTGTTTGCTGCGATGTTGCTGATCAAGCCTATCATGACGTTTGTAAATGAGGGCTTCTTTCAAGCCATCTCGAACATGACCGAAGGTTCTTTAGTTGGCGTGATGACGGTTTTGGGAACTTTGATACTCTATTCAGGTATTGCAACCAAAATGATCATGATGGTCTTCGGCATTATCAACACCGGCCCGGATAACATTATGCATTGGATAGGCGGCAGCAATGCGGTGGGTACACAAGCCAATAATACCGCGACGAATATTCAACATGGTATCGATACTGCGGGTGGCCAGGCTGCGGGCAGTACGGGTAAAGTAATCGGTGGCATAGGCAGCAAAATTTCATCACGCTTTGGTAAAAAAGATCCCAATCAGCGTGGAAGTGTGGTCGCTTCATCCCAGTAATCCGAGACGCGCATTTGCTTTTCTTTATGAACAAGCAAATGCGCAATCTGGCCTAATCCATTTCCCGGCCAGATATCAAAGCTCGCTTAAATCGCGGGCAAAGGCTAGAATGTCCTCATAACGACAATTCAGTACCTGCGGTTTATCGCGTCAGCAACTTTTCATGCTGATGCAAAATTGAGCGGCAAGGTATTGCATAATGAGGAGATTAGCGATGAAACTACTCGATCCTATCGTCGAATTTCAAGCCGAGTTGCAAGAAATTCGACGCGATTTACACGCCCACCCTGAACTCTGCTTCGAAGAATTTCGCACTGCCGATGTGGTCGCTGCCAAGCTCGATGAATGGGGCATCCCTTATCATCGTGGCTTAGCTGGTACTGGCATAGTGGCGATACTAAAACATGGTGATAGTCCTCGTGCGCTTGGTTTGCGCGCCGACATGGATGCCTTGCCTATGCAAGAAATCAATCAATTTGAACACCGCTCACGGCATGAAGGCAAGATGCATGCCTGTGGTCATGATGGTCACACCGCCATGTTGCTGGGGGCCGCCTGGTATTTGAGTCAGCATAGGCATTTCGACGGTACGATTTATCTGATTTTTCAACCCGCCGAAGAAGGTGGTGGCGGTGCCCGGCGTATGATAGAGCAAGGTCTATTCCAACAATTCCCCATGCAGGCGGTGTTTGGTATGCATAACTGGCCGGGCGCCAAGACGGGCAGCTTCGGTGTCACTGCCGGGCCAATGATGGCGTCCAGCAATGAATTTGAATTAATCATTCATGGCAAAGGCTGTCATGCTGCACAACCCCATAAGGGCATAGACCCGGTTATGATTGCCGTGCAAATTGCACAAAGCTGGCAAACCATAGTCAGTCGCAATGTCAGTCCACATCAGTCTGCTGTTTTATCGATTACGCAAATCCATGCAGGCAGTGCCACCAATGTCATCGCCGATGATGCCAGCATGATAGGCACAGTACGCACGTTTAGTACGGATACGCTCGATCTGATAGAGCAACGCATGGCTGAGGTTGCCCAGCACACTGCAGCTGCCTTCAATGCCAGCGTCGAATTTCGTTTTAAACGCAATTACCCGGCCTTAATTAATCATAGAAATGAAACAGATTTTGCGATTACCGTGATGCAAGATCTGGTGGGCGAGGCCAATGTCAATCCTGAGGTCGAGCCGACTATGGGCGCTGAGGATTTTGCCTTTATGCTGCAGCACAAACCCGGTTGTTACGTCTTTTTGGGTAATGGCGAAGGCGAACACCGCATGGCTGGTCATGGCCTTGGCCCCTGTAATTTGCACAACCCCAGCTATGATTTTAATGACGACTTGCTCCCTATAGGTGCGAGTTACTGGGTTTGCCTGGCCCAAGCCTACTTGAAAAAAACAAGTTAAGCGCAATCTCTGGCATATCTCGCCAGCTCTGGGTATGATTTCAATCTTGCTCATATCGCAGCATTGGCGCAAACCCTAACTTATTGAGAATTGACTATGGCCGAAGAAAAAGCCCAACAAGAAGCAAGCACCCCATTTTTAGAAGAAAAAGCCTTTAAATCGCGTACCGTGCTGGTGTTTGGTACGATAAATGACAAGCTGGCTGCAGATATTAGTAAAAAGCTCATCGCACTGGCAGCGGAGTCGAATGAACCAATCACCATGCTGGTATCTTCGCCGGGTGGTCATGTGGAGTCAGGCGACGTGATCCACGACATGATCAAATTTATCGATGTTCCCGTCAATATGGTCGGTACCGGCTGGGTTGGCAGCGCGGCGGTGAATGTGTTTTTAGCAGTGCCGAAAGAACGTCGGGTTTGCTTGCCTAACACGCGTTTCCTGATACATCAACCTAGTGGTGGCTGTGGTGGGCAGGCTAGTGACATCGCCATTCAAGCGCGTGAAATCGTAAAAATTCGCGAACGCATTGCCAATTTAATCGCGGCGCAAACCGGACAATATGTTGAGCGCGTCAAAAATGATATCGACCGCGATTACTGGATGAGTGCGGATGAAGCGCTGGAATATGGCTTAATCAGCCGTCAGATTCAAAAGCAAAGTGAGCTCAGCTGATAAATTGAGCTTGGTGATAAGCGGTGCAAATTGCACCGCTTTTTTTATGCCTGGCCTTAATTCGATTCTTTGATCAAACGCCCCGAGGTTCTTTGTATCGGCCTGGCATTCATGGGATAAAGCCGTGTGAAGATGTTCAATTGCTCAGGCGACACTTCGATCGGCTCTTTCATCACCAACCACAACACGCCTTCGCTGCAAGGCGGCGTAGTCAAAGAGCCCATATACGTGTAGTAATCCCGTTTTACTGGCAAAAGCTGGCTTAAATCCAGCATAGACAGCGCATTGACTGCTTCATTTTTTTCTAAAGGCAAATTATTCCAGACTTGCTGCACGATATTCTGGGCTTTACCACGCTCGATCAAGACCGCGACCACCGCCAGCTTACCCTCAGGATCTTTATGTACCAGATGCACCACCATTTCGTAATTTTTTCCATTTACCCGCTCCTCTGAGGGCTTGTGAAAATGAAATTGAACTAACTCATAGTTTTGCCCCATCACCGAAATGTAATTGCCAGCCCCCATATTCACCTGGATAGTGTGACCATTATCGATAACGGCAAACCGTGAGCTTTTGTAATCAAACATAATGGGTTCGAGATCAACCCGGATGCCATCACGAATATCAATAGGCGACTGGCGCTGCCCAGTATCACATTTGGCATTGGCCGGGTTCAATTTACCCCAGTTTAAAGGGCCACTCTCCCCTTGATAAGTCCAGTGATTCGGATCATGGTGCATGATACTGACTGGGGTGGCTTCTTTGTTTTTAGCGGTCTCGGCCTGCGCAGACGAATTGGCACGGCGTGGCGCTGGCGCATACGGGCTGCGCACATTGGGGGCGCTACGGACTGACGCAGCACGCAGCGCATCATCTTTGGCACGCAAGGCAGACAACCTTTCGGCAATGCGCACGGCTAATTCTTCGGTCGCCTGGGTTTCTTTGGCCTTGGCAGCTGCTTCGCTTTCTTTACTGCTTTTACTTTCCTTGCTGTCTTTACTACTGAGTTTCTTTTCGTCTTTAATGATCTCTTCTTTGGGAGCCGATGCCTTGCCAGGTTTGGCGGGTGGGTCATTGGCCCAGGCCGAAGCGCTGAACAGGCAGGCAGTAAGGAATAGGTGTAGTGGCCGCATGATGATGTTTACTAAGTCTGGGTTACTTCAGTTACGGCAAGGAAAGGGCAAACTTGAATCTAACACCAGACTCTGCGGCCATTTAGAGACACTCGCCGCCCCTGTTTTGCCTGTTCAGTGCGGCAAACTACTCGTCAACCTGAATTCTAAAGCGGTTGGCAGTGGACAACTCAGGATGAGCGATAGGCTAGCAGCCAGTCGGACTTAATACAAATCGGCTGCAAAATCCGCTGTCCGGTCCAATTTCGCCGCTTTTTTAGTCAATCTCTCGATATTGACGCTACAAAGTCGACAAAATCTGTTTTATCGCAATGAGATTCGCTTCGCCCCCTAAGTCCGACGGACTGCCTGGATTTGCTCATCAAAAGCGCGGGCACTGGCGATAATGGCGCTGGCCAGGTCACGGGCTTCGGCGGGGCTATAGGTTTGTGCTGGTTTGTGCTGCATAAAAACCGGATACACTTTGAGTGCCAGTAAGGCAAGCTGAGTCGGATCTTGCGGCACTCGCCCCCCCGGGAAACTGGCCGCATGCTGACGTATAAAATCGACTGCCTGACGCACGGCTTGTTGCGCTAATTCATCTTGCGCTGTCGGGTAGCTAAAGCGCCAGCGACGTATTTGCATGTTAATCGCCTGCTTATCTTTTGCCCCCGCTTGCAAACCCGTCGCTGCAAAAACCCGGCAATCGTAATCGCGACAAGTTTGAGGGCGCTGCGCATACATCTGACAGCGACCTTGTTGCAGCATGGGACAATGCCCTTGCTGGGTATAGCCCATTAATTTATCGCCAGCTGGCCAGCCAGGGGCATCGACTAATACAGTCTTTGGAATGCGTTTTAAGCTGGCACTTTCATGTGCCCGGACATGAATGAAGTAAGCAGAACTGCAGCAAGCATTGCAATCACCACAGGCGACATCACTGCCAGCATGAGTTTGCATCGATAAACGGGTTTGTTCCAGCCAGACGCTGAAAACACCCGCGTCCTGAGTTTGTTGCGGATTGACGCTCATAAAAAATAATGATGGTCGGCATTCACATTGAGTTGTCCTGCTTGCACCAACTCATTAGCCATATCAAGTAAAAGCTGGGCATTATCGCAGTTTAACTGGCGCGCGCAAGCCTGGATCGCCGCGCTGTGCTGTAAACGCTCCAGCATCGCCGCACGGCTCAGACTCCCGACCTCAAGCAGGATAAACATCAGCAAGGCTTTTACGGCATAAGTCAGATGCCGCTCTGGATGCTGACTAAAGTAGTGCAAACGGCTTTGCGCGCGCTTAACTGCAGCCGCCACTCCGGTAAAGGGCGCACCATGCCCTGGCAGTACCACGCGCACGGGCAAGCTCGCGATGAGCGCCAACACCTCGGCTTGCTGCGCAAAGCCTTCAGCGCCGTCGAGTTCAGGGAAAATCACGCCAAAACCGTTTTCCCATAGCGCATCGCCAGAAATCAAGATACCGTGCAGCTCATTGAAAAACATCAAGGCATCGTCATCATGCCCGGGGGCAGCCAGACATTGCCAGGCTAAGCCCGCCAGTTGCAACTCCTCGCCCGCATGGATCAGTCGATCAAAGCCAAAGCGCGGGCAGGATTGTCCGGTTGCGGCAAACGATAAAAGTTGCTGATCCCAATGCGCTACTGCATCCGCAAAGCCGGCCGGTATCCAGGTATGACAAGCAGCGTAATGCTGTTGCAAGATTGCATTGCCACCGCAATGATCGGAATGTAAATGGGTGTTGATTATATTAAGCAAGGGCTTACCAGCCAGACTGTGCTGCAATAGCATCAGTGTTTGCTCAGCCTGACTCACATAACCGCTGTCGATCACACTCGCACCGACTGCATCTGATAACACGATTTGGTTCGAGGATAACCAGTTGCGCTGTATCAGTCTGACACCATCGGGCAGGCTGATCGTCATGATTTCGCCAGATTACGCTGTATCCCAACCGGCAAATCGTCCGCGCGTAAATAAGCGGCTGAGGCAAAAAAAACGTCGCCCTGCAAATATGCCTGCAACATCGCCTGACTGTCGCTGCCCCAAAACACATTGCCATCAACCACGGCACTCGGTACACCAAACACCCCGGCTTGGATAGCTTCAGCGCTATGCGCCAACAATTGCTGCTTAATCGAATCTTGCTGCAATTGCGCAGCATCAACCTTAAGCTCATCGAGTAAGGCCGCAAATGCACTGCTATTTTGCGGGGTATGCCCTTCTTGCCAGACAAACGCAAACAATCGCCGTATTACCTCGGGCTGGCACTCGAAGTGCAAGGCCAGACGTAATAAATCGAGAGGGTTAAACGGGTGAGCTTCGGGCATAGTCAGTGGCAAGCCCAACTGATGCGCCTGCCATTGCACGCGCTGATAAGTCCAGAGTCGCTTCGGGCCGATTTCCGCCGGGCCGATATTGCCCCAGTGTTTCAGCAAACCCGCAAACAACACGGGTTTATAGCGCAATTGCACAAACGGTTGCAATTCGCTCAGTTGTTGAAATTGCAGATACGCATAAGGTGAAATGAAATCAAAATACCAATCCAGTTGCCGCATTGACGCCTCCTGTACTTGATGCTGAGCTTACGTAGTGATGTTAGTCTGCTAGCTTAACCCTGACTATTTCACATACTCCCCCAAATTTGATAAAAAACCACTTGATTACGCTTAATTGAAGCACGTTTTAAAAAAATACTCTCCCGAGTATAGAAATTACAGCGATTCCGCAGCTGCGTTACGTTGTTTTAACAAGCGCCAGATCGCGAGTTTTTGTGCATTATCGGCGCGGCTCCAGCAAGCGATTTCATCCAGCGTGCGCCAGCATCCTAAACACAGTTGATGCTGCTGATCGATGCGGCAAACCTTTTGGCAAGGCGATGGCACAACCGGGGTGATGCGCTCGTCGAATTGCTCGATATTAAATTCTGGCAAACTAGTCATGGTGTTCAGTTACTCACGCAGTGCAATATCAACCACGGGCGCTCCCGTAAGTTGCTGTAGTTCTTGGCAATTTAAGGGAAACACCGCATGAGGATGACCCGCCGCGGCCCAGATTTGGCCATAGTGCTGCAAATCTTCATCGATCAGGATGACATTTTGCTGAGGGTGGCCGACCGGACAAACGCCGCCGATGGCATAGCCTGTCTTACTGCGCACAAATTCAGCATTCGCCTTACTCAAGGGTCCAACCAGCGCGCTGACCTTGGCTTCATCGACACGATTACGACCACTTGCAATCACCATCACAGCCGCGTCATCGGCCTGACGCCGGAAGACGATGGACTTAGCGATTTGCGCGACTTCGCAACCCAGCCCAGCTGCGGCTTCCGCCGACGTTTTACCACTGGCTGGCAACATCACAATCGCATGGGGATGGCCAAGTTCGCGCAAACATTGCGCAACGCGTGCGGCACTTTCGGGTAAAGCAGCTGTATTCATCTTGCCCTCGCATTAAATTTAGCTGCCTGGTTTATACCATGCCTGGCAAATCCGGGTGCAGGCTATTGCTGCCATTCGTCCAGCAGTGCGCCATGTTGCGGCGGCACATCAAAATAACGTAGTCCGGCCCGGTATTCATTGCCCGTTAAAATACTGTAAATACATGTGGCTTTACAAACCACTTGTGTACGTTGCGAGGCATCGCGCTTGGATGGGACTTCCATCATGATCAGGTAATTCTGTTTTTCTTTGAGCAAAGAATTACTTAGCATTTGTATGCCGCCCGCAGAAAAATTGGTGATTTTTGCAGGGACGATACGGCCTAGCACAAGTTGAATCGCGCCACGCCATGCCACATTGCCACGTTGTGCACCACGATTATCACTCATCGATCTTGCAAGTCAGGCTAAAGGAGGGGGTCAAAAAGAAAAAAGCCAGATTTGCTCAGGCTTTTTCGTAAAAAACGACGATATTGTAACAAGATTTGTTACCTGTGTTCAACACAAAAACCTACTCTCGGTGCGAACCCAGGTGATTCGATTTGCTTTGCGCTTATTTATTCCAGTATTTTTGGTATTGCGCGCGAAAATCATTCGAAGGTTCAAAGGTGTTTTTACTACCGCCGTCATAGGCAATGTTTTGAGCCGTGACTAAATGCACTTGTGAAGTCAAACCGCTAGGTTCAACGCCACTGAAGGCGCGATTCAGTTCATCCACCAGCTGCCAGGCATGCATGCTGAATGGCTCAGGCATGGTTCCAACTTGCAGACCCTTGTTACGGATGCGTTTATACGCGGTGCTGGAACCATCCCCCGCCGACACCCCAACCACCTTGTTATTTTCCAGAAGTGCTGCAATCGCCGGGGTTTCCAATAAGTCAAAATAGAAGTCATTGACGCCGATAACATGAGTCCATTTGCTACCATGTCGTTTGATCAGGTTTTCAACTGCAGGCTTAAGTTTATTTCTGGCTTCATGTAAGGCGATATCTTCCACGCCCAGTAATTTACAGCCCTCGCATTGCTTGATGGTTTCGACAATAGCGCTCGATTTCGCCATTAAAAAAGGATTACTCGAGTCAGTCAGCACGACGATGCCAGCCTTGCTATTGGCTTCCACCACGGCATACAAGGCCGCAACATGGGCAACCTCTTTAGGATTGGTCGCAATATTCGTAAACAAGCCATCTGTTGCACCGTGTTTGCTTGAGGCATGCCAACCAACCACAGGAATCTTGGCTTCATTGGCAATACTAATGCCTTTGCTTTGCGAACTGGCATCCACGCCAGCTAAGATGATGCCATCTGCCTTCATATCCAAGGCTTGCTTGATCAGGGTCTTACTCGTGCATTGTCCACGACAATCGATATACAACACTTCCCAACCAGCCGAGCTACTTGCTTCACGCAAACCATAGTAAATGCCATTGATACCAGCATCGCTCATGTCGCTGCTGATCATCACAATTTTCTTTTTCTTTTGCAATTTGGGACCATCGATCGGCCCCTCCCAGCGATTTTTCAGCGCAGCCGCGCGCGCCACCTTGGCGTTGGCTCGGCTCATAAACTGCATAGGATTTTCTTGTGCCGCCAAATAGGAACTGGCACTTAAAGCTAATATCAAAAAAGTCAGAATGGGGCGTAGCGATTGAATCATAGTTGGCACTCCCGAACAAAATCACCGCTTGAGGAAAAGTTACAAATACTCATAACTTATTACAGATGCAGCTTGATTATTACAGAATTCGGACTACCATAATCAGCGCAAAGTGAACGCTCGTTCAGCAAAAAATTTTCACCGAAAAATACCCAATTACCCTGAATTAAATTTTAATTTAAAGCAATTTTCTGCGGTTTTGTATTTATTTCAGTGGTATGTGCGCCACAACCACCAAATATTATTTTGTCAAACTCACCATAAACTGAGGACAGTCTCGGTTTTTCAGCGCCAAGCAAAGTAAAAATGCCGCGTCTACATCAGTATGAACGCGGCATTTTTGTTGCCCAACAGCATCATTTTAAAGAAATGGGGCTTACGCAACATTGCACTGCCTGGGCGCGGAGCCAAAGACAGTACCATTGTACGGCGAGGTAAGCGCAACAACGGCAGCGCTTGTTTTGCATAAGTCCTCAGAAAAAGGGGTAAGTCTAAGGGTGGTAGCCGAAAGTTACAGCACTAATCCCAATAGATTTCACCAGCACCTTGTTTTTCTAAATTACGCTTAGCGGGCTTGCCTAAAACAGTCAAATCACCGGCGCCCGAAATCCGGCCCTTAATTTCTTGTGCCGCGCTGACTTTCACATCACCTTGCCCGGAATTCTGCAAATACACATACTCTGCTTTTAATTGCCCCAGATTCAAATTACCAGTGCCTTGATTGCTAATTTGCAAGGATCGCACCTGACCACGTATTAGTACATCGCCCGAACCACGTATCGCCAGATCGAGTTGCTCCATCGGCGCCAGATTCATATTTATGTCACCACTACCACTTTGTCGAACTTGCAAGGTATTGACACTGCCATCGAGGCTCAAATTGCCGCTTCCCTGCAAATTAACTTCCAATTTATTTTGTTTAAAACCACTTAGCCAGCCATCACCACTGCCTTGCAATTGCACTTTATCAAAATAGGGCAAGCCAAGTTCTATGCGAACCGGATAGCGCTTGCCTGTGGTGATGAATATGCCACGTGTACTGATGTACAGCGTATTGCCTTCGACCTTAGTTAACACACGACCAACCAGCTTACTGTCGCCGCCTATCAATAATTCAGCCTGACTGGCTGGTTTCAAGGTGTATTCCAGTGGCCCGTTGATCACCACATTGCTGACCGTATTACTAATTTGTCTGACTTCATTGCTTTTGCTGGCACCTGCATTATTCGTATCGGCATCATCACCTGAGGCCCAGCCACTAACTGGCGCGCTGATACTCAATAAGCTGAACAGCGTGACAGACAAAATCTGACTAATTTTTTTCTTCATAACTAACCTTTTCCTACTCATCGACACCCGCCCATGTGTCACCTCTACGGGATTAAACAACCTAAGTTGCACTGACTAAAGCATGCCCCAGACTCAGGCGATTACCGGGCGATACGTGGTAAAGTCAAGTTGTCGCCATTGCCAGCTGCCTAAACGCTTGAGCGCACGCCAACTTAAACGGTTCCAGTACCAACTCAATAACGATAACAAGGCCCCCAGTAAACACAGCTGCGCGCCATACCAAATTTCATTCGGGGAAAAATGCAGATTCACGAGCACACTGGTGACATTGCTATGACTTACACGGGGTAGATCTTGCCAACTCACTCCATGACGGCTCCAGTCCAGCTGCGACACACCAAGGATTTCAGGATCACCGTACAGACTCACCGACTCAGGTACCGTAATTCGCAATTGTGAGGTACCGTTTAACGCGAAAAAAATGACAGCGATTCCGGCTACATTCACAAACAAAGCCAACACATTGGCGCAAATCAAGAGCATCAGGTAGGTTAATAAGGGCACCACCATCAGCAGATTCAGCCAGAACAACAATACCAGGGTGCCGAAGTAACGCAGCAAGCTGCCAGGATGTAATTTCGCAGGAAATTGTTTCAGGCTAAGTTTAAGCTTGGCGTGTCGCGCTATGATATGAGGGTGAGCCAGACGATTTGCAATGTCTTGTTCGCTTTCACCGCGCTGCATCGCTTCGATAAATCTGGCTTCATACTGCCACAACAAACGCTCTTGCTCTTCGCCAGGCATATCGCGTACCGCGTAGCTGAGTGCCGTCATAAATCGCATCTTATCCATATGCTTACCCCTTTTCATCTGAGTGTAAGCATAAATAGAAAACCGCCATTTTGCCCTGTCTATGCGACAGAATGACTAAATCCAGGTTTGAAGTGCATGCAAGTAAAGAGACTACGCTGGGGTTAAGGCAGAGCCACTTAATTGCTACGTGTTGCCGATTGGAAATAAGCCTGACCTAACTCACTTTGCATAAAGGCTTGCAAACGGCAATGATCATGCCCTTTTAGCTGGCTACTTAACTGGGTACGTCGTTGAATTACGTCGTCAACACAAAGTGCCCATTCATGTCGTATCAAATAGCGAACTTCGGCTTCATACAATTCCGGCATTAACTGTTCGCCCATTTCATACAGATGACGTCGTTGCTCAAGCAAACCGGGTAAACGGCTGCCATATTGACGCAAATAGCGCTGCAGTAAATGGGTAGGTAACCAGGCATAACGCTGCATCATTTCAGTGCAAAATTCCTGATAATGACTAAGTGCCGTGGCGGTTTCAGTTTGTCCATAGCAATCGGCACCAGGCAAGCAATTATTTGCCGTCCAGGCTAGGCTTGAACTATGCAAGCAAGTTGCCAATTGCTGCATCACTTGCTCAGCTAATATTCGATAGGTTGTGATCTTGCCCCCCCAGACATGCAAAATTGGCGGTCCGCTAAGATCCAATTGCAAATGGTAATCGCGAGGTAAGGCCGCCGCACCTCCCGCCGAAGCCGATTCTAATAAGGGGCGCACTCCGGAAAAACTATCCAGCACATCTGTGCGTTGTAACTGGCGGCGAAAATACTGATTCGCCAAATCACAGAGGTAATCGATTTCTTCGGCGCTGATAGCCACCTCGTTTGCATCCCCCTGAAAATCAAGGTCGGTAGTGCCTATCAGGGTGTAATGCTGTTGATAGGGTAATGCAAATACCACCCGTTTATCGTGATGTTGAAAGATATAGGCATACTCGTGCTCGACCATACGCGGCACCACGATGTGACTTCCTTTAACCAGGCGCAAGGGCTGTACATCAGCGGCCTTGCTCAGTGTTTTCGCTACCTCACCAGCCCAGGGACCAGCAGCGTTGACCACGGCTCTGGCGCGCAACTGATGCACTTCACCACAGTAATTCTGCAGGCTGACCAACCAATGATCGCCTTGCGCCTGTAAGTCACAGCAACGCGTGCGTGTCAATATCTGTGCACCACGCTCGGCGGCATCGATGGCATTCACCAGCACCAATCTGGCATCATGCACCCAGGCATCGGCATATTCAAAACCACGCTGATAATGTGCTTGCAATGCAACACCGGTCTGGTGCGTGCTTAACTTGAGGGAACGGCTGGGTGCAGAATTCTTAAGATTGGCAAGATGATCATACAAAAACAAACCCAATCGTATTAACCAACCGGGGCGCATACCCGGTGCCAGTGGCATTACAAAACGCAAGGGATGTATCAGATGCGGGGCCATATTGAGTAGAATCTCACGTTCGTGCAAGGCCTTGCGCACCAGTGAAAATTCATAATATTCAAGATAACGCAGCCCGCCATGTATTAACTTACTGGATGCCGATGAGGTGTGTGAAGCCAGGTCATCTTTTTCACACAAAACCACACGTAAACCGCGTCCAGCAGCATCACGTGCAATACCGGCACCATTAATACCGCCACCTATAATTAATAAATCGGTATCGGGTAAGCTCATGGTTTACGTCTGTCTGTATTTTTCAGCGTGTAAGGATTAGTTATCCAGGCAAGGGTCTGGGCATGCAGACTTTGAATGTATAGTTTTTCCGGGGTTTCTGTCACGCCTGTGGTTTCTGGATATTTCCCGCTCGGGTCTTGCAAATCGAGTAAAACCTTACCCGCCTCATCAAATGCCATGACGTGCCCATACGCTCTGGGTACAGGCCAAAGAAATTTGGGTAAGCGCAAGGTCAGACTGCGCATCCAGGGATGTTCCGCCATTTGATCTATTGCCGCCCCTCTGGGCTTTGCCAGTCCCAACCAGATACGACCATTCAAGCCACGCATCAGATTATCGGGATAGCCGGGTAAATCTCGTATCACCAGTTTAGCCCGGGCCGGGTCTGGTTTCTTACGCAAGTTAAGCGCTTGCGCCTGGCGCGAAATTTTCCAGATGCGATATTCCCCGGTTTCTGCCACAAACAAACTTTGTTCATCGGCGCTCAAGGCTAAACCATTCGCAAAACAAAGCCCATCGGCAACCAGCGTCAGTTGCTGGGTCTGGCTGTTATAGGCAAAAACCCGGCCAGTAGCAGAGTGTTCCAGAATATCGAAAACACTGGCTTGAAAAGTTCCGTCATAGTCTTTAGGGGAAAAACGCTGACTTGCATCGGTAAAATAAATCATGCCATCTCTGGCCACTACCACGGCATTCGGATAAAGAATAGCCTGTCCCTGATAGTGATCGACCAACACGCGTATCTGCCGGTCTGGGCTAATTAATAGCAGACCTCGCATCGCGTCCGCCGCAATTAAGTTTCCAGCACTATCGAAAGCCAGCCCCAGGACCCGCCCACCTGTTCTGGCATAGAGCGTCTGCTGACTGCCATCAGGCTGCATTTGCAGAATTACGCCGGAAAGTAAGGCGACATATAACTTGC
The DNA here is from genome assembly GCA_041913845.1 of Undibacterium sp. Taxonomy (GTDB): domain Bacteria; phylum Pseudomonadota; class Gammaproteobacteria; order Burkholderiales; family Burkholderiaceae_D; genus Undibacterium. The sequence continues at coordinate 72,744 of JAYSEN010000019.1, forward strand.
CATCCGGGCCCTGAACTACGTGCTCTGGTCCGGTTTCGCCGCTTAAATCGATATGCTGCAACGGCGTGAGTTTTTCATTCCGCGCATGGGGTGGGGAATACCCAACAAATGGGGTAGCCTGCCAGGCAACTGGATTAATCGGTACCGGCGACAGTAGCAAATAAGCCAGACCCGCCAGCAAAAACAAGAAAAAGCTAATTAAAACAATCGCATAGCGAGGCATAAAATATCCGGCTCAAAAGGGTAGCGCGCTGAGGTTGACGATGGTGACCGGCCACTTATCGAGAACTTTTCTCAACCTACTGCTCTACAGTTGTGCAAAGGTCTCTTATCAGGAAACCCGGAGCGCAAGCCAGCAATACGGCAATCCTCAACGGCGCATATAAGAGTAAAAGGATGACGAAATACAATGACGCAAACAAACACAATAAACGCAGCAAGACGCTGATGCTTTGTGGAGTTCGTCTCACCATAAAATATGACGGCTTTCAGTTCCACGCCTGAACAGCGTAATTTTGCCGCAGTCTTGTGAAGGTCAAAAGTATATTCTTTTATACCACAGTTTTAACTGCATCATAGGTTAATAGCCAGGTCATTTGTAATACTTTGGCGCTACTACTGGCCCTATGTCTGGTCACGTTCAAATCGCGCACCACGTGTTGTTGCATGTGTTGCCAAAGTTGTTGCTGTTCAGGAGAAATTATTTCGCGAAAATCGGCGAGTTTAAATTGAGGGATGCAATTTGCGGCCTCGAACAAACGTGACATTAAAAAACAATCGTAATTCCAGGCATAGCTATAAACTTTTTTTCCGCACAAGTGTTGATTGAGTTGCTCGGCAACCATGGTTACCGAACGCCCACGCGCCAACAACAACTCCCGGCCAATTTTGTGATGCCCCGGATCCCAGTCTGACCATTCAGGTGCCGGGCGTATCAAGGTACACCAGCCATCGCCATGCCGCTGCGAAAACCCGACTTCAATGGGATAACTTAAGCGCCCCAGACTGGATGCGGCAAAATCGATAACGATGGGCACACCTGGCATAACGAGTCCTTTGTTTATCTTTGCGTACACAATCTGAGCACACAAAATAAGTTGGCGTGCTCATTGCTTAAGCACGCCAACTCCCGTCACAATTTAACCTAAAATAGGTAAATGACTATCAACGCCCCCAAATTGATATTCAGGATGCCGTTGCTGCACCATTTGCTGCACTTCTTTGACACGATCAAATGGCACATCCAGCATCAGTAATATCTGTCCCTGATCTAAACCTGCCGCAAAGCGTTCCAACGCCAAACTGGGGATACTCGCCGCCGAACGCGCTGCCGCCCAACCACCATACAAACTACCGACCAGGATTGAGCTGATTAAGGCCAGTACCCGCATATTCCAACTCTCAGGAGGAAAGATCAGCCATAAACCACCGGCTAATAAACCTGCGATTCCCCCTATACCAACACCGATTTCAGCACTGTGCACCATATCGGTTTTTTGCAAAACGCTGGCGACTGGCAAATCGTCAGGTAAGATGCCCTCTCTGGCATAGAAATGTTGATATTTACTGGCAATCAGCGCCCCATTTAATTCATCTCGCAATAGCCTGGCGGATTCCACATCGGGCAACATAAAAAACAATCGGCGTCGCATAACGACCTCCTGACTACAAAGGAACTGTGTCTAGCTGAAAATCAATGCCTGTAGCCACAAAACGACAACCACCAGGCCTTTCAGCACCCAGCCACAACAAGCCAGTAACTCACACTAAAGATGTAGCGGCCATGTATCTCGTTATAGTCAATTCCCACTTACTTTCGATAAAAAAAACCCAAGTTCCACCAAATTTAACGCTTAATACTCATCAGAACTGACACATCTATCAACTGGTTTGTGGAAATTTCTGGCTTGATCAGTCGCAGCAAAATGAGGTGGCGTCATATGCGTTTTTTAATTTTAGGCTATGCTTGCACAAAAAAACCGATTTAACAGCCTACTCTGTATTCCGGTTTGCCTGCGCATCACGAGGTAAAACCGAGCTATTCCGATGCAGATCCGCATCCCGTTTTCAGAGTGAGTTGCTAACCAACCGTTAGTCAATGTGGGGAAGCTTGTGACAACTTTATTAAATCAACGATTGCGCTTACTGAGCAATCATTTACCCGTACTGGCGCAAGGCTTGCGCGGCATAGAGCGTGAAACCTTGCGCGTCACAGCCGACGGCAAATTGAGTTTAAGTGCCCACCCAGTCGCCTTGGGCGCAACACTGACACACCCGCAAATCACCACCGATTATGCTGAAGCGCTGATGGAATTCATCACCCCAGCCTATCACGATGCCAGCGAGGTTTTGCAAAGGCTGGATACCATACACAAAGTCGTGTACCGCGAATTGGGTCAGCAAATGTTATGGAGTCAATCCATGCCTAGTCTGCTACCCGACGAACAAGAGATTCCTATCGCCTGGTATGGCACCTCGCATATCGGCATGATTAAGCATGTCTATCGACGTGGTCTGGCTTTGCGTTATGGCAAAAGCATGCAATGTATCGCTGGCATACATTACAATTTTTCCTTATCCGAAAATTTATGGCCGCTATTGCAAGCAGCTGAAGGTGGTCAACTACCGGCACAACATTATCAATCTGAAAGCTACATCGCCTTAATCCGCAATTTCAAACGCTATAGCTGGTTGCTGATGTATTTATTTGGCGCTACACCCGCTGTGTCGGCTTGCTTTTTGCGCGATAAAGCGCACGACTTGGCGCGCCTGTCTGACGATACCTTGTACCTGCCCTATGCAACCAGTTTGCGCATGAGCGATTTGGGTTATCAAAACGATGCCCAGGCCGACTTAGTACCGCCTTATAACAGCCTGCTCGACTATATGCGCAGCTTATCGCTAGCGGTGCGTAAGCCTTATCCGGCTTATGAAAAACTCGGCACCCGGCAAGATGGTGAGTGGGTACAAATCAATACCAATGTTTTGCAGATAGAAAATGAATTTTACGCAACAATACGCCCTAAACGCGTGATACGCAGTGGCGAACGCCCACTTGAAGCGCTTTGTGAGCGTGGCGTGCAATATGTCGAAGTACGCTGTCTGGATATCAATCCCTATTTACCAACCGGTATCGATCTCGAGACAACACGCTTTCTAGACACCTTCTTATATTATTGTGCCCTATCGCACAGCCCGGCAACCAATCGCGCTGAAGGTGAAGAAAACACCGCCAACTTTGCTGCCACCGTGAAACAAGGGCGCAAACCCGGCTTAAGCCTACAGCGCCAGGGACAAGCGATCAAGCTGCAAGAATGGGGCCTGGACTTACTTGAACAGATGCGCCCAGTTGCCACCTTACTCGATCAGCAACTAGGTGGTGCACAACATCTGAACAGCCTGAAATTACAGGAAGCCAAATTGCGCGATCCTGAGCTAACGCCTTCGGCGCAAGTCTTACGCAGCCTGAGTCAGCACCACAACTCGTATCTGGCATTCGCCCAGGATTTAACCCAGCAGCATGCAGCGTATTTCCGCGACAATCCGCCCGATCCTCAAACGCTGGCTGATTATCAACACATGGCTCAGCAATCGCTGGCCGAGCAAGCGCAAATCGAAGCTGCGGATACCGGGGATTTCGATAGCTTTATTACCGCCTACGGTCAACGCACCTCCAGTGAAGTCTGCTGTGAAAAATTCAGCCTGCCAGTATGCAACGAGGCGGCCGAGGCTTAAGCACACCTTGCTTAGCTCAACCAACTGACTGCTAGCCTGGCATCAGTTGGTTTAAGCTTTGCGGTCTCTCCACTTAACTGCGCGTAGTTTGTAATTACTCCAGAGGCCAGAGGTTTGCTGATTGATACATCGCCGCCTCAGGCACATTCGCTTTGCCCCCATCGTATCAATAGGGCACGCATCCGTCAGCCCATTTTACGTCCCGCGAAAGTCGCTGGAGCTGGCTTAAGTCTGTTCACTACCACGACAGGCTGTAGCGACAAGCTTGAGGAAAAATGTGCTGATAAGTGTGGTTTCTGTCTGCAAAACTTGCCAAGTGCAACACTTTTTTCTAGCATACTGGATCTGCCGAATCTGACCGCGTTATGACACCCTTACCAGAACTGCGTCAATTACAAGCCCTAGTCAAAGAATTGGCAGGACGTGCTGACATCCATGTATGCCATGAAGTTAGCGTAGCCGGGCAAGTCTTGCCGATTTATGCAATCGCAATCGGCAGTCAGGACAAACGACATCCGGCACTGGGTTTATTTGGCGGCATACACGGACTCGAACGGATAGGCAGTCAGGTTGTCATTTCCTTTTTGCGCAGTCTGGTACATCGCTTGCATTGGGATAAAGCCTTACAACAACTGTTGCCGGAACTGCGTCTGGTATTTATGCCCTTATTAAATCCTGGCGGGATGTTATTGGGTAGCCGTGCCAATCCAAATGGCGTGGATTTAATGCGCAACGCACCGATTGATGCCGATAGCCGGGTCCCTTTTTTGCTCGGCGGCCATCGTTATAGCAAGCGTCTGCCATGGTTTCGCGGTCAGCATAAGCACACCATGGAGGCAGAAAATCTGGCCTTGTGTCAGGTTGTGCACGATGAATTACTGAGTCGGGAATTCAGCATCGCGATCGACTGCCATTCGGGCTTTGGCTTAACCGACCGGGTCTGGTTCCCCTATGCCCATACCGCTCATCCTATTCCGCATCTGGCAGAAATTCTGGCGCTGGAAGAATTATTTGAAAACAGCCATCCGAATCATCGCTATTTGTTTGAGCCGCAAGCCCGGCAATACCGCACGCATGGGGATGTCTGGGATTATCTCTATCAGCAAACCCCAGCTGGCCACACCTTTTTACCATTGACACTGGAAATGGGATCCTGGCTCTGGGTCAAGAAAAATCCTCGTCAATTACTGAGTCGCTTTGGCATGTTTAATCCCATTGCTGAGCATCGTCTGCACCGTGTCTTACGACGTCACCATGGCTGGCTGGATTTCTTAATGCGCGCAACCAGCAGTCATCAATCCTGGTGTGCGCAAGGTCCTGGTCGCTTACGTCTGCAAGAACGCGCGATCAATCGGTGGTATCGACCATGAGTAACTGGGTCATCTTACGTGGCTTGATGCGTGACGCACGACATTGGGAAGGTTTTGCTGAACAACTGAGTCGCAGTCAGAACCAAGCCAGCGTGCTGGCGCTGGATTTTCCTGGCAATGGGAGTCGCTACCAGCAAGCGAGTTTAAGCCAGGTCAGCGCCATGGCTGACTTCTGTGAGCAGCAAACCCAGCAAGCTGGTTTCAGCTCGCCGGTTAACGTATTGGCTGTTTCGCTGGGTGCAATGTGCGCACTCGACTGGGCATACCGTTATCCGGGACGCATACAGCGACTGGTCGCCATTAATACCAGCGTGGCGGGTATCAGCCCGTTTTATCAGCGATTGCGCAGCCGCAATCTGAAACGCTTGCTAGCCTTACTCGGCGCGCCAGCAGGATACCGCCAGGAACAAATTATTTTAAACCTGACTAGTAATCTCTATTACCAACAACATCCAGAGTTGGCCAAACGTTGGGCTGATTATGCAGCGAGTGCGCCCGTCAGTCGTTTGAACATATTGCGGCAATTGCGCGCTGCAGCCAGCTTTCAAGCACCGGCCCAGCCGCCAGCTGCCGAGCTGTTGATTTTACGCAGTCTGGCCGATCAATTAGTTGACCCTGCTTGCAGTGCCGCGTTGGCACAACATTGGCACTGTCCTATAGCAACACACGGCAGTGCTGGCCATGACCTGACACTGGACGATGCGGACTGGGTGTTACAGCAAATTAAGGCGCGCTGGCCAGAGGCATAACTAATTCAAGCTGGCCTTTTAAACTACTTTGTAAAGCATGCACTAAGGCATCCAACTCTGCTTCCTTGACCTTGATCTGCAAATGCGTCTGTTGCTGATAATCGCAAGCCAGTATCTGCCCTTGATGCACCTGTACCCAGTGCCGCACCTGCGCCTCGGCTGCATAGGCCACAATCACGGTGAATTCGCGCGTAATTTCCGGGGCAATTAATTGCGCTAATTTACAGGTTTCAGAAATCGCCTGACCGTAGGCGCGGGTTAAACCACCTGCCCCCAGCTTAACGCCGCCCCAGTAACGTACCACCACCGCCAGCACATTATTAATTTGCTTATGCACCAACACGTTATACATGGGCTTTGCCGCAGTTCCGCCAGGCTCGCCATCGTCATCCAGGCCCGAATCCGTGTCGCAAATCAAAGCCCAACAGACATGCACAGCTGCGGGGTGTGCCTGACGTAATTGCAGCACCAGTTGTTTTGCTTCTTGCCGGGTTTGCACGGGATATAAATGCCCGAGAAAACGACTCTTTTTTACTTCGATTTCATAAGCGACGGCTTGTGCTAATTGATACATCATGCAAATAGTGCGCAAAAAACGCAATTCTGCGCTGTTTTTCCGCACTTGGCAAAAAAATGGCACATCCTGGTTGAACCAAAATGTGCCAAAGTGGGGATGAAACGTTTGCCCGCCGCCATTGGCGACCAGCCTGATCGGTTTAGTGCGCCATACGATTACTGCTATCGATTAACTCGTTATAGGCACGACTGACTTTTTCCTGGCTACCTTCAACCATCCAGGCTGAACCTGGTTTTAAGATCATTTTTTCGCCATCGTTATAGGGGCGCTTATCACGTATGCGACGAATCCGCTCTTTTGCAGCTTTACGATAGGCTTCGGTTTTACTGGCAAAGTTTGACCAGGCGGCCGGCAAGCCTTCCTGATGGGCTTGCGCATAGTTTAATGCCTCATCGGTAATCGTTTCGAATTCGGCCAATTTCGTGGCGGCCAGTTGCGCGTCAAATTGTTCTGCATCGATAACCTGAAGCAAGCGTTTCGACTTATTCATCAAGGCCATTTGCAAGTACGGCAATTGCCTTCCTTCAGTTTGTTCCAGCTTAATTAATTCCGCCTCCAGTACTTTGTCATTTTCAAGCTCGATTTGCTGTGAAAACTCCTCGCTCACTTGCATAAATTTCTGCATCGATGCCGCCATCGGCTTATGCATTTTTTTACCTTCGACAAAGTTATCGTCTTTGTAGTTCTCACGGCTGTAATAGGTCTCGGCCTGATTCACTTGCTGACTTAATTGGCGTAATATTTCGGCATAGGCCAGCGCTGCCTGATCCAATTGCGCGTGTTTAGGCTGAGCTTGAGCCGCGCGTTTAATACGGTCTTCGCAATCGTCCACACCATCCTGGTCAATTTTATAAATTCCGTAAACAATGCTCTCTTTACCACCTGGCCCCTGTTCCATGTCTTTTATCCAGCTTTTATAGCGCTGAATACTCGCATGCGCGCGCTCATCGAGCTGGTTATAACAGGCGATGTAATCTTGTAATTTTTCACTGAGATCGGCTTTTTCAAGCGGCGCTGCAGCCTGGGCAGCACTTGCAGCCTGACTTGCCGCGCTGGCAACCGTCACAGCGCTAGCAGGCTGCTGGGTCTTGGCTTCGTTATCTGAACATCCGGTTAAGCCGATCAGTAAGGCACAACTCAGACTTAAGAGCTGGGGATAGCCGGGCAAACGGCGAGAAAATGGCAAGTAAGGCATACGCTGACTTAGTTCAAAAAATCAAGTCGGCATACTAACGACTAATGCTTGCGTCTACTGCAACAGTTTGTAAGTCTATGTAGCCAGATACCCGTTCAAGATCGTCGGCAGGCACAGCCCACTCCAAATTAACCAAAGTACTTACAGTCACTTACAAACTAAATACTTTACCAGCGCGAAAAATGATCTTCGGTCACACCAGCCAGGCCATCTATACGCACCGCTTCAGCCTCTGCATGACTGCGTACCCAACCGTAGAAGCGTCCGACCGGTTGTACATAACGACTTTGCGCGACGAGCAGATTTTTATTTTCAGAACGCAACCCTTCCACCACAAAACGCAATTCCACTAAGCCATCACTGGTGCGTATCTGCCAGTCTTTACGCGGATCGGTTTTGTCATACTCAAATTCAGCGGCACTCAATGGATAAATTTTCTGCCCTAACCACAGCGCATTTTCGTGCTGCCCGAGGTAACCTGCTTGTAAGTTAAAGCCCAGCTTATGCTCATGTGCCGAAGCCCAGCGCCATTCCGTGTCGCGAGCCAAAAAACCGTGGCTGTGATCCATACTCGCAAGCACTTGCTCCAACTCAAGGTGCTGCTGGCCTATCCTCAAAGTGGCGCGTGCTGACATCGCTGAAGTTTTTTGCGTCGCATGCACTGATCCCCCCGCTACTTCTGCCACTGCAAGTAAACTAGGTGACTGTGTATTGCGTTGTATCTGTGCTTGTATCGAGACTCGAGGCAAGTTCAGTTCGAACAGATAACAATCACTTTGCGCATCGTGATTTAAGCTGATCTGTTCAGAAAAAAAACGGAATTGACAAGCTAAACCCGCTTCAGCTTGTTGACTCAGACGAGCACTGTAAGCGGGAATACCATCGCGACTATAATCGAGTAATAACTGCCCGCTGCGCCGGTCCATTACGTAGGCGAATGCGGTATTGGCCCAACCCAGATCAACTATCGCCATGGCGATAAACCAGTCTTCATGGGCTAATGCCAGATAGTGCCAGTGTTTACGATGAAAATAGCGCCACAGCGGACTGCGTTGCCAGGGCTTCGCCAAAGTGTGCCAGTTTAATGCTGGCACTTGTGAATGAAAACGACCAAATAGCGGACGCCCCTGTGGATCGAGCAATTGAGCAGCGGTGGGCAAATGCATAAGTTATCGGACTTGAGTCTGAGCGAAAGCTTATTATTACTGAAACTCGTGCCGGTCGGTACTCACCGCGGCCTACAACCAGGAAAGTGGAAAGAATTATGTCGACTCCGAAATCATATCGTTACGTTCATACCACAAATAAGAGTGGCATTAAATTCATTGATGCACTGTTAGAAGATCAGGCTTGGGATCAGGATGCTGATGGTGGTTTGAGCATGAGTTTCAGTTTTCCCTGGGTGCAGGGTAACGCCAGTTTCTATGGCAAATCGGATCCCAATAAGTACACAACTACCGACGAACCGAATGCACAATATCATTTTGCATTGAATACCACTCAGCAAAATGCGGCCATTGCGGCGCTGCAAAGCTGGGCCAATGTAGCCAATTTGCACTTCACTGAAGTCGCCGACAACGCCAGCAGCGCTGGTGATATCCGCTTTGGCTGGACTTCTGCCGCGAATGCCAATAAAGCCTGGGGCTGGACCTATTCGCCTTCTGAAATTCCGGCCGCCGGGGATGTCTGGATTTCCTCAAACAGCAGCGCCTACACCAGTAATGACTGGGCTAAAGGTAGCTACAATTACATGTCGCTGATGCATGAAGTAGGTCATGCGCTGGGCTTAAAACATCCCTTTGAAGATGGTGTCATCCTCGATAGCAATGTCGATACCTCGCGATATACCGTGATGTCATATACCGGTTACGCCAATGATTTATTCCGCACCATCAGTTACGACCAGCAAGGCAAACCCAGTTTCAATTTTTATGACATTAATCCTGAAACACCGATGATACTGGACATCCTGACCATGCAATATCTCTACGGTGCCAACACCAGCTATCACCGTGGCGATGATGTCTACACTTTTGACCCTAATCAGCCCTTTATGAAGACGATTTGGGATGCGGGTGGCAATGATACGATTTCGGCGGCCAATTTTACTGAGCCTTGCACCATCAGTTTGGTCGATGGGACTTATTCCGATATACGCATAGTTTCTGCCCCCTTACCCGCCGGCTATACCGGCGGCACTACCCCAACTTATGAAGGCAAGATGAATTTAGGGATAGCTTTTGATGCCTACATCGAAAATGCCATTGGTGGTGCTGGCGCCGATACCTTAATTGGTAATGACTTAAATAACACCCTTACTGGCAATGCCGGGAATGACTGGCTTGACGGCGGCGCGGGTATAGATACTGCGAATTACGCAGGCTTACGTAGCGCCTATCAAATCAGTAACCTCGGCAGTCAATTTAGCGTGAATGACAAAAGTGGCCATGACGGTGTCGATAGATTAGCGAACGTAGAACGCTTGCATTTCAGTGACATCAATGTTGCGCTCGATTACCAGGGCATAGCTGGACAAGCCTTCCGACTCTACCAGGCTGCGTTTGATCGCAAACCCGATTTACCGGGGCTCGGCTATTGGTTGGCGCAAATGGATAAAGGCGCGAGTCTAAGCAATGTCGCGGCGAGCTTCTTAGCTTCGGCAGAATTTCAGCGTCTGGTCGGCAGCAACCCCAGCAATACGCAATTGATCGATAGTTTTTATAAAAATGTCTTACACCGCTTACCCGATCAGGCCGGCTATGATTACTGGCTGGGTCAGCTCAGTAATAAACAAATTACGCCCGCTGGTATTCTGGCTTCGTTTGCCGAAAGTACAGAAAATCAGGCGCAAGTTATTGCCAGCATACAAAATGGAATAGATTACCAAGTCTGGTTATAAACTCAAAAACCTGTACTGCTTGGTCCTGAAATAAAAAAACGCTGCCTGGTTGGCAGCGTTTTTATATGCCCACGCTGAATTTGCTTAAGCCTCAGTACACCAACTCAAATCCTGCACTAAATCGGTTTGCAAGACCAGGCTGGTACGACCATGCCGCTCAAGTAAAAAAATCGCTTTGCCATTTGAATACAGAATATCGCCTTGCGAATTCAGTCGATAAGCGCTGACATGGTGTGCTAAAACACTTTCCTGCCCGCTACGACTGCGTTTAATTAACTGCCAGTTGGCAGGCACCAGACTGGCAATGCCATGTGCAAAATTCCCTTGTTGCAGGGCCTGCGCCGCTTTTATGCGTTTGCCTTGCAACATGATTTCTTTTAAATCAGCCTGAGCTCCACCGTCAGCACTGGTCAACGGCTTGCGGCTATACATTAACGAGAAAAAGTTCAGGTAGTGAAACACCGCGCGTAATAAACGGAAGGGAAAATACAAAGCATCTTGCAGCGCACTGCGATTCGAATAATCCGGTGCTTCATACGGGCGGCGGATGAAATACAAATCGCCGTTGCTCGCAACTTGCGGCTGCAGATAATCAAACTGAGGATCATCAAGTATGGTATCGACACTGCCGTTTTTTAAATCCAGCATGGTAATCGCGGAACTGCCATAGGCCACCACATAACCTTGTTCATTGCGGGCGATACCTTGAGTCTGATACAAAATTTTATGCGGCGCATCGGCGACACAGCAAGGCGCACTTTCTATGGTGTCGCCACTGGTCAGTACTTGCAAGTGACTGCCATCGCGATTCATTTGCGCGATATGTTGCTGACCATTACCTGTACGCACGGCACAAAGAAATTTCGAGCTGTCACTGTGCACATTGAAGTCGCAAAGATCGAGATTTTGCTTATGCAGGATGCGCAATTCCTGACCGCTTTGCAAATCAGTTTTAAACAAACCGCCCATCACATCGTCTTTCATAAAGCTATACAAAGCATCCGGCGTGGTGGCGAGTATGCTGGTCGTCCAGATTGGTGTGTCGGTGTAATCAAAGCTACGGTGCTGTCCTCCTGCACTGACATTAAAACTGGTGCCTTCTTTCCAGGCATTGCGTTCACGCTGACGCTCCAGTTTGTCTTGCATTTCCTGTACATAAGGACTTTGTACTTGTTGTAACACGCCATTTGCCGCACGGTGATACACCTTGCCGTCAGCCACAAAGCTGACCGCCACATGATCAGCACGCGCGAGCGCGGGGACTGAGCTGGAATTCGATATGGCTGGCGTTGCCACAGGGCGTTTTTGTAACAGCAAATAAACGATTACCCCAAGTAACAACACGATGATAATGATAGGCACCTGACTCTCCGGCTAAAAATTAATTTGCTGCTGCATGAGCATTCCTTGCTAATGCTAACGCATTCACGTCGTTACAACTGTAAGCATTTTCAGTCCCGGTCTTAAGTCCGGCTCATGCCTGTCGCTGGCTTTGCACCAGTTTGAGACTTAATGCGACAAAACCCAGACCTATCGCCGAATTAATCAGGCGTTGCCAGCAGGTGCTGAGCTGAATTTGCCGACTGGCGCGGGCACTGACTACCGCCAGAAAATGGCACCACAGCATGCCATTGAAATTAAAAATACAACCTAGCAAAATAAAGGCCCAGGCTTTATGTGTCGAATTTGCCTCAATAAATTGCGGCACAAAAGCAAGAAAAAACAAGGCCACTTTGGGATTCAAAAGATTAGTCCAAAATCCTTGAAAAAAGACCCGCCGGTAATTAAATGCGCGCATGCTCTGTTCCGACACTTCAGCCTTGCCTGCTGCACTTTGCTTGTCCGGACGTGGCTGACGCCAGTTCTGCCATAACAAACTCACACCCAGATACAGTAAATAGGCCGCCCCCAGGATTTTTACCAGCGTGAAGGCCAACGCGGATTGACTCAGCACAGCCGACAATCCCAACGCCGCCGCCAGAATATGTAAAGACGTTCCCGCACCAATGCCCAGCGCCGCCGCGCTGCCAGCACGCCACCCCTGACTGGCACTGCGTGTCATGATGAGTAAAGAATCCGGTCCCGGCGTGATGTTTAACAACAAACCCGAAATTACAAAAACAGCCAGACTGTGTATGCCTAAATCCATAATTTTTCCTCACTTAGCCGGATTCATTTACCACCGGCGACATCCAGTATGCTAGCAGTGCAATAGCTCGCCTGGGGGCTGGCTAACCAAAGTATGGCTTCGGCAATTTCTGCCGCATGCGCACCGCGTTGCATAGGAATACTGCTTTGTAAGCGCGCCACGCGTCCTGGTTCGCCACCACTGGCATGTATCTCGGTATGCACTAGTCCGGCTCTGACCGCATTCACGCGTATACCTTGCTCCGCCACTTCCCGTGCTAAACCCAGCGTCATGGTATCGAGTGCGGCCTTAGATGCTGCGTAATCGATGTATTCATGGGCCGAACCAAGTCTCGCGGCGATCGAGGACACATTCACGATCGCGCCACCATTACCACCACGTTGGGTCGACATGCGTAAGACCGCTTCGCGCGCGCAAATAAACGGCGCGAACACATTGGTTGAGAAGATCGCTTGCATACGCGCAGTGTCGATGCCGCTGATATCGGTCTGCGGCTTAAGTATTGCAGCATTATTCACCAATACACTAAGACGCCCTAATTTTTCATCACAATCTGCAAACATGCGCAGTATCGCCGCCTCCTCACGCAAGTCAGCGCAAAACAATGCCACACGCGCCCCCTGTTGCAGCAATTCGGCTTGCAATTGCTGCGCCGCCTGATGATTGTGCAGATAATTAATCGCCAGGGCATAACCTTGTTGCGCGGCTAAGCGTGCGGTCGCCGCACCTATGCCTCGACTGGCACCCGTTATTAACATCACAGGACTGACTGAGCTCATCGCGTTTCCTTGCTGATTTAAGGCTGATTTAGGGCTGAATTTAGGCTGCTTAACCTCTGGCTTAAACCCGACCTATTCAAGCTGACTTAACTGGGCTTCGCGGGTGATACGGAAACGCGCGAAATCCCGTGCTAAAAACAAATTACCCGCATACACTGCAGCCGCTTCTTGTTCCAGCTCGCGGATATTCGGACTATGCTGCGCTTCGCTGCCATAGCGCGCACTGAAATGCGTCATAATCAAATTCGGTAACTGACTGCTTGCCGCAAAACGCGCCAATTGCAAAGCTGAACTGTGACCAAAATCAGCACCCAGGCGTTGCGCAATTTCATCACTGTAAGTGGCTTCATGCACCATCAGATCGACGCCATCTATGACCTCACGCAAGATCTCAGGTTCACCATTGTCACCACACAAAAGCAGACTGCGTGCCTTGCCTTGTGGACGTAAAAATTCACTGGCCTGCCAAAGCCGGTTCGCATATTCTATCGCCACGCCTTGCTGTAGCTGTCCCCACAAAGGACCACGCGGGATTCCGGCTGCCAGCAGTTTATCGGTTTGCAACAGCATGCGGGGATGGCGTTCGTTAAATTTATAGGCCCAGGATGGCACACGATGCGACAAACTGTGTGCGCTGACTTGCCAGACTTCATCGTGCCAAAGCCCGAGGTTTTCGACTTCATGCCAGATCACAGGGTAGGGCAAATACAATTGCGTTAATTCCTGAGTCGCTTGCAACCACTGTATCACGACGCGCGGCGCTATCACCTGCAAAGCCTGTTTGCGACCATGCATGGCCGCGCTCGCCAACAGGCCCGGCATGCCATAGCAATGATCACCATGCAGATGGGTAATGAACACGGCTTGCAAATCATGAATTGATAAGTTGGTGCGCAATAGTTGATGTTGGGTGGCTTCACCGCAATCAATTAACCACCAGTGCTTGCCTTGTTCAGCGATTACCGCCAGAGCGCTGACATTGCGCTCGCGTGTTGGCACGCCCGATGAGCTGCCTAAAAAGAGTAAATCCACGGAATGCGTATTGAAATTCTTAATCAGTAGCAAGCTTACCACGTCAATGCCGAAAGAATCACCTGGATCGGCGGCGGGAATAAGCCAAAGGGAACTTCTAAAAACCTCCGCCTCTAATAGTCATAGAAATAAACCTGACG
>JAYSEN010000020.1:0-84544 GCA_041913845.1 Undibacterium sp.
GATTTGACTGTCCGTAAAGCGTGATTTTTTCATGTAAAACTTCCTAGATTTTGAATTAAGAAAATTCTACTTTTAAATCGGATTATTTTCTGGGGGGATTACCGTGGTGCATGTCGACGCAGAAAAAGCCCAGGCTTGGAGCGATGCCGAAGTCGCAGAGCGCTGGGGCAAATTATTTAGCTTACCCGCGTACGTCGAGCAGGTGTTGAAAGGCCAAGCCAGCGCCGCGGAGCAGCATTATGCGACGAAATTTTTGGCAGAAATTCGCCGCCGTCTGAGTGATTTATCCTGGTATATGCGCAGCTTGAATGAGTCGATAGCGCGTCGTGCCAATTAAGAAGATCAATGCACCGGACGGTTTTGGGAAGGGCGTTTTAAGAGCCAGGCGATACTCGATGAAGCTGGTTTGCTGGCCTGCTGCATGTATGTCGATTTAAATCCGGTACGCGCGGGGATTGCGCCGACGCTGGAAGACTCGGAATTTACCGGCATTCAACAACGCTTGTTTGAACACGCCGCCAAACTTCAGCAAAAATCAATTACTAAGCAAACACCGCGTAAAACAAAGCGCATCCCAACTAGCCCAGCTCAGCATCAACAATCAAGCGAACATCAAGCTGGGCAACAGCCAGATCGATTGATTTTACCGCCGCTGCACCCGTTTGGCGGCAGCCTGAGTACCGACCCGGCGCAAGGCTTACCATTTAAACTGACCGATTATCTGGAGCTCGCCGACTGGACTGCGCGTATCGTCCGCAGTGATAAACGCGGTGCAACGCCAGCCGATTTGCCGCCGATCTTGCAACGTTTAGGCTTGGATAGCGCCAGCTTTTTAAGCAAGACGCAGGCACAAGCCTTCAAGCGAGGTTATGTCATCGGCCAAATCGAACGCCTGAAAAATTTTGCTGAGTATTTGCAATTAAAGCGTCGGGTGGGAATTGGCTTGCACTCGACAAACGGCGTCTGGGCATAACACAAGCCGATCTAAGCCATGTCCATGGTCCATGCAATTCAGCTTGAGTAATTATGCGCTGGCTGGCATATAAGATTACCTGCAGCTAAACCCGGCTGAATGATATAACTGCGCGATGTTAAGCTATAGCTTGATGTGTCTGCCCCCAATTATTGTCTTTAATTGCGCAATTAACCCACCTTGCTTACCAAAAAACTTGTCAAGAATCAGTTTTGTTCGTAATATCGAATCGTTCACGTTGCGTGAACATTCACTTTATATGAACAATTGAATGTTATGATTTTTGAGCAAAATAACCGCTTGCATGAAACCAAACTTCTTGCCGAGGCACTTTCTGCACTAGAAAAAAATACTGGCATCGTTGGACAAGTGAATTCTTTGGAGAAAGCTAGTTGGGCCAGTCGAACGGCCGATGCGCGGATTTTGTTACAAACCGTGGGGCTAAGCTTTGACTATCAGGTCGAATGCAAATCGCAAGTGAATCGGAAATCCGACCTTGCAAGTGTAAAAGCACGATTAGACAATTTACAGCCACCAGGGCTATTGATTACTTCCTATCTCAGTGCTGAGATGGCCGACCATTGCCGTGACATCGCACTGGAATTTATTGACACGGCTGGTAATGCCTATTTAAAGCGCCCTGGCTTGCACATTTATATCAAAGGGCAAACGGGCAATAAAGCACAAATTCGGACACGTGCCGAGCGCGGCTCCAATACCCCAACAGCAATGCGCATGATTTTTGCCCTGTTGTGTCAGGCTGATACAGTTACAGCCACGTACCGAGCAATAGCAACACAGGCGGGTATCGCGTTGGGTACCGTGGGCCCGACATTTCAGGATTTAAGTCATCGTGGCTTACTACTTGACGGGGGAAAGAAAGGCGAGCGCCGTTTGATAAGGCCTGCGCAGTTACGCAATGAGTGGGTAATAAATTATCCAATTGTTTTACGCCCAAAGTTAAAATCTCGACGTTTTCAGGCTGCAGATCCGGATTGGTGGAAGGAACTGAAATTTGACGGTAACGATATGGCTTGGGGTGCTGAAGTTGCCGCACAAAAACTGATAAACTACCTGAAGCCATCCAACCAAACTTTGTATATTGCTGAAAAAGATATGGCTGCTGTTCTGCGTGAGTTAGTCAAGAAGTATCGACTAAGACCGGACCCAGAGGGTCCCATAGAAATACTGGAAAAATTCTGGCATTTTCCACTCACAGAGTTCACGACGATAAACCCTGATATTGCCCCAGCCTTATTAATTTATGCCGATCTGCTTGCTTCTAGGGATCCACGCAATCTTGAAGTAGCGCAAATAATTAAAGAAAAATACCTCGATCATGCTGAAAATTAATACGGCACGACCGCTAGACCCCATCACCCTCGCCATCTTGCAAGCAGTTAAGCAAGCAACCCAGCAATCCGGCATTGCTACTGTAGTTGTGGGTGCCACTGCGCGCGACATTTTATTAACACATGTTTTCGATTTGCCGGTACAGCGTGCAACGATGGATATTGACTTTGCCATTGCGCTTGAAGATTGGCATCAGTTCGAGCAACTTAAACATACACTGACAAGTAGCGGAGGTTTTTATGCCGATCCGAATATTCAAAGCCGGCTTTATTACTCGCCAGGTTCGAGAAACACGAGAGCCGGATACCCGATAGATCTGTTACCTTTCGGCGGTATTGAGCAATCTGATCACCATATTACCTGGCCACCCGATCTGGCAGTAATGATGAATGTAACGGGCTATGCCGAAGTGTTGGCCGCAAGTATTGCCGTTGAAGTGGCGCCGGGCCAAACCATACATGTCGCCAGCCTGGCAGGATTACTTGTGCTGAAACTGTTTGCCTGGATAGATAGGGGGAGAACGAATGCAAAAGATGCGAAAGATATTTATCAAATTATGCGCAATTATGCGCGGGCCGGTAACAGCGACCGCTTGTATAACGAAGAAATAGAGTTACTGGAAGCTGCCGAATACGATCCTGACCTTGCTGGAATGCGCTTATTGGGACGCGATGTATTAAAACTCACCGGGTCTGAAACGGTGATAAAAATACTTGGAATCTTGGAAGCCCCGATATTAGCCCAACGCTTAGAAAGCAATATGTTAAGTAATAATCCTGACCAAGCTGAAGAGCTACAAAAAGTAAAACAAGCCCTTGAGCAATTTTGCATTGGACTCAAATTTGATTAAGCAAACGGCAGACAAAAAAACGGTAACTGTGAGATTGAGTCTGAGCATCTGCCGCGAATACACGCAAGATCACCGTTGCATGGTTGCCTTTCAGCTTTCAGGCAATAGTTGAAGCACGAGCTCGCCGCTCACCTCTGACTTAGGCCCTGAGTGTGCAATGCCTTGCTCCATTTTTTCTTGAGCAAACGGAATGGTGGCATCAAGGTATCGAAACGCCGACTTAATGTCTCGCCAGCCAACATATTCCATCAGGCTCTTCATATCCCAGCCCTCGGCCGCCGCCCAATTGGCAAATCCTCTGCGTAGTGAATGCCCGCTGTAGGCGTCAGCTCCGGTCAATCCCCCATTTTTCATGATTGCGCGCAACAGTGGGGTAATGCTGTCGATATGAAGGCAATTTTCGCCCACGTGCCCCCAACGATCAATCGCGCGATAGACTGGGCCGACTTTCAATTGTGCGGCACATATCCAGTCCAGGTAGGCATCAACGGGGCATAGGCGTGATAATGCCGGAGCCCGGAATGTGCGGCCAAGATTTAGTCGATCGCCTTTGGTTCTCCCCAGAAAGCAACTGATGCCTTCACCGGCACGGGCTTCAATGTTCTCGACGCGCAGTCGGCTCAATTCGTCGCTGCGAAATCCACGCCAAAAACCAAGTAGAAGCAGGGACTTGTCTCGTAGACTACGCAGCTCCAGGCCTCGGTCATTGGCAGCGCGCGCATTCCCGATCGTGACATCCAAAGAGGCAACAACATGCTCCACCTCGCTCAGCATCAGTGGTTTCGCTTGCTTTTGCTGCAAAGGATGTAACTCCCGGATGCCGCGAAAGACTTGTCGCACGATTGGCGCCTTGGTTGGATCGGGAAATCCCTGTTCTCTGTGCCACTTTGCCAGCGCAGCCAGACGCTGTCGTAACGTGCTCGTCGAGAGCGTCTCTGCATATTCAGCGAGATATCGTGCAACGCTATCGGCAGTAGCTGGCAACACGCCACGCCACTCGACTTCAAAATGTTCAATGGCACTGCGATAACTCTGGCGTGTGTTTTGGCGAGTGGCTGCCTCGATGTATTTTTCGAGCTTGGACATGAAAATTGATGACTGTGGTTGATATAACTAAATATGCAGTGAAGTAATTTCAAGGCTTAAGGCAGTAGTGACATGGATATTGGTATTCTCGCCGCGTCCAAATAAAGCCGTACTATCCTGAATTTCATCTTCACACCGGATAATATTACATTATCCGATCTTAAATTTCATGAATTTATAACTTGTAGAACAGAGATTTTTAGTATGTAATATCTATTACGTAATTTAGTATTTTATTTCGTGGAGTAGATATGGCAAGGGCTGGTATCACAAAATCTGAGGTCAGGAAGGCACGCGATGTGCTCATATCGCGTGGTACGTACCCGTCAAGTGACGCTGTACTTGCTATCACGGGTGGATCAAAATCGACCATTCACAAATATTTGAAGCAATTGGAAATTGAAGAGGGTGGTGTACCAGCCATAAGCACAGCGTTACAGGAGTTGGTTGCCCGTTTGTCTGAACAGCTGCATGCGGAAGCCAACGAACAAGTCGCGCAATTGAGTGCCGATTACACAAGCAAAGAGCAACAACAAGCAATCGCCTTATCAGCTGTTCGTCAGGAGTTAGAACAGGTGCGCGGACAATTCCAGCGCATAGAAATGGCTCTTCAGCAGGAGAGGGACGCTCATGTTGCCACTCGTGAAGCACTGCAGCAAGAGACCATACTGCGCCATACCGCCGAGCAACATGCCAAAGACCTTCAAGATCAACTGGCAGAAAAAGAGGCACACAGTCAATCAATTGAAGAAAAGCACCAACATACGCGCGACGCCCTTGAACATTATCGACAGTCGGTAAAAGAGCAAAGAGAGACCGACATCCGTCGCCATGAACAGCAAATCCAGCAAATGCAAGCTGAACTACGCCAGTCACAGCAAACGATCATCGTGAAACATGAAGAACTCACCCGACTCAATCAAGAGGGGGCAATATTAGTAATGGAGTTATCGTACACAAAACAGAATCTGTACGAGCAACGAACACTGAATAGTAAGCTGGAGCAGAAAATAGAAATGCTGCAACCGTTGCAGCAGCATGCTGCTAACTTGGAACAGCAACTCGCCAGTAAAAATGCTGAAGTAGGGCAATTGAATAACCAACTCAGTGCTGCCAGCAGTCAGATCCGCGAACTGGAGCTTTTGCATGCGCAGGCGCACGCCAAAGCACAGACTCAAGAGCAAATTGGTGATCATCTACGCGCTTACTTCGACAAAATTGGTGTGCTTACCGAGATGGGGCCGGTCACTTAATACTTAATAACAAACACATCCAGAAATTCTGGGGTATAGCGACGTAAGGTATTAAAGTGCTCACCCATCAAATTGTGCTGACGAGTCTTTGGATTTATACGGGATGCACGGTATTGAGCTCCAACCAGACTCGCCACGTAGTCGCTACTTATAGCCCACATTGATGGTGGAAGGATCCCTCTTTTCACCGTTGCTATTTAGAACGACTAGCCGCAAAACTTTCCCTTTCGTAAACCCGACCCTGCACGAAGATAATCTCTATGCTTTCCAATGCGCGGATATCTTTCAAAGGATTTTCACGTAATAGCAATAGATCAGCATACATGTTGCCGCGGATCTGGCCTACTTTGCTTAGACGAAAAGCTTGTGCATTGTTATAGGTCGCGGCGCGTAGGATTTGCTCTGGAGGTATCCCAGCATCCTGCCACGCCAGCATTTCTAAGTAACCATTCAATCCTGGGGGTTGTGTATGCAGATTCATCGCAGGAGTGTCTGAACCTAGCAATAATTTAGCTTTGTGCTGATGTAATGTACTGAGAACCTGCTTTAAGCGTTCGCGATACATCGGATAGGCATGATCTAATAAGCGCAAACCATCGGCGTCATCGGCGCCAGGGATCGATTTGATCGCCTGACGAAGCTCATGACTCCATATTTGAGGACGACTCGCTAATTTTTTCACTCCCCATTGGGCGTCTTCACTCTGTAGATAGCGAAGGTATTCGGGCGGGTACACTTTCTCATAAAGTTTGTTCTTGACTGCGGATGGACTTAATAACTCGTGCTCGGCATCGATCACGCGCAATGTGGGTTGGTAGCCGATTCCACGCTTCGCCACCTGTGTCAGAAGATCGCTATAGTGCGCTGGAAGATCGTTATTTCGAAACGACTCCTCATTCAACTCTCTTGCCCACAACCCATGTGCCAACACTGAAACACCTGACGACAAGGCGAGTTGATGCCCCCCAGCAGATGGCGCATGCAAGACCACTGGCATATTTGAGTGAGCTCCCGCTCGAGCAAATTCGCTCACCAATTTGGTCGATGGTGACTGCCAATTAACCGGAAGCCCTACCGTTTCGTCTTCGTAAAGCATTTTGATACAAGTCGCACCAGCGTCTTTTAGCTTTTGCATCGTCCTTGGGACACTATGTTCATGGGGATTTTTCACCGTCGCTGGCGTCGCAGAAGCTGGGTCAAGCACAAAATCTTGTTCCAATTTTTCAGCTTCGCTGAGTCCTTCAACGGAGAAAGTAAAGTCTTCATACACACTGACCTGCGGCCCACAGTGCCAGAGCCGTGGTGCGACAGGGCTTTGTGAAAAGGCTTTAATTTGGTTCGGATGATATATATTGAGATCGACCAAAGAGGTGAATCCGTAATACAAATAGCTGCGCGGCAATTGCTGCCAATATGCTGAAAGTGCTTGCGGATATTTCATTTTTTGAGCCCCAGTCATACCTGCAACATTGGCTAGGTGGACATGAGAATCAATCAATCCGGGCAGAAGATATCGACCGCTTCCATCAATTTGCTTTACCCCTGAAGAAGTTGATTGCGGTGCTGTAGAACCCGGTCGTAGAACCGCTTGAATCATGCCATTTTCTAACCAAACATCGGCAACAGAAGTGCTCACCTTTTCGGCGTCCGGTTGTATCACTGTCACATTGCGAATGACTGTGCGTTGCTCTGCTTTCGCATCATCTATGATAGTTATGCTGTTTGCAGCAAGTGCCTCGTCAATTGCAACTATTGTGAGGAGCGATGTGGTCACTTGTAAAATTTTCCTGAAATAATATTGGTACATGGTTTTTTTCCAATCAAAAGGAAGCTGCGCAAGTCTCATATGGCTCATTCTTAATAAACTTTACGGTCTGATCAGGTAACATCGGGTTACCTGCGATCCAAACTTGTTGCAGTTTTTCGTAAGCGCTTACGTCTTGCAAAGGATTTTTTCGAAGCAGAACGAGATCTGCGAGATAGCCTTTCTCAAGACGTCCCACATTTTTCAATTTAAATTTGCGGGCATTTCTGTCTGTCAGCGCTAGAAACAGCTGTTTCAAGGGGATGCCGGCTTTTGTCCAAGCTTGCATTTCCAAATAGGCATTTCGCCCAGGTATCGCAACGGCAGCGCCAGTTGGTGTTGGTGTATCGGTGCCAAACAAGAATTGAATACCAGCATCATGCATCGCTTTGATTTGTGTTGTAGCGCGCTCCGCGAACAGCGACCGGAGTGATGAAAGAGATTGTTCCGAAGTGATATACCCACGTTGACGCAACAAGGTAACCAACTCCTCACCTTCTTCGAGATGTGTTTGAGCAGCAGGAGAAAGATAGAAGCGACACAGCTCACTTGGCAGAGAGGCAAGAGATTGCTGAGAATACGGTCGATCTGATTTGGAGTTCTGCCAGCAGTCAAAGACCCGCTTGCCTACTGGCCTATAGATCGATGGGATGTTCAGAGATTGACTGGGAACGAACTGGAGCGGTTTCGCCAGTGTTTTGACGAGGAATTCTGGTCCACCATCCCAGCATTGCCAGGTGCACTAGAAGCATGCCATCTACTCAAGGATGCCGGTTATCACCTGGTGTGTGTAAGCGCATTGAAAGAGGCGTACCGGCTCTCCAGGCTACAGAATATCCGTGACCATGGATTTCCAATCGCCGACGTAATCGCAACTGAACACAACGATACAGGCATTAGTCCAAAGTCCAAGGCTCTTAATTACTTGCAACCTGTTGCCTTTGTTGACGACTATTTACCTTACTTCCGTGGTGTACCAACTGATATACACATGGCACTCATTACCAGAGAGCCAAATGGAACTCCAAATATTGGAGACGAACTGAGCAATGTGTCTTCGTCACATTCCGATCTGCTGGAATTTGCAAATTGGTGGATACATTGTGCACCAGATATAAAGTAAACCGGCCGCCTTGAATTTGAAGCAAAATGCAAATGGCCCGCAAAAGCGGCCATTCTGACTCCAACGTCTCCAGGGGAAGCTTACGCCCGCGAGTCCCAGAGCACACGGAGGGATCATATATTATTTAGGGACAGTTGCTTCATGAGCGCCGCAATCGATACCTTTGTCATCAGGGATTATCCTCAGCTCCGGCTGATCGCATGGAATCGTGATCCCCGTGATGCAATCACCGGTGAGGAGGCGTTCGATCTTTACGAGCGAAATTGGCGTTTTATAGATGAAAAAGCGCTGCTTCCACATGAGTGTGATTTGATTGACCGATTGACGCGTGAATACGGTCATGGAATCTTACATGTTTGATCGCTTTCGTCATCAACTTATCGCCAAGTTTCTTGTCAGGTGACATCTAACTTCTGGAAAATAGAATTCTAAAAAGATTTTGAAAAAAGCGATAGTTGTTGTAAAAATGAAATTAACAAAAATTATCAATTAGCTATGCTTCTCTAGCATTAATGATGATAGATTGTTGTTTGCAATTTACTATTTTCTGATTGAGAGCGTCCCAATCGTATAGAAAAATAAAGCAACCATATAGCTATGACCGCACTTTGAACACCAAGGCTCGATCTGGCGACTGTGGAATTTTAACTGCCACACTCTAGTTTTATATCAGTGGGAGGGACAAAAATTTCGTTACGTCTCAGAGTTGAACGCGGCGAACTTGCTGCCGAAACCGTTGCGCTCCTCGCGAGAAGGCAGAACCCAGTGTGTTCGTTATCATGGATTACTGGAGACTGTATAGATTATATAAAAGTCTATCATGACTAATCCGGAAAATTTCCA
This sequence comes from Undibacterium sp., assembly GCA_041913845.1. Taxonomy (GTDB): domain Bacteria; phylum Pseudomonadota; class Gammaproteobacteria; order Burkholderiales; family Burkholderiaceae_D; genus Undibacterium. The sequence goes on from JAYSEN010000020.1 coordinate 9,286, forward strand.
ATTAAATTATTTTAAAAAAAGAAATTTCAAATGATTAAAAAAATAACAGAAACCGATAGTTCTGATAATTACTCTAAAATTGAAAACCTAATTTTAGATGCAAATACTCGAGATAAGAATGAAGCAGAAACTAGGCACAAAATTATTGATGTAATTTTGCACGATTTTTTGTCGTGGCCAAGAAATCGCGTAAGCATTGAAGAATTCATTGACCCAGGTTTCGCAGACTACGTCCTCACAAAAGAGAATGGAGACCATTTGCTGTTCATTGAGGCCAAAAAAGAAGGGATTTTCTTTGAGCTTCCTATTCCACACAATAGCGATGAAACTTCATGTTTTCTAAGCATCAAAAAGTTGATTACTGATGTCAATATAAAAAGAGCAATGGCTCAAGTTAGAACTTATTGTTTTGATACTGGTTGTGAATTCGGTTGCATTACTAATGGGCATGAATGGATTTTTTTTAAAACATTTGAGAAAGGGAAGCGTTGGGAGGATCTGCAGGGATTCGTTGTTCGAAAACTAGATTTTTTTAGAGAAGAGTACACGAAAGCCATAAATAATTTGTCATTTATTGCAGTTACTGAAAAATCCTCACTTTCCAGCTTGTTAGCTAGTGCATTCCCGAAAGACAGGGGAATTTTCTATCCTAAGGATAAAATTACTGCATATTCCCACGCAATTAATGCAAATAGGTTAGCTTCTACTCTTCGACCTGTTGCTAACAGATACTTTGGTGTCATAAATGATAACGATACAGATTTTATGGAGCGATGCTATGTCTCGGAACGAGAATATCAAAGCACATTTGATGGAATCCATAACGTTATACATGACTCACTTACGCCGTATTTTCAAAGTTTCGGGGTACAACAACTTGGTGACAGTGGAAAAGGTGGCCAACTCGGAGGACGCATAACAAAAAACTTGAAACATAGAAAGTCCGGTGAAGTTTTGGTTTTATTTGGAGGAAAAGGGGCAGGTAAATCAACTTTCATTAAAAGACTTTTGCATCACAACCCACCGCGATGGCTTAAAGATCACTCAGCAATCTCAATAGTCGATCTTCTTAAGGTTCCAGAAGACAACGAAGTTATTCGCACGAAAATATGGGACAGCCTTGTTGAGCAACTGGACGTAGAAAACATTTTAAAATCTGATCGTTCCCGTGTTCTTCAACTTTTTCAGGATCGTTATGACATTGCACTAAAACAGGATTTATCGGGCCTTAAGCACGATTCTGAAAAATTCAATTTGCAATTGAATGGTCTTATTTCAAATTGGAAAACTGATAAGATTTACTGCGCAAAACGCTTAGCATGGCATTGGTCCGCACAAGATAAAGGTGTTATTGTTGTTGTGGACAATACCGATCAGTATTCTTCTGCCGCCCAAGACTTTTGTTTTACTTCTGCCCAAGAAATTTCTAACGAACTGAATTGCATTGCGTTAATTTCAATGCGAGAAGAGCGTTTTTATGATTCAAAAATCCACGGGGTGTTGGATGCGTTTCAAAATTCAGGTTTCCATATTAGCTCACCAAAACCATCTGAAGTATTCAAGAAACGGCTTGACTACGCAATTATGCTTTTAGAGGACCCGAATAAGCGAAAAACTCTTTTAAATATACTCGATCTCGAATTGATCAATGACAGTAAAACTTATCTAAGTATTTTAAAGCGAGAATTTCTTAATGATACGTCCCCCCTAAATAGTTTTCTCACTGCGTGCGCCCATGGTGATACTAGATTGTCTTTAGATCTTTTTAATAGTTTCTTGTTATCAGGGTATACAAATGTTGATGAGATGATAAATGCTGGAACATGGAATTTTCAGATACATCAAGTTTTAAAGCCTGTTATGGTTCCTACGAGATACTTTTACGATGAGACTTTGAGCGATATCCCTAATATCTATCAATTAAGGTCTACAAGAAATACCTCGCACTTTACAGCGCTAAGGATACTAAGAAAACTGTCCAAAACAATGGACAAAAGTGTTCCATCTTATCGTTCCGTTTCTGAACTTAGGGCATATTTTGCTGAAGTCTTTAACATGCTTGAGGATTTCGAAAATAATTTAGATATGCTCTTGAAACATGGCTTTATTGAGGCCAATAATAGACTTGATTTTTACTCGTCCAAGGTTGACAGCATAAAAATTACTCATTATGGCCAATACATGCTGCGGGGCTTGGCATTTTACTTCACATATTTTGACCTTATCTGTACAGACAGCGGTATTTTTGACCAACAAGCTAGTAACTACCTTAGTGAAGCCGCGAAAAAAGAATATTCGCTTTTCCTTCGAAGCGAAAGAATAGAACGAGTAAATGTTCGTTTAGATCGTGTAGAAGTTTTCTTGAAATATCTTGGTGAGGAAGAGGATCGAGAAAGAAAATTATATTCTCTAGACATTCTGGATGATCAAATGTTCACCTTTAAGGCCAATGCAGATTTTCAAAATGAAAAAATTCGTGTAATGAAAAGCGCTAGAAAACAAACCAAAAAAAGGTAGCAAAATTGATGATCACGACAAACTGATTGACTGATCACGATTGATCGAGGACGGTATGGAACATACAGAAATAGTCACGGCGGCTGAACTGGAGCGTTATTCAAACCGAATAGGCAGTGAGTCGGTTATTCCAGAACTGATTTCACTGCTGATTAACGCATCCGCCACAGATCTGACCGTTTGTCGTATTCCATACGGAGACAACGTAAACCAGCCCGGATGGGACGGCTTGGTCCATGTGGTCACCAGGTTCAGGCAATATCTGCCCGCTGGTGCCAGTTATTGGGAAATCGGCACAGGGGGTAAGCCTCAAAACAAGGCGACGAGCGATTTCAAAAAGCGAACCCGTGATCTTGCCCCTGTTGATCGCGGTAACGCGACCTACCTATTTGTGACGTCGCGCGCCGCTGGCACCGAAGGATGGACTGAACCTCAACAAACTCGGTGGAAGAAGAAGCGACAGAGGTTTGGCTGGCACGAAATTTATATCCTGGACGCGCATCACGTTGCCGACTGGCTACGGGAATTCCCCGTGCTGGGAAAATGGCTGATGAAAAAAATGGAGTTGGTTAAAACAGGCACCGGCTTTTCAACACCCGCCGAACATTGGGAAAACCTGCAAGCGTTAAAAATAGGTGACGACCTGCCACTGCCCGCGAAGGTTTTCCTGGTTGGACGAGATGCCGCGTGCGAACAATTGCACAAATTATTTCGTGGCGAAATCAAACAACTGCTGTTGGCGATTGAAAGTGCACAAGATGCCGAGGATTTTATTGCGGCATTCCTTGCATCGCTCGATTCAACAACGCAGCAGACATATAGCAATCGATGCATGTTCATCAACGACGCGGATGCCTGGCAAACGTTCGCCGCGCTCCGCAAATCGCATGTGCTAGTTGCAAATCCTGAACTTGGTCTTGAGTCCGAAGAACAGTTGCACCTGACTGCAACCAAGGCGGGGCATGCCATCATTATTCCGGTCTCTGGCACATGGGCGCATGGTAACAACAGCCTTGTCATGGTTCGCAGCCCCTCTGCCAACCTACTCGAAACCACGCTGCGGGAAAATGGTTTTGAGGCAAACCGGGCGAGAGACCTGAGCGCTATTGGTGCATTAAATCTGGCGGCGTTGAAGCGACACCTCCGGGGCCTCGACGCGCTCCCACCCTACGCAACATGGGATGCCGCACGAGCGTTGGCACAAGCCGGCATGGCTGGGAAATGGGTTGAAACCAATGCTTCTGATCAAGCAGCAATAGGGACTTTCTTGGGAAACTCCTACGGGGAGTGGGTCGTAACCGCTGAGGGTGAAACCCTGCGCCCGGACACTCCCCTGATCCGCCGTAATGGCATTTGGAAAATGATTGCTCGCCGAGAGGCTTGGGGCGCATTAGGGCCGCGGCTTGCGGATGACGATCTGGACCGTTTCAAGACGGTTGCGCTGCAAGTGTTAGGCGAGGCTGACGCAAGTCTTGAGCAGCCCAAGGAGAAGCGTTATCTGATGCCGACAATGAAATATTTCTCGTATTCGTCCGAATTCCGATCTGGATTGGCAGAGACCTTGGCATTGCTTGGCACTTTTCCGGCAGCACTCTCAAACTGCACAAGAGAAAAACCTACGATAACGGCAGCGTTGATTGTCCGGGAATTGCTAGCGAATGCAAATTGGATTCGCTGGGCAAGCCTCAATGATCATTTGCCTATGCTTGCAGAGGCATCGCCCGAAGAGTTCTTGCGATCTATCGAGGCCGCCGTATTGCGTCCGGCGGAAAGCCCGTTCGTAACTTTGTTCGCTCAAGAGAGCAACGGTATAGGCGGCGCACAATATCTTGGCGGAACGTTGTGGGCACTGGAAAGCCTGGCATGGAGTCCAGAGTATTTGGTACGAGTAACCAGGATCCTTGGCGATTTAGCAGCAATTGATCCGGGAGGTAATTGGTCAAACCGCCCGAAAAATTCTTTAGTAAATATATTCCTTCCATGGTTGCCACACACGTTATCAACGGTAACTCAACGCAAATCGGCCATCTATGCTCTGCTTCAAGATCAACCGAATGTCGCATGGAGTCTACTACTTAGTCTGCTACCCATGACGTACGGCACGTCGATGGGCACAGCTCGGCCGCGCTGGAGAAAATTCATTCCAGAGACATGGCAAGAGCGTCCGACCGACACAGAATATTGGGAGCAAGTAACTGGATACGCCGAGCTTGCTGCCGAAATTGCGGCAAGTGACTTGGATAAACTGACGCAGCTTGTGGATAGGTTACCCAATTTACCCTTCCCATCCAATGTCAAAGTGCTTGATCACCTAATGTCCGAAGCTGTAACAGGCTTGCCGGAGGCTACCAGAATGCCGATATGGGTGGCTTTGAGCGACCTCGCCGCGAAACATCGGAGATTTGCGGGTGCAGAATGGGCATTGCCCGATGAAGCCATATCAAAAATCGAAGAGGCTGCCGCCAAACTTGCACCAACTTCACGAAATTTTCTTTATCAACGGTTATTCAGTGACAGGGACTATGATCTATACGACGAAGGTGACTATAGCGAACAAATTAAAAAAATCTCCATCCATCGCCAAGACGTGGTGAAGGCAATTTTGGCGGATGCAGGAATTGCTGGCGTCCTTGAATTTGCATTGGAAGTACAAGCGTCCTATAAGGTTGGCTATGCCCTTGGTCAAACGGATGCTAGCGGCGTGGATGAATATCTTCTACCGAGCCAACTTGGTGAATCGGAACCCAAGCTTCTGGCCGCTGTGAATGCATTTATCTTTGGTCGCTATGAGAGCCAGGGGATTTCATGGGTAGACGTGCAGCTAGCATTAGATTGGAACACTTCGCAGAAGCTTGCCCTCTTGCTCGCATTGCCTTGTTTACCCGAAATGTGGCAACGGGCCAAATCCGCACTGGCAACTGATGCTGAAAAATATTGGCGGAGCGTGGACATTCAACCTTGGCAATGGGATAAAGATTTTCTGATTGAAGCTGCGACTCATTTGATATCGTCTGCCCGCCCTCATGCCGCGCTCGTCTGCATCTACATCCTGGTGGACAAAAAACTTGAGGTCCCTTCGGAGCTAGCGACAGAGGCATTGTTGAATGGATTGACGTCGATAACTGAGGCGAATCACATCGATGCACATTACATTACAGAAGTCATCCAGTTCCTGCAAAAGCAAGGCAACGTCAAGACTGACACGCTAGCCAATATCGAATGGTCGTACTTACCTCTCTTGAGAGACATTCACGGGCATGGTGCAACACCACTAACACTGGAACGAAAACTTGCTGCTGATCCGCAGTTTTTTTGCGATTTGGTCGCCGCGATTTTCTACTCCGACAAGGAAGAAGATCGACAGGAACGTGTCGTCACTGAAGAGAGTCAGCGAATTGCAACAAATGCTTATAACCTCTTGAGAGATTGGAGGCTTTTGCCCGGCATGCTGGTCGATAATTCCTTTGATGAAAACGCGTTCTCTGCGTGGCTAGTTGAAATGAAAGCGCGAGCTGCCAAAACTGGTCATTTACAAATCGCGCTGGACCAACTCGGCCAAGCTTTAGCCTATGCTCCGGCTGATCCTGATGGATTATGGATACACAAAGCAATTGCCGTTGCTCTTGATGCGAAAGATGCAGAGACGATGCGAAATGCATTTAGCATTAGCCTTTTCAACAAGCGTGGCGTCCACGGGTTTACTGCTGGAAAAGAGGAACAGGCTATTGCCGCAGGCTATCATGAAAAGGCTGCGGCACTAGAGAGCATAAATTTCCATCGAATTGCAGACACTGTCCGTACCTTGGCTAAGGGTTACGAGCGCGATGCATTGCGGGAAGCAGAGAATAATTCGTTTGTGGGATGATGCTGCAAATCTGCCTTACTTCACAACATAATTTGCAATTGCATCTGGTAATCATCTAGCCGTCCTCACTTCGGCAGGAGCCGACCAGTTGCACCGAATTGTGTGAAGAGAGGCAAGAAGGGGGATAAATTGGCGCTTACTTCTTCATGCCAATTATTCCTAGTTCAGTTTAGAGTCGCAGATGGCGCAGTAAGGAATACAATCTCTGGTTGGATATCAATTTCGGTTGTAGTCCAACGATGGGTTTGGCCGTAGAACTGAATGTTCGCGGCAAATCGACTGGCGAGAAATCGGATTACTGTGAAGTTATGTGTAACTAACTGATTGGCTTTTGTTGCCAATCTAAGCATTTCTCTAACAGGTCCGTCATCAGTCATGTCGCCTTTGATGTTAAGGATAACGCGAATCAGTTCAAATGCCTTTTGTCGATCGGATTCCCCGCCCTCTTCCTGAATTGCATGGAAAACCTGGCGTGCCATCAATAGTTGTGGCCACTGCGACAGCATTCCGGCAAAATGGACCATCACGCGACGTTGTAAATAGTCCATAACTGCGGCCAAATCCGATGTCACTATATGTGGTTCGATCTCGACAGTTCCAATGTGACTGCCATCCATCGATGTCAGCTCAATGCCAATCTCTCCAGTATTGAACCCAAATGCGCGCGCAGCGACCAGGTGTCCGAACTCATGTGCCGCCAAGTCTTCAAGGACATCGCGGCGTTCCGGGATAATGGTAAGTTCCGGCGTTGGTATTGCACACCACGCGCCTAGGTTAGCAAGGTCTTCTGGATCGAGTTGGGCTAGTTCGGGGATTAGTTTTCGCGTTCGTTCGATTCCGATAGGATTTTGCCCCATAATGCTAGCCAAACCATCCCGATGACGATTCTCCTTGATCGCACGCGCCAATTGACTCTTTTCCATGTATTCCCTTTCCAGGCTGGATTACCAGCCGTCCCATTCCAACGACAAGCGGAAAACGCCAAATGTGCCAAGGAAAGTTCTGCGATGATCATCTCGCTTCACTCAAAAATAATCGCTTCAATCCGAGCTGCGATGTCATCCACAATCTCCAGCGGCACTTTCTCTTTGAACTTGGCCTTGCGAATTTTCCAGTCCAGCGACTTCATCTGATGGCAATGGACAGCACCTTGCGTGTCCAGCCCTAAGCCCATCAATGTCACCACAGTGCCATGCGTTCTCGCCACATCAGCCGCACCTTGCGAGATTGGACAAATCATCGCCAAGCCTCGCGCATTGAAAGCCTTCTGGCTAATGACGAGGCCGAAGTGATCACCCTTCATTTCTTGGCCTGAGGCTGGATCAAACTGCAAATGCACGATATCGCCTCGATTCGGAACATAAGCCGCCATTAAAGGACTTCCCTTCCTGCGGGCGGCATCGTATCCCAACCTTCAACCATCGGCAGCTTCCCAGTAGGCATTTCTGCCAGCAAATCCGCCAGCTTGTAGCGACGCTTGGTCGGAGCCGCAATTGTCATGCGATTTCCTTCCAATGAAAGCTCAACCTGGGAGCCGTCCTGCAAATGATTTTGTTCGATAAATGCTTTGGGAACCGTCATCACTAGTGAGCCGCCAGCGCGTCTTAAAGTCTGCAACATACAACCTCCTTATAATTTCATAGTTTTATTATAGTAGGATTTAATGTGCTACACAAATAGGATTTTTTAATCAAATCACTTCTACATACATTTCGCGCAATTTGTCTTGATGCACCTCTAAATATAGCATCACATGGTCTAGCATGTCCTAGTAGCTGCTGGACGACATCGAGCGAAACGCGATTTCGCAACAGATTGCTTGCAAAGCTACGCCTCCCCGAATGGCTTGAACCTTGTCGAATGCCTGCATCTTTGTACGGCTTCGTGATGTGGGCTTGGAGACTGTCACAAGCCAGATAATCGACTTGTTCGCCCTCGTAGTTGATCCAGCGTTTGGTGTTGAGATAAAACCGACTGCCCTTGTGAGTCAAAATCAGGGCAGTAGCGGGCGACAAACCACGGAAACGATCTGCTGTTAGTTCAGTACCCTGTCCAAGTGCAATGCGGCGAGCTAGGTAGTGTTCCAGCGCTGCTATCGTCTGTCTGTACGTGATGCAGAGGCCCCTTTGGCGGCAACCCTTTGTGATCTCCGCTCGCAGGCTTATTTCAGTGCGTAGAACATTAGACTAAAACATCATGTCTTGAACTTGAATTTGGGCAATTTCTGACACCCGCATCCCACACGTTAGACCAAGTAAGAGGATGAGGTAATCTCGCTCTGGATGGCGAAATGTACCGTTGGTGACACGAAGCAGATGTTTTGGCGCACGACAACTGTTACCCTAGAATCCTTTGAAGATCATGTCTCTATGAGACGAGTAGCAGATGGGGTCTGGAGGAGGACTCAATGCGTTGCAAGGCTGTGAATAACTCTGAATTGGCTCGGTGGCGCTCACTCGCCGCGACCGACACCCTTCGCCTGCTTGTTGACTACGATAAGCAGGATCGGTCTTTCATTCCACGAACCAGCCACCAGTCGACGCGGTGGAACGTCAGAACCAACGGCGTTGAATTCGAAATCCTATGCAGGGGTCCGAAGTACCTAGATACGCGAGGAGGCAATGGCGGTGGCGGCACGATCAAACTCGCGATGCATCTGCTCGGCCTAGACCTCCGGCAGGCCGTTGCCGCCCTGCGCAGCAAAGGGGTTTGAATGCATCTGATTGTCGCTACCGAGGATTTCAAGCTCGCCGGCCAGCAGCGCGTCGGATTCCCTATTCTGCTCTGGGAGGACATGAGCAGTTGCCAGCAGGCGAATGAATTCTTGCGCTATTACCTCCTACGCGGCGCGATCGGCTCCAGTAAGTCGTGGGAACCTACCGGTAGGGCCATGTACGATTATTTCGGGTTTCTCGAAGCACACGACCTTTCGTGGGATGACGTTGACCGAGGTGAAGCAAAGACGCTGGTCGCGGCGTACCGCGATTACTGTTTCGAGACGGCGCGATTAGCCCGGAACACTATTCGGCAGCGTCTGCTGTACGTCTGTGAGTTCTACGCTTTCGCCATGCGAAAAGGCTGGGTGAAGACCCTTCCCTACGAGTACGAAGAGCGCCACGTCATGCAGTCGGGTGGGTTTCTTGCGCACGTCGACGCATCAGGCGACAAGCGGGCGGTCCGGTCTGTAATGCCCCGCAAGCATAGAGACCTCATTAAGTTTCTATCCTTGGACCAGGTGAAGGCTCTGCTCGCGGCAGCCGATAATCCGCATCATCACACGATGATCCGATTCGCGGTCCAGAGCGGACTCCGCCGCGAGGAGCTCGCCTCCTTCCCGCTTGCGTACGTAATCGACCCTGACAAGACAGGCGGCGTTGAACGGAATGTGCGTCTGAACCTCGATCCGGCAGACGGCACCGGCATGAAAACGAAGGGTAGCAAGCCTCGCACGATCTACATCAGTCGGCGCCTCATGAGGGATCTCCACCTTTACACCATTCATTGGCGAGGCCAGCGCGCATCATTGAATCCCGTCGCCCCGAAAACACTATTTCTGAACCAGTCCGGTGAGCCGTGGACCGCCGACGGAAAAGGCATAGAGGCGATGGTCCGGACGATCGGTCGCAAAGCTGGAATAAAGACTCACCCACACATGCTGCGGCACACGTACGCCACCCACACTCTGGTTGCCCTTCAGCGGCACCGTGGAGACAAGCGCATTGAGCCTCTCGTCTTCCTGCAACGACAGTTGGGGCATTCATCGATTCAAACCACTATGGGATACCTCCATTTGGTCAACGAACTCGCTGACGATGCGGTGCTCGCCTACGACGACGAACTAAACGACTGGATCGGGGAGCCTGCTTGATGGGAAGGCGCAAGATTTTCGTAATGACGGACCTCAGTATTCCGCAGGTCGATCACGCCTTGAACGAAGACGGGCGCGTTATCGTTTCTCTGGGGGCCGCGCCGGAAGATACGCCCATCGTTACTTTCGAGCGCAATCCAACCAACCGTCGAACCTTCAATTTTTCGGCGTGGTACGGCGTCGGCATTGATCCAATTACCTTTGCCTTCCAGCGGCAGATCGAGCGCTTCCTTGCAAAGCAGGATGCAGACGTCGAGGTTTCCACTGTCGTTGCCTACTGCAATAACGGAGTCGATTCGTTCCTCCGCTACCTCGCCTTGCGTAGCGCTGCCCGTGGCGCGAATTTGGATCTCAACGACGTCGACAGGGCCATGATCGATGGATATCTGAGATTTCTTGCTGACAGCGGATGGCTCACCCCCGAGCAAAGGCGAAAGTACGTTGCGACGAAGGCAATTCTGAAGGCGCTGTGTCGTCGAGGGTTGATCAGAGAAATATCGGCGGGAGACCATGCCACTTTCCCTGCAAACCCCTTTCCTGGTGCGAAGAAGAAAACGAAGGGTGAAACCCCGTTATCCAAGGATCAGCGCAAAGCGTTTTCTGCGGCAGTCAAGACTGCGGTCATGCCTCTCTTCTCCGTCGAAACCGAACCATCTGCACACCTCCTAAGCTACGCTTATTTGATTGTCGCGCTCCATACTGGACGAAATACGACACCATTGCTTGAGCTGTCGCTAGATTGCCTTCGGCCTCACCCGAAAGACGGTACGCTGTTTTTGGTCCTGCACAAACGCCGTGGGCACAACACAAGCAAGGTCGCGCTTAGGTCCGAGTCCGGGCGAGGCAAAGTACATGCGTCATTACCAAACGTTAGACCAACTGTGGCCGCGTTGATCGAACGGGTATTGGAACTATCCTCGCGCCTTCGGGCGGATGCTCCGCCGGACATTGCGAACCGGGTCTGGCTCTACCGGAGCCGAAATGCCCGGACCTCCGGAAAAATTGAGGCGCTGAGCATCAATTGCATCAATGTCGCTATTAGCGCCTTAGTACGTGACTACCGTTTGCATGATACGGATGGAAAACCACTGCGGATCAATGTCAGCCGCCTGAGGAAAACGTTTGTGAATCGGATCTACGAGATCCTTGACGGCGATATTGCCGGTACCGCTGCGGCAGCGGGCAACACGGCAAAAGTGATTCGAGAGAACTACCTTCGCCCGGGAGAAGACGCGCGAAAAAATTGGAGATTCATGGGCGAAGCCCTAGTGCAGGAACTACTTACCAGCACGATCGGATCGACCGAGAAGACGCCCATTGGACTCTGCTCTGATCCGAAGAACGGCGACTATGCGCCCAAGCGCGAAGGTGCCGTTTGCATGAACTTTCTGAACTGCATCCGGTGCCGAAACTACGTCGTCACCGCCGATGATCTGTATCGACTATTCAGTTTCTACTGGCGCGTGTTACGAGAACGATCGAGCATGGACAAGCGCAGATGGAAAGCCCAATTCGCACACATAGCTCGCCTCATCGAAGCCGACATAATTCAAGCTGGCCTCGACAAAGGCATCTTCAAAAAACTCCACGTTGACTCCGAGCGGGAACGTGCGCGTCACAATCCCCATCCCTTCTGGCGCACCGAAACGGTAATGGCTGACCTTCATGACGGACTCGCATGAGCACATCCGCATCTTTTCTGCGTGAGGCTCATCCAATTGACGGGCAGCCAGCCGACATTAGACACTTGGACCACAATGAACGCGACACGCTGATAATCTCGGCATCAAATGTCGATGGAAACTGGGTAATTCGCAGTCGGTACGGCGATGACGTATGGATCCTATCCGGCTCTCCGACGAACGTCATGCCCAGTCTTTCGAGGCTGAACTTCTTGTCCATACCTGAGAATTTTCGAGGTGTGGCGAAGGCGATGCTTTATCGCTTCATGCAACGAGGGCGCGCAGGACAAAAGAGGCCGGGATCGAGTGCGCTGCTGCAGTTGCTGGTCAATTTGAAGCCGTTCCTAACGTATCTAAACTCTTTTGGCATTGACTCGTTATCTGCTGTGACGCCTATGGTGTGCGCAAACTATGTCCTAACCTCCAAGGAGAAGACCAGCATGAATCGTGGCGACGCTCCCGGCGGCCGGTCGCTGGCAAAAAAGACCCTCGCATTGAGATTCGTCGCCGTCGAAGCTCTTCACGAGCTAAGCCAGTACACATTCGACCGTATGCCGAAGCATCCATGGGCGGACAGTTCGGCAAGCTATCTGGCGGGCGTCATTGGGCCTGGATGGGATAGCGACGAGACTAAAACACCCCTGATACCAGATGAAGTTTTCACAGCACTCTTCCAACGTGCATGGGGCATTGTCGACGACGCTAACCATCTGCTCGAAATGCGCGATGAAATGGAGGATATCGATGCCAAGAGCCGTGACCTCTCGCACGCCGGGGTAAAAAAGAGGAAAAACCGTGCGCTCGATCTGCGCGGATGGGTGGGTGGACTGGCCGCTCTCGACGCCGCACTCGTTGAATTGCGTACGGCATGCTATGTCGTAATTGCCAGCCTGAGCGGATGCAGAAATCATGAGCTGGCCTTCGTGCAGTCGGGGGCCTACTACAGCACCAGCGACAACGGAGAGGTGTACTGGTGGATGCGCTCGAAGTCCACGAAAACAGACGAAGGCGATACCGAGTGGATGATTCCTGAAGCGGCAGTGACCGCCCTCAAAGTGATCGACCGTTGGGCTCTTCCCTACCAGTCGCGGCTGAAGGAAGAAATCCAAGCTCGCAGGGCTGCAGATCCGAACGATGTTGAAATCGCTGAGGCTCAGAAGCACCTTGGTGCTGTCTTCCTCGGCTTGGATAGCCGAAGCGGCATAGTTAGAACCCTGTCTCGCAGGTCGTGGGGGCACCACCTGAACGCGTTTGCTGAGGCCTGCGGCATGGACTGGGCTTTGGCCTCCCATCAGTTCCGCCGGAAGTTCGCAAATTATGCGGCTCGTAGCCAGTTCGGGGATCTGCGCTATTTGAAGGGACATTTCAAGCACTGGTCGCAGGACATGACGCTCGGCTATGCACTCAACGAATCTCAGGAAATGACTCTGTACCTGGAAATCCAGGCGGAGCTGGACGAGATCAAGGATGACGTGGTTGGCACGTGGCTTGCCCCATCCGAGCCCCTGGCTGGAGGCTATGGGAAGAACATCGTAGCCTGGCGTGACCGCGAGGAGCCTATCACTCTCTTCAAGGACCGGAAACAAATGATCAGGTCCATTGCGGAGAGCACACACATCAGAAGCAACGGACATGGATGGTGCACGGCCGGCGATAACCTGTGCGTTGGCAATGGCGTTGAACCCACACGTTGTGCGGATGATTGCACGAATGCGGTGATCGGAAGTCGTCATGCACCGCTCTATCAAAGGCTCTATGACGATCTGAGGGAGATTGAAGCCCTGGACGATATCGGTGCCGGCGGCAGGGCTCGTGTGCGACGCGACATGGACCGTTGCAGAAACGTGCTGATGACATTCGGCCACGACCCGGAACGGGAGAATTCGTGAGCCAACAACGTAAGCCGGCAACGACTAGGGAAAAAGAACTGAGGCTGGCCATATATCGGATCGAGCGCGGCCGGGCGCACACCGCAGCAACCAAGTTGAGTGTCTCGGCCGTGGCACGGGAAGCTGGGGTTACGCCAGCGTTGATCCACAACCACTATCCGTCTATCGCCGAAGAAATCCGCGTGAAGCTGGGCGCGTCCAGTCGCGAACGGCGGGATGCCGCACGCGACGAGCTGAAGCTGGAGCGAGAAAAGACCAGCAAGCTCCGGAAGGAGCTTGCTGAGGCCACGAGCCAGATAGCCAAACTGGCGAGCATCAATGAAACGCTGCTGCTGGAAAACCAACTTCTTCGGGCAGAGGCAAGCGCCTCGAACGTGCAACGGCTGAGTACAAAAAATCGCTAGTGGTCGGGCTAATGCCTCTCATCTCGGTTGCCATCAAGATTCGGACTTTTTCGTACGCTAAGCGTTTTGACGGCTGTTCCGAATGTCGCCGAACGCCCCTTTGCTGTCAGTCAGCCGAATTTCGTAAAGGTCTGCTGTGTAGCGATGGGCGACGTGCAGGAAAAGCTCCTCTTGCGCCCGCATAGCGCCCTTCAGCGGACATTCAAATCTTGATTTGAGGCATAACTTGTTATACTAATAAATGCGCAAAGATCATCGCGACGTAAAGCGCGTGTCCTCAACGGACAGCAAAAGAGTGTGTTGAACGTCATCCACCATGGAGAGGATACAGTGTGGCGATAAACATCATAGACGTCGAAGAGGTGCTGCGTCAGCGGCCGCATCCTCTGACGCTGATGAGCCTGGAAGCCCTGAATCCAGCACGTGAGCCCTACAGGGCAATCTTGCTTCAGCCAACGGGCATTGTCGAAGCCAATGATGTCCGGGTGGGCCACGCAGATGCCGCACTGGGTCACGCCTTATGCAGCGGATTTCTTGCCTCTGCGGCACAAAGCCATTCTGACCTCGCAGTAGCACCGGAATATTGCGTCCCGTGGTCCGTCGTACAAGAAATCGTGGCGGGGCACTATCGCCCCCCACAAGGCGCAATCTGGGTGCTTGGATGTGAAAGCATCTCTCCGGCTGATTTTCAGGCGTTGGCTCAACAGTACAACGCGGCTGGTGATTGCGTGTTTCACCACGCACCACTCGACGCGCGGCAAGCTGCGCAAAGGCGTTACGTCGACCCGCTGCTCTATGTCTTCTGGGCCCAAAACCAGGATGGACAGCCTGTGCTGTTCCTCCTCACGCAACTCAAGACCGTGGCCTGCCGGGACTACCGGGACGTAGAACAAACCTCACTGTGCCTCGGCAAGACGGTGTACGCCTTCAATCGCGGCATTAACTCCATGAGTCTCATCTCGATTATTTGCTCCGATGCCTTTGACTTCGCTGAGCACATTGACGCAATCCATACCAATTGCCTTCTCATTCATATCCAACTCAACCCGAAGCCGGCACATACCGACTATGCGGCCTACCGCACCAGGCTTTGTTCAGTGGGAACAAACAGCCACGTCGAACTCCTGTGCTTGAACTGGGCCAAGAACATCAAAGAGGTCAAGGGCGGAGGAAAGTATGCGGATTGGAACAATGTCGCCGGTTCGGCCTGGTATGCACCGCCCGCAAAATTCAGCGCTGACGATGGGCTCATAGATTCGCTGCACCGCGGCGGTCTTTATTACTGCTTGCTTGCCCAACGATGGCACTCGTTCTTCCTGAACTATGAAGGCCAGATTATTCAGTTGCAAAAGCAAAAGCTGCTTTTTTCAGGTGAGCAAGCGCTGGCCCCGAAGAATTTCGTTGCGGTGGAAGAGCGCTGGTCCTGGAAAGCAGACAGCAACAGCTGGGAGTCTGGTTCGGTTGCCAACGACGGTTTCACCGACGCTCTAACGGGTTACCACGCGATTGCCGAACAACTACAGTTGGCCTCGCAGGCCAGTCCACTCGCGGTCGAGCGCGCTATCGAGATTCTCATGGGGCCCCGAGGAAACCCGGTATCCTGGTACACAGTCAAAGAACTCGATGCGGTCCATCTGGATAAGGACGAGGAATCGATACGCCGAGTCACGGTCCACCAAGACGTTGATCTCACTCGGCCAGGATCGTCCTACCGGATGCAAAGATTGCAGCGCGCACACGATGCGATCGGACTCGCCCAGAACGATGTTCCGTGGCCACCGCCAGTGCGGGACTTGGCGAACGGCTTTAAGTTCTCATGGAAACGCAAGTCCCCGCACCATAACGTCGAACCGAACACTGCTGGGCGCGGGTCTGCAGCACTCGTCTACCTTTCGGACCAAGCGAACAATTCAGTGGTCGACAGTACGCACCAGAAGCTTAGGCAGGCCATCACCACCCATGCGGTCAATGAGGCCTGCGAAGCAGGCAAGAGCGGAGAAGAACTGAGCGACGCCATCGTGCGCGCCCAAGATCGGCTTTGCGTCGTGTTCCGGCGTGACAACCGCTATGGCGCACGCGGCCCCGAGGGTACGAATCTCATCGACACCCCGGCCAGCGCATCACCAGTAGACTTCTCAGAGGACAGATCATGATCAATGCGCAACGCGTTGAAGCGATGCTCAAGGACCGCTACCCCGATCTTGAAAGCGTTGGGCAGGGTGTATTTCGAGGCGTTGACCGCTTCGGCGCTCGCGACTATGCCATTCGCTACTTCGACCTGAACGATCGGCTCGCAACAACTGCTGATTCGTTGAAAAGCTACCAGGAAGAAGTTCTCTCGCCAATGTACTTCTCCAGCGACGTCGCGACCGATTTGCGCTGGAACCACTACCTGTATTTCGTCACCAGCGATGAAGAAGCCCAGAGGGGCGAATTCAGTCGCCTCAAAGCCAAGGTAGAGGCGGACAGGGAGTACGCCCGCAAGCAGGTTGTACGAGAAGGCGAGATCGCCGGTTTGCTGGCTAACGCACAAGCGCCCGAGCCGCCGAGAGCCCTGCCGGTCGACCTTGCGACAACATGGTCAAACGCCCTCGAAGAGCACGGCCTTGCCTTCATTCTGGATAGCGATATCACCGTTCCGGATGCCGTTCGGCGCATCGTTGCTGGAACGAAGGATGCAGCGTTGCGTCCAATCTCTTCTGTGTCTCTACTCGCTGCCGAACAGGCAGCTGCAAGCCACTTCATCGAGCGCTTGACCATCAAGGGCTTCCGCACACACCCCGAGGGAAAGGAACACCTGCTAGGTCGAGTGAATTTGATTGTCGGCAGCAATGGGGTCGGTAAGACCTCACTCCTTGAGGCAATAGAATTCGCGTACTGTGGAAGGAACCGTCGATCATCCCCCTTGCTCAACAACACGTCGATCACCTTGGACCTTCTTGGAGTGGAGGACAAGCTGTCTTCGACCACCGACCCCACGCGACTGCGAGCACGTCACTCAAACTGGTATGCCAAAACCGAACTGAAGACGGTCACCATACAGGACAGCTTCGGGAAATTTAACTTTCTCGACACCGATGCTGCGGTGGATCTCAGCGTATCGGCAAGTTCAGAACAAATCGGAACGGATGTCACTCGTTTGGTGTTGGGCGCCACAGCAGAGAATCTGGCAGACCGGCTTCGCCGCGTTCTCAAGCAGTTGCAGGATGAGCTGAAGGATCTACGGCGCGACAGGGCAAGCAATCAACAAATGAAGGCTGCCGCCCAGACCCGCCTTGATACCATCAAAGCTGCCCCAAAGCTATCCGACAGCTTGTTCCTCGAACTTCTTGCGGCACTGGGCGGCCAAGGATGGAATTGCCCCCCAGATGAAAAGGGGCAACTCGAAGCATTGCGAGAGCGCCTGCAAGAGGCCGCTTCTGCCATCGCACTGGTCCGACATTCGTCGATCAACATGCTTCACGCCGACCCCGATTCCGCGCTTCGACTACTGACGAGCCTAAACGACGAGGCTAGCAAGGCGGAAGCCCTGGATCGGCGGTTCAAAGCCGCCCGGTTGGCACAGGCTAACGCACGCCGCGAGGCACAGGCAGCGGCGGCACTAAGCGTCGCTACCGAGGCGCTTCTTCCCTATGCGCGCACCAACTTCCCGCAACTTGTCAAACAGGTATCGGAGTATCAGGACCGAATCCGCAAGCGGAATGCAAGGCTGAGTCCGCTTAGCAACTTCGGCGATACGACTGCCATCCAACAGTTTCTAGGAAAACCTGTCGCGGACGCCATTGACTCAGTCGACACAGAGATCGGCACGCATCAGCGGCGGCTCGAAACGGCGCAAGCTTCACTCCATGCCTTGGAAAAGACACAGAGCACGATGACCGTTCTGAAGCAGCGCCTACTGGGAACCGCTCAGGACATACTGCAGCGGGCCAATCCCGACCATTGCCCTTTGTGCAAAACAAAGTTCGAGGAAGGTCAGTTGCTTGCACGAATGATGGCCGATGTCGAGGACGGTACGTCCGAGCAAGCCAGCCTACTGCAGTCCGCTATCTCGTCGGCCAGCGAAGCGATGGCGAACGCTCGGGCAATGTTGGCCATGCTGCATCCCTTGCGTGCGTTTGTCGGAAACAGTGCCTTGACCGTCACGGTCGCCCAAGCGCTTGTGCAGATCGACCAAGAAAGAACTGCGTTTGAGCGTGATCGACAAGAGCTGGACACGATTCAAGCACAGGCTCAGCAACTGCAGTCCGATGGGCTGTCCTCCCAAGACCTTTCCAGCAAGTTGCTAGCTGCAGGAAGGGTCGAACTGCCCTCACTTGAGGAGTTGCAACGAATCCAGTCGAATCACATAGAGACGCTGGAAAAGTTTCAGAGCGCTGAAAAGACTGCCCTACAAGAGTCGGACGTCGTGAGGCAGGAATGCGATGCGATGGCCGAACGCCTGTCGATCGATGCACTCGGAGACACAGACAAACTCGCAAAATCGGTCAAAGAACTGATCTCAGATGCGGAAGCTGCCTTGGGGGCACGTCAGATTCTCGCGTCAATCCTGATGATCAGCTCTGAGACGACCGCGGAAGAAATCGCGCTGAACCTCGCCACTATCCAGCGATTGGTCGCCCAGGTCGCCACGGCCGTCGCGCAGGAAGGTGCCAACGATAAGGCGCTCAACGACGAAACCAAGAATGTTGAAAGTCTCGTCAAGAAGATCGAAGGCAGCGACACGAAGATCACGCGCGCAAGCGCCGCCGAGCGGGTGCTGGATACGCTAGCGGAACAAAGTTCGGGGGGCGAGTTGGCAAGCCAGATACTGACCGAGAATGCAGCAGAGATTGCTCGCACCTTTGCCAGCATCCACATGCCCAACGAGTTTGAAATTCAGATCGCGCAGGGAAAACTCGTCATCATTCGCAGGAGCACCGGCGCAGAGGTTCAGCTCGACCATATGAGCACAGGTCAGCGAGCCGCATACGCCGTGTCGCTGTTCTTGGCGATGAATGGCCGCCTCCGGTCAGGTCCACCAGTACTGCTGCTTGACGATCCCGTCGCACACATCGACGACATCAACATGCTGTCTTTCCTCGATCATCTTCGCCAGCTTGCAATCGGCGGATCGCGGCAAATCTTCTTTGCTACGGCAGATGCCAAGCTTGCTGGGCTTTTCCGCCACAAGTTCCGATTCTTGGGCGATGAATTCAAGGAGTTGCGTTTGTCGCGAACCTCGTAAAAAGACAGTGACACGCAGATTTCTGCGGATCCAGCAGCCCACCGGTACGAGATCCAGAAGCGCATATGCCACACGTAAATGACGCGGTACTCGCCATCAAGCGTTCTGCCGCTGCGCAGTATGCGCACACGGCTCAATGTTCAACGAACCCACCTTGCGGCGGCTGACACCCCTTACCCGTCATTGGCAACGCTCACGTCGAATGTTCGAAGCCAGTCTGTAGCAGTCGGTCACCCTGGTTGATGGAAAGACAGGTATTGGCCGGATCCCGACCTTTCGATTGCCATAAAGGTTGTCACCGAGACGGATGGCCAGATACCTGTCAGTCAGCGGTCAACGCTCGAATATTGTTAACTACGCCCTCGCCCGACAAATCGGGCAACTCCTGTTGTTAATTGTTAACAACGCTCCAAAATAAGTGCCGGACTTGGCCGGGTTTTAAGGTGCTTGCTTGTGGCATGTGAACCTCTGAATAAAACGGTTTTAAGTTTTGTTCAGAGAAAGAATCGTTGAGACTCTTTTTCATCGTATCACAAGCACTGGCGCGGCATTCTCGGAAAAGTCGGCCACCTGATCGCATATCTTGGGCGACAATAAAAAAACCCCGCGCTGCGGGGTTGTCGTGGAGGCTTAGTTATCGGTTTATCGGGAAAACCCAGCCAATATTCCGTTGGCTGGCTCGATCGCCGCTATACCCTTGCGCCGCTGTGCATATACCTCCTTGCGCGCGCGGACTACCGCCTCGGCTTTGACTATTAATGCCTGGCGTTCCCGTGAAATGACCTCAGGACTTTTATTTGTCTGCCCTGATGGTTTGCCGTAATAGGCTTTGGATATCTTTTGTGCTTTCATGATGTCTTCATCCTCTTGATGAGGATATTAGCATTTTTTGTCGCTGAAGGCCTGGCGAAATCTGATTGTGTGCGCAGTGAATGAGGCCTTGAGACGCGGCATATTCTCCCTTAAACCCAATCAAAATTATTGGTCAAGCGTTGATTCTGTAACAGGCGACAATGAGCAGTTTCCTTTTGATTTCCTCCTTCCAGGTAATTTATCCGCCAGGATAGCAGTTAGTGATGCCAGATTTGATGAGCTGGCGATACACGTCGCTGTAAATCCCAAAGGAGATAACGTTCGTAACTTTGACAATGGATTTTCAGCGGGAGATGCCTTAGCTACTACGTGGCTTGAACGACAAAATGGCGCTTGGGTGCAATCGCGTGATGACAACTTCCATTGTCGCCCCCACCTGATTCCACTGATTGCCGGAATCAATGTTCAACCTTTTGGTTACGGCGATCGCGGCAGATTAATTATGTGATGTGGTAAATCATTCTCAGCCAGCTGATCGATCTCAGTTGGCCCTTTTTTGTCAGTTTATGAAGCCAGCCTGGCTTTGATCATCGAAAACATCTCTGGGTTGACTAGGTCACTCAGCGGCACGCCAATGGCGATCGATAGCACTTCCATGTTGTCGATCGACACATTCCGAACCCCACGCTCCACTTCACTGACGTAGGTTCTGCTCAATTCTGATCGCAAGGCAAGTTCTTCTTGCGACATGTCTTTTAACCGGCGTGCCAAGCGCAGGTTGTTGCCAAATACCTCTCGAATTGAGTGTTGAGATTTCGATGTTTTCATGAGCGAAAGCATCTAACTCAAACGATTAACAGTCCACCAACTATAAAATTCAATTTGATAACTATAAGTGACATTTAATCAAAAACACGCTATATTTATTGAAAATTAGGAATTACCGGCACACGATCCCGACACCCTACTTGCCATGAACCGACCTTCCGTCTCTCGACAATTTGTTTGTGCTCTCTTATCCCGCGTAATCGACATGATCAGCATGGGCGCTGGACTTTTGGCTCTTGTTAGTGGTCTGTTCCTGATATTCGCGGATGCGCCAGATCGGCATATATGGACCCTGTTCGGAATCTGTTTCGCTTGGGTAGTGCTATACTTTTATAGTAATCAACGACGTCTGAGATCAACCCTCAAATCGATTGATGCGGCTTATGGCACCGAGTTCAACGGCGATCAACCTGTCGGATTTCGCCATCTGGGCGACATGGTGCTGTTCGATAGCAAAATGAAGAAGGTGCTTTTCTTAAAGCACTATTCACGTTGTATTTGGATGTTCAATTATGCCGACATTGAAAGTTGGCAACTGTCCTGGGACGAGAAATCCGGCGCGACCAGGATGATCGAAGACAACTTCCGTTTTCTCTTTGAATTGAGAGACATCGACATACCGACAATAAAGATGTATGTCAGTATGTCGAGGCCGTCGGCAGAAGCATGGAGTCATCGTATCGGGTTAATTTTACGCGGCGAAAAACTACCTGACGCAAGCAAATGGTAATTCTTCGTTTAGTAGCCGATCAACGCAGTGATAGGAGTAGTAGGTGCAAAGTAGTCCCGAATTGAGTGGTCAAACCATTCAACATGAAGTTGATGTCGTGTATGGTTTTCCTGAGGAGATTCCCCCGTTTCAAGAAGTGCAGACGCATTTCGCAAATTACCTGGAACTGTTATTTGTGGAAGAGCAGCGACGGTTTGAACTGCAATTGGTTCGTACCCGACAAAAGCAAATGCCGGACTTGGTGACCTACATCGACACGCTCTTTCAACGACTCAATGACACCGTCGAACTGGGTTACTGTTATGAACTACTTGATGATCAACAAGTAGCACATTATGCCGAGCGACTGACGATCTGGCAAAAACACATTATTCACCGCTTTGAACAGCATAAACGGATTTTGCTTGAGCCTGGTTTGACTCCGTTTCAACGTTCTCAACGAATACATTGGTGTGTTCTTGGTGCAAGCTTCCTGGGTAAGTCGATGGCTCCGTAAGCCTCAACTTTGCAACTCGCTGTCTGGCGACGCGTCATCCATATACGCTTCCGAATTTGCTCTGGCGTCGTAAAGTGCATGATGCATCGGCAGACTATGTTTCGTATAAAAATGCAGTCGTGTCGACTGACAAAGTTGATTGCCGATAAAACGAGGCTGGCACCACGCGGGGATTTCGTTATCGACTGCGTCGACAAATAAGTCCCAGTCAGATTGAAAGTCGTAGCAGATATAAAGGGGCGTCATTAGTTGATGACATCGATTCAACCAGTGCAGCAGCGCCTCTTTCAATGCCGATTTTGACATGGCGGCTCCAGGGATTTTACCTAAAAGCGGAATGACAACCTCCCGCACGAATGGGCTACAACTGGCATCAGGGTAAGGGACTTCGGCATAAAATTCCTCGCCAGTTGAACTCACCAAGCCCAAACTGATGAGGTGAATATCAAGAAAGTCGGTAAATTCAGTGTCGATAAAAATGCAGTGCATCCAGTCCGCTCGTTATGAGAGTTTATATCCCTACCAGAATACCACGAGGGTACGTAATTGACTGCAATGCGAAACGATTTGGTCAGTAAACTTAGCGCGTACTTTAATTGGGATCCCCATTCGACTTGCCGCTTAACCGAATGAGTAAATTTTACCATAATGGCTCTCCAACCACCTCAACGACAACATCATGCGTATCTTGCCGCTCTCGGACCTTCACCATGAACTTTGGCGTGAATTTGCGCCTGTGATTGACCCGTCGATCAGTCAACCTGACGTGGTGGTGTTAGCCGGGGATATTGATACAGGCGCAAAAGCAGTCGAGTGGGCCGCCAATACCTTTGCCGGAATCCCGGTGGTGTACGTGCATGGTAACCACGAATCCTATGGGAAAAATCTGGAGCACATGCATCGCGATATTGAAGAAGCCTGCGCTGCATCAGGTCACGTACATTTTTTGAATTGCGGCGAACTTGTACTTGGTCAAGTTCGATTTCTTGGCGCAACAATGTGGACAGACTTCCGGCTTTTTGGTGATGAAGATCGACAGTTAGCGATGCGCGAGGCGGAATCGACGATGTCGGATTACAAGCGTATCCGGGTTGCCGAATCGGGTTACCGTAAATTGCGTGTCAGTGATACGGCACGTTTTCATGCGCAGCATAAATCCTGGCTCAACCAAAAACTCAGCGAACCATTCGATGGAAAAACGGTCGTTGTCACGCACATGGCTCCGTCAATGCGATCAGTCTCCGAGTATTACGCCGACGATTTAATTTCGGCAGCCTATGCTTCAAACCTGGATGAGCTGGTGCAGCGAGCTGATCTCTGGATCCATGGGCATATGCACGAATCGTTTGATTACCGGATAGGCCGCTGTCGTGTGATTTGTAATCCTTGTGGTTACCGAATTAAAAGTGGGGTATCAGAAAATTCGAACTTTAATCCTGACCTGATTATTGATTTAGCTGAATAGTGTTTCTACGGGTTCCAACCTCACGACGTCGCGAATGCATTTCGAAAAAAGGGATAAGCTTGGAATCCAAATAACGTACGACTTTCCCTAGCCAGATTACTTAATTATTGATGGCTTTGCCATTTTACGATTTTGTGGTGATTTATTGTGCCAACACATGGCAACATCAGCGTGATAATGTGTGGCCTGGTTGCTCTGTGAAAGAATGGCTGGTTAAGTGAGATGTTTTAGTTCATTTTGGGGCCGATTATGATCTAGTTTTCGCTTGCTAAGGTGTACAACAAAGTTGTTCATAACATTTCTTCAAAATGAGCACACAATTCGCCTCTCGCGTCGGCAATCAATGCCATGTCGGTGCATTTCTATGTTTTTCATGTGCTTTGCACCCGACTCAACTAACGTAATTGATTATTTCATTTCGTTTCGTTTCGTTTTCATTAATTTTCAATGATCTTCATTAATTTTTAGTGCTTTTCATTTTTTTCTATTTGTTTGAAATATTTTTCAAATGATTTCAAACGACTTCAAACAAGCAGACGACTGCATCTATTTCAATTGCTTCTATTTACTTTCAAATTTTTGTAAGACTTTTCATTTTTTTGATTGCATTTCTATATTTTTGAATTCGCCTACATTTATGTGTTGCCGTATTCAACCCTTTACATAGCTTTTCTAATTGCTATCATTCTTCGTTTGGCTAATCACCCCGGCCAATTACTGATGCCGCACCACAATAAATGGGCTCGCATACTCCCTAAAACGCTACCGACTTCAACGTCAGTCCTGGGTATCTAATGGCAAAACATGAAATCGTTACACAATGCGTTACTTCTAGTAGCAATCATGGTGTTATGATGAGTGATACGTCTTAGAAGTAACGGGGGGAAGATACCAATCCTTACTATTGAGATCACCTAATCTTTCGTGAGCCCGATTTAGCTATTTTTGGCATCGAATATCCCCTAGAATGATCTCCAAGTGGCACAATATGACCCCGTTCGAACATTTGCCCCCGGTTTAATCCATGCACCCTTTTACGTCCATGACACCGACACTCAGCGAGAAAACGAAGTCGCACTATTTAGTGAGGCATCGTCAATTACACGATCGGTTCGCTCGCGAGAACAACCAGGAAACCTTATCCCCAGATGAGTTGGTGGCTTACCTTATTCTTTTGAAACCGACCTTATGCCAGCGGACGTGGCGAGCGTATAAAAGTGCGTGCGTGTATGCATTGGAATTGCTTCATGGACAACACGAAGCGGCTATCGAATTATTGCGCGGCGAGACCTCCGAAGATTTGCCTCGCACCTCACTGGCAACGAGTGGTACCAAAGCAAAACATGTCCCGACGGCGGCCTGGAATGCGATCAAGGCGGCATTGAATCGGCGAGCTCGGAATAATCATGTGCACGCGAAACCG
This sequence comes from Undibacterium sp., assembly GCA_041913845.1. Lineage (GTDB taxonomy): Bacteria > Pseudomonadota > Gammaproteobacteria > Burkholderiales > Burkholderiaceae_D > Undibacterium. Next base: position 34,493 of record JAYSEN010000020.1, read on the forward strand.
CTCTTGGATTTTCTTGAAGCCACGTTATTAACCGGATTGCGACCTGTTGAATGGTGTAACGCACGTATTGCGATTCATGCGCCATCGCAACGCCAGGTGTTGCGGGTTAAGAATGCCAAGCACACCAATGGCCGGGCCAATGGGGAGTATCGCGAGTTGTTTATCGATGAACTAAGCGAGGCTGACCGGGAAGTGATCGAGAAGACCATCGCGCATTGCCAGGTGAATGAGGACGAGGCTCCTCAGTTACTCAAAGCCTTGAGTAATGAAATGGCCATTTGTCGGGATAGTGCGCTGGTTCGGCGGTATGACCAGTCATCGAGTGTGACGCTGTATAGCTTTCGTCATCAATTTATCGCCGATGCCAAAGCATCGCTCGACGACCCGGTTATTATTTCAGCCATGGTCGGCCATAGTAGCACCAAGACGGCCTTTGAACATTACGGGAAAAAACGCTTTGGATTAGGCCGAATTCGTGTTTTGCCCACACCAGAAAGCATTGAACAAGTTATGAGGGTGAGACTTGAGACATATAAGAGTTACGTTGCTCAACGAAATCGGGTTAAGTTACAGAGCCCACTCTGAAGTGCATGCATTGAGCACAATCCACAAAACGAATAAAAACTAGGCTTTGTACTGCTTGATATTAAGTGCCGAACTCGGACTCTCTAGCAAATTTGCCGATGAGGTTTTCTTAGAAATTTTTACGTTAAGATAAAACATTTTCTTTCGGCCGTTTTAATAGCCACAGCTGACACCGATTTTCAAGACTCCGAGGTTACCAACAATCAGACTTTGCACCGAAAACAGCCGGAAGATGCAAATTCTTTTTTGTTACTGTCTGGAGCCAACTTACGCCCTGCCTTTATTTATTTCAACCTGGAACAGTTTTACTGACGGTTCCCGTTTCTGCCCCGTAGTCTCTTCCACTTTTTTATCGGAATAATCAAGTACCTATTATTCATCATGATTGAAGCGTTAATCAGTTGACTACCGGCCAAAAATCGAAAATCCCCTGCTCAAAATCAGACCGAAGCTCATCTTCATTTACGAAACGATAGTTTGCCATATTTGGCATGTCGAGTCCGGTATTACAAAGATAGCTATCCACATAGCCGGGCGTGAACCAATCATACTCCCCGGATTCAAACAGGACCGCATAGGACTCCTGGACTCCATCGTCTGTTACGGCAATTACGACGCCACGAGCCCCCTCCTCTGCGATTGAACCGACATCAACCGCAGCCGAGACGATGGCCCCCACATAGTAATAGGTATGATAACGGTAGCCTGGCTGGCTCCATTTTGCTGGCGTTTCCTGTTGGACGTCGGCTTTTTGGAATCGCTTTAACGCCGTAGCCAGTTGGTAATCGAGTTTCTTCTCCTCAGCACGAACACGATGTAGATTGGGCAAACCTCTAGCCATGTCATCAAACTTAACGCTACGAGAGCCATTCCTAATTTGCTCACTTAGGTATTCCGGTGTAATTCCCCAGCGAAGCGCTGCTGCCCTTAAGGTCCACCCTTTAAACTTTACCAGGCCTTTGAATTCCTCAGCGGTCAATCTGTGGACGTCCGTCGTTAAATCCGGTCTTTGCATCAGGTCTTTTCGATAAACCTTTTTATTCATGAGAGTGGGGCACGCTAGCAAGTGGAGGTTCGGTGCGGTTTCAATGAGTGGATCACATCGATGCAACAAATTACTTAAGGTATAGATTAAGTATATATTCTAAATTTAAATACTAGTGTAGATAAATAATAACATAATAATCAATTAGTTATAGGATGCTTCGTCCAAACAAATTACTTCTTCTATTTTTCCATATCTATTGTTAAGTAATGATACTCTTAACCGTTTTAGAAACCACCATATTGTATTCATTTGTTTTCAACTACATACACTTAGATATTCTTAGAAATTTTTGTAATTTATTGTTTTTGTGACAAACATTTCTAAATGAATCTATTCAACAATTACCTGATGAGAAAAATTTGTCATCGCGATATAAGCGAGTTCGGGATGATTGATTAACAGCCTGTCGGAATTTTGTATGCCTGCATTGATGGGATGAAGAGGTTTATTCCATCTAGCCACCAGGCTGCTCCGGCAGTTGCGATGGTTTGTTGAAGCGGGCACTGATGGATTCATGATATTGTTCACACCCTATCACGATCAACTGCACCTGTTTTGCCTGCTAGTAGGCCATGACATTGAGTACACTGAAGCAACCCGTATCAGCGATGCAATACCTCGTCTTGCCGAACTGTCCCTGTTGCTGCCCCAATCGAACCAGCATTGTGCACAATTGCAGACTGTCGGTTTCGACCTTGTGCACAAAGCACCAAATGACCAGCAGTCTATCTGCATCCTCTGATACCTTTACGTAGCATTATTGTTTGTAGCCCGTACCACCGTCAACGATTCCTTGTGTTCTTCGACCTTCTCTACATCCGATCTTACCCGGTGCTGAATCCAAATTTTTCATTTTCCCGAATAGCAATTACTCGACAAGTTGCATAGTATGTGGCAACCATGGCCCCTCTCCTGCAGCAGGAAATACTTGATTTCTGGAACACGCAAAAATTCTTCTGTTTAATTTAACGCAAGCTCCGCACTCTTTACATTCTTTCTATAGATCGTTTTTTAAAAATCTTCAAATGATCACAACAGTGAGACTTGTGTTAGTCGTAAAGATTATGCTCTTGCATGGTTCAATTCCATACAAAGTCACTGCTATAGCTTTATAATTCAACTATCAATAAACAGCGAAAATAATTTCATGACCTTTATCATTATCAACATCTACTGAGATATAGATAAGAAAGTAGCAAGCAGTTTTTCCAACCGTAATAATCATTGAAAATCAAAGACTTACAAATCAGTTTAGAGTTATATTCAAAATAAAGTCAGGGAAATTTAATAGCAACACACATTTTACTCATGCATTTTTTAGAATGATTTGCACGGAAAATTACGTTTAAAGAACGGTAAAACTATCGATATATAGAACCAAACAGAGGCCGATTCGAAGGTACCGGATCTGTGCCACGAACAAGGCATCAGCTTGGCGAATTTTATTGAGGGTGTGTTTACGAACTCTCGAACTAGAAAGACAGTGGCAGCAAAAGATATAATTAGGTAAGTGCCTGAAAGTAGAATCGTCGCTGAGACACTACAAAAAAAGTGATAAAGTCACCTTGCCGAACAGAGATGCCAAGATAGTCGGTTGACCATAAGTCAAGCTCAGTGACACTGACTTATATGGTCTTTGGTATCTGCTAAACTATTCTTTTACTATCTAACCAAATTGTCGTATGAGAACGAGGTTGTTGCAGCTTGCCTGATACGCCTGACTACGACGCAGCGTAATTGGGGCATTTGTTTGTGTTTTCTGACTCTTCACAATTTCAAAAACTTATTTTTTGAAATAACAAGCGTGAGTATAAAAAGAATCGTGAGTTGGAGCCCAATTTGCGAATCAAACGGAAAAAGCGTTTAATAAGTAAGAAACCTGAGGTCTTAACTGTCCCCAATATGGTTAATCAAGTTTGGTCTATGATCCTAATTTCCAAGGTTTAAACCTCTATGTCGACTTCTAGTTATCAGCTGAACGCGTAATCTGGGCGCTTAATCAATTCTTTGAATATAGCGTTCTCCTCGCTAGTACGTTTTGACAATCGGCCAGAAGATATTGTTTCACAAATCTTGGCGTGGGAAAAAAGCGAGATATTCAGATAGCATTTATACTGCAAGCCAATCCGCGATAAAATAATTAAGTCGAACGCTACAATCACCCTGTTTGTTACGATTGAGCTAACCCCAGATCTTTACTTAGTAGCTGTGGCCATATATTCACGAACGATCCGATATGGCACTGGAAGGTAATACTCAAAACAAGAAGTAGCCGTGATCGCTCAATCTCTACTTTTTACTAAAAATTGCGGTATTAATTTCCCGGTTGAGTAGAATTTAATCCGCATAATTTATGCATGTCTAATGTTGATAGCCTATTATTTTATGTTGCGGAACATGTGAAATTCTCAATTTTGACAAATCTCATGCAAATCTGGTGCTTGCCGTATACACAGTTTGTCTACTATAAAACTGGAGTTACCTAAACACCATAGTTGATATTCACTTTCAGCCAAAGTCATACAGCTGAGCAAAACTCTCAGCTCCTGAACTAATTAATACACGATATTGGCCTAAATCAGCGCAATTATTTAATCGGTTAAAGAGACTAATTTGTTCTCTGCTTACTATGATCTGGTTATTTGACTTTCCTGACGTTCTAAAAAGTATAAGTCTGTAAGTCTCAATACTTTCTTAAAGAAAAATATAGCCTCTCCTCATTAATTGACTAGAGGTTCTAAGTATTTAGAAAAAATTTATCTCAAAATCATAGATTCAATGATCTTTATTTTTAAGGTAAACATCATTCTTATATAGCGGTCGGACATTTTTGTCTTTCTTGGGTTTTGTTTTCTCTTGAGGTGTTCTAAGTAACGTTTTCAACAAGGCCATATTTTCTTTCCTTCCAATCGGCAAGTGGCGAATCTTTTCTTTAAGTAAGTCCTCGGCAATTTGAATAGATTTGATTACCTGATTTCTTGCAAATTCCACTTTTTCTGTCGTCTGGTTTTCTAACCTAAGTTCTTGCTCGGCACGGGCTTGGTAGTCAGAATCTTTTAGGATCATTGATTTTAAATAGTTATATAAGCGCCCACCTGTTAGCTTTAGATTTTGTATCCTAGCTTTCGCAACTGTCCAAATATCCTCAAGTTTGTAATTTCGATGATGTGCTAACTTACGTAGCCTGCAAATGCCTATCCCATTGATTTCAAACTTTTCGAGTTCTTTTAATTCATTTGGAAAATCTAAAGGTTTATCACTATGAGCACGGCCAGACGCATTGCTTTGCGCCTCTGTTATAGCATTGAAAAAATCTAAATCGGGTTGCTCTTTGTTTTTTATACCATGACGATTAGGGCATAAATTAATTAATGCTGAAAACTCATTCGTGAATTGATAGCTATTGCTTGCGAAGCTACCGAATCTGCCCCGCTTAGAGGTTTTACTAGCAAGAATGCCGAGGGCGAAAAAACGTTGGATTGCTCGTTGTACGGTCTTGTATGAGATCTGAGCCTGGCTGGCTATGACGTCTAACCTGGCAAGAACTGGTTTGGTTGCATCAGATTTGTCAGAGCGGATAACTAACCATTTAAGTGTTTCACGCTGTGCTCGAGTCAAGATGTTTAGCCCAGGATGGCTTTGGACAACCAACAAGGCATCTTGTATTTTTTTTGGGTAATTTGAGTGTGGTTTGATGAAATCATCAATGCTAGAGATGAGCATATACCTTCTCCATTTCGCAAAAGCGAAAAAGTGATTGCCTTTTTCAAAGATGCGTCATAAGATGGAGACTCTCACATCTCCTTATTTAGCACCCGCTAGTTTTAAGGAAAAAAAGCCTCACTCGCCAAAGTGGGGCTTTTGTCTTTTATTTATTTACGTAATCATAAATCAGCTTTTCAACGAGTTCTTCAATAGACTGCCTTAGTTCTTCAGAGCTAAATTCAATCCGTAGGGTCTTCTGAGCGCCGCGGAGCTTAGCAATTTGCGCGCGTCCCTTTTTGACTGTTCTATTTGAAATTTCCGCCTTGACTTGTGTAGCTGGGTCGCTTTTAACCCGCTTTTGCTCAGCAATCTTAATAACATCGGCGTGAGTCAACTTATCATTGTCAACAAAAGCCTCGCATGCTTTTAATACACCCTCTTCTTTGCCGTCTTCAGCAAGTGTCGCTAACTTAGTCGCCAGTTTTTGTGAAAACAAGTCGGGCCTCGCTTGAACATAATTCAAAACACTTTCAGGCAATTTGTCAAAAGCAAAGATGGCGTATACCGTTGACGCTGATAACCCAGACTCTTCTATCAAATCCTTTTGAGATTTGCCTGTAGATTGGACTATCTTTTTGAAATTTAGGTATTTCTCATAGTCTGGTAAACTAGGATGTAAAAGGTTGGCATAAAAAGCACTAACCTCCGCTTCAGCATGTGTCCCAGAAAAAATAAAAATCGGTACAGACTGCCACCCTAATTCTTTGGCAAAATCAAATCGATTAGAACCTGAAACAATGTCATAGTCGCCGTCAGCTCTAAGTTCAACAGTCAGAGGTGTTATTAGTCGGCCAAGCGCTTTCATGTTCGCTTTGAGTTCAGCACGTTGTTCAATAGTCAGCTGACGTTGACGACCTTCCACTTTATGAAGGCGATCTAAGCTTACATAATTGGCTCCGGACTCACGGTGAGTGGCATCTAATTCTTTTAGCTTTTGCTCGAACTCGCGCTGCGTTTGCTCCTTAAATTTTAGCAACTGCGCTTCTATATCCTTCGCCTCTGTAGCTTTAGCTCTCGCTAATTCGTTTTCAAGTCGCTGAATTTCAGCCTGGCTTTTTTCTTTTTCTTCCTGAAGTTTTTTTTCCCAATCACCGACTATCGTCTTGGCAACTAAGAGTTGACCGACCGCTGACTTTGGCGTTGAATTATCACGTCGAGTGACCTGGAAATCGGTACCAATACCTTTGGCTTTATCTTTTAAACTCATACTGTTTCCTTCTGCCAGAATGCTAACATTTGATTGTCTATAGTTTCGGCAAGACTGTCATAAGCTTCCCTAACGCGATTAAACGTGGCGTTATTTTGATTTACCTCGTAAGCAGTACCAAACGCGGCAGCGGCGGCCTTCGCCCCCTCCGCTTTGGGTATTTCGACCTTTAGTACATGATCCTGGTAGGTATCCTTAATCCAATCTTTGACGACGGAGGCTGAGGTGGACTGCTCGGAAAGCGTAACAAGGATATTAAGATTTTCATACTCACGGTCTTGTAACGACGGGATACGCTCTGCAATACCACCAGTGAGGTCGCTAAATAAAGTCCAGAATTGTGTACTAGAGGCGAAGTCGAGTGGTGATGGAGGCATAGGTACGACTAAGCCATTTGCAGCAAAAAAAGCATTTATTGTTAAATAAGATAAGGCCGGTGGGGTATCAAAAATGATAAAGTCATACTTGGACAAAAGCGGCTGTATTCCCTTACGCAGTACGTCCCAAAATTCGTAGTTAGAATCGCTGGCTTGACGAGATGGTAAAATGAACTCGGCTGAAAAAAGATTAACGCAGGCTGGGATCAGGTCTATTCCAGACCAATATGTTTCTTGAATAGCATAATCCAGGGTGTCAATTTCCCCGCTTATAAAAGGAAGCACGGTTTCAGCATCGCTTACCTCGCTGTCGGGCAGTATTCCAAAAAGGGAAGTCATTGAGCCCTGAGGATCGAGATCAATGATTAAGCCTTTTCGTCCACGCAGTGATAATCCTTGTGCTATTGCTAATGCTGTGGTCGTTTTGGTTACGCCACCTTTAAAATTGCCAGAAGCCCAAACATAAGCATCGGCAGTTGAATTTTTTTTCTCAATCTTAGAAAACAATTTGACCCAGTTTTGGGCTTCAGAAAGTGAAAATTCACGTTTTTTATTACGGCCAACTTCAGTCCCTTTAGGTGCTTCATCCTTGTTGGCCAAAATATAGTTAGCCCGACTTTTTTCTATACCACACAATTTTGCAATTTGTGCCAAAGTGAACACTGGCGCATGTTTACGTGGATGCGGAGCCAAAATACGTTCACGTACATGATGTAAATAAGACGTGGCACGATCAGCAATATCAGACAACTCTGTAAAACGTACAGCTTTGCGTTTGGGCTCTTCGACTACCTGGACGTCAATCATGCGTTCACCTTTCAAAAAATCGACAAATTTCGAATTTTTACAGCATTTCAAAATTAAACGATATTTAAGTAAATATTGAATTTTCGTCAGATTACATGGTTACGCTATGTTAATCAAGTTAACATTTGGTACTTTTAGCCAACTTCGCTCTATTGTTAACAAAAGACCAATCTGGCTAGTGAAAACAACATGAGTAATATAGTTAGAAATTGTAAAGATTCTGGAGTTTAATATTACGATAAGTATATATTTATAGGAAAAATCAAATGCATCAAAACGTGAAATAAGGTAAGATAGCTGCGGATTCTGTTAAATAGTTAATTTTGTAAAATAATTTAAAGGTAAAGCAAAATGCAATCGAATGTTGCATTGACCTATTTGTCTGAATTGTTTGTAGTAGGGCTGATAGCATGCTTGCCAGTTTTGCTGCTTACGATGTTAATCGGTTTATTGGTCAGTATTTTTCAAGTTGTAACTCAGATACAGGAAATGTCTTTGACTTTCGTTCCTAAGCTTGTAGTTGCAACAATTACATTGATAGTCAGTGGCCCTTGGATGTTGTCAAAAATCACCCAATTCACAATTAAACTTTGGCAAGACATCCCTAATTTAATCTGAAATGTTCAGCCCTGAGTTATTGGCAAATTTAAACATTAATTTCGCCACCTATTTTTATGTATTAGTTCGACTTGGTTTTGCATTGTCGTTAACTCCGTTTTTTAATGTCTTTACTATCCCGCCTCAAATAAAAGCCTTACTTTTACTAGGAATCGCGGCAACACTTAGTTTGCCTTATCTGAATTTGACGCCGCAGCATATAAGTGTTCAGTCAAGCAGCATATTTTTATCAATAGTAAATGAGGCAATACTTGGAGCTAGTTTGGCCTTGGGTTTAATGGTTTGCTATGCCTCAGCGGTTATAGCAGGACGGATGTTGGATATACAAATAGGATTTGGTGTAGGGCAAATATTCGATCCGGCAAATAGTACGCAATTACCGTTTTTAGCTGCCGTATTTGGACAGCTTATTGTCGTGCTGTTTTTTCTGACTGATGCGCATCACCAATTTTTTCGCGGTCTTTTTCTGAGTTTTGAGGTTTACCCACCAGGTAAGGCAGTTTTGACTGATGCATCATTTCATCAGTTATTTGTTCATGTAAAGAGCATGTTTACGCTAGGGGTGTTTCTTGCTGCGCCATTTCTCGTAGCGCTTTTTTTAATTGAATTGGTATTAAGTATTATCTCCAGAAACTTACCTCAATTAAATATGTTCGTTTTAGCAATCCCAATTAAGCTGATTACTGGTATAGCAATTCTTTCATTTTTTATTGTCAGTATGCGTCCGGCGTTTAACAAGCTCTATTTATCTGTTTTTGAAAATTGGGAAAATCTTTTTCTGATTTTAAGAGATTAACCGTAATAAAGAACAATTCTTATGTCAGAAAAAGACTTCGATCAAACCGAAGAAGCTACTCCATATAAATTAGAGAAAGCCAAAGAAGAAGGGCAAGTTGCAAAAAGTAATGAAGTCGTGTCGCTCTCGGTGTACTTCATTGTAATTATCTATTTGTATTGGCGTGCGGATACAGCATTTTTCGATCTGATTAGCAAGTCTGGCGTCTGGTTTAAAACCCTAGGGCAGTCGACAAACCGAGACTATCTAATATTTGCTGCACAAAATCTGCTGAGCGAAGGACTTTTTTTAATATTGCCATTTTTAATAGTTGTATGTTTAACTTCGATTGTGTCGAACGTTTTTCAAACAGGCTTTGTTCTCTCATTTAGCCCGATTACCCCCGACTTTGAGCGATTAAATCCGGTCGCGGGTTTTAAAAAATTTTTTGCAATTAAGACAGTTTTTGACCTATTTCGCACATTGTTAAAGTTGAGTCTGTTGATTTCGGTTAGCTATTTAGCTTTACGAGATTTACTACCTCAAGTACAAAAGGTTGCTCATCTGCCTATACCAGGAATGATTAAATTTACCCTGTCAAGCATTATTTCAATAGGAGTGAAGTTGGCACTGACCCTGCTACTTATTGCATTTATTGATCACGTTTATACACGTTATGATTTTGCAAAAAAAATGCGCATGAGTAAGCGTGATGTAAAAGATGAGCACAAAAATCGAGAAGGTGATCCGAGGATACGTTCAAGGCTCAGGGAATTGCGACGTGACATGTTGAAAAAAAGTATGTCCGCAAAAAATACCAGAGAAGCAGATGTGTTGATTACAAATCCAGTCCATTTGGCGATAGCACTCAAATACGAGCATGGCAAGATGGCGTCTCCTAAGGTTTTGGCAAAGGGTGCTGGGGGTCTCGCAAACCTGATGAAATTTATAGCGAAACGCAACAACATACCCATCGTTGAGAATCGGACATTAGCCAGAAAATTGTATAAACAAATTGAAATCGAGCAACATGTTCCTGAACACCTTTATGCGGAGGTAGCAAAGATCATGGTTTGGGTGTTTGCCTTACAGAAACTGCAACAGCAAAATTTAGCAGGGGTTAGGCAATGAGCCAATTGTGGAAAAACATTGCAAATCAGAGTGATTTAGTTTTGGTAGCCCTAGTACTGGGCGTACTGGTGGTTTTGTTCGCCCCAATACCCAGCGCCGTATTGGATTTTTTGATTTTGGCGAATTTCAGTTTTGCATTTCTAATTTTACTGTTGACATTTTACATGCAGAGACCTGTAGAGTTTTCAACATTTCCTTCACTTCTATTGATAGCAACATTATTTCGCTTATCCCTCAACGTAGCGGCAACGAGGTTGATCTTATCGCATGGCGATGCAGGCAGAGTAATTTCATCAATCGGTTCGTATGTGGTCGGCGGCAATTATGTGATTGGTTTGATCATTTTCTTGATCTTAATTGTAGTTCAGTATGTTGTGATCACGAATGGTGCGCAGCGTGTCTCTGAAGTAGCGGCAAGGTTTACCTTAGACAGTATGCCAGGTCAGCAAATGAGTATCGATGCCGACTTGAATATGGGATTTATTACACAAGAGGAAGCACAAAAGAAGCGAAAAAACCTGGAAAGAGAAGCTGGCTTTTACGGTGCTATGGATGGAGCCAGTAAGTTTGTCAAAGGGGACGCAATTGCCGGGATAGTCATCATGTTGATTAACATCATAGGCGGATTGCTGATTGGTGTTATGCAACACGGTATGCCATGGTCACTCGCACTACAAACCTACACGCTGTTAACCATAGGTGATGGAATCGTCACACAGGTGCCTGCTCTGGTCATTGCTTTAGGTACGGGGATTATCGTTACGCGTTCAGCATCGGATGGCAACTTAAGCCAACAAGTATTTCAACAAATACTCTCGTTTCCAAAAACTTTGGTGTTAGTCGCGTTTGCATTGTTTGTGTTAATGATCATGCCAGGAATTCCAGCACTGCCTGCTGCAGTTCTGTTTTTAATCGTCAGTGGTGTTGCCATCATCACATTAAAAAGTAAAAAAAATGATGGCACTGAATCCGCAAATGACAATGAAAAAAATGAGATCAAACAAGGACAGGATTCGAGCGATGATCCGTATTCCACCTTTATTGTCGAGCCGGTTGAGATATTTGTGGGAAAGCATTGGGCCGATGTTGTAAATCAACCTGGTAATTTGTTGCTTGAACGAATTTCAGTATTCAGAAAGCAGCATGCCTTGGATCTTGGATTAGTGCTTCCAAAGATAAAATTTAAGGATTCGAAGAAATTAGCGCTAGATCGTTATGAAATACATATCGATGGCGTACTTGCCGCAAAAGGGGAAGCGCGAGCTCATCAGCATTTGGCAATTCATCCATCGGGAGACGTCAAGCTCATTCCAGGGGAAATTACGAAAGACCCAACCTATGGGCTGCCTGCTATTTGGATAGAAGAAAGCGCAAGAGCACAAGCCAGCGCCCATAAATTTACCTTAGTAGACGGACAAACGGTTTTTCTAACTCACTTGACGGAGGTTTTGAGGCGAGAGTCAGCAAAGCTGTTAAGTCGGACTGAACTTGAGCGAATGCTGGAAAAAATCAAAGAAACATATCCAGGCCTCGTGGAAGAGATTATACCCACTGTTCTGTCTGTCTCAGATATCCAAAAAGTTTTGCAATCTCTCTTGAGAGAAAAAGTATCGATACGGCATTTGGAGGCAATTCTCGAAACATTGGCTGACGCTGGCCGTACGACAAAAGATGTGCCTTATCTGACCGAAATAGTTCGCCAACGGTTATCAAGCGCCATTTGCCAATCACTTGTCGGTGAAACCAATGCTTTACATGTGATGACACTCGATCCGACCATCGAGGCCGAATTTATACAAAACTTGAAGAGAAAAAATGAACATGATAACAGCCATTCTGGTTTCGCAATTGATCCACAGATGGCCGAACAATTTGTGGCGAAATTAGTTCAATGTGCTGAACGGATGATGAAAAATAATTTGCTTCCAGTCTTACTTTGCTCGCCCGAGATTCGCCGACATGTCAGAACATTGAGTGAGCGAGTTTTGCCACATTTGCGGGTTTTGTCGATGAATGAAATTCCACAAAACATAGAGTTGAAATCGTACGCAATTGTGCAGCTTTAAAGGGAAAATACATGAATCACTCTATATATGCATTAACTCTGAATGCAATGCAAAATGACGTACAGAAATTAGAAAAAATTGGGACCAATCTCAATAACACACAAACGGCTGGCTTTAAACGGCAAATAGCGTTTTCTGAAGTGTTTCAAAAAAATCTGGAACATGCAACGATAAACCCAGTAGTTTCTGTGAATGTGAGAAAAGACTTCAGTCAAGGCGTCATAAAGACGACTAATCAGAAACTGGACTTCGCAATTAATGGTGAAGGTTTTTTTTCCGTCAAAACACCCAAGGGCGAGGCGTATACACGTAACGGCAGTTTTATACGTACCGTTGAAGGAAATCTGGTTACTTTAGAAGGTTATCCCGTTTTATCAAACTTAGGTGCGGAAATTAAACTAAGTCAATTGGCTGAAAGCATGTCAGCGGATAGAGCAAACTTAACAGTAGGTGAACTCGATTCTGACGGTATCAAAGACCAATTTAAAATAATTCGATTCGACCAAAATTCAACCCACGAAATTGATGCGAATGGCTATTTGCATTTAAGTGACCACAGTCAGGTACTCGAAGCAAACAAAAAAAACTACACGATTGAACAGGGTAAGTTGGAGTCCTCAAATGTACAGTCAGCACATGAGATGCTGCAGTTGATGCAAGTTATGCGTCACTTTGAGTCGATGCAAAAAGTGACACAGCACTACGATGAATTGCTCGGCATGGCAATTAAAAAATTTGGCGAAGTGAATTAACAGAATCTGGAATTACAATAAAGGCTACTATGTATTCAGTATTAAATATCTCAGCCATAGGTATGCAAGCGCAACAAAAGAACCTCGAAACTATTTCGAATAATCTCGCGAATGCAAATACCCCGGGTTTCAAAAAATCTCGAGTGCAATTTTCTGAGTTAGTTGGGCGTAACGCTCAAATTACTCAAAATTTTGAGAACCAGGCCGTGTCATCAATGGATTCCAAAACAGCCAGTGGAGCGCAGCTTACTATGCAGCGTTTATTTGAAGAAGGTGAATTCAAAAAAACTGGTGTACCCATGGACTTAGCGATTCAAGGGGAAGGCTTTGTAGAGGTGTTGATGCCCGATATGAGTTCTGCCTATTTTAAAGGTGGTTCGTTAAGCGTTAATAAGGAGGGCTTACTGTCAGTTGGTAATGGTTTGCCATTGAAGCCAGGAATTCACATTCCTGCATCGAGTGAAGCAATACAAATCTCAGCCGACGGAAAAGTTTATGTTCAGTCAGGTGGTGATAAAACCTGGCAAGAAATTGCACAACTCGAATTAAGTTATTTTGATAATCCAAGTCGATTGGATTCCATCAACGATGGCTTGTACAAGGCAACTGATGCTAGCGGACAAGCTTTACGAAGTGATTTCGGGCAGCAGCGCGGCGGTGTGTTTATGCAAGGCTATCTTGAGATGTCGAATGTCAAAATGTTAGATGAGATTATGAATTTGATGATGGCACAACGCACATACGAAGCAAATGTAAAGTTAGTACAAGCCGCGGATGAAATGTTGGGTCTCGTCAACACTATGCGCAAATAGACTCAGCTGGGTTGTGTCATGTGGCTACGAGGGATAGCAGCGTTGATATTCATGACGGGATTTTCTTTTTCGTTTGCAGCCGACATAGTGATCAAGCTGAAGAGCAAGGTAGTACTCCACGATCCACAAATATATTTGTCTGATATTGTAGTTGATAAAGATCAGCTGATATTGTTGCCTGACAAAATTAAAACGCATCCTATTGCAGTCTTGCGCCTTGAACGGAGTCAAGTACATTGGATTAGCTTAAATCAGGTGTCGAATTGGATAAAAATAAGGATTGGAAACACGGCCCATGTTTATGGTGAGAAACTTATTCGGGTAGAACTAGTTGAGCCGAAAATGACTGCGTCAAGTTCAAACCAAGTCAATAATTTAGACACCATGATAAAGGATTATCTAAGGGAATATGTCTCTGAATTGTCACTTAACTGTCAATATAAATTTAAGGACAATTCAAAAATAGACAATCTCGATAGTACGTTAAAAAATTTGACTGGCGCGGTTGCTGAGCGCATGAGGTTTTTGCAATTTGTGCCAAACCAACGTGATCCAATAGGCCAAGCAGATTGCGATGTCAGAGGATTTAAGCGAGTTGTAGAAACAACTTGCGAAATTCAACGTTTAGCGAAAGTTAGCTCGGAATGTGTACACATAAGAAAAAAAAAGCTAACCGAACAAGGTGAAGCATGGTTGCGAGAAGTTGAACACCATTGGCCAGATTTTCGAAGTAAGTATTACGTAAAAAAGAATGCCTTGCTAGCTATCGATCACCTGGAGCGACCACCTGTTGTTAGCAAAGGGCAGAGAAAAAGCATCAATGTTTGCAACGATGGTCGCACTATATGTGTAAGTCGCCCGATTCTTGCAATGCAAGATGGCTTTGCAGGATCCAGTATGTTTGTACAAGATCTGGCCACTAAGCAGCTTCTTAGAGTACATATCCGAGAAGACGCTGAATTAGAGTTTCTGAATTGAATGAGGAATTATGAAACGTTTATTGATGTTACTCGTGATGGTCAGTTTGACTATGCAAGTTGACACACTCTATGCCGACAGTTTATTTAATGCATCCAATTACCATGCTTTTACCGCCGATAATAAGGCAAAAAAAGTGGGTGATATTGTGACCGTGCAGATCTACGAGTCATCTAGTGCGACGACTTCTGCGGACACTGGCACCCGAAAAAAAGAAAATGCCGGGGTTGCTTTAAATAGGAATGGCTCACCCGCCCACCAGTATGGAATCGGTACCAATAGTGACTTTGACGGAGGCGGACGAACGCAACGAAGTAACCGTTTATTGGCCACGATATCGGTACCTATTAAGGAAATTCTGGCAAATGGAGATTTCCTGATTTCAGGTGAGCAAATAGTTAGTCTAAATGATGAGTCCCAAAAAGTGAGTTTGGAGGGAAAAGTTCGGCCACAAGATATTTCAGAAGGGAATACGGTTGTTTCAAACCGAATTTCTGAGGCGAAGATTTACTATCTTGGGGAAGGCGATGTCACAGATAAACAAAGACGTAGCTGGTGGCGAAAATTGTTGGATGGAATTGGAATATGAAAAGATCGAGGGTAGTTTGCTTTTATCTGACTTTGTTAATGCTCACCAATTGCAATTTGACTCAAGCAGCAATAAGTGTGGATGAATCAGCTGTTAATATAAAGAATTTAGGTCGATTTCAGGGCTGGCGCGAAAACTCAATTACAGGTTACGGAATCGTAAGCGGATTGGCCGGCACGGGTGATAGTCCGACAAATAAGTCCACACGACAAATGCTGGCGAACTTGCAATCTCAATTTGGCGTAGCGGTTCCTATCGATCAAATCCAGAGCAGAAACGTTGCAATCGTCATAGTCAGTGCAATGTTACCTCCGCAGGCCAGGGAAGGGGAGAGCATTGACGTTGTTGTTACCTCAACTGGTGACGCACGCAGTCTATTAGGCGGAAATCTATTAAGTACGCCTTTGCGCGCAGCAAATGGCAAGATCTATGCTTTAGCTCAGGGAAGCCTGTCAGTTGGCGGTTTCAGATATGACGCAAACGGGAATATCATTCAGAAAAATCATCCAACCACGGGTGCTATTCCCAATGGAGCGATTGTTGAGCAGACAGTTCGGGCCAGCGTGGTTGATGAGAATCATAAAATGGTATTCCTTCTTCAAGAAGCAGACTACACGACAGCAAGCCGGGTTGCCAAAGTCATTAATTCTCAATTCGGAGACTGCGCGAAGGCGATCGACTCCGGCGCGGTAGAAATAGCCGTCCCAGAAAAATACACCACAAATATTGTTGATTTTGTTGCGGAATTTGAAAATTTGAAGGTGCTGCCAGCGAATAGATCAAAGGTAATAATAAATGAACGAACGGGTGTTATCGTTGCGGGTGGTGACGCGAAAATATCGCCGATTTCGTTGACGCACGGCGAACTCAAATTAAATGTCACAAGCTATCAAGCAGTCTCGCAGCCGATTCTTTTAGGGGTGAATAACAGTAGTGGAATTAAAACTATTCCCTACACAAATTCGGTTATGCAGGTGGAGGATAATTCTGACTCGACCTACATAGCGGGAAAAAATACGCTTGCCGAGTTGGTAAAAACATTGGTTAAAGCTAAGACCAATCCGCGCGACATTATTTCTATAATCCGTGCCATCAAAGCCGCTGGTGCACTGCACGCTGATCTCATAATTCAATAACCATGATAGAAAAAACGTCTGTAATTCAAAATTTGGGGACAATGCTGGACGTTCTGTCCTTAAATCAACGAATAATTAGTCAAAACATTGCCCATATTCATACCTCTGGATACGTGCCATTACGCCTTGATTTTGCTGAGACTATGGAAAACATTCAACAGGGGCAGGAGCGGAATAATGGTCAAGGAATTGATTTTGTTCTGCGTCCTCAATTGGATCAATGGGGTAGCCCAGCAAAAATCGAATTAGATACTGAAATGGCTGCACTAAGTGAAAACACGGTACAGTTCCAGACATTGTTGAAAGCTATTAATCGTCAATACACGATTTTGTCGATGGCCGTCAACGACGGGAAAAAATAATGAACTACGGAAAAACTTTCTTAATTAGCTCGGTAGGTATGAATATCGAGAAAACGCGTATGGAAGTGTCAGCGAAGAATTTAGCTTATGCTCACACTCCCCTTGATAAGACAGGCCAGGGATATCGGGCTATGCAGGTCGTTGTGAGTCCGTCTAACAGCTTCGAGCAACATTTAGGCATGCTAGGTTCAGCAGAAAAATATGGGGAAAACACCTTGATTCAGATTGTTCCTTCTCTATCACCAGTAAGAACACAGTTTGAACCTGCGCACCCAATGGCAGACAAAGATGGCAACGTAAGTTATCCCGCAGTCGATGCAGCGCAAGAAATGATGACGATGATGAGCGCAATGCGTGCATATGAAGCGAATGTCGCGGCAATGAATATTGCAAAAACCATGGCTTTGAAATCCCTCGAAATTGGTGGAGGAAATTAATGGAAGCAATTACCCGAGTGGCCGCGATTGACACCATTTCTAATGATTTGTCGACATCAGTAATTAGTACAAATGCGAAATTAGCGACAGTAGGATTTTCCGATATGCTGAATGCGGGCGTAAATAACTTAGAAAATCAATTGCAAACTAATCAGGTCGACATGCAAAGTTTGGCAAATGGAAATCCCGAGAACCTTCATCAAATCATGATGCGACTCGAAGAAAGTAGATTGAGTTTTCAATTTATGTTGCAAGTCAGAAATCGTCTGCTGGAGTCATACCAAGATATTATGAAAATGCAGATTTAGCATAATGTTTCAAGACCGGAAGATGGATTTTATAAACGAAAGTGGAGTGATAGGTTGTGAAAGAATTTTGGGCTACGCTTAGTCCAGCATCCCGCAAAGGATTTCTGGTTGGAATATCGGTGATTTGTTGTGCGACTCTTGTCGCAATTTTTTGGGTATTAAAGCCAAAATATCAAGTGTTATTTTCTGACTTGAAGTCGCAAGATAGTGCTGCAATGGTTGCTGAACTTGAGCGTATGAAGGTCCCGTACAAAATTGACGAGACTGGGAACGCGATCTTGGTCGATAGCGACATTGTTCACGTGACACGCATGAAGCTAATGGGAAGGGATATTCCTGTCTTGGGTACGGTTGGTCTGGAGCTCTTTAACAACAGTGACTTCGGGATGACCGAATTTGCGCAAAAGATTAATTATCAGCGTGCATTGCAAGGCGAGCTAACCAGAACAATTTCCGCACTAGATGAAGTGAGCGAAGTGAGGGTCCATCTCGTCCTGTCTGAAGAAGGATTATTTAAACGGAATAATCAAACGTCTAAGGCGGCGGTGACTATAGGTTTAAAACCTGGAAATCAATTGCGCAAGGAGCAGGTTCTTGGCATCCAGAAATTGGTTGCAGCCGCCGTACCTGGCGTCAAAATTTCCGATGTCACTATCGTCGACAAACAAGGCGTTGCCCTGAGTAAAGGTCAACAAGGAAGCGAACACGATGTCGAAACAGTGAGCCAAGCTCTGGATTTTAAGAAAGAGGTAGAGACTTCTATCAATAAGAAAGTTTTCCAAATCTTAGAGAGTCGTTTTGGTGAGGGATTGGTGGCGAGTAGCGTTGACGTTACCGTAAACCTGGATCAACAAAAAGTGGTGACGGAGCAAGTTCTCGCAAATAATGGCGAAAATGGTGCGATGTCTGGAATTGTATCGAAAGAAAAAGAGATTATTAAGGAACCAGGATCAACGGCGGGACCTGATACTCCGAATTCAGGTTCAAGTTCGCATCGTGAAACTGAATACCTGACAGGTAAGCGCATTGAACATTTGATTACGCAACCGGGAAGTATACAAAAAATTAGTGCGGTCGTCGTCATTAAGAAAAAGCTTAGCGAAGCAGAATTAAGCAAGGCAAGAGAGTTGGTGATCGCGAGTGTAGGCGCCAACTTAGCACGAGGCGATAATATCGTTGTGACGGATAGTGAAGGACAAGTGAATACCTTACCTGAAACATTGGTGCAAAATCTACCCAGCACGCAGCCGCTTGGTAAAGTCGGTGATGAAAACAAAAATTTGAGCTTCAGATTAGGTGGACAAGTCCAAGTTGTGTTGGGGGGCTTGCTAATATTAATTCTCGCCGGTTTTTTTCTACTGATCCTGGTTCGTAGTCAAGGCCGCTCATCCTCAAAGCCTCTTTCTGATTTCGAGCGGGAGCAGGCCTTGCTGAAGGTGAGGGCATGGTTAAGTGAAACGGATAGCACTGTTGCAAAGTCGGCTGGAATTAAGAAAGATGAATTCAAATGAGTGCGTCGTTGAATTTACGTAAGGCGGCGTTAACCTTACACTCTTTAAACGCGTCAGATAAAAAGTGGATTTTAGATCGAGTCCCCGAATCAGAGAAGGCATTGCTTGAACCGTTACTCGACGAGCTCAAACACATTGGTCTGACTCAATCGTTCCCGTTTGATCTCGATTCGGAACTGGGCCAGAACGTCGCTGAATCAGCGACAAGCGAAATGTCAACGCATACAAAAGATAACTTTATAAAAGTTATAGATGACTTGCCTTTTCATGTCATTGAGGAAGTATTGAAAGGTGAATCCTTAGTTGTGATTGCACGGCTACTTAGTATCAACGATTGGCAGTGGTGCGATGCTTACCTCAATTCACTGACTACTTTAGAGAAAAGGCAGTTAGAACGGCTCCATGTTACACCGACGAATAAACGAAATTTAAATCAATTCGACAGACATTTGTGTAGTTTGATTATTGCTCGTAGCCGTGCAGTAGGTCAGGGAAGACCAACAAGATCCCTAACTTTTATACAACGTGTTTTTCAGGGTTTCACTAAATGAAATCGAAACAAACGCAAGGTGGCAATCGAACTGCTCAGATTCATCGCAATTTGTCCCTAACCCGCCAAACATTTGAATTAGCAGGGCCGCTTGCCAAGTCCTCTCATGCGCCTATTTCTACTGGAACGTCGCAGACCAGAACACAAATTAATGAGGCGGGTGACAAGTTGTCCGGAGTTTTGGTCAAGAACGAATCGAGAATCAGTTTAGAGGCTGATGACTATCAAAAAGCGTTCAATGCAGGAGTCGCTCACGCCAAGCAAACGATAGAAGCAAGTTATCGCAAGCAGTTTGATCTTGAGTTAGAGAAAATTAAGAGCCGACAGTTTTTAGAGGCCAAGGAAACGGGTTACGCCGAAGGCAGGGAATCTGGATATGCTGAAGGCAAGCAAAATGCTCTACAAGAAATTGAAGCACAACACCAGTTACTGGAAAAGGAAGCCGAGCAGCTTAGCCTGGTCGTTAAATCATTGAGAGTAGGAATCAATGAAAAATACTTGCAAATGCAAGATGATTTAACCGAGATTTGCTTTATCGGGATGTCACAACTTCTCGTACAAAACATCGTGAGGCCGGAAGTGATCGCGGCGAAGATTCAAAGTTTACTTCAGCAACAAATTTCCAATGATGTTATCGACGTACATGTACACCCCGATGATTATGCTCGTTTGAACCAATGGCAAAAGCCAGGGGCTGAGTACCGCACAGTCGATTTCAATGCCAGTCACTTCAATTTAATTGCGGATCCCGATGTCAAGCTCGGTGGTGTATTAATGCGCTCTGGTAAAAATAGTCTGGATGCGAGAATAGAGTATCAACTCGAGCAGGTGAAAGAAACTCTGTTGAAAAGTCGTGAAATTATCAGAGGGCAGAATGGTTGATACGATTGAGTCATCGTTTGCATCGCTCGTCAAAGAATTAAAGCAGAATTTTGCCAGACAACACTTTATACGTAAGGTTGGTCATGTTGTTCGATACAGCGGGCTATCGATACATGTGGGTGGACTGCAAGCCCAAATTGGCGAGTTATGCAAAATTAAAACGTCGATGAGCGATCGTTCAATCATGGCTGAAGTTGTTGCGTTAGAGCACAATGAAATTATCGTTATGCCATTTGGTTCAGTTGATGGATTGTCTGTTGGGGCAGAGGTCACTACTGAAGGTCAGTTTGCGCAATTACTTGTTTCTGAGCAATTATTAGGCCGTGTAATTGATGGCTTTGGTAAAGCACTCGATGATCGTCCTGAAATCAGTGAGGGCAAATGGTGCTCCTTGAAAGGGCAAGCGATTAATCCCATGC
The DNA here is from genome assembly GCA_041913845.1 of Undibacterium sp. Taxonomy (GTDB): domain Bacteria; phylum Pseudomonadota; class Gammaproteobacteria; order Burkholderiales; family Burkholderiaceae_D; genus Undibacterium. Next base: position 55,608 of record JAYSEN010000020.1, read on the forward strand.
AGCGCCCTCGAATCGCAGAAATTCTGGAAACAGGTGTTCGGAGTATTGATGGACTGTTGACTTTGGGTAAGGGACAACGTGTCGGTATCTTTGCGGGCAGTGGTGTCGGAAAAAGTACATTGATGGGAATGATTGCCAAACACGTCAAAGCAGATGTTAATGTGATTGCTTTGATTGGCGAACGTGGTCGTGAAGTCAGGGAATTTATTGAAAAGCAACTGGGCGAAGAAGGTTTAAAGCGATCCATAGTTGTTGTCGCTACCTCGGATCAGCCTGCGTTATCAAGAATACGGGCTGCCTATGCTGCATTGACAATCTCTGAATACTTTCGTGCGAAAGGGCAGCAAGTCTTTCTTATGATGGATTCGATCACGCGTCTGGCGCTTGCTCGACGCGAAGTCGGCCTGGCATCGGGAGAGCCACCAACAGCACGTGGTTTCACACCTTCAGTTTTTGCCGAATTGCCCGAGATTTGTGAGCGCTGCGGTACCGGGCCAGGTGGTGGGGCAATTACGGCATTAATGACAGTTTTGGTTGAGGGCGACGATTTTAATGAACCAGTTTCAGACAGTTTGCGCTCGATTTTAGATGGTCATATTGTCCTCTCCAGACAAATAGCGCATAAAGCGCATTACCCAGCTATCGATGTATTGAAGAGTGTTAGCCGTGTTCTGCCCGATATAGTGAGCGAGCAAGATAGAAAAATGGTTGCGCAATTTATCCAGAACTTGTCACTGTTAGAGAAAAATCGTCAGATGGTTGAAATCGGCGCTTACCAAAAAGGCGCTAACGCAGAGCTTGATGCAGCGTTACTTTTGGAACCACAAATGAATGCGATCTTAAGGCAAAATACTGGCGGTGCCGCACGTAACCAAACCATGATTTTACTTAATAAACTATTTGCAGTGGGGCAGGCATGAGTCAGATTGACCTCAGAGGTTTTTCCTATCCGCTGGCATCAGTGCAACTTTGGGAAGATTGGAAACTCCGTGAAATCGAATCGAGTTTAGCAGTGTTGCGCCAACGAGAACGTGAACTTGCCGATGAAGTCGACGACAAAATGAGGCAATTAACTACCGCAGCGAGCTATGCTCAAGACTTGAGTCATAAAAGGATGAGTCCTGCTTTGCATGCTTCGTCATTGCGCTTCATTCAAATTTTGAATAGCGAACACCTTGAAGCAAAACGTAAGCTTGAGGAATTAAAGCAGCAGATTACTGAAGAATTAAACCGTTGGATTAGTCAACGCGTCCAATTGAACTTGTTGGACGAACATCGGCAAGTGATACTGGATGAGTTTGTCATTGAGAAACGACGCGAAATCGCGGCAGAATCAGATCGCGATTGGCTAGCCAGACAAGCAATTAAATAATGATGACGACTGTATTTGAAAAAACATTTTTCGTTGCCGGTCAAGCGCAGCAATATAATGGGCAAGATCAGGTCAAGCAGAGCAATGCGGGTGCCTGGCATCAGCATATGGAGCAAGAGCAAATTGCAGCTTGGTTACGACTTGGCGTAACTGAACACAACCTTAAACTTACTAGCCATCATATTGATGTTCAAGAAGCGAGGATACTGTCGTCTGACACCATGGTTAAGTTAGATCAAATGCGGGCGGCGGACTCAGCCATTGCTGAGCGTACGCTCAATGCAGCGGATCAGGCTAACACCGAACAACATCAAGATAGCTCTTATGCACAACATGAGATGCAGGCGGTCGAATCAACACGGGGCTCTTTGCAAACAAAAGTGGGTAAGTCTGATACGACTTCATCTGGGCAAACAAGTTCTGCCACAATTGGTGAGTTACCACATTCCAATTTTTACTTGGAGATGGCAACGGTGAACGAGTCCAAAAACGATGAAGAAGTCCGGCCAGTATTATCAAGTATTCCCTTGGCTTATAAAACTAGCCATCCCGTTACTCAGCAGTGGGACATGATCTCTACACCAGGTCGTGAGACTTCGGAGAACGCCGTTTCGATGAAAAATAGGGGTATGCTGATTACCCGGGTTGAATTAAATCCGACGCCACCTGTCTCGAATTTAGCTGACGAGGAAATCGCAACCAGCGAAGTAATGGAAAGAGTTGGCGTAAATCAGACCGAACATGGGAAGCTAAATTTTCATGTGGAAAAAGATGGTACAGGCATCAACCTCTGGATAGGTTCGGCGAAGAGCGATGTCAGAGTTGTCGCTATTTTGATCGAGCGCTTATTAAGTTGGGCTAACTCTCAACACGTCGCAATAAAAAAAATAATCTGGAATGGTACTAGCTATGAACAAGAACGGTGGGCTGACTTATTGAGTGAATGCAAAGCAAGTTCAGGCTCTGAACTTCAGTCGGACTCCAAATCAGGTTTGATGAAGCATGGCTCCGCACTAACAACAATCACGAACAGGATAATGAATTATGGCTATTAACTCACTAGGCGCTACGACTCAGGTAAACAATTTGCAGGGCAATAGTTTGGGAATGCAGGATTTCCTGAAAATCTTGTTGACTCAGTTAAACTATCAAGATCCCATGAAGCCTATGGATAATCAACAGTTCATGGCACAAATGGCACAGTTTAGTACCCTTCAACAGACGCAGCAGCTCAATACAAATATCGAAAAGCTGGTGAATAATCAAGCTGCGTTACAGTCGGTGGGACTGATAGGAAAAACCGTTGATGTTGTTATCAATGGTAGTTCGGTTTCTGGGCAAGTCGTCTCTCTGTATTTGGGAGGGAATTCTCCATCACTGACTTTGGCGCTAGCAAATGGTACCAAACTCAATGATGTTGGCTTAGATCAGATTGTTACGGTTCGATAAAATTAACTTTGGAAAAGTAAATGTTAGATTCAATTTATATAGGCATGAGTGGGTTACAGGGTTACTCGAAAGGTTTGAAAGTCATTGCTAATAATACGGCTAACCTCAATACACCGGGTTTTAAAAGTTCGACTTTAGCTTTCTCTGACATGTTTTACAGCAATGGCGATGGAACACCTTACGGTCGCGGTACAAATGGCAGTAACGGTCATGGCCTTGCCACTGGCCAGACCGTTTTAAACTTTAAGGCGGGTGATCTGCGCCAAACCGGGAATAGCCTGGATTTAGCCATTGACGGTAATGGTTTGTTCACACTCAAAGATGAAAATGGAAAGCTGCACTATACACGAGCTGGCCAATTTGAATTTAATGCCGATGGGGTTTTAGTTAATCGTACCGATGGCATGAAAGTTATGGGGCTCGCAAACGGTAATCTGGGCGAGATAACGATTAATGGTGTCCGAACTTTGGGTGGTAAAGCCAGTGCTGTCGTAAAGTTCATAAACAATTTGTCGACCTTGGTTCCAGATTACACCATGTCGAACGTAAAGGTCATAGATAGCGCGGGTGGTGAACATACCCTAACCGTTAAATTGACGAATACCAGTGCGACTACGCCAGGGAGCTGGAAGGTCGATATCAGCGAGAACAATGTCGCACTCGGAAGTGGACAAATTATTTTCCAGGGTGGCCAACCTGTTCCTGCCAGTTCAAAAGTGAGTTTTAACTATGCGCCAGCCGGCACAACAGCATCCACAGTGACTCTGGATTTCAGTACAGATGTAACCTCCCTGGCGTCTTCATCCTTAAGTAACCTGGCATTCAGCTCCCAGGATGGCTACTCTGCCGGCACACTGACCAGTGCCTCGTTTGACGCTAAAGGTAGTCTGGTACTAAGCTATTCGAATGGTCAAACAAGTAAAGGCAGCAAACTTTCATTGTCCCGTTTTGAAACACTTGAGGCAGTTGAAGCGGTTGGTGGAAACCTGTTTGATTCAAGCAATGATGCATCCTGGCATAAAGGTGTGGCAAGCGAAAATGGGTTTGGTAGCGTTAGAGCAGGGATGGTTGAAATTTCGAACGTCGATCTCTCCAAAGAGTTTAGTGACCTGGTGATTATGCAGCGTGGCTATCAAGCATCCTCTCAAATTATCACAACGGCAAACGAGATGCTGCAAGAACTCTTTGCGATGAAAGGTAAGTAATGTCGGTAACCGAGTCTAGTTTGCCGACAAATCCCTTGTATTGGTGGTCAGATGCTGATTTGAATCGAGTCAGTCAGTGTTTGATCCAGGTGATTCAAACCTGGTTTGATGAATGGGGCGACGGGCGTTGTCTGAACTTGAAATGCCAAGTTCAGCCTGCATCAGTTTTGAACAAGGGAAAATCATTACGCCAAGATTGGCAAGCCTGGGAAATTGGGACGACGTGTTTTTGGCTGGAAGCCATTTCGACGCTTAATTTCTGCTCTATGTTGTTCGGCAATTATAACGATCAGCACCAATCGCATCGTGGACTAGATGGTGAGATAAGTAATCAATTGATTGGCAAGGCAAGACAAGCTTTAATTGAACACATTAATCAGGCTTTACTTAAGGATGGGGCAAAAAGCGAGCGTGTACCGGATGCGCGTTTGTTTGAGCGTTGGAGCGGTGCACTTGCAATTTGTCTGAACATCGACGGAAATGATTTACGTTTATTGCTGAACACCGATTTGGTAAAGGAATTGGTGGGGTACAGCGGGAGCAAGGTCCTCAAGCAGTCAGCGAGTCTGCAAAATCTGGCTCAGGCGATCGGCCACTATAAAGTTGGCTTACGAGTAGAGCTTAAGCCGGTTGATATTGATCTCGGTACCCTGGCTAGCTTGCAGATTGGCGATATTTTGTCACTTGCGCATGAATTAAAAGACCCTGTGCAACTCAAAGATAATTACGCACAAGTTGTTGGTGAAGGCTATTTGGGACGTATTGGTGACACCAAGGCCATACAATTAAAAAAGTGAAATGAGGTGCATGCAATGATGCTTTCATAGTATGCACGAACAAAAAATTAAGTAGAACGAAGCTATGGATAAGAAAGAAGAACAATTGCATACAGCGCGCCCTGAGGTAGCTCAACCTATCGGTCTGCCGATGCTGGATAACACAGAATTGGGAAAGAAGCTGGATATCAAAGACTTAAAGCCACATCCGGCCCATGCCATAAAAACCCAATTACAAGTCAGCCTGGGTGAGGTGCAGTTAACTGTCGGAGAATTAGCCAGCCTAAAAGAAAATCAAGTATTAGCTTTAGGCACACGCTTCGATGAAGAAGTTGATCTTAGCCTCGATGGACAGGTGGTTGCACGTGGCCTGTTGGTTGCTTTAGATGGGCATTTCGCGATTCAAATTACTCAACTCCCTTTACCACTAACTCTGTGATCCAAAACCCTGTAAAGCCAATGAATTTATGTTTTCACCACGCCCCAGCTTTTTATTGATGACACTCAGTTTGCTAAGTCAGCAAGCGTACGCTGACGAACGCATTGCTTCTGCCATACCAGTGATCAGAAAACACAATGAGGTCGTCGCACCGTCGGTATCCTGGGAGTGGGGATTGGTTTTGCTGCTGGTTTTGGTTGGCTTGATCTGGTTGAATAAATCGCTGCGACGCGTGAATCCGGATCGATGGGGATTGGGCGTGCTGAGCAAATTGAGCGCGAATAAGCCAGCGCCGGTTACGATTATCGATAAACAGCGCCTGACTGCTCAGACTAGTTTAGTTGCCTGCAAGTGGCGATCGAAAGAATACCTCCTGGTTATACATCCTCAAGGCGTAACTGTCGTAGATCAGGCGGAAAGCAGTCAGCCAGAAGAAGCTGACTGCGCTGAAAAAACAAAATGATGAAATTCGTATTAACAAGTAAGCTCTACTATCACCTGATCACTTTGTTTTTCTGCTTGAATTGCTGTGGCATTCCAGTCTGGGCATACGCCAGTGTAGAAAACGCAGATGAACAAAAATCGACGCAAAACGTAGTGCGGGAGAGTACTCAGGCCAAAGAAGCTGAAACACCGGAGAGCAAGCCTACGGGAAAAACAGGCCAGAGCGCGGCGATTAAAAATGGATCTAACCGGATTGTGGTGCCTGGTGTAGCACCCGGGGCATTATTCTCTGCCGATACAAAACCTGCGGAGGCGACAAATCAGGCTCTGCGTGTCGTGTTTGTGCTAACCGCACTGGCGCTGGTACCGGCGATGTTAATTTGTATGACGGCCTTTCTTCGTATTGTCATCGTCTTGTCGATGCTACGTCATGCCATCGGCATGCAAGAAACTCCACCGAATATGGCATTAATCGGATTGTCGCTGTTTTTAACCTTGTTCACGATGGCGGCGCCGCTGCAAAAAGTAAGTAGCGAATCCTTACAACCGTTCATGGATGGAAAACTGACCATGCAACAAGCTTTCACCAAGGCCAATGCGCCTATGCGTGAATTCATGGTAAAACAAACGCGAGAGCAAGATTTAGCTTTAATGATAGAGTTGGCCAAGGCACCGCAGCCAGAAACTATCGACGACGTGAGTAATTTACAGTTAATTCCGGCATTCATGCTGTCTGAATTACGTGCCGCATTTCAAATCGGTTTCGTCGTCTTTTTGCCCTTTTTGTTAATCGACCTAATTGTCTCGAGCATTCTGATGGCACTGGGGATGATGATGATGCCACCAGTTTCTATTTCGCTTCCACTTAAGGTATTGCTGTTTGTCTTGGTTGATGGCTGGAGCTTATTATTGAAGGCACTCGTCGGCTCATTTCATTAGGCACCATGACCAGCGATGACGTAAATCCAGGCGAGGGTAGTTACGAAGACAAGAGTGAACTCGTCTTATGGAATAAATTAACGGAACACCACGATCATTACGCTCGTCAAGAACTAATCAATTTGTATCTGGATTTTGCGAAAATGCTGGCATCGGTCAGTTTTTCAAATCGCATTAATCTGAATATTCCGTTTAACGAATTTCAGCAACTGGCTGTTTTGGGGTTAATCGAAGCTGTGGATGGCTATGATCCAAGTTTTCAGGTGCCATTTCGAGCTTACGCACAACATAGAATCAAAGGGGCGATGATAGATGGTCTCGCAAATTTCTCCGAGTTACATAGTCAAATCGGATTGCAGCAACGACTACGCATCGAGCGCATGCAATCTCTGGTTGACGCTGAGCCAGCAAATTTACCCAAAGAAGAAAGGCCTAAAGAAGTCTTTGCCAACCTGGCCGAACTCGGTGTGGGATTAGCACTGGCCTGGATGTTAGAGCATACCGGGATGATTAAAGCCCATGAAGATGAATGGGGGGCTTGCCCCTACGAATTTGGTCAAGAGATGGCAAGTTTACAGGCCGACATCAAATCGTGTTTGTCGAGATTAAATGATAAGGAGCGCAGAGTGATTTACCTGCACTACTTTCAAGAACTTCCTTATCAACACATCGCCAATATACTGAGCCTTTCTAAAGGTCGGGTGGCGCAACTCCATCGATCAGCGCTGGCAAATTTACGGCAATTATTGAAACCTACAACGCGAGTTCAAGTGCAAATCTAGCGTTGAACCGTATGAACTGAATGACAGATAAAGAGGTCACTATGAAAAGAAATGGGCAAGTGAGTAGTACGGATGATTTGGCAGGAATTCGCGAGCGATATACTAAATATCAATCGTACCTGGAACTTGATACGGAAAATATCAACTTAATTTCCGACTTATTTGATCTTAGTCTGCAATTATCTGAACTCGAACATGCGCAAACTTACTTGCAGAGTTTAATTCGACTGGCACCCCATACCTTGGCTACCTTGCATCGCAAGGCAACTCTGGCGATGCGTATGCAAAACTATGATCTGGCTGCACAAGAACTGAGTACATTAATTCAACTCGAGCCAGAGGCCGGAGCTCTTTGGCATGACTTAGCTTATTGTCATTTGATGAGTAAAAACTACCCGGCTTGTAGTGAAGTTTTGAACCAAGTCGATCAAATGCAGCTATTTGATACAGTTGATGAACAGTGTCGTGCTGCGCTTCAAGTGCTGAGTATGCGCTATATGCATCAGACGCAAAAGCATAGTCTTGCAATAAATGCGGCCATCAAATGGCAAGAGCGTGGAACTTTGAGTGCCCGGGCAGCTGGCGTTGCCAGCCTGATTGCATTTGATAATGAGGAATTGCAACTTGCCAGGCAATGGGCTCAACTAGGCCTGCAGCAATTACCACCGGAGGACGAAGCAATTATGACAGAGGCATCCTTAGCGCTGATGCGGCAAGATACAGCGCATGCGGATGCCAGCCTAAGTGTACTCCTAAATAATCGTCCACACGATGGTCGTGTTGCGTCTATGGCTGGAATTAGCGCAATGTATCAACGCAACCTGCCAAAAGCTCAGCACTACTTACAACAAGCGACTGCCTGGATGAGTCAGCATATCGGCAGTTGGTTGGCGCTAGGTTGGGTCTGCTACGGGCAAGCTGATTTAATTGGCGCTGAAAGGGCGTTTGATCAGGCCTTAGCCTTGGATAGAAATTTTGCGGAAAGTCACGGCGCACTCGCCGTGATTTATGCGTCTAGCGAGAGGGTGGAGCAAGCGCAGGTTGAAATTAAATTAGCATTGGGGCTGGATGCAACCAATGCAGCAGCGCAGTATGCCAAATTAATTTTATCTGGGCAGTCCCAAAATCAAGAGTTAATCAGTGCGATTGTTGAGCGTACACTGCAAAAATTAACTCTCAGAAAATAAATAATTCATGGCTTCAGTAATCAGCCCGGCGACCTGCGCATTGCTCTCCATTTGATTCTGAACATCGGTCACCATTTGAAAGAAAGCCGGGTCTTGGCTTAAGTGCTCACCAAACTCGGCGACAAAAATGGATTCAAGAAAAATACGGAATGCTTTCTTTTTCCGCTGAGTATCGTGCTTATCAATGCCGTTAATTCGTCGCGTAATTTCTTGCGCCAGTTTTTCACTGGAGGAGGCAGGGGGCGTTTCATTTCGACTTGGTTTTTGTTCTGCCCCCGCTTTTTTCTGTGCCAGTGCTGAATTGGCACCACGCAATTGTGCTGTCAAAATGTTGGCGAGTTGCCTGGTGGCTTCTATCTTCGTCATAAGCAATCAATTAATGACTGGTATTAAATTGCAGATAGTTAGAAAGTAAAACATGATGTTCACCAATCTCTTCAATCTCTGATGTAGTGGACGATACGGCGTTCTTCATCAATTCGCGCAGGCGTGCCAGACACAGATCGGCATCGTGGTTCAACGGTGGATTGTCGGGGTTATTGGCCTTGCCTGATTCAAACAGCCTGATCGCTTCGTCAAAAGCATCATTGGCCAACGCGATGTAGGCCTCAGTAAAAAGTCGATAAGGATTGTTTTCTGGCAGGCTGAGTAAATCACGCCAAATCAACATCGCCATCGCTACTCGCGATGACGAAAACAATAATAAGCCAAGCTGAAAACGTGCCACGACGAATTCGGGAGCGATCACTAAGGCACGCGCATACGAGGCCTCTCCTTCATCAAGCTTACCTTGACTAACCCACTCGGCAGCCAACATACAATGGGCACCAGCATGGCCAGGTGCTTGCTGCAGCAAATCCTGCAAGAGTGTAATCGTCGTCGCTGCATCAGCGGATTTTGCCGCGTTGATCGCTTGTTGCCACAAAGTATCTATGACATCGTTATCAGTCTGCATGGTAAAGCTCAAGTTAGTTAAATACCCAGCGATTATACGTGCTAACTCCGCGCTCAACGATGGCCGCGCTAGAGATGGGTGAAATTTCTCAGTTCTCATCGAGGTCAGCAAGTACAAGCTGCTGTGCTCATCGCTCAGAGTGTGCAAACCAATTGTTAGAAAATCGAACAAACTATTAAATAATATTTCGTAATTTGTTTGCTGTTCAAAACAAATAATGTATTTAAAAATAATTGACTGAAAAACTAAACATTCCTCACAAAAGTTCAGATTAATTAAGCAAAGGGATGACGTGCGAGTGCGTCGCATCCGGGCAAGATTAACAGGATTTAAACAAAGGGGCTTATTATGGTAGGTATCGTTGGCGGGAATGGCTCGGGCTTATTACAAGGCAGTGCAGCGGGATTAGGACAGCGTGGTAATTTAGGGCAAGCCTCACAAGGAGCGAAAGGCAGCCTGAACTACGTCAACGTTAGTAACGGTAACCTGGTGGTGCAAGATAAAGATGTGCTGGTGCAGGCGTTGGGCGAAGACCTGAGCCTGGTGCGCACTTATAACAGCCAGGGCCGCCTGCGCGACGATAATAACGATAACTGGTGGGCCAGTGGTTACCAGCGCTTAATCAATCTGACCGGGACCTTGAATACTGCAGGTAGCTCGATACAGCGCGTGGCGCAAGATGGCAGTGTCAAGACTTACTATTACAACAGCAGTCAGCAAAGCTATCTGGCACCATTGAATCTGAGCGAAGTCGATAGCCTGCGTTACGACGCGACACAACAAAGCTGGACCTGGGCCAATGCCGAGCAAACTGAAAGCGCTGTTTATCAAGCCAATAACGACAGCTGGCGCATCGTCAGCCATAGCGACAAAGACAATAACAGCACCAGCTATAGCTATACCGGCCAATTCTTAAGTAAGATCAGCGACCGTAATGGCAGTTATATCGAATACGTGTATGAGGGCGACAAGCTGGTGCAAGAAAAAAGCTTTGATGCCCAACTCAGTAAAAACAGTTCGCACACCTATTACCAGTACGATGAGCAAGGGCGTTTAAGCCAGGTAAAAACCGACCTGAGCCCGGACGATAACAGCATCAGCGATGGCAAAGTCTATGTCACGACCTACCGCTATGTGGGCAGCAGCCAGTTGATCGCCAGTGTGCAACAAAGCGATGGCAGCCAGCTCAGCTATACCTATCTCAATGTGAATGGGGAAGACCGTGTCGAAACCGTCACCGATGCCCTGGGGCGTGTCACACGCTTTAGCTATGATTTGGCTAATCGCAGCACCGTTGTGACTGATGCTTATGGCAATAGCAATACCTATGTGTATGACGCACAAGGTCGTTTTGTGTCCATCACTGGGCCAGCAACCCTAGGCGAAACCAATTACGTACAAAGCGCGAATACCGATAAAAATAACAGCGTCACGCAAAAAGTCAGTTTCACCTACAATGCCGCTGGCCAGCTTGAAACCAGCACCAATGCGCTGGGCTTCGTCACCACCTATGCGTACAATAGCCGCGGTCAAGTCACCCGGCTCAGTGATAGTGGCGGCAAATTAACTGAATACCGTTACACTGCGCAGGGCGATCTGGCCAGTGTTACGACTTACCAACAAGCCGCCACTACAGGGCAAGCTGCGGCTAAGCCCGCCACTGTGCGCAATTTGTATGACGACAAGCGCAATTTGCGTTTTGAGATCAGCGCCGAAGGCAGTGTGGTCGAACATAAATACAATGCCAAGGGGCAGCGCGCGCAAACCTATCGCTATGCTGTGGCACGCTATCCCTTGGCGGCTTACAGTAATGAACAGACGCCTGGGCTGTCTGATTTGGAAAGCTGGGCTGCAGCGCAAGACAAGACCCAGACTAGTTTGAGTAATTTTGGGTATAACCTGCGTGGTCAGGTCTCGGCGGTTCATGATTTTACCGAAGTGACCTCGGCTGGCATTGGGGTTGGTTTAACGCGTGCATATACAGCCTATACCTACGATGCGTCTGGCAATCTATTAACAAAGATTGTCATGCGTGGTGACGTGATTGAAAATAAAACCACCCAAACCAACATCTACGACGGTTTAAATCGCTTACTAAGTAGCACCAACGCACTCGGCCAAACCGAATTCTACGCCTACGACGACGCCAATCAAACCGTCAAGATCACACAAAAGAATGGCCGGGTCGATACCCGGGTTTATGACAAAGCCGGTCAATTAACTAGCGAACTCAGTGGTGGTACGGCGCAAAGCAGTTTTGTGTATGACCAGCTAGGGCGCTTGGCAATATCCACCGACCCGACCGGCGTAAAAACCGCCTATGTGTATGACTATGCGGGCAACTTGCGTGCCGAAATACGCTCGGATGAACGGGTTAGCTATTACGGCTATAACGCGCTGGGTCAGCGCACGCGGACTTCTACGATGGATGGGACGCTGACCAAAGGTTTGTTCCAAGAGGTTGTAAATAGTTATACCAAGGGCGGAGTTGAAACTGCGGCGCAAATTGTTGAACGCTATCAGACTAAATTTACGCCAAATAATGGGTCAGCTCGCTATAGCGAGGCGATCTTTGATGAAGATGGGCGTCAGCGTTATCAAACATCACTTATTGATTTGGCGACAAAGTTAAATGGCAGAGAGTATCGTTACGATGTAAACGGAAATTTAATCGCTGAGATTTTTCATGCTGTCAATGGTTATAATGCGAATTTATACAAAGGGGGGGCTGCGACGGCAGCCGCAAATACCGCTTTAGCCAAAGACCGCCCTTGGGTCAATAGTCCAGATGACCGGATTAAACGCTATTTCTATAACCTTGATGGCCAACTCATAGGTCAACTTGACGCGGACGGTTTTGCTACGGAATTTAAGTACTCGGCCAACGGCAATTTGATAGAAGAAGTTCAGTATAAAACGGCCTTAACTGGCGTGAGTGCCGATGCCAGCTTTACGCAATTGATTGCGTCTCTGGCTGACCCAGCCGATACCCATAGCTATCACCTCTACGATGGTCTCAATCAACGTGTCGCCACAGTTGATAAAGAGGGCTATTTAAGCGAATGGACCTATGATCGTGAAGGTCGTTTGACCCAAAGTCTGCGTTACAGTAGCAAGATAACGGCGACGATCAACGCCGCCAGCACTTTGGCGCAATTGCGTCCAGCGACCAATAGCGAAGTGCAAGTCGAAAGTCGACGCTATGACCAACTGGGTCGTTTGATCGAAAGCACGGATGCCAGCGGTAGCGTCAGTAAATTTGATTACGATGGCCAGGGCAATTTAGCGAGTGTCACCACTGGCGCGGGCAGCGATGAAGTCCGCCAGGTATTTCAACGTTACGATAGCTTTGGCCGGGTGATTGCACGCCTGAGTGGCGCGGGTAGTCTGGCCTTGAGCCGGGCCAGCACACCGGACGTCATCGAGTCGGTCTGGACTAACTATGCTACGCGTTATACTTACGATGCGGTTGGACGCAAAACCAGCGAGACCGATAGTTTGGGATTCAAAACAGTATTTTATTACGACCAAGTAGGTAACTTAGTATTTCGAGTGCGTATCAACAATGGCTTGGGCGAGGTAGAAGCGTATAAGTACGACATTAAAGTAGATAAAGTAAATAATGTTAGGAAGGTGACGGACACATTAACTAACACGAATCGGCTTGTCGGTGGGCTTGTAGATTCCGTAATATCCACCGAAATAACGAAACTCTTTAATTTAGGTAAAGATAGTATAACTACCTATGATTTTAGATCTAATCTTAATTCTCCTTATCTTACAACAGTAGCACAAGATCCATTTTTGCCATTACTAGTGTTTCGCGACTCCGGTTCAAACTTAACATCGTTTGGCGAGAGTGACCTTAGAAATAATGACTTGTATCAAGTGCGTTATGAGTTTAATAAACGAGGATTACTCATCTCAACTACTTTGGTTGATAATAAAGTACCTAAATTCATTACAGCATCAACCACCCGCTACGATGCCTTTGGCCGAGTGGAAAGTAAAACCGATGCACGTGGCATCGAGACCACCTACCAATACGATAAATTGGGGCAAGTGGTTGAGATTTCCGATCCAGCGCGGCCTGGTAGTGCGGCACAAAAGACCACCTACGATGCCTTTGGCCGGGTGCTGACGCAAACCGATGCGGCAGGGCAAATCACACGTTACAGTTACGACACCGCCAAACGCAGTGTCACGATTACCTCGCCCGAAGGTGTGAGCATTACCACGGTGAAGAACCGGCATGGCCAGGTGCAAAGTGTCATCGATGGCACGGGCGTGACGACGGAGTACCAGTACGACAATGCGGGGAATTTACGCTTTACGCGGGTGGCTGGCGCGGTCACCGAAAACCGTTACGATCAAGAAAACCACCTACTCAAAACCATCGATGCGAACGGTAATGCCGTCAGTTTTAGCTATGACGCAGCGGGTCGCATGCTGACGCGCAATGTCGAACTGGGCGGTGGTCAAATGCTGACCACGCGTTACGAGTACGATGCCAAAGGGCAGAAGTTGCGTGTCACTGACCCGAATGGCGTGGTGACTCGTTTTGAGTACAACCTGGCCGGGCAACTGAAAGCGCAAATTGTCGATCCCGACGGTGCTGCTTTAGCGACGCGCTTCACTTACGATCAATTGGGCAACACCCTGACGGTGACTGATCCGGCCGGTAAAGTGACGCGCTATGTCTACGATGGTTTTGGTCGCCGCAGCGATGAAATCATTGACGACGCCGGGTTGAAGCTGAAAACCCATTACGAGTACGATGCGAATAACAATGTCATCTGTAAGACTGATGCGAATGACATGAGCGTCCGTTTTGCTTACGATGAACATAACCGTCAAATACTTAGCGTAGACAGTTTTGGGCGAGTAACACGAACCCGTTACGACGCAATGGGGCGGGTTCTGGAAGTGCGTCTGTACAGTCAGAGTGTCGACATAGGCAACCTCGGTGCCAAGCCCACGCGCGCTGAATTAGAAAAGCTGATACCCGCCGAACAAAGCAGCGATCAGTTGAGCCTACGCCGCTATAACAAAGATGGCCAGCAAATTCTGGAAGTCAATGCTCAGGGTGAGGCACAAGGATTTGTGTATGACCAGGCTGGGCGGGTGATCCAAACTACCCGTTATGCGACCCGCCTCACTTTGCCACTGGCGGACGACGTCAAACTCAGTAGTATTGCCAGCCACCCGGGCGACCGCATCGAAAACCGCAGCTACAACGCCCTGGGTCAGTTAGCCTACACGCTGGATGCGACGGGCAAGCTGAGTCAATACGAGTACGACAAAGTCGGCAACCTGATCTGTGCCACCGCGTTTGCGACTCGCTATACCGAGGCTCGCACTAGCGTGTTGGCAAACTTGCAAAGCTGGGCTGCCAGCCACAAGAGTGTGGACGATCGCAGCAGCTTGCATAGCTATAACGCTGCCAATCAAGAAAATTTCAGCGTCGATGAGGCGGGTAAAATCCGTTTCAACGAATACAAGGGCACGAACTTACTCGCCAGCACCGAGTATGCGGGTGCGGATAAGGTCAATGGCAGCAGCGCAGACGCGATATATGCGGCGATTAAACGTGACCCGGCCGCCGACCGCACGGAAGTACGTAGCTATAACCCGCAAGGGCAACTCGCTTTCGTGCTGGATGCGAGTGGTAAGCTGACCCAAAACGAGTACGACAAGTCGGGCAATCTGATTGCGGTAACGGAATACGCCAGCCGCTTTGATACTGGCCGGACAGGCAATTATGGCGACTTAGTGGCCTGGGCCAATGGCCACCGGCTAAGTGCTGACCGTACCACGCGCATGGCCTATGACAACGCCAATCGCTTGGTTTATAGCGTCGATGCCGAAGGTTATGTCAGTTACCGCGAATATCAGGGCACGCGGTTGGTGAAGCAGACTCAGTATGCAACAGCGGTGGTAGTGGCCAGTGCTGATCTGGCGACGATACGTAACACGGTCAAGAGCGACACGGTACATGACCGCGTTAGCCAATACCGCTTTGACGCGGCAGGTAATTTACTGGACAGCACCGACGGCCTGGGTTACCGCGAAAGCTACACGTACAATGCGCTGGGTCAAAAGACCAGTTTTACCAATAAGAATGGTGCGACCTGGAATTACGAGTACGACCAGGCGGGTCGCTTAGTCAAAGAAATCGCGCCGGCAGTGGAAGTCAGTGAAGCGCTGGTGGATGGTGCAGGACGCTTAACTGGTGTGGTGCAACGCAGCTGGCAACGCCTGGCGACCGTGTTGGAATACGATGCGTTGGGGAATTTAAGCAAACGCACCGAAGCGGCGGGTAGCAGTCAAGCGCGCAGTACGCGCTATGACTACGATGCTCAGGGGCGTCAAATTGCGAGCTACTTCCCGGCGACCGGGGTCTACAACCCGGCGACCAACGCCACAGAGCTCGTCAGTTTAAGCAGTGCTGTGGACTACGACGCCTTGGGCAATGCCACCCGCAATCGTGACGTGGCGGGAAATTACAGCTACAAAGTCTACGATGCCGCGGGTCGGGTGCAGTACGACATTGATGCGGCGGGCTTTGTGACCGAATACAAACGCAATGCCTATGGCGAAGTGATCGCATTGACGCGCTACGACCAATCGCACAGTGCCTACCTCAACTACGACAACACGAAAAAACAGCTGGTGGGATTTTATGCCCGCCCGGCGACTGGCTCGCGCACCTTGAGCCAAACTTACGATCAGTCAGGCCGCATCAGCCAGGTCAGCGAAACGCTGATACACGGGGGCGACAGCCAGGGGCGGTTAGTGATCCAAAGTAAAGTGACCGACAACCGCTACAACGCGTTTGGCGAATTGGTGAGCGTGACACAGTCGCGCACCGAACGTCAAAACGATGGCAGTTTTATTAAGGGCTTAGATGCGGTGGAGACACGCTATGCGTACGACCATCGTGGTCAAAAAGTGGCGAGTCTGGACGCTGAAAACTACCTGACCGTGATGCGCTACGACGGGGTGGGCAACCTCAGCGAGCAAGTGGAATTTGCCGAGCGCTATCAAGGCGCCTGGGATGAAACGGGGCAAGCGGTGCGTGGTATGGCCCTCAAAGAGGGCAGCAAAGACCGTGGCATGCGCTACGAGTACGACGCGAATGGTCGCAAGCTCAGTGAAAGCCGCTTGAATGCGGAATTTGCGGTGTTAAGCGGGATCGGGCGCAGCGAACAAAACCAGCATGGCACGGTGCTGACACGGTATGCCTACGATCACCTGGGTAACCAGATTCTGAGCACCGAAACTGAAATTGATGCAACACGCGGCAACAATAGTTCGACCGCGGGAATAGCGCGGGTGACGCGTACCGTGCTGACGAGCTATGACGTATTAGGCCGGGTGTTGGGCAAGGTCGAACCGGGTAGTGGCAACGACAACAAAGGCGTGTACAGCCGCTACGAGCGCGACGCTTATGGCAATGCGGTCAAAATAGCGCAAGGCGAAGTGCTGGTACAAAACCAGGAAAACGGCCCGCCCAAATTAAGCGGCATGGTACAACTGGGGCAGCAACAAAGTCTGCAAGCAGGTGAAGCGCTGTATTCAGCGAATGGGCGTTACCAATTACTGTTGCAAACTGATGGCAACCTGGTGATCTACGACAGCGTCACAGGTACGCCGACACAGCCGACGGCGATCTGGCAAAGTGGCACCGGAGCGGGCAGCTCTGGCGCCGAGTCACTGCGTCTGACTATGCAGGACGATGGCAACCTGGTGCTGTACCGCGGGGCAACTGCGCTTTGGAGCAGTCAGACTCAAGGTAAAGGCATGATGCTGCGTTTAAGCGATGCAGGTCAGCTGGAATTACGCGATGACGCGGGTGCAGTACGCTGGACCAGCAGCAATGCGGCCCAAACGACGGGCAAGGAACGCGTTAGCACAGCCCGGTATAATCAAGCGGGTAAGCTTGAGCAACAGTTAGACGCCTTAAATCAACTGAGTCGTTCGGGCTACGACGTGTATGGCAACCAGGTAGCACAATTCAAGGTGGTGCATAAGGCCGATGGCGGATTGTTGAGCGACGGCACCACAGCCTTAGTCAGCATGCGTTACGATCATGCCGGGCGTTTAATTGAAAGCACCCAGCAAACCGGAAGTGCGCAAAGCGAAGCCAGCACCATGAGTTACCGTTACAACGGCTACGGTGAATTAGTCGAACAACGTGTGCTGTTGAATGGGCAATGGCAAAGCCTGAGCAAAAACGACTACGATGAAACTGGCCAGGTCTGGCGCAGCCGCGCGCAGGACGGTGTCACCCACCTGTATCTGCGCGACTACCTGGGCCGGGTGGTGCGCGACATCAGCAGCCAAAGTCTGGACTTGCAAACGGTATCGATTCCGCAATTGAGCGATGTGGCGAGCAATGCCAATTACATCAGCACAGTGATTCGCTACAACAAGTTAGGTCAGGTAACCGAGCGCAGCATGCCGAGCAATGGCGCAGAGCGACAATTAACGGTGACGAGCGTGAACCACCGCTTAAGTTACGACGTTGTTGGCAATGTCACCTCGGTCAGTGATACGCGCGAGGAATCCCAACCTGAGTTCATTGAAGGAAGTAAAAAGCGTGAAGGTAGCTGGATAGGCCAGAACAGTATCCGCCTGAGTTTGCCCGACACCGGTAACTGGGGCGATGGCGATTTGCGCGTCAGTATTGTCTTCAATGCGGGCAACATTGCAACTCCACAGCTGCAGCAAATTGATCGCATTCTGAGTGTGCATGCGGGTCAGGGGGATGTGACGATAAGCTGGCCGAACCAATCGTATTACCAAAGTGCGGCACAAGACCAGATTACCCAGATTAGTTTAGCGAAAAAAGACAGCAGTGGTAACTGGGTCACCTTGGGCGAGATACGCAATAGCGTGGAGAACGGCGCAGCCGTGGCTGGGGCGACTAACCTCAGCAGTTTGCACCTGAGTGCGCCGAACAACCTCGATCTGGAACCGGTATTCGAATTCCGTCAGATAGGCAGCAGTCAGTGGGAAAGTGGTCGCCTGACCCGCTTTGGCAAAGACTATGCCTTCAATCCTATACAAGGACGCAGCAGTGCCAACCCGCTGCAACCGGAAACCCTGGCGGAAGGGCAGTACGAATACAAAATGGTGTACCGTCATCGCTTGACCGGGGTTCTGGCTGGCGGCAGTGAGGGTAAATTCAGTGTGGGCTATGAATCGGAGCGCCTGGAAGCGGCGCAACTGTTTGTGGCCTTGTACAACCGGGGGCCAATCGCCAGCGAACTGGAGAACATGGCGACCCGCTTAAAATCACAAAGCCTGGCCGACGTGGCCGAGCAATTACTGAATAGCCCGCCATTGGCGGGGAAGAGCGCTGGCGAGATCCTGAGCCTGGTTTATCGTCAGGCCCAGGGGCGTGAACCCGATCAGGCCGGGCTGGATTACTGGCTCAAGCAATGGTCGGGACCTGGTCCGGCGGCACGCGGCAGTGTCATCAGCGACATCATCCGCAACCTCTCGGGCATGCAACAAAGCGATACGGTGGCGTTAAATGGCGCGAAGCTGTTCAATAACAAAGTGCAAGTTGCGCTGACCTATGCCTGGCAATTAAAAGGCAGCGACTTTACGCTGGCGGCGCAGGCACTCGGCCTGGTCGACAGCAATGGCATCAGTCAGGCGCTGGCCTTACTCAGCACACGTGGCGTGATTACCCAGGCCGAACAGCAATTGCAAATTACCCAGTTCTATCTGCTGACGCACGACCGGGTTCCGGAAGCGGCGGGGATGGAATACTTCCTGAAAGAGCTCAAATCCAAGCCAGACAGCATGGAGGCGCAACTCACCAGCATCTTCAATCAATCGGGTCTGGCGAGTCTCTCGGCCAAAGACCTGGCGGGTGTGGTATTGGAGCAGCGCTTGCAATGGACGAATCCCGACCGCAAGGCTCGCCTCGAAGTGGCCTTAAGTCAGGCGCCGGACGCCAGCGCAAAAATGCGCCTCTTAAGCGCGGAACTGAGTGCCTTGCAAGCGGATAGCTCGGGCAGTTACGAAACCGAGTCAGCCAAACAGCGCTTACATAACCGTACCGTAGTAGGCTTATTGAATGCGGCCTACCTGAAAAGCAATGCGGGGCCGGACGCTGCCGCAGAGCTGACACAAAAAGTCACGGCAGGCGATATCTTCAGTGCCCTTAGCACGATCTACCAACGCATAGACAAGGCGCAATTCAAGCAAATGCAAATCAGCCAGGCTTATACCCTGTTACTGAACCGCGCCCCAGAAAAAGAAGGCTATGTGTTCTGGCAAAATCAGATGCAGCAAGATAAGAAGAAACAAGCAGACTTGCTGAATGCCATAATTACCGACGTGTTATCGAGTCTGACGCCCAAGCAATTGCTGCAAGACATCTACAGCAAAGTCCTGGGCCCGGCCAATTACACGGTCAGTGATGACAATTACTGGTTGGGAGAACTGACACGCGGCAACAAAGGCGAGGTGCTGTCACGCCTGTTGGACGAGTTACAAAACTGGAAGCCAGGCAACCACGTCAGCGAGGAACAAGCGCAATTATTCCAGCTCAAGAATGCCTATGCGCTGATCGTTGCCAACCTGGGTGGTGACTTCCAGAGTTCGACCCGGGTATTTAGCTCGGCGCAACAAGAAGTAAACGCCATGCGTTTGCTGAAAAACGTCGAAGTCCTCAAAGCATCCGAGGGCGATAACGCCCAAAAATTGCTGCAACTCCAGCTAGCCAAGGCGGAAACCGAAGTTGCGGCAAAATTATTGAGTTTGCAATCGGCGGCGGCCGAACTGGCTTACCAGAAAACCCGCGAAAGCCAGGCTTACAGCAGTTACCTGAACGCAGATCTGGATTTGCAAAAAGCCAGGGATACGCTCAACAAAGCTGAGAGTGAGTTGAGCACGGCGAATGCGGCAGTGAGCAAAGTGGCCGAGATGGTGGAAGCGGCGAAAGTGGCGGTCGCCAATGCCAACGCACGGGTGCAGATCGACAACAGCATCGAAAATCAGGTGGCCTTAGAAAAGGCGCGGATTAAGTTAAATGAGGCGCGGTATGCCGAAGCCTCGGCCAAGAGCGCCTACGACACTGCCAAATCGAATTACGACAACAAAGAAAGTGATGTCGCGACCAAGGAATCTGATCGTAACAACAAATTAAACGCCTGGCAGACGAGTTCAAGTCAACGAATTAAGGCGCAAAGCGATTACGATAAAGCGCAAACGGATTACACCACGTATAGTAATCAGGTGGCATCACTGACGTCGCAGATTGAAGCAAATCGTAATAAGTATAAATATAGCAACCTCATGATTAACACGGTCAAAGAGGTGCAGCAAGTGTATCGGATCTTGCTGCAACGTGATGGTGATCTTAATGGTATGTTGCGTTGGCTAGGCGAATACACGACACGTGAGGACCTCTTCAAGAAAGTTATCGCCGATCCGTCGAGTGGCGTGCAATACCTAAGCAGCACCACATTATTTACGCGCATCTACACTTCAGCTCTGCATCGCAATGACAATAAGGTGTTAGAGGGAATTAACTATTGGGCACCTCAATATGAGAATGCAGTTGGCTTTGAAGCCAAGGCGCATATTTGTGAGACTTTTTTAAACCGTGTTTTGGCTGAAACAACGGGACCTGGCGACGATGGGCGAAGAAATTTGCAGTACGATGTCGATAGCGCTACCGAGTCAGCACGCCAGAGATGGGTTCAGGATTATCAAACATTTAATCTGCAGTTTGATGCCGCACAAAGCAAGATGAATGCCGCTGACGAAGCCCGCCGACGAGCACAGAATACACTGAACACGCTGCCCAATTCCAGTCAGGCAGAGCAAGCTTATCGGGATGCCGATGCGCTGTATCAGCGAGCCGCTAAAGAATGGGGTGAATTACGGCAGAAAAAAGAAACCGCCGAAAGAACCTACAACACCGCAGCCGGTGCCGCCAGCACAGCGCAGGGGGATTACAATCGCTTAAATACCGGCAACACAGGCGGTAGTGCCGGAAATAGCGATAACTTGCGGATTATTGCCTCACAAGCCAGGGTGGCGGCCGAGCAGGCGCGCACCTTACGCGACAACGCGCAAGCTGCGGTTGACAATATTCAAGCAAATTTAACTGGAGTGCGGCAGATAACCGAACTCTACACCTTGCTGTTCAACCGCAGCAATCCCTTACCAACGCACTTGCATTACTGGTTGACTGATCTGAAAAATGGGACATCCCTCAATGAGATAGCCTATTCGATGTACATCGATCCAAACGTCCTGGATCGCCAACTCAGTAGTATGGGGGTGGACAATTTCTTTAAATACATTTATGAGGAAACGCTGCAACGTAAAGATAATGACGTCAAGGGCTGGACGCACTGGGTCGAAAGATTTAATGCGGCAAGCACCCCGGCTGAAAAAGGTAATGTGATTATCGGTCTGATCGGGAGTGTCAAAAACGACCCGAAAGCAGATGGAGTGCCTGAGGCTTTAGCGGCGCGTGCCCGCTTTAACCAGCGAGTTGATAGCAGCGTCTACGATGCGGTGAAAAATGCGCAAAGCTATGCCAATACCAGCGATGAAAATTACCGCCGTCTGAATTCCCAAGCCACCGTGGCCGAGGCCAATTACAACGCCAGCATCGGCAATAACACCACATTGCCGGTACAGACTGGCAATGACATGCTGAGTCTGGTGCAAGTCTATCGCTTATTGGGGGGCAGCGAGTCGGTCACCAACGCCACCGCTGCCAAACTTAACGACCTGGTGCAGGACGTTCGCACGGGTCGCAAGAAGATAAATCTGGCGAGAGCTGAATTGTTCCGAATTTCCGCGTATGCGGGGTTGGGATCAAGCGCCGTGCTGTCGTCGATTTACCAAAATGCCTTGGGACGCAGTGATAATGACATGGGCGGCTATTGGCTCCCCGAGCTCGACAACGCTCGGCTAACCAATAACGACGAGCAGTTGGGGCAGGTGCTCTTCAATATCGTGGACAAACTCTACAAAGAACAGATTGCCGGCACGCCAGGCTTTGCCGGGCGCAAGAACTTTGACGCGGCAGTGGTGCGCACCCTCGCATCACTGAGTAGTGCTGAAACCAGCCTGCAAAGTCAGGCCCTATCGACCCAAAGCAGCTTGCAACAACAGGTTGCTACAGCAAAAGCGGCGGTGTCGGCCTTAAATGGCGGGACCAACCCGCAACTAGCGAATGCCGTCAAAGCCTTTAGCCTGAGCACGGCAGTCAATGTCGAGGCCAGTGCCGCAGAAACCCTGATCGCCCGGGTCTATGCCCTGGTCTTAAACCGTGCTGTCGACGAAGCTGGCTTAGCGCATTGGGCCGCCAAAGCCGCCCAACAAGACAACCTGAGCCTGATTCGTGACATCCTGAGTGGTGCCGAAGCACGCGGTGAATTAGCGCCAATGGGAAGCGCCGAGTTTGTAGATCGGCTGTATCAGGCGCTGGGCAGTGTCGACGCCAACAACAGTGCCTTACACAAAGCAGGCTTAGCCAATGGCAGTCTGAGTCGGGAGCTGGTGGTGCAACGGGTCCTGGATGAAACCCTGAAAAACCAGGCCAGCGACATCAAAGGCATCCAACGACAAAACATGCTGGTCAATAAAACCAGCGTGGCCTTAATCTACAGCAAATTGATGCACGGTTCGGGCGAACTGAATCAAGCCCGCACCGTACTGGCGCGTGTTAGTGCCAATGACAGTGCCGCAGGCATCGCCAGTGCCTTAGCGAGCGACCCGAAAGTGGCTGCGCGCAGCCATCTGGCGGGGCTGTATCAATTGCTGTTTGGTCGCACCGCCGACTTAAAGGGCTTTATCTACTGGGGTAAAGAAGTGCCGGCGGCGGGCTTAGAAGACGCCAGCTGGAGCAGCTTTATTACCAAACTGATCGAAGGCGAACAAAAGCCGAGTGACGTCAAACTCAAAGACCTCGGCGACAGCGCGTTTATTAACCAGCTCTACCGCAATGCCCTGGGGCGGGAGGCCGAACCAGCCGGGCTGGCTTACTGGATCCAGTCCTTGCAAAGCAGCTCGCGGGCCGACGTTGTGCGTAACTTCTTACTGCAACTGGATTACGCAGCTGAAAACGCCAACCCGGACGCTACCGTCAAACTGAACTTCAAGCTCGACCAACAAGTCTTCAGTCGCCGCGTTGCGAGCAATCTGAGCCAGTTGCTGCAAGAGGAAACCAGCGCGATCAGCAACTTACAACAAGGTAACGACAACCAGCTCAAGGACTTGCAAAAGGCCGCTGCCCTGGCCGCGAGCCAGGCTAGCGTGGCCGAGCAACAAGTTGATCAGGTCTTACGGCAAATTGGCGCGCCTAGCTGGGCTGCCAGTGTTGCGGGCTTAAACCTGTCGAGTCGCACCCAATTGCAGTCAAGCCAGATCCAGCAAATTGCAGGCAAAGACGCGATCGTGATACAAGAACGTTACGACCGCTGGGGCAACTTACTCAGTCAGAGCGACGCCCGTTATGCTGGCTGGCAAACGAGCTACCGTTACGACGACCAAAACCGCTTAATCGAAACGGTGCGTCAGGATGGCGTGCGGCAGACCCAGGCCTACAACAGCCTGGGCCAGCAAATCGGCCAGCTCGATGGCAATAACAACCTGAACCTGAGCATCCGTGACGCCCAGGGCCACCTGGTGCGGGAAACCCATGGCGACGGCAGCTGGATTAACTACCGCTACAATGGCTTTGGCGAATTGCAGGAGAAGCAAGATGCCGCTCAAACCATACGTTATGCCTACGACGACCTCGGGCGTTTGGTGCAGCAAACGCATATGGGGGTGATCAGTGTCAGTGAAGTGGCAAGTACGGCTATGCACAAAGGCTATGCAGAAAGTTATGCGCTCCCTGAAAAAGCTCAGTTACAACAACGATTTGTGTATGATGAATTAGGTCGTCGTACCGAACAAATTCAGGAAATGCTGGAGAACGGCACTGCTGGCAACATCGTGAAGGGCAGTCAGATAAGTCAACGTACCGTGTACGACTTGCTGGGCAATGCCATCGAACAAGACAATAGCTGGCATACTCGTGGCGGTACGGCGAACAAAACCAGCCGCCGCTTTGATGCCTTAGGTCGCGAAATCAGCCGCACCGATGCCAATACAAAAACGCAAAGCTGGAGCTACGATGGCACCAGTGCGCGCTACAAAACCTACACCGATCTGGGGGCGCACGGCTATGCCTACGATTACAACTTCCAGGGCTTGTTAAGTAAAGAAACGGGGACAGTCAACAGTGCCAAGTCCATCAGCTACACCTACACCGCGCAAGGTCAGGTCAGTACCATCAACGACGCCGGCACCCAGACTGTCAGCTTGTATCAGTATGACGAAGCTGGGCGACGGATTAGTGAATACGTACTGCAGACCCAGTCGGGCGTAAAGCAAACCTTGCAAGACAACCGCTTAGGTTACGACGAAGTGGGGCGTTTGCGCGTGGTCGAAACCAGCCGTTACCGTCAAGAATATGGCTACGACAACAACGACAACCGCGTCTTGCAAATTACTGGTTACTACGTCAACGTGCGTGAGCAATTGCCGTTCAATGGCGCGACCAGCACCCCGGATAAAAACGAGAATGCGATGCTGCGCGCCGTGGAACGCCGCACCATCAGCTGGAACACCTACGACGCCATGAACCGACAATTAATCGTTGATGGTATCAAGATCGGCGACGTCATCAGCATCTCCGGCAGCCAGGGTCATGAATTGGCTTATGATGCCGCCGGACGTAAAGTCAGTGACCGTTACGCGGGCAAGACACTCGATGAAAATGCACAGGAAGGCATGGGCTACATCACCGAAATCACCGATTACGACCAGTTGGGCCGGATTAAAACCATCAGCCGTGATGGTTTAGAAACGGGCCGGGTCGTAATTGATGAGCGCGAATACAACCAGCATAACCAGCTGGTGCGCAGTGGCATGAATGATGCGCAAGTCATGAAGTTAATGCGAAATGAAGGCTTACGCAAAGCCTATGAACATATCGGGGTTGAAGGGAGCTCGCAATTATTCAGCTATTCAGCTTCCACGATAGCCTCAGAGGCGCATCTGGACGACGTCAGTCGGGTCCTTCGTCAACAAATTCATACCACCAACCAGGATCAAGCATACAGCAACACCATGAATATCCATGATGATGCGGGTAATTTGATCGAATATGGGCAAGACGGGCGGCAAACTTACTATTACACGTATAACAACGCGGATCAGTACGATCATTACCAAAACAGTCAAATCCGCGCTGTTCACCGTGACGCGGGTGAAAAAACCAGCACCATGAAGTACGACGCCAACGGCCACTTGCAAAGCGTGGACGGTGCCAAAGAAGCCTCGATCCAATACTGGACCGATACAGCAGGGCGGGTCTTGCGCAAACAACAAGGCGATACCGTCACCACCACCTTGCTGGTGAATGAACAAATCTTAGGCAGCAGCAGCGAAGGCTTGGCGAGCGTTTCCAGCAGCGACGACATCGCCTTGTTCTACCGTAAAGAAGGTATAGGTCGCACCAGTGTCTACGAAGTGCGCGAGGGCGACAGCCTCACCAGCATCGCCTTAAGCCTCTATGGCGACCGCAGCCTGTGGTACAAACTGGCCGAAGCGAATGGCTTAGGTGCCGAAAGCCAGCTGAGCAAGGGCACATTATTGCAAGTGCCGGCCTTAGAAGGCAGCAGCAACAAAGCGGGGGAAATCAAACCGTACAACAGCAGCAAGCTGATCGGTGACACCAATCCGGAAATGCCGCAACCGCAGAATCAGGATGGGGGGTGTGGGCCGGTGGGAGCATTCTTGTCGGCCGCCACCTTTATTGCCTTGAGCTTTATCGTACCGGGGGGGGGAGGCTTGTTATATCAAGCCTTCACACAGGCCGCTATAGGTGCAGCGTCTAGTCTGGTTGGTCAAATTGGCGCGGTAGCAGCAGGCGAACAAAAAGATATTAACTGGAAAGGTGTAGCCTTAAGCGGTATCAGTGCCGGTGTCAGTGCGGGCTTGGGGCCAAATGTGTTTGGTTTAGAGGCAGGGGGCGTCGCGAATGCGATGGCCAAAGCGGCGGTGACCAGCACTATCACGCAAGGCATAGGCGTGGTGACTGGTTTGCAACCGAACTTTAGCTGGCGCGGCGTGGCCGCTGCGGCAGTTGGTGCGGGAGTAGGGCATCAAGTCGGTGGCTGGTTGAATAAAACGGACGCCTTCAGTAGCTTAGGCGGTGGTTACGCAACGGCAGTCGCACAACGCAGTGTCAGTAATTTCGCGGAGGGTGTTACGACATCCTTAGTTCGCAATGGCCGGGTTGATGTGGGGCAGGTGGCGGCGGATGCATTTGGCAATGCGTTGGGGTCTTCTTTGGCGGCGCTGAATACCAGCATCTACACCGCCAAAGAAGCCGCTGCCGACTTCGACCGGGAAAGCAACCGTGGCAGCTGGCAAGTGCCAGTGCAAAACACTCCGATGGCTTCTTCTACGACTCAATTACCATACAGCGATTACGATGCTTTCTTAGATACGCCAGAAGGACGAGAGTGGAGTCAGACTGGTGGCAAGCTCGGGTATGGGTTGAGCTCAAATAGCCAATACCCTGCTAAAGGGAACATATCTGATACGGTTAGAGCGGAGACGATGATTCGATTGCAAAAAGAAGCTCAAGAGTTTAAAGCGAAAAATCCGCGTCTTATTGGCGATGATATTTATGTGGATGGTCCTGATGGACGGGCATCACTTTATGTTGAAATTTGGGGCACCAATAGTTCGACTTTGCCAGATATTCAGCTTAATTCGCCAAGTTCGATGGGTGCAATTATTTCACGTCAAGGTCAGCCAACAGTTTACAACGAAGATACTGGGACAATGGGTTGGGCGGTTGGCATTCAATCAGATAATAATCCAATCAATTATCGTTCGTTAGATTCTGATACAAAGCCAAACGTTGATATAGGAACTCGCCTTCAAGGATGGGCGGATTCGATGCGTTCAAATGCCTTATATACTGCTTCAGTTTTATATGACACAAAAATGCGTTTTGGTTATATGGATGCGATCCATCGTTCTGCAGATAATGCCGTAGCAACTATCAATAAGCTCGGACCTAACAACTTAAGTGCTGTTGAGAAGGTGGCAAGGCAAGCATCTGCTTTTCGAGATGCGACAAGAACTGCGACACAGAGTTTGCTAACTCCTTGGGGTGAATGGATGTCGCAAAAAATTGAAGGGAAAGAAAAAATCTCATTTGAAGATCGTGTTAAATCAAGAGAATCCAAGTTAACAATGAGGACTGGAGTCACGCCAACAGTATTTGAAACGTATCGTGGTGTAGCTGCCGGTTCTGGTTATTCGAACCCTTGGGTTACTGGCACTGCGAAACTAACTCGCTTGTTCGGTCCCGCGATGCTTGCTCTTCAAACGACAATGGTAGTTAAGCATGTTGTTGATGCTGCCCCTGGCGATAAAATGAGGGTTGGTGTGAGTGAAGCAAGTGGCTTGACTGGAGGATTAATTGGAGGTGCACTCGGTGCTTCAGCAGGTGTTCTTGGTGCAACTTTACTTCTAAGTACTCCAGTCGGTTGGGCCGCTTTAGGCGCATACTCTGGGCTGACTTTATTAGGAGCATCTTTTGCAGGAGGTGCGATTGGCGGTGCGTATGGAGGAAGTTTGGGACGCGAATATGGCGATGTTACTTATCGGTATTTAACGAAGTAAGAAAGATGATGCATGGAACAATACAATTACAATTTTGATCAAATCTGTGCTCGAAATAATGGCGAATTAATTCATTATAAAAATAATTTAATTTTTTATAGTGATAACAATGGTGATTCGTGGGAAGAGTTGCCTTGGAAATTAAGTGTGTTTGGAAAGTTACTTGTATGGAGATCAGGTTGGCCCCCTTTCATTGATTGCTTTGGATGGCGTAATGGTGCAATTACTATTGCTTGGCACGATGTTACAGAGGAGGAGATTCGTATTGGAAAATATTGTGCTTCGTATGATATGAATACGAAAAAATGGAAACCTAAAGTTATGGGAACTTTTGATCTTGCCGAGAGCGTTGAATTTACCTGGTTCGAAGATGTTGGATTTGAGGTATTTAGTCGAATCAGGCAGCTGACACCCCCAGCGCTTTTGTGAATAGTTTTAACGAAATCCGACATGGATAAAAACCTCCAAAGGGGACTTCTAAAAACCTCAAATTTGAAAAACCGGCTTCAATAAAATCAATTACTTAGCCTCAGAGAATTACCAAAAATCGGGAGCAACCCTAGTAGACACCCATCCTAGCCTTGACAATCCCCGGTCTGTAACTAAACTGGGGCTTGTCATTTTTCACACATTGAGGTGGAATCATGCCGATTG
>JAYSEN010000021.1:0-82509 GCA_041913845.1 Undibacterium sp.
GTACCGACGTTCACGTGCGGCTTGGTGCGTTCAAACTTACCTTTTGCCATTTTAATTTTCCTTCAAAAAGAACGATATATAAGTTCACAATCCTCCCCTGTCGCCAGAGGAGGTCTAACAAATTACTTCGCTTTCGCCGAAACGATTGCGTCGATAACGTTTTTAGGAGCTTCAGCGTAGTGCTTGAATTCCATAGTGTAAGTTGCACGACCTTGGGTAGCCGAACGCAACGATGTCGAGTAACCGAACATTTCAGACAGAGGAACTTCTGCTTTAATGATCTTACCGCCGCCACCAGGGATCTCGTCCATACCCTGAACCATACCACGGCGTGACGACAAGTCACCCATAACGGTACCAGCGTAATCTTCTGGTGTTTCAACTTCAACGGCCATCATCGGTTCCAGAATAACTGGCGATGCTTTACGGCAACCGTCTTTGAATGCCATCGAAGCCGCCATACGGAAGGCGTTTTCGTTGGAGTCAACGTCATGGTAAGAACCGAAGAACAAGGTAACTTTAACGTCAACCACTGGGTAACCAGCCAACACACCCGAGCTCAGTGTTTCGATAACACCTTTTTCAACTGCAGGGATGTATTCACGAGGAACAGTACCACCTTTGATCGCGTCAACGAATTCGAAACCTTTACCTGGCTCCTGGGGTTCGATCTTCAATACAACGTGACCGTATTGACCACGACCACCCGATTGCTTAACGAATTTACCTTCGATTTCTTCGCAAGTTTTGCGAATAGTTTCACGGTATGCAACTTGTGGCTTACCAACAGTCGCTTCCACGTTGAACTCACGCTTCATACGATCAACGATAATTTCCAAGTGCAACTCACCCATACCACCGATGATAGTCTGACCAGATTCTTCGTCAGTTTTAACACGGAAAGAAGGATCTTCTTGTGCCAGACGGTTCAATGCCAGACCCATTTTTTCCTGGTCAGCTTTGGTTTTTGGTTCTACAGCCTGTTGAATAACTGGCTCAGGGAAAACCATTTTTTCCAAAGTGATGATGGAAGTTGGATCACACAGAGTTTCACCAGTTGTCGCATCTTTCAAACCAACTGCCGCAGCGATGTCACCAGCGCGAACTTCTTTGATTTCTTCACGTTGGTTAGCATGCATCTGCAGAATACGACCCAGGCGTTCTTTTTTGCCTTTGATCGGGTTGTAGACGGTGTCGCCCGAATTGATGGTACCCGAGTACACGCGGAAGAAAATCAATTGACCAACGAATGGATCGGTCATGATCTTAAATGCCAGTGCCGAGAATTTTTCATCGTCAGCAGCTTTACGTGTAACTGGCTGATCATCTTCGTCCGTACCAGCAACTGGTGGAATATCCACTGGCGATGGCAAGTATTCGATAACCGCGTCCAACATCGCTTGTACGCCTTTGTTTTTAAACGCAGTGCCGCACATCATAGGAACGATTTCCGAAGCGATGGTACGTTGACGCAAGGCTTTCTTGATCTCTTCTTCAGTCAAATCACCTTCTTCAAGGTATTTGTTCATCAATTCTTCACTGGCTTCAGCAGCAGCTTCAACCATTTTTTCGCGCCATTCAGTCGCCTGATCTACCAATTCCGCAGGAATGTCACGGTAGTCAAATTTCATACCCTGGCTAGCATCATCCCAGATGATCGCTTTCATTTTAACCAGATCAACTACGCCGAGGAAGTTTTCTTCCGCGCCGATAGGGATTTGGATAGCGATAGGATTTGCTTTCAGACGAGCACGCATCTGGTCGTAAACTTTGAAGAAGTTTGCGCCGGTACGATCCATCTTGTTAACAAAGGCCAGACGTGGCACTTTGTATTTGTTAGCCTGACGCCAAACAGTTTCCGATTGAGGCTGAACGCCACCCACTGCACAGTAAACCATGCAAGCACCGTCCAGAACGCGCATAGAACGCTCAACTTCGATCGTGAAGTCAACGTGGCCTGGGGTATCGATGATGTTGATACGGTGTTCAGGGAAATTGTTTGCCATCCCTTTCCAGTGACAGGTAGTCGCAGCAGAAGTAATGGTAATACCACGCTCTTGCTCTTGCTCCATCCAGTCCATGGTAGCCGCGCCATCATGCACTTCACCGATTTTGTGATTTACACCAGTGTAAAACAGTACGCGTTCTGTGGTGGTTGTCTTACCAGCGTCAATGTGAGCAGAGATACCAATGTTACGGTAGCGCTCAATGGGAGTCTTGCGGGCCATAATAAGTCCTAATGTTTAATGTACAAAACCGAGCGTAATGCTATTCAACATACGCCCGGCCTGATTCAAGATACTGTCACGGGCAATTGCCAAACTAGCTAACAAGTGCCCGTCATTACTGCTATTAGAAGCGGAAATGCGAGAACGCTTTGTTAGCTTCTGCCATGCGGTGAACTTCGTCACGTTTTTTCATGGCACCACCACGGCCTTCAGACGCTTCCAGCAATTCGCCGGCCAAACGCAAAGGCATGGATTTTTCACTACGTTTGTTTGCTGCTTCACGCAACCAACGCATCGCCAAAGCTAAGCGACGAACTGGGCGAACTTCAACAGGCACCTGGTAGTTTGCACCACCAACACGGCGCGATTTAACTTCAACGATAGGCTTCGCATTGTTGACAGCTAAGGCGAACACTTCCAGAGGATCTTTACCAGTTTTGGTCTGGATTTGTTCGAAGGCGCCGTAAATGATACCTTCAGCAACCGATTTTTTACCGGACAGCATCAAAACGTTAACAAATTTCGCTACTTCTACATTGCCGAATTTTGGATCCGGCAGAATGTCCCGTTTCGGGACTTCACGACGACGTGGCATTTCAATTCCTTTCACTCTTCAGTTGAGCAGAGATTAACAACTTAACACTGCTCGCGGCCGGCCATCATAACCTGCCACTTACTCAACCCCTTCCGGGTCGATACTGAAATCTTTACAGAATACGTTAAATAAATGACGGCGCAATTACGCAGTCAATGGAGATTACTTCTTAGCAGCCTTAGCACGCTTCGCACCGTATTTCGAGCGAGCTTGTTTACGGTCTTTCACGCCTTGAGTATCCAAAGCACCGCGAACCATGTGGTAACGCACACCTGGCAAGTCTTTTACACGACCGCCGCGGATCAACACGACGCTATGCTCTTGCAGGTTATGGCCTTCACCGCCGATGTACGAAATAACTTCGAAACCGTTGGTCAGACGAACTTTAGCTACTTTACGCAAAGCCGAGTTAGGCTTCTTAGGAGTAGTAGTATAAACACGGGTGCAAACACCACGTTTTTGTGGGCTGTTTTCCAGCGCCGGCGATTTGCTTTTCACACGTGCAGAAACGCGTGGGCTGCGAATCAATTGATTAATGGTTGGCATCGCTTCTAATCCAGCAAAGTACAACGTTAAATAAACATTCGTTTAACCTGAGGCTAAACGAACACGAAAAATCGTATGCGGCTTTGGTTTTTTTACCAAAAACCCTCGAAATCGCCCATTTTTTAGGCAAGCACAAAATCGAGAACTCGCAATTCTAAGATGTTATCCACAAGCCTGTCAATGAATTTCATGCTTGCGCTTGCATATCCGCTTGCATACTGTCAAGTGATTTGCTGTTTTATTACCGCATACCTTCAAGCAGCACAGAACTTGTCAGCACAAAACGGACTAAATTATTTTCACTGGGCCTTACAGGGTAGAAAATCACAGAGAAATTTCAAGTCATGCCATCAAACGGGCGATTCCTGACGCTGCCGCTCAAAACTCGGCGGAATGGCGGTTAAATTCGCTCAGCACCGCATTTTGTATCGTCAACATCATTTTCTCTTCTTGCAATTGCTGCAAGCTTGTGAGTATTTGCGGAAGATAAGCCTGATGCTTTTTGTGCAAATACAGATAGACCGGAAATTTTGCCAACGCAGTGCGCGCAATACTGACTTCACTGGCGCGCAAGTCCATGGCTTTCAACGCGGCCAGGCCAGAAATACGGTTAGCCAAAACCACATCACAGCGGCCTAACATTAATTTCGCAAACGCTTGCCTCAGGGTCGGCGCCGGGTCAATGTGCATACCGCCCGTATTGGCTTCAATAATTTTTATGCCTTTCACATAACCAATCACCGCACCTCGCAAACTCTCCCAATTATCCACTTGCAGATCGGGGCGGCGACTGAAGACGACGATTTCGTAATTCATTAACGCCACTGGCACCATGAGCAGATTCGGGTAATCTTTTTCTATGCCAGCACGCCGATACAATTCGCCATCAACTTCGCCATTATTCGAACTGCGCAAGGCGCGCTCGCCTGGCATTTGCTCTATCTTGACCTGCAATTTGAGTCGCTGAAAAGCCAGACTCACGATGCGCGCGGCGATCACCGTCGCCGGATCATGCTCCAGCAAAGTCGAAAACCGCCACTCAACTGGCTGAGCCGGCGCGGCTTGAGCGTGCAAGTCAGCCCATTTCCCAGTAAATGTCAGTAAGGCAAGTTTTAAAGTAAGCCGACGCAACATAAGCTAGAGGCGAAAGAAAAATGGCAGGATATTAATCAAGCTTAAGCATAAACCAGATTTTCGCCCCTGCCTTGCTTAATTTTCAGGCAAACCCGACGAGCTTTTCGGGCTGTCAATTCAGTGCAGACTGATACTAGCCCCAACAAGCTAAGCCACTAAGCGCGATACCGCGTATTCCCAAGCCGTCTTACCAGCTTGGTAGCTAAGCCCGATTAAGCTATAGTTCGGGCAATGACGTTGCCAGCCCAACCTGTATCTATCAGCGTGCCTGGCACAGCTCTTTACTTGCCCACGATATCAGGTGCGGCCACGAACAATCAGAACCCAACCATGAAGCGCTACGCCACTGCCTTTGTTATTTTTAGTTATTTATTACTCTCAACGACACCATTTATCCCCCTGGTGTATGGTCGACCGCTTAACGCGCCCTGGCAAAGTTTGCTACTCCCCATCTATGGCTGGTTAGGCTTATGGGCGATTTTTGGTCGGGCACGTTACTTTCATCTCTTTTTATTACCCTTATTTATCGCCTGGCCGTGTGAATGGTATTTGCAAAAATATTATGCTCAAGGTATTACGGCCCATCATCTCGGCATCATGTTCGAAACCAGCCCGCGCGAAGCGCTGGAATTTCTCGGCTCGCTGGTGCTGTTCTTATTACTTGGCTTATTAGCGGTGATTTTCTGGTGGTGGCTGGTGTGGCGCGCGACGACCAAGGCAAGCCTGCAATGGCGCCACTGGAGCCGCTGGCCAGCACTGGCGCTGGTTCTCATCGTCGCGGGAATGTGGTGTTGGGGTGAGGAAATTGGCACTTACCGCCACACAACCGCCAGCGCCAGTCGCAGCTCAGGCGGCAATTTAAACCTCATTCCGGGTAAGCATCGCGAAGCGCTGCAAGATTTTCCAGGTCGTCTGGCGAGCTGGGCGCAGCCACCGGTGACGATTCCAGTATTGGCCGCCAGCGCCCCCCTGGGCTTGTACTGGCGTCTCGGTGAATTTATCGCAGAGCGCCGTTATCTGGCCGAATTAGCAGAAAAAAGCGCGGCCTTTCAGTTTCATGCGCGGTTTAGCGGCCCCCTTGCGATGCCACATACTATCGTGCTGGTGATTGGTGAATCCTCACGCTATGACCGCTGGAGTCTGAATGGTTATCAGCGCGAAACCAATCCTTTATTGCGTCAACAAAGCAATCTGATCAGTTTCAGCGACATGATTACAGCGGTCGCGGCGACTCGACTGTCAGTGCCTGTGATTGTTTCTCGCAAACCAGCACAACAAAGTTTAAAGGCGGGATTTAGCGAGAAATCGGTACTCAGCGCCTTTAAAGAAGCCGGTTACAAAACCTATTGGTTATCGAATCAAATGAGTTTCGGTGAATTTGACACCCCGGTTTCGGTGTTTGCTAAAGAAGCGGATGTCACTCAGTTTTTAAACCTCGGCGGTTACACCAATGGTTCGCAATACGATGACGTCTTGCTGGCACCGATAGAACACGCACTGGCCGATCGCCATCCTTTAAAACTGATCGTGGTACACAGCCTGGGCAACCATTGGAATTACGCGCATCGTTATCCAGCCAGTTTTGATCAATTCAAACCGTCCTTATTTGGTGTCGAGAATCCCGCTTACACCGACATGAAAAACAAACAAGCGCTGAACAATAGCTATGACAATTCGATTTTATACACCGATTGGTGGCTGAATCAGGTAATACAACGCTTGCGCCAATTAGATAGTGTGGCTGGCATGATTTACATTTCCGATCATGGCCAAACCCTCTACGACGGCAGTTGTGAATTAGCCTTCCATGGCCACAACACTGAATTTGAATTTCATGTGCCGGCATTGTTTTGGTATTCCAATGAATTTGCCGAGGCTTATCCAGACAAGATTAAGCAAGCACGACGCTTACGCAGCGCCAGATTAAGCACAGAAAACATCTTTCATAGTCTGGTTGATATGGCGGCGATACGGTATCCCGATGAAAAACCAGAGCGTAGTTTTTTTTCCGCACAATGGCGTTACCACACCCGCTACGTGGATAGCTATGGCTGGAGCGATTACGACAATTCAAGCTTAAAAGGCGATTGCCGCGAAGTTATCGACAAGAATACCCCTTTACGTCAGGAATAAGCTAAACGCATCGCCATACTCGGAAGGAGTATCCTTAAGCAAAGACAGAGAACGCAATAAATGCGCGCGTCTCGCTAAAAACATAAGCTATACTCCCCCATTTACCGAACTTACACAAGGCGCTCGCGATACGGCTTGAGCTTGCACAGCATTCAGTAAATTAGCCTGACTGGTGCATCCCTCGCCACTTTGAAATTCCCGCTTACAACAAAGATTGCCAGCAAAACACTTCGTCATTTAAACTGCCGTCATGTCGCAACTACCGCCACCGCTTATTCATGCTGAAGCCAATACGCTAGTCTTATCCGGGGCTTGGCGGGTTGAGTCCATCAGCCAGGCTGGCGTTATGAAAAATTTGCAGCAAGTCTTCCTGCAAAGCACCAGCCAGACTGGACTGGCCTGGGACTTAAGCGCCATCGCCGAGCTTGACCATATCGCGGCGCAACTCATCTGGCAACATTGGGGCCAGCAATTTCCAAAGCAGTTGCAATTACAACCCCAGCATCAGGCGATATTTGAACGGATTGCCGCGCTGGATTTAGCGAGTTTGCCCAAACCCGTCAAACCGCGTTTAACTGCGATCATGCAATTGGGCGCGGCGGTCTTAAGTTTTGCCAATCACTTGCAAGGCATTTTGCTGCTTTTAGGGCAACTTATATTGGATTTGCTGCGCTTCGCGCGGCACCCGGGGCGCGGCCCCTGGAAGGAAATTTCTGCCAATATTTACCGCATGGGTGCACAAGCCCTGGGTATCACGGCGCTGGTCGGCAGCTTAATCGGCATCGTTTTATCGTATTTGTCGGCGCAGCAATTGCGTACGTTTGGCGGCGATTTATTTATTGTCAACATCTTAGGCATGAGTATCATCCGCGAACTCGGCCCGATGTTAGCAGCGATTTTAGTGGCAGGTCGTTCAGGTTCGGCCATCACTGCGCAACTCGGCGTGATGCGGGTGACCGAAGAACTCGATGCCATGCGCGTGATGGGCATACCGCATGGCTTCCGGCTCATCATGCCCAAAGTACTGGCGCTGGCAATTTCTTTGCCTTTGATTGTAATCTGGACGGATATTTGCGCGCTTGCGGGCGGCATGTTATCGGCTCAGGCCTTGCTCGGCATGACGCCGGAATTCTTTGTCTACAAATTACCGGAAGCGGTGCCGATTCTGAATTACTGGATAGGTTTATTAAAAGGCTTTAGTTTTGGTATCGTGATTGCGCTGGTGGCTTGCCATTATGGTTTGCGAATAGAACCCAATACCGAAAGTCTGGGGCGCGGCACGACCAGTTCGGTGGTGGTGGCGATTACCATGGTGATCGTCGCCGACGCGATTTTTGCCATTATCTTCAGTAATGTGGGGTATTAATTGACACCCGCCGACAGCATCATCGACGTCAGTGATTTGCGCAGCCAGTTTGGTCGCGCCGTGATACACGATAAATTAAACCTCAAGGTGGCGCGTGGCGAAATTCTGTCCATCGTCGGTGGCTCTGGCTCGGGTAAGACCGTGTTATTGCGTCAAATGCTGGGATTAGAAACACCTAAGCGTGGCAAGATCAGCGTGTTTGGTGCCGACATCCACGATCACAGCCCGGGTTATCAACAACGCGCCCTGGAATGGCGACGCCGCACTGGCATGCTATTTCAACACGGTGCGTTGTATTCCGCGCTGACGGTGTTTGAAAACGTCGCACAACCGATGCGGGAATTAGCTTGCTTGCCTGAGCGTTTAATTCGCGAACAAGTCTATCTGAAACTGCAGATGGTGAATATTGCCTTCGAGCACGCGAACAAAATGCCGGCCGATTTATCGGGTGGCATGGTGAAACGCATTGCTCTGGCTCGCGCATTGGCGCTAGACCCGGATTTATTATTTCTCGATGAGCCAACCGCCGGTTTAGATCCGGATCGCTCTGACAGCTTCGTAGAATTAATTCAGGCTTTGCATCGCGAATTGCACTTAACCGTGTTGATGGTGACGCACGATCTCGATAGTTTGTTTGCCTTGTCTAACCGGATTGCGGTACTGGCAGAAAAACGCGTCATCATTTGCGATAGCCCGGCCAGGGTAATGGCGTACCCACATACTTTTATCGAACATTTTTTCCTGGGTGGGCGTGGTCAGCGCGCTGCGCAGATACTCACCACAGGTTAAGGACAGGCTATGGAAAACCGTTCACATGCTTTGATCGCCGGGATATTCACGCTGGCCTTGCTGGCCTTGACTATCGTGCTGGCAATCTGGCTGGGGCGCGACAAAATTAAACGCGTGCCCTATGAAATTGCCACCACGATGCCCGTGGCAGGCTTGAATCAACAAGCGGCCGTGCGTTACAAGGGCATCAAGGTCGGCAATGTCACTGATATCGACTTTGATGAAAAGCATCCCGGACAAATCTTATTGCGCATAGAAGTCACACCGGACACGCCAATTACCGCGTCCAGCTTTGCGACCCTGGCTTATCAAGGGGTTACGGGTATCGCCTATGTGCAACTTGATGATGACGGCAGCAAGCCGCAAGCGCTGTTAGCTAACGACGATAGCTTACCGCGCATTCCTTTACGTCCCGGCACTTTGCAAAACCTGGAACAACGCGGCATGGCGATACTCAACCAGAC
Source organism: Undibacterium sp. (assembly GCA_041913845.1). Lineage (GTDB taxonomy): Bacteria > Pseudomonadota > Gammaproteobacteria > Burkholderiales > Burkholderiaceae_D > Undibacterium. Next base: position 9,256 of record JAYSEN010000021.1, read on the forward strand.
CGAAGAATTAACAAAACGGCTGAATCTCTTACTTGATCCGCAAAATCAGCAATCTGCCATCGCCACGATACAAAAAATAGGTGCTGCGGCAGAAGCCTGGCAAAAAGTACCGGCACAAATGGAACCGACTTTGGCGCAATTACCTGAACTCGCCAGACAAACCCGTACAACGCTGGGTTCAGTCCAGCAATTAGCGGATAACGCCAGCCAGAGTGCGCAGCAAATCGGCCAGTTTGCACAGAATTTGCAAAAGCCAGATGGCAGTCTGGCGCGTATGACGAATGCGCTGGATCAGATTAACTTAAGTCTGACCAGCGATACCTTGCCGCAAATTCAATCGCTGACACAAGACGCTAAGGCCACACTCAGAGCGACGCGTCAGGCTGCCGAGCATTTACAACGCCAGCCCCAAAGCCTGTTATTTGGCAATGGCAAAGCCACAGCTGGTCCGGGTGAAACCGGCTTTACGGAGCAAAAACCATGATGACTACGGTGTACGCTAAGCGTGTTTATAAACTTTTGAGTCTGGGACTGGCATTTGCTGTGATGTGCAATCTCAGTGCTTGTCAAAATGCCGCGCCACTACGCCTGTATGACATGCAATTGGCGCCACAGGCCGCGCCAGTCCAAAGCTTGGGCTTTCAACTACAATTGGCCGATATTCAGGTAGCCGAACCATTTGAAACCCAGCAAATGTGGTATCGCTTACACTATCAGCACGCGCAGGAATTACGTGCCTATGCAGAAAATCGCTGGAGTATGCCGCCCGCACAGTTGCTGGCGCAACGCTTGAAAAACCGCTGGTTGCAAGCCGGAATACAAGTCGCGGGTATGCAACATGGCGTCGCTGGCTTGCCTAAATTAAAGCTGGAGCTGGATGATTTCAGCCAGCAATTTCAAAGTCCGCAACAAAGCGAGGTACACATCAGCGTGCGTGCCAGCCTGATTCATCAGCATCAATTACTGGCGCAACAGGCGTTTAGCCTGCGTCAGCCAAGCCAGCAGGCAGATGCTGCCGGTGGTGCGCAAGCGATGGCGCTCGCGCTCGATCAATTGCTCGATCAATTGCAAGTCTGGACCCAGCAACATTATCCACAAGCTGCTCATTAAGCTCGCACTCCATGAGTTTGCCCGCAAACGCCCATGCCTCACCGTATGCCAGGGTTGCCCTGGCGGCATATTGGATTTTGATACTGTATGCCAGCTGGTTTCCGTTTACTGGCTGGACTACAAATAATCTGGCAGCGCTTCCCGTTCAATTACGCGAGATGCCACGCTACTGGGGGCAATTTGATGCCAGCATCAATGTGCTCGGATATATCCCGTTTGGCGCCTTACTGGTGTTGGCACTCTATCCGCGCTGGCGTGGCTTCAGCGCCTGGCTACTCGCCAGTTTACTGGGCACGCTGACTTCATTGCTGGCGGAATCGGTACAAATCATGTTGCCTAGCCGGGTAACATCCTTGCTGGATTTTCTGACCAATAGTGCGGGAGCGACTGTGGGAGCCTTGCTTGGCTTACTGCTGACACGCTGGTTGCTGGTTCCCGACCGCTTGCATGCCTGGCGCAGCGCCTGGTTGCAACGTGAAGCCAGTCGCGACTTGCTGATCATAGGCTTATGGCCATTGGCACAAATTTATCCTCAGGCTTATTTGTATGGCCTGGGCTTAGTCTTGCCGCACCTTTCGCAACTCTTGTCGGATGCGCTGGAAATGGATATCGACATCGCCAGTTGGCTCTTGCGCGCCTGGGAATTTAGTCCCGATGAATACTTAATGGCGGAAGCGGTGATCACCGCTTGCGGTATCGCGGGGGCTTGCCTGATTTTATTAAGTCTGTTGAGCCGGCAAGCACCGCATGGCCGCCTGAGTTTGTTATTAATTCTCGCCAGTCTGGCCATAAAAGCCCTGGCCAGTGCCTTATTTTTCAAACCCGACTATGCCTTTATCTGGCTGACGCCGGGTGCTCGCGGTGGTTTATTGCTGGGCTTATTACTCTTATACGGTTGTTCGTATGCGCCAGCTCAGGTGCAACGACGACTGGCCTTATTATTTTTGGGAATCGCCTTACTGGTGTTAAATCTGGTCTCGGATAATCCGTATTTTCAAGCGACCTTGCAAGGCTGGACTCAGGGGAAATTCCTGAATTTCAATGGCGCGGCCTTATTCTTATCGGCGCTCTGGCCTTTCCTGGCGATCTGGGTGTTGCTGCGCAAACCCGGGCAGCCAGGCAATTAGTCGGCGCAAATTGCGCCGCAGCTTACAGCTCCAGTTCCAGCCAGGCCTGACGCAAAGCTTCAGGCCAGAAAACTTGCGGCAATATCATCACGACCGGGGTCGATTGATGTATCAATAAAGGTAAAACACCATTGTGTAATACGCCTTGCGGCAAGTGCTTGCGAAAAACCATCAAGACACTGGTGTAGACATCGTAGCCCGCTTGCCGGGTAATCGCCTTGGGCAAGCTGGCACTGAAGACGCGATCTAAGCCATTGCTCATCATTTCTGCAAAGCGCGCGATTTCTTTATTCTCGGTTTGCATCCCCTTTAATTCATACAAGTAGTCAGCGATTTTACTGAGTTCTTGCGGATGTCGTTCAAACATCGGGTATTCAGAAAACACCACTTGCGCGGGCAAGTCGTCGCCACCTGCTTCGTATAAGGGTTTACTCGCTTGCACCACCGAACCCCAGACGATTTTGCCGTGATTCAGCAATAACTCTTGCTGTGCAAATACTTCACGCAAAGGGTCACGCCGCCGCAACCATTCGGGCTTACTGGCGAGTTGTGATTGATAGCAAATTTTATGCAGCCATCGTGGCAAACGTTGAAACTTTTGCCGGCTTTGGCGTAGCAAATTATGCAAGCCAGTTTGATCCAAAAGCTGAGTTTTCATGATGGTTGTGTCTGAAATTTTAACAATTCAACCATCATAGCAAGTGTCATCACGATGACATTTCGGCTTTTGTTACTAAGTTTTGCAAACGCAAGTTCGCCAGAGCCCCGCTGAAAACGAGCTAAGCCTTGACAGCTATGGCTTTGCGCAAGGTAGCAGAAATCTCTGTAACTAAGCTTATTTACAAAGTTTAGCTGGGGTATCATTGCACCCTATGCGAAAGTCCGTTGACTTTTCGTGCTTTTTGAAAGTTCGTCATGACTGACTCTTATTACCAAAAACATGTTTTTATTTGCATGAATCAACGCGACGATGGTCGCCCTTGCTGCGCCGAACGCGGTAGTCAGGCTGCACAAAAACACATGAAACAAAAAATCAAAGCGCTGGATTTAAACGGTGCAGGCAAGATACGTATTAATCAGGCGGGTTGCCTCGATCGTTGCGATGAAGGCCCGGTCATGGTGGTGTATCCGCAAGCAACCTGGTACACCTGGGTAGACCAGAGTGATATCGATGAAATCATCGACGTCGACTTAGTCGGCGGTGGGGTAGTCGAACGCTTAAAGATTTAAGCCCCCAAACATAAACGCAGCAATGGTGCGACTTACACAGGCAAAATGATTCAAAATCCGCACCACGATTGCGTCTTGCAAATCAAATTATGAATGCCCAAACTCAGTATTTTTCGATTCAAGGTAGCGCTGGCAATTTGCAATGTGCGCTGAATTTACCGGAACATCCCCCGCTCGGTCTGGCTTTGGTGGCTCATCCCCACCCTTTGTTCGCTGGCACCATGGATAACAAAGTCACACAAACCCTGGCACGCGCGTTTATCGCCCTGGGTTATGTCGCGGTACGCATGAATTTCCGAGGCGTCGGTGAATCAGCTGGCAGTTTTGATGAAGGAGTCGGCGAGACCGACGATATGGCAAGCTTATTGCAGCATATGCGGCAAGACTACCCGGATTTGCCGCTGGCTCTGGCAGGTTTTTCCTTTGGCAGCTATGTCCAGGCGTGTTTGCAACAACGCTTGCAGCAACGGGGCCAGGCAGCGGAACGGCTGGTGCTGGTTGGCGCTGCAGCTGGCAAATGGGCGATGCCGGAAATTCCCGCCAACAGCATCTTAATCCATGGCGAGCTCGACGACACCATACCAATCTCGGCGGTACTCGATTGGTTGCGCCCGCAAGATATTCCCGTCAGCGTCATTCCGGGTGCCGATCATTTTTTCCATAAGCGTTTGCATCACATAAAAAATCTGGTGATGGCGCAATGGCAGCGTTGAGATTGACGAATTCACCCCCATCTGTAGCGCTGGTTTTTGCTCGCAGTCGCGGATTGCCGCGACTTTCTGTTCCACTCCCCCTGAATGCCGATTTAGTATGAAAAAAATTGTCTTAGCCCTGGCCTCCAGCGTCTTACTCGCGACCCAGGCCGTAGCACAAACTCTGCCCCCTCCCGATATCGATGCCAACACCTGGATCTTGCTCGATGTAACGAGTAATCAGGTAATTGAATCGACCAAGGCCGACGTGCAAATTCAGCCCGCTTCACTGACTAAAATCATGACGGCCTACCTGACCTTTGCCGCTTTGCGCGATAAAAAGCTCGACCTCAAGCAAAGCGTGAATGTCAGTGTGAATGCCTGGAAAGTCGATGGCAGCAGTTCGAAAATGTTTATCGAACCCAACAAGCCAGTCACCATCGAAGAGCTCTTGTTTGGTTTGATCGTGCAATCCGGCAATGATGCTGCGGTAGCATTGGCCGAAGCCGTTGCGGGCAGCGAAAACGCCTTTGTGGTGTTGATGAATCGTGAAGCAGAGCGCCTGGGCATGAAGAGCACGCGCTTTGCCAATCCCCACGGTTTGCCCAGCCCACAAAATTACTCAACCGCACGTGACTTATCTGTCTTAGCGAAAAGCCTGATCCAGGATTTCCCCGACTATTACAAAGTCTATTACTCGACCAAGAGCTACACCTATAACAAAATTACCCAAGCGAACCGCAACCGTTTGTTATGGTTAGACCCTAGCGTCGATGGCATGAAAACAGGCCACACTGAAGAATCCAAGTACAGCTTGATTTCTTCTGCCAATCGTCCGAATGGCGATAGTCAGCGTCGTTTGATTTCGGTGCTAATCGGTGCCAAATCCGATCAGGTGCGGGCCCAGGAAAGTTTGAAGTTACTCAACTGGGGTTACCAGAATTTTGACACTGTCAAACTGTATGGCAAGAGCCAGGCTTTAGCCAGTCCTGAGATTTGGAAAGGAACCCAGGCCACCATAAAAATCGGCTTTGACCGTGATGTGTATGTGACCTTGCCTAAGGGCAGCGCCAGCAAACTCAAGCCCGCTTTAGAACGTAAAGACCCACTGGTGGCACCGATCGCTGCCAATACCAAGGTCGGCACGGTGAAGATGATGTTGGATGGCAAAGTATATGCGGAATTCCCCGTCATCGCTTTGGAAGAAGTGCCACAGGCCAGCATCTTTGGCCGCGCCTGGGATTCCTTGCGCTTAATGATGAAAAAATAATTCGATAAGCACTTACACACGACTACGCATATTCAATTGCGGCGCCACAGACTGTCGTCTTGCAGCGCAAGGCAGACACAACCAGGCCCGCAACGCTGTAGTGTAAGTCTTATGAATTTCAGCTGACCCGGCACCGTCCGGGTCAGTAAGGCTATCCGCCCTCCTGCGGCCCCTCCCTGCCTCCTACCCTTGCTACCGCTCGGGATGATAACTTTGACATGGCATCCCCGCTGCTGTTAGCATGTCTTGACGAAATTTTAATCACTGAGCGGAGCCGCACTATGTCCAGATTGACACCGGGTTTGCTATTGGTTTGTTTACTGATCAGCTCACCGCTGATTGCCGCAACTGACATGACGACAACCAAATCCCGCGAGTTGGCGTCGCAACTCGCCAGCTTGTTGCAGCAAGAATGCCAGCGCGATCATTTTTCGGGCGCCATTTTAGTTGCGCAAAATGATGAACTCATCTTTCAGGGCGCTTGTGGCGAAGCCAGTAAGCGCTACCATGTCGCGAATAATTTGGACACCCGTTTCAATATTGCCTCGCTCGGCAAGATGTTCACTGCGGTGGCGATTGCGCAATTGGCTGAGCGCGGCGTAATCGATTATCAGGCGAAAGTCTCGACCTATCTGGGCGATGACTGGTTAAATCGTGAAACTGCAGAAAAAATCACCGTGGCCGATTTACTCAGTCATCGCAGTGGCTTGTCAGAATTTTTAAACGATCAACGTACCCGTCAGAATTCACGCGAATACTACCGCGAACTGGCCGACATGAAAAAATTTGTGCAGGATAAAAAACTGGAATTTGCGCCAGGTAGCCGGTATTTGTACAGCAATAGCAATTACCTGTTACTCGGCGCGATCATCGAACACGTGAGTCTGGAAAATTATTTCGACTATATACGCCGTCATATCTATCAAGTCGCAGGGATGCAGCACAGCGATAGTTATGCACTCGATGAACCGGTAGAAAATCTGGCGATGGGTTATTTATCGACCAATCCGCGCAAAGAAAGCACCTTCGCTGGTTTATTACGTGGCTCGGCGTTTGGTTGTGGTTATTCCACGGTAGGGGACTTGTTTTTATTTGCACAAGCCTTACAGCACGGAAAATTAGTAAAGCCCACGACATTGACCTTGCTACAACAACGCCAAAGCCCGCCAGGCTGGCCTGATGAATTGGGCTATGGTTATGGTTTTCAACAACGCCAGGAAGGAACTGCCAGCGTGGTTGGCCACAGCGGCGGCTGGCCCGGCGTCACCGCACAATTCTGGCACTACCGTGAGACCGGTTACACCTACATCTTGCTCTCAAATTACCAAGACAGCCTGAGCTTACACTGGGCGCTGGACTCACTATTAAGCAAGCCTGTGCAAATGTCTGCGGCGCGCTGAACTCAATTCGCGCACTGAGTGGCCATCCCGGCGTTTATTGCACCACGGTGGCAGAGCGCAGTATCGCTTCGACACGCTGCTCACTCCCCTCTTGCAAGGGGTAATGCGAGACATGCAAATCCATGCATAAGCCGTTTTTCACAAAATAAGCATGGCCATTAGCCGTTTTAACCAGCTGACCTTGGTAAGCCACTTCCGTGGTGTGACTCACATAGGCGAAATTGGCCACATCAAATAAGCGGATATTCTCCCTTTTCCAAGGCGCGGTCTGACTTAAGGCCCAGTATTTTTCACGGCATTCGGCGTGACTGCCGCTTGCTTCGGTTTCACTATGCAAACTAAATGTCACGCCACTACTTAAACTCATGGCAGTGACACGATAATAACGCCCTTTGCGCTCGCCCTTGATACTATCAATTGCTGGGGCATCCAGCTGCAAACTCCAGCCCTCACCCGGCACGGTCAAGTAAAACGATTCTGCCTGAGCTAGCAGCGGCATCAACAATAAAAACAGCCATGATTTCATCAGAGCACACCTTTATTCAAAAAAATTTCAGGAATGGTAAACTTAGATTATTGCATCAAATGCAATTTAAACAAACTCTATCTTGCATCTGTGCCTGACGACACGCAGCGACTCATGGCCGAATGCCGAGGTGATTTCGCCGTGTGCCTGTCGCTGTTGAATTCCATCCCTATAATTAATTCACATAGTTTAAACAAAGCAGATTGGCTTAAGTCAGTATCCCAATAAGCCGTCGTACTCAGGCACAGGATTGCGCAAATCCGCCACAAGCAGCCAGCCTTGAACATAAGCATGGGCTATTTAACGATGCAAAGTTTGCATATGGCAAGCGGACTTTGTATGCCAAAATTCTTGCCAGCAATTCAGCATGCGGCACAGCGAGTTCTGCGCCAGCATGCCCTATCTCAGACCAGCAGTGGGTAACCCTATGAAGCAAACCGTATATTTAAATGGCGAATTCTGTGATCTCGCCGACGCTAAAATCTCTGTCTTAGATCGTGGCTTTATTTTTGGCGATGGCATCTATGAAGTGATCCCGGTGTATCAGGGCAAATTGTTTCGCGCCCGTCAGCATTTGGCGCGGCTGGCACGCAGCCTGGCCTATGTCGGCATCGCCAACAGTTATAGCGAAGCCGAGTGGTTAGATTTGATACAGCAATTACTGGCACGCCAGCCCGAGGGCGATCAAATGGTATATTTGCAAGTCACACGTGGCGTCGCTAAGCGCGCCCATGCCTTCCCCAAAGACGTGACGCTGACCATTTTCATGATGAGCAACCCCTTGCCACAAGTGCCAGCCGCCTTACGTGCCGCGGGTGTGGCTTGCGTCAGCATGGATGATTTGCGCTGGCTGCGTTGCCAGATTAAATCGACTTCCTTGCTGGGCAATGTGCTGGCTGCTGAATACGCCGCCGAACATGATGCGATGGAAAGCATACAGTTCCGCGATGGTTATTTAACCGAAGCCTCGTCATCGAACGTCTGGCTGGTTAAAGACGGCGTGCTGTACGCGCCGCCTAAAGACAATCTGATACTCGAAGGCATACGCTACGGATTATTTGAAGAGCTCTGCGCCCAGGCGGGTATCACGCTGGTACAGAAAAAACTCACGAAAGCTGAAGTCCTGGCAGCTGATGAGCTATTATTGAGTTCAGCCACCAAGGAAGTCTTGGCGGTGGTGAAAGTTGACGATCAGACTATTGGAAATGGCCAACCTGGCCCCATCTACCATCGCCTGTACGCCGCTTACCAAGCCGCCAAGGCGGCAGCAACTTAATACATAGCAACCATGAAACCGATAGCCCCAGAAGATAGCCTGATTGAATACCCCTGTGATTTCCCAATTAAAATCATGGGTCAGCGCCACGATGATTTTGCCCAGACCATGCTGGCCGTGGTGCTAGAGCATGATCCTTTTTTCATCGCTGAACGTATGGAAATGCGGCCATCGAGTAAGGGCACTTATATTTCGGTCACCGTGACGATACGCGCCACCAGCCGTGAGCAACTCGACAACTTGTATCGCGCTTTGTCATCGCATCCCATGGTCAAAGTGGTGCTGTAACTTAAGCAATAAGCCAGGCAATACGACGGAGCCACGGCTCCGTTTTGTTTTTGTGCTAGCGATTCAGTTCGCCAAAACCTTCGACCGGAATAAAGGGCTTGGCTGCCGCCATCAAACTATCCTGATCGGTACTGGCGATTTCGCTTTTGAGCCAGGCGATAAATTCCACCACCTGAGGTTTTTCTAAAGTCTGCGGCAAGCACACCAGGTAATACGCATGCGGGCTGATGACGCTGATGTCAAATAAACGCACCAGCGAACCGCGCTGGATATCAAGGTCAACAATATGATGGCGCCCCAATGCCACACCCTGACCATCGGTTGCCGCCCGCGTCAATACCGAAGAATCTTCAAACACCAGCCCGACTGCCGGTTCTTGCCAGTCTAAACCCGCGGCTTTAAACCACAAACTCCAGGGTTCGTCTGAGCTGCGTAATAAATTCGCGCGTTTTAAATCGCTGATTTGTTTGATTTGCAGTTGCTCGACATAATCAGGTCGCGCCACCGGGTAATACACGTCGCCCATTAAGTATTCGCAATGCAAACCCGGATAATTACCACTACCATGACGTATCCCGAGGTCTATCGCTTCGCGATTAAAGTCAACCAGATACTGACTGGTGTTTAAATTCACTTCGAGATCAGGGTGGTCATCGACAAAATGCGCCAGTCGCGGTGCTAACCAGCGTGCGCCGAATGAAGGCAAGGTGGTGATGCCTAAGCGCTTGATCTTGCCTTCGCGCTGCAAAGTCAGCGTCGCATGCATTAAGTCAGACAATGCCAGCCGTATCGACTGGGCATAACGGCGACCATTATCGGTCAGACTCAAACGCTTACCCTGGCGCACAAACAAGGCCACGCCCAGCTCTTGCTCAAGTTGCCGCACCTGATGGCTGATCGCGCCATGAGTCAAATGGATTTCTTCAGCTGCACGTGAAAAACTCTCATGCCGCGCCGCCGCTTCAAAGGCGCGCAAGGCTGAGAGATTGGGTAAATAACGAAAATCATTCATACAATAACGAAGACAAGCTTAAGGTGAATTATTTTAGCAAGGCTTAACAACATAACTGATTTTGCCCAGATCCAGGCAAGGCTTACCATTTAAACACAGCGCGCGCAGTTTTGACCGTCGCAGCGCATGATTTACTTAATGAAAGTCCAGCTTATGTCTCTCCCTGTCCTTGCCATGTGCAGTTTCGCCCTGAGTATGTCGGCCTCACCCGGTCCGGTAAATTTATTGATCTTGTCTAACTCCCTGAGCCAGGGTTGGCGTCACACCCTGCCCTTGGTCAGCGGCGCAACACTGGGCTTCATCGCCTTGTTAAGCTTGCTCGCCGTTGGTTTGCAAGCCTTATCACCGCTGCCCGCTCATATGCTGCAAGGCATGTCTTATCTGGCGCTACTGTACACCGTGTATTTAGCCACAAAAATCGCGTGCGCTAAAGTCGAGAGCCAGCAATCCAGCGCAATGCCAGCGGGATTTTTCTATGGTGTGTTAATGCAAATTTTAAACCCCAAGGCCTGGCTCGCTTGCCTGGCGGGGATTAGCTTGTTTGCCGAAGCCGAAAAACCTATGCAAATCTGGTTATTTATCGCGATTTACTTTGTGCTATGTTATCTTGCACTAGCGAGTTGGGCATATGCCGGGGCACAAGCGGGCCGCTTTTTACGTGAACCCCGATCGCTGCGGCAGCTCAATTTCATCCTGTCAGGCTTATTGCTGGTCAGTGCCTTTTTCAATTTACTGCCGCGTTGAAATAGCCTTCGCAGAGCGCAGAAGCAGGCTCAGGCTATGTGAGAAAAATATATGCTGCAAGGCATGTCTTATCTGGCGCTACTGTACACCGTGTATTTAGCCACAAAAATCGCGTGCGCTAAAGTCGAGAGCCAGCAATCCAGCGCAATGCCAGCGGGATTTTTCTATGGTGTGTTAATGCAAATTTTAAACCCCAAGGCCTGGCTCGCTTGCCTGGCGGGGATTAGCTTGTTTGCCGAAGCCGAAAAACCTATGCAAATCTGGTTATTTATCGCGATTTACTTTGTGCTATGTTATCTTGCACTAGCGAGTTGGGCATATGCCGGGGCACAAGCGGGCCGCTTTTTACGTGAACCCCGATCGCTGCGGCAGCTCAATTTCATCCTGTCAGGCTTATTGCTGGTCAGTGCCTTTTTCAATTTACTGCCGCGTTGAAATAGCCTTCGCAGAGCGCAGAAGCAGGCTCAGGCTATGTGAGAAAAATTAGCAAACTAGAGAATTTTTCTGATTTAGTAAGTCGCCGTTAACGACTTAGTATACGACACATGCTGGTGCTGAATTAAACCGCCTCGTTTAATCCACCGCCTCACAGGAGCCCGATTATGACTAACCGACAAGCCGCAACGCTGCAACTCAGAGCAGGACAAACCCATTCGCTGGTATTGAGCCAGGCTAGGGAAATCAAAGTGAAACAAGGGCAAGTCTGGATTACCATCACTGGTGTCAGCGACGATTACTGGTTGCAAGCGGGCGAGCAGATGCTCTTGCCTGCACATATGCAAGTGGTGATAGAAGCGGATAAGCAAGCCTGTGAATTAAGCTGGCAAACGCTGCATGCGGTGACGGACACGGCCAGTGAAGCACAAGACGCGCGCGCCTCTGGCTGGCTCAAACAAGTTTTGACGCGCTGGCATTTTGCCTGAAGCGAGTTCTGCGTAAGCCAGTCGCCGCAAACTGGCTTAGGTTTTACGCACCCCCGAACCGATGCGCAACTCCGCGAACCAATTGATAAAACGTTCAACATCCCGACCTTGAAAAATCGCACCGTGCTGCGGACAAAGCATGTCGATAGCCAGATTTTGCACACGCTGACACCAATCCAGTTTGGCTTCATTCGATCCCATCCAGCGCCGGTGAAAGCCTTCGCAATAGCGGATATGCTGATCAAAATCACTGACGAACAAGGCATCCTCGCCTGCTGGCATGAGCGCCGCACCGATATCGCCCGAAAACAAAATGCGTGCCTTGGCATCGTATAAATTAAAATTTCCCGACGAGTGCAAATAATGCGCAGGCAAAGCTTGCAAGAGTAAATTGCCCAGATTAATTTCCATGCCTTCGTCAGGGATCGTCACAAAGGTCTTATCATCACCGCCAAAGTGAGGAATAAAACTTGACCATAACCAACTCAGGTAACACTTAATTTTGGGATTAAATTCCAGCCACAAGGCCAATGAAGAAATCACGTCGGGGTCTTGGTGTGAAGCGAATAAATACTGAATCTGGCTGGCATCAAATTCCTGATTAATCGCCGAAAACACCATGGGGAAAATTTCCATACCACCGGGGTCGGTCAGTAAGGCACTGTTATTGTGGCTGACCAGATACTCGTTGGTGTCGATGATATAGCCAGGTTTGCTTTCATCGCGGGTCACGGCCGCCCAGCGATGATTCCCCTCTTCAAATATAAATTGGATTTTCTTCATGGTCGTTGGCTGAGTTTGAAATGCAAGTCTTTCAGGTGCTTGATGGTCAGGTTCATGACCTGATCAACCTGACCGGCAATAAAGTCCATCTTGGCATACATCTCGCCACCGTAAGCGGCTTCGATATGGGCGTTATGCGAGAGCATCGCCCCCGAACTGCAAAGCGATAACGAACGCTGGATTTCGCGCCTGAGTTCTAACCATTGCTGTTGCATGGCGCTATTTTGCTGTGCAAAATCATCCTGGCTACGCTGTAAACACGATTGCAAAGCAGGTGCTGCCGCCTCACTCTGGGCAATCGTGTTGCTAAAGCTGGCGATCAAACGGCGCGACTTATAAATATTCGCGCCGCGCTGCACCAAATCATTGATCAGGCTACCTAGCTTTAGCATCACCACTTCGACTTTGCGGCTAAAAAACTGCAATTCCAAAGCCACCACGCGAAAACCCGAGGATTGTTGCCCAGCGCGCTTAGCCACCAAGATCGCATTCACCGCAATCAAATTAATTTGCCGTGAGACCTCGATCACTTCTTTCAAGGTTTGGTTAATCGCCACCGTACTCATGAGGTTATACACCCCCGCTTGGTCGTGCATGTCAGCTCCCGACTGAAGTATTGATCGCTATTGCAAAGAATAGCTTCCAATATAGAATATTTTTACTTAATGCAATTTCAGTAAACCCGCTAAATGCCAGTCCGATCACGCTAAAACAACAGCAGATTTGCACAGGCTTGATCTAAGCCAACAGCCAGGCCTGGTGCCGCTGGCTCGTTATCTGCTCTACTCGCCAAGCCCCACCTAGCCAGTTACGCAGCCTGCGATAACGGCTAGCACCGTCGCCGCAACAGCAACATCAGTGCGTAAATTAGAGTGGAAAAGTGGCAAGCCGGAACCGCAAGCGGGATGTGGCTTTGCCAGGCATGCACCTGAAAAGCCGCATCGGTATTGCCTGAGCGAGGGATGGGTAGGGTGCAATACATTGCGCCGCAGCTTACGCCCAGAAATCTCCGCGCGAACATCTGCGCGACCTAAATCGGCGCAATGTATTGCGCCCTACCTTAAACATCCGGGGCAAAATTTGAATTGAACTTGCCCAGCCTGCTTAGCTTGGTTTAGCATCGCGTTGATGATGTTTAACGATCTTAAGTCTTTACTACCTAAGTTCCCATTACCCTCGGCCCTAACCATGACTAACTCAAGCAAGCCCGCCAACGCCACGTTGCCCCAGCCCTTAACTTTCTCTGAACTGACGCTGTTACAAGCAATTTTACCCTCGGTGACTCAGGCGGCGCGCCAGCATCGTGTCAATGATTTTTTTATGCCCTATGCAGTGGCGCATGTCAATGTCGCGCGGGACACCTTTAACTGGGGCGCAGCGCAGGGGTATTTTGATGTGCCGAATCCGCAATTTATAGAAGTAACCGAAGGTAGCGATGCCTTCACTTGGGATTTTTTACTTTACGATTACTACATCAGCCGCATCGCGCAAGCGCTGGCGGCGCAAACCAGCCTGAGTGCAGACGAGCATCAGGTGCTGGCCTTGATTTGTGGCGTGTTAATTGCCGATGAATTTGGTGACCTCGCCAATTCACTGGAGCGCGAAGTGCATTTTGATGGCGATGCTGCGCAACAGGCATTGGGGCTGGCGATAGCGCAACAGCAAGGCTTGAGTCTAACCGCTATCACATCGCTGGATATTGTTGCAGTACTAAGTTATTTGCAAGCGCGTTGTTTGGGGCAAGTTGCTGCGCCAGTTATTACTGCTCCAGTGACTGAGCGTTTGGGGGTATATAAACGATGGCCTACGGAGAAGGCTTTGGTTAAGCGTTTTTCTGAATTCGATCATCAGCAAGCAGTTGATACATTTAGTGAGGCAAATTTTTTATTAAAAGCTTATGCGAAAGGCGAAAATCTATTTGTCGATATTACTAAGAGATTGGTTTTGCCGCCGCTAAGATTAAATGTTAAGTATAAAATTCCGGAATTGTCTGTTAAAAGCCGGGACCAAATATATAGTGAAGTCCTCGGTGGATTGAACGAAGAGTTATGGTTGGCGGATTTGAATAAGTATATTCATTATTGTTTTGTTAGTTGTAAGATTGAGTATTCGTCAATCAAATCACATATTGAAACCAGTCCACTATCTATAATTAAATTAATAAGTGATTGTTTAGCTTTAGGTCGGCTCGATGACGTGAAGTACCTGACTGAACTATGTAAGTTGATCTACGAGCGAGGTCACTTTAACTATGTAAATCAAAACCGACCTTACCCTCTCTACCATTGGTTACTTCGCCTATGCTTTGACTACTGGGGCATAAGCTTTGACAAATGGGGGCATTCCAATTCTGGTCCCAAAGTTAATCCTTACGCGCCGGGTCAATGTTTGGGCGAACCTATTTTAAATGCAATGTTTGCGATTTGGCGCAAACCCGATTTGCACGGTGATGAGCCTGAATTGATAGACCTCTGTGATTACTATACCTGGCGCACCCAAGATAATGGGGACTGTGAATTCTCTAACGATATGTTTCATAGCCGCTACCCAGCCGTGATTTTGGCCTGGCTGCGCTTACGTCAGCAATTGGGTTTGTCCGTTCCAGAGATTAAACACCCCTTGATGCAGGCACCGTACGCAAAACTATTTGAACCTGTGACTTTACCTGAAGACCCTTTGCTAACTCAGGTTTTACAACGCTTGCAACGCGAAGAGCTTCCGCACTTATTTGATGCCAGCCCGAGTGACAAGATTTTTGTTGAGGCTTGATAAAAAAGTTTGCGTGTATTTTTATCGCCTGGGTAGGGCGCAATACATTGCGCCGCAGCTTACGCCCAGAAATCTCCGCGCAAACATCTGCGCGGCCTAAATCGGCGCAATCTATTGCACCCTACCTCAAACATCCGGTGCAAAATTTGCATTGAACTTGCCGAGTCTGCTTAGCTTGGACTTTATTCCCGCCTGCGCGGGAATGACGGCTGGAATACGTTTTTCAGGCGCGGTAAAAGCCTGGACTCACATCTCCAAGGGGCGCTGAAGTCGCTTTAAACTCCAGGTCTTTGCGCCGTATTTTTGCAGCGAATGGCGCACTACATTGCGCCCTACTGTGAACAATTCACTTAACCTGCTGCTTATTCAGCTTGCGCGCCAGGGTGCGGCGGTGCATGCCTAAGCGGCGGGCGGCTTC
This sequence comes from Undibacterium sp., assembly GCA_041913845.1. Taxonomy (GTDB): domain Bacteria; phylum Pseudomonadota; class Gammaproteobacteria; order Burkholderiales; family Burkholderiaceae_D; genus Undibacterium. The sequence goes on from JAYSEN010000021.1 coordinate 24,824, forward strand.
GGAAATGTTGAAGTCGGATTCCACCAGCACTTCGTGGATGCGTTCCCATTCCAGGGTTTTGATCGAGGTGGCGCGGTTGGTGAGTTCGGGTTCGGTTTGACCAGCGACGTGGCCAAAGGCGGCTTCGATGTCATCGGTATTCGAGGGTTTGGCCAGGTATTGGCAAGCGCCGAGTTTCACCGCTTCGACCGCCGTGGCGATACTGGCAAAACCAGTCAAGACCACGATTAACATCGCTTCGCTGTGTTGATGTAAGGCTTGCACGCAACTTAAGCCCGAGGCATTGCCATTCAGTTTGAGATCAACCACGGCATAGTCGGGCGTGTGTTCGAGCAAGAGGTGTTGCACTTGCTCCAGGCTTTCAGCATGCAGCACGGTGTAACCGCGCCGTTCAAACGAGCGCACCAGGGTGCGGGCAAAGGCCTTATCGTCCTCGACTATCAATAACAGACGATGTTCTGACATGCAGGAATTCCTCACAACTGTAAAGCCGCAACCGGCAAACGCAATTCGACTTTGGCACCACCTTGTGGCAGGTTTTCTGCGGCCATACTGCCACCGAGTTTACGCACCACATTCATCACAAAAAACAAACCTAAGCCGCGTCCGGCTTTGCCCTTGGTGCTTTGATAGGGTTGTCCTAATTGCTGCAAAATTTCTACCGCAAAGCCTGGCCCATTATCGCTCACGGCTAAGACGATGTGCTGAGCATCGCGGCTGACTTCTAAACTGAGCCAGGCGGGCGAGGCTTCGAGCGCATTATCCAGCACGTTGCCGAGCATTTGCTGCAAGGCGACGTCGGAGACCACAGAAATATCGTCACGATTGCTATTGCGATAGACAAATTCAGCGGGGCTGCGTGTCGCGCGAAAATCAGCAGCAACCTGGTCGAGAAATTTATTCAAGGTGGTTTTTACGGCCGATTCACCACGCGCTTCGCCCGCTTGCAATAATACGCTAGAGACTATACTTTTGCAGCGCTGCAATTGCCTTTGCATTTCATCGAGGTCGTCGAGTAAGTCGGGGTTTTGCCGGATTTCGGGCATGCGCCGCCAATCGCCGACCAGCACCGATAAGGTCGCCAGCGGCGTGCCAAGTTCGTGCGCGGCGCCCGAGGCCAGCAAACCCATGCGCACAATGTGTTCCTCTTCGGTGGCTTGTTGCTGCAAACCGGCGATTTGTTCATCACGTTCTTGGAGGTTATTGCTGATGCGGGTTAAGAAATACACCAGCAAGCTGGCATTAAGTAAAAAGCAAATCAAAATACCATCACGGTATAAGCCAAATAAGCTATACGGTGAATTGGCGGGCAATTGCAAAGGCAAACTATAGCGCGACAAGCCCATTAAACACAGCGTGGTAATTGCCACCATGGCCCAGGTGGTCCAGGCTTCGAGTAAAACTGCGCAGAGTATGATTTGCAGCAAATACAAAAACGCAAAAGGATTGCCGGTGCCGCCGCTTAAATACAATTGCGCGGTGAGTATGGTGATATCAACCAGTAAAGCTGAGAATAATTCGCGGTTTGAAACCCGCACTTCTTCATGCCAGCGTAAATGGCTGCCGATATTGAACGCAATTAAGGCGACTAACACGTATAACATCGGCAACATCGGCAATTTAATGCCAAAGCCCAGCGTGGCTAACAAGATGGTGGAGATTTGCCCAGCCACTGCAAACCAGCGCAAGTGGATTAGCTGCAGCATGTTTTTGTGGCCAGCAAAACTGGCGTAATCGGCTACGCCTGCGGATAAGCTGAGTACACGTTTTTGTAACGGCGGTGCTGCTGACATGCGAGTTCCCGGACTAAGCGCCCAGCTTCGTTGCACTCTGGTCTGGGCAAGCTCGCCTGTCGCGAAGCTTGCTGGTGGGGGCCAGGAGTTTACTTATTAATCATCACCGTGGCTGGGGCGGGCACGGCGCACGTAAGCATAGCCGCCTGCCACCATGATCGCAAGCGTGAACCAGGTCAAGGCATACACCACGTGATTATTCGAAAAATGTATGATGGTTAATCCAGCCGCAGGCTGACTGTTGTCGGCTTGATGGTAAGGATCGGCCTGGCGTTGCGCCAAAGTTTGTGCATCGGCCATTAAATCAACAAAATACGGTGCGACCTTGTGCAAACCCTGTGCCTTGGCTATCGCCGCGACATCGCGGGTGTACCAGCGTTGATTTGCGGCGTCATTGCTACGGAATAAAGCGGCGTGGGTTTCAGACAGGCGCAATAAACCCGTCATGGCGTCGTCGCTGAGTTGATCGAGTTGCTGTTGTTGTTGCTGAAAAGTGGCGAGATCTTTCACAAAGCCCCGGTTCACCAAAACGATTTCGCCGTTAGCTTGTTGCAAGGGCGTGATAACCCAATAGCCATTGCCATAGATGGTTGAGGCTGCCACCGCGACACTCTTTTGATGTAGCCAGCGGCCATGCAAACTGAGTTTGCGGTATTCGGCATTTTCACGTGTGAGTTGCGGCCAGGCGTTGGCAGGCGGTGGCGCTTGCGCTGCTTGATTGCTACGCTGTTCTACCATTGCGATCAAATCGAGCTTCCACTGCCAGCGATAGACTTGCCAGCAGCCCAGGGCAAACAATAAACAAAACACCACGGCGGCTAAGCACGTCAGCCAAAGGCTGGGCGCAGAAACGGCGTGGTGCTTAGTTTTTTGCTGTGGCACAGCCACCGCAGTGGCCGTGTTTTTTACAGCAGGCGAACTCATTCTGGCTGAGTTGCCGCTGGCGCTTGAACCGGTGTCGCTGGTTTGGCTTCCAGCTTGATCGATTCGGGTTTGACTTCACGGTGATCCATGGTCGGCATCATGTTGTGATTCAAATGGTGCATAACCCATAAAGAACCCGCCAGCATGATAACGACTAAGATGGTGGTGAAAATCAGCGACAACATATTCCAGCCGCCTTCCGATTTCGAATTCATGTGCAAGAAGTAAACCATATGCACAATGATTTGTATCGCTGCAAAGGTCAGCAAGATATAACCTGTCGTGGTCGAATCTCTGACTACTTTAGCCATCACCAGCCAAAACGGAATCGCCGTCAAAATCACCGACAGGATAAAACCTGTCATATAGGTTTTAACGCTACCGTGATCGGCGTGATCGTGATGGCCATGACTATCGTGATGCGCGCTCATGGCAAAACTCCCATCAAATAAACAAAGGTGAACACACCAATCCAGACCACATCCAAAAAGTGCCAGAACAAGGACAAGCACGACAGGCGACGGTAGTTTTCTGCGGTCAAACCATGGCGTTTTAATTGGAATAACAAGGTTACCAACCAAACGATACCAAAGCTGACGTGCAAACCGTGGGTTGCAACCAGGGCAAAGAAAGCGGTCAGGAAACCACTGCGTTGTGGCCCGGCACCTTCATGGATTAAGTGCAGGAATTCATACAATTCCAGTGCGATAAAACCCGCGCCGAGTATGCCAGTAATCACCAGCCAGATCATGGTGGTGTTGAGGCGCTTTTTCTGCGCTTCTAACATGGCAAAGCCATAGGTGATCGACGACAACAACAGCAAGGCGGTGTTGAAAGCCACCAGCGACAAGTCAAATAACTCGGCGCCAGTCGGGCCACCTGCATAATTGCGACCTAATACGGCGTAGGCTGCAAATAAGCAAGCGAAGATCAGGCAATCGCTCATTAAGTAAATCCAGAAACCCAGCATGGTGCCGTTTTCAGGATGATGCTCGAGCACGTAATAGCGCGAATTCCCGTGGGTCTTCTGCACTTCAGGAGAAATAACGATATCAGACATGATTAGCTAACAAACGTGTGCGTTCATCTTCGGTGCGAGTTACTTCATCCGCTGGGATGTAGTAGTCGCGCTTGTAATTAAAGGTGTGGATAATAATTGCGGCCATCATCACGATGAAAGCGGCCACCGCTGGTATCCACATTTGCCAGATCAGCGCAAAACCCAGTGCACCACTGATGGCGGCAATGATGAAGCCAGCACCAGTGCTCTTAGGCATATGAATTGCGATGAAGTCTTTAACTGGACGGCTATAGCCATTTTTCTTCATATCCGCCCAGGCATCAGAATCATGCACGTGGGGTGTGAAAGCGAAGTTGTAATTGGCGGGTGGCGACGAAGTCGACCATTCCAGAGTACGGCCATTCCAAGGATCGCCAGTCACATCTTTCAACTGTTCACGACGTAAGAAGCTGACTACTAACTGTATCAGGAAAGAACCTATGCCCAGCGCAATCAAGACTGCACCCAAAGCAGCAATCACAAACCAGATTTGCAGTGAAGGATCATCAAAGTGGCTGACGCGACGTGTCACACCCATCAAGCCCAATACATACAAAGGCATGAAGGCCATGTAGAAACCAATTACCCAGAACCAGAAGCAGCATTTACCCCAGAAGGTATCAAGGCGATAGCCAAAGGCTTTAGGGAACCAATAGTTAATACCCGCAAACAGACCAAACAACACACCACCAATAATCACGTTATGGAAGTGAGCGATCAGGAATAAGCTGTTATGCAAAACGAAGTCAGCAGGAGGTACCGCTAACAAGACACCGGTCATACCACCGATGACGAAGGTGACCATGAAAGCAACGGTCCACATCATAGGCAATTCGTAACGGATACGACCACGGTACATGGTGAACAACCAGTTGAATATTTTCGCCCCGGTAGGGATAGAAATAATCATGGTGGTAATACCAAAGAAAGAGTTGACGCTGGCGCCCGAACCCATGGTAAAGAAGTGATGCAACCAAACCAGGTAAGACAAGACGGTAATTACCACGGTCGCATACACCATCGAAGCGTAACCAAACAAACGCTTGGAACAGAAGGTCGAAACCACTTCCGAGAAAATACCAAAGACTGGCAAGACCAGAATATACACTTCAGGATGGCCCCAGATCCAGATCAGATTCACATACATCATGGCGCTACCGCCCATGTCATTTGTGAAGAAGTTGGTGCCAAACATACGGTCTACACCCAACATTGCCAATACCGCGGTCAAGACCGGGAAAGCAGCAACGATCAGGATGTTGGTGCACAAAGCAGTCCAGGTGAAAACTGGCATCTTCATCATATTCATGCCAGGGGCACGCATTTTGATGATAGTCACGACCAGATTCACGCCCGAGAGCAAGGTCCCGACCCCGGCAATCTGCAGTGACCAGATATAGTAATCAACCCCGACATCCGGGCTGCCTAAAATGCCTGAGAGTGGTGGGTAAGCCAACCAGCCAGTACGGGCGAATTCGCCGACGAACAAGGACACCATCACCAGACCCGCGCCTATCGCGGTCATCCAGAAACTGAAGTTATTCAGGAACGGGAAAGCGACGTCACGCGCGCCGATTTGCAAAGGCACGACATAGTTCATCAAGCCTGTCACCAAAGGCATGGCAACAAAGAAAATCATGATCACACCGTGCGCGGTGAACACCTGATCATAGTGATGGGGTGGCAAGAAGCCAGCCTGATCACCAAAAGCAATCGCTTGCTGCGCACGCATCATCAGGGCGTCCGCAAAGCCGCGTAACAACATCACCAGACCGAGGATGATGTACATGATACCGATCTTTTTATGATCGATACTGGTAAACCACTCGCGCCAGAGGTAAGTCCAGAGGCGGAAGTAAGTGATGGCTCCGAGTACCACTGCGCCACCCAGGACGACAGCGATAAAAGTGCCGATCAGTATGGGCTCATGGAGGGGCAAAGCATCCCATCCAAGACGGCCAAACATCAGCTTAGTCATATCCATTTGTTTCTATTCCTTATTTCGCAGAACTCGTGTTTGCTGGGGGTGTGACACAGATTTCAGTCTCAGGACGGCCACCTTGCACCAGCATAGATTTCAGTTTGCTATTCGTTGCATTTTGTACTTTGGCATCGACTAACATCATTTTGTCGAGACAAACCTGACCATCGAGCAAGCAACGATTCAGAATTCCGTGGTAGAGATCGCTATCGACTTTGGCATACAAGCGAACCGGATCTTTGATACTTGGTTTTTCTAATTCCAGATAATCTTTGCGTGTCAGGTTTTCTGGACTGGCTTTTACTTTGGCGACCCATTCATCAAACTGCTGTTTGGTCATGCCATTGAATTTGAAACGCATGTCTGAGAAACCCGCGCCACTGTAATTCGCCGAAAAACCTTCGTACTGACCTGGCTTATTAATTACCGCATGCAACTGAGTCTGCATCCCAGGCATGGCATAAATCATCCCCGCAAGTGCCGGAATGTAGAAAGAGTTCATATAGCTGGTTGCCGTGATTTTGAATTCGATAGGCACGTCGACAGGCGCAGCCAATTCATTCACCGTAGCGATACCTTGCTCTGGATAGATGAACAACCATTTCCAGTCCAACGCCACGACTTCAACCGTCATGTGCTTGGTATTTGCGGGTAATGGGCGATTTTCACCCAACCTGTCCAATTTTCGATATGGATCAAGTGTGTGCGTGGTAATCCAGGTTAACATCCCCAAAGCGATGATAATTAACAAAGGAGCACCCCAGATCACCAATTCGAGCTTAGTCGAATGGTCCCAATCCGGATCATATTTTGCCGCTGTATTGCTTTGACGGTAACGCCAGGCAAAAAACAGAGTTAAAAATATCACCGGAACGATGATCAACAACATCAAAAATGTTGAAATGACAATCAGCTTGCTCTGCTGAGCAGCTATATCGCCTGATGGATTCATCACAATTGTGTTGCATCCAGCCATCAGTGCTGCGGATAACAAAAGTAATCCGCGACGAGCTAATCGAGAATACATGCAGAAAAGTCCAGTCTAAACGAAAAAACGTGGTAATGTACACTGACCAAGTGGCGTTAGCGATTGGACGTTTTGTCCTACCCTTGAGGTTTACTGAGGGATAGTACAAGATGGTCTTATACGAAGTGGACCAATTGTCCTGCCATGGTCTGCCTGATCAGGAAGTTCAATTCGTCTTCTTCAACTTGGACAGTGTCCTGCCTTGTGCTGTTGCTCAAGGATAGTACAAGCTGTGCAAATAAAAACCACAAAGATGGAGACAACTATGTATATCGCTTCTGGCTCAAACGCTGGTCTTTCCGATAATGCAACACCGCTCCCTTCGGAAAATCCCTCAGCATCTGAAAAACCCTATAGTGTGGCTCCTGGCGAAATCGCAATTGGCGTGGTGATAGGCCGCGCTTCTGAATATTTTGATTTCTTTGTTTATGCCATCGCCTCAGTTTTAGTCTTTCCTAAAGTCTACTTTCCTTTTTTAGCCCCACTTGAAGGCACGCTTTACGCGTTTACCATTTTTTCCTTTGCGTTCTTAGCCCGACCTCTAGGAACTATGGTGTTTATGGAAATTCAACAACGCTATGGCCGCGAAGCCAAACTGATAGTGGCGCTGGTGTTATTGGGGTTTTCCACAGCCTGTATCGCCTTCTTGCCCAGTTATGCGCAAATTGGTGAAAAAGCCATTTTATTTCTGGCTGTGTTACGCATAGGGCAAGGTATTGCCTTGGGTGGTTCATGGGATGGTTTGCCATCGCTATTAGCACTCAGCGCACCGGAAGATAAACGTGGTTGGTACGCGATGTTAGGGCAACTGGGCGCCCCCTTTGGCTTTTTCCTGGCAGCGGCAATGTTCGCTTACATGCTTGGTGAAATGAACAGTAACGACTTCCTTGACTGGGGTTGGCGCTATCCGTTTTATGTCGCTTTTGCGATTAACGTTGTTGCCTTGTTTGCCCGTTTGCGCCTGATCTCCACCGACGAATACACGCACTTGCTGGAAGATCGTGAATTACAACCTGTGAACGTTATCGAATTAATGAGTTCGCAAGGCCGTAACGTAATAATCGGCGCACTGGCCGCACTCGCCAGTTATGCCTTATTCCACCTGGTAACGGTATTCCCACTTTCCTGGATTGCCTTATATTCGCATCGCGATCTCAGCGAGTTTTTATATATGCAAGTTGGTTTAGCTGTGGTGATGGCGATGGCTGTCGTCTTCTCCGGGGTAATCGCTGACAAATTGGGGCGTCGCAATACCTTGGGCACACTGGCAGTAATGATAGGCTTATTTAGCGCACTGATTCCAACTCTTATGAAATCTGGCGAGCAAGGTGAAAATATTTTCTTGTTCTTTGGCTTTATTTTGCTGGGCTTATCCTATGGCCAGGCTGCTGGTGCGGTTACTGCCAACTTCCCAGCCAAATACCGCTACACCGGCGCGGCCTTAACAGCCGATTTGGCTTGGCTGGTCGGCGCTGGTTTTGCGCCTTTAGTCGCCTTAGGTTTATCGGCACACTTTGGTTTAGCGTATGTTAGCCTTTACTTACTTTCGGGTGCTGCATGCTCGCTCGCGGTCTTGCACTTGAATCGCACCCTGGGTGGCAAAAAATAAACGAGTAATCAAGCAAGCATATCCCCCTGACTCAGGGGGATTTTTTATTGCGCCAGGCGCTTACCCTGGACACTTAACAAGATGGTTTTCAAGACAACTTGCCAATTCCGGGTTTCAAAACAATTTGCAAAACCATACGCAAGCACCATACACAGCAAAGTGCCAGGCACCGTCAATATAAAGAAAACCCCATCCTCAGTCATGCCAGGGAAATTCATTTCTAAGGTCTTTTTATACAAAATCGACTGAATCGGGATATGAATCAAATACAGTGAATAAGAATAAGCACCAATATTTCTCAATCCCCCCAAGCTCAGCAAGCGGGTAAGTCCTTGCTTGGGACTGAGCGCCAAAAAGGCGAGCAATTGCGCAGTAATTACCCCCAGAGCCAAATCCGACTTGTGAGTTTGCGCAAAAAATTGCATCGCGCTTGTTTGATCATGTATTGGGTACTTAGTAATTAAAACAAACAATAACAGTCCAAAAAAGGCGGCAATACCTATATGTGCTGCAAGCACCGGCTTTGGAACTGGCCGATTCTGATAGTGCGCCACAAAATACGCGGCCAACACCCCACTCACGAAGAGAATCACAAAATAGGGCGGCTTAAATAGCGTCAAATTATAAGGATTGGACCAGGCTTCCGGATGAAAATTTAACCAGGTTAATCCTGTCCCGAGTAAGAGCCCGCCAATCAGCATTACTGGCCAACCCCAACGTCTGAGTAGCAACAAAAACAGTGGGAAAATGAAATAGATATGCCATTCCACCGCAATACTCCAGAATGGCCCGTTGATGCGATTATGTTGAGGGAATATGTCTTGCAATAGTAAAAAGTTGGTCCAAAACACGTCTGACTCGATAGTTGGCGTCAAACCTGAGGGCACGCGTCCCCATTCAATTACTGGAATAAATGCATTCACCAGTAAAATCAGGATTAAGGCAGCGTAATAGGGCGGCAAGATCCGTAAGGCGCGAGCTTTCAAATAGTTCGCATAGCTTTGCTGGCGTTGCGCCTTGTTGAAAAAAACGGATGAGCCGAGGCAGAATCCAGAAATTACCAGAAACACTACTACGGCAAAATGCAGGTATTGAAAAATATTCAATGGCAGCAAATACCAATCTTTACGATCGATCCAACCATAGGCAAACAAATAAGCGTGACCTAACATCACCCAAAATGCTGCTAATGCACGCAAACCTTCCACAAATTGAAAACGCATAGATCCCACAATTTTTAACAATCGCGGGATTCTAACAAAATTTTCCAATATGGCTATATTTTTCGAAGATTCTTTTGTTACCTGATGTGAGCCAGATTTGGTTTAATTATTCGGGCTTAGATAAATCTGATCATCGAAGCTTAAGACCCATTCAGGTCGGTAAATCGTAAAGATGGTTATCAGAAAACCACTAAGAAATGCCTCGCCCCAACTTAGTAGTAAGGCATAGGCATAGGCATCGGCAGCTACGCCACGATAGGGTGGGATTAACTTATACGTAAGCAAACTCAGCAGGGCGACACTGGCATTCACCAATACCGTAAAGAAAAAGCCATTTCCTAGTAAAAATACGAATAAATGGCGCGGCAAAAAGCGTCGGCTCCAATCTAATAAGGCCGCACTGAGCCAAGCTGGGAATACTGCAAAGAGCAGTATATTCACCCCAAGATTTCGCCAATTACCTTGATACTCCAGGGTGTATGCCATTACAGCGGTTGCGATACCTAGCGTAGCCAGGGGTCTGGCAAACATCAGGCAATAAAGTGCGAGCCCCAGCAAATGCAGTTCTACTCCTTGCAAGATCGGGATGCGCATACGCCAGAGCAAAACCAGAACGATCACACTGGCGCACCAGGCAGAAAATACGGTAGGTGCGCGCCATTTCATCCAAGGTATCTGTCGCCAGGCTTGCCAACAAAAATACCTTGCCGCCAAACCTGACCCAGCCTGTAGCATGGGATCAAGATTGGCTGTGATCAAACTCATAATTCGCCCAAATTTACTGCTTTAACAAGATCTTTAAATCATGCACGATGCCATCCGGCCCCTGACCATGGCGTAAAAACAAGCGTATACGCCCTTGTGTATCAAACACATAAGACCCTGCAGTGTGGTCCATGGTGTAATGTGCGGAATTTTTACTGGGCACTTTTTGGTAAAACACTTTAAATTCTTTTGCCACTTTTGCTGTTGCCGCCAAATCCCCGTACAGGCCTAAAAATCGCGCATCAAAATTAGGCACATAGGCAGCCAGCAAGGCTTGTGTATCGCGCTCAGGATCGACGGTGACAAACAGAACTTGCACTTTCTCGGCATCGGGCCCCAACGCTTTCATGACCGCAGCCATTTCTGACATGGTCGTCGGACATACATCGGGGCACTGCGTATAACCAAAAAACATCACCACCAATTTTCCGCGAAAATCACTGAGATTGCGCGGCTTGCCATGATGATCGGTCAGACTGAATTCTTTTGCATAGTCCAAACCCGTTAAATCTGTATTGGTAAATTTTTCCCCGCTTTTTGCGCAAGCAAATAAAGCCAGGCTGAGTAATACCACTCCTAGTAAACGGAAGATTTTCATAATTTGATGTAGTGATCCACCAATAAGGCTAAAAATAATAGCGATAAATAAATAATGGAATACGCAAAGGTTTTACGTGCAATCACATCATTGTAATGGCGATATACTTGCCAGGAATACCACAAAAAAATACCGCCCAATACACTCGCACTGACCAGGTAAATCAAGCCACTCATTTTTACCGCAAATGGCAGCATGGTTGTTGCCACCAACGCAATAGTATAGAGCCAAATGTGGAAACGGGTAATTTCTGGACCATGCGTAACAGGCAGCATAGGAAGACCTGAACGCGCGTAATCATCACGTCGGTACATAGCCAGCGCCCAGAAATGCGGTGGTGTCCAGATAAAAATAATTAATACCAGCAACCACGCTTGCATAGGTACGTCATTCGCAACCGCGGCCCAGCCCAAGGCGGGCGGCATAGCACCAGATAAACCGCCTATCACAATGTTCTGTGGCGTCGCAGGTTTTAATATCAAGGTATAAATAATCGCATAGCCAACGAAGGTCGCCATGGTCAGCCACATCGTCAAGGGGTTAACCAGCACATATAAAACCCAGGCGCCAGCTCCCCCCAATACACCAGAAAAAATCAAGGTCTGCAATACCGTGATTTCGCCTTGTGCAGTGGCCCGGCGTGCAGTGCGTGCCATACGTGCATCAATTTCTTTTTCCACCAGACAGTTCACCGCAAAAGCCCCACTTGCCATTAACCAGATCCCCAGGCTACCCGCAAGCACACTATGCCAGGAGGGTAATTCTGGCGTCGCCAGAAACATACCGATCACTGCACAAAACACCGCCAATTGGGTTACGCGCGGCTTGGTTAATGCCCAGTATTGGGAAAAGCGATTTGATGGCAGGCTTAGGCTAGTCATGATCAGGTGGACGGTTTAATTGCAGCAACCCGGTAGTTTAACATGCTCATTACTAACACGAGCATCGCTGCACCACCGTTATGTAAAACCGCGATGAATAAGGGCCAGGAAAATATAACAGTAGCAATGCCAAGGACAATCTGGGCGATCAATGCGGCAGCAAGATAGTGCGCCAGTTTACGCATTTCAGCATGTTGCCAGAGCCGCCAAACCAGATAACCCAGATACACGGCGACTAAATACGCAAAACTCCGATGCAACCAATGCACAGCAACCAAGGCATTAAACGGTAAAAAGTCGCCCTCTGCCGTCACTCCCAATTGCCGCCACAGATAAAACCCATGCCCCCAATCCATCTCGGGCACAAGCTGACCATTACACAAGGGGAATCCCTGGCAAGCCAAAGGCGCGTAGTTGGTACTAACCCAGGCGCCCAGCGCGATCTGGACAAACAAAATTATCATGCCCAATTGCGCGGGACGCCGCAGGCTAGCTAAAGCCAAGCTACCGCGCCATTCGGCGAACTGATCGCGCTCAAAACTGAGCAGCGCCAGTAAAATCATACCCAATAATAAATGGCCAGTCACGATTATTGGCTGTAGCTTCAACGTCACCGTCCAGGCGCCAAACGCCCCTTGCAGGCACACTGCGAATAACAACACACTGGGCCAGAATGGTGAATGGCTGCGGCGGCTATGCTTGGTCCAAGCCCAGGCCGCCTGTATCAAAATCAGCAAGCCTACCGCCATAGCCAAATATCGGTGCACCATTTCTATCCAGGCCTTTTGCACGGTTACAGGACCAGTTGGCATCGCAATTTCAGCAGCTTTGATTTCGGCATGCGATTGCCAGGGGTTAGCTTTACCAAAACACCCTGGCCAATCCGGGCAACCCAGCCCCGAATCCGTTAAGCGCGTAAACGCCCCAAACATGATTAATTCAAAAGTTAACGCCAGCGTAATGTGGACGAGCTTTCTTTGCTTATTCGCTTCACTGGAAAACAAAATAATCGCTGCAGGTATCAGTGCAAAGCAAATCCCGGTAATTGCCAGTTGTAGCCACATAATTTCGTCTTTCAATCAACCAATCGCCGAGGCCTTAAGCAATTTACTCAGGTCTTTTTTCACCTTAGCCGGATCCGCCTCCTTGGGAAAACGCATCATCAAATTTCCCAACGGATCGAGTAAATAAATATGTTCGTCAAATTTCGAACCAGGCTCAACCGGTAACCACTGACTAAGGCGTGCTGGCTCAGTGCGCCACATATGTGTGCCAGCAAATTGCTGCAATACCGGATCAATTGGGTGGACTTGATCCGTAATAAACCAAACCCGCTCGACTCGCTGCATTTCTTTACCTAATGCGGTACGGACCTGACGTAAGTGATAGAGATTGGTTTGACAGCGTTGCTCGCAAGCGCCACCTGCGCTGACCAGTAAAACCCATTTGCCCTTTAACTCCGCTAATTCGCGAAGCTTTTGGCTACCGAGTTCCTGACTTTTTAAAACTGGCAGAGGATGATGCCGTGGGTCAAGCAGGCTACCGTAATTAGTGCGCCCCTCTGGTTTAACTACGTAGTAAAAAAAGTAGGACAGCAACATCGGCGCGGCACAAACTGCCAGCACTAAAAAAAGTTTCCAGGGCTTGCCCGGTGCCTTAGGAGTTTGAGTTTGAGCTGCTTGCACGACGAATTCCAGTCACAAAATAAAAGAGTAAAGCCATGAAACTTAAACCATACCATTGAAAGGCATAACCACGATGTTTATCGGCCTGATTCTCAGGCACCACGACGACATCACGCAAGCCCGAGGCTGGGGTATTTTCTTGCGCTAAAATAAACGGCTGCAATTGTATTCCTAGTTGCTGAGCCACTTGCCCTAACACTAAATTTTGCCGCAACTCACCCGCTTTGACTGGCCCATCTGTGGCTAACTGCATGACACGCTGTAAGTGCGGCAAGATCATACCTTGAATTTCTATTTCTCCAGCCATCGCCGGCAATTTATACAGCTTTGTCCTGTCCCGCGCATCGCGGCTATGCCAGCCGCGCAATACCATAACGTATTGATCAGTCTGACTGATACGAAATGGGGTTAAAATCTGATAACCTGCTTGTTGTGCCAGCGGACGGTTATCCAGGTAAATATCCTGATTGCGCATAAACTCGCCACGTAATTTGATACGACTGTAAGCGGGTGGCAGCTCGTGCAAACTGCTCGCCATGACTTCACGCAAGGGCGCTTGTGAAGCCGCCTGTATGGCTTTAAAAATCGTCTCTTTTTCGATGGCGCGACGGCTTTGCCACTGTGCCAGTGCGATCCCGCTGACGACTAAAATCAGCGTAGCGATTAATGGCCATAGTCTGTTTTGAAATCGGATTTGCATGCAAAGTAGAGTAAACTGCTTAGGGAGCGAATCAGTCTGGGTAATTTAACAGACAGCACCTTCAGATCAGCTAAGTGGTGAAAATTTTTTCAGCGGGTATTGTAATCGACTATGAATTTAATTATTGGTTTTGCCTTCCTGGCGATTATTCTTAGCATGGGTTCTGCGCTTTTCTTTCTGATGCGCGACAAAGGAAAAAGTAATCGCACAGTTTATTCGTTAGCTTTGCGCGTGGGTATTTCTGTCAGCTTGTTTCTACTCTTATTACTGGCCAATTATATGGGCTGGATACGTCCAACCGGCTTACATTAAACGCGCAACGCTGGACAGCTAGCAGCTGTTTCCATCGCCAGTCTAAGCAGTCACACGCTCGTGTGCGCTATTCACCAGCCAGTTAACTTGCCTGTGATAAAAATAAAAGCCGCAGTAAGCTGCGGCTTTTCAGTAAAATCAACAGGCTTACATCCAGTACACTACAACGTATAAACCTAACCAGACTACGTCAACAAAGTGCCAGTACCAGGCGGCACCCTCAAAGGCGAAATGGCGTTCTGCGGTGAAATGCCCCTTCAAGACACGGTACAACACCACGCTCAGCATAATCGCCCCCATCGTGACATGGAAACCGTGGAAGCCTGTCAGCATGAAGAAGGTCGAACCATAAATACCGGATGTTAATTTCAGATTTAATTCACTGTATGCATGGATATATTCATAAGCTTGAAAGCCCATGAATACTGCACCCAGCAATATCGTGGCAAATAACCAGAATGCTGTAGCTGCGCGTTTGCCGGCACGTATCGCATGATGCGAGATAGTCAGTGTCACACCGGAAGTCAGCAATAAAGCCGTGTTAATTGTCGGGATAGGAAATGGCCCCATCACCTGAAATTTTTCGACAGTCCCGGCAGGCCCTGTACCACCCCAATGTGCCGTGAAATCAGGCCAGAGTACTTTGTGATCCAGGTCGGCCAGCCATGGCATAGAAATACTGCGTGCGTAATACAGTGCGCCAAAGAAGGCAGCGAAAAACATCACTTCAGAAAAAATGAACCAACTCATACTCCAGCGAAACGAGACATCGATACGGTCGCTGTATTTCCCGCCCTCGGATTCCGCAATTGCTTCACCAAACCAGTTATACAAGACGATCAGTGTTAATGCGATGCCTAAAAAGTTGAGGTAAGAACCCCAGGACAGCTGATTCACCCAGGCTGATGCACCCAGCATGGTTATTAACAAAGAAGTACCGGCTAACACTGGCCACTTCGATGGTCCAGGCACAAAGTAATAAGGTGCCTTAGCGTGTTGAGAACTCATTTCCACCTCCTGTTACAATTATTATTAGGCCTAACTCTTAACAGCAATTGGCATTTTGCTGTCAGCTTATTGCATAGATTTGAAGCTCGTTGTTCCTCGCAGACTTACTGCGCAACAACGTATTTCACTATTGCGATGAGCGAGAACACAAACACTAACGCAGCTATCAGACCCGCAATAATCACATGCACAGGGTTTAATTGCGCAGCGTCTTGCTCGTAGCCTTGCTTTTTGCGTATTCCCAAAAATGACCACAAAACCGCTTTCATCGTCGTCAAAAATGAAGCCTTACGCTTAACTGCTTGTTTCAAATCTGAGCTCATTACTTAGTCGCGACTTTCTTGCCATTCACTTCGAAAAAAGTGTAGGACAACGTGATAGTACTGACGTCTTTCGGTATTGCAGGATCAATGTAAAACACCACAGGCATTTGTTTTGCCTGATTTGCAGCCAATGTTTGTTGCTTAAAGCAAAAACACTCCATCTTTTTAAAATAGTTACCGGCTTGCTGCGGCGCATAACTAGGAATCGCCTGCGCATCCATTTGATACGACTGCTGATTAACCACTTCATACATAACCTGCGCCATTTCGCCAGGATGCACACGCAAACTATTTACCGTCGGTCGGAAACGCCAGGGTCCTTGTGCATTCGCATCAAATTCGACAGTAATCCAACGCTGTTTATCAACCTGAGTATTACTGACTTCCGCTTCTTTGCTGTTCAAATTATTGATACCTGTTAACTCGCAAATTTGCTTGTAAATCGGTACCAGCGCATAACCAAACCCGAACATGACTAACGCTACCACGAGTAATTTGCCAAGCATATTGCCATTTTCCAGCAATACGCCTGGCTTACTTACCTGGTTTTCTGGTTTGGATGGTTCTGACATATCAAGAGAGCAAACTGCGTTTGATAATTATGCCAACGAAAAATGCCAGCACAATACTCAATAAGATCAAGGCAGTACGAATGTTTGCAGTTTTCTTGGCTTTTTCCATAATTGCGCCGCTTGTCACCAAGCGGCCTCCTATTATTTGAACTCAGGGGGTTCTTCAAAGGTATGGAATGGGGCAGGACTTGGTACCGTCCATTCCAAGCCTTCCGCGCCATCCCATGGTTTTGCTTCCGCTGCTTTACCACCTTTAATCGAAGGCAATACCACGAACAACAAGAAATAGACTTGCATCAGACCAAAACCAAAGGCACCCACGGTTGCCACCATATTCCAGTCGGTAAATTGCGCTGGATAATCAGCGTAGCGACGTGGCATACCAGCTAAGCCCAGGAAATGCATAGGGAAGAAGGTAATGTTAAAACTGATCAGGGAACCCCAGAAATGGATTTGCCCGCGAGTTTCGCTATACATAAATCCGGTCCACTTCGGTCCCCAGTAATAGAAGGCCGCGAACAGAGAGAATAAGGAACCCGCCACCAAAACATAGTGGAAATGCGCTACCACGTAATAGGTATCTTGCAATTGGATATCGATAGGCGTCACCGCCAGAATCAAGCCGGTAAAGCCCCCCATGGTGAACACGAAAATGAAGCCGACTGCGAACAACATCGGGGTTTCAAACGTCATGGAACCTTTCCACATGGTCGCAACCCAGTTGAACACTTTGACACCGGTTGGTACCGAAATCAGCATGGTGGCGTACATGAAAAATAACTGCGCAGTCACAGGCATACCGGTCGTGAACATATGGTGAGCCCAGACGATAAACGACAAGATCGCGATCGAGGCTGTCGCATACACCATAGAGGCGTAACCAAACAAAGGTTTGCGTGAAAAAGCTGGGACGATTTGCGAGACAATGCCGAAAGCTGGCAAAATCATGATATAGACTTCGGGGTGACCAAAGAACCAGAAGATATGCTGGTACATCACCGGGTCACCGCCACCAGCAGCATTAAAGAACGAGGTACCAAAGTGACGATCGGTCAGAGTCATGGTGATCGCACCCGCTAACACAGGCATCACGGCTATCAACAAATAGGCGGTGATCAACCAGGTCCAGCAAAACATCGGCATTTTCATGAGTGTCATGCCGGGGGCACGCATATTCAAGATCGTGGTGATGATATTGATCGAGCCCATGATCGATGAGGCACCCATGATGTGCACAGCAAAAATCGCCATATCCATGCCGGGACCCATTTGCGTCGACAACGGCGCATACAAGGTCCAGCCAGCAGCAGTCGCGCCACCAGGTACAAAGAATGAACCCATCAACAACAAAGCAGCTGGTGGCATTAACCAGAATGAAAAGTTATTCATGCGGGCGAAGGCCATGTCTGAAGCACCGATTTGCAGCGGTATCATCCAGTTCGCCAAACCGACGAAGGCGGGCATAATTGCGCCAAACACCATCACCAGACCATGCATAGTGGTCAGCTGATTGAAAAATTCAGGCTGAACAATTTGCAAACCGGGTTGAAATAATTCACTGCGTATCATCAGTGCCATTACCCCACCAGCCAGCAACATGGTGAAAGAAAACCATAAATACAAAGTACCTATGTCTTTATGGTTGGTTGCAAACAACCAGCGCTGCCAGCCATGTGGATGATCGTGCGCGTGGTCATGCTCGTGAGCGTGATCGATAGTTGTGCTGCTCATCATAATCTCCTGTATCTGTACAATACGCGTTATTTACGCGCGGCCACGACTTCGGCTGGCTGGACGATATTTTCTTCGGCTTTATTCGACCAGGAATTCCGGGTGTACGTAATCACTGCGGCGATTTCCGTCTCCGACAAGGTAGATTTCCAAGCTGGCATAGCATTTTTGCCGTTTAAAACTAGCTGTAATTGCGCCGATTTAGGTCCTTGTACCACGGCAGAACCATCGAGTGCGGCAAATGCACCTGGCACACCTTTACCATTGGCTTGATGGCAGACCGCGCAATTGGCGGTATAAATTTTTTCGCCGCGCTGTTTTAACTCATCGATGGTCCAGGTTTTATTTGGATCATCAGCCTTTGCAGCCATTTCTTTGAGTTTGCCATCGGCCCAGGTTTTGTAGTCGGCTTCTGACACAACTTTGACGACGATAGGCATGAAGGCGTGTTCTTTGCCACACAATTCAACACACTGACCACGATAAGTACCCACTTTTTCGGCCTTAAACCAGGCATCGCGTACAAAACCAGGGATCGCATCTTGCTTTACACCAAACGCGGGAATAGTCCAGGAGTGAATAACGTCGTTAGCGGTAGTAATCAGGCGCACTTTTTTACCTACGGGCACGACCACTTCATTGTCGACTTCAAGCAAATAATTATCGCTGCGGGCTGAAGTAGGTTCAACGCCAGGTGCTCCGACGGCGGTGCGCGGTGTGGCCAAGGTTGAAAGAAAGCTGATACCTGCACCGTCACCTTTAAGGTATTCATAACCCCACTTCCATTGCATGCCCGTCACTTTGATTGTCAAGTCAGCATTCGAGGTATCTTTCATGGCGACCACGGTTTTGGTCGCAGGCAAGGCCATGAAAATAACGATAATAAATGGCACAACTGTCCACGCAATTTCAACGGCGGTGCTTTCATGGAAAGTCGCGGCTTTATGACCAACGGATTTACGGTGTTTCAGTATGGAGTAAAACATTACCCCAAAGACGGCGACAAAAATGGCCAGACAGATTCCCAACATCATGTTGTGAATCGAATAAATATCTTCAGCTATTTTTGTGACAGGTGCTTGTAAATTTAATTGACGTACTGCTGGCCCACCCTGACTATCATTCACGGCCCAGACAGGCATCCCAGCTGCGCACAGGGTAGCCGCCAGCATGAACGATGTGTATCGCTTAGCAAGTTTCATGTTTTCCCCAAAAACCCGGTTTGATTTTCGAACCCGTTGCCAGCCAGCAATATTTATAAGACTTAGTATCTGTGCTAACAACTTATAAAGCGTGAAGAGTATAAAGCGAAGCCGCAAACCTGAGCAAGCAGAATACAGTTGCGACAATGCTGATCTTACGCAAAAACCCGGGAAATTCTCACCTTGCTTTGCAGCATTTTTTATAGTTTGTTGATTTACATTAAGATTATCAGACTGCCCTCGCTGACAAGCAGTCTGATGTGTAAAAACAAAGAGTTGTTTCTACACACACTGTTGACTTTTTCAATAAGCTCAGGGTTCAGAATTCAGACACCTGAGTCTGATCTGACTTAACTTAAACGAGAACCAGGTGGTTTGCGCAAGGCGTCAAATTGAATAATACTTTCGCCACTCGCTGTTTTACGATCAGGTGCCCGAAACGCATGACCATAAATTACTTCCAGGGTCAGATGCAAACGTCCATCGGTTTTACGCTGTGCATTTAAAGCTTGCAACACCTGCTGCCAGGCCTGTTTGCCGAGCAAACCCTGGCGTTTGCTTAATAAGGGATTGCCACCAAAGGCCGCCACTTCACGTAATAATTGCTCAGGCTCTTGGTAAGTCAGGTAAATTTTTTCCATATCCATAACTGGCGTACTGAAGCCAGCGTGCACCAGCATATCCCCCAAATCATGCATATCGACAAATGGCAAAGTATGCGGATAGTCGTCGACCGCAACAAAAGCCTGACGCACTTCGATAAAGGTATCGGGGCCGAAGCTGGAAAACATTAACAAGCCATCCACTTGCAAGATCCGGCGCCATTCAGCAAACACCAGGTCAGGTTGCGCATGCCAAAGCAAAGCCAGATTTGACCAGACAAAGTCCACACTTTGTGAGGTCAAGGGAGTGCGTGCAAAATCGGCGCAACTGAGCTCGATATCGGGCCCACCTTGTAGCGCCTTGCCTAACCATTTAGGCATAAGGCGGGTCAAAGCTAATTGATTTTGACTGAGCAACGCGGCAGCTTGAGCCAGCATGCCCGCCGAGGCATCAATGCCGATCACACGAGAATCGGCATAGCGATCTTGCAAGCGCAACAAATCGGCACCAGCGCCGCATCCGGCATCCACAATCACCTTAGGCTGAAGCTTAATCAAATCAAGTCGTTCGGCCATGCGAGCAGCAATTTCGCGCCGGATAAAATTGGTGGGCTCAGTTTTTTCTGGTTTGGTAAAACTTCGTTTGACCGCGGCCTGATCGATAGGCGCACTTAATTTACTCATACATCATCCAAAGGCGCTGCTCAAAAGGAATAACGCCGACAAAAATTTCAGATTCTCCGGTGAATCTTGACTATATTGACAATCTTAATCGCACTAACGCTCTATTTTTATGACGAAATCCGGCGCCATTTTCCCAGTTTTAGCAAAGCGATTTTTTGCATGCTTATTACCAAATACCTGTCTGCTTTGCTATCACAGCAATTCGGAGATCATTTGCCTAACCTGCAGACAGCGTTATCTACAAGTTATTCCTGAGCTGCGTTGCCAACGCTGTGCATTAACCCTAGGCAGTCTTAGCACGCACTCACTTTGCGTCAATTGTATTAAGGAAACACCGGCATTTGATCAAACGATTTGTGCCTTCGACTATGCGGCACCACAAGATCAACTTTTGCTTGCCTTTAAATTTGCACAGCAGCTGGCCCTGGGAAAAGCGTTTGCTGATTTACTACATCGCGCCATACTTGCGCACAAGCCGACTATTTTACCCGAGCTACTCAGCGCCGTCCCGTTAAGCCCGCAAAGGCTGGCCGAACGTGGTTATAATCAAGCCGCAGAAATCGCACGTCATCTGGCCCCCAAACTGGCACGCCGCTATATCCCCGATCTGATACTTCGAGAGAAAGATACCTTGCCGCAAAGCCGTTTAAATTATCAGGATAGAAAAAAGAATGTAAAAGCAGCCTTTAGTCTTAATCTGGCCTATCTTACGCAGATAAGCGGTAAGCACATAGGATTGGTCGATGACGTCATGACAACTGGTGCAAGTTTAAATGAAATCGCTACAATGCTAAAACTTTTCGGCGCCAGTCAGATCACCGTTTATGTTTTGGCGCGCACACCACTTTCAACCCATACTCATTAAGTCAGGAGTTATTTTGTTCCACGTCGTTTTAGTTGAACCTGAAATCCCACCAAATACTGGCAATATCATACGCTTGTGCGCGAATGCAGGGGTTCAATTGCACTTAATCGAACCCTTGGGTTTTCCACTCGACGACGCGAAAATGCGGCGTGCTGGCCTGGATTACCACGAATACGCCTCGATGTTGGTGCATAAAGATTGGGATAGCTTTATCGCTCAACAACAACCTCCCCATGATCGCCTGTTTGCTTTAACAACTCATGGCTCGGGAGTTTTCGCTGAACAAAGTTTTAAGCCTGGTGATTATTTTGTTTTTGGCGCAGAAACACGAGGTTTAGCGCCCGATTTGCGAAACTCCTTCCCGACAACACAACGCATACGCTTACCCATGCGCCCTGACAACCGTAGTTTAAACCTATCGAATACCGTGGCTATCGTTGTCTATGAAGCATGGCGACAACAGGGATTCCTGGGTGGCAGTTAAACCTTGCATATCTGGCTTGCAAGCAAGAAAATGCAGTAATGACCGCCAGTACTGCAAAGCTGCTTGCTCTAACTACCAGGTGTGAAATGAAAGATTGGCTATTCGCACAAGATCCTGAAAAATTGTTTCGATTAATCGATGCTATGCCCTTATGCATAGCCTATATCGACAACGAGTACGTCTACCGTTATGCCAATCAGTGCTACCAACTTTGGTTTGATTTATCCCCCGAACAGATTATAGGCCGCAAGCTGATCGACGTGATCGGAACAGAGAGCTTTGCTAAAGTTAAACATCATCTGGAACAAGCATTGTCTGGGCAAGAGCTTAGCTATCAGGCGACGTTGCCCTATCAATTTGGCGGCACACGCGATGTTGCAGTGCAGCTAATTCCAGCTATCAATCGTCAAGCGCAAATTGATGGTTGTTATGCCGTAATACAAGACATTTCGAGTCAACTTGAAACCGAACGCCAGTTACGTTTAAATGAACAACGCTGGCGTCTGGCTTTAGAAAGTTCGGGCGATGGGGTCTGGGATTGGTATCCACAAACGGGCGTGGAAATTTTATCGGACCGGCTCAAAGAAATTTATGGCTTTAAGGCCGACGAAATTGCCGACATGTCAGAAGAACTTGACCGGCGCACCCACCCCGATGATTTGAAACAAATGGAGTATGACCGCCAGGCTCATTTTGATGGCTACACCCCGATCTACATGAACGAGCATCGCGTACTATGCAAAAATGGCGAATGGAAATGGATACTCACGCGTGGCACGGTGATCGAACGCGATGCCGACGGTAAGCCGCTACGTGTAATCGGAACGCACACCGATATTTCGGATCGTAAGCGCGCTGAAGCAGCCGTCCTGGAAAGTGAGTCACGACTGCGCATGGCATTATCGGCCACGCATCAGGGTTTGTACGATGTCGACGTGCGCACGGGCAAAGCTATTGTCAACCCCGAATACACAGAAATGCTGGGTTATCAGTATGCCAACTTTGAGGAATCTGTCGCAGCCTGGTTCAAGCGCATACACCCGGATGATCTGGAGCTAGTCAAACAAGCTTACCGAGATTACATTGCCAATAAAAAAGAAGAATTTCGTGCCGAGTTCCGGCAAAAAAAAGCAAATGGCGACTGGTGTTGGACATTATCGGTCGGATCGATTGTTGAGCGTGATAAAGATGGCCAGCCTGTGCGCTTTCTTGGAACGGTACTCGATATCTCGGAGCGCAAAAATAATGAAACCATCATCTGGCAACAAGCGAATATCGATACGTTGACGCTGTTGCCGAATCGGCGTTTATTTTATGACCGGTTAAATCAGGATTTGCGCACTGCGCGACGCACACACTCCATACTGGCTGTACTGTTTATTGATTTGGATTTCTTTAAGGAAGTCAATGACACTTTAGGGCATGCAATAGGCGACGCCTTATTGATAGAAGCGGCGCAGCGCATACGAGGCTCAGTCAGAGCAGCTGATACCGTAGCCCGCCTGGGTGGGGATGAGTTTACCGTATCGATGCCCAATCAAAGCGATGCCTGCACCGTTGAAAAAGTCGCAGCCAAAATCATACAAAAACTCAGTGAACCTTTTTTATTGGCCAATCAGGAAGTATATTTGTCTGCCAGCATAGGCATTACCTTATACCCACGCGATGCGGACAACTTAGAAGACTTAATTAAACATGCCGATCAAGCAATGTATGCGGCGAAAAACAGTGGTCGGAATCGCTTCAGTCACTTCAATCCAGGCCTACAGACAGCCGCATTAAATCGCATGCGCATTACCAATGAATTGCGCAGTGCCATCGCCGAAAAAAAACTAGCCTTACACTTTCAACCCATCATACGCCTGAGTGATGGCGTAATACGTAAAGCAGAAGCCCTGATACGTTGGCCCGATGAAAAAGGTGGCTATATCAGTCCCGCTGTTTTCATACCAATTGCGGAAACCAGTGGCTTAATCCACGCAATTGGTGAGTGGGTCTTTGAACAAGCGACGTATTGGGTCAAGCGCTGGCGCAATTTACATTTACCCGAATTTCAAATCAGCATCAATCAATCGCCCATTGAATTTCAAGCCGATATCAGTCGTTATCAAAACTGGATACAACGCATGCGTGATCTGGAATTGCCCGGTCAGGCTATCACCATAGAAATTACTGAGGGCATGTTATTGGATACCAATCCCCAGGTCAGCCAAAAACTTTTGCAATTCCGCGATGCGGGTATGCATGTCGCACTCGATGATTTTGGTACGGGCTATTCGTCACTCTCTTATTTGCAAAAGTTCGACATCGACTATCTCAAAATTGATCGCTCCTTTATTCGCGATTTAAGCCAAAATTCGAATGACACTGCACTGACTGAAGCGATTATCATGATGGCTCATAAGCTTGGTTTAAAAGTGGTAGCGGAAGGTGTGGAAACTCAGGCTCAGGCTGATATTTTGAAAGCTGCAGCTTGCGATTATGCACAAGGTTATTTGTTTGCCAAACCCTTACCACCACGCGAGTTTGAAGCCTATTTATTCCTGGCGCGGCAAAAGCAAAACCGCGCTGAAAAAACGCCAGAGTAGCGCGGTGTTACTCCTCGCTGGCGGCAGATAGCGCCAGCGCTGGAGGCTCGAACTCACTGACTTTGCTGCCTGACTTTTTTCAACAGACTGGTGGTCGAGCGCGCAAATTCAAATGGTATCGCTTGAACCGCGCCACCCCAGGCCAACACCGCCTGCCCTTCAGGAATGGCGTGCATCTGGTAATCACCACCTTTGACATAGATATCCGGGTGCGCTGCACTCACCACTTCCAATGCCGTATCTTCATCAAACAACACCACCAAATCCACCGCTTCGAGTGCAGCTAATAAGGCCATACGATCTTCTTCGCTATTGATAGGCCGGTCATCACCTTTACCCAGGCGCTTTACGGAAGCATCGGTATTCACGGCCACCACCAGCGCAGCGCCTAAGGCTCGTGCCTGTGCCAGATAAGTGACATGACCGCGATGCAAAATATCAAACACCCCATTGGTCATGACAACGGGTTGCGGTAATTGGGCAACGCGCTCAGCGAGCTGGGCGCGGCTACAAAATTTACGTTCAAAATCACTCATAATGCGGAGAAGCCAGGTTAGATACGCGATTGTAAACGGAATAGCGACAAAGACCTAGCAGCCCGTACTACTTCGGAGATCGAAGCCTGGTTCACTGCAACGAAACAGACTTGCTCAATCTGACTAAGACAAGCAAAATCTGCACGCCGGGAACCCGAATTTCAACGATAGTGACCGCACTCGATGACTTAGCAAAAGCTGAAGGCATCGTTTTATCGCGCAGTTTTGTGGGGCACTTAATTGGCAAAGAACCTATGATGCTACCCCAGTTGGTCTTACCAACCGGACTAATAGCTCAGGACTATATCTTATCTGTGGGAACGCTAATTTCTTTACTGGTCTTAGGACATCCAACAAAACCTCAGGAAAAGCTCGCTGATAACAATTGGACAGTTATCGAAAAGCAGCGCATGCCTTCGGTGGCCTTTAGTCACATGATTTTAATTAGCGCAGATGGCCCTAAAGTGCTCACCTCTTGCTATTAACACTAGTCTAGAAGAGCGCTTAACTCATGTAATTTTTGTAGTGGCGAATTACCCTAAGTTTTGCCAGTTCAAACGAAGTCACTAGCTGGCAGATCAACAGATCGATACCAGCTAATTTTAATCATTGTCACGGGAATTTACACAAAGCTGAATTCAGCCAATTCGCTGTGTGCATAAGGTCTCGCCACTAGCACCAGGTTTGCCTAAGGTTTTAAATCGATTCGTATTTCGTCACTAACTTGAAAATCATCATCAAACTCTAGCAAACCTGTAACTACCCGCACTACTTTGCTGGTGGGATTACTGATACGTGTATGCACGATTTGCTGGCCACGTGGTAGTTCGCTATCGCCCAGACGGCGCCCTGTGCAACTATCCGACACATAGGAAAAATACAGAAACTTTCCTTCACTATCTTTAACTTGCCAGAACGTCAGAAGCGCTGGGGAATATGTCTGGTATGCCGATGGCACTATCAAGTCGAGGTCTTGTGCATACACACTAGTACTGCGTTTACATTCGATTTCTGCAGGCAGATCAAGTTTGCGCTCGTTCATTGGGCCACGTGTCTGAATCCGGTATCGCTGACTGGTATCCGGCCTGATTTCTGGCCCCGCTTCAAACTCAAACGGTGCTGGCGTTGCATGGAATTCCGCGTCCTGCGAAATTAGCTGACTTTGTCGTTCTGCTGGCAACGTTGAAATTACTACTTCATCTAATTTTCCAGCACGCTGGTAATTATTTAATTCAGCTTGAAGGCTAAGACGGTATCGATGTTTTATTTTAAAACCCTCTTTTGCTTCGATACGAAATAAGCCATGTTGCTGGTGTACGTATTGGGTAATATCCTCAAGCTGGCCTTGCTCTATCAAGCGGTTCACGCTCTCAGGAAATCGTTTAAGACTATCTATCAATGCACACGCCATTACCGGCGAGTTCTTATAGTTGTTAAAACATTCGTCTGGCACTTCTTTAGTAAGTTGCACAAAGCGCTGGCCATTTTTACGGCCCAAGGCAAAATCCAGATTAATTTTTTTAATTTCTAATTCAAGTCTGCGCTTGCTTTTTGTGTCCTCCATCATGAAGCTTTTCGCACTAAGCGACCAAGGCTTATGTCTGAGTAAAATCCACTCCTCACCCAAGGGGAGGTAAGTCTCTAGTGGGTTGACATCGCGGTGAAACAATACGCCTTTGGCATTAGCTGGTAAAGTTTTGGCGCTAATAAAACGCAAATGATGTTGCTCACGATTTTGCTGAGTGTCACTAGCCAATGCAGAACTCACAGACAAGACTAACATCACAACAAGCGGGTAGTATTTCAATCGGTACAAATGCATAGTCCATCGCTCAATAAGAAAAATTATCATCATGCTATAGTTCACTGGCATCAATTATTAAAACAGCATCTTACCATTTTGCAGGTTGCCAATTGGGAAAGATTATTGAATTCCTCCCTCCATTCTTCGCGATTAAAAGATGAACTCCGATGTCGCGTAGTGAAGTCAGCCCTTGTTCATTCGTGCGCTGACGTTGAGTTTTTATTTTGGGGCTGGCTGCGATAGCGGCTACTGGCCTACCAACTACCACAATATGCCAATTTAAGGGTGCCTGATCAAACCTCAGGCATTCAGTAATCTGACGGAAGTCATGACTGCTAAGCTCCACAGTTGTTAGGCTAGCTTAAGCCACTTGAACGCTGAATGAATCATCGTGTTCACGATTTGCAAAGCGCCTCCCCGATTCGTTTTAAGAGGCCAGCAAATTCGCATACTCGTCAGCTGCCATAACAGGCACAAACTCAGTAATGGTGTAACTGACGGCGCCACTTAAACGAAACGGATCGGCCTCTAATACTTGCTGCAATTCAGTGACACTGGCGTGTCTGGAAATCAGTATGCCGCCGGTTCGTGGCACTTTGCGGCCGCCAAATAAGAGTTGGCCAGATTGGTATTGCTGCTGCAGATAACTGCGATGTTGTGCAGTAAGTTCCGGGGTAATTTTTGCCAAGTCCTGAAACTGCATATCGACTAAAAACATGTTGGCCTCGCTTGATAAAGAAAATCACGATAGAATGCTACTTATTTCGTAGCGAACTATACCGCTACTTTTTTAGAAGCGCAAGCAAAATGCAGACACCATTACCTAAGAATAAAGTCAGGGGTTCAAATTCCGGCGTCGCCTTGATGGCGGTGTTTGATTTGCTGGGGAAAAAATGGATCATGCGGATACTCTGGGAATTACGCAGCGGCGCTCAGAGTTTCAGGGCTTTGCAAGAACGTTGCGACGCCATGTCACCCTCGGTTTTGAATGACAGAATTAAGCATTTAACGGTTGCACAATTAATTTATTCCTCCAGCGAGGGTTATCAACTCACGGCATTAGGACTATCTCTGATGGGCACACTCGATCCCTTGCGTGACTGGGCCGCCGAGTGGGAACAGCAACTTGAAACACCGCTTGACTAAGCCTACTGCCACAACAAATAAGTTGAGATCGATCTAAATACCAGCCCAACACGCCCTATTCATGCGCCTTTCCAGCCTGCACGCTGAAAACCCGCATGGATAGGGCGTTTCCAGCCACACGTTGAAAACCACCGACAAGAATACGAATTTCGAGCTAGCCGCCTGTAGCACTTAGGGTATCGAAGCGAATATCGCTGCGGCAGTACAATTTTTGTCTGCTTGGCGACGTCAATATCGAGATAGTGACCAAACAGGCGGCGAAATAGGGGCCGAGCCGTGGATTTTGCAGCCGATTAGTCCTAAGTACTACAGGCTGCTAATCTTGCTGCGCCATCAAACTCGTGACACGGGCTTGTAAATTACTTGCCAACTGACCACAGACCAGATCGCAGAGTTGATACGTACTGGGATCGGCGATGTCGTAATAGACGTGGTTACCCTGATTACTGCGCTTGAGTATCCCCGCCTGGCATAACACACTTAAATGCTTGGAAACATTGGCTTGACTGGTGCCGACTAAGCGGGTTAAGTCGTTGACATTGCGCGCTTGCAAGCGCAAGGCTTGCAACAGTTTTAAACGCAGCGGCTCAGATAAGGCTTTGAAATAGCCGGCCAGCTGCTCGAGTGCAGCCTCATCATTAATCGTCATTGCCATAAATTTTCCTGCTTTATCTTTTTTCCGTAACTACGATGAGATTCGGCTACTGCCGCACTCGCAAAATTTTCTAATTGAGACCTCGGCACCAGCTAGTGCGCGGCCAACGTTGAAGCCTGCGATGCTCGCTGTGCCCTGGCACGGGTGCGCTTTTCGACTTCAACTTTGAACGCTCACCACAGTTGTGCAGTGTTCTCTACGTAGGAGACGCCACTGAAGCCTGATAGTCCGGACACAGCGAGTCTCAGCTAAGCTCTTGTTTTGATAAAGATTAGTTAAATTTTCCAAGTCGCCACCGTAAATTTTTAATTTTCACTTGCGTATATAGCTATGTAGTTATATTATGATTTTAAGCGAATTAATTCAAGCTAAAATTTTGGCAAAGCCTGATCTCAGCGTACTAGCGAATCCGGGCCTGGGCTGAATCTGAACTGAGTCAGCCACACCCGCTAGCCTAATTAGCGCAACAGTTGGCTTCAGTGCGTAACTAAACCTCATTCTTTGCATCGTAGCGACCTCATACAGGAGTTGTGTCATGTCCCGATTTATTCCCCTGCTTTGGCAGCCTGATTGGCGCTTAGCCAGCCTGCTGCTCGTGCTCAGTGCCTTTGGTTATGCGCCTTCTGTGCCAGCGGCCGAAGCGGCCATCCCAGTCTGGCAAGTCAGTGCCAGTCAAAAACCCGGCGTGTTTGTGGCCGATGCGGTGGTGGAGGCGGTGCGCGATGCCAAAATCAGTAGTCAGGTGGCGGGCCGGATTACCCGGCTAGCCGTCGTCGCCGGTGATAAAGTCAGTGCAGGCAGTGCCTTGCTCAGCGTCGATACCTCGGTGGTGCAACAACAATTGGCGGCAAGTCAGGCACAACTCGCACAAACCCAGGCCCAGGCCGCAGTGGCACGCAGCGAATTTGAGCGCGCTCAGCTCTTGTTTAAGAAAAATTACCTGAGCCAATCGGCACTCGATCAAAGCAGTGCGCAACTCAAAGCAGCTGATGCCCAGGTTAAAGCCTTACAGGCACAGCTCGCCAGCATGCAGGCCCAAACCGCATTGCATAGCATCAAAGCGCCATTTAATGGCGTGGTGGCACAAGTGCTGGTCAGCCTCGGTGACAGTGCCAATCCAGGTCAGCCTTTGCTGAGTTTGTATGATCCCAGTGCCTTGCGCTTGAGCGCGCAAATCCCCGAAAGTATCGCGCAACGCTTGCTGACAGATCAGGCACCGCAGCTGGCACTAAATCGGACTCAAAATCAGGTTGACATTCAGGCTGAAAATCAGTCGATCCAGGGTTTAAGTGCCGCAGCCGCAGCGGCCTTGCGCCTGCAAGTTTTACCGGCGGTTGATCCGCAAAGCCGCACCGTCACGGTCCGCGTGGCTTTGCCGGCGGGTATCACGGCGCTGAGTCCAGGGCAGGCTGGCAAACTGAGTTTGCCGCTACGTGCTGATAGCCCTGCCGAAGCCAGCAAGGCTGCGGCAAATGCTGCGCAAATCTGGATACCGCAAGCTGCGGTGGTGCATCGCGGCGAATTGACGGCAGTTTATGTGCAAATCAAGCCTGAGGAATTTCGTTTGCGGCAGGTGCGCCTGGGCAAAACTCAGGGGCAGCAAGTGCAGGTCTTGAGTGGCTTGCTGGGCCAGGAAAAAATCGCCTTAGAGCCGATTGCCGCAGCACGCAGCACTCAGCACGCCAACCCATAAGCCGGAGTCGGTATGAAGCCTGAACTACACCCTGGCATGCCCAGCGCAGCCGCCAACAAAATGGGGCTGGCCGGACGCATTGCGGCATTCTTTTTACAAGCCCGTATCACGCCTTTACTGGCCTTGGTCGCGCTGCTTTTGGGGATATTTGCCGTCGCAGTAACGCCCCGTGAAGAAGAACCACAAATCGACGTGACCATGGCAAATGTCATCATTCCCTTCCCTGGCGCCAGCCCCAAACAAGTCGAGCAAAGCGTGTCTGGCCCAGCCGAACAAGTATTTTCGCGCATGGCCGGGGTTGAACATGTGATGAGTTTGTCGCAAGCCGGGGTCAGCGTTCTGACTATACAATTTAAAGTCGGCGTGCCACGCAGTGAAGCGATTGTGCGCTTGCATGACACTGCAGCCGCGCATAAAAACTGGTTGCCTGCCACACTGGGCGTGGGCGAACCCATTATCCGCGCCAAAGGCATTGATGACGTGCCAGTCGTGACGCTGAGTTTGCATCATAAAGCCAGCGCCAGCAATTCCAGCCCGCTGGATTTGCAGCAAGTGGCACACGCGCTTGAGCAAGAATTAAAACGGGTTCCCGGTACGCGCGATGTCAGTACCGTCGGCGGCCCTGGTCGCGCGATCCGGGTCGAGCTTGATCCTGCCAGCATGCAAAGCGCCGGGATCAGCCTGACCAGCATACGGCAAACCATACAGTCTGCTAATCTGGGTATGCCAGTGGGCGAGCTGGTGCAAAACAATCTCAGCATCAGTTTGCAAGCCGGGCCCTTCTTAAGCAATGCCGATGAAGTGGCGGCCCTGGTGCTGGCGGTGCAAAATGGCAAACCCGTGTACTTGCGCGATGTCGCGAAAATCATCGATGGCGCTTTACCTGCCAAAAACTATGTCTGGTATGGTGAAAAAACCGCCCAGGGAAAATTCCACGAAGTGCCGGCGATCAGCATGGCGATCACCAAAAAGCCCGGTGAAAATGCGGTCAAGGTTGCTGAAGCGCTGAGCCAGCGTTTAGCACAGCTGCAAAATACCGTGATACCCGAAGCTGTCAGCGTAGAAATTACGCGTAACTATGGCGCAACGGCAAACGACAAAGCGCAAAAGCTGATACAGAAATTATTGTTTGCCACCGCCTCGGTGGTGGCCTTGGTATTTTTAACGCTGGGACGACGCGAAGCATTAATCGTTGGCATCGCTGTGGCCTTAACCTTAACCGTCACCTTGTTTGCATCCTGGGCCTGGGGCTTTACCTTAAACCGGGTGTCCTTGTTTGCCCTGATTTTTTCTATCGGCATCTTGGTGGATGACGCGATTGTGGTGGTGGAAAACATCCATCGTCATAGTCTGCTCTATCCAGCAAAAAGCTTGCGCGATTTAATTCCCGGCGCAGTTGATGAGGTCGGTGGCCCGACCATACTGGCAACCCTTACCGTGATCGCAGCACTTTTGCCTATGGCCTTCGTCAGTGGCTTGATGGGCCCCTATATGAGCCCCATTCCCATCAACGCTTCAATGGGCATGCTGATCTCGCTGGCGATTGCCTTCATCCTGACGCCCTGGTTAGCTTTGCGCTGGTTGAAACACCATCCGCAACAACCGGCTGACGAAGACTCTGCACAACCGACGAGCAAGCTCGCGCGGCGCTTAAACAGCTTCTTTCAAACTTTGTTTGCACCGTTTTTATTGCAAGCGCGTGCGCGCGCTAACAGCCTCAAGCTGGGCCTGGGATTGGCGGTTCTAATCGCGATTTCGGTCGCGTTACCGATGGGTGGCCTGGTGGTGTTAAAGATGCTGCCATTTGATAATAAATCCGAATTTCAGGTAATACTCGATATGCCAGCAGGTACTGCGCTGGAAAAAACCAATGTGGTCTTGCAAGAAATGTCGGCCGAAATTGCGCGCTTGCCCGAAGTACAGAACTGGCAAATTTATGTCGGCAATAGCGCACCGATTAACTTCAATGGTTTAGTGCGTCAATATGAATTACGCAGCGGCCCACAGCTCGGCGATATTCAGGTGAATTTGCTGGGCAAGCAGCAACGCCAGCAACAAAGCCATGCGATTGCGCTGCAACTGCGGCCTGCCTTGCAAAAAATCGCGGCGCGTTATCAAGCCCGCGTCAAAGTGGTGGAAGTGCCGCCAGGGCCACCCGTGTTAGCACCCATCGTCGCAGAAATTTATGGCCCTGACGATGCCAGCCGCCGCGTCGCGGCACGCCAGGTCCAGCAAGTCTTTCAAAAAACCGCCGGCATTGTCGACCTCGACACTTCCGATCCTGCCACCGGGCCACGCCAGATGTTCAACGTGGATAGACAAAAAGCGGCGCTGCAAGGGGTGGCACAGGCCGATATCGTCAGCAACTTGCGCATGGGTTTAAGCGGTGAAGCAGTCAGCTATTTGCATGATTTTTCCAAGTACCCGGTTCCGGTTACCTTGATGTTGGCCGATAACAGCCGCGGCGAAACCACGGAGTTATTTAACTTACCGGTGCGCGCTGGCAATGGAAAATTAATTCCGCTGGGTGAAATGCTAAGCACGCAGTCCGATCAGAACGACCCTGCGATCTGGCACAAAGACTTACTGCCTGTCACCATGGTGGTGGCCGATATGGCGGCAGATAATGGTCTCGACAGTCCCTTGTATGGCATGTTTGCTTTACGTCAGCCTATCCAAAAACTGGCCGTGCCAGGTGGTGCGATCCAGGAATATTTTATTCAGCCCCCCAGCGATCCCTATCGCGGCATCAGTCTGAAATGGGATGGTGAATGGCAAATTACCTATGAAACCTTCCGTGACATGGGGGCGGCGTATGCGGTTGGCCTGGTCTTGATTTATTTGCTGGTGGTGGCGCAATTTGGTTCTTATCTAACGCCTTTAATCATCATGGCACCGATTCCATTGACCATCATCGGTGTCATGCCTGGCCACGCCTTACTTGGTGCGCAATACACCGCGACCTCGATGATAGGCATGATCGCCTTAGCGGGCATCATCGTCCGCAATTCCATCTTGCTGGTGGATTTCATCGAACTGCAAGTACAGCAAGGCATGGACTTTGCGCAAGCGGTTATCAGTTCCGCCGCGACGCGCGCTCAGCCTATCGCCTTAACCGCATTGGCAGCGATGGCCGGGGCCTTCTTCATTCTGGATGACCCTATCTTCAATGGCTTAGCGATTTCGCTGATTTTTGGCATTCTGGTGTCGACGGTACTGACCTTGCTGGTGATTCCTTTGCTGTATTTCTGGACCTATCGCCAACAACATCGTGCGCAAACATAGCCTTAATTTTTTAATCAACACTTTAGGAGTACATCATGGGATCCTGGCAACTTACCCGTATTATCGCAGGCAGTTTTATCTTAATTTCATTAGCTTTAGGTGTAGAATCCAGTCCGTTCTTTATGCACCGGGGTTGGCTTTGGTTCACCGCCTTCGTCGGTGCCAACTTACTGCAAAGTGGTGTGAGCAAATGGTGTTTAATGGAGCGCATCTTACGTAAAGTTGGCTTGCGTACCAGCGAGTAATTTTTACGGTTTTATTGCTAGTTCAAGGAAGTTCTATGCATTTAATTTGCCCTGCTTGTGGTGCGAAAAATCGCGTCCCCGCTGAACGCTTAAGCCAACATCCGGTGTGTGGCAAATGTGCTGCGGAGATCGCACCACATCAGGCCATCAGCCTGAATGACGAAAGTATCTTTCGCTACCTCGAACACACAGAAGCACCAGTGGTAGTCGATTGCTGGGCGGCCTGGTGTGGCCCTTGTAAATCTTATGCGCCGCAATTTGCGCAAGTCGCACAAGCTCAGACTGGTTTACGCTTTGTAAAAATGGATAGCGATGCTAACCCAGGATTTTCGGCCCGCTACAGTATCCGCTCCATTCCAACCACACTGTTATTTCAAGCCGGTCAGGAAATCGCAAGAATTAGCGGTGCCCTGAGTGCAGCGCAATTGCAGCAATGGCTGCAACAGCATTTGCATACCTGACACTCGCGCTACCACGAGCTAATCTGCGCCTCGCCAGAAATAAGGCGGCGTACTTTTTCACCACACGAGCGTGGCGAAAGCAAGTCTGTGCTATTGTACCGCCTAAAGCGAAACGAGATTACTGAAATCAAGTACAGCATTTTTTATTTCTACTTATTTTCAAATTTCCTGCCTGCGCATGAGCGAGTCTAGCGTACTGGAAATTGTGCAACAGCTTGCCCAACTATTTAGATTAAGCGGACTTAAGTAAAATGAGGCTGACCTGGCGCTCAGTCAAAAGCCTGTCGCCTTAAGGTAAGACAGAACCAGGCGCTGGAGCCTGAATTCAATCAGCCCTGTTTATTCTTTGTGATGGAGTTACTATGTTAATTAAATCTCTGATACTGGCGGCGGCATTCTTGCTGACTGGCAGCGCTGCGCTGGCGGCTGATAAGCCTCAGACAGGTACGAGCTGCCCAACGATTTTGCAACATCAATTTGCCCGCTTACAAGACGAGAGTCCACAAAACCTCTGTCAGTACGCTGGTAAAGTAGTGTTGGTCGTAAATACCGCCAGTTATTGCGGATTCACTAAACAATACCAGGGCTTGGAAGCCTTGTATGCCAAGTACCAAAATCAAGGTTTAGTTATCCTGGGTTTTCCATCCAATGACTTTGGCAAGCAAGAGCCCGGAACAGCGAAAGAAATTGCTGACTTTTGCTATAACACCTACGGCGTTAAGTTTCCCATGTTTGCCAAGACCGTCGTCAGTGGTGATGACGCCAGTGCGTTTTATAAGCAATTAGTGCAAGCCAGCGGCACCCGGCCAAAATGGAATTTTTACAAATACCTGATAGACCGGCGCGGTCAGGTTGTTGCCGCGTTTGCCAGCACCACTACGCCTGAAGACCAAGCTTTAATTCAAAAAATCGAACAAGCGTTGGCGAAATAATCGCAATACCTTAGACTATAAGCCAGCCCATCATTCGTGTTGGGCCTACTCCAAACTGGCGCAACATTACCTTGACGTTGCGCCAGCGCCCACCTGGCCCAACCTAAGCTGGTCTTAAACCAAGGTGAAGATTGAAGCCCATCTGGCCGCAACAGATCAAGCATTTATCCGAAAAAAATCGATTTTAACCAATAATAACTAAGCAATTTACTCGAATAGTAAATTTAATTAAATTCAGCCGCTAATAACTTATCAATCTAGCCATATATTTATTTTCGACTGGTCTGATTACAAACAGATTCTTACAGAATAAATGTTCGTTTAGCGCAACGTCAAACAGACAAGCCGCGCCGCTCTTTGTATAGTGTGGCTTGCAAAACTTAGCATACGAGGTTGTCTATGAAAAAACAGGTCCTTCACTTCATGATTTTGGCCAGTCTGGGCTGCAGTTGGTCTGCTTTTGCGGGTGATACTCTGGGCAAAATCAAAAAGTCTCAGACCTTGTTAATCGGGGTCAGGGAAACTGCCCCATTTTCTTTTACTGATCAAAATAAACAAGCGCAAGGTTATTCCATCGATATTTGTCATCGTATCGGTGATGCGATTAAGAAAGAACTCAAACTTCCTGCCTTGAAAATTCAATACGTCCCGGTCGATTCGGCGACGCGCTTTTCTGCATTACTCGAAGATAAAATTGATCTGGAATGCGGCAGCACCACAAATAACGCCGAACGCCGTAAAAAATATGGTTTCACCATACCGCATTTTTTCTCCAGCGTACGGGCACTGGTAAAGGCTGATAGCGGCATTAAAACCTGGGTGCACTTACGTAACCGCACCGTAGTCACCACGAAAAGTACCACCACCGTGAAGCTACTGGATGATCGCGCCAACACCATTTCTCTGAATATCAAGTTACTCGAAGGTGACAGCGATTTAGCCTCGTTTACTTTGGTAGAGCAAGGCAAGGCGGATGCTTTCCCTATGGATGACGTGTTACTGTATAGCTTAAAGGCTGAATCCAAAAACCCTGCGGCCTATGCCATCGTCGGCGAACCTTTGTCGATAGAACCGTATTCGATAATGTTCCGTAAAGACGATCCCGACTTTAAACGCCTGGTTGATGCGGAAATGATACGCTTGATCAACGATGGTGAAATTTACAAAATGTATGACCGCTGGTTCACCAAGCCCATACCACCCAAAAACGTTAATCTGAATATGCCCATGGGCTACTTGTTGCGCGATTCTTTGCGCTTCCCTTCCGATAAAGTTGGCGATTAATCCTCCCTCAGCTGAGGCTAAGCACAACCTTGCTTAGCCTTAGTCAGCCAGGGCCAGTTCAGTCCGGCCCGTATGCGTCACCATCCCGCCCAAAGTCGCTTGCACCATCGCACTGACGATTTCATCATGACTTAAACGCTTATCGCGCAATAAAAACTCCATAGTCGGGTCACAAGCACGTGCATACAGGGTGTACACCAACACATCATCAGGTATCGAGGCTGAAACGGCACCTTGTTCGCGCGCCTGTTGCGCCATTTGATAAAAGCGTTTATTCACCTTTAAAGCGACGCTGATGTAATCCAGATTCAGCATCAGGCTGCGCTGCAAAGCTGAACTGGTTGAAGGCAGATGCGGTACCCCACCTTGTATGCGCAAGCGCAAAGACCAGGCCAGGATGTGTCGTATGCGCTGAATGGCGGGCAACTCCGCCGACAAATTATCAAGTTCAGCCAAGATCGCGTTGAGCAAACGCACCATGGCGGCTGCCGCCAGTTTCTCTTTCGACGAGAAATGCTTGTAAAGGCTGCCCTTGGCTATGCCAACCGCATCTGCGACATCGTCCATGGTCATTAAGTCATAGCCTTTTTCCGATAAAAGCTGATTGACAGCATCGATGATGGCTTCTTCCCTGGCATCAAACTGTTGTTTTTTAAAAGGAATTTTAAACTTCATAAGTTTTCCTGCATTTTTCCTGACTTTGTAGTATATTTTGTGACTGAGCAGTCACGTTTTGTATTTAATAGTCATATTCTAGAGCATAAGTGCCGTGTCTGCAGCGAAATTAAGCAAGTCGGCTTGCAGCTTTTTCGGCTAAATCAGTCTCCGACTTAGAAATAACTGGCCAGTACAAAGGAAAATTCTATGCAGATCGCTGTCGTTGGTTCAGGAATCGCGGGTTTGAGTTGCGCCTGGAAACTCAGCCTGGCTGGTCATCAAGTCAGTTTGTTTGAAGCGAATAATTATTTTGGTGGCCATACCAATACCGTCGATATTCGGGTCGATGATCAGGATTTGTCGGTGGATACCGGTTTTTTGGTTTTCAATGAACGCACTTATCCCGAATTAATTGCCTTGTTTGCCGGACTCAAAGTGCCGAGTATCGCGACCGACATGTCATTCTCAGTTAAGGTCAAGCAAGGCCACGGCAACCTTGAATGGGCTGGTAGCAATCTCGCCACCGTGTTTGCCCAGCCAGCCAACTTATTTCGCCCTGGCTTTTGGTGGATGTTGAAGGATATCTTGCGCTTTAACCAGGCCGCCACCAAATTAGCCCGCACTGGCAGCGTCGATCATGGCTTAAGTCTGGGTAATTATCTGAGCCAGCATGGTTACAGCCAAAACTTCATCAACTGGTATTTATTGCCCATGGCTGCCTGTATCTGGTCTTGCCCGACCGCGCAAATGCTGGAATTTCCTTTGCTGAGCTTTGTCCGGTTTTGCGATAACCATGGCCTCTTGCAAATCAGTCAGCGACCACGCTGGTTCACGGTACCGGGCGGCGCCCGCCAGTATGTAGAAAAATTACTGGAACCTATTCCCAACAAATACCTGAACTCAGCCATTACTCGCATCTTGCCTGGCGACGGCCACAACCGCCCACGTTTGTGCAGTGCCGATGGTGAATTTGCTTTCGACCAGATTGTGCTGGCCTGCCACAGCGATCAAAGCAGCGCCTTATTAGCGCAAGCCACGCCGCAACAAACAGCGATCTTGAATGCCATCCCTTATCAAGCTAACTACGCGGTGTTACATACTGACGCCAGTTGTCTGCCCGCTGCGCGCATTGCCTGGAGCGCCTGGAATTATCAGAGTCTGGGTACGACAGAACCACGTGTTTGCGTACACTACTGGCTGAATTTATTACAGGCTTTGCCAGTTAAAACGCCCGTCATCGTCAGCTTAAATCCGATTGAAGAGCCTGCCGCCGATAAGGTATTAGCACGTTTTGACTATGCCCATCCAGTATTTGGCGCGGCAGCGCCAGCCGCACAACAAGCACTGCGAGAGGTACAGGGGCATGGCGGCATTTGGTTTGCAGGAGCCTGGACTGGCTACGGTTTCCATGAAGATGGTTTGAAATCGGGCTTAAAAGTCGCGCAGCAAATTAATCTGCTGGCGGCTGGCATGGCCGCCCAGACCCGCCATGCCGCTTAACCTGGGTGTCCGTTATGACTGAGCCTGATCTCATCACAAAAACGGTAGCGCAAAGCAGCGCGCCACAGATCGAGCTGGTACACGGCAACGTCATGCATTTGCGCTTACGTCCGGCACGGCATGGCTTTCGCTATCCCTTGTTTTATTTACGCCTGCCTTTACGCAGCTTAGCTCAGGACCCGAGCCTGGCAACACGGCAGCGCTGGTTTTCGCTGAATCGCTGGAATTTGCTGGCGCATTTTGAGCGCGATCACGGTGATGGCCAAACCGCGAGCTTAGACTGGCTCGATAATTTACTGCAGCAACAAGGCGTGGATGATGCTGACGGTGAAGTCTGGTTGCAATGTTTTCCACGCTTGCTTGGCTATGTGTTCAATCCTGTCTCGTTTTATTTTTGTCAGCGTCAGGATGGCAGCCTGGCCTGCATCGTTTGCGAAGTGAATAACACCTTTGGCGAACGGCATTTTTATTTACTGCGCAATCCACAAATCAATTCAGCCGATGCAGAATTCCAGGCCGAAAAAGTATTTCATGTCTCACCGTTTTGTGAAGTTCAGGGACATTATCGCTTCCGCTTCCGGCAACGTTTGACAAGCAATGGCGGCAGCCATTACCAGGCACAAATCCATTACCACGATCACCACGGCCCCTTGATATTGACACAGTTACATGGCAAAGCCGAGGCGCTAAATGATAGCCGCATTTTAAGCACGTTATGGCGCTATCCCTTCATGACGCTGGCGGTGGTGTGGCGTATCCATTGGCATGCCTTGCAACTGTGGTTGAAGCGTGTGCCATTTTTCAGCAAACCCTTACCCCCAGTGAATGAGGTCAGTCAATGAATCCGTTACCAGCCAGTTATACCGAATTCAGCGCGGCAAGCAGCAGCCGGCCACAACTACAGGGCTTAAGTCGCAGTCAGCGTCGTAGCACCGAACTCGCGCTGAACTTACTCAAGCATTTGCAATTTGGTGAATTGCATCTGCAGTTGCCCGATCAAAGCCAGTTAGTCTTTGGCAAAGCGCATCCCGAATTTGCGCCAGCGCATTTACAACTGCGTGATTGGGAAGTATTCAATGCCTGCATCAAGCATGGCGACATCGGCTTTTGCGAAGCGTATATCGATGGCCTCTGGACTAGCCGCGATTTAAGCAATTTGCTGCAATTATTTATACGCAATCGTCAACACCTCGATAGCCTGATCTATGGTAACTGGTGGGGCCGGCTCTGGTTTGGACTCAAGCACAAACTGAATCGCAATAATAAACGCGGCAGCAAGAAAAACATCCATGCTCATTACGATATTGGCAATCCGTTTTATCAGCTTTGGCTGGATACGACGATGAGTTATTCCAGTGCCTTGTTTGATACGAGTATGCCACAACAGAGTATGGAACAAGCGCAACTAGCCAAGTACCAGCGCGTGCTCGATCAGCTCAATCTGCCTGCTGGCAGTAAGCTGCTGGAAATCGGTTGTGGCTGGGGCGGTTTCGCTGAACTCGCGGCCAGACAAGGCCATCAGCTGACGGGCATCACACTCTCGCAACAACAACTAAGTTATGCGCAACAGCGTTTGCAACAGCAAGTGCCTGCAGCAGCCTGCGATTTTCGCTTACAAGATTACCGCGATACCGCAGGTGAATATGATGGTATCGCGTCGATAGAAATGATAGAAGCGGTTGGCCAGGAATACTGGGATGACTACTTTGCCTGTCTGGCCCGCAATCTGCGTCAGGGTGGTCGCGCCTGCATCCAAAGCATAGTGATTGCGCCGGAACTGTTTGAACGCTATCAACGCGGTAGCGACTTTATTCAACAATATATTTTCCCGGGCGGGATGTTACCCACCATCCCAATTTTGCACGACTATGCGGCACGCCATGGCTTTATGGTGCGCAATTGCCTGCCCTTCGGTCTCGATTATGCGCGTACGCTGGCTTACTGGCGCGAACGTTATTTGCAAAAACTGCCTGAGCTTGAACAACTTGCTTACGATACGCGCTTCAATCGCACCTGGGAAATGTATCTGGCGTATTGCGAAGCGGGCTTCCGCGCGCATAACCTCGATGTCGTGCAAATCACCTTGCAGCGGATTTGAGATGAACACGCTGCTGCCTTTGATAGCCAGCCTCGCGACCAGCCTAAGCTTAATCGCGCTGCCGCCAGCCAGCTTTGCCAGTGATACTGCTGGCCAGCACAACGCCGCCTCCTGGTGCCAGCCACAGGCGGGTATTCCAGCGTATTTGCAAAGCCAGCTGCCGCAGGCCAGACGCAGTGGTCAAGGTGAATATCGCTGGTGGGGTTTAGCGCTGTATCAGGCTTGCTTATGGAGCCCTGGCGCACTGGCAGAACCTGCTAGCTGGCCCAGCTTTGCACTGGAACTTCGCTACAGCCGCGAATTACAAGGCAAACGGATTGCCGAAGCCAGTATCAAAGAAATTAAACAACTCGGTCTGGGTCAGCCACAACAGCATCAGCAATGGCTGGAAAAGATGATCGCAATCTTCCCCGACGTGAAAAAGGACGAGCAATTAAGCGCGCTGTATTTACCCGGCAAAGGTTTGCAGTTTTATCGCAATCAACAAAAGCTGGCGCTGATTGATGATCCCGAATTTGCGCAAGCCTTTCTCTCAATCTGGCTAGATCCACGCACCAGCGCCCCCGATTTACGGCAGCGCTTATTAGGCATCTCGGCTAAGCAAGGAGCTTGATCATGAATTTTTCATCCATTACCAAATACCGCCGCCTGTTTGCAGCAGCGCTACTCAGCCTGAACTTCAGCTTGCTGAGCGGCTGTAGCCATACCCCGGATTTAAGTCGCTACCGGGACGAGCAACCACGCCTGGATTTACGTGAATACTTCAATGGTGAAGTCGAAGCCTGGGGTATGTTCCAAAATCGTTCGGGTGAAGTGATTAAGCGCTTTACGGTACGTATGCAAGCCAGCTGGCAAGGCGATCAGGGAGAGCTGGTGGAAGATTTCAATTACAGCGATGGCAGTAAGCAACGCCGGGTCTGGAAGATACGCAGTGTCGCCGAAAACCAGTTTGAAGGTCGCGCCGATGATGTGGTTGGCGTGGCACAAGGTCAGCAAAGCGGCAGTCTGTTGCATTGGCAATACGTGCTGGATCTGCCAGTAGATAACACCAGCTACCAGATTAATTTTAGCGACACCATGGTTTTAATCGACAATAAAACCATGCTGAACCGCGCCATTTTGCGCAAGTTTGGCTTTGAAGTTGGCAGTGTCACGCTGGCTTTTCGCAAACTATCTTAAGCGCAGGCTTATCCCAACCAGGGAGTAAGAAATGACGATGTTTTCGTGGTTTGGCCGTTTAAATCCCTGCATACGCGATTGGCGTGGCAAGCGCATCTGGCTGATCGGCGCCTCTGCCGGCATAGGTGCGGAACTGGCGCGTCAGTTTGCACAGCAAGGGGCGCAACTGGCCTTGTCAGCACGTAACCTGGAAGCCTTGAGCCAACTCAGCCAGGAGTTGCCCGGTAGTCGTGCGCTGGCACTGGATTTGCAAGATAATCAGAGTGTACAGCAGGCCTTCCAGCACCTGATGCACGAGTGGGATCAGATTGATCTGGTTTTAATCGTCGCTGGCAATTACCAGGCGATGCGTGCTGAAGATTTTGATTTACAACAGGCACAGCAATTACTCGACATCAATTTACATGGTGTCTATCGCTGCCTGGATTTAGTCTTGCCGCAATTAATCCGCCAGGCTCAGGGCGGGATAGGGATAGTTGCCTCAGTGGCGGGTTACTCCGGTTTACCCAAAGCGCTGGTGTATGGCCCGAGCAAGGCGGCCTTGATCAACTTATGTGAATCTTTGTATTTCGACTTGCACCCAAAAAATCTGGCGGTGTATCTGATTAATCCAGGCTTTGTCGCGACTCGCCTGACCGAAAAGAATGACTTTAAAATGCCCGCCCTGATCGATACCCAAACCGCTGCACGTGCTATCGTTGATGGTTTGGAGGCGGGTCAGTTCCACATACATTTTCCTAAGCGCTTCACGAATTTTTTGCGACTGGCGCGCTTGCTACCCTATCGCAGTTATTTTTATCTCTTGCATAAAGTCACCGGTTTATAATCCAGCAAACACCAGCTCGAGACGCCATGCCTGATTACCACGCCAGCTTACTACGCTTAATCGATTTCTACGCCACACTCTCACCGGCAGCGGTGCGGGATTTATCTGCGCATTATCAAGCGAATGCCTGGTTCAAAGACCCGTTCAATGAAGTCAGTGGGCTTGCTGCGATTGAAGCTATTTTTCAACGCATGTATCTGCAAGTAGCCGAACCACGTTTTGTGATACGCGACCATGTGCTGCAAGGTGCTCAGGCGTTTATCACCTGGGACTTTGAATTTGGCTTACTTAAAAAACCTCAGTACAAACTGAGTATTCATGGTAGCAGCCATCTGCGTTTTGGCGAAGATGGCCGGGTGATTTATCATCGCGATTACTGGGACGTGGCCGAAGAGCTGTATGAAAAATTACCGCTACTGGGTGGCCTGATGCGGTTTTTAAAACGACGTGCTCACGCATAACGACTAACGCAAAGCACGGCCAGCAATTCGCCCTCGATTCCGACTTATTTTCAAGGGTGGCTGGTAACGCAATCTGCATGCGCCTTTCCCGAGCAATTGCCGCAAAACCCAAGCCAGACCAGCGTTTCCAGCCTATCAACATTTCATTTTTTGCCCTTACTCGGCATGCTCAGCGGCGTCGTGAGCTAAGCCGTGCTCAGCTCAATCCGGACAGCCAGTTTAGTCAGCGCTGACCACCACAGTGGCTGGGCGCACTACGTTTAACTGAGCATTGCGTGGTATGATTAAGATGCAAATTAAACAGCTTTTGTCGTGCTGCCTGGACAATTTAATCGAAGCTTTCGGCGCTTAACTGGTAACCACAATGAAAAAAACTCTTATTCTGATCAGCAGTTGGCTCAGCCTCAGTACCGCATACTGTCATGCAGCGAGTCCTGAACTCAGTCAGGGGGCGCAACAATTAATCGCTAAGCGCAT
This sequence comes from Undibacterium sp., assembly GCA_041913845.1. Lineage (GTDB taxonomy): Bacteria > Pseudomonadota > Gammaproteobacteria > Burkholderiales > Burkholderiaceae_D > Undibacterium. The sequence goes on from JAYSEN010000021.1 coordinate 68,680, forward strand.
GTCGCAACAAGCTTACCCTAGCTTACTGGTCGGGGTACTCGATTTAAATCGCGATGCCAACCCGGCCTGGTTTGGCTTTGGCAATCTGGAAACCGACTCCGGCAAAACCCTGCGCTTGCCAGATCAGCACACCTTGTATGAAATCGGTTCCATCACCAAAACCTTTACCGCCTTATTGCTGGCGCAAGAGCTGCAACAGGGGCGCTTGAATTTGAATTTCCCGGTCCAGCTTTTACTCGACTTCCCTATCGGTTCACAAGAAAAAAACAGCATCACCTTGCAACAACTGGCGACTCATAGCTCGGGCTTGCCGCGCTTACCCGCCAACATGCAACCGGCGCAGCCGGGCAATCCCTATGCCGACTACGACAAAGCCAAACTCGCGGCTTACCTGTATACCTATCAGAAAAGCGCAGCAACTGAGCACCCGTATAGTTACTCGAATTTAGGCTATGGCTTGCTCGGCTACGCGCTGGCCAATTCACACAAAACCAGTTACGGCGAATTATTGCAAACCCGCATCTTGAAACCGCTGGGTATGCAAGCCAGTTCACTCGATGCGAATTCGGCCAGCAATCCACTCAAAGCGAAACCAACTGCAACGAATCAGGCCAGCGCGCAAGAATGGGACTTTGATGTTCTTGCAGGTGCTGGCGCGATTCGTAGTTCGGGGCAAGATATGATGCGCTATTTAAAACAGCAAATAGCACCTGGCAACGATGCCATGGGACTTGCCATCAAATTAGCGCAACAGCCCTTGCGCAAAACTGGACGAGGCGACGAGCAAATTGGGCTAGGCTGGCACATTAGCCGGCAAAATGCCCAGACTATCTACGGCCACGGTGGCATGACGGGTTCGTATGCGAGTTACGCGGCGTTTTCACCGGATAAAAAACGTGCGGTGTATGTGGTCACCAATACCGCCCGCGATGTCAGCGATATTGCGCAACTGGCCTTACTTAATGCCCAGCACTACGATGACCCCGAACACCGCGCCGCGCTTGACACCAAGCCCGAGGATTTATCGGCTTACCTCGGCAGCTATGCCTTAACGCCACAGATAAAATTTACCTTAACGCTTAAAAATCAAACCCTGCAAGCACAACTCACCGGACAATCTGCCTACCCCGTGTATGCAGAAAGCGCGGATTTGTTTTTCTATAAAGTGGTGGATGCAAAATTGCGTTTTATACGCGATGCCGATGGCAAGGTCACGGCCTTAGAATTACTGCAAAACGGTGTCACGCAACGCGCAAATAAACTCGCACAAGTCGCCGCCAGTGCCAGCACAGAGATCAGTCTGGCGCCTGAACTTTTGATGCAGTATGCGGGGCATTATGAATTGACGCCGCAAATCAAAATTCACATACGTCTTGAGGCTCAGCAATTGATCGCACAGCTCAGTGGTCAAGGTCCGGCACCGATTTATGCCAAAGCGCAGGATCACTTTTTTTACAAAGTGGTGGAAGCGGAATTGCGTTTTCAGCGCGATCCGAATGGCAAGGTGAATGGTTTGACGCTACTACAAAATGGCCAGCAATTGCCCGCCAAAAAAATCGACTAAAACCCTGTCACTCATTGCGGGACGCAGGAGTCAGTCGGCGCCCACCTGATTACCTGGTGGCAGCCTAGCAGGCTGAGCTAAGCCAGCCTGTTTTATTGGTACAGGCTGATCTTGCTTTACCCTTTGGCTTGATAAGCCGCCATCAAGGGAGCCAGCTTTTGTGCCATTTCCTGACCCAGTGCTTGCAAGGCAGAGAAAGGCCGTATCATGACTTCAAATTCTATGATCTTGCCTTGCTCATTAAAGCGCAGCATGTCTATGCCTTTTAATTGCTTGTCACCGACCCGCGCTGAAAATTCCAGCACCACGCTATCCCCTTCGGCACTGACAAATTCACGGTGATAATTGAAATCTTCAAACACCGTGATCACGGTATGCAACACCATTTGCATGGCGGTAGAACCCAGATATGGTTTAAACGCCATGGGTGAACGAAACACGGCTTGCTCATCAATCAGTGCGGCTAAACCGCTTAAGTCACGCTGCGCCACCATCTGATGCCACTGCGCTAAGGTTTGTGCTGCGGCGGAATGCAATTGCGTCATCTCAGTTTCTCCATGCTGGGTTAGGCGGCTGCCTGCAAGCTAGGGTCCGTTGACGTTTGATCGCGAGATGCGTTCCTACCAGAACCCAGGCTGGCAAGGCGCACGGCGAAGCAAAGGCTGGCGGCCTTTGCGAGCCGCGCAACGCGGTCCAGCGTGGGTTCTGGCAGGAACCCGAAGGGAATGGTCTTAAACGCACGCCGGGCGTTGTTGCAACCCGCTTACAGTGATCACACTGCGGCGCGGGCTGCGCCTAGCCCGTCACGCGTTTAAGGCCATTCGCACACTCGATCAAACGTCAACAGACCCTAGTGCAAGCAGCCTGCAATCCGATCAGATTTGTGCGGCTAAACGTGTGCCTTGATTAATCGCACGTTTGGCATCGAGTTCCGCGGCAACATCGGCGCCACCAACTAAATGCACGGTTTTACCCAAGTCTTGCAAAGCCTGCTGCAAGTCGCGACGTGGTTCTTGCCCTGCACAGATCACGACATGGTCAACCGGCAAAACCTGGCTTTGCCCATCTACCGTGATATGCAAACCCGCGTCATCGATTTTGTCATAGCTGACACCCGCCAGCATTTTGACGCCACGGTGTTTCAAGCCCGTACGATGGATCCAGCCTGTAGTTTTACCCAAGCCATCACCGACCTTAGATGCTTTACGCTGCAATAACACCACCTGGCGCGCTGGTTTTTCGGGTTGCGCCTGGCACAGGCCACCCGCTTGCTGGTAAGCGGTATCCACGCCCCATTCGGCAAAGAAACGGGTGGGATTTAAACTCGCGCTTTCGCCTTGCTGTGTCAGGTATTCGGCAACGTCAAAGCCTATGCCGCCAGCGCCAATAATCGCCACCCTGGCACCAACTTCACGTTTATCGCGCAAGACTTCGAGGTAATTCAAAACTTTAGGATGATCGATCCCTTCGATCGCCGGGCGACGCGGGGTGATGCCAGTGGCTAAAATCACTTCATCAAATTCGCGCAAATCTTCAGCGCTGACCTTGGTATTCAAATGCAGGCGCACGCCGCTCAATTGCAGTTGTTTATTGAAATAACGGATGGTCTCAAAAAATTCTTCTTTGCCTGGCACTTGTTTGGCGATATTGAATTGACCACCGATCTCACTGGCGGCATCAAATAAGCTGACTTCGTGACCGCGCTGGGCTGCGGTGACGGCAAAACTCAAACCCGCCGGGCCAGCACCGACCACGGCTAAACGTTTTTTCTGGGTCAGCGGGGCATCGACTAATTCGGTTTCGTGGCAAGCGCGTGGATTCACCAGACACGAGGTTAATTTGCCGCCAAAGGTGTGATCGAGACAAGCTTGATTACAGGCGATACAGGTATTGATTTCATCGGCACGGCCTTGTTCAGCCTTGCGCATAAACAGCGGATCAGCCAAGAGCGGCCGCGCCATCGAAACCATGTCAGCATAACCATCGCGCAGCAATTCATCAGCCAGCTCAGGATTATTAATGCGGTTGGTGGTAATCAGTGGTATCCCGACCTTGCCCTTGAGTTGCTTAGTCACCCAGGCAAACGCGGCGCGTGGCACCTTAGTCGCTATCGTTGGAATGCGCGCTTCATGCCAGCCTATACCGGTGTTGATCAGGGTCGCACCAGCTTGTTCCACCGCTTGCGCTAATTCTATGACTTCTTGCTGAGTCGAACCGCCTTCGACTAAATCCAGCATCGATAAGCGATAAATAATGATGAAATTGGTGCCAACTGCGGCACGGGTGCGACGGATAATTTCTAAAGGGAAGCGGATACGGTTTTGGTAACTACCACCCCATTCATCGTCGCGCTGATTGGTGCGCGCAGCGATAAACTCATTAATCAGATAACCTTCTGAACCCATGATTTCGACGCCATCGTAACCTGCTTGCTGCGCCAGTGTGGCACAACGGACAAAGTCAGCAATAGTTTGCTCGACTTCTGCCGTCGTCAAAGCATGTGGTTTAAATGGGTTGATGGGCGCTTGCAAGGCGCTGGGCGCGACCAGCGTTGGCTGGTAAGAATAACGACCAAAATGCAAGATTTGCATGGCGATTTTGCCACCTGCGGCATGCACAGCGTCGGTGACGATTTTATGATGCGCCGCTTCGGCCTCTGTGGTCAGCATCGCGCCACCATGCATAGGGCGGCCACGTTCATTCGGCGCAATCCCACCTGTCACCATCAAGCCTACGCCGCCACGCGCACGTTCAGCGTAAAACGCCGCCATGCGTTCAAAGCCATTATCGACTTCTTCTAAACCAACGTGCATGGAACCCATTAATAAGCGATTGGGCAAGGTGGTAAAACCCAGATCAAGCGGCTGGGTCAGGTGGGGATAAGCGCTCATCATCATCCTTTCAGTGTGCGCGTTGCCTGCCTGCAAAGGTCAGTTACAACGGGATCCCGCCAGTTGCGGGCGAATTTTACTGACAGGCAGAATAGCGAAATAAATTTGAATATGCAACCAGTTGCATATAGAATCGCCACAAGCTGAACCCTTACTCTAGAAATTTTTATCATGTCCCTACCCCATGCCTTGCTGACATCCATCCTGGAAAAACCCAGTACGGGCTACGAACTGGCGCGGCGCTTTGATAAGTCGATTGCCTATTTCTGGCATGCCACGCATCAGCAAATTTACCGCGAACTCGCCAAGATGGAACTAGCGGGCTGGATTAGCGCCACCGACATCGCGGGTGCGCGCGCAGGCATGCGCCAGTATCAAGTGCTGGCAGAGGGCGTGAGTGAATTACAACGCTGGGCGGCCAGCACAAGCAAAGCCATGCCCTTGCGTGATGAGTTGATGTTGAAATTGCGTGCCGATGCCGCGATTGGTCCGCTGGGCTTGAATGGCGAACTGCAGCGCTTGTTGGAATTACATAGCCAACAATTAGCCAATTACTTAGTCATACGCGAACGCGACTTCAGCGCCAAAACTTTGTCGCGTGCTGCGGCCTTGCAATTGCAAATTTTGAATGGTGGGATTGCTTTTGAACAAGGCCGTATCGCCTGGCTGGAGCAAACCCTGAGCTTGCTGGAGCAAGATTTAGCGAGCTGAATCTATTCTGGCTATTACAGCCCTTACACCCTTTACACTTATTCAATTCAGTCTGAGCGCGAAATCATCTACACTTAAGATAGCTGCGGGCACTTCGCTCGCACACTGTGTTGGTGAGGAAGCTCGTGAATATAAGCGCTGTCAGTTCCAGTTTTGCTTATCTGGCTAGCCCTGGCCAGAGCAAGTCTGTGACGCGCACAGAAAACAGCAAGGGCAACGATGTCGCGACTGCCAACGCAGCAGAAACCAGCACCGCAACTCAGTCTGAGGAAACCAGCCAAGCCAGTAATAGTAGCAGCAACACCAGCCCCGGCAAACTCAGCGAAAAACAACAAGCGCAAGTCCTGCAACTCAAGGCGCGCGACTTAGAAGTGCGCCAGCATGAAGCGGCGCACTTAGCTGCTGCCGGCGGCTTAGCCACTTCTGGTGCCAGCTTTACCTACCAGCGCGGCCCCGATGGTGTGAATTACGCCATAGGTGGCGAAGTCAGTATTGATGTTTCACCCGGTCGCACGCCAGCCGAAACCCTGGCCAAAGCGGCGATAGTCCAGGCTGCCGCCCTTGCCCCCGCAGAACCGTCTGGGCCCGACCGCGCGGTTGCCGCGCAAGCGCAACAATTGGCAGCCCAAGCCCGGGCCGAACTCAATGCCCAAAGTCTGAGCGGCACCACCGACAACAGCACCAAGGCGGCCAACGACACCGCATCCAGCACGCAAGACAAAGTACGCCGCGCTTACCAGGACTTTGGCGGTAGCACAAGCACACAGATCAGTATCTACGCTTGAGCTACCAAGGTCTGGCCTGCGCTTGCTTATTTGGTCGTGAAACCACCATTCGCCAGCAAGGTTTGCCCGGTCATCCACCAGCCATCGGTAATCAAATAATTGATCAGGCTGACGATATCGCGCACTTCAGTCAAACCACTCGCGGTGTAGGGACTGAGTGCAGCCGCTTTGGATAAATACGCCACCGCATCAGCGCTTTCTTGCGCATAAAAGAAAGGTGTATCCATAGGACCAGGCGCGACACTGGTGACCGAAATCCGGCGCGCCGCAAATTCTTTGGCGGCGGCACGGGTGTAATGTTCAACCGCGGCCTTGGCGCCAGCATAACTTGAGTAATAACCGGTAAACGCGCCGAGTAAGGACGTGGTCAAGCTGCATATCTTGCCACCATCGGCTAAATGCTGACCCGCTTGCTGTATAAAGAAAAATGCCGACTTGGTATTAATGGCTAACATGGCATCGAATTCAGCTTCGCTAATCTCTAGTATGGGCTTCTTTAACACCATGCCAACGGTATTGATCGCGCTATCGATACGGCCAAACTTGAGTTTGGTCTGACTAAATAATTCAGCCATCGCCGCGGGTTGGCGCAAATCGGCTTGCACCAATAACACTGGTGTACCACGCTGTTGTATTTCAGCGGCGGTTTGTTCGGCTTCAGCACGACTTGCGGCACTGTGATAATGCAAGGCCAAACCTGCCACGCCTTGCTCGGCAAAGCGGCGTGCCAAGGCTGCGCCGAGATTTTTACCGCCACCGGTAATTAATACGATTTGCTCTGTTAAGCTAGTTGAACTCATTTTTCACTCCCTGGTTGATTGATGAGTGCATTGTATAGTTCGATTTTTCCGAGATAAATCCATAAAAATTGGATAGACTATCCAAAATAAACGAACAATTACCCGCTTATGGATAGACTTAAATCTCTGGAAATTTTTTTACACGTGGTGGATTGCCTGAGCTTTTCACGCGCCGCTGAGCACTTGCAATTGCCGCGCTCAACCATCTCGGCGGTGATCGCGCAATTAGAACGCGATTTAAATGTCAGGCTATTTCAGCGCACTACCCGCAGCATCAGCTTAACTACCGATGGCCAGCTCTTAGCAGAGCGTAGCCGCCCTTTACTGCATGATCTCGATGAGCTAGAAAACCTATTCCGGCAAGCAAATACGGCTATCAGCGGGCGCTTAAAAATTGATGTACCGAATCGCATGGCGGCACGCTTAATCATCCCGGCATTGCCCGATTTTCTAGCCTTACACCCGCAATTGGAATTAATGCTGGGCGCGACTGACCGCGCCGTCGATTTAATACAAGAAGGCATAGATTGCGTAATACGCGTAGGCCAAAATGAGCAGCAAAACCTGATCGCGCGACCCTTGGGTGAATTATCTATGGTGAATTGCGCCAGCCCGGCCTATCTGCAACAACATGGCATACCGCAAACGCTGACCGATTTGTCGCAACACCGCCTAATCCGCTTTGCGCAACAACATGGTGAGGCGCAGTGGGACTATCAGCAACAAGGCAAAAACCTATGCCTGGCGTTTGCCGCGCAAGTCACAGTAAATCAAGCCGATAGTTATTTAGCCTGCGCATTGGCAGGTTTGGGCATCATACAAATCCCGCGTTACGATGTGCAAGACTTGCTCGATCAGGGGCAATTGCAAGCCATATTGCCGGACTATCGTCCCGCAGCAATGCCGGTGGTGGCGCTGTATCCTGACCGCCGCCATCTGACACGCCGATTACGCGTTTTCTTAGAGTGGGTCAGCGGCTTGTTTATTATGCTGGCTGCGCAGGAAGCCGCCAGAAATGACGCAACATAGTGCCTATCCAAAGCAAAATCGCCAGCACGGAAAGAAGCAGCATCCAGGTAAAATCCGCCTGCGCCTGGGCCAGCGACGCATGTTGGTTTGCTTGCCAGACCTTGAAATGGATAGCATCAAACAAACCCAATACGATGATAGCCAACCAGACCGCGTGATTTTGTAAATAGTCCGCACTGGCTGCGCGCCGCTCTGCGGCCAGCCAATACTGCTTATGCGGAATACTCAGACTAGCATCAGCATGACGCGCCAGATACGCCGGAAACAAACCCGCCATCGCGTAAATAAACAGCGGCATGGCCAGCATCATGAGCGCATATAAAATCAAATAGCCCGTGCGCGACATAAAACCATCCGCCTGCCCAGCCCAATTAAAATGGCTGGCAAGAGTTTGCGGCAAACTCTGGGTGCTCAGCAATAAAAAACCCAGACTACAAACTATCCCCAGGCACAAAATGGCGAAGCGAAAATTTTTCATAGCGAGTCTTTCAAGCTATTGATTGATGCAGCAATTGTATTGTGACTTTTAGGCTTTTAGCAAGTAAATCCGATTACCGCAATCCTGCCAACTGGCTGGCAAACATGCGCTGAAAATCACAGCGATCTGAGGTCATAGCCGATGAATAGCTTAACGAAATTCGCGCAGTCCAAGCGCACGATTTCAGACCTTGCTTGTTCGGATTGCTGGCTTAAAGCTCAAGCATTACGCCTGCTGTTCAGTCATTTTATTTTGCGACTACAGATCTAAATTGCTGGAGCCACTTAATTCGGCAATTCGCTCTGCAAATTAAGTCGTGCCGAGGTATGTATCGTCATTAACTCTAAAACATAATCTTTGGTAAAACCACACAAGCCACCGAATACCAGTATATCGACTACACCTGACTGAAAAGTAGTCCAGTTGATCGTCAGCAGGTGGAACAGAAATAAACCTGAGAACCCTAGGCCAACCAGAATCGACCATTTATCTAAGCGAGTTTCCCTATCATGCGATTGGCGATACGCTTTGAAGCCAAGCAGAAAATAAAGCACTGGCAAAAGGAAGGCTAATATGCTGGTGAATAAGGACGTTTTATTCGAAAAGAAAAGTAGCCCGAAATACGAAATGAAGATGCAGAAATTTATCGATACCAGCAGGTAGAGGGTTAGTTTTCGATTAGAGTTGAAAAATTTTTCAAAAAACATAGCGGCTTTCATGTCATTAAATGTAAACTTGCGCAGGCAATCAAAAATTTATCCCTTCTTTTAGCTACTCTTTGAGTATATCTGACTTTTTCAAGGTGGAATCATAGACGTCCACCATTAAAATCATAAACCCACAAAAAACAAGTCAAGAAAAGATCAGGCAGTTTTTATTATCTGCACAGTGTGGGACAAAGGCTCACTTCTGATTTCCACTACCTTGCCTTGCTCCAAAGCCACCACGCGCTCTGCCGCATTAATCGTTTCTGGTCTATGCGCCACCATAATCCGTGTCAGCGAAAGTTGACTCAAAGCCTGATTCACTTTGTGTTCATTCGCAATATCGAGATGGCTGGTGGCTTCATCAAGTGCCAGAATTTGCGGTTGTTTGTAGAGTGCTCTTGCCAGCAAGACGCGCTGTTTTTGTCCGCCCGAAAGACTGCTACCCATATCACCGACCAGGGTTTGATAACCCATAGGCATTTTAACGATGTCTTCATGCACCGCCGCCAGTTGCGCACAGTGTTCAACTCTGGCTAGCTCGACCTGGCTATCAAAGAAGGCGATGTTATCGAGGATAGAACCCGCCAGTAAGACATCATCTTGCATCACTGTGCCGACTAAGCGGCGGTAGTTTTGTAACCCGATTTGATGAATAGGTTTACCACCTATCAAAATCTCACCACGTGTGGGTGAAATTAAACCTAGTAGGATTTTACATAAGGTTGTTTTACCGCAACCACTAGGTCCTGTCAGTGCGATGCTCTGACCAGCGGGGATGCTTAAATTGACGTTCTCCAAAACCCAGGGTTCGCCATCGGCATAGCGATAACTTACATTGTTAAGAGAAATTTCTGTTGAGACCTGGTTAAGGTCAAATTCTCTATAGTCTAGCTCTTCTGGGCGATTCAGTACGATGTCAGATAAGCGTTCATTATGCATACCTAACATGCGAAGGCTAATGAACACATCGATTAAATTGGCGATACGAGATGTAAAGGTATTGGAGTAACTCATAAAAGCCATCAACATACCGACCGTCAAATTATTATGTATAACCTGAGTGGCACCTATATATAAAACCGCGAGATTTTCTATACTAAAAATTAGAGAATTTCCTATTCTAAAATAGATATCTATCTTTTGCGTTTCTACATCACGGTTTTGAACCGCGACTTTCAGATTTTGCCAGCGTGCCAGTCGCTCACTCTCTTTACCAAATAATTTAATCGGTGTCACTGCCCGCAAAGTTTCCAGAAAATGGCTATTTTCGCGCGAAGCGAAAATAATCCGGCCACGCGCCGCTTCAAGTGAAGGCTTATAAAATGCCCAACGCAATAATCCGTAAAGCAAAACCGCAGTCACCGCAACCAAACCCAATTTGACGCTATACATCAACATCATAATCAAGGCCAAAATTGTGAGTACACCATCTAGCAATGTCTCTATCAATAAGTTGGTAATCGTGCCTTGGATCGCATTAATCGACGAAAATTTCGAAACGATATCGCCGACATGGCGCTTCTCAAAAAAACTAATCGGTAAGCGTAATAAGTGATGGAAAACACGCATATTCCACTGCAAGCTTAGGTCCTGACTCCACCGCATTAAAAACCAGGAACGAGCCAGGCCAATCGCATTCTGCACCAGTGTCAGCAAGGCAAAACCAATTAGCAAGACCAGCAATAATTCTTTATCTGCAGAGACGATCACCTCATCAATCACAAACTGATTGAATAGCGGTGCCGTTATAGCAAAGACTTCGAGCGCAAAAGCCAGCATGAGCAATTTAACGACCGTGCTGCGGATACCGTGTACCGTACCGATTAGATCGGTGAGCTTGATTTTACGCTTTTCCAGTTTAGGGCGGAAAATTGGAGTGGGTAAAATTTCTAAAGCAACTCCTGTAAAACTCGCTGAGAATTCATTCAATCCCAGCTTACGCTCGCCGTGGGCAGGATCAAGTAATATAAACTGTAATTCGCCGCGCCAGTTTTTCTCTAGTTTTTTTAAGACCACAAAATGGTTGAGATTCCAATGCAATATACATGGCAAACGCAGATTCTCAACTTCATCGACTTCAAGACGCAGTGGTCGACTACTTAAATCTAGCTTTGCAGCATGGCTGATAACTTGGGCGAGTGTCGTCCCCTTAATGCTGATAATAAATTTTTGTCTTAAATTGGCGATATCGGTTTCATAGCCATAATGCGATGCGACCATCGCCAGGCAGGCAAGGCCGCACTCGCTGGCCTCAGTTTGCAAAATTGGTGTCATAACAGCTTGGGGAGATAATGTACTTCTTCGTTAGCTTCTTATCAGCTCGAATAAATAATGTGGTTGAGGGTGTAAGCCACAAAAAATTGTGTAAACCGCGTCAGGAATAAGAACAAATAACCATAGGATAATGCGTGAGTTACATTAGGCTCGCGCACCATCAAACGAGCTAATACAACCATAAAAGGTATCTCTATCAGAGCAGTAAAATCACCGTAGTAACTTAGATAAAAACTGCCAAACAATAAACCAGTCAGTGCGCAATTCCAGGTCAGACTGAATTTCGTCATGGCCAGACCGCGCAAGATAATTAAGAGCGCCAATACTTCGGTTAAGGGATATAAGAAAACATAGCCTAAAAATTTCAAACTTAGAAAATCGGCTTCTTCAGGCAAATTTAATTCAGTAGTCTCTGCCGCAAAACACATCCAGCTGATCATCCAGAAATGCCGGACACAGCTGAACATCACCCACTTCGTGATCACTTCCAGCAATTTATTGGGCCAGTCTATCCTGATCAACTGCGGTAAAACAGGATTAAGTTCAGAGTGCTTATTGGAATACAGAAACGACATAATCAGTAAAAAAACGAACTAAAAATTCTTGGCTAATTGAAATAGACAGTCAGGCTGATGGCGGTAAAATCGATTAAGAGATTGTTCAGGGCATGATAAAGCACAGTAATCAGGTAAGCATTTCTGGTTTGATACCAATTCAAATACATCCCTGCTTGAATCGCGAAAGAAATAATTGTGACTGACGCCAAAAAGCTTTCTCTTTGAAAAACGTGCACATAGCCAAATAATACTCCCCAACTCAAACTTATCCAGATTGGGGGAATTTTAAACCTGAGTCCAATGCGGCAAAAAACCAGCATGACAGCATTTTCTAGCAATGGTGCTACTACACCACCTTTAATTATTGACTTCAAAATTTTAAGTGAGTCGGTCGAAACCTGCGGTAACCTTGTTTCAAAACGAATTAAGCACATCATACAAATAACAAATAGAAGCACAAAAAATTCACATATAAACTTAATGAGAAATTCTGTTCCGCAGGTACGCCCAGGGGTAATTAAACAGTACTTCAAGGCTTTGCTTAAATTGGAGCAACACTTTAAGTAAATTAAACGCAATACTGTAATCATCAAAAAAATATTTCAGGGTATGGTCGAAAAATTTGTCGTTTCTCTGCTGATTTTCTACTTTTTTAAATTGCAAAGAAAAGTCTTGCTCAACCAAAATAATTCACAAGGCAGCGTTCAGTGTATTCCAGACTGAAATTTGAAAGACCATGAAATATCACGGTGATGAGATAAGCATTTTTCGTTTGATACCAGTTTAAATACATGCCAGCCTGAAACATAAATGACACAATAGTGATGGCGGCTAACGGACCATTTTTTGCTATGTGTATCCCTCCAAAAAGGAGGCCCCAAGTCACGCAAATCAAAGCACCATTCCACTTCATTTTGAGTGCGCAGCGACAAAATAGCCACATAAAGGCGTTTTCTAGCAATGGCGTAAAAACACTTTTGACGATGACAGCTCTGACAAAAACTTCATGTGACTCCGGTACAGCTGGCCCATAAGCAACTGAGTGAAACAAGCTATACACAAAGATGGCAAAAAACGTCAAACAAAACTTGAAGCTAAACTTGAGAACGAATTCAGTTTCGCATCGGTTTGCTGGAGTTAGAAAACAAAATTTAAATATGTGCTTTAGCTCCCTGAACAAGTTGCGTGATTTTTCTTTTTTGGAATACATAAATTCTTTCCGAGCCTGCCTGGTATCAGCCGAAGCTGATACCAAAATCGACAACTAGTTATTAACCAGCGTATTCATTTTCATCCCATTCTGAAGATTGATAAGTATTTGTTGAATCATGCTTATCTGCGCCACCTGTTGGGTAATCACGTGACCAATCTTCATCCATCCCGCCTTTGGATTCTTTTTTATCGGTATTGCTATTGTTTGTATTATCATTAAATTTCTCTTTAACCCAATCTATTGCATCATTAATAACCCTTTCTACAATTGTTTCGCCAGCTTTTTCCTTAACCTTTTCTGTCATTGTTTCTTCCGTCTTCTTTGGCTTCTTGGTTTTTGTAGTACTATTACTTTTACCACCTGCACCTGCTCCACCACCTTCGCCTTCATCTTCATACCCTTCGTCATAGCCACCAGCTACCAATTCAATTTCTAATTCGCTCAATGCACGCATGTTTTTTCCTTTAAAGTTAAGTTGAGCCTCTTGCGAGGTAAAAGTTTTGATTGCCTCTTACGCAATCAAAACCGATCTGATGAAGCGAGCTTCATCAAGAACCTGGGTTGCGAAACTGATAGCACTACAAATTTCGCTCTTGATTTATTTTCTGAAACGTGTTTATCTTGGCGCTGGTTAAGTTGAGCCTGATTCAGGTTCAATTCCAGCTGAAGCTGTGCTCTTACCATGGCTTCAGCACCTTCAAATTCGGTTACGTAAAGCCAAAGCCGGCTCTAATATCCATTCCCAAATCTTACGTTCATCCTGTATCACGTCGGCCTCTAAAGTCATGCCGGGCTTCAAGCTTTGTGGCTGGCCATAAGCC
>JAYSEN010000022.1:0-80495 GCA_041913845.1 Undibacterium sp.
TCGTCAGGTTTATTTCTATGACTATTAGAGGCGGAGGTTTTTAGAAGTTCCCAATTTGCTAAACGCAGAGTTGATGCGCGCTGTAGCTTGAAATTGCCTGGCAAGGCGCATCCTTTCTGCGTTTTTGTTTGCGAATTTTTCGCTGATGGCCAGCATGATACGCTTGCTCAAGCGGCGCGCAAGGACTCATAAAGTGAGTAACAATTGCTGCCACAATTGCCGTATCGCCGCCGTGTCGTTTGCCACAAATTCCGCCTCGACCCGGGCTTTTTCATTGCCTTGCAAACGCAGTGCATGTTGCAGTTTGCGTAAATGGCGGTAAGCGGCGGCACAACGCTGCGCCAGTTCAGGCTCGAGCAATCCCAGTTCCGCGCAAATCCCGAGTAAGGCGATATTTCCCTTGTTGGCGCAAAGTTGCGGGTATTGATGGGCGTGCCCCAACACCAGATACTGCACGATAAATTCTATGTCTATCATGCCACCTTCGGCATGTTTAATATCAACCAGGTTTCCTTGAGGCGGATGCGCAGCACGCATTTTTTGCCGCATACTCAGCACTTCGTGTTTTAATTTTTCAGCGTCCCGAGTTTGCTGCAAGACACTCGCCCGTATCGCCTCAAAGCGCTCGCCTATCGCCGCGTCACCAGCACAAAACCGGGCTCGACTCAAAGCCTGATGTTCCCATAGCCAGGCCGACTGGCTTTGGTAACGTTCAAATGCACTGACCGAGGACACCAGCAAGCCGCTGGCACCATCGGGGCGCAAGGCGATATCGATGTCAAATAAAATCCCGGCGGCGGTGTGGCTGGTCATCCAGGTGATGAAGCGTTGCGCCAGTTTGGCATATAAGGGTGGGGCGTCCTGATCATCATCGTCATACAAAAAGATTACATCGAGGTCTGAAGCATAACCGAGTTCCTTGCCACCCAGTTTGCCATAGGCGATTACCGCAAAGCGCGGTTGCTCACGATGGCGATTCGGCATATTTTGCCAGATTGCTTGCAAAGTCAGCGCCACCATGTGGTCAGCCAGCAAAGAGAGTTCATCGGCTAAATGTTCGACACTGAGTTTGCCTTCCAGATCTTGCGCCAGTAAGCGAAATTGCATGGCGTGGAAAGATTCGCGCAAAATGTCCAGCTGCCTTTCGGTATCGTGCTGATGTGCGCTTAATTCCGCCGCGACTTCGCTTGCAAAGCCAGGCCAATCCGGGCGCGCCAGCAAGGCACTGGTGTCGAGTAATTCATCGAGTAAGAGTGGGTGGCGTGCTAAAAATTTGGCGGCCCAGTCACTGGTGCGCATCATTTTGACAATGCGGCTTAGGGTATGCGGAAATTCCGTCAATAGCGATAAATAGGCGGTGCGCCGGGCGATGCTTTCCATGAAGTCGAGGATGCGATGCCAGCTGGCGCTGTGCTGATCGGCTTGCTCTAGCGGTAGCAAGAGTTGCCGCGCCGCGGCTTCGAGCAAGGCGATTAATTTATTGCGATAGCTCTCGGCCATGTTTTGTAATTTGCTACTGGCCCAGCTTGCACACAGCCTTTGCTGCAAGGCGCGGCTATCGGCGCTGCTAAAACCGGCTTCGCCAAACCAGCCATACACGGCGTCGTGCTGGTCATCGGCTTGCAGGCAAGCCAGCAAGCCATCGTCAGAATGCTGATCTGAGCCTTTGTCTTTAAAAATCGCATCAAACTGAGCGGCGACAAATTGCTTGTGTGGCGCGAGGGCCGCATGCAAGGCGGCGACATCCGCTAAGCCCATCATTTGCGCGATTTTTAATTGATCCTCGGGCTGACTCGGGAAAATATGGGTTTGCGCATCGTTTAAATATTGCAGCCGGTGTTCGAGGTCGCGCAAGAAAATATAAGCGGCTTGCAAACCTTCGACCACGCTGGCTTCGAGTATGTTTTTTTCCGCCAGGGTGTTTAAGGTGTTGCGGGTGGAGCGGTCGCGTAAATCGGCTTCACGGCCACCGCGTATCAATTGAAACACTTGCGCTAAAAATTCCACTTCACGAATGCCGCCGCGCCCCAGTTTAACGTTATGGCTGCGCTCAGGGTATTTGTGTTCCTGACGTATGACTTCGGCGCGAATCTGGCTATGCATGGCGCGCAGCGAATCAATCGCACCAAAGTCGAGGTAGCGCCGGTAGACAAACGGAAACACGATTTTTTCTAAGGCCGCGATATCCTCAGCCTGGCCGGTGATGGCGCGTGCTTTAACCCAGGCATAGCGCTCCCATTCCCGTCCTTGCACTAAGAAATATTCTTCGACCATTGCCAGGCTGGCCACCAGTGGCCCCGAATTGCCATTCGGCCGCAACGCCATGTCGACACGAAAACAAAAACCGTGTTCACTGACTTCGGCAATTGCCGCGATCAGTTTTTTACCCAGACGGCTAAAAAATTCGTGATTCGACAAGCTGCGCTGACCCGCCTCCTGGGCCTGGGTTTCGCCATCTTCTGCATAGCAAAAAATTAAATCGATATCGGACGAGACATTCAATTCATAGCCACCCAGCTTGCCCATGCCGAGCACGATCAGGCTTTGTGCTTTGCCACTTTCTTCACCCAGCGGCAGGCCATACAGCGCGTGCATTTCGCGTTCCAGTGCCGCCAGATGGGTTTGTACGATAAAGTCAGCGAGTAAGCTGATTGCCTGCATCACCGTGTGGGTGTCGATTTCGCCGAGTAAATCACGTTGTATCAGGCTGGCTAACACGCGATTGCGCAAACGTCGGGTCGCGCCAGCCAGATCGGACGAGCTATGCCTGGCTAATTCTTGCTCCAGATAAAACTGGTAAGTGGCGGTATCGTAGCTAGCCTGACGTAAAGCCGCCAATTGCGTGGCGCGCTCGGGATCGGCCAGCAGCCAGCGTTGCAAAAAGCCTGACAGTAATTCAGGGGCCGTGCGTATCGTATAAGTCATGGCAAATTACTTACAAAGTTGTCGTGAATGGTGTGGGCAGGTCGCCGTTTTACCAGTTTGCCTGGATCAAAGGCTGAGCTTAAGCGGCCAATATGAACCCCGAGTCCGCTGGCGAGCTGGCAAGTTCAATTATCTTGCTATGCAGCATACCTGAAGCGCCTTTGCCGGGCAAATTCTGATGTGCGTAAAAAACATGTGCATGAGACGCAGAGATTTTTCCCCGTCGGCTTGGCTGAACATGGCGAAAATGCGGGGCTTTCGGTTATAGTGGCGGTATCGCGCGCATGCAGCAAGCCGGGTTCGCCTGCAGGCTTCGATGTAAAAATGGGATTTATTTACATGTAAATAATGAAGTAGTGCGAAATACCTGATTTGTAGCGGGACATAAGCAGTGCTGCCGCCGTCAATTTGCGCGGCAAGGTCTGGATTACTTGTGATACTCCGGGTAGTATATTTTTGAGACGCTTGATGCGTCAGCGTTTTGGTGGATTATTTTAAGGTTATTGGGGGAGTATTTTCGTGTTCGGCGTAATGACCGCAGTCATGCGATTTTCTTTGCGAGGTTAGGCCCCTGATGTCTGCGCCTTTGCCGAATTCTTCATCGCCTTCCGCCCAGCGTGCCAGTCCTTGGCAACATTGGCCGCGTGTGTGTTGGCGCGCGGTCAGACAAACGGTCAAACTCAGTTTGAAATTGTTGCTGGCGGTATACTTTGTGTTCGCCTTGCTCATTCTCGTGCTGCGCTACGCAGTGTTACCGAATATCAGCAATTATCAGGCCGATTTGCAAAATGCGGTGAGTCACGCACTCGGGCGACAGCTGGAAATCGGGCAATTGCAGGCAAGCTGGCAAGGAATTAATCCCAAGCTGGAATTAAGCCAGGTGCAATTACGCGATCAAGCCGGACAAGTGGCGCTGACCTTACCCCGGGTTGAAGCCACTCTGTCCTGGAGTAGCTTATTCTTTTTTGCACCGCGCTTTCATTACATCGAGATACAGCAGGCACGTCTGCAACTTGGGCGCAATCCCCAGGGCTTGTTTGTGGTGGGTGGCTTTGTCATCGATCCTGAAAAAAAAGGCGATGGACAGGGACTCGACTGGTTACTCGCACAAAAGCAAGTACGCATACGCGACGCCGAAATTCTGTGGCGCGACCAACATTTGAATTTGCCCGAGCAACGTCTGACTCAGGTTAATTTTTTACTGCATAACCATTGGCTGCATCATCAGTTTGCCTTGAAAGCCGTGCCACAAACTGAACTTGCGGCACCACTCGATTTGCGCGGCGATTTTCGTCAGCCTTTGTTAAGCCGGCAAGCGTCGGATTTCAGCCTGTGGAGTGGTCAGTTGTACGCGCAATTGCGCCAGGCCAACCTGCCTTTGTTGCAGCGCTATCTGGATTACCCTCTGGTATTACAAAGTGGTCGTGGCTCGCTCAAGGCCTGGCTGCAAATTGATAAAAGGCGGGTGGCCGATTTCACCGCCGATGTGCAATTGCACGATGTTTTGGGGCGATTACGGCGTGATTTACCGGCGCTCGATATGGCGCAGGTCAGTGGCCGGCTGATCGTCAGCGAGCAAGCGAATACCGGGAAAAAATACTTGCCTTCGATTTTTGGGCAAGTCGGGCATAGCCTGGCGCTGGTAAATTTTTCCATGCAAGCACGCGATGGCACAAGCTTGCCTGCCATGACCTTGCGCGAAACGTTTACTCCGGGTGTCAAAGGGCAAGCTGAAAAAGTGGAAGTGTTTGTCAGTGCGCTCGATTTGCAAACCCTGGCAGGTTTGGCCGAACATTTGCCCTTGCCCAAAGATCAGCGTCAAATGTTGCTGGACTTTGAACCTCGCGGTCAGCTCAAGAATTTTACGGCGCGCTGGCAAGGTAGTTATCCTGATATCGCGAGCTACCAGATCAAAGGGGAGTTCAGCAAACTCTCATTGCGCGCGCAGGCGGCGCAGTTAGCCCGCGCGAAAACCGCCAGCAACCCGGCACGAGCCGCTATTCCGGCGATTCCGGGATTTGAAAATTTAAGTGGCAACATAGATGCCAGTGAGCGCGGTGGTCGTTTTGTGCTGGATTCGGACAACCTGGCATTTCGGTTACCCAGCTATTTTGTCGATCCGCTGATGCCGTTTCAGCGTTTGAAAATGCAGGCGGCCTGGCAAATCACCAATCAGGATCAGTTGCTGTTTCAGGTGCAGCAGATGGAGGCGCACCAGGATGGCATGGTGGCGCATCTGAATGGACGTCACAGCATGTCCATGCGTGCCGCGAGCGAGGGGGATTTCGGCGAGGTCGAGTTGAATGGCCAGATTCAGGGTTTTGATTTGAAAAATCTGAGTCGTTACATCCCCAGTATCACAGAACCCCATTTGCGACACTGGTTAGTCAATGGCATACAAGCCGGCTTGGCAAATGATGTCGTGGTGAAGATTAAAGGCGAAGTCGCGCAAATTCCGTTTTCAGGCAATGAAAAAAAACGCGGTAAGAATGAGTTTCTGGTCAAAGGCAAGCTGGCAAAAGCCCGCCTCGATTTCAGTGCAGGTGAACTGGCGGCCGATGGGAAAAGCCCGCTTTGGCCAGTGATTGATGAGATCGATGGGCAATTCAGCTTCGAACGCGCGCGCATGGAAATTCTGGCGGACAAGGCGAAAACACTGGGCGCGGATTTAAGCAAGGTCAGCGCGATTATCCCTGATCTCTTGCAGCACGATCCGCAATTACAAATCGATGGCCAGGCCAGCGGCGCCTTGCAAACCATGCTGAATTACGTTGCTGCCAGTCCGGTGGATGGCTGGCTTGGGCATTTTTTACGCGATAGCAAAGGCAGTAATCCAGCCAGTCTGGTTTTGAAACTCGCGATCCCCTTAAACCACGTCGAAGCAACCCGGGTGAATGGGGTGGTGCAATTTGCCAATAATGAAGTGCAATTGCTTGCGGGCATGCCTGTCGTCAGCGGTTTGAATGGCAAACTCGAATTCAGTGAAACAGGCGTCGCGCTGGGCAATTTGCGCGGAAGTTTTTTAGGCGGCGCAGTCAGCATAGGTGGTGGCTCACAAAAAGATGGCAGTATCAAGGTGAAGGTCGATGGGACTTTCAGCGCCGATGGTTTGCGTCGTGTTATGCCGCCAACCCTGGCGCAGAGCCTGGGGCAGCGATTGAGTGGGGCTGCACGCTATAACTCCACGATTCTGGTCAGAAAGCGGACCCTGGAAATTCAGGTAGACAGTAATTTGCAAGGTTTGGCCAGCAGTTTGCCTGAGCCATTCAGTAAGCTGGGTTCGGATTATTTGCCCTTGCACTTTGAGCTGTTACCACAAGCCAGCGATAGCAATCGCGATGAAATTCGGGTTAATTTGGGTACCTTTGCAAATGCCCGCTATCAGCGTGAGCGCACAGCAGGAAATGCAAACTGGCAAGTGCTCAAAGCGGGAATTGCAATCAACCAGGCCTTGCCTGAGCCGGAACAAGGCTTGGCGCTGGCCATCGAATTGCCGCTATTGAATATTGAAGCGTGGCAAAGTGTCCTGGATCGCCCTGCGAATGCTGGCACGAATACTGCTTCTTCTGCGAATGAAGCGCTGGAATTTGATCTGGCCAGTTATTTGCAACCGCAATCGGTCAACATTAAAACGCCTGCCTTGCAATTTATGGGGAAACAATTGCAGCACGTAGAGATGCAATTACAAAGGCAGAATCAAGCCTGGCAAGTGCAACTGAATTCTGATCAGGTCGCTGGAAAAATCGAATATGGTGCGCAAGATCAGTCCTCGGCCTATATCACGGCCAGGTTATCTAAGCTCATCATACCGAAGTCGGTAGAGCATGAAGTCGGCGATTTACTTGAGGGTAAAAACAGTAATACGCAATTACCGGGCCTGGATATTCAGGCGGAAAATTTTGAATTATTTGGTAAAAAACTCGGCACCCTGGAGTTGCAAGCGCATAATCAGTTTGCGAACAATAGCCGTGAATGGACGATACGCCAGTTAAGTATCAAAAATCCCGATGGCGAATTGCGGGCGCAGGGCAAGTGGAGTAGTCGCAAAAATGAATCGACCACGCAATTGGCTTACCTGCTGACTTTGCAAGATGCTGGCAAATTATTGGAACGTTTTGGATTTGCCCATGTGTTAGCCGGAGGTAAGGGCAAGCTGGAGGGGGAAGTTAGTTGGAATGGGGCGCCAACCAGCTTTGATATACCGAGTATGCGCGGTAAAGTGCAATTGGTGATGGCAGCCGGGCAGTTTTTGAAGGTTGATCCCGGTGCAGCGAAACTACTAGGCGTACTGAGTATGCAAGCAATTCCGCGCCGCCTGACACTGGATTTTCGCGATGTGTTTTCGGAAGGATTTGCCTTTGATAGCATTGCTGGCACGGCGAATTTGCAAAATGGCGTGGCGCATACCGACAATCTGAAAATGCTGGGTGTCAATGCCACAGTCTTAATTGCCGGTGAAGCCAATCTGGTGAAGGAAAATCAAGACTTGCACGTAACCGTCATTCCCGTTGTGAATGTCGGGGCGGCCTCGGTGGTCTATGGCTTAGCCGTCAATCCGGTAATCGGGCTGGGCACGTTTTTAGCGCAAGTCTTTTTAAAAGAACCTTTAGCCAAAGCGTTTACGTTTGAATATCAGGTTAATGGTTCCTGGTATGAGCCGAATGTGATCAAGCTGGAGCGTCAGGACAAGAAAAATCCGGCGCGTCTGGCCAGTCCCTGAATAGTGAGAGGAAGATATGAAGCTGGCTGCCATACAATTGTGTTCTGGTCATGAGGTGGCTGAGAATCAGCGCAAAACCGAGCGCTTCATTCAACAAGCGGTGGCAGAGGGGGCTGAATTGGTCGTCTTGCCGGAGTACTGGCCGTTAATGGGGATGCACGAGGCGGATAAACTGAATCTGGCAGAAGATTACCGTGCTGGCCCGTTACAGAGCTGGATGAGCCAGCTTGCTGCCCGCTTAAACATTATACTGGTGGGGGGGACTATCCCCTTACGTAGTCCACAAGCCACTCACGTCTATAATACTACCCTGGTGTATGGCAGAAACGGGGAGGAACTGGCGCGCTACGACAAAATCCATTTATTTGGGTTTCAAAAAGGTGCCGAGTCCTACGATGAGCGTCGCAGCATCCTGGCCGGACAGCAGCCTGTGAGTTTTGATTGCGAATTGGGTAAGGTGGTTTTGTCTATTTGCTATGACTTGCGCTTTCCTGAATTATTCCGCAATTTTGCCGATACTGCTTTAATCGTGTTGCCTGCAGCCTTTACCTACACGACAGGAAAAGCGCATTGGGAGATTTTGCTAAAAGCCCGCGCCATAGAAAACCAGTGCTTTGTGCTGGCGTCAGCGCAGACCGGTGTACATAGCAATCAGCGTAAAACCTGGGGGCATAGTATGCTAATCGACCCATGGGGCCAGACTGTTGCCGAATTAGCTGACGCCGAGGGCTATCTGGTGGCCTCGGCCGATTTGCAAGTATTACGCGAAGTCAGGCAGAATCTGCCTGCTTTGCAACATCGGCAATTACTTTAAGTCGCGAACTAAGGTCATATGCCGCTGCCGTAACCCTGCGCTTGCCGTAAAGCGAGCGGCGAAACAAACAAAGAATTTGGTCGGGCTTGGTTTCCTGATCTGACACTTACCCTGATGAATAGGTTAGATTTTATGATTGCAACTGACAACACGATACAACATCTGGCGATAGCACGTGAATTACTCTTGCAACCGTTTGGCTTAGATGAAGGCGATTTACAAAAAAGCCTGGCCAGCATCTTTAGTCACAAAGTGGATTACGCCGACTTGTATTTTCAATTTACCCGGCACGAAGGCTGGAGTCTGGAAGAAGGCATAGTTAAAACAGGCAATTTCTCTATCGACCAGGGGGTAGGCGTACGTGCCATTGCCGGCGAAAAAACTGCGTTTTCATATTCCGACGAAATTTCTTTGCCAGCCTTAATGCAAGCGGCGCAGGCGACTCGTAGTATTGCCCGGGCTGGTGCAGGAAAAATCAAAGTTGCGAGTCAGATGCGCCAGGTTTTAAGCCCGGATTTGTATGGCCGCTTTGATCCTTTATTGTCGCTGACTGCGGCGGAAAAAGTCAGTTTGCTCGAACGTTTGGAAAAAATTGCGCGTGCTAAAGATCCTCGTGTCGTGCAAGTGATGGCGGGTTTGGCAGGTGAATATGATGTGGTGATGGTGGCGCGCAGCGATGGCGTGTTAGCGGCGGATGTAAGGCCATTGGTGCGGATTTCGCTGACGGTTATTGCCGAGCAAAACGGTCGCCGTGAAGTCGGCAGCAGTGGCGGTGGCGGACGTTATGATTTCAGTTATTTTGCTGACGAGCTGCTAGAAAAATATGCCGATGAAGCCGTCAAACAAGCCTTGGTGAATCTCGACGCACGCCCGGCTCCGGCAGGTCCGATGACAGTGGTGCTGGGTTCCGGCTGGCCCGGTGTGTTATTGCATGAAGCCGTAGGGCATGGCCTGGAAGGTGACTTTAATCGCAAAGGTTCGAGCACTTTCTCGGGTCGCATCGGTGAGCGCGTCGCTGCCAAAGGGGTGACGGTGGTTGACAATGGCACCTTGCCAAATCGTCGTGGTTCACTGAATGTCGATGATGAGGGCAATCCTACGCAATCAACCACGCTGATCGAAGACGGGATTTTAAAGGGTTATATTCAGGATGGCTTAAATGCCCGCTTGATGAAAATGGCGATTACCGGTAACGCCCGTCGTGAATCGTATGCCCATTTGCCTATGCCACGCATGACCAATACCTATATGCTGGCTGGCGACAAAGACCCGCAAGAAATTATTGCCTCCGTCAAAGACGGTATTTATGCAGTCAATTTTGGTGGTGGTCAGGTGGATATCACAAATGGCAAATTTGTGTTTTCAGCCAGCGAAGCTTATCGCATAGAAAATGGACAGATTACTTACCCGGTACGCGGCGCTACTCTGATAGGGAATGGCCCCGAAGTGATGCAAAACGTCAGCATGATAGGGAATGATCTGGCCTTAGACAGTGGTGTTGGGGTTTGCGGTAAAGAAGGACAGAGCGTACCTGTGGGCGTGGGGCAGCCCACCTTACGTATCGAAGGTTTGACCGTTGGCGGCACCGCCTGAGTAAAGGAAATCAGGCGATGATAGTGTTAGCCATTGTCTCGGCGAAAGGCGGAGTCGGTAAAACTACAGTCACGGCAAACCTGGGGGCGGGGATCGCAGCGCGCGGTCATCCCGTCAGTCTGATCGACCTCGATCCACAAAATTCGCTGCAATGGCATTTGGGTGTGGTCAATCGTGGTCATCCTAAGGGCATCAGTAGCTTACTCAAAGCGCGCGATAAATTGGATAAGGTGGCGATAAACAGCCCTTATGGTGTGAATTTAATCCCATTTGGTATCGTCAATGAAAATCAACGTCAGCAATTTGAGCAATTGCTGGAAGGGGATGAATTGTGGTTGCGCCGACAAATAGAACGTAGCGCCATACCTGCAGACAGTATCGTGTTGCTCGATACTCCACCTGGCCCCACGGTTTATTTACAGCAAGCGATACATGCGGCTGATTTTTTAATCGTGGTGGTGTTGGCGGATGCAGCTTCGTATTCCACTTTGCCAGAGATGGAAGAATTGATCGCTACTTACGGTCAGCGACAACAAATGGCTATTGGTTCGGCTTACGTGGTAAATCAGGGCGCGCAACGGCAATTGGCACAAGATGTCGTGGCTTTGTTTGCGGAACGCCTGGGTAAGCGCATGGTGCCGTTTGTCGTCAACGAAAGTGCTGAAGTCGAAGAAGCTTTGGCGCACGAAAAGCCAGTGATACTTTATCGGCCAGAAAATCCCGCCGCCCAGAGTTTGCAATCTATCATCGATTGGTTATTGAGCGGTTTGCAAAAATAATCACTTTCTTTTATCTGGCGCAAAGTCGCCAGGGCCAGAAATGCGTAAGCTCATTAATTTTCTGGCACTCTTCTTGCTTACTATCATATCGCAACTATGAGCGTGTAAAAATTGCCGTGCAGAATCATTTCATCAACCGAAGATGCGTGAAAGATAAGGTTAAATGTTAAAAATCCTTGGATCTTCAATTAGTTATAAATGATTAACGATCTGAGCGGCTTTTTGACTGGACGGTAAAACATTTCCGGTGCTAAAGTTTGAATTAGTCTATACAAATGTTTTTACAATTTGTAGCAAAAAAACAGTATTTGCAGGAAAATAATAGGTTTTAGTCATCTGGCACAGTTACTTGATCGCAAGTTTTGATGTGCTTCAGAAATGGGTTTGCGAATATGGATACCAAAAAAGTACTCAGCTATTACCAGGAACAACAATGCGCCCGGCAGTGGCAAGCGTTTTTGCAAGCGTTTTCCAGTGAGTTTGCAGCAAAGGCCGATCCTGCTGAATTGCGCGGTTTTATGTACGAATTGGGTTGGCGCATGGCGCAGCAATTTGAGGTCAAAGATGGTTCAAGCTTGCAAGCATTGCAAGCGTGTATGAATCAAGTCTGGTCGGAATTGAATTGGGGTTGGGTGGAGATTCAGGAAGAAGCTGATGCCTTAGTGTTGTCGCATTATTCCGCACCGCTCAGTGCAGCATTTGGCGCGACAGCGCTGACCTGGACCCCAGCCTTGCTCGAAGGCGTTTATGCGCAATGGTTTGATGCCTTGGGGATGGATAAGTCTTTGCGTTTGATGCAAAAAGCGCAGGCCGATGAAGATGGTTTGCAATTGGTTTATGAGTTAAAAAAGTTTTTTGATGAAGCTGCGCACACTAACAAACGCTGAGGTGTAACAGCAATTCGTAAGTCGCTCAGTTGGTATAAGTGCTCAGTTCAGAGGTGGCGGAAATGGAAGATGACGTAAAGAATTTATTTCAAAAAATCGGCAAACCTGTTGCTGGTTATCAGGAAATTAATCGTACCGCCGTAACTGAACAAGCACGCAAACGCTGGCCTTTATTGCGCGACGTGAATATCCATAGTTTGCCCGGTGACGCTGCTATGGAGGATGATGAGGTGGCAACGCTGGCTGATTTACCTGATTTAGCGCAATCCACCACGATCAATCCATCACAGGCGAAAAATGGCTTAAAACACTTGTTTAAATCCGAACACCCAGCTCTTGTAGCCAGTCCTGCCCAATCAATTGAGCATTCGTCCGGCTTTTTTAATCGATTGCAAACCAAACACGACGAAGAGGCGCAAGCTCGCGTGACGCCAGTCGTGAATAGCTTGTTCGCCAAAGTGCAGCTTGCCAATGGCGCTCATCATACGCAGACTTCAGAAAACACCGCAGCGGCTAAGGTGCAGCAAGCCCAGCCAGTAAGGAATCAGTCTGTCAGCGCAAACAAACCGCAGACCAGCACGCAGAACGGTTTTTTTCAAACTGCAGCGTATCCAGTTCAGCCAGCTGCCAGGACGGTGACTCCTGAAGTCAGTACCAGTAACCCGGCGACAGCAGCAGAGCCGGATTTACATGCGGTATTTAATCGCCTTGCGGGTAAGCCTGAAACTAATGCTGCCCCCGCAGCAACCAAGTCCTTCTTTAATAAGATCTTCAAGTCATGAGGTTACTGACAGTCATTTCTCCGAAAGGTGGTGTAGGAAAAACCACTGTAACCGCGAATTTGGCTACGGCACTGGCGCAAATGGGTGCCGACGTGACGATTTTAGATTTAGACCCACAAAATGCCTTGCGCTTGCACTTTGGTATGGCGCACGATGATTCTGAAGGTATTGCTGCTTTACCGCAAACGCCGAAAAGTTGGCGTAAGGTGATGTTTGAGAGCAGCTATCAGGTTAAATTTCTGCCTTACGGGAATGTCGATGAGCAACAGCGCCTGGCTTTTGAGCACATCATCAAAACTGAGCCAGATTGGTTAGCACGGCAATTACAAGGCTTGGGTCTGGCCGAAAATAGCATTGTTATGATCGATACTCCACCTGGCCCTAGTTTGTATTTGCAACGCGTGCTGGAACTGGTGCATTTGGCATTGGTCGTGTTAAAACCTGATGCCGCCTCATATTCGACCATACCTGCGATGGAAAACCTGGTGCAGTTTTATTGTTCACATCGTCAGGATTTTCTTGGCTACAGTTATTTACTCAATCAAATGGATGCGACCCGGCAATTAAGTCGCGACGTTTATAGCATGCTCAAAAATAATCTGGAGCAGCATTTTGTGCCGGTCACCATACATCGCGATGAGGCCGTCAGTGAAGCATTGGCTTGTCAGATGCCGGTCGCCTTTTATTCTCAGCATTGTTCGGCTACTTACGATGTCAAACAAGTGGCAGAATGGCTGGATAACACCTATGGGTTATTAAGCTAATGCGTTCCATACTCAATTCGCGCTATCTTTATGGGCGCCTCAATGATCTGGGGCGAAAACTAGTCAACTGGACGGGCTGGAATAATAAGTTCAGCGTGATACTGGCGATTGCCGCAGGCAGCTTTTTGTATTGGACAACCATCAGCATTCCGCTGGATTTACCTTACCAGACCTTATTTGCGGCGGTCGTGTTTGGCACGGCGCTGTATTTGCGACGTTATACCGGTACCCATATTTCACTGATCATGATTATGTTTTCGATCAGTGCGACAAGTCGCTATATCTATTGGCGGATTAATTACACCATCAGTACCGATAATTTTGTCGATACTTTTTTTGCGCTGATACTGATTTCAGCCGAGCTGTATGCCTGGCTGGTCTTGCTCTTGGGGTATTTGCAGACTGCCTGGCCACTGAAACGCAAGCCTGTCATTTTGCCTGACGACTCTGCGAGTTGGCCTAGCGTCGATTTGTTTATCCCCAGCTATAACGAAGACCTGAGTGTGGTTAAGCCGACGGTATTGGCCGCCTTGGGAATAGACTGGCCACGCGATAAACTCCGCATTATCATCCTCGACGACGGTCGTCGTCCTGAATTTGCAGAATTCGCTGCCCAGGTTGGCGTCGAATGCTTTACCCGGGCTGATAATAACCACGCCAAGGCCGGTAATATTAATGCCGCCTTAAAACGAACAAACGGCGAATACGTTGCGATTTTCGATTGCGATCACATGCCTACACGTTCGTTTTTACAGTACACCATGGGTTGGTTTTTGGTCGACAAGAAACTGGCCATGGTACAAACCCCCCACCATTTTTTATCACCCGATCCGTTTGAACGCAATTTACAAACTTTCCGCAATGTGCCGAACGAAGGGGAGTTGTTTTACGGCTTGATACAAGATGGCAATGATCTATGGAATGCCACCTTTTTTTGCGGCTCCTGTGCCATATTGCGCCGCACCTGCCTGGAGGAAATCGGTGGGATTGCGGTCGAAACTGTAACGGAAGATGCGCATACCGCCTTAAAAATGCAAAGACGCGGTTACAACACCGCTTATCTGGCTTTACCTCAGGCTGCCGGTTTGGCAACAGAGAGTCTGTCCGCTCACGTCGGGCAAAGGATACGCTGGGCGCGTGGTATGGCGCAGATTTTTAGGGTCGACAATCCCTTGCTGGGTAAAGGCCTGAGTTTTGGGCAGCGCCTTTGTTATAGCAATGCGATGCTGCATTTCTTCTATGGTTTTCCACGCATGGTGTTTTTGCTGGCACCAATTTCCTACTTGTTTTTCGAAGTCCATATCATCCAGGCATCGGCTCTGGCAATTGCTGCTTATTCTGTGCCCCATTTATTACACGCCAACTTAACCAATTCAAGGATACAAGGCGCGCACAGGCATTCGTTTTGGGCCGAAGTTTATGAAGCGACACTGGCCTGGTATATCTTCCGACCAACCTTGGTTGCCTTGATTAATCCCAAATTAGGTAAGTTTAACGTGACCGCCAAAGGTGGTTTGGTGGAAGAGGAGCATTTCGACTGGACTATCTCTAAACCTTATCTGGTGATGCTGGGTTTGAATGTACTCGGGTTTCTGGTCGGCATAGGACGCGCATTGTGGTGGAATACCTATGAGCTGGATACCGTTATTCTGAATATGTTGTGGACCGTTTATAACCTGGTCATTTTGGGCGCGACTCTGGCGGTTGCGACAGAGACTAAGCAAGTCAGACGCACGCACCGGGTGCGCGCGGTACTGAATGCCACCTTACGTTTATCGAATGGCCACTCGATAGTTTGTCGCACCGAAGATTTTTCTCTGGGTGGCATGTCATTTCGTATCCCTGATGGGATTACAATTGCAAAAAATGAAGCAGTCTGGGTTTCTCTCTACGGAACCAGCGGAGAGTCAGTATTTCCTGCAACCACCGTTTTTTTTAAACCGAATGTATTGAGTGTGCAGTTTGATCAGCTCGATATTCAACAAGAACGTGATTTAATCAGTTGTACGATAGGGCGGGCTGATGTCTGGTTAAGTTGGTCGGAACAGCGCGATATTGATCATCCCTTGCACGGTTTGCGCGAAATCAGTTTTCACAGTGTGCAGGGCTTTGTTCGCTTCTTTGCTGGTATGGGGCAAATTTTTAAACAATCCTGGGTTGAAAAAACACAAGATCATCCTTTAAAAACGAAATTGGGAAAAATGAAAACGCTTATCAAACGATTTAGCCGCAAGGGAACGGCAGTGGGGATTATGCTTTGCCTTGGCTCTTTGTTAGCTCACTCTGATCACGCCCTTGCAAAAAATAAAGCCGAACGCAATGCCAGCGTTGCTGAATCCGATAAAGAAGATAAGCCTGTCGCGAAAGACAGCCCAGTCTTTTTGCCTAATCAAAAAACCTATAACCTGAGTTTGAAAGAGTTGGGGTTTGGCGCCAACATCGAACTGCGTGGTACCGAGGGCGAACGTTCATTTCCTTTCACTGTGCGCAGCGACGAAGTGATTACAGCAGCAAAAGTCCGCTATGGTTTTGCCTATTCCCCCGCATTGTTGCCCGATTTATCGCATTTGCAAGTTCTGGTGAATAATGAGTTGGTCAGCGTAGTTCCCCTGCCCAAAGAAACTGCGAAAGGGATAGTGCGCGAAGATGCTATTGATCCGCGCTTTTTCGCTGACTTTAATCAATTAAGCTTCAAATTGATCGGGCATTACACGCGGGATTGTGAAGATCCCTACCATTCAAGTTTGTGGGCCAAGGTCAGTCAGACTTCGAATCTCGAATTAACGGTTACCACCCTTAATTTGCCCAATGATTTGGGAATGTTACCTGCGCCGTTTTTTGATAAGCGCGACAATAAGTTACTCGATTTGCCTTTTGTTTTGCCAGCAGCACCATCGGTAGAATTGTTGCGTAATGCTGGGGTGCTGGCGTCCTGGTTCGGGCATTTATCTTCTTACCGTGGCGCTCGCTTTCCCATTGCAACAACAGGCGTACCGAATAGCCATGCGATAGTGTTAGCGACACCTAACGAAGTCCCCGCTGGGATCAGCCTGCCGACTATTTCCGGGCCAACTCTGGCGATGGTAAATAATCCAGATAATCCGAAAGCCAAGTTATTGCTGGTGTTGGGGAAAGACACTGCCGATTTAAAAATTGCGGTGCAAGCCCTGGTGCTGGGGCAAATGGCGTTTTCGGGCGATACTGCATTAATCCGCAATCTGAAACCAGCTGATCCACGTAAGCCCTACGATGCACCGAAGTGGTTGCCAACTGACAGGCCAGTCAGGTTTGGTGAGTTAGCTGCCCAACGCGAATTGCAAGTCAATGGCTTGAATCCTGACATCATCAAGGTGAATATGCGGGTTGCGCCTGATTTGTTTACCTGGCAAAAAGACGGAGTACCTATTGACTTACGTTACCGTTTTACACCACGCCCAAATGTGGATAAATCGACGCTTAATATTTCCATCAATGGTGAATTTGTGCGTTCGCTTTCCTTATCGACCGGGCAAGTTGAAAAAGGGAAAATCAAGCAATCCGTTATGCTCTTTTTCAAAGATGGGCAACGAGTAGCGCAGGAAGAAATTCAAGTTCCCACTTTTCAAATCGGCGCGGAAAACCAGTTACAGTTCCATTTTTTCTATGATTACATCAAACAAGGTGCGTGTAAGGATGTCTACCTTGATAATGTCCGTTCGGCCATTGATCCCGACTCGACCATCGATTTCTCGCATATGCCTCACTATGCAGCGCTGCCCAACTTAGCCCACGTGGCGAATGCAGGCTTTCCATTTACCCGGATGGCGGATTTGTCTGAAACTGCCGTGGTGTTAGCAGATCGTCCTGCATTAGCGGATATGGAATTGTATCTGGCCGTGATGGGACGTATGGGCGAGTCGACCGGTTATCCGGTATTGAATTCCAGTTTGATACGCAGTGCAGATATTGAAAAACACAGCGGCAAAGACTTCCTGATCATAGGAACTAGTCGTGATGTGCCATTACTGCAACAATGGTCGAAATACATGCCGCTTAGTTTAGAAGATGGTGGAAACCGTTTGCAATTGCCGACGGGATTTTTACGCCTGTTAGCCCGTTGGGCGGGGCGCGACCTGGATAGTATTGAACGTCACGCTGGCGAAATGTTAGCGAAGACTGGGAATGCCTTTGCTGCCATGATGCAATTTGAGTCACCTCTGAATAAGGGGCGTAGTGTCGTTGTTTTGACTGCTGGTGAGCCAGCGAGTCTGGCAGAATTAAGTCACGGTTTGAATAAGGCTGAATTGCGGAGTAAGTTTCAGGGTGATCTGGTGATCATCAAAGGCGATCGTGTGGTCAACGCACAAATTGGTGAAACCTATTATTCAGGTAGTTTGCCATTCTGGACTTGGTTAAAATGGACCTTGTCGACACAGCCTTTCTTAATGATATTATTCTTAATATTGGCTTCGTTAATTGCGGCAACCTTGTTGTTCCGATATTTAAAGAATAAAGCCGCATCGCGTTTGGTGCTGGATAAGCAAAAATAATCTGCGGTTTGCCCGCTAATCAACTGCATAAAGCGGAGTCGGGCATATACAGTGCGATCCGGGGTGGTGTCTGATCAACTACCCCAGATCCAGGGGGAAACATGGAGTTCAAGAAAAAGGCGACGGTATTAGCATTGCTGGCCCTGAGTTTTGAGGGAGCTGATGCGTTGGCGGAATCTCCCCTGACGCAGCAATTAAAAGAACAAGCGCAATTTTGGGCGCAGCGTGGTAAGGACGACAATGCTGCTGACGCCTGGCGCAAATTACTCAAGATAGACCCGGCCAATGCCGATGCATTGACAGCATTGGGTGTGCATGAAGTGAATGCCGGCAACATGGACTTAGCGCGCAGTTATTACTCGCGTTTGCGCGGCAGTAATGCCAGCTCAGCACAGGTCAAGTCCTTAGAGACCGCGTTGAAACGGGGAGCTGGCAGCGGTTCTGCATCACAAATTGACGAAGCACGGCGACTTGCTCGACAAGGTGATAGTGAGGCGGCGGCCGAAGCGTTTAAACGCGTTGCCGATCCAGCTAAGTTACAGGGCGATGCCGCACTCGAATACTATCAAGTTTTAGCAGGTAGCAAACAAGCCTATGCTGAAGCAAGAAAAGGTTTGGAAAAGCTGAGCAAGGCGAACCCGTCAAATCAAAAATATGCGCTGGTTTATGCTCAGGTTCTGACCTATCGGGAAGCTACTCGTCCAGAGGGCTTGCAGTTATTGGAAAAACTTACAGGTAAAACCGAAGTCAGTGCGCAAGCGATTGAATCCTGGCGTCAGGCTTTGAGCTGGATGCCTGCGAAATCTGAAAATTACCGTTATTTCCGCCGTTATGCTGAGAAATATCCTGATGATCAGCAGATCGCCTTGCGTTTAGCAGAATCGACCAATCCGGTAAATAATCGCGAAGAACTGGCTAATCACAAAGTTGTTGCGGTGCAAGCAGAAACTCAGGCGCAGCCAGAAACCAAATCAGTGCATAAGTCCCCAACTGAGCCGAAAAAAGCTGACGAGATAAAACTGGCCAAAGCAGAGAAAACCACTCAGGTAGAAAAAAATACCAAGGCTTCAGCATCATCTAAAGCCGACGATGGTAGTGAAACCGAGTCGGTAAAATCAGTTAAAGAGAACAAAAATAAGCATGAGAACAGTGCTGATAAGCACAAAATGACGGGTTTTAAAGCATTGGAAGAGAACGATGTGGAAACCGCCAAAGTCGAGTTCACGGCATTGTTAAAAGCTTATCCCAAAGATCCTGCTGCGCATGGCGGTATGGGCTTGATTAAAATGCGTCAGGAAGAATTCAAAGAGGCGCGCAGCTATCTGCAAAAAGCGGTTGATTTATCGCCTGCACATGCCAAGGACCAGTGGCGCCAGGCGCTCGATGGCGCGAGTTACTGGGCTTATATTGAAGAGGCACGAAATCAGTTTGAAGAAGGCGAAAGCGTCAAAGGCATAGAGTTATTAAAAAAAGCCATCGCATTAAATGAAAAGGAACCCTCTGGTATTTTGCAGCTTGCCGATGCATTGCAGGCGGAAAACGATCTGGCTGGGGCGGAACAAAATTTCCGGCGGGTTTTTGATGCAGACAAACAAAATTTGCGCGCACTGGATGGTTTGATTGGGGTATTGACTTTACAAAAGCGCATAGCTGATCTTGAAGCCTTGAGTCCGCATATGCTGCCACGGCATTTAGCGATCGTAGCCAATCTTAAATCGACGGATTTATATGATAAAGCGAAGTTGGCCGAGCAAGCAGGTGACATAGGAAAAGCCCAGGCATTGCTTGAAGACGCGATATTAATCAAACCAGAAAATGCCTGGTTGCGTATGGCTTTAGCCAAGATTTATTTGAAACGTAAAATGCCTGATCAGGCACGCGCGTTAATCGATGCGATGACCCAGGTGCAAAACCCGGATAGCGAAGCGTTGTATGTCAGTGCTTTGCTTAGCGAGATGCAACAACAATGGTGGGATGCGTTGCTGACACTTGAGCGTATTCCCGCTGCGGCACGTAAGACAGAAATGTACACGATGCAAAAGCGCATTTGGATACGAGTGCAATTAGATCGCATTGATGTGTATACCCAGCAAGGCAATTTAGCACGGGCGCGGGAAGTGTTGACTGCGGTAGAAACCGCGGCAGGTAATGATCCTGAATTTCTGGGAACGCTGGCAAATCTCTACATTATGTTTGGCGATACTGAGCGTGGTTCGGCGATGATACGTCAGGCCGTACAGAATACCGCAAATCCACCTGCAGGTCTGTTATTGCAATATGCCAGTACTTTGATTCGTAGTAATCAGGAAGCCGAACTTGAGGCGGTAATGCGCAAAGTAGCTGCAATGCCTAAACTGGAAGACGCAGAGATTGTGGCATTTCAGCAATTGCAGAAAGTGTTAGCCTTACGCTATTCGGAACGCACCCGGGAAGCGGGTGATTTTGCAAATGCCTATAATTATTTGCAGCCGTTATTAATCGCTGAGCCTGACGATAGCTTGCTGTTGTTAGCCTTGGCCAGAATTTATAATTCTGCCGGGGATCAGGATGCGGCTCGCGAACTCTACGCTAAAGTTTTGCACAGTGAGCCAGATAATCCCGAAGTGCTGCAAGGCATAGTTTACGCCTCTATGCAAATGAAGGATTTGTCGACCGCCGAAAAACATTTAGGCACGTTGTTGAAGTTACAGCCCGATAATCCTCGCTATTTATCGTTGGCAGGAAATATCGCCAGAGCACAGGGCAATAATAGTCGTGCATTGTCTTACTTTAAACAGGCCTTAGCACTGGAGCAGGCCCAGTCAGCGGTTATTGGCGGCGGCGCGAATGGTCTGCGTCTGGTGAATAATGGGACGCAGGCGCCATCAGTAACCGACTTTAAAACCAATCCATTTGCTAATGGTCAGTATGCGCAGAACGCCCCAGCCAATGCGTCTACTGCAAGCGTGCGCTTACCCGTTTTACGTGAGGTGCAAAATAATCTTGCCAGCGCCGCTCCTGGTTCGGGCTCAGCAGCAGTGGCTACGGTTAAAACAGAGAAATCCGGTATATTTGCCCCAGTTGGCGTGCCTTTACAAGGTGCCCCAGCGACTAATCCGAATTTGCCCACGATTCCTCAGCTTCCCGTTAAGGCGAGTGATAAACCTTCATCGCAACTCAATTTGCAGTCGCAAAGCGTCAGACTGGAATCCAGTGCAACTCAAGCCTTGCAATCTGGCGCAGCAAGTAAGCAACCTGTACTGAATTATTTGAGTGGTGCGGGTGGCACGAATCGCGGAGCAGCAGGGGGAGCAGGTGACACAACCCAGTTTGCTCAAGCCAGTCCGGCTTATCGCTATGAGGTCCCGGCAAAGCGCAATAGCCAGAATACCGCTGCTACGCGTAATTATGTCAGCCCGGAAGAGGCTGCCTTAATGAAAGAGATTGATGCTATTAATGAAATGCGCCGGACTCAGGTGACCGCCGACATTAGCATCCGTGCTCGTAGTGGGGAAAAAGGTTTGTCGCAACTCAAAGACATAGAAACGCCCATCGAAGCGCAGATCAATACGCTGGGTTTAGGGCAGTTTGGTTTGAAAATAATTCCAGTGATGCTGGATGCAGGTAGCTTTGGTGTTAATGACACAAATGTGGCGGGGCAATTTGGTAAGAATGCAATTTTAGTTGAACGTGCTAAGTATGCAAAATTACCTGTAACTACTATTTTGAAACAACGAGGATTGCCAGCCAATCCTGAAATCGCTCAGGAGGCAAATGGCGTCGCCTTGAGTATGAGTTATGAATTAGCCGGTGTAAAAGTTGATATAGGAACCTCACCTTCGGGTTTTCCTGTAAGGAATATTGTGGGCGGAGTACGTTGGTCCGGTGATGTTGAAGGCGTTCAATTGGGTGTTGAAGCAACACGTCGTTCGGTTACCGATAGCTTATTAGCGTATGCGGGTACTAGCGATAATTTATATGGACAAAGCTGGGGTGGGGTCACTAAAACCGGGGTTAAATTTGACACTTCGTATGATTTTGATGAAGGTGGTTTGTATGCAAGTGCGGGCTACTATGTTTTGAACGGCAAAAATGTCGCCAGAAATAGTATGTTTGAGCTGGGTGCTGGTGCATATTGGCGCGCCTATAAAACCAATGACACCACAATTACCACGGGTCTGGGCTTAACCAGCTTTTTTTATAACCGTAATCTGCGTTATTTTAGTTTTGGTCACGGTGGCTATTTCAGCCCGAAATCCTATGTCGCACTCGGCATTCCACTGGAGATTTCGGGGCGAAAAGGTAAGCTATCTTATCAAATAGGGGGATCGGTCGGGGTGCAGCATTTCCGTGAGCTGGCTGCGCCTTATTACCCGGTTAATGTGCAAGATCAAATTGACTTAGAGTTGTTTGCGGCAGCTAACCCTTTGGTGAATGTTCAAACTTATTATCCTGGTCAAAGTCGCACCGGAATTTCTTTTAAGTTAAACGCTGGGCTGGAGTACTTGTTGAATCCGCACATCTCTCTAGGTGGACGTTTTAGCGCAGATAATTCTGGTGACTTCAATGATGCCTCTGCGTCCATGTATTTGCGTTATACGTTTGAGCCACGAAAAGTGCCGGTTAGTTATCCACCCGTAGCACCTAAACCCAATTATTCAGGAAATTAGGCGTGAAGAAATTGATGATAACTAGTTTACTAATGATGTCGGTACACACTGCATTGGCGCAAGACCCTCACGTCGATGGTCGGCGTTTACTGGCAGAGGGAAATAATCAGGCAGCTGGTCAGAAGTTTGCAGAGGCTGCAAGGGTGAATCCATTTGATGCTGCTGCCTTGAATAACCAAGCCGTGGCGCTTGCGGCACAAGGTGATGTTGAAAAAGCCTTGCATCTGTTGGAGCGAGCCAATCGATTAAGCCCCAATCGGGCAGATATACAAGCGAATCTGACTGAACTAAGAAATTGGATGAATAGAAATACGCCGCAAGTTTTATTGGGACAAAAGCCAGGCATGCAAACGGTACCAGCGAACGCACAGTCCGGTACGGCGGCAAAGGTGGATTTACTGCCGGAACCGCCACCATTGTGGAAAAAATAGCCAGCATCAAGTGAAGAGCAATATATTTAAAATGCTGCCTTGCAAAATTTTAGAAACTCATGCACTATATGGCGAAGCCTGTAAAACCGTTACCAGCCAATACGAATAGCCATGCAATTTAACGCTTACTTTTTCTTTTTTTATTTTAGCTATTTCCAGCCCAAGGCGGTGGAAAGACGGTAAGCGCACGGAAAAACAGCTCAACCTAATTTCAAAAAACCGCCAGAAATGGCGGTTTTTTTTATTTTAACTTTTGCAATTTAACTTTGACTAATTTGAGGAGTCAGTATGCAACGCACCGATGACTTACGTATCCGTGAGATGAAAGAATTAGTTCCACCCTCCCATCTGATACGCGAATTTCCATGTGATGAGCAGGTTTCTGAGACAGTTGCAAGTTCTCGCCTGGCATTGCATAGAATATTGCATGGTCAGGACGACAGATTGATGGTGGTTATTGGCCCCTGTTCGATTCACGATACCAAAGCGGCCATGGAGTATGCTCGTCGCCTGGCTGAACAGCGCCAACGTTTCATCGGTGAACTGGAGATCGTCATGCGTGTCTACTTTGAAAAACCGCGCACGACTGTGGGTTGGAAGGGCTTAATCAATGATCCTTTCCTCGACAATAGTTTCCGTATCAACGATGGTTTGCGTTTGGCACGTGAATTATTAATGAATATTAACGAGCTGGGCTTGCCCGCTGGTACCGAATACTTAGATGTGATTAGCCCGCAATATATCGCGGACTTGATTAGCTGGGGTGCAATTGGTGCACGTACGACAGAATCTCAGGTTCATCGTGAATTGGCATCGGGTTTATCTTGTCCGGTAGGATTTAAAAATGGAACCGATGGCAATATTAAAATTGCCGTTGATGCGATTAAAGCGTCGTCACAACCGCATCATTTTTTATCCGTTACCAAAGGCGGGCATTCGGCGATTGTTTCAACCAACGGCAATGAAGATTGCCACATTATTTTGCGCGGTGGTAAAACGCCAAATTATGATGCGCAGAACGTCGAGGCAGCCTGCCGCGAAATCGCAGCAAATGGCCTGGCTTCCCGTTTAATGATTGATGCGTCGCATGCGAATAGTTCAAAAAATCCAGCCAATCAAGTGCCGGTTTGCGCCGATATAGGACAGCAGATTGCAGCAGGTGATATGCGTATAGTCGGGGTCATGGTTGAGTCTCATCTGCTCAGTGGGCGACAAGACTTAGTACCTGGCAAGGAATTGACATACGGGCAATCAGTTACTGACGGCTGCATAGACTGGGAAACCAGTGTCAAAGTTTTAGAGGATCTCGCCGCTGCGGTTAAGCAACGACGTTTGCAGCAAGCTGGCTCAGACGTGTAAGGCAGATACAGACAGGAGATTATGATGGCGCAGCGCGATTTGATCGTCGATTACATCAATGCTTACAATCGTTTCGACATTCCAGCCATGCTGGCCTGTCTGACGCACGATGTACGATTTGAGCATTATGATAAGCACGTTTTACAGTTGAGTGTCGCTGGCTTAAACGATTTCGAGCAAGTCGCCAGGCAGTCTCTGGAGCTCTTTAGCACACGTGAGCAACGCATTTTAGCGCTGCGCACGCATGATGCCGGAATCAGTGTCGATATCAGTTTTACTGCGCAAACTGCCTCTGGGCAGCCACACCAGCTCCTTAAGCTACAGGGCAGTAGTGAGTTCCGCTTTAAGGATGGATTGATTTGCGAAATTCGCGATTATTGCTAATTCTGGTGCAAAGAGTTTGGATCTGCATGAAATTCATGGGCGCGCATGGAAATCAAGGAATTTCCTTGTTTTGCAGACTAGCAAGTGAGTGAAATGGAAGAAATTATCTGTAGATAGCAAGGGCTGTCGAATAATTGAAACCTGCAAATTTTTGCGGAAAATCCTATTGTAAGCCCATTCATTATTACGGATAATTCTAAAAGATGGCCTGTAAAGGCATATCAGCTATAATCTATTTGCTCACTAGTCACTGCTCCCTGCTCGTATGAACTTACATCAACTGCGTTTTGTCCGTGAAGCAGTGCGTCAGAATTTTAATCTGACCGAAGCTGCAAAAGCTCTGTATACCTCACAACCAGGTGTATCAAAAGCCATTATTGAATTGGAAGAAGAGCTGGGGGTTGATATTTTTACGCGTCACGGTAAACGCATACGTGGTTTAACGGAACCGGGACGTGTGGTGCTGAAATCAGTTGAACTGATAATGCAAGAAATTGATAGCCTGAAACGCGTGGGTAAAGAGTATGCGGCGCAAGATAGCGGCAGCTTCACCATTGCCACTACCCACACGCAGGCACGATACGCTTTACCTCGTATTGTTCAGGCATTTATGCAGAAATACCCCAAAGTGAGATTGGCCTTGCTGCAAGGTAATCCCAAGCAAATTGCTGATATGGCGCTTCGTGATCAGGCTGACCTGGTCATTGCGACCGAATCGATTTCAGGCGTGGATGGTTTAGTTTCTTTGCCTTGCTATCAATGGGAACATGTCCTGGTTGTTCCACCTGAACACCCTTTATTAAAATTACGCCATGTCGCTTTAGAAGATGTGGCAAATTTTCCTTTGATTACTTACGATGCGGCGTTCGCAGGTCGCAGTAAGATCGATCATGCCTTTGATGTCCGGCAAATTAAACCCGATATCTTGCTCGAAGCCATAGACGCTGACGTTATTAAAACCTATGTCGAATTAGGTATGGGGGTGGGCATTATTGCAGGCATGGCCTTTGATGCTGAACGCGATAAAAATTTGCGCACGATTCCCGTAGGACATTTGTTCGGTGCGAATTTGACCCGGGTTGCATTAAAGCAGGGAAGTTATTTGCGTGGCTATGTCTATACCTTCATCGAGTTATTGAATCCCACCTTAAACCGTAAATTGGTCGATCAGGCCATGCAGGGACAAGCTGACGTTTATGAATTATAAGTCGGGTATCAAAACCAGGCTGATGTAAAACCTTGGGTAGCAGTTGGCTGAGGCAGGCACGTTCTAGTATTGTTATTCAAGTTGGGCTCATGCTAGAGTTCGCGCTAACAGTTGCAACAGCCTGAGTGTTGCTACTAATTGTAAATAAACAAATGAGGAGCCAAGATGGATTTGCAAGCATGTACTGAAGCAATACGCGCAAAAGTCGGAGAAGACAGCGGTTTAAATGCAACCTTAAAGTTTGATTGCGCAGCTGATGGCGTGATTTTTGTTCAAGCCGCGTCGGTACCGAATCAGGTAAGCAACGAAAACCTCGATGCCGCATGCACTATCAGCATCGCGCTCAGCGATTTAGCCGCCTTATTGAAAGGCGAATTAAATCCTATGAATGGTTTTATGATGGGTAAATTAAAAGTTTCTGGTGACATGAGTATCGCAATGCGCCTGCAATCGGTGGTTTAATTCCGATTGACACTGATCTGAAAATAGCCAGCTAGTCTGGCTATTTTTTATTCGCCGAGGTTAAACGCGGCAAATAACAATGCCGATTGGCCGTCTGGATATACTGCGTCATAGCAGCGCGTGCAATGCGGGCAAAACAAATGCGTACGTTTAACCTGACGGTGGCGTAGCACTAATTGCAAGGCCACATTTTCGCAATGAGGACAATGTTCGCGCATATTGCCAACATTCGCCACTTGCTCAGTCAAGTAACCGTCAGTGGTGATTTGGCCATCGATAATGTCTCTTGGGTCCAGCGGATAAAGCAGGAAATCGGGGTGTCGATGATATCGACGTTCGGCAACGGTTTCTATTGTGCCAGCGTCTGTGAAATTTACTTGCATGGTCGGTAAGAAAGTCGGGATAACTGGACTGCAGCTGATACTCGCGCCTGGCTTATCAGCGCAACGAAGCCACTGGCGGAATGGCCAGCACGTATTCAATCTAGTACAGCTATTCTGCAACTACAATATCATTTGCCTACCAGATTATTTTGTTTTCACTTCTTATGCGCCTGCTCATCTTACCTAGTAATCACAGTTGCTCATTGGATCCAGCGTTAAGTGTCCTGGAGAATTGTTTGGCTGCAAACCTGGTATTACCCAACTCCTGCCGGAATGGAGTGTGTCGTACCTGTCTTTGTAAATTACAACGTGGCCAGGTTACGTATCGTATTCCCTGGCCCGGTTTAAGTTATGAAGAAAAACAAGAAAACTGGATATTGCCCTGCGTTGCACAAGCTGAATCCGACTTGGAAATTATCAGCGTCTGTCAGACGAAACTATCAGAGTAAGTCCATTCAATGTTTGTTCAATAAAGGCGAAGCGCAATAGCTGATGGCGGTTTGTTGTTCGTGCTGACAAGGACTTAACGCTTGGGAAACTGGGGCAGGTACTCCGTTTGCATCGAGCTTAAGCAATTGTGTTTGCCAGCTTTTGACACCATTTTTGTTAAGTCTTAACTCAATAAGCCAGGCCTCGGTTTGCGCCTCGTTATCGAGTTCATCCATGATGAAATTTCCCAAACTATAAACGATGGGTTTTCCTTTATACAGTTCAATTTCTTGAGTGACATGCGGATGTGTGCCGATGACTGCGGCTGCGCCAGCATCTATCATTTTGCGGGCAAGCAGACGCTGCCGTGGACTGGATAATCGATCGTTTTCCCATCCCCAATGCATATAGGGAATTACCAGATCGACCCCAGGTAGTTGTCGAGCTCGTTGAATATCCGAAATCACTTGCTCATCTTCACTCCAGGCTACACCTGCCCGATTTGTCTGAGCTTCAAAACTACGCGGCATGTATTCGTTATAGGCGAGCAGTGCAATACCGATGCCGTTTTTGGTGATAACACGGGCTTGATGTGCATTGCTTAAATCGACGCCGCCACCGAAATACGGATAGCGTTCCGAGTCAAATTTTTTTAACATCTCAAGAAAAGCATCCGGACCATAATCACCAGAATGATTGTTTGCGATGGATACCGCATCGATGTATTTTTTGAGAGCAGGGAAACTATCTGGATTTGCACGGAAATTGAAATTTTTATCGAATGCGACGCCAGTTTTTGCCATCACACACTCGAAATTGGCGATGCGTAAATCTGCGCGCTGAAATAGTGAGGCCACATGTTTAAACGGATCGTCGCCAGCAGCGATCATTTTACCTGGCTTGCCATCGAAAACGATATCCCCGGCAAACAAGACTTGCACATCGCTAGCATGAGCTGGGTTTAGCAAGAAATAGCAAAAACTAAAAATAAAATGAAGTCGGTGTTTCATATTAAGCCTCTTGCAAACTGCAATAGTATTCCAGCTCGCGTTCCAGTA
Organism: Undibacterium sp.; assembly: GCA_041913845.1. Lineage (GTDB taxonomy): Bacteria > Pseudomonadota > Gammaproteobacteria > Burkholderiales > Burkholderiaceae_D > Undibacterium. Next base: position 28,156 of record JAYSEN010000022.1, read on the forward strand.
TGCCTGCATACAAGTGATTTCGTGCTGTGAATATGATTTCATTGGCACTCAACGCAAATGGAGCCTGGTAACTTGCCTGATGTATTAAAACATCGCCAGCGGCAGCTTGGTAATAGACATAAAGTTTTATGTACTCGGCTTGCTCAGCATTTCCAGCCATGACCGCTTTAAATCGAAAACGACTTTGCACATCGATTGCCGGAATTAAGTAGGGATTTGATTGCACTCGACTTTGCACGATCTGTGTTTGCCCAGCATAAGTGACATAACAACGTAGCAGGGGCGCCGCATTCACAATGGCGGTAAAGCTTGTCAGGAAGAGACAGAGTAGTAGACGCTTAACTATTTTCCCCATAATTAATACCGTAGTTAAAGTTGTAAACAGCTATGCAGGTTTTTGACAGTGATGAGCTCAGGCTTTGCGCACAAGTGGGCGCTATCGCATGCATAGACTTAAACAATAAAATTCAAGCACACGCAATGTCTATATGGTCATTTATTGCTCGCAGGATTTTAGCTAAAGTTAATCGTATCGTCGAATTTAAAAGTGTATAGCAATGGTACGCTTACGCCAGTTTGCCTATTTAAAGCGCGCTGCCTAACATAAGATTTGTGCTCGTTGAATTTTCGGAGGCAGTATGCGGATTAATCTGGAAGTGGGAAATGGTTGGGGGAAAATAGTTTTCCAAAGTGAAAATGGCATGAATTTGTTAAACTCATCAACCATACACGAATTACGCTTAATCACTCAGGAATTAAAAAATACTGCTGGCCTTCGTGTACTTAGTCTGCGATCTGAAGGCAATGTATTTGGTGCAGGTGGAGATTTAACCTGTTTTGTTTCGAATGATGCTGAAACCCAGCAACGAATACTGGCTGCAGTCAGCGAATTGAATCAGGCCATTCTGAATTTACATCAATTACCTGCGTTGATAATTTGCGCTGTGCATGGTGTGGTTGCTGGCGGTAGCATGGGGGTAATGAATGCAGCTGATTTGGTTATCGCCGCAAAAGGCACGCGTTTTAATACCGGCTATTGCAAAATTGGCGCCAGTCCGGATGCTGGTAGTAGTTGGTTTTTGCCAAAATTAGTGGGCTTTCGTAAGGCGATGGAACTCCTGATCCTAAGCGAAAATTTTGATGCCGAAGCAGCGCGCGAGATGGGCTTGGTCAACTGGGTGGTGCCTGCTGAGCAATTATCTGATGTTGCTGACAAATTGATGGGTCGTTTATTGCACGGACCACAGCAAAGCTACCTGCAAATAAAGCGTTTGTTAGCGATGGCAGAGCATCACGAATTATCCGCACATTTAGAACAAGAGCAACATGCTTTATCTGAAATTGTAAAAGATCCTGATTTTTGTGAGGGAGTTCATGCCTTGCTGGAAAACCGTGGCCCTCATTTCAAGTAATGAAACGCTGATCTTTTTGTGTGGTTTAAAGAGCAATATTTGTGCAGATACGTGAAATTAAGCGAAGAAACCGTTTTCACGCGGTGAACGCTGATGTGGTTTGCGGTGTGTTCACAACAACATTGTCGCACTGCAAACATAAAAAAGTTCACTTTTTTTAAAAAGTACGCTTATAATCCGATTGTCGTTGAAATTAAAAGTGGTTTTGCAGTACTTGCTGTGATTTCTAGCTTGGTTGAAACGATGGATTGGGTGTATAACCCTAACTCACTTAAATAGGAAATTGTAATGGCAACAGGTACTGTTAAATGGTTTAATGATGCAAAAGGTTTTGGCTTCATTACTCCTGATGAAGGCGGCGAAGATTTGTTCGCGCACTTCTCTGCAATCCAAAATGCAGGCTTCAAAACCCTGAAAGAAAATCAACGCGTTTCGTTTGAAGTGACCACTGGTCCTAAAGGCAAACAAGCTTCGAACATCCAGGCTATCTAAGCATAACTGGTAAGATTTTCGAAAAATCCTCACTTCGGTGAGGATTTTTTTTTGCTTTCTGTGTTTTGATACAGCCAAGCCTGACGCGAATTTACGCAGAGCTGTCTTAAATTTATGCTAAATTAGTTGCTTAATGCCAGTAAAGAAACTGGCGTAGCAATGTCACAATTCTTGAAATTGGCTTGCGGTGCAAATTTGCCTCAGTTACCCTAGCGATCAACAAATGTTGTTGGTGATCAATAGTTTTTGATTTGATTTAAGTAAGCTCACGTGTTTGGCGGATTCTATAAAGGACGACTATGTTCAATCTCACTATCCGGTTACGTTTGATTGCGACGATGGGCTTCATCGGCCTGATGCTCGTGGTAGGCGGGCTTTTAGGTGCTTTTGGGGTAAATCGTAGCAACGCAGTAATAAAAGAGATTTTTACCAATCAGTTGCCCTCTGTGGATAAGCTGAATCAATCACGTGTTACTTTATTGCGTTCAAGAACGGCAATGGATAGGGTCATCGCACATGCTGATGATAAAAACGCCAACACCACTTTAGAGCGTGCTGAGGGTTTTTATAAGCAATCAAATGAGGCTATCAAAGCCTATATGGATTTGCCGCAAAGCAAAGATGAGAAAGTTTTGGCTGACGAAGTGCTGGTCGCACGCGAGAAATACATTAAGGAAGCCCATGAAAAGGTGATTGCTGCAATTCGTGCCAACAATGTCGCCGAGGCCGATCGACTTAATATGGAAGTAGTGCCGCCGTTATTTAGTAGCTATTCCGAAAAAATTGATAAACTCGTTGACTATCAGTTCAAAGCAGCTGAAACAAAACTAAAATCCAGTGAAAGTGAATTTTCAATTTTTGTCTGGGTCGATGGTTTAGGCGTGAGTTTTGGTTTAGCTTTGGTGTTCATTTCCGCTTATTTGCTGCTGAAGGCGATTGCTGATCCTTTAAAACTTACCTTGCAACAGTTTGAGGCCATAGGTAACGGCGATTTAACCCGTGCCTTACATCCTAGCTCGAATGATGAAATGGGCCAGTTAATTTCTGGCCTGGAAAATATGCGACAAAGCCTGGTGCAAACGGTAACTATGGTCCGTTCCGCCAGTAGTTCAATCGAGATTTCTTCGGAAGAAATTGCCTCGGGCAATATGGATTTGTCTTCGCGTACCGAACAACAGGCCGCTAGCCTCGAAGAAACCGCTTCATCGATGGAGGAATTGCAGTCGACAGTGGATCAGAATGCCGATAATGCGCGCCAGGCAAACACGCTGGCGGTAAATGCTTCTGAAGTGGCAAGTAAAGGTGGCGAAGTCGTCAATAATGTGGTGGCGACGATGGATTCTATTAAATCGTCATCGCAAAAAATTGTCGATATTATTGGCGTGATCGATGGCATCGCATTCCAGACCAATATCCTGGCTTTAAATGCGGCAGTTGAAGCGGCACGTGCCGGTGAGCAAGGTCGCGGTTTTGCTGTAGTTGCTACCGAAGTGCGTAGTCTGGCACAACGCTCGGCGAATGCCGCTAAAGAGATTAAAGCCTTGATTAACGACTCGGTTGAAAAAGTCGATGCGGGTGCTCGTTTGGTTGATGAGGCGGGTAACACCATGAATGAAATTGTCGTCTCGATCAAGAGTGTGACGGATATCATGGGTGAAATTACCGCAGCCAGTGCCGAACAACGCGATGGCATTAATCAAGTCAGCATTGCGATTACGCGTATGGATGAAACCACGCAGCAAAATGCCGCCTTAGTGGAAGAGGCCGCGGCGGCTGCAGGCAGCATGCGCGATCAGGCGAATCAATTGCATCAGGCGGTCAGCATCTTTAAATTGGGTGGGGAGGATTTCGAGAGGAAAGCGCCGGCGCCGCGTGCCGTCCCTAAACCTGCTCCTGAAGTGAGGGCAAAACCTAAAGCCAATGTCGTGACGACTAAAGCCTTACCCGCAAAGAGCAAAATTGAACCTAAGCGCGAACCCGCTGCGACGCAAGACGATTGGGAAGAGTTTTAAGGCTTTTCGCTTAATAAAAAGGGCTGCTTGCAGCCCTTTTTTGCTATTAGTGCGAGCATTAATACAGTGGCTTTTGATAACAGGCTTTGAGGTAGTCAATTAAGACCCGAATTCGCAAAGGTTGATGACGACGTTGCGCATACACCGCATAGATGTCGTTTCCTGGCGCCTGAAACCGATCAAGTACGCGAACTAATTGTCCCTGCTTAATTGCCGCACCAACTTCCCACATCGAACGCCAGGCCAGCCCCTGACCTGCCAGTGCCCAGTCATGTAACACGGCGCCATCGTTACAAACCAGATTGCCGTTGACCTTCACCGTTTGCAACTTGCCATCGATCATGAAGGTCCAGCCGCGCTGACTGGCATCGGAACTGAAGCTCAGGCAATTGTGCCGGTCTAAGTCTGCAGGACTTTGCGGTTCGCCAAATTGTCGCAAATAGGCGGGAGCGGCCACAACCACGCGCTGATTATCAGCCAATTTTACGCCGACTAAATTCGAATCTTGCAGGGCGGCGATGCGGATCGCCACGTCAACCCCCTCGGCAATTAAATCAATCACGCGATCATTTAATGCCAGGCTCACACTTAAATCCTGGTGCTGCGCCAAAAAATCCGGGAGTAAGGGGGCAACGTGCTGGCGTCCAAAACCTGCCGGTGCGGAAATCGTTAAATGCCCTTTTGCTTGCAAGCTGCGCTCCGAAATCGCGTCTTCGGCGGTTTGCAATTCGGACAAAATACGTTGGCAATCTTCGAGAAACACTTGACCTTCCTGTGTCAACGCCATCACCCGGGTACTACGCTGCAAGAGCTTGACGCCCAGGCGTTGCTCCAGCGCATCCAGGCGACGTCCTATCATCGCTGGTGCCACACCTTCAGCACGTGCTGCGGCTGACAAACTGCCACGCAAGGCCACGTCAACAAAACTTGATAACTGTTTAAAGTGGTCCATAAATTAAATCTGGAAACTTCAGGTCAGAAAGCAAAAAGTGGAATAATCATCTTTAACTAAAAGTAAAAAATGATGTGATTAATTAGGTGTATTTTAAATCAAAAATCTCGCTATACTAGCTGTTAACTAAGTCTTATATAAGACTAGCTTTTTGAGCAAGATAAGACTCACGTTAAGCTGGCGTTGGAGTTGTTGTGTTCGCCTGACTGTATATCTCGGCAACGGTATAGTCCTTGGCTAGAGGTTTGGCGAGCGCGAATCTGCCTAAGTCTGGTCGGCGTGATTTATTGTGATATTGAGTATTCGTACACAAACAGCGTATTGAATTGTGTGTTGTCAGCGCGATGTCACCAGACTGCCTTAGCATAGTGACAGAGCGAGGCGCGTGCCAAGACTGGCGCAACAGAAACGCTGCTTATAGTTGAACTGGTCGAAAATGTCTTGATATAAGCTGGCGGTGAGTGGCAACTTGAATCGGATAGATAGGATTGACATTAACACCTATCACTATCCCGACAAATTTAATTGACGCGACTTGCCCGGGCTGCACTGGAAATTTAACTGCATATTTACGAGGAGATGAAAATGACGACTTTGCAATTACCCACTGGCATGACGATTAATGCCCCCATTTTGCCTGGTTTCGATGAAATTTTAACGCCTGAGGCGCTGAGTTTTGTTGCCAAATTAAGCCGTGAATTTGAAGCGCGTCGTCAGGAATTACTCGTTAAACGACAACAACGTGCCACACGCTTAAGTGCCGGTGAATTACCCGACTTCTTGCCTGAAACAGCGGCTATCCGCAATGGCGACTGGAGCATCGCACCTTTGCCAGCCGCACTGCAATGCCGCCGCGTCGAAATCACCGGCCCGGTCGAACGTAAAATGATTATCAATGCGCTTAACTCGGGTGCCGATAGTTATATGACGGATTTCGAAGATTCGAATACGCCCAACTGGCAAAACCAAATTCAGGGGCAAATCAATTTGCGCGACGCGATCCGCGGCACTATCAGCCTCGAACATAACGGCAAGCAATATCGCCTGAATGATAAAGTCGCGACCCTGGTGGTACGGCCACGCGGCTGGCATCTCGATGAAAAACATGTACTCGTCGATGGCAAACGCATTTCTGGCGGCATCTTCGACTTTGCCTTGTTCTTATTCCACAATGCTAAAGAACAATTGGCACGCGGCGCTGGCCCATATTTCTATTTGCCAAAAATGGAATCGCATTTGGAAGCGCGTTTGTGGAATGATATTTTCGTGATGGCGCAGCAAGAGCTTGGTCTGCCACAAGGCACGATCAAAGCCACGGTGTTGATTGAAACCATACTCGCGGCGTTTGAAATGGATGAAATCCTGTATGAATTGCGCGAACATAGCTCAGGTTTGAATGCCGGGCGCTGGGATTATATTTTCTCGTGCATTAAAAAATTCAAAAACGATAGCGAGTTTTGCTTGGCCGACAGAGCTAAAGTCACCATGACCAGCCCCTTCATGCGTGCCTATGCCTTATTGCTGTTGAAGACTTGCCATAAACGGAACGCACCAGCAATCGGTGGTATGGCTGCCTTAATCCCAATTAAAAACGATGCCGAGAAAAACGAAGTGGCGATGGCCGGCGTGCGCAATGATAAAGCACGCGATGCCAGTGATGGTTACGATGGTGGCTGGGTCGCGCATCCTGGCTTGGTCGAATTAGCCATGACAGAATTCAAAAAAGTCTTGGGCGAAGCCCCAAATCAAATTCATAAACAACGCCCGGATGTCGAAGTCAGTGCTAAAGATTTGCTCAACTTCCAGCCTGAAACGCCGATTACCGAAGCCGGTTTGCGCTACAACATCAATGTCGGTATTCATTATCTGGGCGCCTGGCTCGATGGCAATGGCTGTGTGCCCATCCATAATTTAATGGAAGATGCCGCCACTGCTGAAATCAGCCGTTCCCAGGTCTGGCAATGGATACGCTCTGCCAAGGGCAAGCTCGACGATGGTCGCAAAGTGACGGCCGAAATGGTCAAAGCCATGATACCCGAGGAGCTGGCGAAAGTACGCAGCGTGGTCGGCGATTCTGCCAGTTACGGGCGTGCTGCTGAAATCTTTGAGCAAATGTCGACTTCCGAAAATTTTGCTGAATTTTTGACTCTGCCTTTGTATGAAGAGGTTTGAGCGCGAGATAGCCTTAACAGCTGGATGAATAAGCTGGCTTGATTAGCTAGTTTGTCCTCGAAAAAAGCGGAGCATGATAAGCTCCGCTTTTGCTTTGTCACAAGTTCTTACTGTCACATGACCGCTTTTCCAGTGGCCTGCCCTGGGTTTCTGCTAAGCTGGCGGCTGTGGACGTGCGATGGTGTGCGTCAATCAGGATATGGAAGAAATATGAATCAGCAAGAAATTATCGCCAACACCCAGCATTGGTTAGAAAAAGCCGTGATCGGCTTGAATTTATGTCCGTTTGCCAAGGCGGTGGTGGTCAAGCAGCAAGTGCGCTATGTGGTTAGCGAAGCGAGCGAACCCGCACAATTACTCGAAGAACTCCAGCGTGAACTGGAGCATTTAGCTGAAGCCAATCCAGAAAAGCTCGATACCACGCTCTTAATCCACCCAGCAGCGCTGCAAGATTTTTACGATTTCAACGATTTTCTCGATGTCGCCGATGCCTTGTTGGAAGACTTGGAGTTGGACGGCATTTTGCAAATTGCCAGCTTCCATCCTGATTATCAATTTGCCGATAGCATGCCTGACGATATTGAAAATTACAGCAATCGCGCGCCTTATCCTTGCCTGCATTTGCTGCGTGAAGACAGCATAGAAAAAGCGGTGGAAGCAGTGCCTGACGCGGCAAATATCTACGAGCGGAATATGCAAACCTTGCGTGATCTGGGTTTGGAAGGTTGGCAAAAATTAATGGCAGAGAAATAATCCGCTAAATAATTAGGTGTAAGACTTACGCAAAGCAAGCGCTGACGACGTTGTTTTGCCTTGCAGTATTCGATTACCGCTTAAGTCTTTGCGCCTCGTCAGCGCACGCCTGTCAGTCCCGATGCTACCCCTTTGCCTTCAATTTGGTGGGCAGCAGACGGCAGACTCGGATTAGCACCATGAGTCTGGTGCAATCCTAAATGCAGGCTGAGTGTGCACGCTCTTGGCTACCTTGTTGCCAACCTGGTTGCGGCGGCCATTCTACGAGCTGATAGGGGAAATCTGCTCTCAGCGATGCTATCACCAATTTTTCATGGGATTGCCCAATCAAGCATACTGGCGTAAGCGGCACGGTATAGCGTATCGCGCCGTGCAGCAAGGTCGGGCATCGATCTCAGTTTGACATACAGCAGGGCGCGAATATCGAGAAAACGCGCTGAGCAAGTCATTGCTTAATAAGCTCATTATGGGCTGGTCCTGCATCTCAACCATCAAGCCATCTCACTGAAACCGTGAGTCGTGACGAACTTGTTTGAACGAATTTCGACTCCGTGATTTATTCGTAGTCCTCGTAGTTTTGGTCGTGGAATGATAGGTTTTGCGATTTAATAAGCATATCATTATATAGATTCGTTATATAGATATCTGTTTTTATGGTAAGCCTGATTTTCTTTGAGTAAAACATATACTCCCATGGAGTATATGTCTATTAATCTTTGGATCGCTTATTTGGTGAGCGTTATGACTGGTTTCATTGATATACTCCCCTAGGTTTCATCGTTATTGATGTTGGGTTAGCTTTGCATTTGTTGCTCAGTGATGGGTTGGAAACTGAGGATACATCAGATTATTTAATCAATTTCCAAGCTTTCTGTCACAAAACGGTTATTTGTTTGTGTTAGTTATAAACGATCACGCTTTTTGCGCTGGCAACATGCCTTGTTATTTTGCAGGGCAGCATGTACAGTAAGAGGTTGATTTTTCGCATTTTTCACCTCACTTTGCATAGATACTATGGCTTTAATCGTCCACAAATATGGCGGTACTTCTATGGGTTCAGTCGAACGCATCAAGAATGTCGCTAAGCGCGTTGCCAAATGGCATGATGCCGGCCACCAGATCGTCGTGGTGCCCTCGGCGATGTCTGGCGAAACTAATCGTTTACTCGGCCTGGCAAGAGATATTAATTCCGATCCTGAACCTCGCGAACTCGACATGATTGCCTCGACAGGCGAGCAAGTCTCGGTTGGCTTATTGGCACTGGCCTTGCAAGCTATCGGCAAGCAAGCTGTGTCTTACGCAGGCTGGCAAGTCGCGATTAAAACCGATTCGGCTTACACCAAGGCGCGAATTGCGGCGATTGATGACGCTAAAGTGAAGGCTGACCTGGATGCGGGCAAGATCGTCGTGATCACCGGTTTTCAAGGTGTGGATGAAAAAGGCAATATCACCACATTGGGACGCGGTGGTTCCGATACCTCGGCGGTGGCCGTCGCTGCTGCCTTAAAAGCGCAAGAATGTCTGATCTATACCGACGTTGATGGCGTCTACACCACCGATCCGCGCGTGGTGTCGGATGCGCGTCGTCTGAATACCATAACGTTCGAAGAAATGCTGGAAATGGCGTCAGCAGGTTCCAAAGTTTTGCAAATTCGCTCGGTCGAGTTTGCTGGTAATTACCGCATGCCTACCCGCGTTCTCTCGTCACTGACAGACCCCTTAATGCCCCTGGAAGAAGAAGCCAAGTCGGGCACCCTGATTTCGTTTGAGGAAGATACACACATGGAACAAGCAACCGTTACTGGCATCGCATTTAATCGCGACGAAGCAAAAATTACTGTGTTTGGCGTGCCAGATAAACCAGGTATCGCGTTCCAGATTTTGGGCCCGGTCGCTGATGCAAATATCGAAGTCGATATGATCATCCAAAACCAATCCGTCGATGGCAAAACTGACTTCACCTTCACCGTGCCACGCGCTGATTACAACAAAGCCATGCAAGTGTTAGAAGCTCAGGTGCGTGAACACATCAGCACCGGCGACATCATCGGCGACAACAAAGTCTCGAAAGTTTCGGTGGTGGGTGTGGGAATGCGCAGCCACGTTGGTATCGCATCGCAGATGTTTAAAACCTTGTCGGAAGAGGGCATCAATATCCAAATGATCTCGACTTCAGAAATCAAGATTTCGGTTTTGATCGATGAAAAATACATGGAATTGGCGGTGCGTGCGCTGCACAAAGCCTTTGGTTTGGAAGGCGAGCAAGCCTGATAGCCTCCACACTTGGCGTTTTCATAAAAAAATCGCCAGGTGGGTTGACCAAATAGCTGTGACCCGCTATCATCACGGCTTCTGATTGCTAGGCAGTATCTGTCTGGTAATAAGTGTGGAGACGTGGCCGAGTGGCCGAAGGCACCTCCCTGCTAAGGAGGCATCTGGGGTAACCTGGATCGTGAGTTCGAATCTCACCGTCTCCGCCACAAGCATGCAAGCCCCTGAGAAATCAGGGGCTTTTTGCTTTGCGCAGGCTATTAGGGTGACTTAATTTTATAAGCCCGACCAGTGGTTAGCCGATTCTTTTTGTTACTTCCCTTATTTATCACTTGCCTGGGCTAAGCCTTACTTCATAGGGTTTGAAACTGGTAGTGAGTCGAGTGCGTTAAAACAGTGAATTGTGTTTGGCGACCTCGAGCGGCGAGGGGGGGATTGTATGATCGTCGGGGTGTAGAGATGAATAGCGGCGCTGAGTGGCTAGCGTTTATTTGTGTGTAGTGGCGTTTTGATGGAAATGAGGTGGTGTCGGATTGCATCCGGATAAAAAAATGGCCACCTTGCGGCAGCCACTTTTAAATATTCTGGTGGAGTCGGCGGGAATTGAACCCGCGTCCAGAAGCCCTCTACAGACAGTTCTACATACTTAGTGTTGTCATTTAATTTAACCTGAGCGACGCGGACACACACGCTGCGATCAGGCTAGTTACCTAAAATTTAGTCACTAACCAGGTAACCCGACGAATGACGATTTCCTATAAGTAACCTTACTGCTGTTGCCAGCCCGCCCTAGGAACAAAGCGGTGTAAGGAAAGCCGGATTTAAGCGGCTAATGCGTACGAAGAATCGTTTGCAGTTATATTTTTCAGACTGTATTTACGAGGTGATCTGGCCTCGGTATGCCCTGCACTGCTTTGCAACCCCTGTCGAAACCAGGTCGACCCCAATGCGGTAATGCTAAGTATAACTGATTTGATTGAATGTCGCAAAAAGCTTTGTAATTCAGGTCGTGATGCTGGTATGGTCAGATTTCAGTAGGAAAGCTTAAGCCGCCTGAGCTTGCTGGTGTTTGGCACGTATTAAGGCCAGTAACTCGAGTGGGCTATCTATGATGGCGTCGGCATTCCAATGATTGGGTTCGGTCGCGCCACAATAACCCCAGGCGGCCGCTATGCTAGTCATCTCGGCCGCTTCTGCAGCTTGAATGTCACGTAAATCGTCGCCTACGTACCAGATATTTTCGTTGCGTATACCAAGTTGTCGGGCTGCTTCAAACAAGGGTGCAGGATGTGGTTTGGGGTGAGGTGTGGTATCTCCTGAAATAACGCAGCGTGCCTCTTGTAAATCGATATGAGGAATTAATGCGTGGGTAAAGCGATGCGCTTTATTTGTGACTATACCCCAGGGAAGTTGCAACTCATCTAAGCCTCGCAACAAATTCGGTATGTGCTCGAATAAGTGGCTGTGTACGGCAATCGCATTGGCATAATTGCTTAAAAATTCCTCGCGCATTGCTTCGTAGTCGGGATCTTCGGGTTTGATATTAAAACCCGCGCCTAGCAAGCCACGTGCGCCTGCCGAGGCAAATGGACGCAAGCTCAGATAGGGCGCAGCTGGCAGCCCGCGTTGAGTGCGCATCAGATTCACAGCCGCAGCCAGATCGGGGGCGGTGTTAGCCAGGGTGCCATCGAGGTCAAATAAGATCGCTTGCGGTGTACGCATATAACTCATGTCTCGCTCACTTAATTGTTGTAGGTATGAGCATCGGCTTTATTTACCGGATAGGTGTGCCGATGCAAACAGTTTAGTGCGTTTTACTTATTTTGCCGGATCTCGGAAATTTAAGCAGGAAGGTGGCAAGCCACCATGTAATTCACACTGGTATCGTTATTCAGGGAGTATATTTGGGTCAAAGGTGAATAGCTCAAGCCCTTAATTGCGTCTAATTGTAAGCCAGCATTGCGTATGTCCTGAGCTAATTCGGCGGGGGTGATGAATTTCGCGTAATCATGCGTTCCCTTTGGTAATAAACGCAGCAGGTATTCTGCACCGATGATCGCAAATAAATACGATTTTGGATTGCGATTTAAGGTGGAGAAAAACACTTTGCCACCTGGTTTTACCAGATTCGTGCAAGCACGTACTACTGAGGCTGGGTCAGGTACATGCTCGAGCATTTCCATGCACGTCACTACGTCAAAACTTGCAGGTTGCTGCGCCGCCAGATCTTCTACGGCTATTTTTTGGTACTTTACTGGCACACCACTATCCAGACTATGCAAGTCAGCAACTTTTAAGGCCTTCTCCGACAGGTCTATGCCCATTACATCCGCGCCTTTTTTTGCCATGGATTCAGCCAAAATGCCGCCACCACAACCTACATCCAGAACTCTTTTACCTGAAATTGCGGCGATTTGATTGATCCAGTCCAGCCGTAAGGGATTGATTTCATGGAGGGGTTTAAATTCAGATTGCGGATCCCACCAACGATGGGCAAGTTCACTGAATTTTTGAATTTCTGCTGCATCTACATTGCTCGTGGACATGGTCATTTGCTTAAAAGCGGAGCTTGTTGCTCCGGAATAGGGGAGTGGCTCAATTGAAAAATGGCAAGTCTGTGCCAAATTGGTTTGCTCGCTATTGTAGTGCAAACTGACGGGGATGGAGTGTGGGGCAAAGTGAATTTGCGCTTGATCAGCTTAATTTACGGTCGCAGTTTGTGTGGGTGAGGGAGGTGCTCCTATTCCCTTGTTCGCCTTAAAAAACAAAAAACCCGCCGTAGCGGGTTTTTTAGTTATCAGCAAGCTGATTATTTGTTGCGTGTACCAACTACTTCGATTTCTACACGACGGTTTTTAGCGCGGCCTTCTGCTGTTTTGTTATCAGCAACAGGTTGTTTTTCGCCTTTACCTTCAGTGTAAACACGGTTAGCTGGGATGCCTTTCGATACCAAGTAGGCTTTTACGGCTTCAGAACGACGCAACGACAATTTTTGGTTGTATTCGTCAGTACCTACCGAGTCAGTGTGACCAACAGCGATGATAACTTCCAGATTGATGGCTTGTAATTTCGATGCCATGTCATCCAGTTTAACTTTGGCTTCTGGTTTCAATACCGATTTATCGAAATCGAAGAAAGCGTCAGCAGCGAAGGTGACTTTTTCAGAAGTTGGTGCTGGTTTTGGTTCTGGTTTTGGTGGTTCTGGTGTTACTACAGGTGGTTTTGGATCTTCTTTAACCACTGGTTTTGGTTGTTCCAAAGGGGCGTCACAACCAGCAACTGCATCAGCTGGTGTGTAGTAGCCAGTGCGCCAGCACAGACCAAATGGATCGCGGGCGATAACGCCACGGCCATCTTGTACGTAGGCGCTATATGGCGTTTTTGCCATGATATCTTGCTGCGCAGATGCAGCGAACGAAGCAAAAGCAGATGCTGCGATTACGAGCTTGATCAATGTTTTCATATTTCTCCTCGCGGGTGAGTTTTAACCGCAGTTTAACTGCGCAATAACATGGAATAAAACCAGATTCTAACACGGCAATGATGACATTACTATTTCGGCAAAGCCAAACTCGGTCAAATATCAGGCTTTTGCCATGCTTGATTAGTCCTAATGGTAGGCCATAGAAACGCGGCAAAGTTTGATTTAAAGCGAAAATGTCGCGGACAGGCAACAAAAACCGGGGTTTTTACGTAGTAATACTAATCACATTTGCTGTCAGAGTGGTAATACCAGTTGGAATTTGTGAAATATTGTGTTGCGATGCAAAATTGTAAGTGTTTGTAAGTTGGAGCCGCTAACGCAGCGGCTCGCTTCAATGCTCTCGGCTACATTGCTTATTTTGCGAGGCCACGCAATTCAATAACCACGCGACGATTTGGCGCCAGGCAAGTGTGTAATTGTTTTGCCGGGAGTTTTTCATCGCAGGCCTTAATTTGCTGAGTTTTGCCCATGCCCATGGTTTCAAGTGGTGCTTGCAAGCCATGACTGGTCAGGTAGTTGGCCACCACTTCGGCGCGTTTCTCGGAAAGCTTTTGATTGTAGCCGTGACTGCCAATTAAATCAGTGTGACCAGTTACCAGGACGCTTTCGATTTTGCTGCACTGCGCAAGCTTATTCAGGAATTCATTATCCAGGCGAGATTTAGCCACGCTTTTTAAAACGCTGGCATTGAAGTCGAAGGTTTGATCATTTGCCAGCGTCAAGCTCATATCGCAACGTTTTTGCGCAACTGGTGCGGGTGCTGGCACAGGTTTGGCTGGTGGGGGGAGCGGATCTGATGTTACGTTTTGTGGGGGTGGCGCAGCTACTAATGGCGCATCACAACCCGCCACTGCATCAGCGGGTGTCCAATAGTTGGTGCGCCAGCATAAGCCAAAGCCACTGCGGGCAATGTGGCCGCGGCTGTCTTGTGCGTAAGCGCTGTAAGGTGTGTTGGCTTTGATGTCAGTTTGAGCTTGCACGGGCAGACCGGTCGAGACAAGCAAGCTGCACAATGCAGCGAGTGGTAGGGATTTACGTTGAGCTAATGGGTGGTCTGGCATGGCTGTCTCCTGAGTACGTCGTGCTGACTTAGGTAATTATGTCTGGTTCAAAACTCAATTCGCCCGGTGTAAGAGCCGGGTTCGCCGTGTCCTGACGGGTTTGCGGCAATGTACGACTTTGCTGCGTGGCACTCTGCTGGTAATTGGCTGGTGGCCTGATTTTGATTAAAGCACAGTGTGGAATTAAGAAATGTCATTTGACTGACTTTGTTGGAATTCAACATCAGCTCGCTTTGCAATTGGCATATTGATACTGGTGTTGTTGGAAGCTAAGGTGGTGAGTTCGATAATTCGTAATAATTTGGTGTTTTTGTTGAAACCCGGCCAAGTTTCTTCATGCATCTGTAGCAAGTACTGATTCAGGCAGGCTTGGGCGTGTTAGAATCAAAGGTTAAATCCTTGAGTAGCATCGTCTGAAAACTTATGTGTTTAATTAATAAATTTCGCTTTTTTGAGGGGGATTTAGTGATTGATGAGTTTTTACGCGTAGCAATTCAGGGCGTGTTGCCTGATTGATAGGACTTGCGCGAGATCGTGCCTATGCGGTGTGAAGCAGAAGCGCTTATTGTGCACAGCGAGGCAAAACAACGATGTCAGCGTCCGTTTTGCGTTAGTCCTGAAGTTTTACATGGCACATATCACCGCGCAACAAAGTTGCTAACCAGGGCTGGAATAGCTAGTCAACTGGTATGAGTTCTTTTGCGCTGACTAAAACCCATGCTGTAAAGTAAGCCTGGCTTGCGGTACGGAATAGTTTATTGATTAACAATTGAATGCGGTGACGCGTTCAGCCTAATTTTCTGCCTGCAATGGATCAATTTGCCAAAGAAACACTTCCAATTTCACTGGAAGAAGAAATGCGCAAAAGCTACCTCGATTACGCCATGAGCGTGATCGTCGGCCGTGCTTTGCCGGATGTCCGTGACGGTTTGAAGCCCGTGCATCGTCGCGTATTGTTCGCGATGCATGAAATGAATAACGTCTACAATCGCCCCTACGTCAAATGTGCACGCGTGGTTGGTGATGTCATGGGTAAATATCACCCGCACGGTGATGCCTCGATTTACGATACCCTGGTGCGGATGGCGCAAGATTTCTCGCTGCGCTACACCCTGGTTGATGGTCAGGGTAACTTTGGTTCCATCGACGGTGATAATGCCGCGGCGATGCGTTATACCGAGTGCCGCTTAGATAAAATCGCCAATGAATTACTGGCTGATATCGACAAAGAAACTGTCGATTTCGTGCCTAACTACGATGGCAAAGAAAAAGAACCCTCGGTTTTACCGACCCGTATTCCTAACTTACTGATCAATGGTTCTTCGGGTATTGCGGTCGGTATGGCGACCAATATTCCACCGCACAATATCAGCGAAGTGATTAATGGTTGCTTGCATGTGCTGGCGAATCCTGATTGCTCGATCGATGAATTAATCGAATTGATCCCCGCGCCTGACTTCCCGACCGGCGGTATTATTTACGGTGTTTCAGGTGTGCGTGATGGTTATCGCACTGGCCGTGGCCGGGTTGTGATGCGTGCCAAAACGCACTTTGAAGAAATCAATAAAGAAGGTCGCATGGCCTTGATTATTGATGAATTGCCATTCCAGGTAAATAAAAAATCCCTGCTCGAACGTATCGCTGAATTAGTGCGCGATAAAAAACTCGATGGCATTTCTGATATCCGCGACGAATCCGATAAATCCGGTATGCGTGTGGTGATCGAATTAAAACGCGGCGAAGTGCCGGACGTGGTACTGAATAATCTGTACAAGCAAACCCAGTTGCAAGACACCTTTGGTATGAACATGGTGGCACTGGTGAATGGTCAGCCGAAATTGCTGAACCTAAAAGACATGCTGTCTTGCTTTATTTCGCATAGACGTGAAGTCGTAACCCGCCGCACCGTGTTTGAATTACGCAAAGCGCGTGAGCGTGGCCATGTCTTAGAAGGCTTGGCAGTCGCATTAGCAAATATCGACGATTTCATCGCGATTATCAAAGCTGCGCCGACGCCGCCGATTGCAAAACAAGGCTTGATGGAACGCGCCTGGGATAGCTCCTTGGTGCGCGAAATGCTGACCCGCACGGCGCAAGACAATGCTGGCGGCATCCATGCATTCCGTCCTGAAGACTTGCCTATGCATTACGGTATTCAAGCCGATGGCATGTATAAATTGTCTGAGCATCAGGCGCAAGAAATTTTGCAAATGCGTTTGCAACGTCTGACTGGTCTGGAGCAAGACAAGATCGTGCAGGAATACAAAGACGTGATGGCAGAAATCGCTGATTTGCTGGATATTTTGGCGCGTCCTGAGCGTGTTACCACCATCATCAATGAAGAATTGACTGCCGCACGCAATGAGTACGGTATCGATAACAAAGATCAGCGCCGTTCGGAAATCACCCATAATGCTTCCGATCTGGGTACGGAAGATTTGATCACGCCGCAAGACATGGTGGTGACCTTATCGCACTCGGGCTATATGAAGTCGCAACCGCTATCCGAATACCGCGCGCAAAAACGCGGTGGTCGTGGCAAACAAGCGACCGCAACCAAAGACGATGACTGGATAGAACAATTATTCGTCGCCAATACCCATGATTACATCTTGTGCTTTAGTAATCGTGGTCGCTTATATTGGCTCAAAGTCTGGGAAGTGCCACAAGGTTCACGTGCTTCGCGCGGCAAACCTATCGTCAATATGTTCCCGCTGCAAGATGGCGAAAAAATCACCGTGATTTTGCCTTTGTCGGGCGATAACCGCAGCTTCCCCGAAGATCACTACGTCTTTATGGCAACCAGCCTCGGTACTGTGAAGAAAACTGCCTTAACCGAATTCAGTAATCCACGTAAGGCTGGCATTATTGCGGTTGATCTGGATGAAGGCGACTTCTTAATCGGTGCCGCGCTGACCGATGGCAAACATGACGTCATGTTGTTCTCGGACGCGGGTAAAGCAGTACGTTTCGATGAAAACGATGTTCGTCCTATGGGCCGTAATGCACGCGGTGTACGCGGCATGAACCTGGAAGATGGACAACAAGTGATCGCTTTGCTGGTGGCTGAAAATGAACAGCAATCGGTGTTAACCGCGACCGAAAATGGTTTTGGTAAACGTACGCCGATTACAGAATACACGCGTCATGGCCGTGGCACTAAGGGCATGATCGCGATTCAGACTTCGGAGCGCAATGGTAAAGTCGTCGCCGCGACCTTAGTCGATAGCACCGATGAAATCATGTTGATTACCACGGGTGGGGTGTTAATCCGTACCCGGGTTTCGGAAATTCGTGAAATGGGCCGCGCAACTCAGGGTGTGACGCTGATTGCGGTGGAAGATGGCACCAAGTTGTCGGGTTTGCAGCGCATCGTTGAAACCGATGCCGATACCGAAAACCCTGCTGGCGCTGAAGCGAATGAGGCAGATGACACAGGTACAGCTGAGGCTGTCTGAGTCAGTTAAAATGGGCCAGGTCTGGCCCATTTTTTTTGCCGGGACCAGAGGGTTTTTTGCAGGATTTTTTTTAAAACTTAAGTGGATTAAATGAGTCGTCTCTTTAATTTTTCAGCAGGCCCGGCAGTTTTGCCGGTGCCGGTTTTAGAGCAAGCCGCGGCAGAAATGCTGGATTGGCAAGGGTCTGGTATGTCGGTGATGGAAATGAGTCATCGCGGTCCGGAATTTACGTCGATTATAGAAACCGCCTTAGCGGATTTGCGTGAATTACTGGCGGTGCCAGCGAATTACCAGATCTTGTTTTTGCAAGGTGGCGGCATCGGTGAAAACGCCATCGTACCGATGAACTTACTCGGTAAAGCGGGTGCTGATGCGGTGATCGATTTTGTGCACACCGGTAGCTGGACCGGCAAGTCGATACAAGAAGCGCAAAAGTATGCAAGTGTGAATGTTGCCGCGACCGCGCGTCATCCCGCGGGTGGCTTTAGTAAAATCCCCGAGGTAGCAAGCTGGCAATTGTCGGAAAACCCTGCTTACGTGCACCTTTGCACCAATGAAACCATCGATGGTTTGGAATACCATTTCGTGCCCGAAATCGCAGCGCGTACTGGTAATGCGCCACTGGTGGCCGATATGTCTTCACATATTTTGTCGCGGCCAGTCGATATCAGCCAGTACGGTGTGATTTTCGCCGGTGCACAAAAAAACATCGGTCCTGCTGGCTTAACCATCGTTATCGTCCGCGAGGATTTACTCGACCGCGCACTGGCGATTTGTCCATCGGCATTTGAATGGAAGTTAGTCGCGGCGAATGGTTCTATGTATAACACGCCGCCAACTTACGCAATTTACATCGCCGGTCTGGTGTTTAAATGGCTTAAGCAACAAGGTGGTGTGGCAGCCATGGAGCAAGCGAATATCGCTAAAGCAAAGCTGCTCTACGATTACCTCGATAGCACCTCGTTTTATCAAAACCGGGTGGATCAGGCGAATCGTTCGCGCATGAATGTTCCATTTTTCTTGCATGATGAGAGCTTGAATGCGGCGTTTTTAACTGCTGCTAAAGAGCGTGGTCTGGTGCAATTAAAAGGTCATAAATCAGTCGGCGGTATGCGCGCTTCGATTTATAACGCCATGCCTATGGCGGGTGTGCAAGCCCTGGTGGATTTTATGCGCGAATTTGCGCAACAGCATGGCTGATAATTTTCGTCTTTAATTTTGTCTTTAAGAGACCTCGCCACAATTGCGCCGAGGTCTCTATAAGTAATTCTGCAAATCACGCGACTTATCCTTTGCCTGGTTTGCGATCACTCGTTTAAGCGATCTTGGATGACTTGTTCAGATCGCTTAGCAACTCCAACAGCCAGTTCACAAGACTGGTTCATACACACGCTGGCAACCCTTACTGAGCGTGCCAAAAAATCAGATCGACTTTTTTTGTTGTCAGGATGGGCTCAGAAGCAGGCTGACCTCGTGTCGCTTCAGGCCATAGCAGCTTTAGCATGGCTTTTACTTGAGTTCTGATTAATTAAGTCGACCTAATTTGCGTTAAATAAACCTCATACAACGCGGACAAGCAAGCCCGAGTCTGGCACAATAGCCTGAACTTTAAGCATGCTTGTTGCAGGACGGGTCTCTCATGAGCGATACAAATTTACTACCCTTACGTGAAAAAATTGATGCGCTGGATGCGCAAATTCTCGACTTATTAAATCAGCGTGCTCACGTTGCTGAACAAGTCGGGCAAGTCAAAGCCCTGACTAATGCGCCTGTGTTTCGCCCCGAGCGCGAAGCACAAGTCTTGCGGCGTATGGCTGAACTCAATCATGGCCCTTTGCATACCGATGCAATACAACTGATTTTTCGCGAAATTATGTCGGCTTGCCGCGCACTCGAACGCCGTGTGGTGGTGGCGTTTCTCGGGCCAGTCGGTACCTTTAGTGAGCAAGCGGTGTACAAGCAATTTGGGCATGCGATACAAGCCATGCCTTGCGTTTCTATCGATGAAGTGTTTCGTGCCACCGAAGCGGGCACCGCTGACTTTGGCGTGGTGCCGATAGAAAATTCATCCGAAGGCGCGATTAATCGCACACTCGATTTGTTATTGCAAACCAGTCTGGCGATCAGTGGTGAAGTAGCGATTCCCGTTCAGCATAGTTTGATGAGCAAGGCTGGTAATATGGAAGGCATCACGCGGATTTGCGCCCATTCGCAAGCGCTGGCGCAATGTCAGGCCTGGTTAAATCAGCATTACCCACAAATTGAACGGCATGCGGTGGCGTCGAACGCTGAAGCCGCGCGCATCGCCAGTCACGATTACAGCGTTGCTGCAATCGCAAGTGAAATCGCTGGTCAGCAATACAATCTGGGCGTGGTGCATGCACATATTCAAGATGACCCGCACAATCGCACCCGCTTTGCGGTGGTCGGTCGTTTGCAAACCACGCCGAGTGGCAAAGATCAAACCTCGATGGTGTTGGCTTCGCCGAACAAAGCCGGGGCAGTGTATAACTTGCTGGCACCTTTATCCAAGCATGGGGTGTCGATGACGCGCTTTGAATCGCGTCCGGCTCGTACTGGAAACTGGGAATATTATTTCTATGTTGACGTTGAAGGCCATGCCCAAGATGCGCGGGTGGCGGCGGCCTTGGGCGAGTTAAACGAACAAGCGGCGTTTTTCAAAGTGCTGGGTTCTTACCCATGTACCGCTTAAGTACTGGGTTAGGCAGTGAGTGAAAACATGAAGCTAATTCTGGCACAGCCAGCGCTGGCTAAGCTGGTGATTATCGGCACGGGTTTAATCGGTGCCTCATTTGCGCTGGGATTAAAGCGGGCGAAGTATGTTGCGCAAATCGTCGGCCTCGACAGAAGTGAAGCTGCGTTGGCGCAGGCGCTGCAACTCGGCATTATCGATCAGGCTAGTACCGATCCTGCGCGAGCGCTGGCGGATGCTGACCTGGTGGTGTTAGCCGCACCGGTGGCGCAAACTGGCGCGATCTTGCGCAGCATCGCACCACATTTGCAGCCGCAGACTGTGGTCACCGATTGCGGCAGCACCAAGAGCGATGTGGTCGAGGTTGCGCGCGCCGTGCTGGCCGATAAACTGGCGCAATTTGTGCCCGCGCATCCGATTGCAGGGCGTGAATTAAATGGCCCGGCGGCGGCGCTGGCTGATTTATATCAAGGCAAAAAACTGATTATTTGCCGCTTGCCTGAAAACACGGAAGTGCAGATTACGCGCGTCAGGCTGGCTTGGCAAGCCTGTGGCGCAGTCATCCATGAACTCAGCGCCGCTGAGCATGATGCGGTGTTTGCAGCAGTCAGCCACTTACCGCATTTGCTGGCTTACACCCTGGTCGCCGAACTCAGTGAACGCAATAATGCGGCATTGTTTTTCGATTATGCCGCGAGTGGCTTTCGCGACTTCACGCGGATTGCCGGTTCGTCGCCTGAAATGTGGCGCGACATCAGTCTGGCAAATCGCGACGCGATTTTGACTGAACTCGATGCTTATCTGGCCCATGCCCATCGCTTACGCAGCGCTTTATTGGCGAGCGATGGCGCGGCTTTAATTGATTTATATAGCAAAGCACAGGCGGCACGTTTGAATTGGGGCGAGCGCATCGAAGCGGCGGAGAAAGCGGCGCGCGATGGTGGCGATTAAGCTCGCTAGTCTGACTTGCCGGAATGCCTGGGCACTGACTGCACCAGGTCGCCTGAAAGTAAAAATAAATTATCGTGAATTGAACTTATGAAGACTCAAAAATACTACCCGCATCACCTCGATTTAGCTGTGCGTCAGGCCGCGCAAGGAGTGGTGCAATTACCTGGCTCCAAGAGTATTTCTAACCGTACTTTATTGCTTGCGGCCTTGGCGCAAGGCAGTACCGAAGTGCGCGATTTACTGGCTTCGGATGACACCCTGGTCATGTTAAATGCCTTGCGCGCTTTGGGCGTGGAATGGCAACAGCAAGAGGGCACACAAACTTACATCGTACACGGCGTGGGCGGTAAATTCCCGCAACGTAAAGCCGATTTATTTATGGGCAATGCTGGTACCGCGATTCGTCCTTTGGTGGCGACCCTGGCAGTGCTGGGCGGTGATTACAGCGTGCATGGCATCGCGCGCATGCACGAACGGCCGATTGGTGATTTAGTTGATGCTTTGAATGCTGCTGGTGCGCAGATTGAGTACACCGGCAACCCTGGTTTCCCACCTTTGCATATTCGCACAGGCCACTTGCATGCGCAAAACTTGCAAGTGCGTGGCAATGTCTCAAGTCAGTTTTTAACCGCCTTGCTGATGGCCGCCCCCTTAATAGCGCAGCATTTTGATTTGACGATAGATGTGATCGGCGAATTGATTTCCAAACCGTATATCGAAATCACGCTGAAGTTGATGGCGCGCTTTGGTGTGCACGTTGAGCGCGAAGGCTGGCAGCGCTTTATCATTCGTCAGGGCCAGGCTTATCGTTCACCCGGCGTGATTCATGTCGAAGGCGATGCTTCCTCGGCGTCTTACTTTTTGGCAGCGGCGGCGATCAGTGGTGGCCCGATCCGGGTCGAGGGCGTCGGTTCCAGCAGTATTCAGGGCGACGTGCAATTTGCCGAAGCCTTGAAATTGATGGGCGCCAAAATTTCCTATGGTGAGAACTGGATAGAAGCTGAGGCGCAGGGGCCTTTGCGCGCCATCGATCTGGACTTTAATCACATCCCCGATGCCGCGATGACGATTGCGATTGCCGCCTTGTATGCGCAAGGCACCACGGTATTGCGTAATATCGCTAGCTGGCGCGTCAAGGAAACTGACCGGATTGCAGCGATGGCGACCGAATTACGCAAGCTCGGTGCCATCATCGAGGAGGGCGCCGATTACATGGCGGTGACACCACCGGCGGCATTGCAAGACGCCAGCATTGCAACTTACGATGATCACCGTATGGCGATGTGTTTTTCTTTGGCGAGTTTGAGCGGTCATGGCATGCAAGGCGCTAAAATACGGATTTTAGATCCTAAGTGCGTCGCTAAAACCTTTCCCGATTACTTCAGTGTATTTGCCAGCGTGACTCGCGCCTGATCCTCTTACTACTATGTACTAGGGGAGTATCGGTAAATTTCTGATTAAATCGCAAGTGTGGCGTGCGCTTTCAGTTGTTGACTCTTGATACTCCCTACTAGTATGCAAAATTCCTCTATTCCTGTGATCACCATTGATGGCCCGACCGCTTCTGGCAAGGGTACGGTGGCGCACCGTGTCGCTAAACATCTGGGCTTTCATTACCTCGATTCTGGAGCCTTGTATCGCTTGACCGCCTTAATGGCTCAGCAACAAGGGGTGGCGCTCGACGATGAAGCCCGCATCGCGAATCTGGCACGTGAATTGCCTTGCCGGTTTGATCATGGTCATGTGTATCTGGCGCAACAGGATGTGACCGATGCCGTGCGCGCAGAAGCGGTCGGGGTGGCGGCTTCAAAAATTGCCGCTTTGCCACTGGTGCGTCAGGCTTTGCACGAGTTACAAGTCGCGTTTCATAGAGCGCCAGGCTTGGTCACCGATGGCCGCGATATGGGCACGGTGATCTTTCCCGATGCGCCACTCAAAGTATTTTTAACCGCGAGCGCCGAAGCACGCGCCAGTCGTCGCTATAAACAATTGATGGATAAGGGAATTCCTGCTATTATGGAGAACTTGGTTAAAGATTTGGTGGAAAGGGATGCTCGTGATAGTTCACGATCAACCGCGCCATTAAAACCTGCAACCGACGCGTTGCACCTGGACACCTCTGAAATGAACGCCGAACAAGCAGTTCAGCAAGTGCTCAGCTGGTATGCTCAGTTACCCATCCAGTCACACAACGCAGGTTAGTCGTCCCAGCTGGGCGGGCGCTAACCGCTGTGTTTGGCCCTCATGCCGAGGCAAGCTTGGCTGAGGTTGTTTAACTTAACCCCGTTACAAATTAGTAGTTGCTGTTAACTATTAAACTTGTTGCGGCTAAATTCTCTGAAAATTATGTCCACAGTATTTATGACCCAAGATTTCGCTACCGGTGCCGATAGCTTCGCAGCTTTGTTCGAAGAATCGTTGTCGCGTCAGGATATGCGCTCTGGTGAAGTGATTTCTGCTGAAGTCGTTCGTATCGACCACAACTTCGTTATCGTTAACGCCGGTTTGAAATCGGAAGCCTTCATCCCTGTTGAAGAATTCCGCAATGACCAAGGCGAACTCGAAGTGCAAATCGGTGACTTCGTTACCGTTGCTATCGATTCTTTGGAAAACGGCTTTGGCGACACCATCTTGTCGCGTGACAAAGCGAAACGTCTGGCTTCCTGGCTGGCATTAGAAAAAGCGCTGGAATCCGGCGAACTGGTCACAGGTACTGTGAACGGTAAAGTTAAAGGCGGTTTGACCGTTTTGACCAACGGCATCCGTGCTTTCTTGCCAGGCTCCCTGGTAGACACACGTCCAGTCAAAGACACTACTCCATACGAAGGCAAAACCATGGAGTTCAAAGTGATCAAGCTGGATCGCAAACGCAATAACGTGGTTCTGTCGCGCCGTGCTGTTGTTGAAGCATCGATGGGCGAAGAACGCGCGAAATTGATGGAAACCCTGAAAGAAGGTACAGTGGTTACTGGTGTTGTTAAAAACATCACTGACTACGGTGCATTCGTTGATCTGGGCGGCATCGATGGCTTGTTGCACATCACTGACCTGGCATGGCGCCGTGTACGTCACCCTTCCGAGGTGTTGACTGTTGGTCAAGAAGTGACTGCAAAAGTATTGAAATTCGACCAAGAGAAAAACCGTGTTTCTCTGGGCGTAAAACAATTGGGCGACGATCCATGGGCAGGTTTGTCACGTCGTTACCCAGCGAACACCCGTTTGTTCGGTAAAGTAACCAACCTGACTGACTACGGTGCATTCGTTGAAGTTGAACAAGGTATCGAAGGTTTGGTTCACGTTTCTGAAATGGACTGGACAAACAAAAACGTTGCTCCTAACAAAGTTGTTCAATTGGGCGACGAAGTTGAAGTTATGGTTCTGGAAATCGACGAAGAACGTCGTCGTATCAGCCTGGGCATGAAACAATGCAAAGCCAACCCATGGGATGACTTCGCAATGAATCACAAAAAAGGCGATAAAGTTAAAGGCGCGATCAAATCGATCACTGACTTTGGCGTATTTATCGGCTTGGCTGGCAACATCGACGGTTTGGTACACTTGTCTGATTTGTCCTGGAATGAAGCTGGCGAAGAAGCCGTTCGCAAGTTCAAGAAAGGTGACGAACTGGAAGCCGTGGTTCTGGCTATCGACGTTGAACGTGAGCGCGTATCGCTGGGCGTAAAACAACTCGAAGGTGATCCATTCAACAACTACGCTGCAATGAACGACAAAGGCGCAATCGTTACTGGTACAGTAAAATCGGTTGAAGCTAAAGGCGCAGTGATCCAATTGGCTGACGACGTAGAAGGTTATCTGCGCGCATCGGAAATCTCGCGTGACCGTGTTGAAGATGCTGGCAGCCACTTGAAAGCTGGCGACAGCGTTGAAGCCGTTGTCTTGAACATCGATCGCAAAGCACGCAGCATCCAATTGTCGATCAAAGCTAAAGATGCCGCTGAAACTCAAGAAGCGATGCAAAAAATGTCGGCAGACGCCAGTGCAGCTTCGGGCACAACCAGCCTGGGCGCATTGTTGAAAGCTAAGCTCGACAACAAAAACTAAGCTCAGTGGTCGTAAGCTATGAGTATGACCAAATCTGAGCTGATAGCGCGCCTGGCGGAGCGCTATCCACAGCTAATCGCCAAAGATGTTGATATTGCCGTCAAAACTATTTTGGATGCAATGACCGATGCTTTGGCGTGTGGACAGCGTATAGAAATACGCGGCTTTGGTAGTTTTGCTATTAATAGCCGCCCGCCACGGATAGGTCGTAATCCCAAGTCTGGCGAAAAAGTGATGGTGCCCGAAAAACGTGTGCCTCACTTTAAGGCAGGTAAGGAATTGCGTGAGCGTGTGGACGCTATGGTTGGTCAGCCTATACACGATGATTGAGTTGAAATCGTAGTAAATTGAAAAAACGGCAGAGCGGTTTTCCCGATCTGCCGTTTTTTTTCGTTACAATGCGGGATGCCTGGCCTGGACGGAGTAGTGCTGGTCTGGCAGGTGGGTGAGAGAGGTCTCTGCACAAGCTGCTGCGCGGCCGGATTTAAGGTTTACCTTGCTCGCTGCGCATCAACTCAGGACGGCTAGTCAAAGCAAACTATGTGTGCTGGCGCCCGTTGTGCAAAGGTTTTTGAGAAGAAATTTTAGGCTGAAATCAGTTTGCGGAGGTGAGCAACTCGCTTTATGCAAGCTACAATATAGTCATATTACTCATGCCCCGATTCTTGAGCTGACGTGTGAGTCAGGCAGGGCAGGGATGGATACCAAACTGAATTTATCTGGCAAGACGTTATGAAATACTTATCGCGATTTATCATGGTGATTTTATTTGTTTTGTTTTTTGGCTTTGCGCTAAAAAATGATCAAATCGTCACGCTCAGTTATTTCTTTGGCTACCAGCAATCGGCACCACTGGTCATCATGTTACTGGTGTTTTTTGTGGCTGGTACGGTGATAGGCGCATTAGCAATGACCCCCATGTTATTTCGTCATCGGCGTGATTTGCATAAACATAAAAAGACCCTGGCTGAATTAGAGCAGGAAAAAATTCAGGCACAACAAGCCGCCACCCAGGCACCTCAGCCTGATAGTGTCGCTTAGCCCGCGTTGACGGGGCATGCCTAATCAGCGCTTGCTTCCCAGTGCAAGTTAAACAAGCGGCGCAAGTCTTATCATAAAGTGAGCTTATGGAATTTGAAATTTGGTGGTTGCTAGGCATCCCCTTGTTTTTTAGTGTGGGTTGGCTGACCGCACGTATCGATATTCGTCAATTAATTGCAGAATCGCGTAGCCTGCCACGCGGCTACTTCAAGGGCTTAAATTTACTCTTGAATGATCAACCCGATAAAGCCGTCGATACGTTTATCGACATCGTCCGACTTGATCCCGAAGCCATAGAGTTGCATTTCGCCCTGGGTAGTTTGTTTCGCCGCCGTGGCGAAGTTGAGCGTGCGATACGCATCCATCAAAATCTATTGCAACGCCCCGATTTACCCGAAGAGCAAAGGGTGCAGGCGCGTTTTGAATTGGGTCAGGATTTTTTAAAGGCGGGTTTGTTAGATCGCGCCGAAGAAACCTTCCATGAATTAATTTCCGGGACTTACGAGGCCCAGGCAAAACGCGCTTTGCTGGAAATTTATCAGCGTGAAAAAGAATGGCGCAAGGCGATCGAAGTGGCGCAGGCTTTGCAAAATTCCGGGGCAGGTATGCGCCAGACCGAAATCGCTCAGTTTTACTGCGAACTCGCTCAGGATGAATTGGTACACAATCGTCCTGAAGCGGCGCAGAGTCTGCTGGAGCAAGCTTTAGCCGTGGACCGGCACAATGTCCGTGCCACGATGTTAGTCGGCGACGTGCAAAAGCAGCGTGGTGATACGCATGCGGCGATCACCAGCTGGCGTCGGGTTGAGCAACAAAGCGTGCCGCACGTGGCCCTGGTCGCGCAGCGGTTAATCGATGCGTATAGCGAATTAGGGCAAGCGCAAGAAGGTTTGAATTTATTGCGCAATTATCTGGCCGAAGCGCCATCAATTGATTTACTTGAGGTCGTGTTCAAAGCCAGCCTGGAACAAGAGGACGTAACAA
The DNA here is from genome assembly GCA_041913845.1 of Undibacterium sp. Lineage (GTDB taxonomy): Bacteria > Pseudomonadota > Gammaproteobacteria > Burkholderiales > Burkholderiaceae_D > Undibacterium. Next base: position 55,974 of record JAYSEN010000022.1, read on the forward strand.
CGGCAAGTCAGTTAGTCAGTAATGAATTGCGCCGTACCCCGACCTTACTGGGCTTGGATAAATTACTCGATGCCCGTCTGATGAGTGCACCACCCGAATTAAGACCCGAGTTAGCCATCGTCAAAAACCTGGTACATGGGTATGCCCAGCGTTTGGCGCGCTATCAATGTTCGCATTGCGGTTTTAAAGCGCGTCAATATTATTGGTATTGCCCTGGTTGCAATCGTTGGGAGACTTATCCTCCACGTCGTACTGAAGAATTAAATGTGATGAATTAAGGCGATAGCAAATCGCCTGGAAGTGAAGTGGCCAGATTGCGGCTGATACAGACTCGAGTGCCTGAACTCAGTCGAATGGCCATCAGCAAACAAGAGAGAAAAACTATGAAGATCACCATAATTGGCACGGGCTACGTAGGCTTAGTGACAGGCGCATGTTTAGCCGAGTTGGGTAATGATGTATTTTGTCTGGATCTGGATCAGCGCAAAATCGATATTTTAAATAATGGCGGGATTCCGATTCATGAGCCTGGCTTGGAAGAAATCGTTGCCCGCAATCGTGCTGCCGGACGTTTACAGTTTTCTACCGATATCGCTGCCAGCGTGGCGCATGGTGACGTGCAGTTTATCGCGGTAGGAACACCACCCGATGAAGATGGTTCGGCCGATTTGCAATATGTCTTAGCCGCTGCACGTAACATTGGTCGCCACATGACCGCTTATAAAGTGGTGGTTGACAAATCAACCGTGCCTGTTGGTACGGCCGATAAAGTCGCGGCAGTCATCCGTGAAGAATTACAGCAACGCAGTGCCAGTTTAAATTTCTCGGTGGTCTCGAATCCTGAATTCTTAAAAGAAGGTGCTGCTGTCGAGGACTTTATGCGCCCCGATCGCATCGTCATCGGTGTCGAACATGGTGCCGCTGGGGATAAGGCTCGCAGCATGATGAAGAAGCTCTATGCGCCATTTAATCGCAATCATGAGCGGACTTACTGGATGGATGTGCGTTCTGCCGAATTCACCAAGTATGCCGCGAATGCGATGCTGGCGACGCGGATTTCTTTCATGAATGAGCTCGCCAATCTGGCCGACAAAGTCGGCGCAGACATTGAGGCAGTGCGTCATGGTATAGGTTCGGATCCGCGCATCGGTCATAGCTTTTTGTATGCTGGCTGTGGTTACGGCGGTTCGTGCTTCCCCAAAGATGTGCAAGCACTCGAACGTACCGCGCGTGATTACGAGCTTGATCTGTTGATTTTGCAGGCAGTGGAAGCGGTCAATAATAAGCAAAAACAAGTGCTGGCGAATAAGATTTTCCAGCGCTTTGGACCTGATTTGCAAGCTCGTCATTTTGCAATCTGGGGTTTGGCATTTAAACCGAATACCGATGATATGCGAGCTGCTTCGTCACGCGTTTTGCTGGCGAGTTTATTGCGTGCCGGGGCAACCGTTGCGGTTTATGATCCGGTCGCGATGGAAGAAGCTAAGCGCGTCTTTGCACTGGATTTTGCCGATCAGCCAGAATTGCTGGAACGTATACGCTTTGCCAGCAGTCCCATGGATACCTTGCAGGCTGCCGATGCACTGGCGATTGTGACTGAGTGGAAGGCGTTCCGCAGCCCAGATTTCGATCAGGTTAAGGCCCAGCTCAAACAAGCCGTGATTTTTGATGGACGTAACTTATATGAACCTGCTGCCATGGCGGAGATGGCGATTGAATACCATGGTATAGGTCGTTCTATCCTGACGCAGGTGGCATGAGATGGCGTCGCCAATTCTTGTTGTCGGTGACGTTATGCTGGACCGTTACTGGTTTGGCGACGTGCACCGGATTTCCCCGGAAGCCCCGGTCCCTGTGGTCAAAATCGATAAGCGTGATGAACGCTTAGGTGGTGCGGCAAATGTGGCCAGAAATATTCAGGCCCTGGCGCATCAGGTCGGCTTGCTGGGAGTGATAGGTGCAGATGAGGCGGGCAGTGAAATTGAGCGCTTGCTCGAACAAGCGCAAATCACCAGCTATCTTGAGCATGATAAAGCCATTTCAACTATCGTTAAATTGCGTGTGATAGGGCGTCAGCAACAATTATTGCGCATTGATTTTGAAGAAAAGCCCAGCGCTGAAGTGTTAGCAACCAAGTTGGCCAAATTTCAGCAAGTTCTGCCACAGACGCAATTGATCGTTTTTTCGGATTATGCAAAGGGGAGTTTGCAGCACATACGGGCGATGCTTGCTGAAGCTAAAGCTGCGGGTAAAACCGTCTTAGTCGATCCCAAGGGCAGTGATTTCTCACCTTACCGTGGGGCGGATTTGATCACTCCGAACCGTGGTGAGTTAAAGCAGATTGTGGGTGAGTGGCGCGATGAACAAGAATTGACTGAAAAAGCGCAAAACTTGCGTCAGCAACTGGCCTTACCCGCCTTGTTGTTGACACGCTCGGAAGAGGGCATGAGCTTATATACCGCTGATCAGGTGCATCACGTCCCCACTTTGGCACGTGAGGTTTTCGATGTCTCCGGTGCTGGCGATACGGTCATCGCGACCCTGGCGGCGATGCTGGCTGAAGGTAAAAATTTGCTTGATGCCGTGCATATTGCCAATCGTGCTGCCGGTATTGTGGTCGGTAAGTTGGGTACGGCGACCGTCACGCACAGCGAATTATTTGCCTGAACCCTGGCTTTATCGGCATCCTGAAAGCGCCACCGCGAGATACTGCGCGGTGGCGCTTTTGTTCATTTGAAAGACCTCTGCACAACTTGCTGCGCGGCCAAAATTGTAGCCTGGGATGCTGGTGGAGCCCTTGTGCTGGTGCGCGTTTCGAGATCAACGTTGACCACTGGCGACTTTGTGCAGAGATCTCTTTGAGCGAAATTTAAAGAAATGTAAAAATAAATGTAAATTTCGTCAACTCGCCATGTGCTTGCCACGTTACTATTGGCAATCGGATGCAAACAATCCGACCCCGGGAAGTAAGCCACAAACGATCATTTTTCTCAAACTTAAACTGGAGTGTCATTATGCTTAAGAAAATTTTGTTAGCGATTAGTGCAATGTTTTTCAGTGTCAGCCTGGCTTTTGCCGGCGTTGAGGTTAATAAAGCGGATCAGGCTGCCTTGGATGGCGTTAAAGGAATTGGCCCGGCTAAATCCAAAGCGATACTGGCCGAGCGCACCAAGAATGGTGATTTCAAAGACTGGGCAGACTTTGAAAAACGTGTGAAAGGCATAGGTGAAAAAGTCGCAGCGAAATTATCCACCGAAGGCTTGACTGTGAATGGTCAGGCACGCGAAGCGGGTGCTGCAAAAGCCGATGCCAAGGCCGCCAAGGCTGAGGCAAAAGCAGAGGCAAAACCAGCCAAAGCTGAAGCGAAAGCAACGGATAGCAAAGCTGAAGCGAAACCCGCCAAAGAGGTAAAAACCGCCGAGGCGAAACCAGCGCTTAAAGCTGATGCGAAAGCCGCCAGTAAATAAAGCAGCCTTAATTTGTGTCGTAAAAAGCCAGGATTAACCTGGCTTTTTTCTTGGCGACTTTTACGCATGCTTTGCGATCGCGATGCCAGGTGCATCGCTATAAGATTAGCGACGCTCGCTTTCCAGGTTTGGGTGATAAATGCTAATTATTTCTTATTTTCTGATAAAAGATGCTAAACGTAGTGGGGCTTAAAGCGAGCGTATTTATTGGCTTGCAGGTTGGTACTGAGTTTAAGCAAACAAAAATCGACGTTCTGGTGCGGGGGTAATTTAGCAGAAAATGCTAAATTTTTGTCAGAAAGCTCTGACGTTCAATAGCTGGAGTTGCGAATTCAAAAATCTCCAGTTCAAGCTGAATATTAGAAAAAATTAGATGAATTCCACTGCAATTTATTCGTAATAAGCTAACAGTTAAGCGATCTGTAAGCAAATTTGTATTTCGTGTTAGGATAGAACGAAAATAAGTTTAGTCAGGTGGGTGCCAGAAGTCAGGCAGACAGCGCAAGTTCAGCGCGCCAAATTTGGCCTTTGATCTGGTAATCCTGGTTGAGCCCATTGCTAACTTCATCAACCGTTCAGAATTCGCCACAGAATACGCAAATCATGACTTATCTAACCATAGAAGATACTATAGGCAATACCCCTTTAGTGCGTTTGCAGCGCTTGCCTGGCGCCGCCAATACCGCACGCAATAATATTATTTTGGGGAAGCTGGAAGGGAATAATCCCGCTGGCTCGGTGAAAGACCGCCCAGCCTTATCCATGATCAAGCGCGCCGAAGCGCGCGGGCAAATCAAACCCGGTGATACCTTAATCGAAGCGACGAGCGGGAATACAGGGATAGCCCTGGCGATGGCTGCGGCTATGCGCGGCTATAAAATGCTCTTGTTAATGCCTGAAAATCTGAGTATCGAGCGGCGTCAAAGTATGGCGGCCTATGGTGCTGAAATTATGCTGACGCCGAAAACTGGTGGCATGGAATACGCGCGCGACCTGGCCGAACAATTGCAACGCGAAGGCAAGGGGGTGATTCTTGATCAATTCGCAAATCCGGACAATCCCTTAGCGCATTACGAATCAACTGGCCCTGAAATATGGCGTGATACCGGTGGTCGCATTACCCATTTCATCAGTGCGATGGGGACAACCGGAACCATTATGGGTGTCTCGTCTTACCTCAAGCAACAAAATCCGGCGATACAAATTATCGGCGCACAACCCGAAGAGGGGTCGCAAATTCCCGGTATACGTAAATGGCCAACTGAGTATTTACCCAAGATATTTGATAGTAGCAAAGTCGATAAAGTGGTATCGGTGAGTCAATCTGATGCCGAACACATGGCACGACGTCTGGCAGCAGAAGAAGGGATTTTTTGTGGAATCTCAGCGGCGGGAGCATGCGAGATCGCCTTGCGTATTGCCGAACAAGTCGAGAACGCGACTATCGTGTTTGTGGTTTGCGATCGCGGTGATCGCTACTTGTCAACCGGGGTTTTTCCAGCCTGATAGACTAGTAAGTTAGTCAGACTTAAATAGTCTGGTTGTCAGAAATAATAGGGCGAGCATGTCAGGTGCTCGCCTTATTTATTTTGGACTGGCAATGTCACTAAGGTATTTCCGTTTCATGTTTGGTAAAACGTGGTCAGCCAGGCAGTCCGCTTAATTTATCAAAGGGGGCGACTCGGAGGCAAACTTAGGTGCTGAGCCGACGTTAGTCACGTTGTGGAAAGCTGGCTGGATTTACGTTTTAAGGCAAGCCAGATCGCGGAAGCCGCAAATAAAAAAACCGGAAAATAAATTTCCCGGTTTTTTAAATTCAGCGCCAGATCCGAATTAAGCCACAGGATCTTTAGGCTTGAATTGCTTATCGCTGATGCGGAATTTGGCACGGCGATCACCCATTAGTTCACGCAATTCTTTGATACTGATATCGCTGATTTCATGCATGCGTATCAACAAAGAAGCGCCCACCGGCAAGCGGCGGTGACGAATTTTACTGATTACTGGTGGTGCAACTTCAAGTGCACGGGACAGAGCTGCGTCGTTTTTCAAGTGAAGAGTCTTGATCAGCGTATCGAGCAGATTGTTTGGATCGTAATCGATTTCGTCAGACTCAAGCTGGGTGAGATTTGCCATAATTACCTCGCTGTTAGATTATTGGCGCCAATAAGTTAAGCTGCTACAATAAAAATTAATCAAACGGTAATATTGTATCTTTAAAATAGAATTTGCTTGCCAGAAAATTAGCAAACCATTGTTAAATGTATTGACACTATTGTATATCCAGCCGTTTTGTAGCAACTAGATAACACTAATGTAGTTTAAAACATACTGATTAGCAATGTTAATCCCAATAAATATGGCTCTCAGAACAACAACTATTGTTAAATCGGCTTATTTATTCGTAATCTTCTCGATTTGCTCCTGAGCAATTCGACTTTCACGCGTACTTTTAATTAAGTTTCCTAAATCCAGTACGGACATGGCGTAAAAGTAACTACGATTGTAATAAGTGATGGCAAAAAAATTGCTTGTGGCCAACCAGTACTCATCTGGGTTGTAACCATTTTGCAAGTCTATTAAACCATATAATTGGTTTTCTGGCAATCCATTTATTGCACTACTTGCTATAGGCTTTAATTGCTCCAGGGTATAACTGGCACGTAATCCTTGCCCTAATGCTTCTTTGAGTTTGGCAAATTGTGCTGGATCTTTTTTATCCAGTATTAAGCTGGCAGGCGCCGCCACAAGTTGATTTCTTTGCCAGCCATGCTTGGCCAGGTAGTTGGCAACACTGCCTATCGCATCAGCGCCTGAGCCATACAAATTGAGTTTGCCATCCTGATCGTAATCGAGCGCAAAACGACGAACGCTGCCTGGCATAAATTGCGGTAAACCGATGGCACCCGCAAATGAGCCACGATATACCAGTGGATCTTGTTTGCTATCGCGTGCCATCAATAGAAATTGTTCGAGTTCGTCTTTGAAATATTGTGCTCGTTGTGCTTGATTGGGCGTTTCGGGGTAGTCGAATGCCAGCGTACTCAATACATCGATGAGTCGATAATTCCCCATCATTTTGCCGTAGATAGTTTCTACGCCTATCAAACCCACAATGATCTCGGGTGGCACACCAAATTCGCGTTGAGCCTTGTTTAAGTTGGCTTCATTTTCATTCCAAAAGTGGATTCCAGCTTCGACACGTTTATTTTCAACAAAACGTGCACGGTAGGCTTCCCAGTTTTTAGGTTTATCGCTGGGAGCGGGTCTTACTAATTGCCGGGTACTCTCACTGTATTTCGCTTTCTCAAACAAGCTCAGTAATTTCGCTTCATCGAACTCATGTTTGCTCACCATGTATTGCACGAACTCTTGTAAATTGGCCCATTTCACCATGGGTTTTTGCGTCTCAGTTTGTTTAGACGGCGTTTCTTTTACTCGCTTGCTACTTGCTTCAAGTGGCAAGGCCAGACTGACACTGGCAATTGCGGTGAGGGTCAGGGTAAGATACTTAAGAGTTTTTGCTGGAAACATACGCTAAATTCACTTGCAGTCAGGTATAAAAGTGTAAGGGATTAACATTTTCTGAGTAGCGACTTTAGCTGACCCAGACTTTGGTTATTAATATCGGCGTTACCATATTGAATGGCACTGTATTTTTCTATGAAATTTACGGAGTGTATCCGGGTTTCATTGGGCAACTGCTCAATTATACGGCGCAAGTAAGCGTGAGGTCCCTCATGGTGCAATCGTGCTAAGCCGCGTGAGGCCATTTTTTTGCAATAGCGCGCATAGACGTTTTCAAGTGGCGATAACTTTTTCTTGTCACGTAAAAATGGCCAACTTAGCAAACCAGTGAGAGCCAATCCAATGCCAAACAGGATTAACGCCGTGCGCTCCCAATCCACATCCTCAAAACCCAGTTTGCTCAATAAATTACGTTGTTTAGACTGATTGAAGTTGAGCACCCATTGATTCCAATTATTGTTGATTGCATCCCAAACCATTCTGGCTTGCAATAACAGTGACAGCGAGCCTGGGCTGAGTTTGATTAATGGGGAAGCGCCGGAACTCAAACGGCGGTTCAGGATTTGGCTGCCATACGCCTGGATACGTTCAGGTGCAACGACGATAGTTGGATCAACCCGTTGCCAGCCTGCGCCTTCAAGCCAGACTTCCGTCCAGGCATGCGCTTCGGATTGCCGGACTTCGAAATACTCGTCCACAGTATTCATAGTCCCACCCTGATAACCGGTAATCACTCGCGCGGGTATCCCCGCCGCACGCATTAACACCACAAATGCCCCCGCATAGTGGGCGCAAAATCCTGCTTTCGTTTTGAATAGAAAATCATCGACGCTATCACGACCTAATTTCTCAGGTTCGAGGGTGTAGACAAAATTCTGCCGTGCAAAGTGAGCCAAGACCTGATTTACATAGTCAATCGGTCGTGGGTATTGGGCTGACAGTTTGCGAGCAAAATTGTGCGTGGCCGGATTGAAGCCTTTTGGTAGCTGTAAGTTTAGTTTTCTTTGTTCTTCAGTCAGGTTTAAGCCATAGCGATAATTTGGATAAGACGAGACTTCATAACGCAAACGCCCGAAATTAGGCGATCGACTGCGCAATTCGCGATTGGCACTAATTCTGGAGTTCGCTTGAGTATCATTGATCATCGGTGCACGTGAAGGCAGATCAATGGCGAACATCCAGGTTTCATTATTCGGTTCCAGTGTTATCTCTTGCAGAATTGCCTTGCCCGAAAATTCGACAGGGTCTGCTGCGTTTTTGGGTTCCGCTACCGCACTCCAGTTTTTTCCATCGAATTCTTGTAATACAAAGCCACGCCAGTATTGTTGCTCACGCCGGGGTTCCTGATTCAGAAACTTAACCCGAAATACCATTTCCTCTGAGAGTACGAGTTTGCTGACATCGCCTGGTGACATCGTATCGCTTAAGCCACTGCGTGCTGTGGCGGTATCGTTGGGCATGCCCCAGAGTGGGCCGCTGATACGTGGAAATAAAAAGAAGGTCAATATACAAAATGGCAGGGCTAAGCCGAGCAATTTGCTGGCCAGAAGCCAGCGTTGCCATAATCCGGGACGCAAATTACTGAATTGAAATGTCAATTGTGTGCACAGTAGCACGCTCAGCGTTACCATTACCCAGAGCGCGACGACGATACTCTGGTCATAAAAAAACTGAGCAAGTAATAAAAAGTAGCAAAGAAACAGAACGACGAATAAATCGCGTTTTGCATGCATCTCGAGTAATTTGCAGGTCAATAAACCCAGTAGCAGGCTCACTCCGGGGTCCTTGCCCATGAGCTTGCCAAAACTCAGATAGACACCGGCTGCAAAACAGACTGCAACAGGTACCAATATCCACTGCGGGGGCAGGCGTAGGCCGCGCCAGGTCAGGTTGGCACGCCAGCCTAATAAACTTATCCAGACTACGCTGATCCAGCCCGGCATATGCTGACTAAAGGGGATCAGGATTAAGAAACAGGTGCTAAGCAGTAATAATGTGTCGGCTTTATCCTGACTCAGATTGCGCCATGCATCTTTAGTTCTTTGCCAGGCAATGGATTGATTCATGTCGCTATTCCTCAAATAAGGCCAGGGCACGCAGACATTGTTGACTGTGTTGCTCGCCATGACTGGCGGGAAATTCCTGTTGCCCCAGACGTAAACGGTAATCCAGTCCATTCCGTTCGGCTTCGAGTATCCATGCGCACAATCTTGAAAGACGTAATTCACTATCCATTTGCTTCGGGAGTTTAGCCCAATCCAGCACCAGATCACTGCCCGAGCCACCGCTAAATTGCTTGGTGTATAAGTGACCACCTGCGTCCAGATCAATCCGCGCAATTTGTTTCCAGGCTAAATGCTTCAACGGGTCACCAGCTTGATAGGCTTTGACTCCGGTAAAATCCTCGTCGCCACTATGACCAGGTACGGCCTGGCTGGCGCTGCCTGAACTAGGCAGTGGGGGCGGGTTTTCTTCTGGGCGAGGATAAACCAGAGTCTGGCAATCGGGGTACCAATAACTCCAGGCGCGTAAAATTCCCAAGGGAAAATGGCTTTCCAGTGCGATGCGCGAGATCGCTTGCCAGCCGCGTTGCCTTGTTGGGTGAGCCATCGTGACTTGCTGATTCCCTTGCGCAATAACATCGATAGTCTTGCTGTGACTTTGGTCTTCTTGCCAGCAAAGTCTGATCGCGTAGCGGTTGAAATTTTTGGTATTGCTGAGTGTCACAATAAATTCAGCATCTTCGCCAGCAAATACCGGACGTCCGGCATGGGCTTGTAGTTGCAAATACGCCAGATTACGAAAACCTAAAAAGGCGTTGATAACGGCAACTGAGCTTAATAAATAGGTTAGCGCAAAGCCCAGACTCAGGCTGTAATTGATGGAAGCGATATACAGTATGAGCAATACCACCAGAAAGCTGGCGCCAGCGCGGTTAGGAAATGTGAAAACGCGGCGCTGTGTCAGGCTTACTGTCCCCGCTTCGGGTTTGCGGTCGAGTAATACAACTTGGCGTATTTTGCGCCGGATAGGCTGGATTAAACCGTGCAGCATGGGATGCGTCTCAATTCTGGTCTATACCGCGACCTGGGTGATGAGTTGGCGCAGCAGCTCCGCACTGCTAGTGGATTTGCCCAGCACACTCTTTAAGGGGCGCAGACGATGTGCTACTACGGCCAGAAATACGGCTTGTACATCCTCAGGTAAGACGTGGTTTCGTCCTTCCAGCGCGGCCCAGGCGCGTGCCGCCTGCAACAGCGCCAGCGCACCGCGTGGACTTAAGCCTTCCGCGAATAAATCGCCATTCCGTGTGGCTTGTGCCAAACGCTGCACATAAGAAATCAGTGCGGGCGAAACATGCAAGGTTTTGAGTGCTTGTTGCGCCGCTAGCAAGTCTTCTGCACGCATTACCGCTGGCAAACTCTGCAGTAACTGACGTCTGTCATCCCCGGCCAACAAGGCGCGTTCAGCTTCGGCATCGGGATAACCTAAAGATAAACACATTAAAAACCGGTCTAACTGCGATTCAGGCAAGGGGAAAGTGCCTAGCTGGTGCGCAGGGTTTTGGGTAGCAATCACAAAGAAAGGGTTGGGTAGCGGGCGGGTTTGCCCTTCGACCGACACTTGCTTTTCTTCCATGGCTTCCAAAAGTGCCGACTGGGTTTTTGGCGTGGCACGATTAATTTCATCGGCCAGCAAAACCTGAGCAAAAATAGGTCCTGGATGAAAGATGAAGCGGGATTTTTCGCGATCAAAGATCGAAATGCCTGCGACATCGGCAGGCAGTAAGTCGCTGGTAAATTGCAAGCGATTAAATTGCAAACCCAGTGATTTCGATAGCGCATGGGCCAGCGTTGTTTTCCCTACACCCGGTAAATCCTCAATCAGTAAATGTCCACCTGCCAACAGGCAGGTCAAAGCCAAACGGATATGTTGTGGTTTTCCTATGATGATTTGATTTACTTGCTGTGCGACTTGATGTAATTTGGGAAACATGACGTTGATTCATGAAGATACACAATAACTTATTTAGTTTAGCGGAAACTCGGTTGTGGCAGTGTTTAACTTGAAAAATGTTACGAATCAGGCGCTGAATCAAGCTCTGTTAAGCAGAAAATTTTATCCAGGTAGTCGGAGTCTGGCTGCAAGGGCTAAAATAACAAAACGCCACCTGGTCAGAATTTGCTTGGGATTTGCCAGCATGACACAGATTGATCAATGCGATAGTCAGGGTATATTTCACGAATGAGTACAGCGTTTTTTTCCCACCCCGATTGCAAGCGCCATGAAATGGGCGCCTGGCATCCCGAGTCGCCCGAGCGCTTGCAAGCCATCGATGACCAGTTGATCGCTAGCCGTATCAGCGATTTTCTGGAATTTCGCGAGGCACCATTAGCCACTCTCGAGAGTTTGGCCAGGGTGCATACTCAGGACGCGATTAAGGTCGTACGTGAGCACTGCCCTGGGCTGAATGCAGAAGAAAAGTATTTTCCCTTAGACGCCGACACCAGTTTAAACGCGTATAGCTGGCAAGCGGCTTTGCGCGCCGCAGGTGCAGCTGTTGCGGCAACCAATGCGGTACTCGACGGTGAGATCGAAAATGCTTTTTGCGCAATCCGCCCGCCTGGGCATCATGCGATGCCAAATCAGGCGATGGGTTTTTGTTTGTTTAATAACGTCGCGATTGCCGCAAAACATGCCTTGCAAGTGCGCGGTTTGAATCGGGTAGCCATCATCGATTTTGACGTGCATCACGGCAATGGCACCGAGGCCGCCTTTCAAGACGATCCGCAAGTCTTAATGGTGAGTATCTTTCAACACCCGTTTTATCCCTATTCCGGGGCAGATTATCCCGCTTCGAATATGAAAAATGTGCCCGTGCCAGCGCATAGTAAGGGCGAACTGGTACGTAAAATAGTCAGCGAACAATGGTTACCGGCTCTACGCGAATTTAAGCCAGAAATGCTGTTTATTTCAGCGGGTTTTGATGCCCACCGCGAAGACGATATGGCGCAACTCGGTCTGGTGGAAGACGATTATGCCTGGATTACCCGGCAATTAATGAATGTCGCGCGCGAATTTGCCGATCGCCGCATCGTCAGCTGTCTGGAAGGCGGGTACAACTTGTCGGCACTGGGGCGCAGTGTGGTAGCGCATTTGCGGGTCTTGGCCGAAATCGATTAAATCAGTGCAGCGCACTGTTGATGGCAAAGTGCGCTGAATATTTGATAGCCGCCTGACGCCAATCAGGCGTAGTCTGTTTACTAGTGTAGGGACTACTTGGTTGGTGGTTACTTGCATGCAACCATGCCAATTCGTGCATGATGAATCCCCGGTGCAGGGCGCGGCAAGGCAGGGCGTATCGTATCGCTAATTCATGTCTTAACACTAAGTTTGTGAGTAAATCCGGTGCTTTGCGCGATTTTGGCTGTGATTTGCGGCGTTAATCGCTACAATAACGGCCTTAATCGAAAATAAGTCTGTGCAGTATGTCTATACAATGGTTCCCCGGTCATATGAATGCGGCGCGCAAACGCGCTGCCGAGACCATGGAAAATACCGATCTGGTGATCGAAGTGGTCGATGCGCGTATTCCGCAAGCCAGTTGCAACCCCATGGTTGAACAATTACGTCAGGCACGTTCGCGTCCTTGCCTGAAAATTTTAAATAAAGCCGATCTGGCTGATCCCGAGGCGACCAAAGCCTGGCTTGCCCATTTCAGCGCGCAAAAAAATGTCCATGCGGTGGCGTTGAGCTGTAAAAAAGCCGCCGATGTTGCGCGCATACCATTACTGGCGCAAAAAATCTGCCCGCATCGCGCCGTGCCAACCAAGCCTTTGCGCATGATGATTATGGGTATTCCTAACGTCGGTAAATCGACGTTAATGAATGCCTTACTCAAGAAAAAAGTGGCCAACGTCGGTGATGAACCTGCGGTGACCAAGTCGCAACAGCGCTTGTATCTGGGTAAGAATATGGTGTTAACCGATACCCCGGGCATGCTTTGGCCTAAGATAGAACACCCGACTGATGGCTTAATGCTGGCAGCGAGTCACGCAGTGGGCGTGAATGCGATTATCGAAGAAGAAGTTGCTGAATTCTTAGCGACGGTGTTATTGCGTCACTATCCACAATTATTGCAACAGCGCTATAAATTAGCTTCGACCGAGATCGACGGCATTGCCGTGGTTGAGCACATCGCTCAGCAACGTGGCTATAAACTACGTGGTGGCGACGCTGATTTTGAGAAAGCGGCCCACACTTTATTGCTTGATTACCGCAGTGGTGCGCTAGGGCGCGTCAGCCTGGAAACACCCGAGAGCCGTGCGCATTTATTGGCGACCTATGTGCCACCAGTGTCACTCGCCTTAGGCCGCTCTACCGATAATGCTGATCAGCCTGATGAAGAGGATGACGATGAGTGAAACTAACTTAAGTGCAGCTTATGTGGTGCGCCAGGAGCAAGCGGGCGTGGTGCGCCTGACTTTGAATCGCGCTAGCCAGTTTAATAGCTTATCGCAAGCAATGATGGCGGCCTTACAAGCTGAACTTAAGGAAATCGCCGGGCGTGAAGATCTGCGCGTGGTGGTGTTGGCGGCCGAAGGTAAAGCCTTTTGCGCCGGTCACGATCTCAAAGAAATGCAGCAACAGCCTGATCAGGCTTTTTATCAAGCCTTGTTTAAGCAATGCAGTAATCTGATGCTGCAAATTCAGCAATTGCCACAGCCAGTGATTGCCCGGGTACAAGGCGTGGCGACCGCGGCAGGTTGTCAATTGGTGGCGATGGCTGATCTGGCGGTGGCGGCTGACAACGCACGGTTCGCGGTATCAGGAATTAATCTGGGTTTGTTTTGCTCGACGCCGGCCGTGGCCTTAAGTCGTAATCTTTCGCGTAAACAAGCTTTAGAAATGTTGCTGACTGGCGATTTCATCGATGCCGCGACGGCGCTGCAACGAGGTTTAGTCAACCGGGTCGTGGCCGTGGATCAACTCGATGACGAAATCAGCATGCTTTGTGCCAGTATTTTGGCTAAACCCGCTGTGGCCGTGAGTATGGGGAAGCATTTATTTTATCAGCAGGCAGAAATGGGCATAGCAGCAGCCTATCAATTAGCGGGGGCAACCATGGCTTGCAATTTAATGCATGAGGATGCTCAGGAAGGCGTGACGGCGTTCACTGAAAAACGCAAACCCAATTGGTAAGTCAGTTTTTTAATACCGCGCCAGGGTTGGTTTTTTAGGCTATTTTTGGGATTGTACGCAGACGCGATCAAAGCGCCACCGCCCCTGGCTATCAACACGACATAAGGTTTGCTATTCTTGCTGCGGCGGGAGGATTAAATGTAAGAGTGGTGCGATGACCGCCGCCAACAGTAAAACGTGGCTAATCGCCATCATCGCCAGGATGATCAAGCCTTGCCCCAGAGCGCCTTCACTGGCAAACATGGATTTACTAGCGACACTCAGTAAGCACAGTCCATTTAAAAACCAAGCCGACAATAGCAAACGATAAAAGCCGGGACTGGCAATAAAATAGCGCTGTAAAAATGGCGTAAGGTGTGAATGAAATAGGCCGAAATAAATTAACAAACCCAACAAAAAACAACTGAAAAAACTGAATGTCTGTGTCGCCATGCTGAGACATAACCAGACTAGCCAAGTTAAATTGGCGCTATAGGTTAAGCAAAAGGTCAGGCTGTAGCGGCTTGGCCGCGATGAAGTAGCTTGGGGCATAGGCGAGACAAACAATGTGTGACGCGCGATTATACGCTAACTAGCTGTTGAAACTTCAAGAGACCTCGGTATCAACTTTGACCGCTCGCGAGTTTGTGAAGAGCATTCTTCAAGGCGGAGCAGCCAATAAAAAAACACCACCTGTAGCTGATGCTGGTGGTGTTTTCGCATTATTGTCGCAACTGCCTCAGGTCGTCTTGCTGCCGTGGTTTGCTTAACGACGCATTTCTTTCAGGTAGTCGGCGCGGCTGCTCAAAGCAGTATCGCTAAAGTCAGAAAATAAGCCATCCACACCCAGACGCCAGAATTGCATGTATTCGGCCTTGGGGTCACCTTTGTAATTGCTGGCTAAGCGGCGCGACTCATTGCGGAAGGTGTAAGGGTGTACTAATAAGCCCGCTTTATGCGCATCGGCAATCAGGGTGGTGGGTGGCAAGGTCGTGGTGTCAGCATCATTGATTTTGCCATCGCCATTGATATCTTGCAGCTTGCCATCAGCACCGACCGTGCCTTTAACGCTGACGATGTAGCGCTTCCACGGGCCTATGCCATCAGCATAGGTTTTAATTTCAGCTAAACCAGCGGGCGTCACCATATCCGAGAACAAACGTTTGTCGCCAGCTTGCGCCCAGTCAAATGGTCTGTCATACGGTGCAGCGAAAGTCAGTGCGCCAGTTTTTAAATCGACATCGTCAGCATCGATCAATTGCACTAAGCGTACATTCAAACCCTTTTTGCGCAATTCTTTGAGGCTGCCTGGTTCAAACGATTGCACGATGATGGGCGCAGTTTTGCTATTCCAACCGGCTTTATTAACCAGGTCGATTAACTTATCTTCTAGCGCTAAACCGAGCGCACGGTGATAGCTGGGGTTTTTGGTTTCAGGATAAACCAAAATGTTGCGGCCAGTTTCTTTCGATTTGGCTTTCACCAGATCGATGATTTCCTGGAAGCTGACGATTTTATATTTACCATTGAATTGCTGTGGACGCTCAGCATCAGTCGAAATCCCGCCTAAGGTTTTGATTTCAGCAAAGGTGAAGTCGCTGGCAAACCAGCCAGTTTGGACTTCACCATCAACACTCATCGTTTTTTTGCGGCTGGCGAATTCTGGATGTTTGTCGACGTCGGTACTGTAGGCCAGGTTAGGGTCGTGGCGAGCAATCAGCACGCCATCTTTGGTCGAGATTAAATCGGGTTCGATCGCATCGGCCCCCAGTTCTATGGCTTTAACATAGGCTTCGTAAGTTTCTTCAGGAAGGTAACCCGAAGCACCACGATGCGCGACCACCAAAGGTTTGTCACCATCGAGCGTCAGTAAAGGTGGCACAGGATCACCACCGCAGGCTGTTAAACAAAGTGTCGCGATTAGGCTTAAGGAATAGGGGAAAGAAAGGTGGCGCATACTATCGTGCTGTCAGTTAAAAGCCAGCACGATAAGCATGAATTGTGACAAGATTAATAAATGCGCTAAAAACTATGTAAGCAGATTTTACTCAATTAGTTAGACTCAGCGATCTGGCCTAAGTCGATTGCAATATGCCGTGGCTGCGTAAGCCCTTAGTCAGAGAGTCAGTGCAGATCAACTGGCTACTTTTTTAGCAAGTCGCTCAGGAAATCACTTTGCGGGCGAAGGCTTCGAGGTAATCCATCAAGCCATCAGCAGCTTTTACTGCTTGTTCTTCATTGCCTTTGGCGATCGCTTTGGCGACCAGCATATGACAGCGCGCACCTTCTTCGATATCACCTTCATGTTGAAATGCATACCAAAAGCGTCGGCATTTTACGATTAAGGGAATCACGGCAGCAACTGCCGATGGATTACGACAAGCTTCATGGATAATGTGATCGAGTGCCTGGTCAGCCGCCATGTAGTCATCGAGATCATTGCGTTTAGCCGCGATTAACATTTTTTCTGCCGATTCGACGACATCTTTGCGGTGTTGTGGATTCGCCCGTCGTGCGGCACTGGCGACAATCAGGCGTTCCAATACCCGGCGGGTTTCTATCAGACTGACGTGTTCAGCACCCTCGATGTCCGAAATGATCAGGCCGCGACGTGGCATTTGATAAATCAAGCCATTTGATGACATGCGCATCAGCGCTTCGCGCAAGGGGGTGCGACCTAAGCCAGTTAACTCAACCAATTCGGCTTCAACCACTGGCGTGCCGGGTTTGAGCTTCAGGGTAACAATCATGCTTTCCAGCGCATCATAAGCCAGGTCGGCGGCGCGCATTTTGGTACCAGGTGCAGGGCGTTGTATAGCGGCGATATGCATGTTTTTGTCGTGACTGTCTACGTTTTAATTTGTGAGGACTTACGCAAGATTGCGCTGGTAAGGCGAAAAATCGAAAATCATACCGTCGTACTGCGAGGCGAAAAAATAGCGCCAGCGTCAATTTTGCGTAAGTCCTGTTAATGAGTCAGCTTGCCCCTGTGTTTATTGCGACTAGGCTTGCGGTTGAGGGCGGCTAACAGTGATTTTACAATGGCTGCAATTGAAAATATGCGGAAAATTTCAATTTACCTGTGTAAATCAGCATGGTCTTAAATTATTTAGCTCAATTTGATGCCGATTTTCGCGATATCGGCAAAAAACGAGGGATTTTCTTAAGTAAATGATCAGGATTTATCACGTCAGCGTAGAACCAGAGTCGCAAGTTATCGCTAAGTTACCGACCTGGCAGAGTTCTGCGCGTGTTTTTAACTTGGCGATTGAATGAATTCTGGTATACTTCAAATATATTACAATGCTGGGGACAATTATGAAACAGTTTGCGCCTACTATCGTAGTTGAACATGAGATCAAGCCATCGGCGACACTGATGCAGTCAGCGGCGATGACACAGCGCAATGTATTGGCTCAGCAATTGGCAAATCCATTTTTTGCCGAGGCACTCTTTGATGTCATGCCTGACATCGTGTTTTTCGTTAAAGATTTGACGGGGCGCTACCAGGTCGTCAACAAAACCTTGGTCCGGCGTTGTGGCTTGCGTGAAAAGTCGGCTTTATTGGGGCAAACGCCCGATGCTTTTTTTCCGCAAGCGCTGGCTTCCAGCTATGCGGCACAAGATGCTTTGGTTTTAAGCGGAAAAAAGATTTTGCAAGATCAATTGGAATTGCATTTGTATCCCAATCGCTCGCCAGGCTGGTGTCTGACACAAAAATTCCCGCTTTACGATGCCAATCAAAAAATCATAGGCATGACAGGCATTTCGCGCGACCTGGCTTTACCTGATCAACGACATCCGGTATTTGGCAAAATCGCTGCGGCCGTCCGGCATTTGCATGAAAATTACGATAAACAAGTGGCGATGGCGGAATTGGTCGAATTGACTGGTTTATCGATCGCTCAGCTTGAACGTAATTTTCGTAAAATTTTTTCACTGACGCCGCGTCAGATGATGGTCAAAATTCGGCTTGATGCAGCCTCAGGTATGCTGGCTGAAACCATGCAAAGTATCACAGATGTCGCACTGGCTTGTGGTTACCAGGATCACAGTGCTTTTTCGCGCATTTTTAAAGCCACCGTTGGCGTGACTCCATCTGAATATCGTGAAGTTATGCAAGCCAAGGCGATGATGCAATAACGTTGTCACCGCCCGCCAGTATCAGGCTAAGTACGGACTTAGCTGGCGATGGGCTTGCGACCGCTCAGATTTGCGCTTCTTTACGTAAGCGCAGAAACGACACGCCCAGTGCGCTAGAGGCTTTCGCATACTCACTGCCAGCACCCAGCATGGATTCGGCCAGACTGAAATTCTTGGCGTTAACCGTCTGCGCGACCTTGGTGACTTCATGATGAAACTTCAGATGTTTGTGCACACAATCACCGTGCGCAGCCAGGCGACCATATTTTTGCTTGCCTTCGCCATGCAACCAGATTCCCAGTTCGCAGCAATCGTCACGCGATAAGCTGGCAACATCCAGTTGTTCATGTTTGCTGATAGCACTACGTAATTTGGTTTTCCATTGAGCGTGAGTTTCCACGGCATTATCGAGGTTCATGGCAGGCCTTTCAAAAATATCGTTTAATCAGGGAAAGTAGTAGGTGCGCTAACTGCTTTCCCCAGTCTTAATTGGCGAAGTTCGACGTAATTACAGGTATTACGCTGCTTTGGCGCGTACTACCGGGAAGTCGATATCGGTGTGAGCAACGTTGTTGATGTAATTCGTCAAGATGTTGAGCGCTACATTGCTGACGATTTCGATAATCTCAGCTTCATCAAAACCTGCTTCACGAACCGCAACATAATCAGTTTCAGCAACCCGACCACGTGCTTGCGCGACGCGTAACGCAAATTGCAAGGCAGCTTTAGTGCGGCTATCAGCAGAATCAGCGACGCGGGCAGCAAGAATTTCTGCATCGGTAATTTTGGCGACATTACGACCCAAGTAATCGTGCGCTGACAAACAGTAATCGCAGGCATTGTATTCCGCGATAGTTAAAGCAATCCGCTCGCGCAATTGCACAGAAAGTTTACCTTTTGCGAGGGCGCCATTCATCGATAAATAGGCTTCCAAAGCCGCTGGGCTAAGTCCTACCAATTTCATCAAATTAGGGACCACACCTAATTGCTTATGCACAGCTGACAACAAGGGTTTGCTGGCTTCTAAAGAAGTTTCGAGGCTAGGGATGGCGATGCGTGACATATTCATTTCCTTAAAAAGTGAAGTAACAAGGTTTGCTTAACTCGCCGCTGAACTCAGTGTGTTTGGCGAATGAAGCTACTTTAATCCTTTTTATTCGGGGAAAGAATGGCTGCTTTAATTAATAGACTATTGCGATTAATGGAATAATTGCGGATTTTATTGGAATTTGCTTAAAGATTAGGTTTTCATTGATCGCTGTTATCTCAAAACTTCGCAAAGTTGTTGAACCTGATGTTTTCGCGTTTACGGGTTAGGCAAAATCAGGTTAGTCAGATTGCCTGGCAAAGTGAGTAATCTGCCTGCAAGGACTTGGGGCGTTATCAGGTGGCGCTTGCAGCGACAGAACTAGCAGAATACTTTTTATAGTGAGCTTAAAAATTGCAGTAAATCACAGCGCTGACCATGTGAGCTTGTCCTATACCTTGGTATAGCTTTACGTAATAGAAGGAGTTCTATCTTGACCTGATACTGTGGACCTCTCTATTATGGCGGGTTTTTATTATATTTATTTCTATTAAATATGAACTCTATGTTAAAAGTTTTTGCAATTGCTTGGGCACTTCTAAAAACCTCGATTTCTAGCAATTTGATGAGGCTAAGTAGTTGATTTTATTGAAGCCGTTTTTTTAAATTTGCGGTTTTTAGAAGTGCCCCTATGTTAAAAGTTTTTGCAATTGCTTGTGTTGCGCCAATCTTGATGACAGGCTGCGCGATGGTTGCTCCTAACTACAATGCGTCTATGGAAAATGTACAGACGCTGAAAAATGGTGGCCAATCCTCAGTTAAAGTCGCCAATTTTGCCTCTGAAAAAAGTGCCGATAATCATAATCCGATTTCTATACGCGGTTCTTCGCTGACTTCCCCTTATGAACAATCGTTTTCCGCTTACCTGACCAATGCCTTAAAACAGGAATTGCAGTTGGCGAATCGTTATTCGAATGATGCAGTAACGGAAGTAAGTGGTAGTTTGTTGAAAAATGATATCGATGCTTCTGGATTTAATACCGGCAACACCACCATTTCGGCCAGATTTATAGTCAAACAAAATGGCAAAGAAGTGTATAACCAGGTGAAGAGTGTTAATTACGAATTTCAATCCTCGTTCATGGGCGGAGTGGCCATTCCGGCTGCTGTGCAATCGTATAACATCGCGGTGCAAAAATTGCTGGCTGCAGTTTTTTCTGACGCGTCGTTTACTCAAGCGACCAAATAAGAGGCGTCAGATGAAACGATTACTTAAAGCAATCAGCATAGTTTTTGCAGCGATCTTGATGGCGGCGTGTGCGCATCCGATTACCATGCGCGCCAACCTCGATAATATCAGTGCCGTTCAGGCTGACAAAAAAATCAGTAAGAGCGTGGCTTATTACATCGAGCCGATTTATCTGAATTCGGAAGTGACGACAGCAGGTGGTGGTGGTGACAAAGTCCGGTATTTTCCGTATCAGGATGTTGAGCCTGGACTTTTTAAAGTCTTATCGACGGTGTTTAAAGACGTTAATCGAATTAAGTCAGCTGACGACAAAGAAGCGATGAGTAAGTTTGATGTTGCGTTTGTAATTAATCCTTTGATTCAAACAGATTCCTCGTCACCTAGCCCTTTCACCTGGCCGCCGACTAAATTCAAAACTGAATTGACCTGCAAAATCATGGATAAAAACGGTCAAGTCGTAACGGTGCAAAAAGTCGTGGGTGAAGGTAGTGCTGAATTTGATGAATTTAAAAGTGATTTTAGTTTGAGCGCACGACGTTCTACTGAAGATGCACTCAAAAAACTGCAGAAAGCTTTGCTCGAAGCACCAGAGCTCAGAAAATAAGTGCAGCTCACAAGCCAGGCGAGCTCAATCAATTCGCCAGTGCTAAAGAATACGCCCGGTAATTCAGACCGGGCGTTTTTTTGGGGTAGCCTTCAAGCTACGGGGGAAGCCCAGGCAGATAGCCCGGGAGCATGGTTGCAGAGGAGAGTTCTTACGCCCGTATCCCAAAACAAAATGGATCATCCTCGGCTAAAAATAGCTCGGCTTTAGCATTGACCCAGGCCCGGCCACGCAGGCTGGGTAAGATCGCGCCAGCTTGCTTGGGGTCGGCTTGATAGTGGGCAGCGAATACGCTGCCCAGGATGCTTTCCTGGCGCCAGATCTGACCGGGCTGAAGTTTGCCGTCGGCGGCCAGACAGGCCAGTTTGGCACTGGTGCCAGTGCCACAGGGTGAGCGGTCATACGCTTTGCCGGGACAAAGGACGAAGTTGCGACTATGGTTAGCCGGGTCACCCGCGTCGCCAAATAATTCAATGTGATCGATCAAGCCACCATTGGCACCGGTTATGCCCTGAGCTTCTAAAGCCTGGCGCAGTTTCCAGCTAAATTCAGTTAAGGCTTCAACGTTTTCTAACTGAATGCTCTGACCATGCTGGCTGACTAAAAAGAACCAATTACCGCCCCAGGCGATGTCGCCATAGACTTTGCCATGGCCAGCGACCTCAACTTCGACCTGCTGGCGATAGCGATACGACGAGACATTGTGCACAGTGACACTGTGATCGTCGTGCAATTCGGCACTGACTAAACCTACTGGGGTTTCGATCTGATGCACGCCAACGCCGATTTTGCCCATGTAGGCCAGCGTATTGATTAGCCCTATGGTGCCATGGCCGCACATGCCTAAAAAACCGACATTATTAAAAAAGATCACGCCAGCGGTATGGCTGGGGTCCTGGGGTTCGCAGAGTAAGGCGCCGACGATCACATCCGAGCCGCGCGGTTCGCACACCGTGGCGCTGCGCAGATGATCGTAGTCGCGCGCAAAATGGTTTAAACGTTCAGCCATGCTGCCCTGGCCCAGGTCGGGGCCTCCGGCAACGATCAGGCGGGTTGGTTCGCCACCTGTGTGGGAGTCAATAACGGTTAGGGTTTGCATAGCAAAGTCAGGGTAAGTGTTGATTGGTGTCAGGCCATCCCGGGGGAGGCGATGGCGGCCACTGGGCGAGGTATCGTCCAGTCTTGCTGACAAGACAGGCTTAAGCATACCCAGAAATGGCTTGCCGTGCTTGTATGGTGGCCTGAAATCAGATCAAGAAATCGGCATAGTCTGCTTGTGTTCAGGGTGTTTAAACTAGCGAATTCGCGCAATTCAGGCTGCGATCTGGCTCAAACTCAGGCTATTGCAGGCGCTTATTCCTGAGTCCGACAGGCTGCGTGCACAGGTGTGCTTCTCGACCTCAAGCTTGACCGCTCACGACTTTGTGCAGAGGTTTGATTAATGAGCAAATTGGCATTGGCTTGTACAGAATCCTGCATGCAGCGATAATCGTTATTCGCTTAACCGTTTTTTTTACCGCATTTATGTCTGCCTACTCTGCCAATCTGGCTTATTTCCGCGCCCCGGGGCGCCACCAATTCGTGACGGCGCTGGATACATTCTTAGAACAAGAGGGCTGGGTCAGGGCGGCGGCGGGGGATGTTGCGCATTTGCAACTAGGGATTTTAGATGGGAATAAAGGCTGGCTGGGCTTAATTGCCGATGATTTTGCCTGGCTCGCCAGACGTAGTCCCAACGGCAAGTCCTTGCGCTTCGTTGATTTGGCTAGTGCTATGCAGCAACCCGCTTTCCTGGTCGCCCTGCATCAGGAATTGCCGTATTCCGGCATGGTTTTAGTGGAAACGGATGGCACGGGGAAAGCGGCGGCCAGTGGCGCCTGGCTTGATGTTCAGGCGACGCATGCGCGACAGCATCATTTTTTCGATCTGGCGATGGCGCCTTGTGATTTACGACCGCGTATCAGCGCCCTAAAAAGCCTGTGGCAGCAAGATAGCAAGGCCGGTGGTAGTGAAGCGTTTTGTCGTCGCCTCGGCCAGAATTTGCTGGCAAATGAGCAACCACGGCTGGCCGATGCGGTGCAGCATGTGTATTACCGGCGTTTGCAGGTGGATCCTGTGCCGCCTAAACATGTGTATGCCGATGGCCAGTTAATGCAATTAGGTGATGTCGTGCTATGGCAGCATCAATTGTTCCCGGCGCGTATCTGCGGATTGCGCGAGCGCGCCGATGGCAGTCCAGTTTTGTTATTGCAAGATTGTGTGCAAATCGATGCGTTTGAAGTGGCCTTAGCCGATGACTTACCTTGCTTAGTGGTGCGCGATCAGCTGGATTTTGCAGCAAGTGCGATCAGCGTGCTCGAACAACGTGCCCAGCAACGCGATGCGCATGCGCTGACAGTGCTGGGGAATCTGGCTTTAAATGGGATTGCGATACAGCGCGATAGCAATCGGGCTGAGCAATTATTGCAGGCGGCAGTACAGCTGGGCTATGTTGAGGCGCAGTTTTTACTCGGTTTGCAATACAGTTTGGGGGAATTATTGCCGCGCAATGATGCCAGTGCCTACACCTTATTGCGCGGCGCGGCGCGCGCAGGGCATGCGCCGGCGGCGTTGGCGTTTGGTAATTTGTATCTGGATGGGCGCGGCGTCAGCCGTGATTTACGCCAGGCTTTGCGCTGGATACAGCAAGCGGCGCAAAGTGGCTTGCGGGATGCGCAAAGCAAGCTCGGTTATCTTTATAGCCATCCTGAATCAGGTCTGCATAATCCAGAACTGGCGCGGACTTACCTGACGCAGGCGGCCCAGGCTGGTGACGCCGCTGCGCAATACATGCTGGGTTTGCATTATCTGAATGCGGAGCCACCCGCGCGCGATTACCAGCTGGCGCGGCAGTACTTTTTGCAAGCTGAAAAACAAGGGTTGATGCAAGCCAGTTATCATCTGGGGCAATTAGCTGAACGCGCCCACGGTATGCCCGCTCAGCCTTTACTGGCGTTTGCGTATTACCGCAAGGCAGCAAGTTCTGGCGTGCCCGAAGCAATGTATGCCCTGAGTCAATTGTATTTGCGCGGTTTGGGCGTGGCCACCGATCTGGCTTTGGCGCAGCAATGGCAGGCGCAAGCGGCCGCGCATGGCTATCGTCCGGATAGCGGACACAGCAGTGTTAAACGCTGATATAAAAATCAAGACTCAGGCAGATTTTTAATAAAAGTTTGGTCTGGAGGGGGTGCTGGAAACGTCCTGTTTATGCGCTTTTTCACGGTATTTTGCGATCTAAAGTTCGAATTGCGACAACCTTGAGGTAAAAAAACAAAGATTGAGG
>JAYSEN010000023.1:0-70389 GCA_041913845.1 Undibacterium sp.
AACTCTGAGCTTTCAGTTTTTTGCGGTTTTTAGGTGGTTTTTAGAAGTGCCCTTTCACAATTTGCAGGCAAATCGCACAGGTCAGCGATAAACAGTGTGTTTTTTTTAAGTGTCGTTATTAGAAAAATTTTTCTAGACATTTTTTTCTAGAAAAGTTATTCTGTGGCTCATCTTCAGTAAGATCCACTTATTCAATGTCGGGATACCACCTTATGTCCGCTCAAACACCGCCTAAACCCACTGCTTCAGAACTGAGTTTTTTAAAAATGCTGTGGCAACTTGGCCCAGCGACCGCCAAGCAAGTGCATGAAGCCTTGTTAGCGGAACGGCCCGATCTGAGTTATGCGAATGTCTTGCGCCAGCTGCAAATCATGCATGGCAAGGGCTTATTGAAACGCGATGAAAGCCAGCGCTCGCATGTGTATGCGGCTTTGCATAAACAAGCGGATTTGCAAACCAATTTACTCGGGGATTTTATCGATAAAGCCTTTGCTGGTTCGGGCAAAGCACTGATACTGGCAGCTTTGCGTGGCCACGTCAGCCAGGCTGAACGTGATGAAATTCAAGCTTTACTGAGTGATGACGAGGCCCAGTCATGAGTGATTTTTTTGATACCGCGATTGCGCTGCTAGGCTGGCCCTTACTGCATTTCATCTGGCAAGGCGCCTTAATCGGCTGCTTGCTGGCGACGGGCCTGGTGTTATTGCGCAATGCCAGTGCACAGGCGCGCTATGCGCTAGCGGGCGTGGCCATGCTGGCCTGTTTAGGCTGGCCCACCTATGGCGTTGTTCGTGCCTGGCAAACGCCGGAACCGCTCAGTCTGCAACTAGCCTTGCAGTGGTTAGATCAGGGCCAGACGCTGGCAAGCGTGACCTGGCTGCAAAGTCAGTACTGGTTGCAGCAAATTCAAAGCTATCTGCCATTATTGGTATTTGCCTGGCTCTGCGGCATGCTGGTGATGTGTGTGCGCCTGAGTCTGGGCTTACTATGGTTAAAACGTCTGGCCGACTCGGGTTACAGCGCGAACCAGTTAAATCTGCAACACTGGCAACACTACACCCGCCAACAAGCACTGGGCATGGGCATACAGCGACGTCAGGTGCAATTGCGTATTGTTGAGGACTTACATAGCCCGATCACACTGGGTAATTGGCAGCCATTTATTTTACTGCCGGCGAGTTTAGTCTCAGGTATGCCTGCCGATTTGTTAAAAGCCTTGATTGCGCATGAGATCGCTCACATCAAGCGCTGGGATTACGCTGCCAATCTGGCACAAAATCTGGTTTTAGCCCTGCTGTTTTATCATCCAGTGGTGTGGTGGATAGCCCGTGTTCTGGAAAAAGAACGTGAGCAAATTGCCGATGCCTTAGCCGCTGACTACTTAGGACAACCACGCCAATTGGCACTGGCCTTACAACAACTCGACGTGCACCAACGGCATCAACTGGCAGCAGCGGCGAATGGTGGCGATTTACTCAGCCGTATACGCCAGCTGGTCAAACCTGGCAAGCAAGCCTGGCGCTGGCAAATGGCTCATCCTATGTTGATGTTAGGTGTCATCAGCTGCCTGAGCCTGAGCTTACACTGGCAAGTGCAAGCTCAACAGGATAAGGCCATTACAGCTGTGGCAACTCAGCGCCAGCCCGAAGCACCTGCGAAAGAATGGCAAATCTCAACCTTTTCTGAGCATGTGTTAGTGGTTGACGAACAAAGCGGCAAAATTTTATTGCATAAAAACGCGGATCAAGTGGTGCCGATTGCTTCCATCAGTAAGTTAATTACAGCGTGGGTGATTTTAAAATCCGGACTGAATTTACAAGAGCAAATTAAAATCACCAAGGCCGATATGATCAGCCCGGCGTATGCGGCATCGCGCTTGCGCCCGGGCATGGTATTGAGTCGTGCTGAATTACTCGAACTCAGCTTAGTACCTTCTGATAATAGTGCCGCCAAAGCGCTAGGCCGCAGTTTCCCGGGTGGCTTGCCAGCCTTTGTCGCGCAAACTCAGCGATTGCTGAAAAGCATAGGTGCAAATCAGACCAACATCGCTGAACCTAGCGGTATTTCGCGTGAAAATGTCTCAAGTGCCGCCGACTTAGTGGTGATTGCCGCCGCTGCCGCCAAACAAGATTTGATACGCGAATGGACCAGCAGTGCGCAACGGCAATTGCAATTGCAAGGCCGTGCGCTGACCATAGAAAACACTAACCCCATGGTGACGCAGCAAGACTGGGATGTCTCGCTGTCAAAAACCGGATTTAATAAAGAAGCCGGCCGCTGCGTGTTAATGCGCTTTCATTTAAATGGTCGTCCTGTGATTATGGCATTGCTGAATGCCGACAATAACCAGCATCGCAGTAGCGATGCCGAACAAGTACGTAATTATGTACGCCATTACTTTAGCCAGAACAAACCCGGCTTAATCTAAATCGGTTCATAAAGTCGTCCTGGCTTGCGGGCTTCACTGCGCAAGCCAGGTCGAAAATCCGGCTACACCCCTACTACTTTTCCCCCTCAGATTATGCAAGCTGTGCGCAGCCTGCGGGGCTAGTTACACACTTTTTTTGGCATGTATTATGAATTTGAATCCGACTCTGCAACCTCGTTTCTTGCTGTTAGGCTTAACACTGGCTGTTCAAACTGCCTGGGCCCAGACAGTCACACCACAACAAGTGGAAATCAGTGGACGACAAACAGCCTTAGCCGAACGCAAAGAAGAAAGCCGCGCTATTGCAGTCATTAGCAATGACGAATTGTTGCGCCACGGTGATCAGCAATTGAGTGGCGCATTGCAAAGAATACCCGGGATCACTGTAAATGAGCAAAAAGGGCGCGGCGTGGAAATCCGCTTGCGCGGCATGGGTCAGGGTTATACCCAAATCCTGGTGAATGGCAGCGCCATGCCACAAGGCTATAATCTGGATAATCTGAACCCGGACTTAGTCGAGCGCATCGAGGTGTTGCGCGTTGCCAGTGCCGATCAGAGTAGTCAGGCAATCGCCGGGACGATTAATATCGTGCTCAAGAAAAAAGTCGTGCAAGCCAGCGATCAGCTTAAATTCAACCTGAATCTGCAACAAGGTCTGGCGTCACCACAAATTAATTTAAGCCTTGGGCGTAAACTTTCAGCCTTAGACTACGCCTTAAACCTCAGCGCCGAACAGCAAAATAACCGCCTGACGCAAAGCTTTGATGATGACTACCCAGCCCAGGCGACTGCGCTAACCGACGCCACACGCCACACCCGCTTTTTGCAAGATGGCCGCAGTAAGCGCTCTGTCCTGACGCTGAACCCGCGCCTGAATTGGAAACTGGATAATGATAATCAATTCAGCTGGCAAAGTCTGGCCAGTCTTGCTCATCAATTTAATTTGCGTCGCGAAACTGAACAAAGCGACTTGCCACTGAGTGAATTCCCGACAAATAGCAGCGACTGGACCGCCCACACCAATAGCTGGCGCAATGAGTGGCAATGGGACAGGCGACTCAGTGAAGCCGCCAAGTTCAATCTCAACTTAAGCCACAATTACTGGCAGCGCGACACCGAATTCCAATTTCGTGGTCGTGATACACAACAGGTTTTACGCGAATATCGCTATGTCGAGGCGGACGCTGATGAGCGTGAATGGCGCCTTAAAAGCAATTTACTCTGGTCGCTGAATGAACAGCATAATCTGAAGTTTGGCGCTGACTGGAGTCGCACCCAGCGCTGGGAATATCGTTTCGAAAGTCGCCAGACGAAAAACTATCCGACGCCCACCTTAAGCTGGCGCTACTTCGATACCGGCTTACAAAAATATGCTTTGTTTGCCCAGGATGAGTGGAGTCCCAATGAAAGCTGGGCGCATTATCTGGGCGTGCGCTGGGAGAGTCTGCGCAGCAACAGCACCGAAAGTGGCGTGTTAAGCAGCGAATCACAGAGTCAGCAACTCAGCCCAAGCTGGCAAAGTGTGTATAAGCTTAATCCGCAGCAGCAATGGCGCTGGGGACTGGCACGCAGTTTCAAAGCACCGACGGCAATGCAATTAATTACCCGCCCCCTGGTGGTAGATAATAATAATTCACCCTTGAATCCCGATCGCAGCGGCAATCCCAAACTCCAGGCTGAGCGCGCCTGGGGCATGGATTTAGCCTTCGAACACTATCTGGGGCCGCAAGCTGAGGCAGGCAATCTGAGTGCCAGTGTCTATTTGAAAAAAATTGATGAGGTGGTGTTGTATACCTTAAGTCAGCAAGCGCAGATCTGGTTGCTGCAACCACAAAACTATGGTCAGGCACTTAGCGCTGGCATAGAACTGGAAGCAAAATTAAATCTGGCGCAGTTATTTGCCAGCAAACCGCCAGTGCAATTGCGCCTGAATCTGAACAAAAACTGGTCGAAGTTAAAGCGGATCACAGGCAGCGATAATAATTTACCCAATCAAACCCCATTCAGTGCCAATCTGGGTCTCGATTACCAGTTCAACACCGCTAAACTGGTCATGGATTTCGCCTATGAGCAAGGTTTGCACACTCGCGAAGACC
The DNA here is from genome assembly GCA_041913845.1 of Undibacterium sp. Lineage (GTDB taxonomy): Bacteria > Pseudomonadota > Gammaproteobacteria > Burkholderiales > Burkholderiaceae_D > Undibacterium. The sequence continues at coordinate 4,525 of JAYSEN010000023.1, forward strand.
AATTCATGTGGTACCAGACCAGCCCTAAACGCTGGCTCGATCTGAGTTGGCAACAAACCCTGTCACCACAACTTACTTTAAAACTGGCGGTTAGTAATCTGCTCGCGCAAAACCGTTGGGAGAATGAAGTGTATCACCAGCAAAACAGCCGTTACCGACGTTTCGAGCAACAAGCCCAGCCACGCAGTTGGCGCGTGCAATTGGAACAGCGGTTTTAAGCGCAACAACCAGCAGGCTGCCGCTGGCTAACGGCAGCCACACCCGACTAGCGCAAACGCGTCGCTAAAAATTCACCGTTCCCAACTGGCACAGTGCAACAAACAAAATCCGTGTCGGCTTTAACTAAATCCACAAAGCTTTGCATTTCTGCGGCATGCGAGGTCGCGTTATCGACCACCAGAGTGGCGCCCTGAGCCAACACACGTTTCAAATCTGGCCACCAGGCCAGATACTGCGAACGCTCTGAATCGAGGAATAATAATTCCACGCTGCCACTCGCAGCCTGCCGCAGGTATTCACCAGCATCGCCATGCACTTGCTGTATCAAATTTTGCAAACCTGCACGGGCGAAATTTTTGGTGGCAAGTTCGATTTTATCTGCCGCATACTCAATCGTGGTAACCTGTCCATCGAGTGCCTGCACTGCATCGGCCAACCAAAGTGTGGAATAACCATTCGAGGTACCTATCTCCAAAATCTGTGCCGATTGCGTTGCATGCACCAGCACTTGCAAAAACTCTCCGGTGTCAGGGGTGATGTTTAACATGCGTTGCGAGCGTTGTTGGTGCACGCTGTCATTATGCTGACCAAATTCGGCGAGTTGCTGCAGTAATTGCTGTAATTCCGGTGTCATACCTACTCCTGTTTAGTATTTCGATGCGCCAGGCATTCTTATCAAAACAAACCAGGCCCGCGTTTTAAGCGCGAGCCCGGTGCCCAAGTAAATTCGTGATTCTGAGTTCTTCCAGATGGATTTTAGCCAGACAACGTAAATCCACAGCTAGCATGGCGACAGTCTGATTTTTTTGCTTTTGTACGTAAGGATAAAGACCGCAATTGTTGCAAAAAGTAGTGCTCGCAACAGCTTGCGCGGTCTGGCTTATTTCTTGAAATTGCGTCATGGGTATTAACCAGAGTAAGCTACCCCGACGATTGTGCAGGCTATCGTGATTGGCCAGAACTTGTCTGAGTTCGCCCTCCACCACAAATTTTATGCGCCCACAAAAACATTGTCCTTGATAAGTCATCGCAAAACGAGTTGATTGTTGTTGAACCAGCTTGCACGCTAAGCGCTTAAGCCTGGGTCTCCTGAGCTTAAGCTTACGTTAAGGCTGGTCACACTCTATGCTTGCAACAAAAAATGTCGCGAAGATGTTTGCTTGTTGTGGTGTGGAATTTTGAAGTTTAGCTTCAGCCCCGCCATTATCATACCAGTGATAGGACTACGCTGTCATTCCAGTCTATTTACTCACTATGCCGTTTTAGTAAGTTCAGTATGTAATCGCCGGATAAACTGTACTACTGCCAGGCTTTGTAAAGCCAGCCTTGGATAAGCCCGTACTCGTCTTACTGGAATACGCCTTACAATACGCTGAATGCTGCCACAAAAAAGAAAACCACCTTATGTTTACAAGTAAGTACTTCGCTAACTTCCTGCTCTTGCTATGCGGCGGACTTTGCTATGCTGTGCCAGCCAGTGCTGCTGGTGACATCAATGCCGGCAAACGAGTTTTTCAAAACTGTGCTTCGTGCCATCAAACCGGCGCCCATGCGCGGCACGGCTTTGGCCCGGCTTTGCATGAATTTATGGGCAAGAAAGCCGGTAGCAGTCCGGGTTATGCCTACTCTAAGGCCATGCGTGCCAGCCAAATCGTCTGGGATGAAAACAATTTACGTGCTTTTTTAAGAGACCCGGCGGCAGTAATACCTGGCACCAAAATGCGCTTTTGGGGATATAGCGATGAGCAAAAAATCAGTGATTTGCTTGCTTATCTGAAGTCTCAGCAAGTTAAAAAATAACGCGCAATCATGTGTGCGGCGTGGCGAGTAAGCGATGCGCAGATTTCACTCGCGACTTTCTGGCACGCTGCTGACTTCCGGCAAAACATAGCGATGCAAAGCCCAGGCGCTTAAGCTCCCGAGGGCGTACATCAGGATGTCTTGCCAACTAAAAACTTCACCGAGTAATAAACGCAACCAGCCACCTCGGGCTAAACCCAGCCAGTCAGCCAGATGCAAATACTGCCCAAATTCGACCAGGCTGGCAAAGATAAAAATCCCCCAGCCGAGTTTTTTGGCTGGCAACCGAAGGAATCCGGCGACGAAGAAATACAATAGAATAACGACCAGGTAATCACTGATACTACCGCGTATAAATCGTATTGCAGAAAAACTCGTCGCGACTAACACCTCAAGGATAAATACCAGCAACGCCAGGGCCAGATAAGTTTTTTTAATTCGCATACATCAAAGTCTGTGCGTGTAAATAATTGCATAAAGCCAGCGCTGAGAATGCCAGAACCAGACTGAGGATTTCAAAAAAATAACGTCGTACCGGCGTCAATTTGCTTCCCACAAATTGATAGCGCAAACCAATACTGAGATAAAAAAACGGGCCGACCACCAGCAAGGGGTAACTGGCGGGGCGGTGTAAAATCACCAGGCCTTGCTTTTTCGTGGGAATCATTAAGGCATCAATCATGACACCGTGCGCAATATAAGCAAACACGATAAGCGTGATGAGCAGTAGCACCCGTTGTCCTGCTTTGCTCACAGTGACTCCCCGATATATTGCGCTCTTATTCGCTGTGTGCGAGTTTTAAGCCAACAATGCCTATCACCACAAATCCCAGGCTGAGTGCTTTCAAGGGATTCATATTTTCAGCAAACAAAAAGGTGCTGACAATCGCCGTACCCACGGCTCCCACCCCAACCCAGACCGCGTAAGCACTGCCTACCGGCAAAGTACGCAAAGCCCAGGCCAGGCCAGCAAAATAACACTGGTTGCCATGGCTGCCAACGTTAGCGCACTGGCAAGTGGCTTGGAAAAACCATCGGTGTATTTCAGGCCTATTGCCCACACCACTTCAAATAAACCTGCTAAGAGTAAAATCAGCCAATTCATAAGGCACCTTGCTACAGGGTCGTCCCTGCGAATTAGCAAAAGCGACGGGGTCGTCCCCGCGCTGACTGCGGCATGCCTGCCTACAGTTTGAGCAAAACAAGCTGCCTGAGCATACGGAGCAACTTGAATCAGCACCGAAGTATACCTTGTTTTTGCCAGCCCAACCATGCTGCCCGTATGCCTTGCTTCTCTTGCATTAGTTTATCTCGCCAGTTATCGCTCATGCCGCAATTCAGCTTGTATGCATTGGTGTCGATCTTATTGACTTGCTAAGTCAGGCATAAACTTATACTCATTTAGACAGTTTTCCCGGCGCTGACACTGTGCTAAGGTAGGCTTAATTCTCTATGAGGTTCGCTATGTGTCAGTTGTTAGCCATGAATTGCAATACCCCTACCGATATCGTCTTTAGTTTTACCGGCTTTGCCACACGCGGTGGTTTGAGCGATGAACACAAAGATGGCTGGGGCATTGCTTTTTTTGAAGGGCGCGGGGTAAGGTTATTTGTTGATCACTTACCAGCCTGCGACTCTCCGGTCGCCGCCTTAATTAAAAGCTATCCGGTGAAATCTGAGAATGTTATCGCCCATATCCGTAAGGCGACGCAGGGCGAGGTCAGTCTGGAAAACTGCCATCCCTTTGTGCGTGAATGCTGGGGGCAGTACTGGGTGTTTGCACACAATGGCAATCTGGAAAATTTCCATCCCAGCTTGCAGGGTCCATTTCAGCCTGTCGGCAATACCGATAGCGAACTTGCCTTTTGCCTGATCTTGCAACGCTTGCGTGAGCGCTTCGGCGCGCAGGCGCCAGACTGGCGCGAACTCGCCCCTTATCTCGCTGAGCTGTGCGCTGAAATCGCGCAGCATGGCACGTTTAATATGACACTCTCGAATGGTCAGGCTTTATTTAGCCATTGCACCACCCATTTGCATTATTTAATTCGCCAACATCCCTTTCCTGTCGCGCGTCTGGCCGATGAAGAAATCAGTGTCGATTTTGCGGAAGTCACTACCCCCAATGACCGCGTCGCCGTGATAGTGACCGAACCCTTAACGAATAATGAAGCCTGGCAAGCTTACCAGACAGGTGATTGCAAATTATTTCAGGGCGGTAGCGTGATCTGGCAAGCGAATTCAAAGAAAGCGCTTACTCAGCCCGAAATAAGCTCTGCATAAGACTCGCACTCAAATACAGACCCAGCCCAAATACCAGGTGATAGATCAGGCTTTTCAGACAGTTTTTCAGCGGCGTGGCCGTTTTTGAAGCGGCAATACCCAGGCCCATTGCGGGTTGCATGACAAAATAAGGCAGAATGACGCTGAATAAACCCAGGGCTATGGCCGGGAACAACAGTTCTTGCCTTAACCAAGCGGCGCCACACCCTAGCAGTAACAATGCCGCGAGTAAAATGCCAGTCAGATAGTGCATCAACCAGCCCAAAATTAACTCATGTGAAATCGGACGAGCTTGATTGATCGAAACATGAAAAAACTGCCCATAATAAAAATGCCCTACCCAGCGCCCCAACATAGCCAGGTTTAAAGCGGGTAGGCCAAAACGCTGTAATAGTTGCGCCCAGAAGTCGGCCACCAGGGTTGCGCCACATCCTATCAGCACAGCACACAACAAATCTATGGATTTCATGAATTTCTCCTCAAGCAGGTCATCTCGCTATCTTAGAAATTCAAGCCGGCTTGAAGTCAAGTCTGTTTGGCAAATAACAGTGTAAGCGACAGGTAGCTTATTGCTGCAGATACAGTCCCCCCGCGACCTCCGCTTTGAGGTATGCTGCCAGCATCCGGACTTACCACATGAAATTCAGCCATGTTTCTCTTTCGCCTGTTTGTCATCGCCTTATGCTGCTTGATATTGCCTGCGCCAGCGCAAATTCTGAACGGCGCTAACGCCTATATTTTTGATCAATCGTATGTGACACGTATTCCTGCTGCACTGGCCGATACCATGGCTGAACATAACAAGCTAATCGATCAATGGCGCAATTCGAACTGGACAAATCAGCACAAGGAAAAACGCCCTCCAGAAGTCAAACGCCAGGGCAAGCGCCTGACCATCCAGGGTAACAGTACAGCGCCGTTGATCTTGCAAAGCTATGTGTATCGAGGTAATCGCGATAGTCGCGACAGCCAGATATTCACGTATTTACAAACGCTCAAAAATTACCATTTACTGGGCGTAGAATTTAGCCATGATGAACCGCATTTCCTACTGGTTGAGCGTAGTACGCTGAAGACCTACTTTGTCGACTTCGATAAAGACTAAGCTGCACTTCTGTGGATAAAACACTCAGCTGAACTGAGCTGAGTTGAAGCAATGTTGGCGCCTCTTTGTATGGGCTAATCACAACCAGCGCCGCACTCGCTGGCAATAGTCGCGATAAGCGTCGCCAAATTTTTCTTGCAAGATGACTTCTTCAGGCCGAATTTGAAACCAGTGCAAATACAGCACAAACACCACAGGCCCGCTTAAGCTGTATAAGGCCGCCAGATACACTGCATAGCCGAGCAACACCAGCAACAAGCCCAAATACATGGGGTTACGTGTGTAGCGATAAATTCCATCGGTGACCAGGCTGGAACTTTGTTCAGGGCGTAAGGGATTCGCGGTAGTCCTGGCACGTTGAAAGGCGCGGCGCCCGGCAAATGCCAGACCTAATCCCAGCAAAGTCAGCATCAAGGCCAAGCCACTGCGCAGTTCCGCGAACTGACTCAGACGAGGGCTGGATGTCGCGGAAAAAAACATCAATGCCAGGCATGCAAGCGCCAGCAAGGGGGGTGGCAATTTAAGTTGTAAGCCCGCCATAGCAAGTCAAGTATAAGGGTCAGCAATCAATGTGCGTTCGCGCCGGCCGCCAGGCCAGGCTTGCCAGATTAAACCAGCACAACGCCTGGCCGCATGATACCAGCTTTATTCGACAAGCCGATGAAATAAGCAGCGCAGCAAACTGGCCAGCCTGGCTTTGCTCCTGACGGACGCCGTGTGCCAGAATTTGCCAGGCACTTTAATTTAACGGGCTAAATTTGATTTTTTTCCTGCTGCCTAGCTTGTGTGATCAGCGGCACCTGAGGTTGAGCCAGCTCTGCATCAGTAAGCTGTATTTCCTTACTTACAGCTTGATGCAGAGTGCAGTAGCTCCCCATTCCACACCCTGCAGCAACACAATAATTCGCTGCATACCAGACAGAATAGCGTTTAAATATGCACCGAAGCGTTGAGAATGGCACCCTTTTCCTTTCAGATGTTAATTCTTACTGTTCGCCATCGTTGCTGTCATGGCGACGTTGCTAGCGCACAGGCAAACCGAGCCTGACCTGAAAAACTGATACTCAATTGGTCGTTTGCCAGCGTGATGAATACGAAAGCATGGCTTGTCGATGACTTGAGTCAGCCTGATCAATTCGACACGGCTTGCTGCTCATGCTGTACTTGCTTGGCCAGACTTTTCAAACCAGTTGCGGCCAGATCTTTGCAGGCATCAGCTTGTATCAAGGGCAGTTTGCCATCCAGTCGCTGCAACATGTTACTGGCGCTGTTGTGGCCAGTCAGCAAAATATCGCAGCGTGTCCGCGCCAGACGTTCGGCACTCTGCTGCAAAGCATGGGCCAGGCCATCCGGCGCGGAATAGCGATAATGTTGGTCAGTGAAGGCCCCCAGGCTATCTGCAAACACCAGTGTTTTACAGACGCCCGCCTGGCATTCGCGCCAGCTCCAGCCCGAACCACCCTGAGCATGCCCTGGCATAGGCAAATTCTGGATAGCTTTCCCCGCCAGTTTAAGTACTGCAGCATCGCGTATGCTGCGTAAGTTAGCCACCGCTGGCATAGACCGGAGTGTCGCGTATTGCGGGTCATTCGCTTGTGGCTGGCCAGTTTGCATCGTCGGCAAACCCGGCTTACGCACTAACACCTCTGCGGCGCTGGCTTGCTGAAACAGGGCGATGCCACCGACATGATCATGGTGCTCGTGCGTCGTTAAGATGGTTTTAATATCGCCAAGCTTCACCCCCAGACTGGCAATATTCTGACTAACCGCGGCGTAAGCGGCGGCGGGTGCGCTATCTATCAACACATGGCCTGCAGGGCTGGCAATTAAGATCACGGTAATGCCGCAAGTGCCGACATACCAGCTATCGCCATAGATATGCCGTGGCGGCGTTGGCTCCAGCCAGTCGTCAGCGTTGACGCAGGCTGCTGGCTTAGCCTGGGAGTCTGGCAAAACAGGCATCGCCACCTTAGTAGTTGTCCGGGCTTGCGCTGGCATTGCCAGCAAACCCAGGCTGAGCAAAGCGCTCAGGATAGCGAGTGTAAAATTTGGATAGAATTTCATACGATAACTCAGATTAAGTTTTTATAGGCGCTTTATTGGAGCGGCTTAGCCAGCTGAATTTGTTGCAGCAAAGCTGGCAATCGCGCCAGCAGCGCGGTTTTGGCTCTGGGCCCGGCATAGCCCTGCTCTTGGGGCACCTGATCCTGAATCTGGTGCACAAAGGCGATTTGCTGTTTGCCATTGTCGGCCCAGCCTATGAACCAACCGATTTGATCTTGCGTCGCGCTACTGCCATCGGCAAGTCGCCCTGTGCCGGTTTTGCCATGCACGCGCCAAGCATTTTTTAAGTTCATCAAGTAAGTAATTTTCTTGGTCAACGTCTGCGCTTCGGCACTCACCGGCAATTGCTGATTCACCAGTTTGCGGATAAATTGCAGTTGCTGGATAGGCGTAATTCGCAAAGATGAACTCAGCCAACTATTGGTGATGCCATTGTCTTTGCCAGCATCGCCACTGGCATCTTGATTGCCGTATTCAAAGCGCTGCAAATAATCTTGAAACCGCGCCATGCCCAATTGCCGGGTCAAAATTTGCGAATACCAGACCACGGAATACTGCATCCAGCTGCCCGGATTAATTGGCTGCTTCCAGCTTTCTATCCAGTCAGCATAACCTGGCTGAAAGTTCCAGATCGGGTAATGCGCATCTTGCAATAAACCCGCATCATAAGCCATCAAGGCAATCGGGATTTTAAAGGTGGAATTCGGTGGCAAAGCCTGCTCGCACTGGCCTTGTTGCAACAGAATTTTGCCGGATTGCGCTTCAGCTAATAGCGTGCAATCGGCTTGCGCCAAGGTGGGTAAAACGACCGCCAGTACAGCCCCAAGCGCTAGCCGCTTACGCGAGAATAAACCAAAACGGCGCCAGTCAAATTTAAACATAGTTACTCCCAAGTGAATGAACACAGCAAATCCAGCCAGAGCGAGAGACGCTGGCTTTATAGAAATTCTTTTCTAGAATATCGTTTCTAGAAAAATTTGTCTAGTTAACCTTGTACTTGTTATTAATTAGCCACCCCCGCCAGAACCCGCATCTGGCTTGCCCTAGCGGCCAGCTTGGCTGAAAAGCTAAGTCTGGTGCGCGTTCCCAGCCTGCCCATTTTGCAAAATTCTCAACTGAACTTTAGCCTGGCTGGTATGTCCATACTGATGAACTTACACTGCTCAGCGGCTCAGAAATACGCAGCCGGGTGCGGCCCAGATCAGGCTCAGTCAAATTACTGGCTGGGACATTTATAACTAAGGAGAACCATGAAATTTAAGAATTTGAGTCTGATGCTCAGCACTTGCTTATTGGCGAGTGCCAGCGTCGGCGTGAGCGCGGCCGATAGTGACATCCAGGCACCGATTGCCGACAAAGTGCAGTGGCAAGAAACACGTCATGGCGAAGTGGTGACTGACGATTACCGCTGGTTGCAAAAGAAAAGCGATCCTAAGGTCATAGCTTACCTGAAAGCCGAAAACGACTATACCCAAGCGATGACCGCTGACATTCAAACGCTGGCGGATAACTTGTTTCAAGAAATCAAAGGGCGCATGAAAGCCAACGATTTATCGGTGCCAGTCAAACGCGGTCAGTTTTATTATTACTCGCGTTTTGAAGCGGGCAAGCAATATCCAATTTTTTGCCGTCGTGCGCAAGCCAGCGATGGCCAGTATGATGACAAGCAAGCCGAAGAAATTTTGCTCGACCAAAATGAACTCGCGCAAGGTCAGAAATTTATGGCACTGGGCGGCATGGTCATCAGCCCGAATGCACGCTATCTCGCCTACAGCACTGATAACACCGGCTATCGCCAATTCCGCCTGCAAGTTAAGGATTTACAAACCGGTAAAGTGAGCACCGATCTGGCAGAACGTGTCACCAGCATGGTCTGGGCGAATGACAATCAAACCCTGATGTATGTGCAAGAAGATGCCACCACTAAGCGTGCAGACAGACTGTTTCGTCAGCGTCTTGGCGAAGCCGCCACACAAGTGTATTACGAAGCCGATGAATTGTATCGCTTAAATGTTGGTACCACTCATGATCGTTCCTTCATCGTCGTCACCGCTATTTCGACCGATACCTATGAAAACTGGTTGATACCGACGACTCAACCTGAAACTAAACCTAAGAGCTTATTAGGCCGCAACAAGGGCCACCGCTATCTGGTGGAACACCGACTGGGCGAATTCTTCATTCAAACCAATGATGAGGCCAAGAATTTCCGCATCGTCACGGCGCCAGTGGCAACACCGGATAAAGCACATTGGAAAACCCTGGTGCCGCATGACCCGGCGAATTTATTGAATGGCTTTGAAGTGTTCCGCGATTATCTGGCCCTGCGCGAAAAAAGCCAGGCGCAAAGTGGCATCCGTATTTATGATTTCGCTAAAAAGACCTGGAATAAGCTGAACTTCAAGGATCAGGTGTATATGGTCAGTAATCAGCCCACCCCAGAATTCAATTCCAGCACCATGCGCATCGCCTACCAGTCGCCTGCGACACCGCAAACCATAATGGAAGTGCAATTAGCGAATGGCGAGCGCAAAGTTTTAAAGCAAGAAGAAATCGTCGGCGGCTATGATGCGAGTCGTTACACAACGCAGCGAATCTGGGTGAAAGCCCGCGATGGTGCGCAAGTGCCAGCCTGGGCAATCTATAAAAAAGACGTGGTTCTCGATGGCCATGCGCCTTTGTTATTGTATGCCTATGGTAGTTACGGTGTTGCTATGGAACCGCGTTTTTCGTTATCACGCCTGAGTTTACTGGATCGTGGTGTAGTTTATGTTATGGCGCAAATACGCGGCGGCAGCGACATGGGCCAACATTGGCATGAAGATGGCATGCTGATGAAAAAGAAAAATACCTTTAACGATTTCATCGATACCGCGGAGTATTTAATCGCGAATAAATGGACCAATAAAGACAAGCTCATCATACAAGGTGGTAGCGCAGGCGGCTTGCTGATGGGGGCGGTGGTGAATATGCGCCCCGATTTATTCAAAGCCGTACACGCTGCAGTGCCGTTTGTGGATGTGATGAATACCATGCTCGATACCAGCTTGCCGCTGACGGTGGGTGAATATCTGGAATGGGGTAATCCAAATGAAAAAGCTGCTTACGACTATATGCGCAGTTATTCACCTTACGATAACCTGGCACAAAAGGCTTACCCGGCGATGTTAGTCACCACCGGTTTGAACGATAGTCAGGTGATGTATTGGGAACCTGCCAAATACGTTGCGAAAATGCGCAGCCTGAAAACCGATCAGCACCCTTTACTCTTGAAGGTCAATATGGATGCCGGTCATGGCGGTGCTTCGGGCCGCTATGACGCGATTAAAGAAGCTGCTTTTGAATATGCCTGGATGTTAGGGCAATGGGGTTTGGCGAAGTAAGCCGGTACTTAAGCGATCTGTTCAGCGCCGCTGCTCAGATCGCCGCAGTATCAATTTAAGCCTTGCAATAAACGCGGCAAAATCCACAGTCGGAACACGACAATAGAAAAGCCCAGACTCAGACTGGCTTGCACTAAGGCCAGGCGTAAATCAGGATAAATCTGGCGCGCAAAACGCTGACTCATCTCGGTAATGTCCGGGCCAAAATGCTGCACCAGGAAGCGCTCAAACCGGCCTGATTTTTGCAACTTAGTTTGAATTTCCTGAGTCAGATAATCTGCTAACAGCGCAGGCAAACTACCGCAACGCCAGTAATCGCGCAAATAATGCCTGAGCTGCCAGCTACGCCAGACCGAATACGACCAGATCAGGCCATAGCAAAAATAAAATGGCCAGCTACTCAGGGAATACCAGGATAAAGCCATCGCTGCCAGCAAGGCGCCATTTTGCCAAATTATGGCAAAAGCTAAATCCTGATGCAATTCGCGAATAAAGGTCTGAACTTCTGTTAGCGTCTCTTGCCAGATTTTTTGCTCGATCTGATCGCGCAACAACGCTGGCAAACTCGGCCGGTTGGCTAACCAGGCTTTGCCTTGCTGCAGTTTCTTGCGCAAACTCGACCACATGCGGCGGCTCCAGCCAGTTTAGCTCGGCGCCTTAAAACATTTCATCGAGTAAGATGAAATAATTGATTTTTTCCCAGTCGGGATCGAGTCCAAGTTTTTCGAAAAAATAATCGAGATAAACCTGATCCTCAAAATCATCTTGCAAGGCCCGCACGCAAAAAGCGATGTCATACCATTTGTCTGCCAGACCGCAGCGCCCTAAGTCTATCCAGCCTGAAATTTTATCTTGATCGACAAAGAAATTACTGTCACCAAAATCACCATGCGATAACACCAGGTCTTCACTAAATTCGGTACTTTGCAAATGCAGTAATAATTCATCGGGATCACTGAAGCCGGTATTCGCTTGCCAGTTTTCAGTCTCAATATCGGCTAAACCACGGCGCATTAAATCTTCCAGTTCATGCACACAGCTGGCTCTGTCATTCAAAAATGGGCAATTTTCTATCGGCACCGCCCAGAGTTGGCGCAAGCCTTCGACCATGCGATCGACCAGGGCATAGGGATCATGTTGTGCGGTGTAGGCATCGGCTGCCTGGCCCGGCACCGCACTCATCAGCAAGTAATTCTTTTCTGCGGTTTCGTGGTAAGCCAAAACCTTGGGCACGGGTAGTTTATGCTCCAGCCACTGCATCATTTTTTGTTCGCGCTGCAAATCAAAGGTCGTACCATCGTAAGCGCGGCTGATTACTTTCAGATAGTAGCAGTGATCGCCACGCTCGATTTTGTAAACATCGGCGGCAGACATGCCGATTTGCACAGGAGTGATTTGGCTGGCCGCACAAAAGCTGGCCAACTCGGAAGGTAATTCTTTTAAATTCATCATATCGGGGCAGATGCAAAACCAGACTCCGGGAGTTCCAGGAACAGGCACTGGCTAGTCTGGGATGCTGAGGGAAAATCCTGAATGTGCGTCAGATGTAGCCAACTTTCAGGATTTCAAGTGCAACAGCGCTTATTTTTACAGATATACCACGATCATAATTTAATACTATTACTGTATAACTGACCCGACGGCCGGCTATGCCCAAGCACCGCAGGCAAAATGCGCTGACAACAAATGCGGTAACTCAGCTTAATACGCTAACTAACATCGCCCTCGGGCTAGTCAAACCGGCTTGCTTTGTGTGTCCTGCCCCGGTGTAATAAACAAAACCCGGCTAGCCACCTGAGTTTTAGCGGTGTGCCAATGGCCCTTGGGTATCACTAAAAATTGTCCGGCTTGGCTGAGTTCGCGCAGGTGTTGCACTTCCCCTTCTTGCCAGATGAATTGCACCGCGCCACTGAGTAAGACCACGATTTCATCGCCCGCCGGATGCATTTCCCAGCTAGCCCAATCGCTGCCAAAGTCGTAGCAAGAAATCAGTTCATGGCCGGCGAAGTCGTGATAATTTTGCTCTAAGCGCTGATAGACATCCGCGTCAGCAAGTTCCAGAGTGGCGTTTTTGGCTGGATCAAGTACCACAAAATACTGCAACAACGAAGGCAAGGCTTTCATAGCGACTCCTTTACGCTGGCGCTTAATTGGATGCTTGGATAGAACTGGGCTGGCTGACGGCCTGGCGTTCGGCCAGACTTAAAACGCGCGGCACGACTAAACCGGTAGTCGCAGGATTAAACAAATCACTGCGTTTGTAGGCGCCCGTGGCACGACTGTGTAACACCAGTTTAGCGAAATTCCACAGCACTTTAGGCAAACCATATTGTCTGGGGGCTGGACTAAGCGTCGCACTGTGAGTGGCTAAGGCGGCAATGGGTGCGCCAAAATCACTGTGCAAACGGCTGGCATCCAGACTGCTATGAAGTAAGCCAATAAAACAACCACGCGCGTCAGCCAGGGTATTCCCTAGCGCCGTCTGACAACAGCGGGTGTACCAGCGCAGCAAGCCTTGCGGACTTAAGCGCAGTATTGCTAACTGTTCCGCACCTTGCTGTATTTGTAAACGGTGATGGGCGACTTGCACAATATCACTGCCACCCGCCTGATCCAGTTGGGTCGCCTGATTCCCCAGAAAACGTGCAAAAGCCTGACAATCACGGCAATAGCAAATGACTCGACTACTGACACCTGTCTCCGTGATTTGTGCCTTGAACGCGCCACAACGACAACTGACTGGATGCGCCAGATTTTCCTGTGCCATACTGCCCCTCCCGTTAGTGTTGACACTGTTGCTTAAGTTGCTGCCTGAGTTGCTGACTAAGCTAGCCCTCAAGTCACGCTGAAAATGCCTGACGCTGCGCTTAGCGACGGCTCGCTGTACCCATGTAAAATTCACTGAGCACGCTAAGCAATAATTTTACGCCATAAATTCCAACCAAAACCGCCGAGAACTTAGTCAGTCGCTGATAGCGCAGTAAATACAACTGCTGTACCCGTGGCATCGACAAAAGCCAGGCTAAGGAACTATGCCAGAGCAGCGAATTCGCCAGCACTAACATCAGCGCCGCACTCACCATACTGACGCTAGGTTGCGCTGGTAAAGCGGTGGCAAACACACTGCCATAAAATAAGGCAATTTTTGGATTCAGGGCACTGGTGATAAATCCGGTGCGAAATGCCAGCGCTTTGCTCATACTAGTTTGCTGAGCAGCGACTGGTGCGGCGCCAGAACGCCAGAGTTTATACGCCAGTTGCAGCAAATACAGCCCGCCTGACACTTGCACCACTTGCCGAATTAAGGGATGAGCCGAAAAAATCACCCCCACCCCAGCCAAGGCCAGCGTGGCCCAGATCAGCGTGGCACTGACCATGCCAGCGACTGCCGCCATCGCTTGCTGACGACTACCACCCGCCGCAAGCTGGCCGATCAAAATAAAATTAAAACCTGGTATCAATAACACGGCCCAATGCAGTATTGCAATGGTGATTAAGCTGCTTAGCATACTGACTTCCTCTGTTGGCGTTTGGTAAAAAATGAGGATGGCGCAGCACTTAACACAGCGCCTGCCATAACAGGTATTTACTCAAATAACCTTGTTCATGCCTGACCGCCATAGGCTCACAACCGTATTCGATAAAACCCAGGCGCTGATACAAACGTTTGGCGCCGGGATTATTTTCTAGTACTGACAAACTAATTTGCTGCACACCTTGTTGTCGCGCCACTTGCAAACTTAACTGTAGCAATTCAGCCGCGATACCCTGACCACGCCAGGCCGGACGCACATAGACTGCATTGATCTGCGCCTTGTGCTGAGTCTTGGGGCGTTGCGAACGTTCGAGCACCAGCGCCGCAATCATTTCATCCTCCGCCAACATCGCATAGCCACAACTGCTGCCATTACTGGCCGCAATACGCAAAGCCCACCAACTGTCCGGCAAAGCACTGCGTTCTGCATAGCTGGAGATAAACACCGCGCTATCATGCTGATAGCCTTCCAGCATCAATTGTTTATAGGCGCTGACATCGGCACTGCTGAGGGCACGAAAGCGCAGGGGTTTATCCATCGTGTTCATATCGGGTAAATCATCTCTAAATAAAGGAAGCCTGGCCTATGTTGCAGACTTATGCGGCGGGTATCCTCAGCATAAATCAGGGTTCGGAGAACTAACCCGGCCAGAATTAACGCAGTCTATAGTAACTTATTTCTATGACTTAAGTCGCCTGGTGCTTGTGGCAGAACCCGGCTCACAGTATAGTTTTGTGCCCGCTAACTCCAGCGAGTACGGCATACCGTACACTACACTTTAGCCACTATGAGCCCTTGCACCCCGATTGAATTTTCTCTCAGCTTCCTGTCCACCCCACTACAAGGCAATCACTGGCAACACCCCGACAGTCGCGCTACTGCGCTAGTCTTACATGGTGGTGGAAGTTCCAGCGCCGCAGGCTTTGGCGAATTGCGTGACTTTCTCTATCAACGTCAAATCAGCAGCATCGCTTTCGATCATTTCGGCCACGGCAAGAGCGGTGGCAGCCAGCTTGGTAGCACCCTGGCACAACGCGTGGCTCAGGTAGGCGCGGTAATCGAACAGTTAACACTGAGCAGTGAACAACTGAGCCTGATCGGTTTTAGCATGGGCGCTTATGTCGCGGCCTTAGCAGCCCAGGCTCATGCAATTCCTCGATTGGGGCTGGCAATCCCCGCAGCTTATGCCAGTGCCGCTTATCAGGTGCCATTTGGTCCCGATTTCAGCCAGATATTACGCACACCACGCAGCTGGGAAAATTCCGATGCCTTTGATGTCATCGCCAGCTACCGTGGGCATTTATTAGTAGTCTCGGCTGAGCAAGATGCAGTCGTGCCTGCGGAAATCCCTGCCAGGTATCATCAACAAGCCGGGCGCAGCGCTAGCCGCCACCATCATATTATTGAAGGCGCTGGCCATAATCTGAGCGTGCATTTTGCTGAACTGCCGCAAGCACGAATTGATGCTTACGAAAAAATAGTCGCGCTGTGTTTGCGTGAAAATACCTGAGCCTGAGCTGAGCGCCCACTTTATTTTTCGATTTCGAATTATGTCTAGTTTTGTGCTACTTTTTCTGTATGCGCTAGTTGCTACGATTTTTCACATGACGAGTATTGCAATAGCTGGTCAGTTAGCTGGCGCAAGTTTGCGTAAGCTGAGTGTGGGTGTAGGTATGGTAATCGGCCAATGGCATAAATTGGAATTACGTATCCTGCCAATAGGTGCAGCCACCGTCTTTAAACATAGCGAAGGTAAAAATCTAGCTGAAGACGATACGCAGGGTGCATTTAATCACCTCGCGCGCTGGCGCCAAACCTTGATTTGCTTGGCCGGTTCAACTTGCCTGCTGGTGTTTGCGATACTGGTTTTAGGTGAACCGGGTTGGCAAGCGTTTATACAAGGCTATCGGCAAATGGGGACTTCTAAAAACCTCAAATTTGAAAAACCGGCTTCAATAAAATCAATTACTTAGCCTCAGAGAATTACCAAAAATCGGAGTTTTTAGAAGTCCCCAAATATTCCTAGGCGGCTTAACGCCTTTATCTGAAGCGCAAAACTACTTACAGCAAGGTATGCGCTTCGTGATGGAAGCGAGTACGCTGCAAGGTTTTGCCTTAATCTGTGCCAAACTCGCCGCGTTTAATCTTTTACCCTTTCCCGGCAACCTAGGCTGGATTGTTTTAGCAATCTGGTTTAAACCGCAATCCGAGCCCGGCAGGCTCTACACGATCTGTGCCTGGATACAAGTTCTGCTTTACTTAAGCTGGGCCTTAGCGCTAGGGTATGCGATTTATGCGCAGCATTAATTGTCACGCTTTTTCATAGTATTCAAATGAAACCCAAATTATCTCAGAAAATCCTGACCGGGCTTGCCCTTGTCGCCAACGCCCTGTTGGCGACGCCAACACAAGCCAGAGAAACGCAACTCTGCGAACAATTGCGACACTTCGCAAATGCCAGCTCAGAACGTGAGATGCATGTTGAATTGGCCACCAACTGGGGCGCTAAGATAGAAGGCAATCGCGTTAGCATTGGTGAAAAGCGTTGCACTCATAGTGGTGGTGAAGCAGAAAAAAAACTTTGTGCATACTTACTACCCAATACGTCGACGGAATTCCAGCGATAAATTTCCGTCGCGTACTCAAATGTGTGCAAGGCTTTGATGCATTTGCCAGTAAAACACATGTTCAATTACGCGAGCTTAAACTGGCATTCGAAAAAACCGCCTTGGCGGATAGTGCAGTTGAAATCGAATTAGAACTCAAGCCACAGGCTGAGGCGATGCTGATGCGTATTACAGCGCAACGCAACGTCGAAGAAATGCAGTAAACGCCTTATTTTAATACGTTCTTGAATTAGTCAACCCAGCAACAAATGTAAGCAACTACCGCACAAACTCTAACCAGCCTGAACCTCATGATATGCAGTGACTCTGCTTATCTGAGCATTCAAAGTGAGCAAAACCCCTACCTATGAAAACTTACACTTAAACTTACCCTCATTCAAATACGAATCACGACAACGACTATGCAAGCTCAACTCAGAAATAAAATCCTCGCTGTTTGCGAACAAAAAATTTCACAAAAAGGCGACAAGGTCGGGCTCTCTTTTTATGCCTTCTTTGCCAATAAAAATGATAATCCCGCCTTGCTGATGGAAGCAGCGACCTGGTGGATTAGCCAGCATCGACTCGATCATTTTGAAAAAGCCAGCAAGATACGAGATTTGCTGCTGGCTGAAATAGCCAAACCGGCTGAACCCACTGATTGACGACTTCGCCATGAAAAAAGGCGCCAGCTAAAAAACTGGCGCCCTGTGCGTTTACATCCTGAAATGCAGTGATTACATATTCCTGCGATACTGGCCACCGACTTCAAACAAGGCGGTGGTGATTTGCCCGAGTGAACAGACTCGTGCTGCATCCATCAATTTAGCAAAGACGTTTTCATTATTGATCGCCGCTTGCTGTAAGGCCGCCAAGGCTTGGGGTGCGACATCGGCATGGCGTTGATGGAAATCGGCCAGTCTTTGCAATTGCGATTGTTTCTCTTCTTCGGTAGAACGTGCTAACTCGATAGTTTGCGGCACTTCTGCACCCTTAGGATTACGGAAGGTATTGACCCCGATGATAGGCAGCGTGCCATCGTGTTTCAGGTGTTCGTAATACATCGATTCTTCTTGTATCTTACCGCGTTGATAGCCGGTTTCCATCGCGCCCAACACACCGCCACGTTCAGCGATACGTTCGAATTCTTGCAACACCGCTTCCTCCACCAAATCAGTCAATTCATCGATGATGAAGCTACCCTGAT
This sequence comes from Undibacterium sp., assembly GCA_041913845.1. Classification (GTDB taxonomy): domain Bacteria; phylum Pseudomonadota; class Gammaproteobacteria; order Burkholderiales; family Burkholderiaceae_D; genus Undibacterium. Next base: position 22,725 of record JAYSEN010000023.1, read on the forward strand.
TCGGGTTTTCATTTTTCGCCAAGCCCCACTCGCGATTAATGATGAGTTGTATTGCCAGCGCGCGACGCACCGATTCATCGGTCGGCGTGGTGATCGCTTCATCGTAGGCATTGGTGTGCAAGCTATTGCAGTTATCGTAAATCGCGATCAGCGCTTGCAAAGTGGTGCGGATATCGTTGAAATCGATCTCTTGCGCATGCAAGCTGCGCCCCGAAGTTTGAATATGGTATTTGAGTTTTTGGCTACGCTCATTCGCACCGTATTTATCACGCATAGAGACTGCCCAAATCCGTCGTGCGACGCGGCCTAATACCGTGTATTCGGGGTCCATGCCATTGCTGAAGAAGAACGATAAATTCGCTGCGAAATCATCGATGTGCATGCCACGCGCCAGATAAGCTTCGACAAAGGTGAAGCCATTCGACAAAGTGAAGGCCAATTGCGAAATCGGATTTGCGCCCGCTTCAGCAATGTGGTAACCCGAAATCGAAACCGAGTAAAAATTGCGCACTTGATTGTGCACGAAATACTCTTGAATATCACCCATCACCTTGAGCGAAAACTCGGTCGAAAAGATACAGGTATTCTGGCCCTGATCTTCTTTCAAAATATCGGCTTGCACTGTGCCACGGACGTTTTGTAAAACCCAGGCACGGATTTTGGCGGCTTCATCGCTGGTTGGTTCGCGCTTATTATCGGCACGGAATTTATCCATTTGCTGATCGATCGCGCTATTCATAAAGAAAGCCAGGATAGTTGGTGCCGGGCCATTAATCGTCATCGAGACCGAGGTTGCCGGATCGCAGAGATCAAAGCCATCGTAGAGCACTTTCATGTCGTCAAGCGTGGCAACACTGACGCCGGAGTTACCGATTTTGCCGTAAATATCGGGACGCAGCGCCGGATCAGCGCCGTACAAGGTGACCGAGTCAAACGCAGTCGATAAACGCTTAGCATCCATGCCTTGCGACACCAGCTTGAAGCGGCGGTTAGTACGGTAGGGATCGCCTTCACCAGCAAACATCCGGGTTGGGTCTTCACCTTCGCGTTTAAAGGCGAATACACCCGCGGTGTAAGGGAAAGAGCCTGGCACGTTTTCTGACATTAACCAGCGCAGCAATTCACCGTGATCGCTGTAACGTGGCAGGGCCACTTTACGGATGGTGGTGCCGGATAGGGTCTTTTGGGTTAAGCGGGTGCGAATTTCTTTGTCGCGGATTTTGACGACGTAGTCATCACCAGCATAGGCCGCTTGCATATCGGGCCACATCGCAATCAACTTCTTGGCTTCGCCATCGAGTTGATGTTCGCGTTCAGTGATTAAGTCATCAAGTGCGCTAAATAAATCATCGCCCTTGCCGGATTTCGCCAGCATGCGCCGGCTTTCTTGCAATTGCTGACGCTCGCGCGCGATTTGCGCTTGTTTGCGCACGCGCTTGTGATAGCCACGCAAGGTGTCGGCGATTTCGGCCAGATAACGCGCGCGCGCTGGCGGTACGATGACATTATTGGCGCTGGAAAATTTCACATTGACTGCCGCCAGTTTGCCGGCTTTGGCTTGCAGGCCGCGCTCCGCTAAGGCAGGCAACAGGCCTTGATACAAGGCGGTGACGCCATCGTCATTAAAACGCGAAGCCTGGGTGCCATAGACTGGCATGTCTTCCGGGCGTTTATTCCAGAGTTCGCGATTGCGCTGCACTTGTTTAGCGACATCGCGCAAAGCATCTTGTGCGCCTTTGCGATCAAACTTATTGATCGCGACGAAATCGGCGAAATCCAGCATATCGATTTTTTCTAACTGCGACGCCGCACCAAATTCTGGTGTCATCACATACATCGATAAATCCACATGCGGTACGATTGCCGCATCGCCCTGACCTATGCCTGAAGTCTCGACGATGATTAAATCAAACCCGGCTAATTTACACGCGGCGATGACGTCAGGCAGCGCTTGTGAAATTTCTGAACCGGCTTCACGGGTTGCCAGCGAACGCATAAAGATGCGGCTCTTACCAGCCCAGGGCGCAATCGCATTCATACGGATGCGGTCACCGAGTAAAGCACCACCCGATTTACGACGTGATGGGTCGATGGAAACTAAGGCGATATTCAGTTCATCATCCTGATCCAAACGCACACGACGTATTAATTCATCCGTCAGCGACGATTTACCCGCACCACCGGTACCTGTAATCCCCAAGGTCGGGGTTTTGATTTTTTCCGCTTGCTTGCGGAGGTCATCGCGCAAAGCCGGCGCGACTTTATCGTTTTCGAGCGCGGTGATTAATTGCGCTAAAGGACGATGGCGTTGTTCGATTTCGCCTTCATGCAAAACGCCCAGACTGGTTGGCGCATAGCCCGATAAATCCTGATCGCAAGCTTGCACCATGGAGCAAATCATACCGACTAAGCCCATGCGCTGACCATCTTCGGGACTAAAAATCCGCGTCACGCCGTAGGCATGCAAGTCTGCGATTTCGGCTGGTACGATCACGCCACCACCGCCACCAAACACTTTGATGTGGGCGCCGCCACGTTGTTTGAGCAGGTCTATCATGTATTTGAAATACTCGACGTGACCACCCTGGTAACTCGAGACGGCAATCCCTTGCGCATCTTCTTGCAAGGCCGCGGTAACGATGTCATCAACCGAGCGGTTATGGCCCAGGTGGATCACTTCGGCGCCTTGCGACATCAGAATGCGGCGCATGATATTAATCGAGGCATCGTGGCCATCGAACAAGGAAGCGGCGGTTACAAAGCGCACTTTATTGGCGGGTTTGTATTCGCTTAAATTTTGAGCAAGGGACAAATCTGTCATGGTTTCCTCATCAAACTCAGGCTAGTTAAGGACTGGCCTGTAACAAAATCGGTGGAGTGGGCTGACTAATTGACGTTTACGTTAACGTAACACAGCCGGACCCAATTTTAAAAACGCAGACTGGATGCGGCTTTTCAGACACTTTCAAGCCAGAGCCAGCGTCCTGCCTACGTTTTACTTTTTGACCTTAAATACGATTTTTTTCTGGTTCATGCTTAGGTCAGTCAGCTTATGCGCAAAACGTTTTAGATTATCAACACAAATCCTAAACGCTTTGGCAACACTGACTGAGCACGGCTAGCCCAGACTCAAATCAAGCAGCTTGCTCGCTGGCTTGCGGGCGTGTCACGGCAACCGCTTGCAGTTGATAGTCTTGCAGCAATTGCTGACGCTCTTGCGCATACGCTTGCATCGCTTGCTCCTTGACATGGCCAAAGCCGCGCACTTTTTCAGGCAAGCTGGCAATCGCCACGGCGATATCGAGCTTATCGGCTTGCAAAGTCGGCAATAGGCCTTGTATCGTGCTGAAGTAGTCGGCGATCAAAGCACGCTCTTGTTTGCGTTCTTCACTATAGCCAAAAATATCCAGCGCGCCGCCGCGCAAACCCTTGAGTTTGGCCAGCAATTTAAAGGCACTCCAGACCCAGGAACCGTATTCGGCTTTAATCATACGACCCTGACCATCTTTTTTCGCCAGCAAAGGCGGGGCCAGATTGAATTTGAGGCTGAACTTGCCTTCAAACTGACGCTTGAGTTTTTCTTCAAACGCGCCATTGGTGTAAAGCCGCGCTACTTCGTACTCGTCTTTGTAAGCCATCAATTTGTAGGCATAACGCGCCACCGCCAGACTCAGGCGTTCAGACTTACCTAACTTTTGCTCAGCCGCGCGCACTGCTTGCACTAAATCGAGGTAACGCTTTGCGTAGGCTGCATCCTGGTAGGCAGTCAGTTCAGCACTGCGATGGGCGATTAATTTATCCAGACTTTGCGGCATTTGCAGCACGATAGGCTGGGCTGGTTGGGCAAGCGCTTTGACACGAGCCAGATCAACCGCAGCACGGCGACCCCAGGTGAAAGCTTGTTTATTCGCCTCTATCGCTACGCCATTCAATTCTATGGCGCGCATTAAGGCTGCTTGCGAAACGGGAATCCGGCCACGTTGGTAAGCATAACCCAGCATGAATAAATTGGTCGCAATCGAATCCCCCATTAAAGCGGTGGCAATTTCGGTGGCATTGATGAAATCGACTTCACCATCGACAGCATCGCTGATTAAGCGCTCGGTCGATTCGAGTGGGAATTGCCAATCGGGATTTTTCGCGAAGGGTCCGGTTGGTTGTTCATGGGTATTGATGACAGCACGGGTGCGGCCAGCTCGCATCTTGGAAATCGCATCATGCGCACCGGCGGTTAAGATATCGCAACCCAAAATCAAATCGGCTTCACCGGTAGCAATACGCTGTGCACGTAATTTGCTGATGTCTTCGATGATGCGGATATGCGAAGTCACCGAACCATTTTTTTGCGACATCCCGGTCATATCGAGTACCGATGCACCCTTACCTTCGAGGTGAGCCGCCATGCCAAGCAAGGCACCGACTGTAATCACACCCGTGCCGCCTATGCCATTCAATAAAATATTGTAAGCACTGCTGCAGGCCGGCAAAACTGGCTCAGGCAAAGCCGGGAAATCATCACCCTTGCCTTTGGCGGTTTTCAGTTTAACCAGCTTGCCACCTTCGACAGTTACAAAGCTAGGGCAAAAACCTTTGACGCACGAATAATCTTTGTTGCAAGACGATTGATCGATAATCCGCTTGCGGCCAAATTCAGTTTCTAAAGGCAAAATCGAGGTGCAATTCGATTGTTTGCCGCAATCACCACAACCTTCACACACCAGATCATTGATAAACATGCGCTGATTCGGGTCAGGGAATTGACCTTTTTTACGGCGCCGACGTTTTTCAGCGGCGCAAGTCTGATCATAAATCAAGACTGTGCAACCCGTGATTTCACGCAGTTCTCGCTGCACCTCATCCATCTCTTTACGATCATGCAATGTGACTTGCGCAGGCAAATTCGAGCGGTCTTCATAGCGACTTAAATCTTCAGTCACCAGGGCAATACGTTGCACTCCTTCGGCCGCCATTTGCTGGGCGATCATAGGCACGCTAACGGTGCCATCGACTGGCTGACCACCGGTCATCGCTACCGCATCGTTATACAAAATTTTGTAGGTGATGTTGACGCGCGCCGCGACAGCCGCGCGTATCGCTAAATAACCTGAGTGGAAATAGGTGCCATCACCGAGGTTTTGAAAGACATGCGGAATTTGCGAAAACGCTGCCTGACCTATCCAGGGTGCGCCTTCGCCGCCCATGTGGGTAGTCAGTTTATTGTGTTCAGGATAAATCGCCGTCGCCATGACGTGGCAACCTATCCCCGCCAAAGCCAGACTGCCTTCAGGCACCTTGGTCGAAGTATTATGTGGACAGCCAGAACAATAATAAGCAGGCCGCGCCGGAGTATTCACTTGCTTTTGCAAGACCACGTCTTTGGCTTCGAGGAAGGCCAAGCGCGCTTTAATTAAATCGCTGGTATGGAAGCGCGCAATACGGCTGGCTATCACGCGGGCGATTTGCGCCACCGAGAAATCCGCTTTCGAAGTCAGCAACCATTCACCACGTGGATGCACCCATTCGCCTTTTTCATCGAACTTGCCAATTACGCGTGGCCGCACATCGTCGCGCCAGTTATACAATTGCTCTTTGAGCTGGTATTCCACCATCTGGCGTTTTTCTTCGACCACCAGAATTTCATCCAGACCTTGTGCAAACTCGCGCACGCCATCGGGTTCCAAGGGCCAGGGCATAGACACTTTGTATAAGCGTATGCCAATCTCGGCCGCGAATTTTTCATCAATGCCGAGTTCTTCGAGCGCTTCTAAGACATCGAGGTAAGACTTGCCTGAAGCGACGATACCGAGCTTAGCCTGTGGGCTGTCAATCGTCACGTGGTTCAGTTTATTCGCGCGCGAATATGCCAGCGCCGCATAGATTTTGTAATCTTGCATCAGCGCTTCTTGCTTACGCGCTTGCACACCTAAAGTATCGAGCGATAAGCGGGTATTCAAACCGCCTTCGGGCATCACAAAATCGGCGGGATAAACAATCTTCAGGCGGAAAGGATCGGCATCAACTGAAGAGGTGGATTCGACCGTGTCAGCCAGCGCTTTAAAGCCGACTGCGCAACCCGAATAACGCGACATGGCCCAGGCATGCAAGCCCAGGTCCAGGTATTCCTGAACATTACAGGGATACAGCATGGGTATCATGCAAGCCGAAAAAATATGGTCGGATTGATGTGGCAAGGTCGAGGAATACGCGCCGTGATCGTCACCCGCGACCAGGAGCACGCCGCCGTGTTTGGCGGTGCCAGCGTGATTCATGTGTTTGAAAACGTCGCCGCAGCGGTCCACGCCCGGGCCTTTGCCATACCACATCGCAAACACGCCATCGTATTTGGCCGGGCCGATTAAATCGACAGTTTGCGTGCCCCAGACTGCAGTCGCAGCGAGGTCTTCATTGACGCCAGGTACGAATTTGACCTGATTTTGTTCGAGTAATTTTTGGGTCTTCCATAAAGTTTCATCCAAACCGCCGAGTGGCGAGCCGCGATAACCAGAAATAAACCCAGCCGTATTCAAACCAGCGGCTAAATCACGCTGACGCTGCATCATGGGCAGGCGTACTAAGGCTTGTATACCGGATAGAAAAATTGTGCCGGAATTCGATGTGTATTTATCATCGAGGCTGACATCGTGTAAAACTGGGGTGCTTTGATTAGCGTTGTGATTGGTGCCAGCGGTGGTGGCGACAGACGAGGCGGACGAAAGTCCAGCAGACTCCATAACTGGGTCGGATGACATAGAAGCTCCAAAATTTGTGATTTTTGATCGCAAAGGACATACCTTGTACCCGGTAAGGCACAACTTTGCCCGGAACCCATAGTGAGGTAACAAAACGGATTCGACTTGCGTAGGCTGAGATAGCAGCCATTGTATTTGAATCCAGCGCAAATTTCGATTTCATACAGGCAATTTCAGCCCCGAAAGCCGGAAAAACCGGGCTTTGTTTCAAAAATTTGCAGACTGGATTAAAAAAGATATCAAAGGAAGCTTTCGAAATTTCGCTGCAGCGCTTCCCCGACTTCCTTTGAAATCTGCTGTAGTCACAGTGTATGCGTTTGCAGCAAAATGTGAAAATACGGAATTTAAATAGGGCTATCAGTATTTTTTATAGCCTATTTAATAACCAAAACTCATGCAGATACTGCCGCGCATTCTAACCAGGTTTGCGATATCGGCTCATAGTTCTCAATTCATTCCAGCAAGCGCTTGATTCAAGCTGCCATAATCCAGACTCTGGGCAAATAAGGGCTGAAACCGGCCACTGGCGAGGCTGGTCTGCACTAATTGCTGCGTTTGTGCCAACGCAGCTTGCAGTAAAAAGCCGCCCATGCTGATACGTTGTACGCCAGCCTGCGCTAACTCGGCAGCGGGTGCTAAATTGGGCAAGGCCATTAAATTGATAGGCAAAACGCTGTGCTGACCAAACTGCCGTATCAAGGCCAAATCGTGTAAGCCCGGTAAAAAGATCGCATCGGCACCAGCTTGTTGATACCAGGCTGCCCGCGAAACGATTTCATCAACCAAAGCCGCACCCTGCAACTGCCCTTGCAAGAGCAAGTCGCAACGCGCATTGATATACAGTTCAGCGCCGAGTTCAGCGCGTATCGCCAGAATTTTTTCCGCCAGTAGTTCTGCACTATGCTGACCATCTTCGATATTGATCGCCACCGCACCCGCTTCGACAAAGGCTGCAACATGCTGCGCCACTTGCTGAGGATGACTTGCATAGCCATCTTCAACATCGACACTGAGAGGCAGGCTGGTCACACGTTTAATCGCGGCTATGCTTTGCAAATGCAGCGCTAATGGCAAGTGACCGCCATCAGCATAACCATGCGCCCAGGAAATTGCACAACTGCTGGTGGCTAGCGCTTGGGCGCCACTCAGTTCTAACACCCGGGCGCTGATCGCATCCCAGGCGTTTGGCAAGATCAAAACCTTGCCGGGTTGATGTAAATGATGAAAAGTTGCAGCCAATTGCAGATCGATAAGGGGCATGAGAAGTCCTCGTTAAGCAGATGATGCTCATCATGCCGTTCATCGCGACTTTCGCCTCGCCGTTTTCGGACGCACATCTTTTGTGGCAATGTAAAAGGCTGAGGTAGTCGCCATACCAGCGAAAAGCCAGAAACTTAAAGTGCAAAGCGTCGCTACGCTTTTCGAGCTTTCATGGCAAGGCATGGTCTTACTAGTGATGCCCTCATAATCAGGCTCGCAGCAATGTTCTGACATGTGCCTCTTTGGTCGATTTGGGAGCTATCCCTAAACATACATTCAAGCCCGGCACATAGCGGCACAATTGAAAGGTCGCTGCTGAAGACACTAAAGTCGCGACTATAATGAGCCCAGCTTCGAGGTAGCCTGATAAATGCCAGGGCTTTAAAAATTGCGTGAATAGAATAATCAGGCTTTGGTGCAGGATATAGCAACAAAATATCGCCTGATTAGCAATGCCTCGCAGATTGTGATCGAAATTCAGATAAGTGCGGGCATAGCCTATAAGCGTCGCAATCACCGACCAACTGTAGGTTGCCCAGATCACGCGCTGCAAAATTAACCAGGCATAAGGTGGCTCTGTGCTATCACTAAAGTAAGTAAAATAGCCAAACAAAAACAGACCGCAACTCAAACTAAGACATAAATTTTTGCGTCTATGCAGTGCCATGTTAAGCCAGAACTTATCTTCTTTGGCAAGGCAATACGCAAGGAAAAAACCACCGAAATAAATCACATGGTTATACCAATCCCAGGTGAGATTGTGGGTGGATGGTGAGTGTGGGTAGAGCACCAGGCGCAACGCGATCAGTACGCTAAGCAAGACTAACCAGGCCACGCTAAATGGTCGTGCTATCCCAGCGAAGTGACGCGAACTGAAAAACTGTTGCAAACGACGCGGCATGAGAAAAACGAGCAAGCTATACACCAATAAATAGGCAACGAACCAGAGATGATTCCAGGTCGGCAAGCTCAAACATTTTTCTGCCTGACAAAAGCCTGAGTATGCCTGTAGATACAAACCCATAAATTCAAGATAGCTAGCGTTGTAATTATACTTCTCCAGCACTTCATAATAAGCTTGCACCGGTACGATAACGAACATGCCAAACACCAGCGGCAAGAATAAACGCCCACAGCGACGCCAGATACTGGCGCGACCAGGTGCTTTGTTTTGATAAAAATAGAGTGCGGCGCCACTAATAAAGAACAATAAACTGAGCCGCCACGGCGAACTCAATACCATCACCGGTTCCAGCATACTATTCGCTTGCGGGCTTTTGACATGCCAATCCCAGGTAACGTAGTACATGCCCGTGTGATAAAAAATCAGCAGTAAAAATGCAAGTATGCGTAACCAATCCAGATAATACAGGCGCGCCGCACTTGCTTGCAGCAAGTTGGAATTTCGCATCATTTGTCTCTCCCACTCCTTGTTAGTCATGGCTCAAATCCTAAGTCAGCACCAGGAAGTCGAGGCAAATTTTGGGGCGAACAACGGCTTAACGGTGGCGAATGACAAGCTTAAACGCCCCCTGGCAAAACCAAGCTCGATTCAGGTGCCTGGGTTGATAGTCAGCAATGCTTGCTGAAATTCCGCTTTATATTGTCGACTGACTGGCACTTCCCTGCCTGATTTAAGCTCACACAAAGCCGTGGCATTCGCGCTCATCTGTAAGCGTTTGATTTGGTTTATGTTCACCAGATAGCGGCGATGACAACGCAAAAAATGTGTACCCAATTTCTGCTGTATGCCTTGCAGGCTGTTGCGATGCAGATGGGTGCTGCTCGTGGTGTGGATGTAGATGTAGTTATCAGCAGCCTCGACAGCCTCGATCTCATTAAGCGCAATCACAAGCATCTGCCCCCGCTCTTGCAGCACCAGTTTATCCAGATCGCTGGCGCTGCCTGCCTGATGCAAACCCAATTTTTTCAAGCTACGTAAAAAGCGTATTTCGTCGTAGGGCTTGAGTAAAAAATCATGCGCATCTGCTTCAAAAGCGGGCAGGGCAAACTGGTCGTAAGCGGTAACAAAAACAACTGGCGGGAGTTTTGGCAAGTGCTGGCGCAATTTAGCTAATAAGGCCAAACCTGACATTTCCGGCATTTCCATATCCAAGAAAATCAGGTCAGGCAGTTCACGCAAAATGATTTGCAAAGCTTGCTGACCATTGGCCGCTTCGGCTATTCGCTCGGGCGAAGCATGCTCAACAATCAAGCGGCGTAATTTATTTCTGGCTAGCGTCTCATCGTCAACGATTAAGATGAATTTGTATTTCATCGTCACTCCTGAGCCCACTTTATAGGCTTGATATTGATTTCGGCAAGCACTCCACCCTGCTCTCGTTGCTGGATTTTCAAGCTGGCCTGATCCGCAAAAATATTTTGCAAACGCGATTTCAAATTCAGCAAACCTATCCCTTTATGACCTGGTGCTGGCTGATAAACGCCCAGATCATCACTCACGGTAATACGTAGTTGTCCCTCCTGATATTCCGCAACAACCTGTATGTTTACTCGCTCACTCCGTCTGGAAACTGTGTGTTTATAGGTATTTTCCAACAAAGTCTGAACACTGTATGGTGGGATTTTTATATCCAGGCTCGCATCATCGATCTTCCATTGCAAATTCACCCGCTCAGAAAAACGGAATGCCATCAGTTCTGCATAAGCTTGCAGCATTTCTAATTCTTGTTGCAAAGGAATAAGGGTATGCTGTTGCATGGACAAAGCGCTACGCAACACCGTACCTAACGCACTTAAAGCCCGGTCGGCCTGCCTGATATCTTCATACAACAATGCGGAAATCGTATTTAAGGCATTAAATAAAAAATGCGGCTGCATTTGTGCGCTGAGAATTTGCAAATGCGTTTCACGCAATAATAGCTGCTCCTCGATACGGCTTTGTTTTTCGCGCTGGAGTTCAGCATACGACATCACGCCGAAGATCACTAAGATAAATAGTCCCGCGAAAATACCAAAACGCAGCGCCTCATAGGGCAATAATTCCACCCAGGGTCGCATCGGATATTTCAGCCCCAACAAGGAATACACCGCACGCCGCAAGGCAAACTCTGTGACCACAAAAACCACGCTGGCAATGCTGATAAAACCAATTTGGACGAAAAACCATTTACGTGTAGTCGCATGCAAATCACGGTCGAATAAAAAGGGGCTTTGCAGATAAAACAGCACCCCCCCTATAAATGCTGACGAGCATTCCCAAAACACCGGTTCCCAATAATGCTGACCGCCATTTCTCAGGTATTCAATCTCGGCAACTTCCGACATCAACAACACAAAGACTACCCAACCGCGCAGTAATGTGCGTAATACACTGGCGGGTAAATGTTCTTGTGGTTTGAGTTTACTAAGGTATTTTCTGAGGTAGCTGCTCATAGTCGCCAGCCTTCATATCGTCAACCCCAACTATACTCGTGTGGATTGATTTGGTGCATGACTAACTGAGCAGATCGATAGCAAGAAAACTCTGCAGCACTGTCGCCAGCGGGCTGAATCATTGCTGAGTAGCGCATTAAGGTTGTGCGGTAGTCTCAGCAATGTGAATCTTTGCCAAGGCTTTATGCGTGACTGGCTTGGCCGGAATCGCAGTTGCCAGTCCTTGTCAGTGTTCAAGCAAACGCGCGGCACACCATTTGGCATCACGCGCACGCGCCACGCCATCTTGTTCAGAAGCGGCTATCGCACCATCAAATAAAACCTGTAATGCGCTCGCGGTTTGTTCGACGTCCTTGACACCCGTCGCTGCGCACCATTCGACTATTTTCTGAAACAACCATTGCCTGTGCGCTTTGGCGACTTGACGCGCAGGATGAGCACTGTCTGGATATTCCGAAACTAAGTGTTGTATCGGGCAACCACGAAACTCGGGATCACCAATAAAGCTCAATGCGAAATCGAACAGCCGCAAGGCGCGCTGGGCTGGCGCAACCTGCTCAACAAATTCCAGTATCCTGGCTTTGGAGTCATCAGTACGTCGGGCGACACATGCCGACACCAATTCATCTTTGCTGCCAAAGTGCGAATACAGCGAGGCCTTTGCGGCACCCGCTTCTGCCAGGACTTTGTCGATTCCGACCACCCGGTAACCTTCTTGATAAAACAAACGATCCGCACTATCGAGCAAACGCTCGCGTACGCTTGGGGCGGTGCTTTTTACTGTTTTTGCGTTCATGGCTTGACAATACAGACAAATCTGTCTACAGTCAAGCCAACAGACAGACCAGTCTGTACAATTTTTAACTAACTGGAGTAGTTCATGAGTTTCCCTATTCAAGCTTCTGTGGCTTTTGTAACTGGTGCGAATCGCGGCATAGGCGCAGCCTTAGTCGATGCATTAATTGCAAAAGGTGCAGCTAAAGTGTATGCAGCAGCACGTAACTTGTCGGATTTAAGCGAATTGCAAACAAGGCATGGCGCTAAATTGGTGCCAGTTAAAGTCGATGTGACAAACGTTGAAGAAGTCAATGCTGCGACAGCACTCGCCACCGACGTGACTTTGTTGATTAATAATGCGGGCGTAGTCAGCCATATCGGCAATAGCTTCACCGATCAAAAATGGCTGGAAGTCGGCCAAACTGAAATGGATGTGAATTATTTTGGTACCCTGCGCATGATGATGGCGTTTGCGCCAGTATTGGCAAGCAATGGCGGTGGTGCAATTGCAAACGTCGGCTCGGTCGCCTCGCTAATCAATTTCCCCGCGTTTATTTCCTATAGCGCTTCGAAGGCCGCTACCCATTCGGTGACCCAGGCCGCGCGTTTGTTATTGGCAGGTCAGGGCACTCAGGTTTATGGCATTTACCCCGGCCCTATCGATACCCGCATGACGCAAGATTTACCCTTTGAAAAAACCAGCCCAGCAACTGCTGCGACAGCGATGCTGAACGATATACAAAATGGCGTTGAAGAAATTTTCCCCGACCCTATGGCTAAGGTATTTGGCGATCTCTGGGTTAAACAACCCAAAGCGCTGGAAAGCCATGTCGCGGCGATGCTGGCGGCCTGAAAACCTGGCATACCACTGAAATAAGTACTGTGTAAAAGGAGGAGGCAGCCATGAGAATAATCCGCGCTGGCGAATTCATCGCCCGCGAGCCCTTAGTCTCTATACTGTCTCGCTCCGTTAAGCTGCCTCACCAGAACTTATTAATGAATTTGCGAGTCCAACCTTACTCAGCTTGCCTGCTGTGTAATCTGCCTATTCATTCATTAATCTAGCGCCGTGAAGAAATCCTGAGTTAGGGAATACAGAAATTTGTCATTTCTCATTCTTCGCAACTAGCCTTAATAAAACATCATGGCTGTTCCTAATTTGCCCGGATCGCTGAACCGCATAAAGTCGGGTCGCACCAATCTGCACTTGAATCTGGCCTGAACTCTCAGCTCAATTTACGAGCATTCCGTACAATCTTAACTTGTCCTGGCCTGGAGTTGTCAGGCCATGCTGCATCACTGTTAAGTTTTTCGGCGTTTTTTTATTTACCACCGACAGAAAGTCAATCAATTTTTAGCCCAGGCTAATTCATTCAGAAGCAGCACCAAGCTCATTTAAGCTCGCTGCTATCGAGGCCGCATCGCGCCTCGCTCTACTTTGATGCAGACGCCGAAGCTGCGCCACCTTGCAGCGATTGTTCAATCACATCGCGCTGTGCGTCTGCGGCCTTTTGCAACTCATCACCGACTTGTCTGCTCTGCTGCAGTTGTTGCTGTTGTGCTGAGAAGACGTGAGCCGAAGCCTTGGCAGAAGCCGGGGTCGATTGCGGGGCCACGGTTTGCTTGCCGCATGCCACCAGCGCTAGCGAAATCACCAAAATTGAAAATGTCTGCATAATTGCTCCACTAAGTCCGATAAATCTATCCAGCCAGTTTGCTGATTCAGCGTCAGCCAGAGGTGCATGCCAGGCACCGGGCAAGCCCGCCCTGAGGCGAGTTAACTGACTTCTGATATGATAAGTATATCCCCACATTTTAGAAAGTAAGCCACCATGTTCAACACTGCTGCAGCCAGCGATAAGCCCGATTATCCTTTTCTGACACTGCAAACTACCAGCCTGCTCGAAGGTGAAGATAATTTAATGACCAATGCCGCACAGTTTTCAGCCTTGGTATTTCATAGCCTGAGCGGTTTGAACTGGGCTGGCTTTTATTTTTGCCGCAGCACCGATAATCCCGACGCGCCGCACGAACTCGTGCTGGGTGCATTTCAAGGTAAGGTCGCTTGCGTACGTATCCCGTTTGGTCGTGGCGTGTGCGGCGCGGCCGCTGCCAGTCGGCTGACTCAGTTAGTCGCCGATGTCCATGCCTTTCCTGGCCACATCGCTTGTGACTCAGCTTCAAATTCGGAAATCGTCATCCCCTTAATTAAGGATGGCAAATTGTATGGGGTGTTGGATCTTGATAGCCCGCATTTGAATCGCTTCAGCCGTGAAGATCAACTCGGTCTGGAAACAATGCTGGCTGCCTTCGCCGCGGCCACGGATTTAAGCTGCATAGATGCTGTCGCTATCGCTTAAGCGCTGGTGCCAGAGCGACGCTTGCGTGGCTCTGCAAATAAAAAGCCTGAGCATTTTCTGCTCAGGCTTTTCTTTCAGGCGCCAGGGTCTCGTGCTGCTTACTTAAATTTATATTGCGCACTCATATAAAAGTAGCGGCCGCGCGGATCGGTATAGCTAGGATCATAGCCCGAGATAAAAAAGTTAGCCTGATTCGAATACGGTGGGCTGGTATTCGCCAGATTTTGTATGCCAGCGCGCAGCGTCACTTGTTTATTCAATTCATAGGAACCTGACCAATCCCAGATCGAGTAGGCTTTAACCCGATTCGCTGCGACTACCGTGCCATTATCGACATTGATCGCCGAGTTTTGATCATCATAGCCAGAGAAATAGGTATTCGCCAAAGTCATGGCCCAAGGGCCTTGTTCCCAATTTAAACTCAGACGATGACGCCAGCGCTGTACCACACCATCGGTAACGAATTTACCGAGATTGCTGACATATTCATCACCAACGTTGGTTTGAATTTTTGAATCCAGCATCAGCGTACCCAGCATGCGCGCACTGAATTCACCGTAAGCGGTTTTATAGCCGCGCAACTCTATGCCTAAGTCGAGGCCGCTGGCGATTTGTGAACCACGATTCGCTTTACGCAATTCGATGTAATCGATGTCGCCATCTTCGTTGCGATGCACTAAATCGCCATATTTTTTCAAGTTACCGAGGATGATGTCGTCACCAATTTCACCGATTACATCGGTGCGTTTGATGCGCCAGTAATCCAATGACAAACTCAAATGCTGAGTTGGCTCAAACACCGCACCCAGGGTCAGTTGTTGACTGTGCTCAGGTTTCAGATTGGCATTGCTATAACGTCGGGTGTCCCAATTATCGGCACAGACTGCCAGGTCATTATCATTGTTTTTGCAGCTGACTGGATCAGGCAGAGTTGCGGTACTGCTGTACACGGTAGGACGATAGAGGTCAGACATAGACGGAGCGCGGAAACCAGCGCCGACCGAGCCACGGAATAACCACGCTTTGGCGGGTTGATAGCGCAAACCCAGCTTAGGACTATTCGCACCACCTACGCCTTGATAATGATCGTGCCGCAAAGCGATTTGCGCTTCCCATTCTTTAGCAAATGGCAGTAAGAGTTCCGTATAAATCCCGGCAACATTGCGTTTGTTTTCGGTCGCGCGGCCTCCTTCGGGGGCGGCATCGTTATTGATGTTATCGCTTAATAACAGCGCTGAAGGATTAAAATTTGTGCGTTCACGCCGCCATTCTGCGCCTATCGCCAGACTGGCATCACCACCAGCAAGCTTCCACAAAGGCCGCGAAATTTTTGCGTCAACGCTAGTCATAATGCCGCGCGCATGCCGCACTTCATCATTGACTTGTATGCTATTGAGTAAATTGACACCCGCTGCTGACGAGGGGCCGAAAGGATTAATCAAGCCATCGTTAATCCCCTTCATCAGCTTATCGTACAAAACATAGCCATGGGTATCACGGTCGCGCACGGTATTGATGCTGTGGTTGACGCCCCAGTCATAATCCCAGCCCGCCAGCGTACCATTCATACCGATTACCAGGCGTTGCGCTTCGCTAGTTAATTCACTGGTGCGATTACCCGCTTCTTTCAAACGCATGCGCAAACTCAATTCACCAGGCGTATCATCATCGGGCGCTAACTCTAAATTGGTGCCCGCTAATTGTGGCACTAATTTGTAGTCGATGGCACCGGTCACACGTGCCGATGATGCGACGTAATGAGTTTTCGCCTGGGCTAACGTGACTTCAGCATACAGTTGATGATCAGGTGTGATTTGCCAGACCGCACGGCTTAATAAGCTATTTTTTTCTGACTTAGGATACAGCTCAGTATCGCCCATGTAATCGTAAGTACAGGCTTCGGCACCACCAGTACCAGCGGGTAAATACAGATTCGCCGCGGGTTTGCAATTCGGCACCGAGAAATTAATCAAACGGCTTTGTATCACCTTGCCATTAATTTTAAAGCCCTGATCGCGCAAATAATCGCGTTGTGTCGTGCTTAAACGAATATTCGCCGGATCGGTGTAACTGGAAAGTAAATGCCCCAGCCGCTGCGGGATTTGTAAGTCTTTGATGAATTGACGTTGCGAGGTAAACAAACTATCGGTTTGCTGATGATCGAGCACCGCAAACACATTGAAACCATCTTGCTGAAAATTGCCCCAGCCTGCGGCAATCGACACCGTTTTTTTAGCCGCGCCGCCTTCTTGCGATTTGCCATAATAGGCATTCGCTTCGACACCCTGAAAATCTTTGCGGGTGATGAAGTTAATCACTCCGCCAATGGCATCGGTACCGTATAAAGCCGAGGCACCATCCAACAAAATTTCTATGCGCTCTATTGCGGCTGCAGGAATATTATTTAAATCCACCCCGGCATCATCGCCCGGCGACGCAAAATTCGCCATGCGACGACCATTCAATAACACTAAGGTTGATGAAGTGCCCAAGCCGCGCAAGTTGGCTGAATTAAAACCACGTTGATCGCCACCGGTATTGATGCTGGCCCCGTCACTTAAACCGCCGACATTCGCCGCCACTTTGGCCAGCAATTCCGAGGCGGTGGTAACACCGGCTTTCTGGATTTCCTCTTTGCTGATTACTTGCACTGGCAAGGCGGTTTCACTGTCTAAACGCTTAATCGCCGAGCCGGTAATTTCTACCCGGGCTATCGATTTATTCGTCAACTGCGCTAATTCTTGTGCCTGCACCGAAGCGCTGACACCGGCAATTAAAACCAGGCTGGCTTGAACTATGGCTCGCAAGGGAAATGGAATCATCATGCTGTCTGTCTAGTTTGTTATAGAAATATGTTGGATAAACTTATTGCTAACGCCTGGCTACAGACTTTGGTTGACAATTAAAAATGATAATCGGACAAATTAAGCGCTTCATCAAATTAGGTGGCAGTTTAAGAAACGCAATGTTTATGCGACTTAGCGGCACTTTTTGACTGATCAGCCGCACTAGATAAGCGTTTTCAAAAACAGACTTTAATTCTGGTGAACGCGAGGGCAGCAAGTTCTGCGCCTTTTGAATTGACAGACCTACTTAGCATGCAAAATCATTGCATTTAATATTACAATTATTGCCAATTTTTCACAGCTAAGCGGGAGCGTAAAAATGAAATTCAATTCGCATCACTTGGGTATCCGATCACACCTGGCGTTGATATTACTGCTGAGTGGACTTGCTTTTGCTGAACTCGCTCAGGCGCAAAACCGGGTGCCGCGTTCACGTAGCGAGTGCAATAGTATGTGCTTTGCCCATTTCAAAGATCCGGAAAAATCACCCACGCAATATGTCGCAAAATTAACTGAAATGCGCGCTGAGATTGCGAAAGAAACGGATGCCAATAAACTCAAAATCCTGCGCGAAAAAGAGAAACAAGAGTTAGCTGATTATCTGGATAAGTTAGAGCGACGTTGCGATGGCTTTTGCAAATACAACCCCGAGTGAACCCAGACTCTGTTTTTCTCAAAAAAGCTCTGCTGACTAACGTTCCTTATCGATATGCACCATGACTAAACCCACAATTACGCTGAGCGTAATTCTCCTGAGTGCGAATTATGGCGTTAACGGCAGCTGGAATTTAAATCAGTCGACAACGGGTCAACCCTTTAGTTTCAACCTGAATAGCAATGCCTCGCAAAACAATACCCCCAGCCATAGCAGCAATATGCAGCGACAAATTCTGCCACAAGAACTTGTGCAATTTCAGGCGCAAAAAGACAGTAGCAGACGCGATGAATTAATCAGTTTAAGTGCCAATCTCAACTACAAATTCAGCCCCGCGCTTAGTCTGAGTGCCCGGCCTGACGCGGGGCAATACACCACGCTAAGTCAAAAACAAGAAACCCGACTGTGGGCCGATGGTCGTGTGCAACAGATTACCCATTATCACAAGGCGCGCTTTAGTGCGCCAGGACTGCAACTGAGTGCCAGCTATGACAGCGACTATGGCAAGTTTGAAGGCCAACTGCGTCTGCGGCATTCGAACACGCAAACTAACGCTGAGCGCAACGAGCGTATCGGACATGCAAGCGGTTCTTACCGCCAGCAGCAGCAAGATGATCGAGGGCAGAATTATGAGCTCAGTCTGGATTACAGCCACAGCCTGAATAAACAGCATGAGCTCAGCATGGGTTTGCGCCTGCAATATAACAGCCAGCAAAGTCGCGGCGCGTATTGGCTGGATTACGCGCCAGATCGCTTTTTGACACAATTCAACCGCGACAGTGATAATCAGCAAAAGCGTTATCGCTGGCATCTGCAAGATGAATGGCGCATCGATAAAAGCTGGTCAATGAATGCAGGCGTGGCGGTCGAACAAAGCGATCTGAGGCTGACTGAAACCACGTCACCATTGCAGCGCAATCAGCAACTGTGGTCACCCTCACTGCATCTGGCAAAAAAATTCGATGCGCCATTTAAACGTCGTTTACGCTGGTCGCTGGCACGCAGTTTTAAAGAAGTCGAGATCGACCAGCTTAAGTCGCAAGTTGACATCAATCCCTTGGCACCCTGTAATAGCCTGAACTCGTGCACACAAAACAGTGCCGATACCGCCGATCGCAGCGGCAATCCGGCTTTGCGCGCCGAAACTGCGCTGGCGATGAATTTACAATATGAGCATGGTCTGGCAGCTGCGAGTCAGCTTAGTCTGGAATGGTATAGTCGGCGCTTGCGCAATAAGATAGGGCAAGAGCTAGTGCTGATGCCAGTGGCCTGGTCAGCGCAAGCGCGTTATCTCGAAAGACCGGCGAATCTGGGCGAGGCAAATTTGTACGGCGTCAATTTCGATTGGCGCCTGGCTGCCCGCGACTTTTGGCCTACCGCCGCCAAGCTGGATATTCGCGGCAGCCTGGGTTGGGCGCACTCCCAGATCACCAGCTTACCCGGCCCGGATAACCGACTCGAAGGCAGTAGCCCCTGGCGTGCCAAACTCGGCCTTAGTTATAGCCTGGCCGATTGGCCGATAAAACTGGATTTGGACGCCAGCTATTTACCAGCGGATTGGTTGCAATTAAATCTCAGCGAACGACGCTATCAAGCCAGAAAAACTTCACTGACAGCGAATGCGGTATGGAATGTTAACCCCGCCACACGTTTGGTTTTGAATCTGGATAATCTGTTGCCGCAAACGGCGGGCAATCTTTATGAATACCGCAGTCAGCAAGGTCTGCTGCAAAACGCCACGGAACTCGCCTCGTTGCGACGGCTAGCCTTGCGGCTGGAAATGAAACTGTGAAAACCTGGCCAGGCGCATCAGCGCTGCACCACCATCGCTTTACCTATGCCGAGATCGCCAGTTTGTGCCAACGCCGCGCTGGCTTCATTGCGATTACTAAATGGGCCGCTGTAGAGGCGGTACAAACTGCCTTGCTGGACGATGTCGAAATTACGGAAACTGGCGTTGGCGCGACTCTTTAAATGATTCAGCATGGCTTCAGCATTAGCGCGCAAAGCGAAGGCGCCGAGTTGCAAATAAAAACCGTTGCCACTACCAGCTTCTGCGTTAGTCTGGGAATACGCCACCGTATTACTGACTGAGTTTGCGCGGTTGTTGTCGTTGCCAGCGCTTAAGTTACGTACCGGCGCATCGTTGCGCGTGGAATTTTCAGCGCCCAGATAATCATCGATACTGATTTTATTACTGCTTTGAGGTGGGCTTACCGCTGCTATTGACACAGGGGCGGTCGCAGGTTGCTGATTCTTACGATTTTCTGCCATACGTTCGATGTCTGCGGGTAACAGCCGTTCGACTTCGATCTGGCTACTGCCTTTGCCCAAAATATCCAGTTTTAATGCTGCGGTATAAGATAAATCGATAATGCGGCTGGCATGAAACGGCCCCCTGTCATTAATTCTGACTATGATTTGCTTACCGTTACTCAAGTTGGTAACGCGCGCATACGAGGGGATGGGCAAGGTTGGGTGAGCCGCAGTAATTTTATACATATCGTAGACTTCACCCGATGAAGTCTTCGCGCCATGGAATTTTTTACCATACCAACTCGCCACCCCGCGTTGTACCAGGGGAGTTTGCATATCGGCGATAGGCGTATAGGTTTTGCCAAATACTTTGTAGGGCTTATTTGGCCCGCTTGCCAGCGGCTCCAGCATGGGAATAGGTTCGACCGTATTTTCTAAATCGGGCGGCACATCGTCACCCGGGCCATCATCCTTGTAATAAGCCCCCCGTCCGGAATTGGCCTTGGGTAAGAGTAAAGGTTTACTGGCAGTAGCGGAGCCAGCGGTGGGAGAATGACTGCGATCAGGTACTGAAGCTTGCTTTGGTGCGCTACCGCATGCCGCCAGTAAAGCACTGACGGCACTGACTATGAGCCAGTTGTATGCAGAAGCGCGATTTTTCATGTCTGAACTAATTTCCTGTGTCTTTGCACACTCATTAATATCCCTAGCCCCATGCCCAGGGTTACCAACGCGGTGCCACCATAACTAAACAATGGCAAGGGTACACCGACTACCGGTAACAGTCCACACACCATGCCCAGATTAAAGAAAGCATATGTAAAAAAGATGACAGTAATCGAACCCGCCATTAAGCGACTAAATAAAGTCGGCGCATTTGCGGCTATTACCAGACAACGTACCACTAACAAGAAATACAAAGTAACCAAGGCAATATTGCCAATCAGACCAAATTCTTCGGAAAACACGGCGCTGATAAAATCCGTGGTGTGTTCCGGAATAAAGTCCAGATGCGATTGCGTGCCCTTAGTCCAGCCCTTGCCGTGTACGCCACCAGAACCAATTGCAATTTGCGATTGCAAAATATGAAAACCATTGCCCAAAGGATCACGATTGGGGTCGAGAAAGGTCAAGACCCGGTCGCGTTGAAATCCATGCAGGCGAGGCCAGATTACCGTGGGGATTAACACCAGCGCTAAACCGATTAATCCAAATAAGATACGCCAGGATAAACCAGCCAAAAACACTACGGTAAAACCGGCCGCAATCACCAGCAACGAAGTACCCAGATCAGGCTGCTTTGCAATCAAGGCGACGGGTATCCCCAAAATCACCGCGGCAATCGCAAAATCGCGCATGCGTAATGCACCTTCACGTTTTTGGAAATACCAGGCCAGCATCAACGGCGTGGCGATCTTCATCATTTCTGATGGTTGTATCGTCGTGACACCAATATTCAGCCAGCGCCGCGCACCCTTTTTAACCAAACCAAAGGCCGCGACGGCGATCAACAAGGTGACACCTATGGTGTACAAGGGAATTGCAAAACGCATCAGGGTTTGAGGCGGGATATTGGCGATGATCCACATTGCAAAGAATGCCACCAGAATATTCCGCAATTGATCTTCCAGGCGACCTGGAAAATCCAGGCCTGCTGAATACAATGTCACCAATCCCACAGAAAGGATTAAGAAAATCAATAAAGCCAGTGTCGCATCAAATACAAATAAGTGATTACGCAAGCGGCTCCAGGTCAGATTCAGATTATTCATGCTTAATCCCTTTGAGGCGTCGCCGCGTCATCTTGCGGTGTTGCTGGCACATCGATCAGAGCGGCATCACTGGCAGACGTGGCTGTTGGATTTTTTGCCGGCGCACTTGGCTTGTCTTGTGGACGTTTGCCCAGCAAATAATAATCCAGCGCTTTGCGCACGATTGGCGCCGCCGCCTCTGCACCAAAACCACCGTTTTCAACGATGATAGCTATCGCGATTTTCGGTTGATCGGCTGGTGCAAATGCGGTGTACCAAGAGTGATCGTGGTGTTTGGCGGCCATGCGCTTGGCATCATATTTTTCACCCTTTTTAATCGTCACTACCTGTGCCGTACCAGTTTTACCGCCAGAGAGATACTCGGTGCCAGCAAAAACCCGGGCTGAGGTCCCTTCTTTGGTCACACCAACCATGGCTTGCTTAATGAAGTCGATGTGCTCTTGCTTTAAGGCGATACGATAACTTTCCTTAGGAACCGTGAGTTCTCGAGCCTTGGTTTTAGGGTCCTCTATCATTTTCACCAAATGCGGCTTCATGACGACACCGTTATTAGCCAGATTTGCCATAGCATGCGCGACTTGCAAAGGCGTGAAAGTATTTTGACCCTGACCTATACCCAACGAAATCGTATCTCCGAGTATCCAGCGCTGTTGCGCAGGTTTACGATAAGCCCGACGTTTCCACTCTGTTGAAGGCAATATACCGGTTTTTTCGTGCTCCAGATCAATCCCAGTTTTTTGTCCGAAACCAAAAGGTTTCATGAAGTCGTGCATCGCATCGACACCCATATCATTCGCTAACATGTAGTAATACGTATCGCAGGACTGCACTATAGAGCGATACATATCGACATAGCCATGGCCACCCGCTTTATCGTCTTTAAATGTGTGATTACCAAAGACATAATACCCAGGGTCTGCAATTGCCTGCTGTGGGGTACGCTTACCCAGTGTTAAGGCAGCCAGCGCCATAAAGGGTTTATAGGTCGAACCGGGTGGATATGCGCCAGTCAGCGGCCGGTTCAATAAAGGTTTATCTTCTGAGGTATTGAGCTCATTCCAGCTTTGCTGATCGATGCCTTCAACAAACAAATTCGGATCATAGGTGGGCTTAGAAACAAAGGCTAACACATCCCCAGTACTGGGTTCTATCGCCACCAGCGCACCTTTGCGATCACCAAAGGCTTCTTCGACGATGCGCTGTAATTCAATATCCACCGATAAAATCAGATTTTTACCCGAGGTTGGATCCGTACGCGACAATACCCGCACTGCCCGGCCGCCCGCCGAAACTTCAACTTGTTCAAAGCCAGTCTGACCATGTAAGGTCGTCTCATAGCTCTTTTCCAAGCCTTCCTTACCAATGTAGTCGGTGCCATTGTAGTTCGAAGCATCTTCTGCCTCGGCGATTGCTTCAGCGTCTTTAGGGCTGATACGGCCGATGTAACCGATCACATGCGAAGCGGAATCACCCAGCGGATATTGGCGAAACAGACGCGCTTGGATTTCTACGCCGGGGAAACGAAAGCGATGCGCTGTAAACCGCGCCACTTCTTCCTCAGTCAGTCGTGTGCGGATAGGCAAGCTGGCAAAGCTCTTGGACTCTTCCATCAACTTACGAAAACGCTTACGGTGTTTGGGTTGAATATCGACCAGACCAGCTAATTCGTCGATCAGAATATCCATATCTTTACGGATTTTCGACGGCGTAATTTCCAAGGTATAGGCGGAGTAATTTTGCGCCAGAATCACGCCATTCCTGTCCATAATCAAACCACGATTGGGTACCACAGGCACCACTGAAATCCGGTTTTCATCGGCTTGCGCGGCAAAGCTTTCATGCTTATACACTTGCAGCCAGACATAGCGCGCGATCAAGGCCGAAAAACAGACAAAAACAAAAAAGGCGATAAATAGCAAACGGAAACGAAAGTAATATAACTCTTGTTCCGTATTCTTAAGTTCAGTCATGGTACTCAGATAGGGCGGGTTTCATCTTTATTCACCGCACGACGCTGTGGAGCCAGCAAGAACATCGTCGCGAATGGCCAGAGTAAGGTGGTCAGGACACTGACTGAAAAAATCCACCAGCCAGGGAAATGGGCATCGGGCGCCACCGCCATCCGTACACCAACCTGCACCGCCTGCACAAATAAAAACAGGGGAAAAACATGGATGGTTTGCGCAAACACCTTAAACCACAAAACGCGACGATGTATCGTAATTGCGAAGAACGATAACAAGGTGTAAGCCAGCGCATTTTCACCAAGATAAATCGCATCGTGCACGTCCATCAGCAAACCCATGCAAAAGGCTAATCCTATGCCGACTTTGCGTGGTTGATGTATGCTCCAGAACACCAGCACCAGGGCCACAAAATCCGGCACTGCGAACCAGGTTCCCCAGGGCAGGAAATTCAAAGCAAACGCGACGATAAAACTGAAGATGATGAAGAGCGGATTCACCGGCAGCAGTAAATAATGCGGTTGATTCATGGTGACACCTCGTTACTTCGGGGTTTGCTGACGGTGTTGCCGGTAACGACTGGTTTGGGTGGAGTCGTACGCGTCTCCGTGGTCTGGGTTGTTTGAGCAGGTGCGGCCGCCGGCGCATTTCCAGTCGCAGGACTGGTTGCTGGATTAGTCGCAGCGGGTGCAGCAGGATTGCTGACTGGCGCAGCATTTAAGATGTTATCGCGTGTCACTTTACGATTGATCTTTTCTTTTTTTGCGCGAACGTCTTCGGTTTCCGGTATGCTGGTATTTTCCGTATCGACCAATAACACCAATAATTGGCGGTATTGATCTATGCGTGCCGCAGGCTTGCACAAGACATTTTCAAAAGTCGAATTTGCTTTGCTTTCGACTTGCACTATCGTGCCCACCGCCAAACCAGGTGGATAAATTCCATCAATACCGGAGGTCACCAACTGGTCACCTGCTTTCACATCAGCATTTGCGGTTACTCGCATATCCAGATTACTACCCTGACCGCGACCATAAGCAACGCTGCGCAAGCCATTGCGTAATACTTGTACGGGAATAGCCTGATTTTTATCGGTCAGTAAGGTGACCTCGGCTGTCAAGGGAAATACCCGCGTGACTTGACCAACCACACCACCGTCATCGATCACAGGTTGTCCCGCTTTGACGTCATCGCGAGTACCGCGATTGACGATTACTTTACGCGTTGAAGCATCGTGCGCGTCGTAAATGACTTCAGCTAACACAGATTTATTTCCACTGCGTTCGCGGGCGTCCAGTAAGCGGCGTAAATGATTGTTTTCAGAGAGGAGTTGTGCGGCTTGCTGAGTTTGATCCGCCACTTCGATTTGTCGACGCTTTAAGCGTTGATTTTCTTGCTGAAGCGTATTCACATCAGCGATATAGTCCGTGCCATGTAAGAGCACATCACGTGGCCAGCTAGCCAGCATTTGTACGGGGTAGAGCACGGTACCAATAACCTGGCGCGCCAGAGTCAGGGTTTTAAAACGCGAATCCAAAACCAGCAAAAAAATCGCCAGGATCGCAAAAAAGACCACCCGCACGCGCGCCGAAGCACCTTGCTTGAATAATGGTGGTGGACTGTATTCCATACCTGCTACATGTAAAATAAACCAGCCGCCCTGAATCGGTTCAGTGCGGCACCAATTTTTTGTACGCCAGCCGTCTGGGTTGGCGGGCTGACTGCGCTATGCAGCCTGTGCTTACACAGACTGCCACTGGCGCAGCTTATTCGTAAGAGAAGATAGAACCAAGTTTATCCATGCGTTCCAGCGCCATGCCCGAACCGCGCACCACGCAAGTCAGCGGGTCTTCGGCAACGATCACAGGTAATCCGGTTTCTTCCATCAACAAACGGTCGAGGTCGCGTAATAAAGCGCCACCGCCGGTCAGCATCATGCCTTTTTCGGCAATATCGGCACCGAGTTCTGGAGGAGTTTGTTCCAGCGCATTTTTTACAGCCGAAACGATGTTATTCAGCGGATCGGTCAGCGCTTCCAGGATTTCATTGCTGGAAATCGTGAACGAGCGTGGAATACCTTCCGACAAATTGCGGCCTTTAACTTCCATTTCCTTGACTTCGGAACCTGGGAAAGCCGAGCCTATGGCTTTTTTAATCGCTTCGGCAGTTTGTTCACCGATCAACATGCCATAGTTACGACGGATGTAATTAACGATGGCTTCGTCGAATTTATCGCCACCGACGCGCACCGAACCTTTGTAGACCATACCACCCAGCGAGATGATACCGACTTCGGTCGTACCACCACCAATGTCAACCACCATAGAACCGGTCGCTTCAGAGACGGGCAAACCGGCACCGATAGCAGCTGCCATCGGTTCTTCAATCAGATACACTTGCGAAGCACCGGCACCGAGTGCCGATTCACGAATCGCACGACGTTCAACCTGAGTCGAACCGCAAGGTACGCAAATAATGATACGTGGCGAAGGTTTAAAGAATTTGGTGTCGTGCACCATGCGGATGAATTGCTTGAGCATTTGCTCAGTCACGGTAAAGTCGGCAATCACACCATCTTTCATGGGGCGGATAGCTTCAATATTGCCAGGTACTTTACCCAACATTTGCTTGGCTTCTTTACCGACCGCCTGTATGGTTTTTTTACCATTTGGGCCACCTTCCTGACGTATTGCCACCACAGATGGCTCGTCCAGTACGATGCCCTGGCCGCGTACATAAATCAGGGTATTGGCTGTACCCAAGTCAATTGCCAGATCATTTGAAAAATAACTACGCAATGCACCAAACATGAAAAATCCCGTCGCTCTCTGATATGTGTTAGTAGGTGCCCACCTGTCGCAAGACACCTGAATCTGGTTAGCCTAATACAAACATAGAGATTTTCGCCACGTTAATGGCTAAGGCATCACTAGTCGAACCCGGCGACACTCAAAACATCTGCAAGCTTGCCAAAAATACAGGCAATTCCCGAGCTTTATTTCTTATCTGACTACTGATCCAGATCAATACGCGCATTTAAGGCATTAACCCGCCATTCTACCTTATAATCTTAAGAAATTTACTTGCTTACCTAACCAAAAATCCGCGTTTCGAGTAAGCTTACGAACATTAACTTTTTAATACTAAACCTATGTCTCTGAACCTTGATGACGTAACCCGCATTGCCAAACTGGCCCATTTAGAATTAAATGCCGCCGAAGCGCAGGCCACCCTGGAAAAATTAAATGGGATTTTTGACCTGGTTGAACAACTCAAAGCCGTTGATACCACTGGCGTCAAACCGCTGAGTCAGCCTATTGCCGCACACTTACCTGAATTGGCGCTGCGTTTGCGTGAAGACGTAGTCAGCGAAACCAATCAGCGCGACGCTTATCAACAACCGGCACCAGCAACACAAGATGGCTTATATCTGGTTCCTAAGGTGATTGAGTAATTCGCTTACAAATTCTTGCAAAGCCAGCCTGGCCTGAATTAACACCGTTGGCGACTGGCCGTAACTTTTACCAGAATTGGCGCTCTATTTATGCATAACCACACACTCGCACAACTTTCCACATTATTGCAAAGCAAACAACTTTCCGCTACCGAGTTAGCGCAATCTTATCTTGATCGTATTGCGGCCTCTGATCTGAATGCTTTTTTGCACGTCGATAACGCTGCCACGCTGGCAGAAGCCGCGCTGGCTGATCAACAATTAGCTGCCGGCAATGCCGGCCCTTTGACTGGTGTACCGATTGCCCACAAAGATATTTTCGTGACCAAACACTGGCGCTCGACCGCGGCATCGAAAATGATCGCGAACTACGTCAGCCCCTTTGATGCCACCGTAGTTACGAAATTACGCCAGGCTGGTATGGTGCATCTGGGTAAATTGAATTGCGATGAATTCGCGATGGGTTCGTCGAACGAAAACTCCGCCTTTGGCGCAGTCAAAAACCCCTGGGATAACATCGCAGTTCCCGGCGGCTCTTCTGGCGGTTCGGCAGCAGCGGTCGCAGCACGCCTGACCCCAGCTGCGACCGCCACTGACACCGGTGGTTCGATCCGCCAACCAGCCGCTTTTTGCGGTGTTACCGGGATTAAGCCAACCTATGGCCGGGTTTCACGCTATGGCATGATCGCCTTTGCTTCCTCACTCGATCAAGGTGGTCCGATTGCGCAAACCGCTGAAGATTGCGGCTTATTGCTAAACGCGATGGCGGGTTTTGATGAGCGTGATTCCACTTCCCTGCAACGCGATAACGAAGATTTCAACCGCGATTTGAATCGCTCGCTGCAAGGCTTGCGCATCGGTGTGCCTAAGGAATACTTTGGTGCAGGCTTGTCGGCTGACGTTGACGCCGCAATTCAGGCCGCATTCAAAGAATTCGAAAAAATGGGTGCAACCCTGGTCGAGATTTCTTTACCTAAAACCGAGTTATCGATTCCGGTTTATTACGTGATCGCGCCTGCTGAAGCTTCATCGAATTTATCGCGCTTTGATGGCGTGCGCTATGGTCACCGTGCCAGCGAATACAAAGACCTCGCCGATATGTATAAAAAATCGCGTAGCGAAGGTTTTGGCGACGAAGTCAAACGCCGTATTCTGGTGGGTGCCTATGTGTTATCACATGGCTATTACGATGCCTATTATTTGCAAGCGCAAAAAATTCGCCGCTTAATCGCCGAAGACTTCGCCGCTGCGTTTAAGCAATGCGATGTCATCATGGGTCCGGTAGCGCCTAGCGTAGCCTGGGATCTGGGTTCAAAAGCAAACGACCCAGTCGCCAACTACCTGGCTGATATTTATACCTTATCGACCAGTCTGGCTGGCTTGCCTGGCATGTCCATCCCTTGCGGTTTCGGCCAGGGTGAGAAAAACAGTCGTCGCCCCGTTGGTTTGCAACTCATCGGTAATTACTTTGATGAAGCGCGCTTATTGAATGTGGCGCACCAATACCAGCAAGCGACTGACTGGCATTTACGTAAGCCTGAGTAAGCCATGCCAGCGCGCACCCTGACACGACTCGGTTTGATCGCCATCCTGACGGGCTGCACTAGCCTGGCCATGGCGACCGGCCCCGTCACTGAACTGGACTTGAAAGCCAGTTGCAGCACCAGTACGGGCAGCGCTGCGGGCAAGATTATTTATAGCGACGAATTCCGGCTCAAGATACAGCAACAGCAAGTGCTGGAATTCACTTGGGAATCGCTGCGTTTGCGCGCGACACTCGGCCATGAATGCAGTATCGATCTCGACGATGGCGTACAACTTGAAGCGAAAGAACGAGGCTGGCGCCTGAGCCTGAAAGACCCAGCGCAAGCGCGCCGCAAACGTGGCTACGATACCGAACGAGGTAATCGCTGCAGCGTCCGGATCAGGCAAAATGGCGATGAATGGCAGCTGCAACCAAGCTGCCCGGTGTTATGCGGTTCGCGTGAAAATTTTACCGAATTGGCGATTAATCCGAAAACTGGCCAATGTCGCTATGAATTAAATCAAGCAGACTAAGCTAAGCTTTTTTAGCGAATAAACTAATTGACTGGCAAGTCCAGCCCTCTTTGACCAGAAGGAAAACCTATGCAATGGGAAGTAGTGATCGGTTTTGAGACCCACGTGCAACTCAAGACTCAATCGAAAATTTTTAGTGGCTCGTCCACCCAATTTGGTGCTGAGCCAAATACGCAAGCCAGCCCGGTTGATCTGGCCTTGCCAGGCGTATTGCCGGTAATGAATAAAGGCGCAGTCGAAAAAGCCATCCAATTTGGTTTGGCGGTAGGCGCACATATTGCCCCGGAATCTATCTTTGCACGTAAAAATTACTTTTACCCTGACCTGCCCAAAGGCTATCAAATCAGCCAATTTGAGATTCCTGTGGTGCAAGGCGGCAAGGTCGCTATCGTCTTAGAAAAAGATGGTGAGTCAGAAATCAAAGAAATCGAATTAACCCGCGCTCACTTAGAAGAAGATGCTGGTAAATCGCTGCATGAAGATTATCAGGGCATGACAGGCATAGACCTGAATCGCGCTGGCACGCCTTTGCTGGAAATCGTTACCGAACCGGTCATGCGCTCGGCCAAGGAAGCCGTCGCTTACGCCAAAGCCTTGCATTCGCTGGTGACCTGGTTAGACATTTGTGATGGCAATATGCAAGAAGGCTCGTTCCGTTGCGATGCCAACGTCTCGGTGCGCCCAGTCGGTCAGCAAGAATTTGGTACCCGTTGCGAAATCAAAAACCTCAACTCTTTCCGCTTTTTGGAAGAGGCGATTAATTACGAAGTACGTCGCCAAATCGAGTTAATTGAAGATGGCGGCAAAGTGGTGCAAGAAACCCGCCTCTATGACCCAGACAAAAAGCAAACCCGTTCTATGCGTAGCAAGGAAGATGCGCAAGATTATCGCTATTTCCCTGACCCCGACTTGCCACCTTTGCGCATAGGCCAGGACTGGATAGAGCAAATCGCTGCCAGCATGCCAGAATTGCCGAATGCGATGCGCGCGCGCTTTGCACGCGACTTAGGCTTGCCTGATTACGATGCCACGGTGCTGACGCAATCGAAGGCCTCGGCACAATTATTTGAAGATATCGTCGCCATCACTGGCCCGGCCTTAGCCAAAGCTACGGCCAACCTGATGATGGGCGATATCGCTTCGAGCTTAAATCGTGCGGGTCTGGATTACACCAGTTTGCCATTGAGTGCCGCGCAACTCGCTTTGTTATTGCAGCGCGTGGCGGATAACACGATTTCGAATAAGATTGCGAAAGAAGTGTTTGCCGCAATGTGGGATGCCAATTCAAATGACCCTCAATTGGCCGATAAAATCATCGAAGTTAAAGGTAAGCAAATTACTGACGTATCGGTTTTAGAAAAAATCATCGATGAAGTCATGGCAGCGAATCAGCAATCAGTCGATGAATTCCGTGCCGGTAAGGAAAAAGCCTTTAACTCTCTGGTCGGTCAAGCGATGAAAGCGACTAAGGGTAAAGGTAACCCAACGCAAGTAAATGAAATATTGCGTAAAAAATTGGCAGGTTAATTAATTTTTAACCCATAATTGTGTCACGATTAATAACGTGAACAGAGCCAGACTAAATTCTGGCTCTGACTAATGATCATGACACTACAAGCTAAAGCTGCATCGCTAAGTCGCACTGCGGCTGCACTCTTTAAGGTTTATCTGGCTCGATTTTTGCGTTTATCGGGTTTTGGCCTGGCGCTCAACTTGCTGGGCTTGATTGTTGTAAGCCTGGCCTTGGGTGGCCGACATTTTCTGTTCAGTTTTTTTCTGGCGCTGCTCGCTTCGGCCGCATGGTTGGCATTAGCTCATAAACAAGCTTTACAGGATTGTTTGCATAATTTATGCCAACAGCACTTAAGTGAACTCCTGCCTTACCTGATAAGCAAGCTCCCCTGGGATAAATTACCCAAACCATCCAGTAGCGCCGACGCCACTCCCAACAGCGCAGAGCAAAAACAGCAAACTTTGCAACAAATCAAAACGACCTTACAACAAATTCAATTGCCTGGATTTTTGCAGAAAGTAGTAGAACGGGTAGGCCAATCCAGCCTGGCGAACATCGTTTTACAAGCCCATGCTGAAATCGATTTTCAACAAGGTGCCAGTGCAGCTAATGTAGAAAAACTCAGCGCGATCGCAGCACAACATATCGATACCGAGGCCTTAGCTCCCGCCGAAAATCTGCCCAAATATTTACTGATGGGGAATTGCGGAATACTCTTACTCGTCTGGATGTTCGGTTAAGTCTAGCCATAAAAAAAACCAGGTCTCAGAGACCTGGTTCAGGATAAAGATTGCGGCCTTATTCCGTTTCGGTTTTCTTTTCGGCAGCGGCTTTTTTACCACGCTGATACAAAATTTTCTTTTTACCACCTTCACATTGTCCCACCACTCTGAGCTTGGATTCGTGGTCTTTGCCAACCACCGTCAAAGTGTAGGAACTAACGCCCTTACCTTCTAGTTTGGTTGCGATTTTCTCTTTGATTGCATCGCAACTTGCCACTTCAGCCCGGAGTGGTGCGGCAACCAGCAATATTGCATGAATTCCAGCCAAAACGATTAATTTTGCTTTCATTGAATGACTCCAGAACCAAGTTGAGAAAAACGTGAAAACCGCAACCTCGCGGCTTGTCACCCATGCGCTACCCGACCACACTTGTATTTGCTGGCCAGAAACTCTGTCTAATTAAAAGCTATACCAGGCTCAGCACAAGCGCAAATCACTTAAATCATCATTTCACAGCTTATATCTTAGAGGCAATTGTTTGTAGGTTGCTTACGACACTATTGCTAAATTTATTCGAAAACTCCCAAAAATAAACATTTCCGAAATGCAATCACTGAAAGCTCGCCAGAGTGGGAAACGAGCAGATATACTTGAGTACCTGGTCGTTTTGTCGATTCCCTGCACCGACATCACGTTGTCAACGCATGCTGGATCAGGAACAGTCAGGCTGAGCCAGCCAGCGGGATTTTGTTATTTGCTTAGCCACAAATTAAAGACTAAGCTAGCTTATGCGATCATCCAATTCTTACTTTTAGCCAAAAACTATCAGCTACGATGAAATCACCGCCACTTCATACCAGTCGCATCGCCACCGCGTTTGCTATCGGCATGGTGCTGATTATCATCATTGCCACTGTCGCAGCGGTTTGGGTATTGCGTGCGCAGGAAATTCAAAAGTGGGAAAAGCAAGCCAGTACCTTCAGTATTTTGCTAGCCGAAGCGGCGACCCAGCAAATGGATTTCTCTTACTCGACGTTAGATAGCATCGTAGACCGTATCCAGGACCGCTATGCCGTCAGTGCCGATTTTTTATCGCAACGTCTGGGTAGCGTCGATTTTCATCAATTTCTCAAAGAAAAATCGGCCTTATCGCCTATCGTCGAAGTGATTTCAGTGCTGGATGCGCAAGGCAATGTGCTTAACACTTCGAGGCAGTTTCCCGCACCCAGCTATAACTTATCCGATCGTGACTATTTCATCGCACAACGCGATAACCCGGTACAAGGGGTGTATTTGAGTTCGACGGTGCGCAGTAAAAGCACCGGGCAATGGATGTTTTTTATCAGCCATAGACTGACGGGCAGTGATGGCGAATTCATAGGCGTGGTGATCCTGGGTTTATCACCCAGTTTTTATGCGAACTTTTACGAAAAATTTGGTGCCGACGAAAGCATTTCCATCAGCTTATTGCGCAATGACTTTACCTACCTGGCGCGCTGGCCTGAACGGGCCGACATCATGGGACAAAAAAATCTCAGCGGCAGCACCTACGAATTAATCCATAAACAAAACAAACAGGCAGGCGTCATTATCACCAGCCATCCCCGGGTAGCCGAGGGCGGCAAAATGAAAACCCGCATGGCCGCAATCCAAAGTCTGGAAAAATACCCCTTAATCATCAATTTTTCGATAGATGAAGAGTTGTATCTGGCGGAATGGCGCAAAATCGGTACCGGCATTGCGATTATCGCCATATTCAGCGTACTCGCCGTGATAACGGCTTTCAGTTTATTGGTCAGCTTACTTGAGCGACGCGAGCAAGATTTGATCACCACCACCGAACTTAAGCAGCAAGCCGAGGTCATCAATCGTGATCAAGCCATTTTATTGCATAACTTAACCCAGCAACAAAGCGCCTTAAAAGACTTTTCCGACCAGTTACAGGCAATTTTCCAAAACGCTGCCGACGGCATCATTATGATCGATGAACGCGGCATTATCGAAGCGGTCAATCCGGCCGCCAGCTCGATTTATGGTTATCAGGAACGTGATGTGGTTGGGCGCAGCTGTAAAATTCTGAGTCTGACTGACCAGGCTGATTTTTCTGAGCTGGCCTTAAATAATCCGGAGTTTATCCGTACCGGCAAGCTGCGCCTGGAAACCGAAAGTTTGCGCAAAGATGGTCAGATTTTCGCCGTTGAACTTGCGATCAGTGAATACAAGCTAACTGGCAAACGTAAGCTGGTTCTGATACTGCGCGATATTTCAGAACGCCGTAAAGTTGAGCGCATGAAGAGTGAGTTTATCTCTACAGTCAGCCATGAATTACGTACCCCCTTAACGGCTATACGCGGTGCGCTGGGTTTAGTGGTTGGCGGCGCGATGGGCAGTGTTTCTGAAAAGCTCTCGCCCTTGCTGACTATGGCGCATAAAAACTCAGAGAGCCTGACGCGCTTGATCAATGACTTACTCGATATCCAAAAAATCGAAGCGGGCAAGCTGGAATTCGTTTACGAGGTCTGTAATTTATCGAATTTATTACAAACATCGGTGGCAGCCAATCAGGCCCTGGCTCACAGCCTGGGTACTGAAATCCTCTTGAATGAACAAGAAAATGGTTTGCAAGTACGCGTTGATACGGTGCGCTTTGGCCAGATTATGGCGAATCTGATTTCCAATGCCTGCAAATACTCCCCCTATGGCAAGCCCGTAACGCTTATCACACGGTCGCTTACACCTTATACTGTCCGTATCGAAGTCATAGATCAGGGACCTGGGATACCGGAGCACTTCCGCGACCGGATTTTTGAAAAATTTTCTCAAGCCGATTCCAGCGACACCCGGGCTAAAGGCGGGACGGGCCTGGGTTTAGCAATTTCACAAGCGCTGGCGAAACAAATGCATGGCGAGATTGGCTTTTTCATCCAACGCGAAGAAATCGCCAGCACGCATTTTTATCTGGATTTGCCCAAATTTCAGGAGCGTCATTACGCCGCCAAAAGCCTGTGAAACGTCGTCGTGACTATCACTAGCTCAGCGCGGCATGCCTAATGACTATTTCTTGGAGGCAGAAGCGGATTCGCTGGCCTCGCCCTCGGCTTCGCTTTTCTCTGGAGGAGTTGATGCCGCGATCTGTGGTTTGACTTCCTCGATTTTGTTTTCGCGCATGTAGTCGTTCATTTCTTTCCAGCCAGCATAAATTGCTGCGCGCGACGCTTCAGGATTCAAGGCATAACAATCTTCTATGGCACGCCCCGCGTGTCGGCAAGCACTGCCCGTGGCCTTGGCCTCAGCTTCTTTTTGTTGCGCCTCTTTACCCGGATCGGCTATCCCTAAACGCTCGCAACCAGACAAGTTCAGACAAATCAAGGCCAGTACAATCAGATGAATGGGAAATTTCATAATGAACAAGCTCGAAACAAGACATCGAGAAAATGCGGGAAACTCCATAATACGCCAGCTAGCAGCGATGGAATAGCGAGAATACGGCGCTTTTCAGGCGTTAATTTGTCCATATACAGTGCAGCGCTGGTTGCCGCTGCCTGAATTTGCTAGTATGGGCAGCCGTTTCAAGCCAGACTCAAGCAGCTAGTTTGCCCTGAATCTGACTCCAACTATCAAGACTCACGCTACTTTGCGCTGGCCTGGTGAGCAGCGCAATTTTGCGTCAACCCCAGGAATTTGTTTACCGCCGGAGCTTGTCTGCATGTTAGCCATTACTAAGCCTTATTCTTACCTTATTGCGCTGTGTTGCAGTCTGCTGTGTGCCTGCAGCCCCGCATTGAATTGGCGTGAAGTTCGGAATGAACAAGCGGGTTACACCTTGTTACTGCCCGACAAGCCCGCCTCGGCCAGCAAATCGATAGAATTAGCCGGCCAAAAACGTGAGATGCATATGCAAGGCGCACAGGCTGCGGGCATGCAATTCGTCATCGCTTATGTCAGTTGTGAGCAAGCTCAGCAAGCGCAGCTACTTGCTGCCATGCAAGAGGGTATACTCTTGAATTTACACAGTTCGGCCGCGCAAGTGCAGCAATTGGAACATGGCATACTGCAAATTCCCCCCCAGACTGCGCGCTCGCCCCAAGCCTGGCTCAAGTTTTTTGCTGCAGGACGCCACTGTTATCAAATGCTGTTGCTGGGCCCGGCGCAAGCCATGACTGAGGAAGTACGCGATACTTTCTTTACTTCTTTTAAATCGCACCGGGCAAGCACTGGCCAACCTTAAGCACTGACCATCACACAATTTTTTACGCTATCCTGGCTGCGTAAGAAGCAGCAAACCCTGCTATTTCGGTGTTTTGCGATTATCATAGTAAGAGTCTTGCAGTAATAAAACAGGCATTTGTGACAGGAGGAACCATGTTGATCACGTTTACGTCAAAAGCTGCGTCGGAAATTACCATGTATCAGGAACATGCACGCCGCATCCTGGAACTCTTAAAAAAAGACGTAGAACGCGGCATCCTGACTCCGGCTGAGTTACCCGCAGCCATACAACTGATAGAACAAGCCGTGGAAGACAGTAAAGCCCACCCCATTTCGGATGAGGTGCAGCGTGATGTGTATGCTCATCACAATGAAGAAGGTGACGATAATGAGCACGAAGCGCCGGAAGTCGTCAGCTTTGCGACACGCGCTTACCCGGTACTTGAGATGCTGCATGCAGCCCATCGCATGAACAGGGAAGTTATGTGGGGCGTCTGATGACCTCACACATCGAGCATACCCGCGAATTTTTCTTTGCCACGCCCGATCAAACCCGCTTATTTGTACGTGACTGGGAACCCGCAGCACATCGCCAGCGTCAGGGCCAAGGCATACTGTTAATGCATGGCCTCGGTGAGCACTGCGGTCGCTATGCTCACGTCGCCCGTTTTTTCGCCGAATTAGGCTTTCATGTCCGCAGCTATGATCATCGTGGCCACGGCCAATCCGAGGGCAAACGCGGTGATAGCCCCGATTCCCTAAGTCTGGTCGGGGATGCCCAGCATTTACTGCTTGATTTCGCACGTCAGCTCAAACAAGCACCCTTGTTGCTAGGGCATAGCATGGGTGGCTTATTCGCGGCCAGACTGGTCTTAGAAAGCCCGGAACTGGTCAGTGGCCTGATATTGTCGTCGCCTGCGTTGCAGTTATTCATGACGCCAATGCAACATCAACTGTTGGCGCTGGCGCGTCGATGTTTCCCCGGACTCGGGGTGAATAATGGCTTGAAAACGCATTACCTGAGCCATGATGCGGAAGTGGTGCAAGCCTATAAACACGACCCGCTGGTACACAATAAGATTACCGCACGCTTGCTAAGCGCGATGCTAAACGCCATTACTTACGTGCAAGATTATGCCGAAGAACTGGCGGTGCCCTGCCTGTTATTGGTGGCTGAAGCCGATCATTTAGTGAATCCTGAGGGCAGTCGCTTATTTGTTGATCATGCTAATAATCAACTCTTGCATTTTC
This sequence comes from Undibacterium sp., assembly GCA_041913845.1. Classification (GTDB taxonomy): domain Bacteria; phylum Pseudomonadota; class Gammaproteobacteria; order Burkholderiales; family Burkholderiaceae_D; genus Undibacterium. The sequence goes on from JAYSEN010000023.1 coordinate 59,968, forward strand.
GCTTTTACCCCGAGTTTTATCACGAAATTCTGAATGAACTGGATGCTCAACTGGTATTTGAAGATATCCGGATTTGGTTAGAAAACCCGGTTTTGCATAAACTCGATGATTTATCTGTCGCCGCCTGAATTTCGCTTATTCAGACAGATCGTGGGATAATGCCGGCCTGTTTGCCCCAGCCTGGTTTGTCGCTTTTACGCTGCATACAATCGTGTTCAGTATGCTAATAAGCCAGGCCGTGCCGGCGCTGATTAAGTACTTTGGCGCTAATTCGGGGCTCGCACTAACTCTAACTAAGGATTCTGGCTCACCGTAGTGGTATTGCAGCGGATGTGGCCCGATTTGCATCGTCATGTTTGAATCAGACAAAAAACCTAAGCGTGCCATTTTAAGTGCCAGCCACCCTTATCGCGGCCCGGCAGAAAAGAAATGGCCCGCTAAAAATAAACCTCAGTCTCACGCAGCACCCGCCAGAATGCGCGCCCCGGCCGCTCCTGTGAATACCCCCGAGTTACTGGAAATCGCCGCCGACAGTCTGGCATATAACTTAATTGCGGCGGCTGAAGTGGTGACCCAGGTGATCGCTGGGATGGCCTTGCCGCAGGCTTTGCAAGTCCAATTCGACACTTTGCAAGCCAGCCCAGCAACGCGCGGCGCGGTGCAAGATCTGGCTTATCGCTGCTTGCGTCAGTATGGCCGTAGTGAAATCCTGATCCAGTTACTCACCAATAAACGACCGGAACCTGCCCTGCTGCATAGTATGCTCTGCTGTGCCCTTGCCTTGTTGCAGGGCGAGGCCGACGGTAGCCAGGCCTATGAAGACTTTGTGGTGGTGGATCAGGCGGTGAATGCCGCCGCCGCCAGTGCTCACATGGTTTTTGCCAAAGCCATGGTGAATGCGGTGTTACGCCGCTTCCTGAGAGAGCGCGATGAATTACTAAAATTAGCGCGCAAGCAACCGCTTGGCGCCTGGAATTACCCGCAGTGGTGGGTAGACCAGATGAAGACGGCCTACCCTGAGCAATGGCAAGACATATTACGCAGTGCCGATACCCAGCCACCACTGACTTTGCGAGTGAATCAACGGCAACACAGTGTCAGCAGCTATTTGGCGATCTTGCACGAGGCCGGGATACAGGCGAGCGTAATTGGTGAAAAGGCTATCAAATTACATAAAGCCTTGCCTGTCTCGCAATTACCAGGCTTTAGTCAAGGCTGGGTATCTGTCCAAGATGCGGCAGCACAATTAGCCGGACCTTTGCTGGATGTTCAGGCCGGCATGCGGGTACTCGACGCGTGCGCCGCGCCGGGTGGCAAAACTTGCCATTTACTGGAATTAGCAGATGTAAACATGCAGGCGCTGGATGTGGAAGCCAGCCGTTTGTCAAAAGTCCGCGAAAATCTGGAACGCTTACAACTTAAAGCCGGGCTCGTGTGCGGCGACGCCAGCCGGCGTGACTGGTGGGATGGTGAGTTATTTGATCGCATCTTAGCCGATGTGCCGTGTACCGCCTCGGGCGTAGTAAGGCGTCATCCGGATAGTCGCTGGTTACGTCGTAAAACCGACACAGCGCAATTGGTCGCCCTTTCAGCGCGCATCCTCGATAATTTATGGGGTTTATTAAAGCCTGGCGGCAAATTACTGATGGTCACGTGTTCGGTCTGGCCTGCCGAATCTGAACTGCAAGCACAAAGCTTTGCAGCGCGGCACGGTGCACTGCGACTACCTGCGCCGGGGCAGTTATTACCCTTGTTTGCACCTAAGCCTGAGCAAGCCGAACATGACGGTTTATTTTATGCGCTGTTTGAAAAACCACGCGCAACGGTATAGAGGCATGGCGGGATTTGCTTGCTTCAGGCTATTATTAGCACCTGACCCCAAAAAAAATCGATAGTGCAACATTGCCTGAAATCAAAATAATGAAATTGTTGTCGCGCTGGCGCCCGATCCTGATCGCCTTGTGTATGCTTTGGTTGACGCTGAACTTCAACCTGAGCGCGCACGCTTCGGCGGTCGAAGTCAGTCAGGCACGGATAGAAGCCAGCGATGATGGCTACCGGCTTGCGGCCAATTACGCGCTGGACTTAAGCGATGGCATAAAAAAAGCCCTGGGTGAAGGCTTGCCAGTCAGTTTTACCGCCGAAGTTGAAATCAGCCGTGCCCGGTGGTACTGGGTTGATGAAAAAGTCAGCAAGGTCGAGCAAACCATACGCATCGCTTATAACGAGTGGACCCAGCAATATGCAGTGACGATCAATAATGGCTTACAACAAAACTTCAGTTCGCTCGATGCCGCCATGTCGCTGGTGTTACGCCCCGGTCGTTGGCTGGTGGCCGACAAAAGTCAGTTAGGCAGCGGCAAAAATTACAATATCGCAGTACGCTTACGCATGGGTATCAGCCAATTGCCTAAGCATTTTCAAATCTCTGCATTCAATGACCATAATTTGCGTCAAATTTCTGAATGGAAGCGTTTTAGCTACAAGGTGGAAGATAAGTGACACGATTTCTTAGGTACGCGCTCATCGTAGGGGGCGCGCTCAGTGGCATTCTTTTGTTTTTACTGGCCAAAGAATCGGAAAATTCCTCGCGCTTTTATATCCAGTACGAATGGCTGCTGGGCGCCAACGTGGTGGTCGCCTTTGCCTTACTGATACTGGTTCTGACCCTGGTCTGGCGCTTATTCCGGCGTTACCACGTACGCGAGTTTGGCTCCCGCCTGATGACACGCCTGGTGTTGCTGTTTGCGCTGGTGGGGATTTTGCCAGGTACCGTGATTTATTTAGTTTCTGTGCAGTTTGTTTCTCGTTCTATCGAGTCCTGGTTCGACGTCAAGGTCGAGTCCGCGTTGGATTCCGGTAAAAACATGGGCTTAACCGCGCTGGATTTCTTACTCAGTGACTTGCAAAATAAGGCCAAGGACATGGCTGTGGAACTCACCGAGCCTTCCGAACATGCACTGGCTTTACGTCTGTCACGCCTGCGTGAACGTTTGCAGGTGGCCGAGGCTACGCTGGTGAATAGCCGTGGCCGTGTGATTGCTTATGCCAATGAAAATCCAGCCAGCCTGATACCTGAATTACCCAGTAGTGAAATGATACGGCAGGCGCGTAATTCGCGTTGGTATGCGGCACGCGATGAAAAAATCATTCCTGCCGAGGGCGAACAGCCCGCCACAAGTATTTTGCGCTCACGTGTCGTGATGACGATACGCAATTCCTCCACCAGTTTTCAAAACGACAATCTGTATTTGCAGCTAATCCAGCCAGTACCCGATGATTTGGCGCGTAATGCGGTCGCTCTGAGCAGTGCCACCAGGGAGTATCAGGTCAGATCACTGGGCCGTCATAATTTACGTAAGATGTATCTGATCACCCTGACACTGACTTTGTTACTTGCGATTGTCGCGGCCATTACCAGTGCATTCTTAATTTCCGGGCAACTTGCACGCCCCTTACTCTTACTCGCGGAAGGCACCAAGGCCGTCACCGAAGGCGATTTCTCGCCGCGTCCTATCGTCACCAGCAGCGATGAATTGGGTAGTCTGACCCAATCATTTAACACCATGACGCGGCAATTATTTGACGCCCGCGCCACCGTTGAACGCAATCGTGCCGAATTGGAAAATGCCAAGGCTTATCTGGAATCGGTGCTTGCAAATATGTCGGCAGGGGTGATGGTATTGGATCAGCACGAGCGACTGGTCAGTTGCAATGAATCGGTGGAACGCATCTTGCAGCGTCAGTTAAAAGAAGAAATTGGCAAACCCTTGCATCAAATTGAAGGTTTGCTGAGTTTTGCCGCTGTGATTAATAAAGCATTTTCGGAACAACATGCCCATTCCGCCGCAGGCGACGCCGCTGAGCAAGACAGTCATTGGCAACAACAAATTGAAGTCCCGCGCCTGCACAACGCCGATACAGGCGAAATCGAACAAAGTATTACGGTATTGGCGCGTGGCTCGCATTTACCTGTGGCGAACGGCAATGGCTTTGTGGTGGTATTTGATGACATCAGCGACATCATTTCTGCGCAGCGTTCGATTGCCTGGGGTGAAGTAGCGCGACGTTTAGCACATGAAATCAAGAACCCGCTAACGCCTATACAACTGTCAGCAGAACGCTTACAAATGAAGCTGGAAGACAAGCTCGATGGTGTCGAAGCGGGCATACTGAATAAGGCCACCACCACCATCGTCAATCAAGTCGCCTCGATGAAGCGCATGGTTGACGATTTCCGCGATTATGCACGCACTCCGCCTGCGGTACTCTCGCCATTGAATCTGGGCGAACTCATCGATGAAGTATTGCACCTCTATCTGGCGGGCGACGGACGTGACATCATCCATTTACGCATTGCTGAAAATTTGCCCAAAGTGATGGGCGATGCCACGCAAATGCGCCAGGTGATACATAACCTTTTACAAAATGCGCAAGATGCTGTCGCCGACAATCTGCATCAGCCGGGGCGAATTGATGTGATTGCTGACGTCATCCACTATACCGGCGCAGATCAAAGTGAACGCGATGCAGTGCGTATGACGATTATCGATAATGGTCCGGGATTTTCCAGCAAAATTCTGGCACGTGCATTTGAACCCTATGCCACGTCAAAACCCCGGGGTACTGGCTTAGGTCTGGCGATGGTGAAAAAAATCGTTGATGAACACGGTGGCAGGATCGATATTCAGAACCGTAGTGAAGCAAATGGTGCAAAAGTTACGATTTTGCTGTTAAAGTTAGCACCACATGCTGATAAGATTCTTGCTGTTTAAAAAAAAATTAAACAAGCTGGTTTTGTCAGCAACCCGTAAGTTTTCAACCTGATTCTTGCAAACGGGAGACAGAAGATTGCGGCAACGTGATTTTCTAAAAATACATGACAACTTTCAACACGCTTAACTGACACACAACAGTAAGCAGCAACTTAAGCGTGTCACAAAGTGAGTCCACAATTAAAATGACAGAGGCGGTAATAGGGTAAAAAATATGGCAAACATATTAGTCGTTGATGATGAAATGGGAATCCGTGAACTCCTCTCGGAAATTCTCGGTGATGAAGGTCATGTCGTACAACTGGCTGAAAACGCACAACAAGCACGTCAGGCTCGTGCTGAATCCAGACCAGATTTAGTGTTACTGGATATCTGGATGCCAGACACCGACGGCGTCACGCTACTCAAAGAATGGCAACGTGATGGCTTATTAACCATGCCTGTGATTATGATGTCTGGCCATGCCACCATCGATACTGCAGTCGAGGCAACACGCATAGGAGCCTTAAACTTTCTCGAAAAACCGATTGCCTTGCAAAAGCTGTTAAAGGCCGTACAACAAGGCTTAAGCCGTAGTAATGAAGCACCAAAGCCAGTCAGTGCCGGCTTACGCGTCGCCCCGCCTGAACCTGTCAGCAATATTCCGGTTGCTGCATTTAGTCAGAGTACCGCTCATTACGAAGCACGGCACTTTCCCGCCACACCGGCAGCCCCGGCTCCCGCCAATCCAGCCAGTCAATTTGCCAGCTTGTCTTTCGATATGCCCTTACGTGAAGCCCGCGATGCGTTCGAGCGGATTTACTTCGAATATCATCTGGGACGCGAAGGCGGCAGTATGACGCGGGTTGCCGAGCGCACCGGTCTGGAACGTACACACTTGTATCGCAAGTTAAAGCAGTTGGGTGTGGAGTCGGTGCGTTTTTCTAAGCGTGGCGAATAATTGCCGATTCCTTGTCTGATCATTGCCGGGGCAGATTACGCCCGGCGTGAACGCCACATCAGCGAAATACTGCAACAGCAAACCAGCATACAGCGCGCTGCCATCCTGCTTGAGGGCATACCCAGTGGGCAGGCAGAACTTAGCACACTGAGTCAGGTCGTTCATATGCAACGGCTTGCCTCAGGATGCCTGTGCTGTGCCGGCAAGCTGGTGTTTCAAGTCAGCATACAACGTAGTCTCAAACAACATCCGGATTACTTAATCCTCGCGCTTGCACAAACCGATCATCAGCGTGAGGTACTCAGCCTGCTCAGCGCTTCAAGCTATGCCAACTGGCTGCAAACACCGCACATCGTGCTCCTGAACTAAGGGCCAGCGCCAGCCTGGTGAGCGCCTGCCGCAATGTTACTCTGTGTAAAATCTTTGTGGCGAATCGTAAAGTGCTATAGGTTCTCTCCGTTATCAGTACTAAGATGAGGTCATGCACTACCCAGGGTTAGTACACCCCATCTTGAAATCAGGAGTTATCAGCACTATCTGCAAGTGAGACCGGGCCTTCAGCTCTAACGCCAGAAAGGATTTGCATATGAACCTCATCTATAACAGCGATAGCTACAGTGTTATCGAATATGGTGCCGACACTGATCACGAAGTTTTGCGTTTTGGTGGCTTTGAGATTACCGATAAAGCGGTACGACGCGAATGGTTCATAGGCGGTGCGCAAGCGCAGTATTTTCGCAATGATGTGGCTGAACTGATTGCGAATGAACCCAGCGTCGAAGAAATTGACGATTTCTTACGTCAATTTGATGACTACATGATACAAAACGTCTTGCTACACTAACCCTTGGGGCGCCTTACCCAGCCCCAAGTCTCACCAATTACGCCCTCCCAGCATTCCAGCGAAAAATTTCATCCGCCCAGGCAGTGACATTGCCTTTGCTCGCTAACTCGACCTCTGCACAAGCGTAGGAGCGCTCGAATTTTACGTTGACCAGTGCTTGCGCACAGTTAGCATCTCAAACACCTGATTTGGGCGCACAGCAGCTTGCTGCAGAGGCCTCAACAACAGATTTCCGCCTGAGCTTGTTAAATTAAGTTACTATTTAGTTTCAATTTTCACACTTTTAGTGCAGCGCTGCGGGGGAATACAAGCATGTTGTTGAGAAGCTGGAAAGTACCGGTCATAACGGGTCGTGAGCACGCCTTACAAGACTTTAGCGAACGTACATTTTTACCTGTTTTGCAAAATCAGGCTGGCTGCCTGGGCGTGTATTTGGGTTTAAGCAATCAGCAATTACTAAGTCTTACCTTATGGCAAGACCATGCGGCGATTCATGCTTTTGAAGAAAATGCGGACTATTTGCAAATGCTGACGGGTTTATGTCGCGATGAGTACATCGTGAATTCGCCCGAAATTGAAGTCTGGCCACTACTTGCGGGCTGTCAACACGGCTCACTGGCGCTACGACTGGCTCAGCTTAGCCAGCCCTCCTTAAACGTAGAAGAACTGGCTTGACTCGCTGAGCGCACCTACAGCCCAGTATTGTTGTAATTGCACAACAATACTGGGCTTAAATTTCACTCATGGTTTTACGAATTTCAAGGTCATGCGATCACTTTCACCGATCGCCTGAAAGCGTGCTTTATCCTTGTCTTTATTCGCAAAAGTCGGCGGCAAAGCCCAGACTCCATTTTCGTGCTCAGCCGTGTCTTTAGGATTGGCATTCACGTCGGATTTCGCTGCTAACTTGAAACCCGCATCCTGTGCCAGCTTAATCACATAAGACTCATGCACATAACCACTGCTGGCTTTGTCATCCTGGGTTTTCGCGGCAGGCAGGCGATGTTCAACCACACCCAATACGCCACCCGGTTTTAAAGCCGTAAATGCGCTGCTGAAAACTTGTTTCATCGAGGCTTCGCCTGTGCCTATCCAATTGTGTACGTTACGGAAAGTCAGCACCATATCAACGCTGGCTGGCTTGGCATAGTCGATTTTCTGACCTGGTTCAAAAATCCCCAACTCAACTTTGCCATAAACATCGGCTTGTTCCGCCAGTTTTTGCTGAAACCTTGCCAACGAACGTTTGCTGTACTCACTCTTGCTTTGCGGATCAGCCGCCGCTGCAATCAGCTTGCCATGATCTTTCAGGTACGGTGCCAGAATTTCGGTGTACCACCCGCCACCCGGCGAAAGCTCTACTACCGTCATGCTGGGTTTGATCCCCAGGAAACTCAAAGTCTCATAAGGGTGGCGTGCAGTGTCACGCGCCACATTCGCTGCACTGCGTTGCTTACCCGCAATCGCTTGTTTTAATGCCTCATCAGCATGGGCTGACGTCAGTGTTGTTAAACCAAGTGCCAATGCAAAAATCCAGGGCTTCATAGTCTCTCCTTGTACGGAAGTTACAGAAATAAGTCGAATAAGCGACGACAGCAAAACCTGGCAAGCAAGTACGCAGGTCCAGAATCGGACTCCGTACTATACGCCACGCCCTTGCAAGTCCAGGGTCTTGCTAAGAAAAACAACTTGTTTAGACGCTTTTTGCTGCAACTGGTTCCGTGGTGCTGGCTGAGGGACGAATTAATCCGCGAGGGGCAGATAAATATCGGTGAGCAAGTCTGGGGGAGCAGTATCGCGTGGATTATTTAAATATTCTTCGAATACGGGTGCATCGGCGGCTTCAAAGGCAGAATTTGCCAGCCATTGACCGTATAGCCAGTGATACACCGCTTGCATTTCTGAATACGGCCCACGATACCGCAATACGGCATAGCGACCAGCGCGCAGCGTATAGGTTTGCAAGGGGGCTTGCAATCGCTCAGCCGCAGGTAAGGCACTGACGCTCAAGCCCGCTAAGGATTGAAGCTGCGCCGGTGCACAAATGCTGCTGTCATCAAAATACACGCCATACCAGCGCGCGCCCGGTTCAAAAAGTTGCCGACTAATGCAACTGGCCAGGACTTTTTCAAACGCCCGGCCAATTTCCATATAGGGTCCACGATGCGCCACCGTCAGTAAATGCTGTTCAGCTAAATTGACGATACCTACCTCGCCCGGTTGGTAAGTATCACTCACCGTGGTTTGTCTTAAGGGTTGTTGCAAACCCTGGCTGCGATAAGCCGCTGGTGGTAAGCCATAGGCTTGCGCAAAAATGCGGGTGAAGGATTGCAGATTCGGATAACCGCAGGCCTTGCCTATCTGACTGATGGATTGCTGAGTATGGCTGAGTAAATGCGCGGCCCGGTGCAAACGCAAACGCTTAACCGTAGCAACCACACTTTCACCATGCACCGCCCGATACAATCTGTGCCAGTGAAAGGCAGACATGCACGCGACTTCCGCAAGGCGGTTGAGATCGAGTTCCTCGCTCAAATGTTGGTGCAAATAGTCGGTGACACGCAATAAGCGCTGTTCATAACGCTCAAAAGATTTACTCATAAGTCTTTAACCCGCGCTTTATTTGACGCCGATGTAAATGCTGACGCCGCTGCCATGATAATGTTCAAAATCGCTCAGATATGCGCGCACGCTTGCATTGCTCTGCGCGAAATACTGCCAGATAGTTTGCCACAAAGCCAGCACCGCAGCGGGTTCTGTAGCCTCACTATCAAAGCGCAGATACTGACCCTCGCGTATCTGCGCCTGACACGTCCCTGCGTCAGCTTGCGCCTCATTCACCAGGGTTAAATCGTAATCGCCCTGAGCATCGCTTTGGTAATTGTGATACACCGCCAGCACGCTCGCCGCCGATGGATGAGTTTGCATAAACTGCCCCCACAAGGCAGCAATTTTGCCTTGACCTTGCAATTCGGCCGCATTATTCGTGCGCACACTTATGCCGTGTAAATTACGCGCCTGCATCTGGCTGAGTTGAGTGGGTTTCATATCGCCTCCTGGGTAAATGGTTGTCGGATTATCGTGCGCAAATTTTGTGGCTGACAGCGGCGCGGGTCATTCAAATAAATCTCGTGATGTAAACCGGATAGCTGGCCATGTTCAGCAATTTTTTCGTGTATCGCCTGAATTAACGGTCCTTCGTCGGTATATGGACCACGATGCAAAGCTTGCGCGACCCAGGCTTCCTGATACGTTTCGATGCGCAGATCAGGGGCAACTTCTTGCCTGGCTTTGACTTGCTCTAACGCGCACTGCAAAAGTTCGCTATCGACCCAATCGGGTTGCTGTATCATCATGCGCCAGCGCCAGTGTTGCCGCTCAGCGCGCACGAAAGCCTGCATGTCCTCGGCCCACCACAAACCTTCCAGTGGCATGACACGATAAGTCAGATGACGGTGCATAAACTTGCAGCGGTAAGACACCGCGTACAAACTTTGCAGCGCCAACTGGTAACCGGAATTGTGATTCGGATCGCCCTGACCATCAACCATCAAATAGCGTTTCTCCGGGATACATTGCAGCGTGATTTGTCCGGCTTTACAGCGATAGTCAGCATCGCTTTGCCAATTATACTGAGTCGTCATGTCGTGCCTTTGTGTAAAAAACTCAGCTTAACATGGACGGATTTGACAAATCTTGCGCACTTACCTAACGCAAAAATTCGATTGCAGGAAACGATAAAGTCAAAGAATATGTCGATTCAGGCATGTGCTGAAAACGCAGCATTCATGCGACTCTTCACGGCAATTTGCCAAATCAACTTCGAATTGCGACAGGGGATGGCGGTATGCCGAATAATACTT
>JAYSEN010000024.1:0-68034 GCA_041913845.1 Undibacterium sp.
ACCTTTAATTACAGCCAGTCGTTGCCACTCGCGCAGGGGATAAGCTTTGATATCTAAGGTAGCAAACTATTAGTGTCTGTCATGTGAGCTTGTGTTTAACTTTGCTTGAAGCAGCGACATGTTTTACCGCTTCCTTAGGGAAGCGGTTTTTTTTGCCTGAACGGAAACCACGATGAACTGCAAACGGTAACCATTGAATCCTTTGTCAAGGCCACAAGCTCGCTGGGTTGATCGGTTGCAATCCTTCTGGCACGCAAACCGTGCTGATCTGACTATAATTGTGGACTAACAAACTACGCTTTGAGTTTGCCTATGGATGGAATTGCCTTAAGTCTTATTGTTGCTGGCGCTTTACTTCATGCGAGCTGGAACTTACTCGCCAAAAAAGCCTCGGGCGGTGCCGCGTTTGTCTGGCTGGCAGGCTGCATCACCAGCATAAGTGCACTACCCTGTGCTTTTTTTGCCTGGCTTTACTACGCCCCAAACTTAACCTGGCTGTCCGGTTTAGTGATTGCTGGCAGTGCCTTGATCCACTTACTCTACGCGTTAACGTTACAAACTGGTTATCAGCGCAGCGAATTTTCTGTGGTGTATCCATTAGCACGCGGCACAGGCCCTCTGTTTTCAGTGCTGGCTGCGATTATATTACTCGACGAACGACCCGGCTTATTCGCCATGCTGGCAATTTGTTGCATCCTGGCGGGAATCTTATTGATCAGCGATGGCTGGCGCAGCTGCACAAAACTCTGGCAAAAACCCAGGTCAGCCACAGATGAAAACAGTGTCTCTCAAACACGAACCTACGCAGGCATAGTCTGGGGCTGCCTGACCGGGATTACGATTGCAGCCTACACCGTCGTTGATGCCTGGGCGATACGCCAGCTGGGCTTGCCGCCGCTCTTGTATTATGCGTTGAGTCTGCCTTTACGCAGCCTGTTATTAGCCCCCAAAGCCTTAGCACAGCCCAGGCTTTTGCAACAACAGTGGCGCAGCAATCGCAGCTACATTATTGGCGTTGGACTGCTTTCGCCACTGGCCTATTTATTGGCGCTGTTTGCCTTACAACGCGCGCCCTTGTACTACATTGCGCCTAGCCGTGAATTATCGATGCTGGCCGGCTTATTGATTGCCGCCTATTTCTTGGGCGAGCGTCTCACCCTCAGTCGCTTACTTGGTGTGAGTTTCATGGTTAGCGGTGTTTGTTTGCTAGCCAGCCGCTAAATCCGAATTCAACCTCATCTTAATCACAAGCGCGATGATAAGTCTGTAATTTTGGCAAAACGTCCTGGTAAAGTTGTTTCATTTGCGCTCAAGACTGCTTGATCATCCCACCTTCGGTAAGCGGATCGGGAAAAACACCCTGTTCAATGCTGACTGGGTGTGTGAATTTATATTCCGGTTGCTTAAGTCAGATCAGATCCTGGTCTTTTTTCTCAAGCGCCGCGACGCTGATTGCAGCGCGTGCCTGTTTAAATTCTTTGGTAAATAAAAATTCGTTGAGGAGCTCCCCCTTTTTGTCTGCCGATTGCAAACTGCCTTGCTGAAGTTGGTAACCCGCCGCGCCAAAATGAGCCACGGCAATACGCATAAACTTGCTCGCTGACAGTGCATAACAAGCTGGTATCAACTCAGCCTGCAGGGGGGTGCGGCATACATGGAGCTGGAGGTCACCGGAAACATCAAGAGCACAGCAACGACTTTGCAAAGTTTACGCATATTAAAAACCAAGGCATAGTTACTGTCTATACTACAACACCAACTATTTGCGATACCGTAAATAGTTACGCCCAAGTTCAGCTTAAATAGCGGCAAACCCTTGCTGCAAATGATCCATCAAGGCACGCACACGCGCAGGCACAAAGCGATTACCCGGATAAATCGCGTTCAGCGCATAGCTCTGTCCTTGCCATTCGGTGCAAGCCGCTTGCAAACGCCCGCTTTGCAAATCTTCATGCACATCCAGTGTTGATTTATAGACGATACCTTGCCCTAGCAAGGCCCAGTCATGCGCCAGCGCCCCGTCGTTGACAGTGCGACTGGCATCTATTCTGACTTCGCATTGTTCCAGCAGTTTGCCGCCGTCGGTTTTCTCAAAATACCAGCGTGTTTCGCGCTTACCGGCAATATGCAAACTGATGCAATGATGGGCGCTCAGTTCTTGTGGATGTTGAGGTTTACCATGGCGTGCGAAATACCCGGGTGTAGCACAGGCCACACGACGGGTTTGCAGAAGTTTGCGCGCGACCAATTGCGAATCAGCCAGACTACCGTAACGCAAAGCCAGATCTAAAGCGTCTTTGTGCAAGTCTTGCAATTTATCGCTAATACTTAAAACCAAAGAAACCGCCGGGTGCAGCAGCATGAATTCATCAAATAAGCGCAGCAAATAACCACGCGCCAAATCAGAAGGTGCAGCGACACGTATCGTGCCACTTAAATTTGTTGTGCCCTCACTGACCTGACTCACCCCTTCTTCCAGTAATTCCAGTGCTCGTTGCGCGTAGCTCAGTAAGATTTCACCTTCCGCAGTTAAACGTAAAGCCCGGGTTGAACGCACAAACAGGCGCGCCCCGAGTTGCGCCTCGAGGCGCTTTAACATCGCACTGCTCGCTGCGGGCGTAATTTCCAGCTCACGCGCTGCGGCACTAAGAGAACCATGCCGGGCTGTCGCCAGCAATACCCGCAAATCCGCTATATTTTCAATTTTCATTTGAAATTCTTAGTTTAAATAAGCAGTTAATCAAATTTGAATTGAATCATAAAATAGCCCCTGTCGTCACCCACTATTGGAGAAATACATGAAAGCCATCGCCTATACCCAAGCTTTAGCGATCGATCAAGCCGAAGCCTTATTTGATCTGGAACTTGAACTACCCCAACTGCGCGACTTTGATGTCTTGGTCAAGATCGCCGCCATTGCAGTCAATCCGGTCGATACCAAAGTCCGTCGCAACATGCCTGCGACAGACGCGCCGCGGATATTAGGCTGGGATGCCTGTGGGGAAATCGTCGCCTTAGGTAGCAAGGTCAGCGCATTTAAGATCGGTCAGCGCGTGTATTACGCCGGAGCCTTAGATCGTCAAGGCAGTAACGCCGAATATCAGGCCGTTGATTCACGTTTGATTGCCTTAGCTCCGACTAGCTTAAACAATGCACAAGCAGCCGCCTTGCCCCTGACCAGCATCACCGCCTGGGAAATATTGTTCGAACGCTTAAACGTGGCGCGCAAACCTGCCCCCGCAACGCAAGGTGCTCGCCCGACCTTGCTGATCACTGGTGCAGCGGGTGGAGTTGGCTCTATGCTGATACAGTTGGCACGTCATTTAACCGATTTGCGAATTATTGCCACCGCCTCCCGAGACAGCAGCCGTCAGTGGTGCCTGGATTTAGGTGCAGATCACGTCATCAATCACCAGCACGAACTTCTGCCGCAATTGCAAGCCCTGGGCATACAGGAAGTGGATATGGTTGCCAGTCTGACCCATACCTCAGACCATCTGGAACAATTAATTGCATGTTTAAAGCCGCAAGGACAACTCGCTGTGATCGACGATATGCCAGTTTTAAACGCGATGCTGTTGAAATCAAAGAGCCTCTCCTTGCATTGGGAAATGATGTTTACCCGTTCGCTGTATCAAACCAGCGATATGCAGGCGCAAGGTGATTTATTGCATGAGATTGCGAGTTTGATCGACGCTGGAAAAGTGCGCACGACGATACAGCAAGTGCTGACCCCTATTAACGCAGCCAATTTGATTCGTGCCCACCAGCAAATTGAAAGTGAAACCAGCATAGGAAAAATCGTTCTGGAAAATTTTCCTGCCTGATTTCAGCGCGGTGTGACAGCCCTGTAAGCAGGCTGCAAAGTTGGCGCAGACCACACTTTTGCAGCCGGCCTGGATCAGGCAGGGCGAGTTTAGAAAAAGTATTCGCAGGACAGGCTTGCATAAGGCGTACTAGGTGTTACTATCCTAAGCACAAAAAAATCAGGAGACCCCGAATGCAAATCACAGTGACCGCCACCATACAAGCCGATGCCGAGAAAGTCTGGCGTTTATATACGTCGGCCGAGGCCATAAAAGCCTGGAATGCTGCCTCGCCCGATTGGCATACCACGCGCGCAGAACTTGACTTACGAGTAGGCGGCCATTTTTCCTCACGCATGGAAGCTAAAGATGGCAGCATGGGTTTTGATTTCGCCGGCACATATACGGCAGTCGAACCTATGCATTTACTGGCTTACCAATTTGGTCAGCGTCATGCCGAGGTTAAATTTAGTTCGAACGATCAAGAGACCCAGGTCAGCATTTGTTTCGATGCCGAAACGGTCTACCCAGAAGAACAACAACGCGCTGGCTGGCAAGCTATCTTAGATAATTTTGCACGCTACGTTGAAAGCCACGAATAAATCCTGAGCGATCAGTATGGAGAGTGCAGAACACTCTCCAGCATACAAAACATCAATCAACGTCAGCGCAGGCCAGAGGCTAGCTTGCCTTGCTCTTACCCACCAGGAGCACACCTCCCACAACCAATGCCGTACCCAGCATTTGTTCGACAGAAATCGGTTCGTTCAATAACCACCAGCTAAAGAATATCGTCAGCACTGGCCCCAGTGTGCCAATTAATACCGCCTTGGCAGCACCTAGGTAACGTATCGCACTCGCTTGCCAAAAAATGGGTAACACGGTTGAAAACACAGCCATGGCCAAACTATACATATAAACTTGCCAAGGCATTTGCAGTGCCTTGGTGGGCGTATGCTGCACCAGAAAATGCAAGACCACGGCAAATGTCGTGACACACAAGCTCAATTGGGTGAACTTCATAGCTCCCAAGCGTTGTATCAGATTTTCTGATCCTGCATTATAAAGCGCGTACAAGACTGCACAGCCAAAAACCAAGCCGCCCCCAAGTGCCAGACTTTTTAAGTCACGACTCAGACTCGCATCATGTACAAATCCCAGGGCAATCCCCAGGTAAGAAATCGTTAATGCGAGCCAGAGCATTTTATCGGCGCGCTTGCGCCAGAACACAATGCCCAGAATCACCGTAATCGCTGGATAGGTAAATAAAATCAAACGCTCCAAACCAGCCGATATGTACTCCAAGCCCATAAAGTCAAGCAAGCTCGAACCATAATACCCCACCGTCCCTAAGCCTGTTATTTTCCACTTATCCTGGGCCGACAAACTCCGCCAACTGCTCCATACCGAGCCGCCCATTAACAGAAACAAGGGTAAAGCCATGCACATGCGTAAAGCCAGCAAGGTGCTGGCATCTATAGCCGCGACTTGATAACTTAATTTTACAAAGATCGCCTTAAACGAAAAACCTAATGCCGCCATAATAGCCAGAGCGACGCCACGCTGAGAAGCATCCCAGGCATGCGTCAGCGCGATGACTCGCGAAACTGGCCAGAGTGCGTTTGTTTTTTTATCGGAAAAGGATAAATTTTCACCAGTATTCATGCTGTTTCACTTCTTACCACAAAAAATTTCATTAAGAATTACGCAAAAATTGTGAGGCTCAGTATCAGTAGCAAATGCAGTATCGTCGTAATGCGATACAAATCCCAAAATGGCAACACCTGTTTTGCCTAAGCCCTATACATCATAAATTGTTATGAGATAGTATTTCAAATACCATTTTTTGATGACACTTATCAGTTTTCGCAATCGAAGCCATGGATATGCGCCAGTTACGTGCCTTAGTCACTATTGCCGATACCGGCAGTATGACCAAGGCCGCCGAAGTTTTACATATCGTACAACCCGCTCTGTCACGCCAATTGAAATTGCTCGAGGAAGAGCTTGGAGTGATACTGTTCGAGCGTAATCGCAGTGGTATGAAGTTGAGTAATGAAGGGAAAATCTTACTCGATTATGCGCGACGCGCATTGCTAGAATTGGAGCGCGCCCGGGCCGAATTGCAACCCACAACATTAAGCGTGACCGGTTCGGTTGCCTTGGGTCTGTTACCTAGTTTGAGCGAACGCCTGGCATGCGCCTTAATGGAGAGTGCGGCGCTTAACTATCCAGGGATCAAACTACACTTTTCGGTAGGTTACGCTGGCCACATACAGCAATGGTTAGAGCAAGGGGATATTGATCTGGCTTTATTGTACTACCCGGATACCAGCAAGACGATAGAGTTAAGCCCGGTCTTTCATGAACAACTCTGGGTCGCAGCGCCTCCCGATGCGGGACTACACGTCGACCGAGCGATCACGCTGGCAGACTTACAATCACGACCATTGATCTTACCAGCGGTCAGCCATGGAATACGCAGTCTGGTCGATCATCTAGCCGCGCTCAATCAGTTAAAGCTGGAAATCAAAGCTGAAACAAATTCACTCGACGTGCAAAAAGCCCTGGTAAAAGCAGGCCATGGCTGGACCATATTACCCTTACTGGCCTTTATCGACGAATTAAAACAGGCCAGCTTATGTGGCTCACCACTTAGCGACGCGGCTTTACAAAGAACCATCGCAATCGCACAATCAGCGCTACGCCGTCAATCTCTGGCTGTGCGCTGCATCAAGGAACTCTTACATCAGGCCATACAAACCCTGCATCAAACCGAAAACTGGCAAGGTAGCCGCTGGCTGGTTTAATCAAAAAGTAGGATGATTTATCACATCCTTGAGCATCTTGCGATTGCGGCGGCTTACTCTGCCTGGTTTAAAAATTCATCGATTAATTTCGCCAGTAACTCAGGTTGATCATGGTGCAGCATGTGCCCGGCGTCTTGCATAAGGTATTTCTGCAAGTTAGCTATATGGCTGAGACGCGCTTCAATTTCGGGGTGTGCTTGCTCTTTCGCCCCCATCCATTCCCAGACATTAGTGTCGACGGCTTCCATCCATAAAGTCGGCGCGGTAATTTTATTCCAGCATGCCAGCATTTCCTCGACCCGAAACAAACTGGGCCCGTGTAATTTGTGGGCAGGATCAGCTAAGATTTGCCACTCCCCGCGTTCATTCTGACTCGCCCAATGTTGCGCCAGATACATCGCTTTTTCTTCGCTTAGACGTGGATTAGTCTTTTGCAATCGTTTCGCCACATCAGCCTGATTCGCATAAGGACGCAGGCTTTGCCCCTCCTGAATCTGATCCAGCCACATACGCATGCGAGATGGGGCTTGCTTAGGGTGGGTTTGTGGCAAACCAAAACCTTCAAGATTTATTAACTTGCGCACGCGCTCGGGCCGGACCCCCGCATACAGACTAACAACATTCGCTCCCATACTATGACCAAGCAAATAAACGGGTTCCTGGGGACTGTAATGCCGCAGTATGGCATCAAGGTCAGCCAGATAATCGGGAAACCAATAGCTATCACCTGTGTGCCCTGTGGTTAAGCCAAAGCCGCGCCAGTCAGGGGCGATCACATGGTAATCCTGAGTCAAATGGTCAACTACAAATTGAAATGAAGCCGAGACATCCATCCATCCGTGCGCCAACACTAAGATAGGCGCACCTTTACGCCCCCAATGCCGGAGGTGATAACGTAAGCCGCGAATTGCCAGGTATTCCGAGCGTGGTACCTGCTTTTCTTGATAAGCTGTATTACTCATAAACCATCCTTTAGTCAGCCCCCCCGATTGCAACTTCTGCAATTCAGCGTGCATTTAACGAAAATAGTACGACCGTTCGTTAATTATAAAGGAGTTCTTCTTTATGTGCTCGACCGCGCTTCAAAGGTATTCCGCTCGCTGATTTGCCGGATTCCCACACCTGTCTCATTATCAATGACTAATTTAAAATCGAACTGTACAGACGTGACGCCGAAGATGGCATTATTGCATCGCAAGACCAACCTATCGTTGCTATGGCCCTGAATTGCCAGGCCGCTATTTCGCCTTATCATCCAATTTACGTAAATCAGCATACACAGCCTCGACTGTATCATTGAGGGTTTCCATGACGATGCGTCCATAAGGGTGCGTCAAAAAGCCACTACCACCAAAATTCAACTGCCGCCCCGGACTCGCGTCGCCCTTCACATTTTGTGCATACTCGTGTTGACTCACAGTTTTTAAGGTCCTGCTATCGAGCAATTTTGTCGCGACTGTAAAATTGCGCCATTTTCTATCCCATAAACCAAACCACAAACTTTCGGTAAAGACACCTGCCGCCTTAATTTCACCAACCAGCAAATAGGGACATTGATATTGCGCACTCAGTTGCTGCAAGGCTTTAGCGGCAGGCTCTTTACTTAAGGGATCGAAACTTGGCAGCTCAGCATGAAAGCTCACCACACTAGTTGTTTTATCCTGAAGTTTCTGTGCCAGTTCGCGAGGGAAATTCACTGCCACTTCATCCATATCCTGAACTTGCGCCGACTTACCGACAAAAAAAGCAGGCACGATCAGGCAGGCCGGAGTGGCATTCACACTCGCCATACCCACACTAAAGCACAACCAGCAGATAAGCTTAGACCAAGTGTTTCTGTTGTTTATAATCGTCATATACAAATCCAACAAATTGTTTTCATTGCCTCAGTTTGCTGTAGCCTGACAAGTGGGTCAAGTCTGGATTTCGATTCCTGTTTCGTGAATGAAAACGGCCATCGCTGGTGACTGGGTAGTTTTACTATCTGGTCAGCCCTAACCAAGTCGAGGTAAATTGACAGCGATGATCAACGTCAAAGTTTTAAGCTTGCAGACTTTAGTAAGGTAGTACTTCAAAGTCGCAGTAATGTATGAGAGAAGCAATAATATTGTCTTTAGCTGAAGCTGCCATCAGCAGATCGTAGTCAGGACAAATATAGTCGGCTTAAACCCGTATAACCACACCAAGTCAGGAGCGATATGACGACGGCAATTCAACTTCAACGACTACAAGCAAACGATGCCGAAGCTGTTTTAAATTTTGAACGAGAGAACCGGTCTTTTTTTGAACAATGGATAGCCAGCCGTGGCGATCATTACTACACCCTGCCTGCCGTAGCAGAGAGTATAAAACAAGCCGAGGATTTAGCCCGGGCGAATAAAGAATTCCATTTTCTAGCCTGGTCAGAACACACGCTGGTCGGTCGTCTGACATTACGTGGTATCGAAACTGTCCATTATAAAAAAGCCAGTCTGGGTTATCGCTTCAGCCAACACCATGGCGGCCGCGGTTATGCCACTGCAGCAGTCAGACTGGTATCTGAATTTGCTTTCCGCGAATTAAACTTACGTCGCCTGGAAACTCAAATCATCATCGACAACCTTGCTTCGCGTGCGATTATGGAAAAGTGCGGTTTCAAACAATTCGGTCATGCCCATGCCGCCGTGATTCGCCACGACCAATGGCACGATTTACTGCATTACGAATTACAAAATCCGGCACTCATGATCGAGACCAATACGCATGGCAATGCGATCGCGACCGACTAAGCTAAAGTTTCATGGCTAGAAATGCACTTCATACCGCAATTTTTGCAGTTCATCGCATTCCACCTGATCGTCCCGGCAAATTCCGACATAATCTCTACATACCGAATCACACAAGACTGACAACAAAAAACGAAAAAGGAGCAAATCATGCGTCGATTGATAATAGGCGGTTTTATTTTGAGCACCATGCTGTCGTCCATGGCCCAGGCTGACGAACAAAATCGCAATCTGAAGGACTTTAAAACGATCATTGCACGCGGTGCTTATAGTATCGTTATTGAAGTTGGTAAGCCCTATAGCGTAAAGGTCTCAGGTACGGACAAGTTTTTAACTGAAGTCACCACCGAAGTCGTCGCAGATGAATTGATACTCAACAGTAAAGAAAAACGTAATCTCAAAATTAATGATCACAATATCGTGACAATTAGTCTGCCCGAGTTAAGTAAATTCAAAATGGAAGGCGTTGGTGGCACCACCATCAACAAACTTCAGGGTGATAAATTTGTTTTGCAATATGAAGGCGTGGGTAAGCTGGTAGCGAATGGCAAGGTTAATTCCTTGCGCCTTAAAGCCAAAGGCGTTGGCACTGTCGATACCCGTGATTTAATCGCCGAAAATGTCGAAGCCAGTCTTGAAGGAGTGGGTTCAGTGACTGTGTTCGCAAAAGAAAATCTGAATGCCTCGGTACAAGGCATAGGCAGCCTGACTTATTATGGCAAACCACGCTCAGTCAGCAAAGCAGTGGATGGCATAGGCTCAGTAAGAGCCGCCGAATAAAGTTTCTGATTGTTTTTTCCTTTGACTCCTTAGGCTACGGTAACGTAGCCTTTTTTTATTGGAGTCAGCTCTGCTTTAATCGGGCAAATCGAACACTGCCATAGATTCCACATGCGAGGTATGTGGAAACATATTTACCACACCACCATAGCTCATACGATAACCAGCCTGATGCACCAAAATACCAGCATCGCGCGCCAGGGTTGATGGGCTGCAAGAAACATACACCAGACGCTTAGGGCGACGATAGCCTGCTTGCTGCTGCACATCTGCCAAGGCCTGACACACAGCCACCGCACCATCTCTGGGTGGATCAATCAACATACGATCAAATTCACCGAGTTTTACCAAATCATCGGCCGTGAATTCAAACAAATTCCGTGTTTGAAAGCTGAGTTTTTGCGCCAAATTATTCTTTCCTGCATTTTCTAGCGCACGATCTGTCAATGCAGAACTCCCCTCAATTCCAACCACTTCTCGTGCCAGCGTAGCTATCGGCAAGGTGAAATTTCCCAATCCACAAAATAAATCAGCGATGCGCTCATCCTGTTGAGGTGCCAGCAAGCGTAAAGCACGCGCAACCAACACGCGATTTATCTGATGGTTAACTTGGGTAAAATCAGTCGGCTTAAAGGGCATTTTTACCCCGAACTCGGGCAGCAAATAATGCAAATCCGAGACTGCCGGGTAAAATGGCTCCGCTGTTTCAGGCCCTTTAGTTTGCAACCACCATTGAATTTGGTGCAAATCCGCGAACTGGCGCAAGCGATCTTCATCTGCCGGGGTCAGTGCAGCCATAATGCGCAAAACCAGTACCGTACTGGTTTCCCCCACGGCTAATTCGATTTGCGGAATTTGATCCACGATAGTTAAACCAGAAATCAACTCAGCTAGGGGCACGAGTAATTTTGAAATCGCTGGAGGTAAGATTTCACAACTCTGCATGTCAGCAACATAGCGTGATTTTTTTTCATGAAACCCCACCAGCACCTTGCCTTTTTTCAAGACATGACGAACTGATAATCGCGCACGATAACGATAACCCCAGGTTGGCCCTATGATAGGGCGCAAAATTACATCGGGCTTAACTTTGCCGATATGGGTCAGATTATCTTCCAACACGCGTTGTTTCATCGCCACCTGGGCGTTGGCATCCAAATGCTGCATAGAGCAACCGCCACACACCTCAAATGAAGCACAGCGTGGTTTAACGCGCTGCGGTGACTCATGCAGCAAAGCGCTCATATTCGCCATCTCAAAACTTGGCTTCTTTTTATAGCTGCTATAAACAACCGTTTCGCCAGGTAAGGCGCCTTCCACAAAAACAACTTTGCCCTGGCTACCATCTTCATTGGGAATGTGACCAATACCGCGAGCTTCCATGTCAAGCGAGCGAATTTCGAGAATATTCATATTTATAAGCTGTATGCAGACGCTTGCTAAGTGTAGAGACTCACAGCGCTGATGAAAATAAAGGCGAGATTATAACGAACCTGCTACGACTTGCGCGAGTTTCTGTCGCGGACATCAAGCCATCCATTCTTAACGACAGTTCTGGACTCAGCAGATAAAAAAAGGCTACCCGAAGGTAGCCCAATTCAATGGCTAAAGCAACTACACTTACAACAATGAATCCCGGCCCACACCACGCGAGGCAAAAGATCGTTTCAACTTAATTAAGGCTTCCTGCTGAATCTGGCGCACACGTTCACGTGTGATACCCATTTCGTCGGCCAGTGTTTCCAGCGTTGCTGGGTCATCATTATCCAGACCAAAGCGACGTATGATAACGATACGTTGTTTATCGGGTAATTTTGAGAGCCAGTCTCTGACTAAAATAGACATTTCATGTTGCTCTGCACGCAAATCGGGGGCCTCTTCACCATCACCCGGCAGCATATCCATTAAACTCGATTGCGGATCATTGTCGAGTGGGGTATCGAGAGAAGTAGCGTGCTCTGATAAGGCCAGAATATCTTGCACTTCTTCGGCGGGGCGATCAACTAAAGACGCAATATCTTCAACTGCGGCATCACGGCCATCGCGACGCTGCGATTCCAGATGATATTTCGCCCGTAAGATTTGGTTTAATTCGCGCACCATATGCACTGGCAAACGTATCGTGCGCGCCTGGTTCATAATCGCACGCTCTATACTCTGACGTATCCACCAGGTTGCATAGGTAGAAAAACGAAAACCACGTTCGGGTTCAAACTTATCGATCGCATGCATCAAACCAAGGTTACCCTCTTCTATCATATCGAGTAAGGCAACACCGCGATTTATATAATGTTTGGCAATCGACACAACCAGACGCAAATTGTGCTCTATCATTTTTTGCCGCGCATTAAAGTTACCTTGTTTTGCCAAGGTCGCAAAATGCAATTCTTCGGCGGCACCAAACAACGGACGGGTGCCTATTTGATTCAGATAATACTGTGTTGTATCGGTGGACAGTTCGGCTGCTAAGACATGCTTTAATTCGTCAACAGGAGCAACGATGAGTGCCGCAGGGTCATCACCCTGGCTTTCTTTTTCATCAGCACCATCACCATCATCACTGGCTTCGGCTCTGTCGTTATCTTGCTCACTTAAATCACGTAAGCCCTCATTGTCGTCAATAAGGGCGTCAAGCTTAAATGTAGATGTATGCATAATGGCTACCTGAATCTTCAGAATCGGCTCTATGCAACCGAGCACTGGGTTTATCGTGCAGGTAAGTACCGCGATGGATCCACCGGTTTACCCTGGTATCGGATTTCAAAATGCAACTTGACAGTATCACTATCTGAATTGCCCATCTCTGCGATTTTTTGACCTTTGCCGATGGACTGCCCCTCCTTCACTAAGATGCTTTTGTTATGTGCATACGCCGATAACAAGGTGTCATTGTGACGGATGATTACCAGATTGCCGTAACCTCGTATGCCACTACCCGCATACATCACCTTACCACTACCCGCTGCGATGATGTCTTGACCCATTTTACCTGCAATATCAACGCCTTTGCTTTTTACATCGTCAAATATGGCTACAACTTTACCTTCAGCTGGCCAAATCCAGTCAATAGCCTCAGAATCAACAGGGGATTTATTTGCAACAACGACTGGCGAAGCCGCATCAGGCTTAGCACTTGCCACTTGAGCAACGGGATTTGCAGTGTCTGCTTTTTGCAATTCAGCGAGATTTGTTTCGTTGTAAGGACGCTTATCTGCCCTTGGAGTGGTCTTATTATTCGCTGTAGTAGCACCAAGTGGTCTTACTTCTGCGACTGGATTCACACTAATAATTGCTGAATTTGCAGTGCTGGAATTGTTATTTATTGTTTCTGGAGGCGCAATTCGCAAGACTTGATCAACCTTTATATCGTTAGGATTGCTCAAATTATTCCATGCCACCAAATCACGGTAATTTTGTCCATGCTCCAACGCGATACGCACCAGGGTATCGCCCTTTTTAACCACGTAACTTCCTTTCGCCAACTCAACCGGGCGGTTGACAGGAGCAAGTTGTTCGGCTGTTACCACAGTTTCATTGACAGGTTTGCGACCTACTTCACGCTCAACCACAGGAGCCGGCGTCATAGGCGTACTACAAGCGGCCAGCAAACTGACAAGAATGGCGGGCACTAAAACTCTGCTCAGATAAACTCGATTCTTCATAATCCTTAATAACTCGTTCAAATGTATTTTTAAAGAAGGCACTGCCCGAAATTACACAACCCCACTGTGTAAAGGCACAAAATTACAAGGCTCAACAACCGTGCGCTGCCAATGGTTGCGCGACTGTCGCTCTATTAGCCACAGCGCTTGTTGCTTATCACCGACTGGCGCCACCAAACGGCCACCAATCCGCAATTGCTGCAAGAGTGACTCGGGCACATCCATACCAGCAGCAGCAAGAATAATTCCATCAAACGGTGCTTGTTCTGGTAAGCCCAGCCTGCCATCGCCATAATGCAAACGTATATTTGCAATGCGCATAGGGCGTAAATTTGCCTTCGCCAGCTCATGTAAAGCGCGAATTCGTTCTATTGAATAAACCTGATCAGAGACCAAAGACAAAACTGCCGCCTGATAACCGCAGCCAGTTCCAATTTCCAGGACATGCGCCAAGTTGTTACGGTTACGCATAATTTCTATCATACGCGCCACGATATAGGGCTGCGAAATAGTTTGTTGATGGCCTATGGGTAACGAGGCATCAACATAAGCTTGCGCGCCCAAGGCGGAATCCAAAAACAGGTGTCTGGGGATAGTTTGCATCGCCTGCAACACCAAGGTATCGGTAATGCCCTTCTGGGATAAACGCTGCACCATGGCATTCCGGATGCTTTCGGTAATTCTGACCCCTTCATTTGGATTGAGTACTTGACGCGTGTCAGGTCTGATCAGCGTTTCCTTAGTATGCAAGTTTTGCATTGCCGTTTGCTGCGACAGGCTGGCATTACTACGCTTCGCAGTATCTACAACCGATGCCAGCGGCAAAGGAAATCGCTTATTTGACATAGCTAGTCCAAAGTTAATTTCTGCAACTGATCGAAGTTAGTCAAATTGACTTGCAGAGGCGTTACTGCCACAAAATTCGACCGTGTAATTGCAAAATCAGTTCCGGGCCCTGCATCTTTTTCCGCGCCAGGCGGTCCAATCCAGTATATTTCTCTGCCATGAGGATCACGGCTCCGAATAACAGGTTCTGCTGCATGCCGTTTACCAAGCCGGGCTTGCCGCACTCCCTGAATTTGCGCATACGCTAAATTCGGAATATTCACATTTAACAAATAGGGTTGACTCAATTCCTTGAAGCCACGTTTAATCAAATCAACTGCGATTTTTGCCGCACTATCTAAGTGCTCCCAACCTTTTTCAATTTGTGAAAAAGCAATAGCGGGTATCCCGAATAAATACCCTTCGGTGGCTGCCGCAACCGTGCCCGAATACAAGGTATCATCGCCCATATTTTGCCCCTGATTGATGCCAGAAATAACCAAATCGGGCTTGCTTTCACAAATCGCAGTTAAGGCGATATGCACACAATCTGAGGGTGTCCCATTTACGAAGTAGTACCCATTGCTGGCACGTTGCACCGTAAGTGGTCTATCCAGCGTCAGTGCATTTGAGGCGCCAGAGCGATTGCTATCGGGAGCGACCACAACAATGTCGGCAAATTCTGAACAGGCCTCAGCCAGCGCACAAATTCCCGGAGCCAGGTAACCATCATCATTGCTAATTAAGATTTTCATAGACGAGATTTTACTCTAAGCCCATCTTAATTTTTTTATAGTCCGTGAATTTTTACCGATTTTATGTATCCAAACGTGTAGAGCCAAACACGGTACGTCAGTTTTAGCGATAAAAAACGGCCCCAGAGCCTGGAGCCGAATTAAAAAAGAGAAGTTAAGTTGAAAGAAATAGCAAATTAACTTGCTGCAGACTCCAGCCAATAGCGATTAATATCTTTCAATCCCCACTTGGCTGCGTCTTCGCGGCTAATGATTTTATCTGAAACCCCGGCTTTAGCCAGATCAATCAATTCAGGAACTATGTAAGTCATTGATTTAATAGAGAAAAACACTCTAATCTTGGGCGCCAGCAAGGATTTTTGAGGTTGCTGCTCAACCACAACACCCAAGCGCCCTGTATCCATGCGCACGAGTGTACCAACTGGGTAAATACCAATACTCTTGACGAATGCCTGAAAGATTTTCTCATCGAAATGACCATTCGCCCATTCCGCCATTTTGCGCAGGGATTCGGCAGGACACCAACCTTGTTTATACGGACGATTTGAGGTAATCGCATCATAGACATCACAGATTGCCCCCATGCGCGCGTAGAGACTAATTTGCTCACCTTTAAGACCATTGGGATAACCAGTTCCGTCTATTTTTTCGTGGTGATGCAAGCACACATCAAGTGCGATCTTGCTGACATTGGCAGATTCCAGCAACATCTTGTAACCAGCACCAGGATGCCCTTTGACGGCGACAAATTCTTCGTCGGTCAACCGGCCAGGTTTATTCAAAATATCGGAATCGATAGCCATCTTACCGATATCATGCAGTAAGCCTGCCAACCCGGCTTCACGGGTTTGTTCATCAGTCAGACCAAGCTGCCGCGCTAACGCCACCATCAACGCGCAAACTGCGACCGAGTGCATATAGGTGTAATCATCTTTGGTTTTAAGCCTGGCCAAACCAATTAAGGCACCAGGATTGCGCATGACAGATTCGGAAATTTCCTCGACTAAGGATTGTGCACTTTCGACATCAACCGCTTTTCCCATGCGCGCTTCAGAAAACATTGAATACACCGCTTCCCGAGAACGATTCACAATCCGGCTAGCCCGACCGAGCTCTTCATCCATCGACACGGCTTCAATTACGCGTGGCGTTGCCGGTTCCGGTATAGCATTAACCACATCTTTTGATTGGACAGGCTCAACATCGGCGTTCGTTTTCGCTTGTGCATTTTCATCAAGGACATCCAGCCCCTTGC
Source organism: Undibacterium sp. (assembly GCA_041913845.1). Lineage (GTDB taxonomy): Bacteria > Pseudomonadota > Gammaproteobacteria > Burkholderiales > Burkholderiaceae_D > Undibacterium. Next base: position 16,659 of record JAYSEN010000024.1, read on the forward strand.
TGGTATCTATCCAGGCTTCCTTGATTTTACTTGAGAGAATTTTACTGACCTCTTCCTGGCTGGCCAGTTTGAACGACTTTTGCCAGAATGGCGTATCGATCCAGGAACTGCACAATTCGTGCACGTACATTCCCACTCTCAATTGAGAAGCTGCAATTTTCTTTAGCATAGGTACCGCATCTCCTGACAGCAACAACAAACCCAGAACATGTCATGGCAGCAAAGCTAAATTAGCTTTACCCTGGCTAAGTATAGTCTGAATCAAAACCGGCGTACCAACAGAAAGCGAGTTTAGTAAGGCTTACACAAATTTGTGCGGACCAGACGTGAAGCCTAAAAGCGTACTTGAGTACGGCAGGTCGTATTAACGACGACAGCGTCTGTTTTGCGTAAGCCTTATTTAAGTTGATCCTGACAGCCAACTTACCTGGCAAATTCCCCAGTCATCATTATTTCCTCAAGGAACTAATTTGAGAAGCTGTAAAGGTTTAAAAAATTGTTGCATCGTCGTATTCTGAATAAAACTCAGGTTATAAGGATGCTCTGAAACTATCTGGGCAAAGTTCTTTGCCTCAGGTAAAAGATTAATCGTTTCAGCGATTTTTCCCCAAAGGATTAAATCAGCGGGTGCCTGCGTCGTTCTGCTAAGCAAGGCACGTAAAATTGTTTGCAAAAAAGGCTGCCAGGCACGTGCATCTTTTGCAGGTGCAACATCAGGGCGATATACCAGACTGGCATTTAAAAGCAAAATGCCTTGACGGGTAAAATTGGCTTGCAACTCTGCCCCGGATTCAATGTAAGCATTTGTAGTATCAGCCAACTCTACAGCAATTTGCGCAAAAGCGCTGGCGCCAGTGTCATCTGGACGCAATACGCCCTCCGCGACCAATAGCATTTTGATGAAATTGCGCAAAGAAGTTGCACGGTTTACACTTTTCGACAAGCCAACACGTGCTGAGTTCGCCCATAAACTCGTCACCGCACCATCCATAAAGGCGTAACCAGTTGCGCTTTGTATCCGGGGATACGGCCCCTCCCCTATCAACACATGACTAACTTCAGAAATTGGTAAGCTGAATGCGGCAAACAAACGGTTTTCGCTAGGCAAAAACTCATGTTTAAGCAAATCGTGGAAATACCCTGGCGTTTGTTGATACAGCGCCGTTAATCCATGAACAATACTCTCGTGCCAACTCGGATGTGCCAATTGCAAACTGGCACGTAAAAATTCATAGTCTTGCCAACTCACTGCGTCGTTCCCATATTCGAAGGCAACGAAGCAGTTGGCAAACCTGGCGTCACCAGAGGCGCAGCACCAGGATAGGATGGTGGTGGCGTATGACCAGGAGCCACCGCCGGAATCGATGGCGGCGGCAGAGGCGGACTGGATGGCGCAAACTGGATAGTCAAGCCATTCAGATTTTGTGCATTGGCTGGCAATTCGATACGACGCTCAGCTGCACCATTGGCGACCACGATAAAGTTATTGCCCACCTGTTTTAAAATCGCACCATTGCCGATATCCTCATTCATGCGTATCGCCTGATTCGCTTGATTATTTAAACTGACAATAACCTGACTGTCGACCGGATTTTTCGCATATATGATGCCTTTTAACTGCACATCGGTTGCCTGCACCTGTTGCTGAGGTGGCAAACCAAATAAGCTACCCCAATTCCCATTTGGCTCAAAACTTTGAACCGCTGCCGCCTGTAACGTTCGGGCAGGTGCTTTGATCCAGCGACTTAACCAATAACTCAGGCTAAGACAAAATAAAAGGAACAATAAAATTGTCGCAATTAATGGTAAACGCTTCATAAACTTTCCTGTCAGCGCACTAGCTGATTAATTTCGATAATGGGCATTAATACTGCCAGAACAATCAATAACACGACCACACCCATAGCCAAGATCAGTAATGGCTCCAACATCCCGGCCATCGTCAGCGCCCGTCTCTCTAAATCCTGCTCTTGAATACTGGAGGCGCGCTGCAGCATTGCCGGCAACTCACCAGTTACCTCGCCAGCCCGTATCATATGAATTAGCAGAGGGGGGAAATAATGGTGCGCACTCAGCGAGCGAGCCAGACTCACCCCTTCTCTGACGCTATTGGTTGCATGCTCAACCTGCTCGCGCATCGCCACGTTAGAAAGGGTTTCCCGACTCGTCTGCAATGCCTGCAAAATAGGCACACCCGAACCCGTTGTTATTGCCAGCGTTGACGCGAACCGGGCGGTATTAATACTTCGCTCAAAACGCCCATACACCGGGGCTTGCAATAACCAGCGATGCCAGCGCATTTTCAAGTCAGGTTGGCGTAACGCTGTACGCCAGGCCATGAATGCCGCGAAAAATATGGCACTCATTAACCAGCCATAGGAACGCACAAATTCAGAAACCCATAGCATCATCACGGTCAACACGGGTAATTTCTGCTTAGTATTAGCAAACACTGAAACGATTTGTGGCACCACATAAGTCAGCAAAAAAATCACAATCGCAAACGCTACCACTGTGACTATGGCGGGGTAGGTAAATGCCAATCTGACTTTTTGAACCAAGGCATTACGTCGCTCTATGTAATCAGCCAGGCGTGATAAAACTTGCGACAAATGCCCGATATGCTCGCCCGATGCCACCAGGGCCACATAAATTTCGGTGAAGTCCCGACTATGCTGTTTTAAGGCGTCGGATAACGCTGAACCAGCGTTGACCTCGGCACGGATAGATGCGACCAAATCACGAATATAAGTCCGCTCAGCCTGCTCAAGCAAAGCAGTTAAGGCTTGCTCGAGGGGTAAACCGGCTTCCAACAAACTTGCCAATTGTCGGGTAAATAATGCGAGCTCCGTGGTGCTTAGCTTTTCAGCAAACCAGGAAATCCCCCCAGCTTGCTGATTGTCTTGCGCAATAGCGTCAACCTGGATAGGCACGAGTCCCTGGGTGCGCAGATCAGCCCGCGCTGAACGCGCCGAGTCTGCATTTAATACGCCTCGTGCAGGTTTGCCGGCAGCGTCAACCGCTTCATAACGAAATGCTGGCATGCCTTTATTCCTTAGTCACGCGCAAAAGTTCTTCGAGTGTAGTCGTCCCTGCCTGCAGCCAACGCTCACCATCTTCGCGCATAGTTCGCATACCATTATCCTGAGCTGCACGACGAATTTCCGCTTCTGAGGCTTGATGATGAATTTGTTCCCGTATCGCTTCCGTTGTCTCTAATAATTCATAGACCCCGACCCGACCCTGGTAACCTGTATGACCGCACTGTTCACAACCCACTGCATGCCACTGGCCATCGCGTTCCACCTTACAATCGGGACACAGCTTGCGAACCAGACGTTGAGCCACTACACCCAGTAACGACGACGATAACAGAAAAGGTTCTATCCCCATATCGAGCAGACGAGTTACCGCCGCGGCAGCATCGTTGGTATGCAGAGTTGCCAACACTAAATGCCCGGTCAATGAGGCTTGCACCGCAATCTGCGCAGTTTCCAGGTCACGAATTTCACCGATCATGATGACATCCGGATCTTGCCGCAAAATCGCCCGCAATGCTTTAGCAAACGTCATGTCGATCTTTGCATTTACCTGAGTTTGTCCCACCCCGGCCAATTCATATTCGATAGGATCTTCAACAGTCAGAATATTGGTGTTACCCGAATTAATCCGACTCAATGCTGCATATAGCGTGGTCGTTTTACCCGAGCCAGTTGGACCTGTGACCAGCACGATGCCATGCGGTTGAGCAATCAGTTTATCGAAGCGTGTCAAGGCGTCTGGACTCATACCCAATTTTGGTAATTCCATGCGCCCCGCATCTTTATCCAATAAACGTAATACAGCCCGTTCACCATGCCCAGTTGGTAAGGTCGAGACCCGAACGTCGACAGCGCGGCCACCAATTCTGAGCGTAATACGGCCATCCTGAGGCAGGCGTTTTTCGGCGATATCGAGTTGCGCCATAATCTTGACGCGCGAAATCAGGGATGCATGGATGGCTTTTTTAGGACGCACGATGTCACGCAAATTGCCATCAACCCGAAATCTCACAATCGAAATTTGCTCAAACGGTTCGATATGAATATCCGAAGCACCATCACGCAGTGCTTGCGTTAATAAGGCATTGATCATACGGATCACTGGCGCATCGTCAGCCGACTCTAGCAAATCTTCGATAGCAGGCATATCCTGCACCAGCTTCGCTAAATCCAGATCCGATTCAACTTCCCCAACCACCATTGCTGCGTCACCACCTGAACTGGCATAAGCCTGATCGATTGCGTGAGACAATTCCTGATGAGCTAACTGACGCACTCTGACCTGACCATAACGACGACTGATTTCAGCAATCGCATGACGCGGAGTTTGTTCAGATATCAAAACTTCGATTGCGTGTTGGCTTGGAAGCCTGCCCGCCAATATAGAAAATTCGCGAGCAAAACCATAGGGTAACAAACGCAAGTCTTGCATCATCACTTAGCCTCTTTCTTGCTTGGCGCTGCATTTTTCTCGCCGGGATTAGCCGGCATATTCAATAGCCGGCCTTTTTCCAACTGCGGCAACTGACCACTGCCAATAGTCGAATCGACATTCAAGGTCTGCGTGCGCATATAGTCATAACGATCCAGCGACAAACTCTCACTTTGATTCGCTGTTTTCATGATCAGTGGCCGCAAAAACACCATCAAGGTCGATTTGCCACGTTTGGTCGCCTGGTACTTAAATAAATTCCCGAACAATGGCACATCACCTAACACGGGCACTTTTTCGACATTGTCGCTGGTGTCATCCTGCATCAATCCACCCAGAACCAGAATCTGACCATCATCAACCAAGACATTCGTCTTAATATTTCGCTCTTTGGTAATGATGCCAGAGGTGTTGCTGGTGTCATCGACGGACGATACGGTTTGCGCTATCGCCATTTTAACTGTGCCGCCTTCAGAGATTTGTGGTCTGACCGTTAGCTTAATACCGACTTCTTTACGATCGATAGTTTGAAATGGATTTACGCCTGCGCTGCCGGTAGACGTACTGGTGGTAAATTGACCAGTGATGATGGGTACATTTTTACCGACACCTATCGAGGCCTCTTCATTATCCAGTGTAATGATGGTTGGAATAGATAACACATTACTACCGCCATCCGATTCCAAAGCATGCGCCAATGCGCCCAAACCCAATTGTCCGTTTAACTGACGAAATACGCCGATGGATAAACCTTTACCAGGCAACACACTACCGCTTTTAGCGTAATTTCCACCTGCCAGGCTCAGTAAATTATTGCCATCCTTTGCAAATGAGGTAGTGCCGCCGACGCGGTAAGCACTAGTACTATCGCCAGATAAGCCCATCCACTGGATACCAAACTCATTGGCTTTATCTACCGCCATTTCGACTATCAAGGCTTCCACATAAACTTGAGCACGACGAGCATCAAGCTGATCAATCACGGTGCGTAGGTTACGATAAACTGGTTCGCTTGCAGTAATGATCAGGGTATTAGTTGCGGGGTCTGCTTGTATGAAGCTGGCCGCACCGCCGCCACTCGAATAGTTTCCGGTGCCACCACCTGAATTACCTGCGCTCAAGGCGCTGACATTCGAGGAAATCGCGCTATTCAACGTCGTTGCAGAACCCGCGCCTGTGGCTGGTGTAGCACCGCCAGTCTGGAGCGTCGGCGTACTACCCTGATTGCTGGCCTGATTCAGGTTACTACCATCACCCGTTAAAATCGCACGCAAGGTCGCAGCCAGTTTCACGGCTTCAGCATTTTTGAGATACACAACATGAATATTGCCTGGCAAAGTTGTAGGCGTATCCAGTTTGGCGATAAGCGATTTAATCAAATTGGCGCGCGCTAAAGTTGGTGCGCGCAGGAGTACTGAATTGGTACGCGGGTCAGCCAGCAAATTGACTTTGTTCGGGTCGTTCGCACCACCATCCAGCATGCGCGTCACCATTGCAGCGACATCACTCGCGATCGCGTTTTTAACCGGAATCACATCCAGATCAGTCGTTGCAGGCATATCCAGTGCCGCAATGATTTTATTGAGGCGTTTGATGTTATCGGCGTAATCCGTGATGACCACAGTATTATTACCAGGATTAGCATTGATGGTGTTATTCGGCGATATCAATGGACGCAATACCGTCACAATATTATTCGGCGATTCGAAGTTCAGTTTATAAACTTGCGTAATCACCTGATCGCCTTTAGCTGCATCGCTTTTTTCAAACTTCTCAGCCGTCGCAGATTGCGCAGGTCCTGCCTGCAATTTGGCATCTGATTCAGGCACTACTTTTGAGTAACCATCGGCAGTAACCACCGCAAAACCTTGCAAGCGCAGGGTGGAGGTTAATAGTTTGAAAGCCTGATCTTTGCTTAAAGGCTTTTCTGAAACCAGTGTCAATTGACCTTTGACGCGCGGATCTACAATAAACGTATTCCCGGTAAAATGCCCCACAGCTTTAATCACCGCCTCGATATCGGCATTGACAAAATTCAGATCAGCCGTGTTTTCATTTGCTTTCTGTTGAATTTCTGGCTTGTTCGCTTTTGCCTGAGCAGATGCGCCACTGCCGAGACAGAGCAGCATACTCGCATAACAAAGAGTCTTCAGCGGCAGAGTTACGTGAGGAATCACAGTCGTTGTCAGAGGCTTCATAGTTTTAATGTCGATTAAACTCATTTAAATTCCAATGCGATCACATCACGATCGCCTTCTTTCCTGCGCTGGCCAAGCAAATTGAGTAAGTTAGCCAATTTATCTTCATATCCGTGATCCGCCCAGGCACGGCCATTAAATTGCAAGCGTCCCTGATTGATCCCACCCTGCCCTTGCAGTTGCAACGCACCCTGCAAAGTTGTTAATTGCAATCCAGCTTGCTGGCCCTGCCAGTCTAAGCTCAGACGATAATCCCCTAAAGGTTTAACCTTGCTCAATTTGGCGGAAATTTGCTGCATATCCAACTGCATCGTGCCGTACACGCCAACTTGCTGAGTCTGACGTTGCAGGCGTAATTCTTGCCAGGATAATTGCAACTTACCTGTGGGGCCAATTGTATTCAACGGCGCCCCTAATCCTTCCAGCCGTTCAGATGGCAAAATCAGTGTCGCCGCGCTGATTTGCATGGCATGTAAATCACCCGTCAGATGCACGGATTGCGCCAATGCCTGGGGATTACTTAATTCCACCTGAACGTTGCCAAAAACAAGTTTTGGGCTGATACGCCAGCTAAAGCGCCCTGGAAACAAAGGAGTCACAGCACCTTGCTGAGAAGCAGCAACACCGATGAATCCCGAGCCTTGCCAAAAACTGCCTTGCGCATCACCGATACTGAGTCGCCCTTGACTTTGTCGCTCCAGCATCCATCCCAACCAATTGGCGGGCAAAAAGATCAGCAAACCCAGCACCATACAAGTGCATGCAGCTAACAACCACAACAACCTTAACTTCCACACGTCCAGAATCTCCGCATTTCAATTAATCTGCTGGCGCAAGCTAATCGTTGCGCTGACTTGCTGAGTATCCGGTAAGCTCGTGATTTTAATTTCATCGACGCTTAATCTGTGCGCACGTTGCATTTCGGTCAGCCATTCCATCAATTCGCTGTAATACGCTTTGGGAATCTGCAAACGAACCACTTCATCGCTGATACCAAGAGAGCTGCTGCTCAAACCAAAACGCGTCATACTGGCGCTCAAAACTTCGCGCGTAATCGGCGCAATTGACTGATTTGCCTGACCAGAGAGACTTTGATATTGCTGTATCAAAGACGTCAGCATAGCTTGCTGTTGGCGTAATTCGGGTAAATCGTGCTCGAGTTTTTTGCGTCCCTGCCAGGCAGGCGCAAATAACACAAAATACAGCAGTAAGACAGCGATAAACAGAGCTGCCGCGAGCAAAATCTTTTGTTCACGCGGTGCACGTTGTTGCCAAAAAAGTTGAAACTGTTGATTTAATTCGCTAAACATCAGCGTTTCCCTCCGACTGAAATCTGCACCACGCCATCACCACTATTTTGCGCTTGCAAACCTTTGGCTTGCAAGGCTGTTTGTAAGGCAGTAAAGTCGGGCATATCTGAGCTTCTGACTTTGACGATTAATTGCCGTTCTTTATAGTCCAGAACTTGCACGCTGCCGCTGCGTCCAGGTACCAGGCTTTCCCAGACTTCTGAAAACTGTATTGCCAAAGGCAGGAAATCATTGGCCGCGAATTGTCCCGCTTTGCGACGCACGCTATTTAATTTTTGCTGGGCTTGTAAAATCGGATCGCGTATCACAGGCTCTTTTGGAAAGGCTTGCTTAAACGCTTCTTGCATGGCCGCCTCAATTTTCTTTGCCTCACGTTTTTGCACCCACCATTCGCCATTGATCGCCACGATGTGGAGTAAGGCACTCGCCAGCAAGAGGCCCAGCGGCCAACGCCAGCGTTTGAAATCCATACCTGGCTTAATGGATTTACCCAAAGCTTGAAACAAGTCGGTCGCCAGCAAGTTTTTTTCATTTACTGCTGTAATCCAGTTACTTTCATGGAAATCCCATTTCAAATTGGATTGCGCAATCATTTCTTGCGCTTGCGCATCGGCCCGCAAACTAGCCAGTTGCTTGGCATCCAGATAAATGGCGGGCAGCTTATCCGCAAATAAATTTGCCACTTGCTGCAATAGGTCGCTCCAATTGCTGTATTCAGCCTGCATCCCCCAATCCGGCTGATCAGGTTCGTGAACTTGCAGTTGAGCCCGGTTTTCACTGGCATTTAACCAAATTCTCGCCTGACTTTGACTGGCGTTTTCGGCTTGCATTAATTGCCGTGGAAACGCCAGAATCTGGCGATTCGGCCAATCTTTAAACAGTTCTGCGAGGTGCTGTAACCACTGACGCTCGATTGCCGCAACCTGCCACACGCCCTCATGTTCAGCTAAAGCTTGTATCGCCAACTCTGTGGTATCGCTAAGCAATTGCTGTTCGAGTAAATTGGGCAAGGCTAGCTTGAGTTTATTCGCCGCCATTTTAGGTACAGCCACCGACATAATCCGACTATCGCTCACGGCCAACAGCAACACCAGACGCTTCACTGAATTGGCTAACTGACGCAAATCGGGCAGCGTGCTGACGCCTTGCTGCATCATTCTGTGCTGCTCATTGAACAGTGCAAACTGCAAGCTCGCAGTTGATAAAGCAGTAGCACCGCTGAGCGCCGTGCGCGCCGGCAATTGTATGTACAAAGTACTCAACATATTTTATGTTTTATTTAATCCACTCAAACTGCCCGTCTTAGGACAAAGCCCAACTTGCTTAAACCTGCTCAATTTTGTAATTGCAATCAGCCTAGACTATACCAGTCACACTCTGGAGTAGGCATACTTGAAACTGGCAAATCAAGCAATTATTAGGAATTACGCAACAGATCTCAGCCTGCACAATCCCCTTTTTCATTTATCCACGTCTTTTGCACTCGCCAGCGCACGGATACTTTTAATTTTCACGCAGCCATAAGACATTCGTCGCATTGCTGTCATCACGCTCTATCAACGCGCTCATATTCAAGCTCGAGCGATACATTCTGACACGCCCCAGTATCATAAAATAATGGCTCATCACGCCGACATCGGTATCACGTAAATTTTTTGCGTTTTCAAAGCGCAATTTAAAATCGTTTAAATCGCGGAAATAAGCCCGTTCGCGGGCAGCCACAATCGCCGCACCATCGGCGCTCGACAAACCTTCAATGCGGGCAGCGATCACTTCGGCGCTGCCAGTATTTAAATTGACCGGGGTTTTCTGTGGCAACACCACCAGATAGGTCTTCAAACGCTTGATCATTTCGGGATTTAACTCGGGCAATACCAACAAATCATCAATTTGCACCAAGCGCGTACTCGTTGCCGCACGCTCAGTTTGATCAGTTGAATGCGGATTGGCGGTCACTGTCGGGTTGCTGGCTGGCGTCGCGGCACTGGCATCAGCAGGGTTGGCCGCGCCAGGATTGACGCTGGCTTGCTCCGCTTTGGCTACCTTATTTTGCGAGTCAGCCACTAATTGCGCAATTTTTGGCGCCACTTCGGTAGGCATACGCAAATTCGACAACAGCCTTGATAAAGCCGCAATTTCGCGCACATCCGGTTCGCCTGCCGTGGCCAGATTGGTTAAATTAAAACGCCCTTGCGCATCCAGAATTTGCCCCGACAAAATCACATCAGCCGCTTCGGCGCTATCGCGACCATTTTCCACATATTGATCCAGGCGAGTTTCAGCAAGACCAATCGCCCAGGGCTCGCCCAGATGATCTATGCGTCCGCTGGTGCGCCCATCTTCACGTAAAATCAGACGCGCCCAGTCGATAGCACCGCGCAATATCCATTTCTTTTGCAATTGCAAACGCTGATTTTCGATGGAACGTACTTGCACTTGTTGCAGCCAAAATAAACTCGCGACGATAGTAATCGCCAGTGTCGTCAATAACAATGCCGTAATCACCGCAACGCCGCGTTGGCGCTGCAAGCTCGCACGCCGCAGCCGGGGTTGTTGTTTTGACGTCCGCATTTAACTCGCCCCCAGCAAAAGTATCTTTTGCATAGGCAAAGTCTGGCTTTGCAAACGCAAAGACACTTCCAGTCCTGACCAGCGCCCTGGCTTACCACGGCTACCGGCACCAGAATTGGGGGAAGGCGCAATATTTTCTACGCCCGGCGTACGCCAATCTGTTTCACCCTGACGCCAGCTACGTAAGCTCATGGCCGCAACCTGGGATTGCAAAGGAATACTGGTGAGGGTATCGGCTTGCGCCAAAAAACGTTGCCAATCTTCACGTAGTTGCGCTAAATCGCGCGTCGCGACTGACTCACTGCGACTCAATACTCCTTCACGCAAGCGATAAGCAATAATCTGAATGCGCCCGGGCTGGTTTTCATCTTGCACGCGACGCACTAGTAACAAATCATTTTGCCCGAGAAAAAAACTATCGAGACCCGGCACATCTTCTGCCTCAACCACATTTGCCGCATCGCTCTCCATTTGCGCAAATGCTAGCTGGATACCGCGTGTTTGCTCGAGATTTGCCTGCAAAGTCTGACGTGCGCGAATAATACTGTCGAGACCACGCCAGCCCATGATCGCGACAATCGACATCACGGTAATCGCGACCATTAATTCGATGAGTGTGAAGCCACCCTGCTTAGCCACTTTATAAGGCATTTGGCACCACCTGAGTCAGTTTGATGATGCGTTTATCTGGACTTTCCGACGGAAACACCGTCACTTCGACGCGACGAAAAGAGGGATTAGGTGTGGCAAAGACGTTTTCTTCGCAAATCAGATTTAAATCAGCTTGCGCACAGGGGAATTGGCGCTGCCCCAGCGTCGGCCATTCGCGCGCCAGGCGGATTTGCGCCAGACGATTTTCCGCCGACCAGGTAGCCATCAGCGCCACGCGCAAATCCTGAGAATTTTGTGTCAGGCTCGCCACTGCCCGCAAACTCGCCCCCAAAGCCGTGCCCACAATCAGCAATGCCACCAAGACCTCCAGCAAAGTAAAGCCTCGCTGGCGCTGGCGATACGCAGTCTTTTCGGCATCAATGCGGCGATCGTCGTTACTCGACATAAAAATGTCCTATGCCATCGGCGCGTATACTGACTTTTTGATTATTACTGATGAAGTTTAAAACAAAGGCTTTATCGACGGGCTCGCGACCAAACACGATGCGCAAAGTCGGACCACTGCTTAGCCCCGACTGCAATTGCAATTGCAAATTTTGCGTTTCAAATTCACGCTCGCGTAACATGTCGTCACGCAGATGCACCCAGTTTTGCTCTTCCTTGATCAGGAAGCGATAATTTTGCTGATCTGCCTCGAAAGCGACCGCTGTATTTCGCAAAATCGCTTCATCGCGTGCCAGTTGAAACAATAGGGCAATGCGTTGCGCATCTTGCTGCAAACGTTGCTGATCACCCGGCATGATGTTAAAACTCACCATGCCCAGCAATATACCGGCGATCACCATCACCACCAGTAACTCAATCAGCGTAAAACCGCCTTGCCGGTTCCGCTTTTGCAAGCTGCGCAATTTCAATTACAAATCCCAGGAACCAATATCGGCATCGTCGCCGGTACCACCAGGCTTACCATCGGCACCATAGGAAAACACTTCAACTTCGGCTTTTACACCTGGCGACATGTATTGATAAGGATTACCCCATGGGTCCATGCGCAGTTTTTCGACATATCCGCCATTGCGGTAATTTTTTGGAATAGGACCATTCGTGGGTTTTTCGACCAAAGCTTGTAAGCCTTGCTCCGTGGTCGGGAAGCGCTGATTTTCCAATTTATACATTTTCAACGCCGACATCATGGTCGAAATATCTTGCTTTGCCGCAGCCACCCGGGCTTGATCCGCACTACCGATCAACTTAGGCACCACCAACGCGGCAAGTATCCCCATGATGACCACAACGACCATGATTTCTATCAGGGTAAAACCAGTGTTCCGGGTGCGCATTAAGCGCGGGCGTTGTGCGTAGGGTGTCATAGTGATTGTGAGTATAAATGATATAAAACGCTAATCTTAGCGTGGGTCTTAGCTTAACTGCAAATATGCGGCAGTATAAGCCCAGCCCCTGCCCCGACGTCAAGGGCTCAGCAAAAGACTCTGAAGCTTAGCACTAAATTATGTAATCTTGATGACGTCATCTCATGCACCCGGGGAGTATCCCCTCAATACGTCGATTGAATAGGCGCTTTCAGGCTTAGGCAGGGGGAGTATATTTAATTAATCACAAGGGATATTGTGGATTTTTTTGCAAATTTACGCAGCGCATTGTTACAAATTTCCTACATTCAGCAGGCTGGCGCACCTGCTTCAGGATTGGCGGCGTGGATAGCCCTGGGCCAAAATGCGTTGCCACACCTGTTCTTTTTGATCCTCATCCATTGCCACCCAATCGATCACTTCTTGCACGGTGCGACCACAACCGCGACAGACATCATCAAAGGTCGTCGAGCAAACTGCCACGCAAGGGGTATCGGGACGCTGGGATTTATTCTTCATAACCATATTCTTACTTAACCAAACGAAAAACGCGGGCATTGCATCTTGCTAACTGCCAAAGCCGGACACCCGGCTCACCTGCCAGTTGAGCACAAGCCGATGAAACCAGCACGCTTTAATTTAGCAGGTTTAAGCTTATCCAACGCCAGCGAGATTTACCTTCGCTCCAAATTGGAGCGAGTGCATTAACAGGGCGCGATTGTAAACCAGCTTTGGGGAATTCCAGCGAAACACGATAAAATTGCGGAAATTTAGTCTGCCATAATCAGGAACATCTGGCCCTGAGCTTTTAGGAGGATACATAATGAAAGTTGCCGTAATTTTATCGGGTTGTGGCGTTTATGATGGTGCCGAAATACATGAAAGTGTGCTGACTTTGCTAGCTTTGTCACGCGCCGATGTCGAAACCGAGTGCTTAGCACCCGACATACCACAAAGCCATGTAATTAACCATTTGACGGGTGAAGTTGCCAGCGATGAAAAGCGCAATGTGCTGGTTGAGTCAGCGCGTATCGCTCGCGGCAAAATCAAGAATCTGGCTAATGCCAAAGCCAGCGATTATGACGCCGTGTTTTTCCCAGGCGGTTTTGGGGCTGCCAAAAACTTATCCAACTTTGCTTTTCAAGGTGCGCAATGTCAGGTTCAGAGCGATGTCTTGCGCTTTGCACAGGCGGTCGCGCAAGCGCGCATTCCAGCTTGCTATATGTGCATAGCCCCGGCACTTGCGCCCTTAATTTACGGCAAGGAGGTACAGGTCAGTATCGGTGACGATGCAGCAACAGCCGCAGCGATACAGGAGTTAGGCGGCCAGCACATTACTTGCAGCGTACATGAAATTCATGTCGATCAAACACATCGACTCGTCAGTACCCCCGCTTATATGTTGGCTGGCAGCATCAGCGAAGCCGCCAGCGGCATCGATAAAGCGGTTGCGGCGACACTGGCCTTAGTTCGCAACGCCGACTAGTCAGCACGCGCAGTGCTGCACCCGGAGCAACGCGGGTGCAGCTTACCCTGCCCTTTGCTTAGCAAGCAGCTCAGGCTATCATAAAGTTCGCCGCCCTTATTTACGCCGAGGTAGACCATGAGCCAGGATTTCTTTCAAGCGCTGATCTTACTGATCTTAGTCACCGATCCGTTTGGCAATGTGCCCATCTTTGTTGCCGCCTTATCCCATGTCCCACAACAACGGCGCTGGCGTGTGATAGTCCGCGAATGTGCGATCGCCTTTATTTTGCTGCTGGCGTTTATGTTTTTCGGCAAACACTTCCTGGCCGCCCTGCAATTATCTGAAGTGTCGTTACGCATCGGCGGTGGCGTGATCTTATTTTTGATTGCCTTGCGCATGGTGTTTCCACAAGAAGGCGGCATTTTTGGTGATGTCGACGACGACCACGAACCCTTTATTGTGCCGCTGGCTATCCCGGCACTGGCCGGCCCCTCGGCCCTGGCTACGGTGTTATTGTTTTCATCGGATAGCCGGCAAGATATGGTGGTACACCTGGGCGCATTAACCGTGGTTGCGCTGGTATGGCTCATCGTATTACTCAGCGCGGAGCGCATGCAACGCGCCCTGGGTTCGCGCGTGATGACTGCATTTGAACGTTTGATGGGTTTGATACTGACCGCGATGGCGGTCGAAATGCTGCTCGCTGGCATACGCGAATACCTGAAAACCCTGCATTAACAGCTAGCCGCGAGCCTAATCCAAACTAAGCGACTATCCCTCGCTGGCGCCAGGCGGCAATCTGCGCCGGGGTGTAGCCGAGCGCATGCAATATCTCATCGCTGTGTTGCCCCAATTCTGGCCCCAACCATTGCGTTTGCCCAGGCGTCGCGGACAGTTTAGGGCTGATCGCTGGCACTTTCAGCGCTTGCCCGTCCGGCAAATTATGCTGTTCAAACATATTGCGAGCCAGGAATTGCGGGTCATTCAGCATATCTTTGACCGAGAAAATTTTAGCAACCGGCACGTCGGCCGCACTTAAATGTGACACCACAAAGTCCACGGTATGTTGTGCTGTCCAATCTTGTATTGCCCTATCGATTTCTTCGGTACGCGCGACCCGGCCATCATTGCGCGCCAGTTGCGGATCCTGCGCCAGGTCGGTGCGCTGTATCGCCTGCATCAGCCGCACAAAAATGGCATCCCCATTTCCTGCTATGACGACATTCTCACCATCAGCTGTGCTATAAGTATTCGATGGCACGATGCCAGGCAAGGCCCCGCCGGTACGTTCACGCACCACACCAGCCAGATCATATTCGGGCACCAGTGATTCCATTAAATTAAACACCGATTCATACAGCGCCACATCCACCAATTGCCCCTGGCCCGCACGTGTAGCCTCAGCCGCTTGCCCATTCCAGCGCCCACCTGTCTGATCGCGATGGCGCAAGGCCATCATCGCGCCGATCACGCCGTGCAATGCCGCCACCGAGTCACCGATAGAAATACCCACACGCACCGGCGGCCGGTCGGCATGCCCGGAGACATAACGCAAACCGCCCATGGCCTCGCCCACAGCGCCAAAGCCTGGCAAATCACGCATAGGCCCGGTTTGGCCATAACCCGATAAGCGCACCATGATGGTGGCAGGATTTATCGCGCGCAATTGCTCGTAACCCAGCCCCCACTTCTCCAACACCCCAGGGCGATAATTTTCGACGATGATATCTGCATCCAGCGCCAACTTTCGCGCCAGTTCCTGAGCCTCTGGGGTTTTCATATTCAAGGCCAGACTTTTCTTATTTCGCCCCTGAACCCGCCACCACAGCGAGGTTCCCTCATGCAGAACACGCCAGTGGCGCAACGGATCCCCTTGCTCTGGCGCCTCAATCTTGATGACTTCCGCGCCAAATTCAGCAAGCATGCGCGCACAAAACGGCCCGGCTATTAATGTGCCTAGTTCCAGCACTTTAATACCCTGTAAGGGGCCAAATCCAGTGGCTTGCGGTGTGGCGGTGTTGGCTGTCGTCATCTCAGAAAAAACTTAATTTTTTAATTTCGCGCTGCAGATTTTCACGTGCCTGCGCTTCAAAGCGTAGCCGTAACTCGCTGGTAAAATAGAGCTCTGGCCGCTCCAGTATGCGTTGCAAGACTTTGGCTCGGCCGCTGCGATATAAAGGCGCCATGGCCCAGCGGTATTCATTGCGTATCGCCTGAGTGTAATGCGCATAGGCTTCAGGTGGGCTGCCTAAAATTGCCAGATCGATGTCCAAAAACAAGGGCAAGTCCGCTGCCACCACCTTGGCCTGAGGGATTTCATGGCGCGCTGTCGCCAATATGCACTGTTGCACATGCTGAATCACTGCGGCATCCACCCCTAGCTTACCCAGCAATTTCTCAGCCAGTTGCGCGCTCTTTAACTCATTATCGTGAGCCTTGGTATCGTAAATCACATCATGAAACCAGATTGCCAGATACAACACTGGCGCATGCTTAATCAAATGCGCAAAACTTTGCGCATGATTTAACAAGGCCTGAATGTGGGTGAAATTATGGTAATCGCGATGCCCTTCGGAGTAGTGCTTATCCAGCACTTGCCAGACTTCGGTGGCGTATTCGGCATGCTCAGCCAGCGGCCGGATTAAGGCATACCACTGTTGTCGTAACTTATCTTTTTGTTCGCCACTGAGCAAGATCATAAGCTGCGTAATTTTATAAAAACTGCATTAAGTACTACGCCGATCTAACAAGGCTCGGGCGATAGTACCAGGATCAACGTATTCGAGTTCCCCACCAACTGGCACACCGCGCGCCAATCGACTGACTTGCAAGCCACGCGCTTTCAGCATTTCGCTGATGTAGTGCGCAGTTGCTTCCCCCTCATTATTGAAATTTGTCGCCAGCACGACTTCTTTAACCGTACCATCCAATGCCCGCTGCAGTAATTTTTCGAACTGGATTTGCTTCGGACCGATACCATCCAAAGGTGACAGCCGCCCCATTAAAACGAAGTACAGGCCTTTAAACAGCAAAGTCTGCTCTATCATCATCTGGTCCGTGGGCGTTTCGACTATACATAATTGTGTCGCGTCGCGCCCGGCATCCTGGCACAAATTACAAACATCCACTTCGCTATAGGTATTGCAGCGCTGACAGTGCTGAATTTTCTGCAAAGCATCCAAGGCCGCATTACCCAGCACTGCCAAACCTTCGCGATCATGTTGCAGCAAGTGGTAAGCCATGCGTTGCGCCGACTTCGGCCCTACCCCAGGTAAATGACGTAAGGCGAGTATTAAGGCTTCGAGGCTATCGGGACGCTGCAACATCGGCAATTAAAATGGCATTTTGAAACCAGGCGGCAAAGGCATGCCAGCAGTCAGTGACGCCATTTTTTCTTGCGAAGTGGCTTCAGCTTTACGTACCGCGTCATTAAAAGCGGCGGCGACCAAATCCTCCAGCATGTCTTTGTCATCAGCCAGCAAAGATGGATCGATGCTAACGCGCTTCACGTCGTTCTTGCAGGTCATGGTGATCTTGACCAAACCAGCACCAGCCTGACCTTCAACTTCAACTAAAGCCAATTGATCCTGGGCTTTTTTCAAATTATCTTGCATGGCTTGCGCTTGCTTCATCAAGCCAGCTAATTGGTTTTTCATCATTTTACTTCTCCTTCAATTATCATCATTCCAAGCTTGCTAACAACTAACTTAGTTAGCCTGAACCGTAACCGCTCTTCACAAATTGCTAAGCCCGGCAATCCATAGTCAGTGCGCGCGACGTACTCAGATAGGGCGTATGCTACTTGCCACCACACTGGCCGCAAAATCACGTATCAAAGCTTGCACAAAACCATCGCTGGCAATACTGCTTTCGGCTTGCTTTTGCTTTAAATCGCGCGCTGCAATCGCTTCCGCATTGGCGGTTAATTCGACTGCACCTATTTCACTTTCTATGCGCACTGCGCAATTGAATTTTTGCGTCAGCGCCTCATTCAATTTTTCAACGCTGCCTGCGGACAACAAAGTCGGCAATGGTACACGCAATTTAAATACTTGCGTATTACCTTCGCGCTGACAGCGCACTAATTCACTCTGTTGTGCCAACTGCTGCGTGATCCCGCGTACTGGCAATTGTGCCGCCAGTGCAGGCCAATTGCCATCCCAATTCAATTCAGCAACCGCGCCCGTTGCCAACTCACGATCCGCTGCGACTACAGGTGCTGGCAAATTTTTCGTGGCTGGCTCGGGCGCAACCGGTGTCGCAGCGCTTAAATCGCCAGCCGCAAAAGCAGCCGGTGCGGGAGCCGCCTGATAATCGTCCCAGGGCGGCGGCAAGTCATCCATCGCCATCGCCGCCACAGACTCTGGCAAGGAATCAGGCAGATCCCAAGGTGGCAAATCAATTTCAGGGGTCGCGGCTGACGCAGACTGAACTGCGGGCTTTACAGCCTGATTCACGGTCTTCGCTGGTGTGGCAGAGGCTGTTACCACCTGACTTGTTGCAGGTACTGGCGCATTATCCTGAGCAACTGCCGTGCTGGTGGCAGCCTGGCTGAGATTGTTTGCGACAATTGAGTTAGTCGACGCACTCGGCGGATTTACCACAGCTGGGTGATGGGGCGCAGGTGCTGAGACTGGGTTTGGCGTCGACGCTTTGCCCTGGGTTTTCATGCTGGCCGCACGTGCCGCAGCCAGCGCGGCAGCAGCCGGATTAGCGGGGCGAGATGCGGCTGAGGCAGCGGGTGTTAGGTTCGTAGCAGGTGTTGCTGCTGCCACAGCCTGATGCGCAGTCGGCGCAGGTATAGCTGGCGTCGCCAGCACATTTTGTGCCGCAGGCGGGCTGGATTCCGGTTTACTGTTGCTGGTTTGCGCTGCCATCATTGCCTGATTAGGCGACGACGCCATAGCCACTGGACGTCGTGGCAATGCCGCAGAAGGTCCAGTCTGAGCTGAGTTGGTCGGCGCCGCTGCCATACGTGCCGGATGAAATGCCAGCATACGCAATAAACACATGGTAAAGCCAGCATATTCATCAGGTGCCAGGCCTAGATCATTTCGGCCATGCACCGCAATCTGGTAATACAATTGCACCGTCTCGGCATCGAGCTGCTGCGCCAGGCTGAGCAGATTTTCGCGTTCCGGCACATCGGTAGCTAAAGCCGCTGGCACCAGTTGCGCCAATGCGATTAGCTGCAATAAACCCGCCAGATCTTGCAAGGCGTTTTTATACGATAAACTGCGTGCTGCCATTTCATCGGCCACTGCTAACAGTGCCTGCCCATCTTGCTGCACTAATGCTTCGACTATGCGTAACAAATAGGCCTGATCCAACGCCCCCAGCATTCCCTGCACCGCATTCAGACTGACGGTGCCGGCTGCATACGCGATCGCCTGATCGGTCAAGGACAAGGCATCGCGCATCGAGCCATGTGCGCCTTGTGCCAGCAAACGCAAGGCAGGCACTTCAAAACTGATTTGCTCTTGTGTGAGAATGTTTTCCAGATGGCTGACGATATGGCCCGGTGGCATTTGCTTAAGATTAAACTGCAAACAGCGCGACAATACCGTAACAGGAATTTTTTGGGGATCGGTGGTTGCCAGAATAAACTTAACGTGCGCAGGTGGCTCTTCCAGCGTCTTTAACATCGCGTTAAAGGCGTGGTTAGTCAGCATGTGCACCTCGTCTATCATGTACACTTTGTAGCGCGCATTGGATGGCGCATAAATCGCTTGCTCAAGCAAGCTGGCCATTTCATCGACACCGCGATTAGAGGCTGCATCCATTTCGATATAATCAACGAAACGTCCCGCGTCAATCGCCAGGCAAGCTTCACACTGACCGCAAGGATTGGCCGTGACCCCGGTTTCGCAATTCAGTGATTTCGCCAAAATGCGCGATAAGGTGGTTTTACCGACACCACGTGTTCCGGTAAATAAATACGCATGATGTAAGCGTTGCTGTTCCAGCGCATGAGTGAGCGCACGAACCACGTGCTCCTGCCCAACTAAGGTGGAGAAATTCTTTGGGCGGTATTTACGCGCAAGGACTTGATATGACATGGTGTCAGCAAGAGTAGGCAAAAACTGAATTATCCTAGGAAATGCGCTCACTGAATAGTACTTAGCTCAGGCGAAACGAGAATGTCGCGGCAGAATCTATCCAATAACTTCCAAAAACCCTCTGCAAACGCAACATGGGCACGGCTTTTCAGAGATGGGCACTTCTAAAAACCTCAAATTTAAAAAAACGGCTTCAATAAAATCAACTACTTAGCCTCATCAAATTGCTAGAAATCGAGGTTTTTAGAAGTGCCCAGATATAGCTGAAAAGCCGCATCAATAAAGCGTTTCCAAGGCAACGCCGCATTGCAGTAAATACCGAAGTAAAAAAGCCAGCTGCAGAAGACAGCTGGCTTGAGAAGTGCACGGCTTTTAAGCCGACTTACATGATTTTCGTGCCTATCCACCAGGCAATTGCCGCCACAAAGGCAGACGCTGGAATAGTGAAAATCCAGGCCCAGACGATGTTTCCTGCGACACCCCAGCGTACTGCCGACATTTTTTGCGACGAACCGACGCCGACAATCGCGCCAGTAATCGTGTGTGTAGTTGATACCGGAATACCCAAGGCCGTGGCAATAAACAAGGTGATTGCGCCACCAGTTTCGGCACAAAAACCGCCTACTGGTTTGAGCTTGGTGATTTTCTGCCCCATGGTTTTCACGATACGCCAGCCACCAAACAAAGTACCCAAACCAATTGCCGCATAACACGACAGGATTACCCACATCGGCGGCACTTTATCGGCTGCACTGGCATAACCACCTGCGATTAACAGCATCCAGATAATACCCATGGTTTTTTGCGCATCATTACCACCATGACCCAGGCTATACATCGAGGCTGACACCAATTGCAAACGGCGGAACCAGATATCGACTTTGCGCGGGGTTGAGCGCACAAATAACCACGACACCAGCAGCATCATCAAGGAGCCCAAAATAAATCCGAGCAAAGGTGAAACAATGATGAAAGCGATGGTACGGAATAAGCCTGCGCCTATCAACGAAGCCGTACCCGCTTTAGCCACAGCGGCACCCACTAAACCACCAATCAAGGCATGCGAGGACGACGAAGGTATACCGAAATACCAGGTCAGCACATTCCAAAATATCGCACCAACCAAAGCACCAAAAACGACGTAATGGTCAATAATTTGTGAGTCTATGGTGCCCTTCCCCACGGTAGAAGCGACTTTCAACTGAAAGAAAAATATCGCCACCACATTAAACAAGGCCGCCATCGCCACCGCAGTTTGCGGCTTTAATACGCCAGTTGATACCACCGTTGCAATTGCATTCGCGGCATCATGGAAACCATTCATAAAATCAAATAGCAGCGCCAGTAAAACCAGGCCACCAATGACGTAAATACTGATTTGTATAGTATGCATGAATCAAACTCTTATTCAGACTAAAGCATCTTGAACCAACCCGGGAGCTTGCACTCCCTGAGTCCGATCAGGCATTTTCAACAACGATACCTTCGATAATATTGGCAACATCTTCACAACGATCGGTGACGGTTTCCAAAATCTCATAGATCGCTTTGAGCTTAATCAGATTACGCACGTCCGGTTCATCACGGAACAGTTTTGACATGGCAGCACGCATGACGTGATCGGCGTCAGATTCGAGACGATCGATTTCTTCACAAATCGACAGAATTTCACGCGAATTATCCATGTTGTGCAACAAGCCAACGGCTTGACGCATCTTTTCCGAGCAACCTAAGCAAAGCTCTGCCAAACGTTTGGCTTCCGGTGTGATTTCACGGATATCATAGAGCGATATGGTTTGCGCCGCGTCTTCCAGCAAGTCCAGAATGTCGTCCATGCGCGTGATGAGCTTATGAATATCATCACGATCGAGCGGCGTAATAAAGGTCTTATGCAATAAATCGATAGTTTGGTAGGTGACCGCATCGGCTTGCTTTTCCACACCTTCGATTGCATGCACACGGCTTTCCAGGTCATCGAAATTGGTCATCAAGGCCAGCATTTCTTTAGAGCCTTTGACACAGAGGTCAGCGTGTTGGTTAAATAATTCAAAAAACTTGCCCTCTGTGGGCATCAAACGTCCAAACATAGTGATCTCACTTGCACTTTTAAAAGATGGATTTGGCTTAACAAACACCTGACACGCTGTGTCAGGCGCGTGACTCGTAACCTATGGTTACAAAACTTGCGTGATGATAGCTGCAAATCACCAGCTACATCAGATTTGTTTTATTCACTGTCGCCATATATCGACAATGAACCAACGTAGTTATCAAACTTAGTATATTCACCCAGAAAAGCCAGGCGCACGGAGCCTATCGGCCCGTTACGCTGCTTACCGATGATAATTTCAGCAGTCCCCTTATCCGGGGAATCGGGGTTGTACACCTGATCGCGATAAATAAACATAATCACATCGGCATCTTGCTCAATCGCGCCAGATTCGCGCAAATCTGACATAACCGGGCGCTTATTCGGGCGCTGCTCCAAAGAGCGATTCAGCTGTGACAACGCAATCAAGGGACAGTGTAACTCCTTAGCCAAACCTTTCAAGCTACGTGAAATTTCAGAAATTTCAGTCGCACGGTTTTCACCTGGCGAACTACCCGTCATCAATTGCAGGTAATCGACAATAATCAGTCCCAACTTACCGCATTGACGCGATAAGCGCCGCGCCCTGGCACGCAATTCGATACAGCTGAGCGCCGGCGTTTCATCGATGTAGAGCTGCGCCTCATTCATTTTCTGGATCGCGTGGGTCAAACGCGGCCAATCATCATCGCTAAGCTTACCAATACGCAAACGACTCTGATCCAGACGCCCTACCGACCCCAACATACGCATCGCCAGCTGAGCGCCACCCATTTCCATAGAAAACACCGCCACTGGCAAACCACTATCGATCGCCACATTTTCACCAATATTCAATGAAAACGCGGTTTTACCCATAGATGGACGGCCTGCGACAATCACCAGGTCACCTGGTTGCAAGCCGGACGTCATGCGATCCAGATCGACAAAGCCGGTTGGCACGCCAGTAATATCATTTTGGTTTTCACGGTTATACAATTCGTCGATGCGCTCTACCACTTGCGTCAACAACGGTTGAATAGGCACAAAGCCCTTAGCACCGCGCGAACCATCTTCAGCAATCGCAAAAATCTTTGCTTCGGCCTCATCCAGCAATTGCTTAACTTCTTTACCCTGAGGATTTAAAGCGTTACCCGCGACCTCATCGGCCGCCGTAATCAATTTTCGCAAAATCCCGCGCTCACGCACGATTTCAGCATAACGACGGATATTCGCCGCCGACGGCGTATTTTGCGCCAGCGCATTTAAGTAAGCCAGGCCACCCGCATCTTCTGCCTTACCAATGGTGGTCAAGGCCTCATAAACCGTAATAACGTCGGCAGGTTTTGTAGAATTAATCAGTTTCACCATGCACTGAAAAATCAGTCTATGGTCATAGCGATAAAAATCATCCTCGCCTATGAAATCAGCGATACGATCCCAGGCCGCATTATCGAGCAATAAACCACCGAGTACGGATTGCTCAGCCTCAATCGAATGAGGCGGTACACGCAGGGATTCTAATTGTGGATCAGACTCTTTTTTCATGGCGCGAATTATAACCGCTATTCATAACGAAAACCCAAACTATACTTGCGTGCAAAGCAACTTTAGAAAGAAAATTTTAGTTTTTCACACAAATCGCCGTGACTGCAAGACCAAAAATTCAGTGCCCACACCAATAAAAAAAGCCGGGTTAAACCCGGCTTTTTTCTGCGGCGCAAAACTAATTAAGCTTCACCAACCACAGCGATCGTGATATCAACTACAACATCAGTATGCAAAGCAACTGATACCGAGTGATCACCAACGATTTTCAATGGACCTTGTGGCAAACGTACTTTTGCTTTTTCAACAGCAAAACCTTGTTTACCCAAAACTTCAGCGATGTCAAAGTTGGTTACCGAACCAAACAAACGACCATCTACACCTGCTTTTTGTGCAACTTGCAATGTCAAACCAGCCAGTTTTTCACCCAAAGCTTGAGCAGCAGCCAATTTTTCAGCAGCCAATTTCACCAATTCAGCACGACGTGCTTCGAATTCAGCGATAGCAGCTTGTGTAGCACGACGTGCCAAACCTTGTGGGATTAAGAAGTTACGTGCATAACCATCTTTAACACGAACTACATCACCCAGATTGCCGAGATTAACGACTTTATCCAACAAAATTACTTGCATTATTTTCTCCTAGTATCCAGTCGTAAATCAGGCTGTGTGCAGATCAGTGTAAGGCAACAAAGCCAGATAACGTGCACGTTTTACTGCAGTGTCAACCTGACGTTGATACAAGGCCTTAGTACCAGTCAAGCGAGCTGGCATGATTTTGCCGTTTTCCTGGATGAAATCTTTGAGTGTGTCGACATCTTTGTAGTCAACGCGTTCTACTTGAGCTGCTGTAAAACGGCAGAATTTTTTGCGCTTAAACAAAGGATTTTGTTGTTGGCGCTTTTGCTTCATTTTGTTTTTGTCGAATTTTTTACCGAATGCCATGATTGGCTCCTAATCTATCAAATCGGTTCAATGTTCGTAATATGGAACACCAAACTCTTGCTATTACGATTTTTGCGGGCAAGAAAACCAGTAAAAAGTGCAACTTGTTCCGTCGCCAAGCTTTGCAAGGCCGACGATAACTGACCCAAGGCAATTGCGTTAATTTCAAGGCTTATGGTGCGTATCACACCCGCCTCCAACACCTCACCAGCATAAGCCAGCACCACACTTGCCACCGGAACGCCTGCAGGGGTATAGCGGATCACCGACCGTTCTATTACCTGCGCCTGCAAACTCAGTTGATTCACTCGTCTTCTTTACACCAACCAAATATTAAGCAGCAGAGGCTTCAGCACGTTGTGCTTTAGCTGCGTCTTCTTTTTGAACTGCTTTCATCATTGGCGATGGAGCTGTTTCTGCTTTTTTCATCTTGACAGTCAGATGACGCAATACAGCATCGTTAAAACGGAAAGCGGTTTCCAATTCAACCAAAGTTTCAGCGTCGCATTCGATGTTCATGCAAACATAGTGCGCTTTAGCCAATTTTTGGATCATGTAAGCTAATTGACGACGACCCCAGTCTTCAACGCGATGCACTGCACCGTTGCGCGAAGTTACTGTGTTTTTGTAACGTTCGATCATCGCAGGCACTTGCTCGCTTTGGTCTGGATGGACGATAAATACGATTTCATAATGACGCATATATTCTCCTTTTGGACAATAATTATGCCTGCCTCGGCGTCAAGACGAGTGCAGGAAGAGGAAAGCCCGCTATCATAACTCAGCCAGAAAAATAATTCAAACAATTTACCCACGCACCCTCCCCTGCGCCGCCTTAACAATCCCGCCTCACCACATCGCGCTTCACTTTTCCACTAACGCAGCATTTTTTCAGATTAAGAACTTGCAATATTAGACTTACTGTATAAAAATACAGTCTGGTCAGCTATACAGCTCGCGCTTTTGATAGAACCATCAATCGCACTCTACCCTCAAGGATTTGCCATGCTTAAGCTCACAGCCCGTCAGGAACAGATATTAAACTTAATAAAAGACGCAATACAAAAAACGGGCTTTCCACCAACCCGCGCGGAAATCGCCAATCAATTAGGTTTTCGCTCCACCAATGCAGCAGAAGAGCATTTGCAGGCATTGGCACGTAAGGGTGTGATAGAAATCTGCGCCGGTACCTCGCGCGGCATACGCCTGCTCGAATCCAGCCTGTCACAACACATTACGGGCGACCTGATGAACAATATGCAACGACTGACGCAAATCCAACTCCCTTTGGTTGGCCGGGTCGCTGCAGGCTCCCCCATCCTGGCTAACGAACACATAGAAAGTCACTACCAGGTTGATACGCAACTATTTAGTGCACGCCCCGATTACCTGCTCAAAGTGCGCGGCATGTCGATGCGTGATGCTGGCATACTGGACGGTGATTTACTTGCCGTAAAAAAAACGGATGAAGCTCGCAACGGTCAAATCATCGTCGCACGCCTTGGTGACGAAGTCACCGTTAAACGCCTGCGACAACATGCTCACGGCGTTGATTTACTTCCTGAAAATCCAGACTTCCCCGTGATACACGTCAACACCGGCGATGAACAATTTCATATTGAAGGTTTAGCTGTTGGCTTATTGCGTTGCGGGATATAAGTTGCGCCTGCACAGGCAATTCATGCCTTCGTCCATCGCATAATCCACAGCGCAGTCATCACTCAAATAAGGTGTAGCGTAGCAAATTACGGCGGCAATCAGCATCCGCCCATATGAAAGCATTTAAGAATTGAGACGAGGTTGAACACGCTGCCGGTCCCTCATTTGATAGATTTCGCGCCACAACTTGCCGCACAAAAAAAACAAACCCCATCTGTTTGCCAACATGATGGGGTTTGTTTTATCTGACTAAATCAGGTTTTGCACTCAGGACTATCCATCAATACCAAGTGCAAACCCTTGCGCCCAGCTTAAACACCGATAAGTTTAATGTTTAAGCTGAGCCAACTCTTCCTTTTTTTCAGGATTAGCTGCCACCTTTAACTCTTCATCAGGCAAAGCGGTGGGCGCCCGCTCTAGCGCGACCTCGAGCACTTTATCAATCCAACGCACAGGAATAATTTCGAGCTTGTTTTTCACGTTTTCAGGTATTTCCGCCAAGTCCTTAGCATTTTCCTCAGGGATCAACACCGTTTTAATACCGCCACGATGCGCCGCTAACAATTTCTCTTTCAAACCACCGATAGGCAAAACCTCACCGCGCAAGGTAATTTCACCCGTCATGGCGACATCAGCACGCACAGGGATACCGGTAAACACCGATACCAATGCCGTAGTCATCGCAATGCCCGCAGAAGGACCATCCTTTGGGGTCGCCCCTTCTGGCACGTGGATATGAATATCAGTTTTTTCAAAGACATCGTTTGCAATACCCAGTCGCTTAGCGCGGCTACGCACCACGGTACGAGCAGCCTCAATCGACTCTTTCATGACATCACCCAAGGTACCTGTGCGTATCACGCCGCCCTTACCTGGCATAGTGACGGCTTCTATGGTCAGCAAATCGCCACCAACCTCGGTCCAGGCCAAGCCCACAACCTGTCCGATTTGATTTTCTTTCACTGCCATACCAAAGTCGTAACGGCGCACACCCAAATACTTATCCAAATTTTTGGAGGTAATCTGGGCTTTTTTCTCGCTCTTTTTAAGCAACAACATCTTCACGACTTTACGGCAAATTTTTGCCAGTTCGCGCTCTAATGAACGCACACCCGCTTCACGCGTGTAATAACGAATGATGTCGCGTATCGCCGTTTCGGCAACCTGAATTTCCGCTTCTTTCAAGCCATTATTTTTAATTTGCTTAGGCAACAAATAGCGTTGCGCAATGCTGGTTTTTTCATCTTCGGTGTAACCCGACAAACGTATCACCTCCATACGATCGAGCAATGCCGGAGGAATATTGTAAGAATTTGAGGTCGCAACAAACATCACATCCGACAAGTCAAAATCCACTTCGATATAGTGGTCGGAAAATGTGTGATTTTGCTCAGGGTCCAATACCTCCAGCAAGGCAGACGACGGATCACCGCGGAAATCCGCCCCCATCTTATCAACCTCATCGAGCAAGAACAAAGGATTGCGAACCCCGACTTTACTCAGGCTTTGCAAAATCTTGCCCGGCATAGAGCCGATATAAGTACGACGATGGCCGCGAATTTCAGCCTCATCCCTAACCCCACCGAGCGCCATGCGCACAAACTTACGATTGGTCGCACGAGCTATCGACTGCCCCAGCGAAGTCTTACCCACACCTGGAGGGCCGACCAGACACAAAATAGGCGCCTTGAGTTTATCTACGCGCTGCTGCACAGCCAAATACTCGAGTATGCGTTCCTTGACTTTCTCGAGCCCAAAATGCTCGTCTTCGAGAACTTTTTCTGCATTACTCAAATCATTATTAACTTTGGATTTCTTCTTCCAAGGCAAATTAACAATGGTATCTATGTAATTACGCACCACGGTCGCTTCTGCCGACATGGGCGACATCATCTTGAGCTTTTTGAGCTCAGCCAGAGCTTTATCGCGAGCCTCTTTAGGCATTTTTGCAGCGATAATTTTCTTCTCTAACTCATCGATGTCGGCGCCTTCTTCGCCCTCACCCAATTCCTTTTGAATCGCCTTAACTTGCTCATTCAAATAGTATTCGCGCTGTGATTTTTCCATCTGACGTTTAACACGTCCGCGTATACGTTTCTCAACTTGCAGTATGTCTAACTCGCCCTCGAGTTGACCAAGTAAATGCTCCAGGCGTTTACCCACACTGAAAATTTCAAGAATGACTTGTTTTTGCTCGAGCTTTAACGGCAGATGCGCCGCTATCGTATCCGCTAAACGACCAGCATCATCGATACCCGATAACGACGCCAGAATTTCAGGCGGGATCTTCTTATTTAATTTCACATACTGATCAAACTGTTGAATGATTGCGCGGCGCATAGCCTCGACCTCAGCATCATCCTCATCCGCCTGCTGTATGGGTGTCAAATTTGCGGTGAAATGACTCTCACCATCGGTGATGTCGTCAATTTTTGCGCGCTGCGCACCTTCGACCAACACTTTTACTGTGCCATCAGGTAACTTCAGCATTTGCAAAATATTAGCTACACAGCCAATTTCATAAATATCTTCGGCCCCAGGCTCGTCTTTCGCTGCGGCTTTTTGCGCTGCAAGCATTATCGACTTACCTTGATCCATTGCCGCTTCCAGCGCTCGAATGGACTTTGGTCGCCCCACAAATAAAGGGATTACCATGTGAGGGAATACGACCACATCGCGCAGTGGCAACAAAGGCAGCTTACTTGGTTCTGTCATAGGTATAGTTGTCATGGCGCACCTTTCTGAATTTCTTGGTCACTATGTTGGCACTGAAGGCAAAAACACAAGCCCAGCCCAATAAAATTCTTGAAATCAATATTTCTGTATCCCGGCAAAGTGCCAGCCCAGCATCAATCTCACCGGCTTGTGTCGTTTTAGTTTAAGGGATAGACAAACAAAAAGGGGGAAAATCCCCCCTTCTTTTTATCGCTGTTACACAAACTCAGGCTCCGGCAACTTTTGGCGCATCGTGATAAATCAACAATGGCTTAGCCCCCTGAGTAATCGTGTTTTCGTCAATCACGACTTTTTGTACATTTTGATGGTTTGGCAAGTCATACATAACATCAAGTAAAGCATGTTCAATAATTGAACGCAGGCCACGCGCCCCAGTCTTGCGCGCAATTGCTTTACGTGCAATAGCTTGCAACGCACCTGGACGCACCTCTAGCTCAGTCCCTTCCATGTTCAACAACTTGCTATATTGCTTGATCAAGGCATTCTTTGGCTCTACCAAAATTTGAATCAACGCATCTTCACCCAACTCGGTCAGCGTAGCAATGACTGGCAACCGACCGATTAATTCAGGAATAATGCCGAACTTAATTAAATCTTCAGGCTCGACTTCCATCATCAATTCGCTGGCATTTTTTTCACTTTGACTCTTTACCGATGCAGCAAAGCCTATGCTAGAACGCTCGGAGCGATCAGAGATAATTTTCGCCAAGCCATCAAAGGCGCCACCGCAAATAAACATAATGTTGGTGGTATCGATTTGTATGAAATCTTGGTTCGGGTGCTTACGTCCACCTTGAGGTGGCACAGAAGCCATTGTACCTTCAACCAATTTCAGTAAAGCCTGCTGCACACCCTCGCCTGAAACATCACGTGTAATTGAGGGATTATCAGACTTACGCGAAATCTTATCGATTTCATCGATATAGACGATGCCCTTCTGAGCACGCTCGACTTCGTAATTGCAATTTTGCAGTAATTTCTGGATGATATTTTCAACGTCCTCACCAACATACCCCGCCTCAGTCAGGGTTGTCGCATCAGCGATGACGAAAGGTACATTGAGCATGCGCGCTAAGGTTTGCGCCAACAAAGTTTTACCCGAACCAGTTGGACCTATGAGCAAAATATTACTCTTTGCGAGTTCAACATCATCTTTCTTACCTAAATGCTTAAGGCGTTTATAGTGATTATAAACAGCCACGGCAAGTATGCGTTTTGCCTTTTCCTGACCAATTACATACTGATCGAGCAAATCAGTAATTTCCTTAGGGGTAGGCAGTTCGGTTTTAGCATTATTGATGTTATCGACCTCACCCACCTCATCGCGAATAATGTCGTTACATAAATCAATACACTCATCACAAATAAACACCGATGGCCCGGCAATTAACTTCTTGACCTCATGCTGACTCTTGCCACAAAAAGAGCAATACAATAACTTTTCACCATTGGAGGATTTTTTTTCGGACATAGCTCGTGTTTTAAAGGATTAAATTATTCAATACGTCTACATATTAACCGCAAAAGCGATTTTCGTCACAATCTTACTCTGGGTTTAAAGCAATTTCAGACATAAAAAAACGCCCGTGTTTAAGCACGGGCGTTCGATGTTTTTTCATGATCAAGCGCGATGGGTCAGCACTTTATCAATCAAACCGTACTCAACAGCTGCATCAGCCGACATGAAATTATCACGATCTGTATCTTTAGCAATTTGATCGAGACTACGACCAGTATTCTCTGCCAGCATCAAGTTCAGGCGTTCACGCAAGTAGAGTATTTCGCGAGCCTGAATTTCAATGTCAGAAGCCTGACCTTGTGCGCCACCCAAAGGCTGATGAATCATGATGCGCGAATTAGGCAAGGAAAAGCGCTTACCTTTCGCACCAGCTGCCAACAAAAAAGCACCCATGGATGCAGCCAAACCTGTGCACAAAGTAGTCACATCCGGCTTAATAAATTTCATCGTGTCGTAAATCGCCATACCAGCCGAAACCGAACCACCAGGCGAGTTAATATACAAAGAAATATCTTTGTCTGGATTCTCGCTCTCCAGGAACAACAGCTGTGCCACGACCAGATTCGCTGTTTGGTCCGTTACAGGACCAACAAGAAAGATCACGCGCTCTTTTAACAAACGCGAGTAGATATCGTAAGCGCGTTCACCACGCCCACTCTGCTCCACCACCATAGGCACCATGCCCAGCATATTTGTATCTATAGCCGAATTGTGGATGATGCCTGTCATGTGATCTCCTTATCAGTAATTAGGCGCGGTTACCCATCAGTTCATCGAAAGGCAAAACTTTATCTGCAACTTTCGCTTTACCCAGGACATAGTTAACGACGTTTTCTTCTAATACAAGGGCTTCAACTTCAGCTAAACGATTACGATCAGCGTAGTAGTATTTTATAACTTGCTGTGGATCTTCATAGCTTTGTGCGAAGTCTTCAACCTGGGCTTTAATTTGCTCTGCCTTGGCTTGCAAATCATTGGTTTTCACCAATTCTGCCAGAATCAAGCCTAAACGTACACGACGCTCCGCCTGACTTGTGAACAAATCGGTTGGGAATGGTACTGAACCCACGTTCATGCCACGTGCAGACATATCGGCACGCGCCATTTCAGCTAAACGTTCAGAATCCTGGGCCACCAAGGCTTTAGGCACGTCAAATTCGATGTGCTTGAGCAAGGCATCCATTACGCTGTCTTTGGTTTTCGCCTTAACGCGATTTTTGACTTCACGCTCTAAGTTTTCTTTGATGTCGGCGCGCATTTTTTGCAAATCGCCATCTTCAACACCCAAAGTCTTAGCAAATTCAGCGTCAACTTCTGGCAAATGCGCCCACTCTAATTTTTTCAAAGTGATGGTGAACTCGGCTGTTTTACCAGCAACATCTTTGCCATGGTAATCTTCAGGGAAGGACAATGGGAAAGTTTTAGACTCACCCAATTTCAAACCCACTGTTGCCGCTTCAAATTCAGGCAACATACGGCCTTCGCCCAACACAAACACAAAATCATCGGCTTTACCGCCAGCAAATTCAACGCCATCAATCTTACCGACGAAGTCGATAGTGACGCGATCTGAATTTTGCGCAGACAAATCTGCACCACCATCACCGTGAGCCGATTGCTCACCTTTAACGTGATAATGCACGCGTTGTTTACGCAGGATTTCGATAGTTTTATCAATTTCAGCATCAGTCACTTCAGACTTAACTTGCTCAACTTCTGCCGTAGCCAAATCTGCAATAGTAACTTCTGGATAAACTTCAAACGTAGCATTGAAGCTCAACTCACCTTCAGCCGCGCCTTCATTTTTTGGCTCTATGCTTGGGTAGCCAGCTACGCGCAAGCCATTTTCATTGGCAGCAACAGCAAAAGCCTGGCCAATTTTATCGTTCAATACGTCGTTTTGAATTTCGTAGCCATATTGCTGTGCCACCATTTTCATTGGCACTTTGCCGGGGCGAAAGCCAGGAGCCTTAGCGGTACGTGCGCGCACTTTAAGGCGTTTCTCAACTTCCGTTTGCACATCAGCGACTGGAAAAGAAATCGTCAGGCGGCGTTCCAATTTTTCTAAAGTTTCGACTACAGTTGCCATGAAAATCGTCCAAATATTAGTAAGAATACTGTGGTGCGAGGAGGGGGACTCGAACCCCCACACCATTGCTGGCGTCAGGACCTAAACCTGGTGCGTCTACCAATTTCGCCATCCTCGCGGGATGAAGTGTTACGGAATGAGCTCACTTACCGATTTAGAAAAGCAAAGGGCGACTTTGAGACTACTTGTCGCCCAAAACTTAAGTAAGTGGCTTTACTACTCTAGCCCGCTATTGTAATGGATTTTATCTTCTTGTGCGGTATTTTTTTAGAATAATCTGATTGATTTAGCAAATTACAGTTAAGCATGCGAAATCAAGCGCACCCCTGCCCCACCTTCAGAAACGAAAATGGGAGCGCGCCTGCACTCCCATTCTCAGATCAACCAATCGGCGTTAAATGACTTAATTGTGTTTAGGCTTTTTAACGCGGAACCAGGCAGCGTATAAAGCTGGCAAGAACAACAAGGTCAAGCCTGTTGCAATGATTAAGCCACCCATAATTGCAACCGCCATGGGGCCCCAGAACACGGACCGCGATAACGGTATCATCGCCAATACCGCTGCGGCCGCCGTCAGAATAATCGGACGGAAACGACGCACTGCCGATTCAACAATTGCCTCCCAGGGATTTACGCCTTCCGCAATATCATGCTCAATCTGATCGATCAATATCACCGAGTTACGAATAATCATACCGAATAAGGCGATCACCCCCAACTGCGCCACAAAACCGAACGGACGTTGCAACAACAATAAGGCCAAAGCGGCACCCGCCACCCCTAAGGGGCCGGTTAAAAATACCAGCAAAGAGCGCGAGAAACTATGCAATTGCAGCATTAACAAGGTAAAGATAATAAAAATTACCAGCGGTACATTAGCTGCTATCGATGCCTGAGCCTTGCCACTATCCGCGGCCGCACCCGCCAATTCAATCTTGTAGCCAGCTGGCAAATTATCCTGGATCGCCTTGAGTTGTGGTGCAATCTGGCTCGATACTGTTGGCCCTTGAATGCCGTCAACAATATCGGATTGCACTGTCACGGCCCATTCACGTCCTTCACGCCAGACCACGCCAGGCTCCCAGCTCAACTGCACTCGCGCAACTTGCGACAAGGGCACCGACTTACCACTCGAAGTTGGCACATTGGCGTTAGACAGGGCTTCTATGGTGGCTCGCTCCTCAACAGGCTGCCTGACAACGATATCTATCAGGCGATTACCATCGCGGAATTGCCCAACAGTACTACCAGACAAGATAGTATTTGCCACGCGCATTACCGATTGACTAGTCACACCCAGGGCGCGCAATTTATCCTGATCAAGATCGAGCCTGACCATTTTCACCGACTCGTTCCAGTTATCGTTTACTCCCACCGTGTTTGGATTAGCACGCATAACTTGCTTAACCTGATCGGCAATCTCCCGAACTTTTGCGACTTCAAGACCAGTTACGCGGAATTGCACCGGATAAGGAACTGGCGGCCCATTTGGCAACAATTTTACGCGCCCACGAACTTCTGGGAAGTCATGGTTAAACATATCGATAATCTTAGTGCGTAATTCACTACGAGCCGCCAAATCCTTAGGCAAAACCACGATCTGCGCCACGTTAGTCTGTGGAAAAATTTGATCCAATGGCAAGTAAAAGCGTGGGCTACCAGTCCCGACATAGCTCGTAATACTCACTACACCTGGCTGCGCCTGCACCATCTTTTCAAATTTTTTCACTTGTGCTTCGGTTGCTGCAAATGCCGCCCCCTCTGGCAACCACAATTCCACCATCAATTCAGGGCGGCTGGAGTCCGGGAAAAACTGCTGCTCAATGAATTTGAAGCCAAACACCCCCAAACCAAACACCCCCAACGTCAACACCATGGTGGTTTTGCGCCATTCCACGCACCAATTCACTACCGCGCGAAAACGTGAATAGAACGGCGTATCAAATAATTCATGCGCGCCATCGCTACCCGCATGCGGTTTCACTTTGAGTAACAAATAGCCGATATACGGCGTAAAAATTACCGCTACCAACCAGGAGATTATCAAAGCCAGTGCATTTACCGAAAACATAGAAAAGGTATATTCACCCGCTGCTGACTTCGCCAGACCGATAGGCAAGAAGCCTGCTGCCGTAATCAAGGTTCCGGTCAGCATAGGCATAGCCGTTGAGGTATAGGCAAAGGTCGCCGCATCGAAGCGCGAAAAACCCTCTTCCATCTTACGCACCATCATTTCTACGGCAATAATTGCATCATCTACGAGCAAACCCAGCGCAATAATCAAGGCGCCCAGCGAAATTTTATGCAAATCGATATCTAAAATTCGCATGAACAAGAAGGTGATCGCCAACACCAGCGGTATCGTCAAGGCCACTACCATACCCGGCCATATATCGAGCCGGAATGGCTTGGTATGCAAACCCAGCGCCAGAAAACTCACCACCAACACAATTAATACCGCTTCCATCAAAGTGCGCACAAATTCACCGACCGAGTTTTTCACCGCGTCAGGTTGATTACTTACCTGCTGCAACTCGACCCCAACTGGCAACTTTGCTTTAACTTCTGCCACCACCTGTTGCAAATTATGCCCAAGATCGATGATGTTGCCGCCCTTCTCCATTGAGATACCCAGGCCTATGACTTCTTTGCCATTGAATCGCATCTTGTCCTGTGGCGGATTTTTGTACTCACGCTTAACCACAGCAAAGTCACCCAGACGGAAACTCATGCCATTTGCCCGCAACTGCAGATTTTCCAGCTCCTTAACCGTCATTAAGGCACCACTGACACGCACTTGCATATTTTCACTGGAGGTCGTCAACACACCCGTTGCTTCCACCCCATTTTGCGTACCAATTTGCGCGGCGATTGCGTCCACAGAAATACCAAGTTGAGAGAATTTTTTCTGGGAAAACTCGATATTTATTTTTTCATCCTGAACACCAAACAATTCAACCTTAGCGACCGAAGGAACACGCAAAAATTGTTGCCGCACAAAATCCGCATACTCACGCACTTCGTCGTAGCTAAAGCCGTCACTGGCTAACGCAAAAATCGAGCCGTAAGTATCACCAAACTCATCGTTAAAAAATGGCCCCAACACACCCGGTGGCAGCGTGCCACGAATATCACCTATTTTTTTTCTGACCTGATACCAGGCTTGCGGCACATCTTTAGGCGGCGTCGATTCGCGCAATTGCAAGATAATCAGCGTCTCACCGGGCTTAGAATAACTACGAATTTTGTCGATATAAGGCGTTTCTTGTAATTTCTTTTCGAGCTTATCCGTCACCTGATCGGCCATTTGCAATGCGGTTGCACCAGGCCAAATCGCCCGGACCACCATAGCGCGAAATGTAAACGGCGGGTCCTCGTCCTGGCCCAGGCGGTTATAACTGAGTATGCCACCTATCAATAAGACGACAATCAGATAGCGCACCAAGGGCACATGCTCCAAGGCCCAGCGCGACAAATTAAATCCACGGCTGTCACTCATTTAGCGCTCCCACTGGCAGCACTGCTTGCTGCGTTGGCGGCAGCTTTCTGAGGCTCAGACACTGCATCTTTATTTAAAATCGCTACTTTCTGATCACTCTTCAAAATATTCACACCAGCCGTGACGATGGTTTGACCTGGCTGAATTCCCGCACTAATCAGAGCCAACTCACCATCACTACCAGCAAGCTGCACTTTTTGCATATGCACTTTATTGTCTTGTACCACCCAAACCGCGGTTTGATTTTTATCCTGGAACAGCGCAGTCATAGGTAAGCGTATCGCTGAATTTGCCGTAGCTGATTTAAAGCTAACCGTTGCCGTCATTCCCAATCGCACGGCCGCAAGCTTATCCGCTGCTCCATCCTTAGCATCAGGAAACGCAATCTTCGCCAGATAAGTGCGCGTGGCAGGGTCAGCTAAAGGCGACAATTCGCGTAACTTGCCATCAAAGCGCTCACCACTGTTAGCCCACAATTTGATTTGCAATTGCTGCATCGACTTGATTTGATTGACTTTATCTTCAGGTACGCCAATCACAACATCCATATCTTTGCCTTGTGCGATGCGCACGACTGGCGTACCCGCCGCGACCACTTGCCCGACTTCAGCGTCTATCCCGGTAATGACACCATCGGCATCTGCAATCAAACTGGTATAGCCCGCTTGATTGGATTGATTTTTATAGGCTGCCTGAGCTTGCTCGAAACTCGCTTGCGCCGATTTATAGGCAACTTCCTTGGCATCAAGTACCGCTGCCGCCACGTAATTTTTACTGCGCAAATCCTGATAACGCTTAAACTCCGTTGCGGCCAGGTCGCGATTGCTTTGTGCCGCGAGCAGGCCTGCCTTCGCTTGCGCCTGCGCCAACGACAAATCTTGCGGATCAAGTTGCATCAGCAATTGCCCTTTTTTGACCTGACTACCCAACTCCACTTTACGCAAAATGATTTTTCCCGGCACCCGAAATCCCAAACGCGACTCAACCCGCGCTCTGACTTCACCCGGAATTTCAAATGAACTGGCAGCATTCACCGCCCCTGCCTGCACCACTCGGACTGGACGAATATCCTCAGTCTTCTCGACTTTCTTGGCACATGCTGCAAGCAGCCCTATGAGTAAAGCCATAAACACACCACTCGCGTAGTTTCGGATAGGGGGAAACGACTCTTGCGAGAGTCCCGGAGTGCGCGCGGGCAGGTTTTCTAGTGTTAACACGAATTTTTCCTTTACTATTCGGGCTGACTGAATAAACAGGCAAGGCCGGGGAGTTTAGTTAAACCATTGCAATAAACTCGATTAAGCTAAATACCAAAAGCACAATACTTAATCTTTATACCATGAAACCAGCAAGACTACTTGCTCTGCGAGTCGAGCGCCTTGAACGAAATTAGCTTAGTTCGGCCATACGTTCAACGCAAAAAATAATTAACTGACTCGGTAGTTAGTTATTATAGAGAAGCTGATTTTTTTTGCCAATGACTTTTGAGTCATTTATTTATTAATTCATTTTCATGTCCGTCGATCATTACGAAAACTTCCCGGTTGCCTCACTCTTACTGCCTGCTCACCTGCGTCCGGCAGTTCATTGCATTTACCGATTTGCGCGCAGCGCCGATGATTTTGCCGATGAAGGTGATTTGAGTGACCAGCAACGCCTAGCCTTACTGCAAAATTATCTCGATCAATTAAATCGCATCGACACCACCAGCCCGACTACAAAGGCCGACGCAACCGCCACTCCAGTGCCTGAGCTTTTTGACCAACTGCAAAAAGTTATACGACAACACCAATTACCCGTTGACGCATTTCGCGACTTAATCGACGCTTTTCAGCAAGACGTGGTTTGCAAACGCTATGCCGACTTTGGCAGTCTGCTGCGTTACTGCGCCCGCTCAGCCAATCCGGTCGGTCGCATTATGCTGCAACTGTATCAAGCGGCCAGCCCTGCCAATCTGGCAGCTTCCGATGCGATTTGCAGCGCCTTGCAGCTGATTAATTTTTGCCAGGACGTTGCCATCGATATGCAAAAACAGCGAATTTATTTACCGCTCGAGGACTTAAATAAATTTTCAATAAGTCCTGACGAAATTGCTGCGGCCTGTCAAAATGGTGAGATGCCAGACAACTGGTCTGAATTAATGGATTTTGAATGCCAGCGTGCACGCGATCTAATGCTAAGTGGTAGTGATTTATGCTTGCGCTTGCCTGGCCGCTTAGGCTGGGAGTTACGACTGGTGGTACAAGGTGGATTGCGAATTTTAGAGAAAATTCAAGCGGTGCAAGGCGATGTCTTCAGACGGCGCCCCACCTTAAACAAAACTGACTGGCTACGACTCTGTGTCCGCGCTATTAGGATGTGATATGCCCTGTTTAAAACCGTTTTTGCCGCTATGCCGCATGAGCTTTCCTTGTATTCGTTTCGCAGTTTTCCTAGCATTGTGTAATCAGCTCAGCGCCTGCACGGTGATTGCTATTGCCGATGCGGCGGTCAGCACCACGGTAAAAGTGGGAAGCGCCGTCGTTGGCACTGCAGTTGATGTCACTGCTGCAGGAGTCAAAGCAGTAACCCGCTCCGATCCCCCAGCAAAAAAAGACACTGCCGATCAACCTAAAGACGATTAAGCGCCGCCATGCCTAGCTCGCAAAGTATTCATGAACATGCCAGGGTGCAAAAAATTGCCAAGCAGGTTTTACATCAGCTCGGTCAAAGCATAGGTCCTGAAGATAACGAACAAAGCATTGCTTTGCGTGCGCAACATTTACTGGCCGAGCATGGCTGCAATGAGACCTGGTACTACGCCTGCCCTGCCTTAGTTTTACTGGGATCGCGCAGTTGCATCTCGATTTCCGGACGAGAGTATCAGGCGGGTGAAGAAATGGTTGGTTACACCAACCTGGTCAGTGTAGACTTAAGCCCACTCCACAATCAACATTGGGGAGACTGTGCGCGCTCATTTGCTATCGAAGATGGCAAGCTCAGCGCAGCCCCGCAGAATATTGAATTCCGCAATGGCTTAACCTTTTTAAATAAATTGCACGATGAAATGCGCACCTGGGTCAAACCGCAAACCACTTTCGCACAATTATTTGACTGGACTAATCTACGCATCAGACAAAGTGGATTTGTGAATCTGGATTACCGCAATAATGTAGGCCACAGCATCGTCAAGCAACGAGATGAACGCAATTACATCGA
The DNA here is from genome assembly GCA_041913845.1 of Undibacterium sp. Classification (GTDB taxonomy): domain Bacteria; phylum Pseudomonadota; class Gammaproteobacteria; order Burkholderiales; family Burkholderiaceae_D; genus Undibacterium. The sequence continues at coordinate 55,980 of JAYSEN010000024.1, forward strand.
AGCCAATAATTTTGCCGAACTAGCTAGTGTCGATTTTTTTAGTTTTGAACCGTTTATACGCTTAAAAGGCGGTAAATGGGGCTTTAAGCACGAAGAGATTTTTTATTTTGACGAGTCTGGTCAGTTGCAAATACTCTGAAGCAGTCAACAATTCCAGCTCGCCCCCGCAAAAAAAAACAGCGATCAATCTGATCGCTGTTTTTTACCTGATTGGCAATTACGATTTAGCGCAAGTTACCACAATATTGCTGGCACCCGTCGGATTTGCAAGATCCGTCACACCACTACCATTTTGAACCTTACAAGTCTGACCGCTAGGTTGCGTAGCAACTGCAACAGCGTAACTGACACCACTCAGGTAGCTGAAATTAAACGCGTAGGTTCCATCGGTACTTAGGGTGATTTTGTCGGCAGCGCCATTCGCATTATTCACCAGAGTCAATGCAGTGCCTGTGGTCAAACCAGACAAGGTGAATTTAACCGGAACTGCAGCCTGACACACCACTGCGACGGTAGCCGATGCAGCTGGATTTGCCAGATTCACGGTCCCCGTTGCGTTATTCACTTTGCAGTATTGTGCAACTGGCGCCAGAGCGACGTTCACGGTGTAGTTAGATTTATCAACAGCATAACGTGAAAACTGGAAGCTGGCATTGACAGTGACTGCCACGCTATCAGTGCGATCACCCGCTGTGTAAGCGAGTGTCACTGACGAGCCATCCGTCATGCCACTTACTGCGCCACCTATGGGTACACCGGGAACGCAATTGACGGCAACATTTGTCACCGAAGCTTCGCCCGTCATTTTGCCGCTACCATTGGTTATGGCGCAATGGGTTTTATAGGGTTGCTGCAAAACCGTGATGTTGTAATTAGCGTTACTGGCAATATCGAAAGCAAAACTGCCGTCTTTCTCGACGGTTTTGCGATAGCCAGTATCGGTAATTAAATAAACGGCATCACCTTCAACCAGGCCACTGACCTTGCCGCCCACAGTCGTATAAACATAACCGCCACAGGCTGCCAGAGTTGCCGCTAATGCGCTCAAGGCCAGGTATTTCTGAATTTTCTTAGAAGTGTTCATGCAAATTCCGGTTTTGATGGAAATAGTCAACTTTTTTACAAGACCGATACTATAATGCGCGCCCCAGCAGATCAGCTAGTCTTTTTTTGTAGCGCAAGCGATACGCCTGCCCGTGCCATCTGACGCTGCCACCCCGGCATAACCACGACTAACTCTCCATACTGAGGCCCAGTATCTGACCTTGCCAGTCAAATTTAACGGCAATCACATGCTCGCCCGCGATGTTCTCCAGGGTGTAATCCCAGACCATTTGATACGCCTCGGCTGCATCGTAAAAGCTTATGCAGGTCAATGTCAGCGCCTGTATACGTGCATTTATCAACTCATCGCTCATGTCGCTTGCCGCCGATTTTAATTTTGCGGGCAAACTAGTCGAAAAAGTCGTAAAAAACGCTGTAATTGCCGCATGCTTATGCTTAGCGTAGCACTCGAATAAAAACGCTCTGACACGTCCCTCATGCTCCGCCAAATTGTCGATAACGCGCAAATGGTGCTGCAAATCAGACTCTGCCATCTGACTGTGCTGACTACAAAACTCCAGCCTCAGTTTATGATCGATCGCAAAAGTCCAGGCACCGTCGCTAGTTGGCATAAACCTCAGCGCGCCCCAATGCTGCGTCATCAGAATTTGCGGCTCCACGCCAGCAAATGGCGTCAAGTCACCATTTTGCTGACGCTGGCTGATAATAAAATCAAGTGCTTGCTGAGTATGGCTATAGTGTTTCTTACTATCAAAACCAGTCACCTTCAATGCCGCAGCGGTCGCTAAGGGGTGCAGATTACCATCCGCAATCACGGTGCCATAGCTACAAAAATGTTCTAGTCCTGACAACGGCTTAATCCAGGCGATATCAGGAATACTGGCACCGTTTTCTAACACGATAGAACGCAGGCTATGACAAGCACTTAAGGCACACCATTCACGCACCTCCTTAAGCGATGACAGTTCCAGGGTATGCAATTGCCTGAAGTGCGCCGCATCTTGCAGAGAAAAGCCTGCTGCCGCCTTAAACAGGTGCAATTCGTTTAACTCAGGCATTGCCTTTAATTGGCTTATCGCTTGCAATTGAGGCGCACTCAAATACAAGACCTGCAATTGTGCGGGCCACACGAATTCACGCATTTTGCTGCCAATACCCAGATTCAAGCTGCGCAAGGCTTGCAAATCCTGCAAGCCTGTTAACTCCTCAAGATGACGACCATCCAGTATCAGGCTGATTAGTTGTGCTGGCAGGCCATAGTCAACCAACTTTTTAAGCTTAGCCCCTTGTAAGTTCAAATGCAGCACTTGCTTAAGCGTCGACAAATTCGCTAAACCTTTACCCCAATTTGCATGCAGATAGCGCAATTGTGTCGCCGCGCTTAATTCCGCCAAATCGAGTGGCAGCTTGCGCCCCTCATCCATGATGTTTAATTCGCAAAGCACCGGAAATGCCGCCAGACGTGGTAGCTTCACCTGGCGGCAAAATTGGAATGACAGGCTGCGTATTAAATGGCGTGACTCGATATGCTCAAGAAATGCCAGATCCTGGTCAACAAAATCCATGAGATGCACGCCCTGCACTTGCCCGTTTTGCAAAGCACTATGCAACTGCGCCAAACCAGGCCCAGTATCATCCGCCCGCAATACAAATAAGTCACGAAATGGAAAGTAGGTTTTCTCTGACTGCGCCATTTGCCTCCCAGATTACAAATTTGTTTATCTTACCCACATGAAAACCAGGCCGCAGACCCGCGAAGTTGCGGCTTTACGTGGCGGCCAAATCCAATTGCCCGCGACGCTGTGCAGGAAAATCTGGGCTTTTTGATGCCACCCCGTCTATAATGCCGCGTTTATTAGCTGCCATGTTTACCGCTTTAGCACGGCCCAGCCAGTTTCCAAAAATAGAAAACGCTTAATTTATGCGGCTTTACAAGCAAATATCGCCCACAAGACCGATAAACTAAGCGTTCTCCAAAATGGGGACTTCTAAAAACTCCGATTTTTGGTAATTCTCTGAGGCTAAGTAATTGATTTTATTGAAGCCGGTTTTTCAAATTTGAGGTTTTTAGAAGTCCCCAAATGCCCTGATTTACCTTACGTGATCGACAATTAGATTATGTCACCAGACGAATACTGCCAGCAAAAAGCCGCGCAAAGTGGTTCGAGTTTTTACTACAGCTTTTTATTTTTGCCGCCTGCCAAACGCCGCGCAATTACCGCTTTGTATGCGTTTTGCCGCGAAGTCGACGACGCCGTCGATGAAACCAGCGACGATATGGTGGCACGCAATAAGCTCAATTGGTGGCGCGGCGAAATCAAGGCGATGCTGGCACAACAAGCGACGCACCCAGTCACGAAAGCCTTATACCCGCAATTGGCGGCCTTCGAACTGAATCCTGAGCATTTGCTGGCGATCATCGATGGCATGGAAATGGATCTCAACCAAACCCGCTACCTCGATTACACCGGCTTGCAAAAGTATTGCTGGCATGTTGCCAGCGTGGTGGGGATTTTATCGGCACGGATTTTTGGCGTCAGCCAGCCACAAACCCTGGAATTTGCTGAAAAACTGGGGCTGGCGTTTCAACTCACAAATATCATCCGTGACGTTGGTGAAGATGCGCGCAAGGGCCGGATCTATTTGCCCGTCAATGAATTACAGCAATTTAATGTCACCGCTGCCGATATTTTAAATGCGCGCCACAGCGATAATTTTGTCGCCTTAATGGAATTCCAGTACCAGCGCGCGCAAACGACTTACGATGAGGCCTTTGCCTTGTTGCCAAAAGCCGATAAGAAAAATCAGCGTACGGGCTTAATCATGGCAGCGATTTACCGCACCTTACTGGAAGAAATCCGCGCTGATGGTTTTCAAGTATTAAAACAACGCACTTCGCTGACGCCGTTGCGCAAACTCTGGCTGGCCTGGAAGACCTATGTCAGCAACTAAAGTTGCGGTGATCGGTGCCGGTTGGGCTGGTTGCGTCGCCGCGCTTGAACTGGCCGACGCTGGCTATGAGCTTGATCTTTACGAAGCCAGCCGGCAACTCGGCGGCCGCGCCCGTAGCCTGGCGTGGCAAGACTTGACGCTCGATAATGGTCAGCACATCTTGCTGGGCGCTTACAGCGCTTGCCTCAAATTTATTGCTCGCCTCGGCATTTCTGAGCAACAAGCGTTTTTGCGCTTGCCTTTGCAAATGGTGTATGCGCCGGGCGATGATGGCATGGATTTCCAGGCACCGCGCCTGCCTGCACCTTTGCATACTTTGCTGGCATTAATCCGCGCCAGCGGCCTGAGCTGGACTGACAAGCTGGCGCTGATGCGTTTTTCCAGCGCCGCGCAATGGATGGGCTGGACTTTGTATGAGGATTGCAGCGTTAGCGACTTGCTGGCGCGCTTTGAACAAACTGAGCGACTTTGCAAATTGATGTGGTATCCACTCTGTATTGCAGCCTTGAATACCGCGCCTGAGCTGGCTTCGGCCAAAGTCTTTTTGGCGGTGTTACGCGATAGTCTGGGCGCGCATCGTGCTGCCTCCGATATGTTGCTACCTAAGCTGAATTTATCGGCTCTCTTGCCAGATGCCTGCGCCCACGCATTGCAACAGGCGGGTGCTGGGATTCGCTCAGGCCAGGCGGTTACGCAATTAAGCCAGCACGCTAACGGCGACTGGCAAGTGCACACCGCGAATTCCAGTGACAGGTATGGCGCCATCGTTTTGGCAACCCAGGCTTATCAAGCGCAGCGCTTGCTGCGTCAGGCTACGTTAGCCGACAATTCCGGGACGCAAGCCGAGGCGCTAGCGCGGCTGATCCCCGATTACGACTACGAAGTGATTACCACGTGCTACTTGCGCTATCCCGCAACAGTAACACTGCCGCGCGCTTTTTATGCGCTTTGCGATCAGCTCGAGCAGAAAAAGTATGGTCAGTTTGTGTTTGACCGCGGCCAGCTTGACCCGGCCCAGGCTGGCGTTCTGGCGGTGGTTATCAGCGCCGCCGCAGCCAGTTTAGAATTAGCTGCCGAGGAACTCAGTCTGGCCTTGGCTCGCCAATTAAGTCAAAGCCTGGGCCAGCCAGTCTTAGCGGAACCTTTGGATTACAAAATCATATCGGAAAAGCGCGCGACCTTCAGTTGCCGCCCGGGGCTGACCCGCCCTGCGCAAGCCAGCGGCATCACGGGCTTGTATTTAGCTGGCGATTACACCGCCAGCGATTACCCAGCGACACTGGAAGCCGCGGTACGCAGCGGTGTGGCCGCGGCGGCAGCTTTGCGTCAGCAGCAAACGCAGACTTAAGCACGCAAGCCGGGGCTGAGCTAAGAAAGTTCAGCGCCCACATTAATTTGCCTCGGCTTAATCGTCGATTTCACGCACTTTCGCCAGCGCTTGCTCTATCCTATCCACTGCAACGATAGTTAAGCCTTCGATAGGCTGTTTTGGCGCATTCGCCTTGGGGATTAAAGCGATAGAAAAGCCCAGCTTGGCGGCTTCGCGCAAACGTTCCTGCCCTCGCGGTGCCGGGCGGATTTCACCAGCCAGGCCAACTTCACCAAATACCACCAGCCCACGCGGCAAAGCCTTGTTGCGCATCGAGGAATTGATTGCCAACAACACCGCTAAATCGGCGGCTGGTTCAGTGATTTTGACGCCACCCACGGCATTGATAAACACATCTTGATCAAACGCCGCGACGCCAGCATGGCGGTGCAAGACTGCCAGCAACATCGCTAACCGGTTTTGCTCCAGGCCCACTGATAAACGCCGTGCATTCGGTGCAAACGAGGTATCGACCAGCGCTTGAATTTCTACCAGCAAGGGGCGGCTGCCTTCTTGCGTCACCATCACACAAGCGCCAGGCACCTGGGTTTCATGTTGCGATAAAAATAAAGCTGAAGGATTTGAAACCCCTTTCAAACCGCGTTCTGTCATCGCAAACACACCGAGTTCATTGACCGCACCAAAGCGGTTTTTAATTGCCCGGATTAAGCGATAACTCGATTGCGTATCACCTTCAAAATACAGCACCGTATCGACAATATGTTCGAGTACACGCGGCCCGGCTAAGGCACCCTCTTTGGTGACGTGACCGACCATGATCAGGGTCAGGCCAGTCGTTTTGGCAACCCGGGTTAATTGCGCTGCGCATTCGCGCACTTGCGCTACCGAACCCGGGGCCGAAGTCAGCGCCTCGGAATACATGGTCTGAATAGAATCAATCACTGCCAATTGCGGTTTTTCATTGGCCAGAGTTTGCAAGACTTTTTCTAACTGTATCTCGGCTTGCAAGCTGAGATCACTGGCGTCGACCGCTAAACGGCGCGCCCGCAAGGCGATTTGCGCGCCCGATTCTTCGCCACTGACATACAGCACATTTTTTTCTTTGGCCAGATTTGCCAGGGCTTGCAATAACAAGGTCGATTTACCTATACCCGGATCACCACCGATCAAAACCACCCCGCCCGCTACCAGGCCACCGCCCAACACCCGGTCGAATTCTTCTATGCCACTGGAAAAGCGTGGCACATCTTGCGCTTCGATATCGGCCAGTTTCAGCACAGGAGCGGTTTGCGCCAAGCCCTGATGTTTGGCGGCAAAGCGATGCTGGCTGGTTTCTTGCGCCACTTCAACCAGGCAATTCCATTCCTGACAAGCCGGGCACTGACCACTCCATTTGCTAGAAATGCCACCGCACTGACTGCACTGATACTGGGTCTTGAGTTTTAGCATGTCGTCAATTCCTGCTAAAGGTACTTAAAATACTGTTATTTTACCCAGTATTATAGCGAATATTCACAATTCCCCTACGTAAAACCCGCAGTATCAACAAGGTTTCATGGTATAAAGCAAGCCAATTCCAACACGCCCAGAGCGAACTCACGCATGAAAAGTGGTTTTTATACAATTATGGCGGCGCAGTTTTTTTCTTCGCTGGCCGACAATGCATTATTAATTGCCGCCATGGCCTTGCTTGTCACGATGAAAGCGCCACCTTGGATAACTCCGCTACTCAAACTCTTTTTCGCCTTATCTTACGTCTTGTTTGCTGCTTTTGTTGGTGCATTTGCTGACTCGCTGCCAAAAGGCAAGGTGATGTTTATCACCAATAGCATCAAAGTCGTTGGTTGCCTGATGATGTTTTTTCATATTCATCCGTTGGCGGCCTATGCGGTGGTTGGCTTTGGTGCTGCCGCTTACTCCCCCGCCAAATATGGCATATTGACCGAACTCTTACCCGCCGAGAGACTGGTCGCAGCAAATGGCTGGATCGAAGGCTTAACGGTATTATCGATCATACTCGGCACCGTACTGGGTGGTCAGTTGGTCGATCCGCGCATTTCGTCGGCGCTGTTAAAGCTGGATTTTCCGGTTATCGATTTTCCTATTTATACGCCAAGTGAAGCGGCCATTACGGTGATTACGGTTTGCTACATCATCGCCGCAATCTTCAATTTGCGCATACCTGATACTGGGGCGCGCTATGCTCATCAGGAAACCAATCCATTCCGCTTGATAACGGATTTTGCCGGTTGCTTTAAAACCTTGTGGCGCGATAAGTTAGGTCAAATCTCACTCGCAGTAACCACCTTATTCTGGGGTGCTGGTGCGACCTTGCAATTCATCGTTTTGAAATGGGCAGAATACTCGCTGAATTTGCCACTGTATAAAGCGGCGGTCTTACAAGGCGTCTTTGCGATCGGCATTTCTCTAGGGGCAATCGCGGCGGCACGTTTTGTTTCACTCAAACGCTCACTCTCTGTAATGCCTTTGGGCATTGCCATGGGAATTATGGTGATGACCATGATTTTCGTTCGCGATGTCACGCTGGCCTATCCATTACTGATAGCAATTGGTGGTTTGGCCGGCTATTTTGTCGTGCCGATGAATGCCTTATTACAACATCGTGGTCACGTGTTAATGAGTGCAGGCCACTCTATCGCCGTGCAAAATTTCAATGAAAATCTCTCGGTGCTGACCATGTTAGGTATTTATGCGCTGATGGTCTCACTCAACCTGAATGTGCTCGTGGTAATCGTGTTATTTGGTTTGTTTGTCGCCTCAACCACCTACATGGTGATGCGCAGGCATGCCGCCAATCAACGAGAATTTGATTCGCTGGCGCTGATTGGCGAACACAAACATTGATTTTGTCCACACACAAAAGCCAGAAGCTTGCTTCTGGCTTTTTAATGCCTGACTGGCTTATAACGCTGCGCAAAACTCAGGGCATAAGCGCGCTGCCACCAACCTGGCGGAATCACAAAAACGCGCATCACTTCGCGCCAATGCACCCCCTCCGATTTAAGTAGCGCAACCATTTGCGGTGTCGCCTGAATTTGCCATATATGCAGCAATTCTTGCCGCAATTCGCTGGGGCTACTGATTTGCCCGGCACACCAATGCCGTGGCGCCAGCCAAGCCATGCGCTCCAGACACACTGCAGCGTCAAATTGCATGTCATCCAATTCAGGTAATTCCAGAATCCAGCCCCGCGCGTGATCGTCGGCCAGCTCGGGCGGCAAACTGTTGAGCGCTTGCGCATAGGGATAAAACAAGCAGCCTTTGATGTGGCTAAATGCCATCCATCCGCTTAAAGCGTGGCGCTGCGCTAATTCTTGCAATACAGCTTGCCCCTCAGGTTCATCACCCAGACGTAATTGCTGATCGGTGATTTTTCTCAGTTTAGCCCCCAGGCTGTCTGCCAGATTCGGCCCAAGAAAATCATACAAGCTCAATTCGCGATCGTCAGGCGGTACACATAAATAGTATTTACAGGCTAATTCCATGTGCATGCCAATACCCGCTGCCTGCAACAAAAAATCAAACTCGCCCAGCGTGGTTTTAGCACGTCGCACTTGCAAGCCATGCGCAAGTAAATTTTCTTGTTGCCGGAAGAAATACGCAAATAAACTTTCGCCATACAAGCCCAAACGACGCACGCCTGACTGCGCAACAAAATCACTTAAGGCCAAGCCTTGCGGGTCCTGCTGCATACATCGTGCGAATCCCAGCTGCTGTTGCTGCCAAAATTCAAACACCTGATTGCGTGCAGCGGTGTCGGATAAATGACTGAGCTGAACTTGCTTTTGCCTCAGGATATCGGGCGAATTAATCAGCCAGGCTAAATCACGCCAGAGCGCCGGACTATCTGGCGGTAAACTTTGCAAAAACTGGCTTTGCCAAGTGCTCTGCATAGGCCGCACTAGGTGCTCGGCTGAGTCAACTGCGCCCTGGCCTGACACAGGTCTTGCCAGGCACGCGCTTTTTCCTGCGGTTGCCGCAATAAGTAAGCTGGATGGTAAGTCGCGACCAAAGGAATACCCTGATATTGATGGACTTTGCCACGCAACTGACTAACAGGAGTGCTGACATCCAGCCCCAGTAAAGCAATTGCCGCGGTCTTACCTAAGGCAACGATGACTTCAGGCTGTATCAGCGCTATCTGGCGCTGCAAATACGGCAAACAAGCCTGAATTTCTTCAGCGCCAGGTGGCCGGTCTTTGCCTTGTGCATCCGTAGGTCGGCATTTCACTATATTCGCGATATAAGTCGCTTCACCGCGCTGTAAATTCAAGGCGCGCAACATATTATCGAGCAATTTGCCCGCCTCGCCGACAAAGGGCTGGCCTTGCAAATTTTCGTTGTAACCGGGTCCTTCGCCCACGAATAACCAGCGTGCTTGCTGGTCGCCCACTCCAAATACCGTTTGTTTGCGAGTCTGACACAGGCCACAAGCCTGACAATGACTGACACGCTGAGCGAGTTCTGACCAGTCAAGTTGATCTACGCTGGTCGGGTCTGCGCTTGCGAGGGCGACAGGGCTTACGCTGCCTGGCGTGGCACGCTGCATGATTTCGGCTGCGTCTGCCGCTGCGACTAGCGCTTGCGGCTTAACTGGCTCAGGCGCAATTTCTACAGCGGCTTGTTCGGTGACCTCGCTTGCCGAGGAATCCAATGCCTGACTCTCGCGCAAACGCCAGACTGGCCCCAGACCCATTTCCTCAACAATAAGTTGCTGACGTGCCGAAATCATACCTGCTCCTGCAAAGTTTTACGCATTACGATTGCATCTTCACGTGCCTCGGCGGCTGGATAATAAGCGCGCCGACAGCCGATTTGCTGGTAACCTGCCGCCAGATAAACCTGTTGCGCGCGTAAATTGCTGCGTCTGACTTCCAGCAACACGCCCTGCATGTTTTCACTCAGGGTAATTTGCTCTATGCAGTGCAATAAATAGCGCGCATAACCACGGCTTTGCCAGGGCGCGTCCACTGCGATGGTTAAGATATGCGCTTCATCGACCACCGCCATGATCACAAAATAAGCCCGCAATTGCCCCGCTTCATCTCGCAGACCGAAGGCAAGATCTTGATTGACGAAGGAATCACTGAAATTTCCTCGACTCCAGGGATAAGCATAAACGCGCTGCTCTATCTCTAAAATCGCATCGATGTCGGCCATGCTCAGCCGGCACAATTGCAAGGCATCAGGGGGGGAAGCAAACAAAGTCATGTGGGTTGCTGGCGTAAGCGCTCTTCAGTGGTCAGGGCAATTTTATTCCGCAAATACAAGGGTTGCGCCAACTCTGGCGCGACACTGCACCCAGCCAGCCACTCGCGCTCAGCCCAACGAGCGACATAGCGCGCATGCGGCATAAGCTGAATTTGACGCATTGCTGGTAAAGCAGCAACATCCAATCCTTGTCCACACACCAGGATTGTAGCGGGATTTAATTTTATTTCACTCAATGCCGACAAAGCAGGCGCCTGAAGCTCTTGCCAGGATTGCGTATCAGACTGGTAACGATAGGCTGCACTGTAAACTTCTTTCATGCGCGCGTCTAAAACACAGAGCAGATCCAGCGTATTGTCGTTCAATTCGGCCTCAGCTTGATCCAGCGCGGCTAAAGCCATAGCTTGCAAAGTCACCACAGGAATAACAGGCAAATCAGCGGCAAAGGCCAGCCCCTGAATTATGCCCGTGGCGGTGCGCAAGCCTGTAAAAGCGCCGGGACCGCAGCCAAAAGCCAGCGCATCACAATCTTGAACAGTCAGACCAGCTTGTTGCAACAATTGTTGCAGTGCTGGCAAAATACCGGCCGAATGGGTGGCCAGGCTATCCAATTCGACGGAGCTAAGCTGCCCTTGATGCAAGAGTGCGACGCTCGCCAATTCGGTGGAGGATTCGATTGCGATTAATGTAGTCATGGCGATATTTTACCGTGATTCGCGACGCGCTTTAAGTCCGGCACCGCAATTAGCCATCTGAAAATCGGCAATAACTCGGTTTTCCATCCCAGAACTTGCCCATCTGCTCTTTGCGCCACATCAGTTAAATGCAAAGTTCAGGCGTGGCGCAAAAGCCAGCGCTTTTTTAACATCCGCTATAATTCTGATCTTGCGGTGCCCTGGTGATTAGCGTCGCAGGGATTCCATCATCGAGATTAAGACAGGTATCATGAGCGACCACCTACAAGACTACCCGGCAATTCAACAGCAATTAGCGCAGCAAGACTGGCTGGTTGCCTGTCTTTGCGCCGCCTGGTGCGGTACCTGCACCAGTTACCGCGCCGCCTTCGCTGAGTTAGCGCAAAAACATCCCGATAAGTGCTTCGTCTGGATAGATGTGGAAGATCAGGCTGATTGGGTCAATGATATTGATGTCGAAAACTTTCCCACTATCTTAGTGCAACGTCGCGACTTCCCTTGCTTCTTTGGCACTATGCGGCCAGATACCCAGCAATTACATAAATTGCTAAGCGCACTTAGCGAGCAAGGCGACAAACCCAGTCAGAATCTGCAACAAGCTTTACCTGAGGCCTGGAATTTGCGCCACATCCTCAGCACCTGATTGATTTGCACAGCGGCCTCTCCTGACGAGGCGATGCCGCTGCTCTTAGCATTGCGATCCAGAAACAAACTCTGGTTTTGCAGGCAAAAACAAAAACGGACCAGTTTTGCAACTGATCCGTTTTCTTAATACTGGCGC
>JAYSEN010000025.1:0-67874 GCA_041913845.1 Undibacterium sp.
TCGTCAGGTTTATTTCTATGACTATTAGAGGCGGAGGTTTTTAGAAGTTCCCTTTCAGCTCAGTGCAGCACTGGGCTTAAGCTGCGATTAGCCAACCCAAACCCGGGCATTGCGGAACATACGCATCCACGGCGAATCTTCACCCCAGCTATCAGGATGCCAGGATTGCAGTACGGTGCGGAACACCCGCTCAGCATGCGGCATCATCACAGTAAACCGACCATCATCGCTGGTAACCGAGGTAATACCCAATGGTGAGCCATTCGGATTATAGGGATAAGCTTCCGTAGCCTGACCTGCGTTATTAATAAAACGCATCGCCACATTCACTTGATGGATGTCGCCCGTGGTGCTGAAATCAGCAAATCCTTCACCATGTGCCACAGCAATCGGGGTTTGTGTACCGGCCATACCCGCAAAGAAAATCGACTGGCTTTCCATGACTTCGACCATAGCAAAACGCGCCTCGAATTGCTCCGATTTATTGCGTGTAAATTTCGGCCAATGCTGGGCACCAGGAATAATGCCTTTGAGGTTACTCATCATTTGACAACCGTTGCAAATCCCCAGGCCGAAGCTATCATCGCGGCTAAAGAATTGAGCAAACTGCTCACGCATCGCTTGATTGTGCAAAATCGTTTTCGCCCAGCCCTCACCCGCTCCCAAAACGTCGCCATAAGAGAAGCCACCAACCGCGATCAGCCCTTTGAAATCAGCGAGTTTAGCGCGCCCCGCAATCAAATCACTCATGTGCACGTCGACCGCATCAAATCCCGCTTTATGCATAACATAAGCGGTTTCGATGTGCGAATTCACGCCCTGTTCACGTAAGATCGCGACTTGTGGGCGCACACCTTTAGCGATAAACGGCGCGGCCACATCAGCTTGCAAATCAAAGCTGATTTTGGGTTGCATCCCCGGATCGTTGAGATCGGCGATACGTGCGTATTCGGCGTCAGCACAGTCTGGATTATCCCGCATGCGGGCGATTTGCCAACTGGTGTTACTCCAGAGTTGCTGCAAATGAACACGGCTTTCTGAGTAAATCACTTTAGCATCGCGGCTAAATTCGATCTGGCCACTTTGATTGGGCTTACCGATGATGTGGCTGCATGCACCTAAATTGAATTGACGCAAGACATCCATTACTTCGCTGCGTGCCTCATGACGCACCTGAATCACCGCACCCAGCTCCTCATTAAACAAGGCGCGCAAACTTGCATCGTTGCGACGCGCAGAGATTTGAGCTGCCCAATTTTTCGCGTCACCCTGATCAGCGGCTTCACCTTGATCTAAGGTCAGAATATCCAGATTGACTGCCAAACCGCAGCGTGAAGCAAATGCCATTTCAGCCAGGGTAGCGAATAAACCACCATCCGAACGATCATGGTAAGCGAGTATCTGGCCTTGCTGATTCAATTGCTGTATCGCCGCGAAGAAGGCTTTTAAATCTTCTGCACTATCAGCGTCAGCGACCTGATCGCCTGTCATTTGCATGACTTGAGTAAAGCAGCTCGCTCCCAGACGATTTTTACCACGACCGAGATCGATTAAGATCAAACTGGTTTCGCCCCGATCCAGTCGCAATTGCGGTGTCAGTGTGCGACGCACATCATAAACCGGTGCAAACGCCGAAATTATCAGCGACACTGGCGACATGACTTCTTTGCTTTGTCCCTGATCTTGCCAGGTCGTGCGCATAGACAATGAATCTTTACCCACAGGAATACTGATACCTAAAGCTGGGCAAAACTCCATGCCCACGGTTTTTACGGTATCAAACAAGGCCGCATCCTGGCCAGGCTGACCGCATGCCGCCATCCAGTTTGCAGAGAGCTTAATATCAGCAATGTCTTTGACTGGTGCCGCCGCAAGATTGGTAATCGCTTCAGCTACTGCCATACGCCCCGCTGCTGGCGCATTCATGGCAGCTGCCGGCGTACGCTCCCCCATCGACATGGCTTCACCCAGATAGCCTTCCAGACTTGAGGTGGTGACAGCGCAGTCAGCCACAGGGACTTGCCAAGGGCCAACCATTTGATCGCGTACAGTCGAGGCGCCAACGCTACGGTCACCTATCGTAATCAAGAACGATTTATCAGCGACCGTGGGCAAGCTCAGTACGCGCTCCGCGGCAACCTTTAAGTCGACATCGGTTAAATCAAGAGCTGGGAATTGTTGTTCCACGCGATTGACGTCGCGGTGCATTTTCGGTGGTTTGCCGAGCAACACTTCCATCGGCATATCGACCGGCGAATTCGAATTCCATTCATCAACCACACGCAATTGACGTTCTTCGGTGGCAACACCAACTACGGCAAATGGGCAGCGCTCGCGCTCACAGAAGGATTGGAACAAGGCCAAACTTTCCGGAGCGATAGCCATGACATAGCGCTCTTGCGATTCATTGCTCCAGATTTCCTTGGGTGACATGCCGCTTTCTTCGAGATGGATTTTACGCAAATCAAAGATCGCGCCTCGTTTAGCGTCATTCGTAATTTCGGGAAAAGCATTCGACAAGCCACCCGCACCCACGTCGTGTATCGATAAAATAGGATTATCCTCACCTAGCTGCCAGCATGAGTTAATTACCTCCTGAGCCCGACGCTGCATTTCCGGATTACCACGCTGTACCGAATCAAAATCCAGATCGGCGGTATTAGTACCCGTTGCCATTGATGAAGCGGCACTGCCACCCATGCCGATACGCATGCCTGGGCCACCTAGTTGTATCAATAAGCTGCCAACGGGTAATTCGTGTTTATGGGTATGCTGACCAGAAATGCTACCCAAGCCACCCGCTATCATGATGGGTTTGTGGTAGCCATAAACTTTACCAGCGATATTTTGCTCGTAAGTGCGGAAGTAACCTGTCAGATTTGGACGACCAAACTCGTTATTGAAGGCCGCGCCACCGATAGGACCATCAATCATAATCTGCAAAGCCGAGGCAATACGCTCAGGTTTGCCATAAGCAGTGCCTTGCTTAACTGACTGCGTGGTATCCGCGGCATTTTCCCAGGCTTGTAAATGCCCAGGCAAATACAAATTCGAAACAGAAAAACCCGTCAAACCTGCCTTGGGCTTAGAACCACGACCGGTCGCACCTTCATCCCGTATTTCTCCACCAGCCCCAGTCGAGGCACCGGGGAAAGGCGAGATCGCCGTCGGGTGATTATGAGTTTCCACTTTCATTAAGGTATGGGTGAGTTCCAGACTCGGCTGGTAACGATTATTAGCGGCAGCACGCGGGTAAAAACGCGTGACTTCAGCCCCTTCCATAATCGAGGCATTGTCGCTGTAAGCGACCACCGTACCTTTGGGTTGCAATTGGTGCGTATTCTTAATCATCTGGAACAGCGATTTGTCTTGCTTATCGCCATCAATAGTCCAGTCTGCATTAAAAATTTTATGACGGCAATGCTCACTATTCGCCTGAGCAAACATCATTAACTCAACATCGGTAGGATTGCGTTGTGCCTTGCCGAAGGCATCGATCAGGTAATCGATTTCATCCTCAGACAAAGCCAGACCCAATTCGCTATTCGCTTTAATCAGGGCCGCTTTACCACCACTCAGGATGTCGATGTATTCGAGCGGTTTAGCGGCTAACTCTTGAAACAGCGCCTGCGCCTGATTGATGTCGGTCAACACCAATTCTGTCATACGATCATGCAGTAAGCTGATGATCGCCTGCTGCTGACTAGCATCCAGCTCTTTCGTGCGCCCCAATAAGTTTGTTTTAAGCTCGATGAAATAACAAATACCGCGTTCGATACGATGAATTTGTTGCAAACCGCAATTGTGTGCGATGTCAGTCGCTTTGCTGGCCCAGGGTGAAATTGTGCCAAAACGGGGAATGACGATAAATTGCAGGCCGCTTTCACTACCTTGATAAGCATCACCATAAGTCAGTAGTGAAGCCAGACATTGCTGATCGGCATCACTTAATGCAGCTTTGTGATCGATAAAATGGACATAACGCGCGCTAACAGCGGTAACCAGATTACAAGCAGTTTGCAAACGAGCTAATAAACCGTTGGTGCGGAAGACAGACAAGGCATTTGAGCCTGGCAGAATCAACATGGCGATGTGAATGTAATGATGAGCAGAACACGTGGTTTGCCCGAGGTTGAAGGGTTAGGCGAGATTATACCGTTTTGCTATACCTCGCTCCAGACCGAATTGCATACTCAAGGGGTAAAACTAAGCTTAATTGATAAAAACCGAGCTATTCCCAATTTTTTTCAGAAATTTGAATTGCTGAACATAGGTTTCTTGCTTAAATTTGCTCAGATCTTGTTCGATTACCACCAAAACCAATGGCTGTTCCTGGCTCAACAAATCAAACGCATAATCAGATACGACAATTTTATTCTCTGGAAAGAGTCTGTGTCCCCAAAATAAGTCATTGCTGATGCTATCAACTATGCGCACGGGATGTTTCAAATAAAATGGCAGAGACGACTGCTGCTCAAATCGATGATATAGAAAAACTTGACGTTGACTTAAGTCGCTCTGCAATAGCATTGCCATATCCCGGGTAGAAACGCTGGCACTCATTGCGTGTACAACACTTAACAATAAACACATCGTCGCCGCAGGAATAGACAAGTAAGCCATTAGGTAATATTTCTGAGCGCGCCAGCAGAGCCCGACTACGCCACAACTAAGCATTAACAGCGCAACAAAAGCGACTTGCAACACTTGTTGCAAGGAATATCCGGAGTAAGTCAAACCATCCAGTTTTTCCATGGGCTTATTTAAAACATACCAACATAGCAAGGCAAAAACTATGGGCAATCCAAGCGAAATCATCCACTTGCCTGCCCCGACAAAAAAACCCCTGTCCTCAGCCATGAATGCCAGATAAAGTGCCAGCACTGGCATTATCGTCACCAGGTAATAATTGGCTTTCGCGCTAGAAATTGAAAAAAAGAACAAGGGCATGATAGCCGCACACAATAAAAAGGAATAATTGCGAGCTGGCACATCGGGCAAGCTTTTTCTCAAGCGCAAACCAAATAAAAACACCCAGGGAAATAAAAACAATAAAACACGAGGCAAGTAATACCACCAGGCCCCGGCATAATAATCACGGGGTTCGCGACGCCCTAAAAAACGTAAAAAATGCTCATTTATAAAGTAAAACCATGGAAAGATAGGTTCTTCTATACTAGCCAGAATGTGCCAAGGCAAGGCAACCAAGAAAAATACGCCCTGGACACGCCAATTAAACCAGGGCTTTATTGCGCACCAAATTGCAACTGGGTGACGAAAATGAAGCAATAAATAGGCAGCAATAACCAGTCCAAATAATAAAATCGCTACAAAACCTTTTGCCAATAATGCTAACGCCAGGGCAATCGCAGCTTTAAATAGAAATGCCTGATTTTGAGTCTCGTAAAAACGTGATGCCGACAGTAAAGCCCAACTCAAAAAACAAGTTAACAGCATGTCGAACATTAAGGTGCGCGACATCAGCATCACACCTAAACTACTGGCAAACACAATCGCGGCAAGCTTACCCGCAGGTTCACGTCCCAATGAACGGGCATGTGTCATAATTAAATGCACGGTTGCCATCGCAGCCATAGCAGGCACCAGGCGAGCCACCCATTCTGATTCGCCAAACACTGCAAACATCAGCGCCGTTAGCCAATAAAGCAACGGAGGCTTTTCCATATAAGCCAAACCATTAAGATGCGGAATTACCCAATTTCGCCAGGAATCGGATGCCAGCATTTCTCGCGGAATCTCTGCGTACAAACCTTCGTTATTATCCAGGATGGGATAATGTCCCAAACCGAAGCCAATAAAGAATAAGGCAATCAGGTAAATCGCCCAGGTTGGTGGCAAGTAAATTAACTCAGCTTTGTGTTCAGAGTGAGCGTGCATTTTTAGACAAATAAGGACTTCATAAAACAATGATTCAAAAAAAAAGACAAGCGTCGCCGCTTGTCTTATCCTGAGTCAATTTCAGTTAAGAAACGTTGGCAATATTCTTCGCCCAGACTAATGCTGATAAATGCGCAGAATTTACTTCTTCAGTAGCGATCTTCAAGCTATCCGCCAATGAACCCACCAAATTACTATTTAACTCGCATGCCTCTGCTAAAGCCAGATAAGGGCCAAAGGGGCCATCACGCGAGATAAGCGCCTGGGTAACGGCTTCTGGCAATTGAATGGACGACAACACCTCATCCATAGGCAAGCCCAATAAGCGATCTAGCAAGGAAAACATACCGGCAACGAATAAGTTCTCCGCCTCAGATTTCGACAATTTCATTTGCCCTAGCAATTCAGCAAAGCGACCGCGAATAATTGCTGTTTCCAATAACACGGGTGAAAAACCATGCGTGGACGAGGTAGCCAGCAACAAAGTCAGCCAACGATACAAAGGACTGTACCCCAACATCTGCACTGCATGTTTGAGCGATTGTACTTCACTGCGCAGACCAAATCCGGCTGAATTTATATAGCGCAGTAATTTGTACGCTAAGGTTGCATCACGCTTAACCACGGACTCCAATTGATTGATGTCAGCATTTTTTCTGACCATTTCCATCAACTGCAAAATTGTCGTTTGCGAGGTATTTAAGGACTTGGGTGTTGCACCTGGTCTTGGCGTCAAATGCAGTTTACCCACAAAACTATCGAGACTTAACGCAGCACACGCATCAAAATCTTGCCAACTCGAAACACCACGAGCGACCATTTTCACCGACGATTGTTTAAGTGCGGCATAAACTTTCGCTTGTGAAGCAAAATTTGCCGCCGTCATCTTAACTTCAAGATGGGTGATTTCAGTGATGTAAGAGCGCTCTAAGGTGGTTACTTCCGCGCCACGCAAACATATGCCATAACCTAACTCACGTAACGACTTAATCGCGTCAAGATTGGCTTGTTCAACAAAGTGGCGTTTATGCAAGATCAACACCGTGTTTTTTGGCGGCAATCTTTTCAAGCCATCGGCTTTAAGAAACTCGGGGGCAGCCTCCAGATAGACCAGGCTATCGCCAAGCAAGAAGCCATGCTCATCGTCATTTAACTTCTCTGCGACAAATTCCAGCAATTCATTGAGGGTCTGTAAACTGGCTTCATCATTGGCATCTTTCTGTTGCCAAAATAATTGCAATCCGATTACCCGTTGTTTCGGATCCAGTAAGGGTTCTCTGATAATAAAACTTGATGCACTCATAGTTATCTGCGCTTATTTTTAGAATCCCAAACTATCTAGCAAATCGTCAACCTGACCTTGATTCGCCACGACATCGGCTTTATTTTCCGGGTTAATCTGAGGGCCATTCATTAAACCCTCAGACAACTCCCGACGTTTATCAGGAGGCGAATAATCAATCAGCAATTGCACTAATTGCTTTTCCAGATGCGTCGCTAACTCAGTAACGCGTTTGATCACCTGACCAGTCAAATCCTGGAAGTCCTGAGCCATCATGATTTCCATCAACTGCGCTTTCGATTCCTTACTATTTGCACTGATGAGATCTAAGTCTGCATGTATTTTTTCAAGAATCGCCGCAATTGCGGGATTATCACAAGGCTGCGCTTGCGCTTCAGCGATTGTCGATTGCAGTCGTTTGGCGGTTTCATCCATGTCTTCCTGCAAAGGGATCGCTGCGTCTGTCGCATTTAAAACGCGCTGTGCCGCTTTTTCCGACATGCGTGCGACATAATCCAGCCTATCTCTGGCGTCAGGAATATCTTCAGCCGCCCGCTCTAACAACTTATCCAAGCCCAATCCACGTAAGCTATCATGCAACAAACGTGTCATGTGTCCTACACGGGATAACATGTCCTCTTGGATGTTTTGATTATTCTCGAGACTCATATCGCCCCCTTCCGGTACCTCAGAAATCAATCAGGCACCTTTTCCAATTTTTTCAAAAATCTTTGTCAATTTTTCGTCCAGCGTTGCTGCAGTAAATGGTTTAACCACATAACCATTCGCGCCAGCCTGTGCTGCTGCAATAATGTTTTCTTTTTTTGCTTCAGCCGTTACCATAAGTACGGGCATTTTCGACAAAGCCGGATCAGCGCGAATATGTTGCAACATAGTCAAACCATCCATATTCGGCATATTCCAATCTGAAATCACAAAATCAAAATCACCGTTTTTAAGTTTTGCTAAAGCCATAGCGCCGTCTTCGGCTTCATCAACATTGGAATATCCCAATTCTTTCAACAAATTGCGGACGATACGCCGCATAGTTGAAAAATCATCAACGACCAAAAATTTCAAATTAGGATCAGCCATGAATTACTCCATTATTCTCAGAGGATAGTTTTTCAGTATTATCGTTCAAATTTTGATAATCAGGGGGTGGTATTCTAACTTTACAGCAATAATTTCTATACCCTTAAGGCACGACTTCCATGAGCTGCCAGGTAATGCAATACTTTAGATGGTAGTTCATTTAAGGAAGCAACTTCATGTGTTGCACCAATCGCAATTGCTTCGCGCGGCATTCCAAAAACCACACAGCTAGCCTCATCCTGAGCAAAATTATAGGATCCTGCATTTTTCATTTCCAGCATCCCTTGGGCACCATCTTTACCCATACCTGTCAAAATCACCCCCACTGCATTTTTACCAGCAGCAACTGACGCAGAACGAAATAAAACATCGACCGAAGGCCGGTGCCTATTAACAGGTTCAGCATCACTTAACTGAGTAACATAGTTCGCGCCACTACGAGCCAACAATAAATGAGAGTGACCAGGTGCGATGTAAGCGTGGCCTGGCAAAACACGTTCACCACCAGCAGCTTCTGACACTGAAATCTTACATAAGCCATCAAGACGTTTCGCAAAAGATCGCGTGAAACCTTCCGGCATATGTTGCGTGATTAAAATTCCTGGGCAATCTGAAGGCATTTGCACCAAAAAACTCTTAATCGCCTCGGTACCGCCGGTTGAGGCGCCGATAATAATGAGCTTTTCACTACTAGTAAGTGGGTTACGCAATTGCGGCAATACTTCACTGCTGCTTTTTTGCTCTTGAGCAATTGTACGTGCCCGCACCCGGACTTTCGATGCAATACGTATCTTTTCAGTAATCAGCTCAGCATACTCCAGCATGCCACTTTGTATCGAAATTTTAGGCTTAGTGACGAAATCGACTGCCCCCAACTCCAGGGCACGCATGGTGATCTCTGAGCCGCGTTCGGTCAGGGACGAGACCATCACAACAGGCATAGGTCGCAAACGCATTAAGCGTTCGAGGAAATCTAAGCCATCCATCTTGGGCATTTCCACATCCAGTGTTAAAACATCAGGATTGGTTTGCTTAATAAGCTCACGCGCTACCAAGGGATCCGGAGCAACGCCCACGACTTCCATATCTGGCTGATCTGAAATGATTTCGTTTAACACACTGCGTATCAATGCAGAATCATCAACGATGAGAACTTTAATCTTCATTCAATAATCCCCCTGTCGCGAGGGTTTTCAAATTTAAAATAAATCAACTTCACCACCCACATTATCGGACTTGAGCCGACTAGCGTAATCTTGCTCACGACGGCGCAAAGTATCGTTGTGTTCGACCTTAAGCTTTTTCACAAGCACACGGCCAGTGCGCGGAAAATAATAGACCTTTCTTGGATAGATATCATTCAGATCTTCAGCGATAATACGCATTCTTTCCGCACGTAAATAATCTAAGACGAACTTAGCATTCCTCTCGCCCACATTAATTGCGGTAAACCCTCTCAAAACATTCCCGCCACCAAATACTTTGGCTTCCATATTTTCACGTTTTGCACCAGCTTTAATTAACTCGTTAATCAACACTTCCATTGCATAGGTGCCATAACGCATAGAAACCGATACTGGGCTATCGACATCGCCGCCAGAATCCGGCAACATGAAATGATTCATGCCACCAACTCCGGTAACCCGGTCCCGAATACACGCTGAGACGCATGAGCCCAACACGGTAACGATCAACATGTCTTTGTTTGTGAAATAATATTCACCAGGCAAAATCTTCGCCGCATCGCAATCAAAAGTTCGATCGAAATAGACGTTGGTTGCAAAGTGTTCCTGACTTAATTGACTCATGTGCGACTTTCAAGATTTACAGCGGCGGGCCTTTTGTGTGCGCCAGTTGCCTGACCTAAAACATAAACAGTTTTTCCACGAAGTTTGAAATCATCAGTAACGTACAAGAAATTCTCAGAATGCCCCGCAAACAATAAGCCATCTGACTTCAATAAGGGCTTGAACTTTCTTAGTATTTTTCCTTGTGTTTGCTTATCAAAATAAATCATTACGTTGCGACAGAATATTGCGTCAAAATCACCAGGCAAATCCCAGCGATCATCAAGCAAATTCAATTGTTTAAAGAGGATTAGGTCTCTCAACTCAGGTCTGACACGAACCATACCCGATTGTGCCCCCTTGCCGCGCAGAAAAAATTTTTTAACTCGTTCTTGTGACATTTTTTCGATACGATCTATGTTGTATATGCCTTTTTCGGCAACATTAAGGACATTGGTATCGATGTCGGTTGCGATTATTCTGGCTCTGGGCTTCAATGTGCCGAATGCTTCACACAAAGTCATCGCGATTGAGTACGGTTCTTCACCGGTTGAACTGGCCGAACACCATATCGTGACTTCATCTCGACGATTCCTGATATGCTCCATCAAAATCGGGAAATGATGCTCTTCTCTAAAAAACGAGGTCAGGTTGGTAGTAAGCGCATTAGTAAAAGCCTCCCACTCTCCCTGAGAACTATCTCTTTCTAAACTGTCGAGGTATTGTGTAAACGAGGCCATCCCGGTTGCCCGCAATCGCCTGGCCAAACGGCTATACACCATTTCATGTTTACTATCGGCCAAGGAGATGCCAGCACGTGAATAAATCAATTGACGTACCCGGTCAAAATCATGCTCACTAAAGGAAAACTCTTTTCCTCCTTCTGCACGACTGGCTCCTGAATTGGAAATGGCCATAATTATTCTCTGTCTACAGTCAATATTTGTCAGAACTCTTCCCACTCATCTGCGGCACCAGTTGATCTTGGGTTATTTAGTTTCTGTGGTTTAGTTGACGACTCGTTACTTAAAGACTTTACTTCCTTGCTCACTTTTACTGGCTTGCTAACAGCGGCCACCTTCTTAACACTTAATACGGGTTCCGTCACTGCTGAATTCGAATTCAGCTTAAATACAGCAACCGCCTGAGCTAATTTCACGGCCTGCTCTTCCATGCTTTCTGCGGCAGCAGCCGCCTCCTCAACTAATGCTGCGTTTTGTTGAGTCATTTCATCCATCAGTGTAATTGCTAAATTAATTTGCTCAATTCCGGCACTTTGTTCCTGGCTCGCAGCAGTAATCTCACTCATGATGTCGGCAACATGCTGAACGCTGGCCATAATTTCATCCATGGTTTTGCCTGCCTCATCAACCAATTTACTACCTTGATCAACTTTTTCAACAGAGTCACTTATCAGGCCTTTAATTTCCTTCGCCGCGCTGGCACTACGTTGAGCCAGATTTCGAACTTCGGCTGCAACAACAGCAAACCCACGCCCTTGTTCGCCAGCTCGGGCCGCTTCGACTGCCGCGTTTAAAGCAAGTATATTGGTTTGAAAGGCGATGCCATCTATCACGCCAATAATGTCGACAACTTTCCTTGAGCTATCTTTAATGGATCCCATGGTGTCAACCACTTGGCCAACCACCTGCCCACCCTTCATCGCCACAGTCGAAGCAGAAACTACTAACTGATTTGCCTGACGTGCGTTATCCGCATTTTGCTTTACGGTGCTGGTCAGCTCTTCCATCGAACTCGCGGTTTCCTCAAGCGAGCTCGCCTGAGATTCTGTACGACTAGAAAGGTCCGCATTGCCCGACGCAATTTCTTGTGACGCCAAGGTAATTGCTTCGGTCCCCACTCTGACCTGATCAACAGTTTGCCCAAGATTGGCATTCATCTTACGTAAGGCCATTAATAAACTGGAAACCTCATCTTTACCAATGACGTCGATTTCAGTACGCAAGTCCCCTTCAGCCACTTTCTCGGTCAACATCACAGCATCCGTCAATGGCGCGGTAATACTCTTAGTCACAAGCCAAGCAAATAATACTGCTGCGATTACCGCGACCAATAAAATCGAGTAGACCGTCATACCCAAACGCTTGCCTGATTTTTCAAACTCCTGAGCAACTTGCTTAGCCAAGCCCTCTTGATAATCAACCAAGCGGCTCATTTCCACTATTACTTTTCCGGTCAACGGGTCAATAATTGCTGAAATAATCTTAATTGCACCTTCCGCATTAAACGCGAGTGCCTGACCGACAGCATCTTTAAAAGGCTTATCAATTTCCTTTTCTATTCGTGTAATTTCAGCCAGTATTTTTTGCTCATCATCGTTAAGCCCAAGAGCGAGCAACTTCTCTTTTGCGGCATCGTAACGTTTTTTCTGCGCCTTAACCCGTGCTTCCTCTTTCTGCATTTCTGAAACATCTGACTGGATACCGATGTTACGCATCGCTATCCCCGCTTCAAGCATCGCGCTTTTCATATCGTTCGCTAACACTTGCTTTTGACTCGTAGCAGACAAACTCACTACCATGGCCTCACGGTTTCGAGCATTTAATACATTCTGGAACAAAATAACCACGATCAAAATAGCTAAGATCAAGGCAAACCCACCACCTAACCTAAAGCCAATTTTCAGATTTCTCAAATTCATTTTGTCCCTACTCCTGAAAGTTCCAAGGTATTAATCGGAGTTCTTCTGAATCTTTTTATAGTGTTGCTTGATCTACCAATCCCATTTCCGGACTCGACATCAACTTATCGATGTCCACTAAGATCAACATGCGGTTTTCAAGCGTTCCGAGTCCGATTAAGAAGTCGGCATTGAAGGTCGTCCCCATTTCAGGTGCATCTTTCACCTGCTCAGGCAGCAAAGTGGTGACGTCGGAAACACTATCGACGACCATGCCCACAATACGCCCCTCAATATTTAAGATAATGACTACCGTAAATTGATCATAAGTGGCAGTCCCTAAGTTAAATTTAATGCGCATATCAACTACAGGAACGATAATGCCGCGTAGATTTATTACGCCCTTTAAAAACTCCGGCGCATTCGCGATACGTGTAACCGCTTCGTAACCTCGAATTTCCTGAACTTTTAAAATATCAATGCCATATTCTTCGCTACCCAGTGTAAAAGCGAGAAATTCGTGACCAGCTATTTCTGAGCCATTTTCACTGGCATTTAAATCGCTACTGGATTTCGCCAAGGCCGCATTTGTCATAATTCATCCTCAAATTTTATAAAGCCAACTTATTAATCTTATCTTGGTGCACGCAAAATAGCGGCTACATCCAGTATCAGAGCAACCCCACCATCACCCAATATGGTGGCGCCTGATATTCCCGGTATTTTTTTATAATTCGATTCAATATTCTTTACCACAACTTGTTGCTGACCAACCAAATCATCAACAAAGAGTGCCGCACGTTTACCGTCAACCTCAACAATGACGACAATTCCTTCTGAGGGAATCTTACAGCGCGGCTCTATATCAAATATCTCATATAGCGCGATCAATGGTAAATAAGCATCCCTGACTTTGACCACTCTGCCTTTACCACTTATCTCTTTTACGTCTTGTTGTGCTGGTTGCAGAGACTCCATGACGAAACCAAGCGGCAAGATATAGATTTCATCGCCAACCCGTATCGACATTCCATCCAAAATAGCTAAAGTTAGCGGCAATGAGATGGTAATAGTAGTCCCAAATCCTTTAGCCGAACGTATGTCTATAACCCCACCCATCGCGGTGATATTACGTTTGACCACGTCCATCCCTACCCCGCGTCCCGACACATCGGTGACAACTTCGGCAGTAGAAAATCCTGGTGCAAAAATCAATTGCCACACGTCACCATCAGACATTGAGTCCGACACACTTATACCATTTTCTTTTGCTTTCGCAAGTATCCGTTCACGGTTCAAACCACCGCCATCATCACTCACTTCTATCAGTATATTGCCACCTTGATGGGCAGCAGATAACGACAGTCGACCAGTATCACTTTTTCCAGCTTGTGTACGCAAGACAGGCATTTCTATACCATGATCGATACTATTTCTGACCAAGTGTGTTAGCGGATCCACTATACGTTCGATCAATCCTTTATCCAGCTCTGTGGACGCCCCATAAGTAATCAACTCAACTTTTTTGCCTAATTTACTTGCCAAATCCCGGACCATACGCGGAAAGCGTGAGAAAACGTAGTCCATAGGCATCATACGAATAGACATTACCGCTTCTTGCAAATCACGGGTATTTCTAGCTAAATGCGCAACGCTACTCAGTAAGCGTTCATGAACAATGGGGTCTAGTTGGCTGGAACGCTGCTCCAGCATTGCTTGCGTGATTACCAGCTCACCAATCAAATTAATCAGCTGGTCAACCTTTTCAATACCAACTCGTATGGTTGAAGATTCTATGGTCGAAGCGTGCTTTTCTTCTTTTTTGGGGGGATTTTTCTTCCTATCCGACTCTTTCGCCACATCTGCGGCAGCATCTGGAATCAGTTTCTCAGCTTCTTTTTCCTCCAAAGCTGGAAACATATTATCTAAGGGCTCGAAAAAGCCATACCCCAATTCATCTTCACTCAGTTCTTTTTTTTCTACAATGAATTGGCTGACGTCTAATGCTGTCAACTTCAAAGCATCAGCATCAAGAATAAAGGAACAAATGGAAACAATATCTTCGGAGCCCTCATTCGTATTCAATACGTAGACGTGAGGCGCTAAGTTTGCGTGGTCCTTATCCTCCCGAATTGCACCCAGCAAACCCAGTTCTGATTTCAACGCTTTTAAGTCGCCACCACTAAGTTCCGGCAATTCTATGCGAAAAGCCTTGGTAAATTGGCTTAAATCGACTTCTTCAACAGGCTCAAGAACTTGGGCTTCAGGTAAGGGTTCATGATCTTCAGACAAAGATAAAAGTAACATACGCACATTAGCGACGGCATCAAGATCTACTGCTGCGCCATGTCTACGGCCGTCAAGCTGCATTTTCAAAATGTCTTTAGCGCTCAAAAAAGCGTCAACATGCTCAGCGGTTAACGCCATTTCTCCTTTGCGTATCTTATCCAACAGTGACTCTAACACGTGAGTCACTTCAGTCATATCGGCAAGACCGAAGGTCGATGCGCCACCTTTTATCGAATGAGCTGAGCGAAAAATAGCATTCAAGTCCTCGGGATCAGGACTTTCCACATCAACTGCGAGTAACAATTTTTCCATTTCCGCGAGAAGCTCTTCCGCCTCGTCAAAAAAGACCTGGAAAAACTGGCTCATGTCGATAGTCATTGTTCCACCTCAATGGTTACTTTATGCAACAAGTTTATAAATCCAACTAACCGATAACTTTCTTTACAACCTCAGTCAATTTTTGCGGGTCGAAAGGTTTCACTAGCCAACCATTTGCACCTGCAGCTCGCCCCTTTGCCTTCATGTCATCACTGGATTCTGTCGTCAGCATTAAAATCGGTACGCGTTGATAGGTCGGCAAGCCACGTAAAGACTTTATTAACGTTAAACCATCCATGCGTGGCATGTTTTGATCTGTCAACACTAAATCAACGACCTGTGCACGTGCTTTTTCCAACCCATCCTGGCCATCCACCGCCTCAATGACCTGATAACCAGCAGCCTTCAAACTAAAGGCCACCATCTGCCGCAATGATCCTGAATCATCGACCGCTAATATTGTCTTGGCCATATTTACTCCAATCAACAATCAATAAAAAGTAAGTTAAAAAAGCTCGATATCACCACTATCTAATTCTTTTTGGTGTACTGCTTTACGTAATAGCTGCTTCAAATCGGCACTTTGCCGCTCTAGTCGCATGGAAGTCTCTCGTAACAGAATCGCTAATTGTTCTGTCTCACCATCAACCGGCATATCATTCCCGGCGATGCCCAATACGCTCAAAACCTCTCGCAACCCTTCACAGCGTTGAACGGTTCGGGAAATTAACTGACTCGTCAGATCTTGGAACTGCAAACTGGTCACGGCTGCATTTATGTGAATTGAGATCTCAGTCCGTATCGAAATCAATTTTTCCTTGCTTTCTTCAGGAACAATTCCAGAGTTGATAATCGTGTTAATTTCTTCTTGCTCTTTAGAAATCGCTGAATGCAAAGCGAGAAAGCTATCACCAAGTTTTTCTATTGCCTGCCCTAACAAGATCATAGTTTGCGCAAGATCAGTTTCCACCTCAAGCAAATGTTCGCTACCGTGATCTGAGACCCCAGACAGCAATTGCTTCATTTGTGATCCAAGCATTTTTTTTCTGCTCATTATGAATACCCCATATCAATCCTGGCATGGCAAGTTATTTCAATTCGGGTTTGGTTTTATTGGTCGACTTCCAACGTACCTCCATCTTGCAATGCAGACTGTTCGGCTTTCTTATTCATAACTATTATGCTGATTCTTCGGTTAACTGGATTGAGCGGATCATTTTTGTCGAACAAAACCGAGGAAGAAAGACCAACCACTCTCAAAACTTTATTTTCATCCATGCCACCAAAAATTAGCTCGCGTCGTGAGGCATTCGCTCTATCCGCCGACAACTCCCAATTACTATAGCCTTTTTCACCATTCCCATATGGTGCCGAGTCTGTATGACCAGACAGGCTAATTTTATTTGGCACGTCATTCAGCGCCACGCCGATTTCATGCAATATTTCACGCGTATAAGGTTGAAGATCTGCGCGAGCCGAGGCAAACATAGGGCGATTCTTTTCATCCACTATTTGTATGCGCAAACCTTCAGTCGTTATATCCAGCAATAATTGATTCTTATATTGACGCAAAGTTGGATTCGCCTCGATCAATAACTCTATTTTGTCCTTCAATCCCTTCAGGCGTTCCGACTCTTGCTTGGCAATTGCGGCTTCTGCAGCTTGCAGGTTATAAGTCTTTTTAGGTACTTCAAGGTCACCTTTGCGATTTTGCCCTTCGCGCAAACTAAGATCCTTACCGCCGCCCTTAATAACACTTGAGCTATCGCCACTACCATCCCCACCTGCCATTGCAACTTTCAGCGGAGTTTGAAAGTACTCGGCAATCCCCTGCAAATTACCTTTTGCGGTAGAACCCAGTAACCACATGAGCAAAAAGAATGCCATCATGGCCGTCACGAAATCAGCGTAGGCAATTTTCCAGGCACCACCATGATGCCCCCCTGCTACTTTTTTGATTCGTTTAACAATAATTGGTCGTAATTCTTCGTTCGCCATAGCTAACCCGCTTCAAAAACTGCTATTTTGACTTCGACTGTTTAATGTGATCTTCAAGCTCACTAAATGTTGGGCGCTCAGTTGAATATAAAACTTTACGCCCAAACTCAACCGCTAAAGCAGGCGCATAGCCATTAAGACTCGCCAGCAATGTGACCTTTATACATTGAAACGTCTTAGAAGATTCATCCAATTGTTGCTCCATAAGACTAGCCAGTGGACCAACAAATCCATATGCCAGAAGGATGCCCAGGAAGGTTCCAACCAAAGCTTTCGCAATCAAAATACCGAGTTCGGACGGCGGAATCCCAACAGATTCCATGGTGTGCACCACACCCATCACTGCGGCAACAATACCAAAAGCTGGTAAGCCATCCGCCAACTTAGAAATAAAATGGGAGGGCACAGCCCCCTCGTGATGATGCGTTTCCAATTCATTATCCATAAGATTTTCAATCTGAAATGCATCCATATTGCCAGAAACCATCAGCCTTAAATAATCGGCGATAAACTCCATCATGTGATGATCGTGCACGATTAACGGATACTTACTAAATAAGGGACTTTCCTCAGGCTTTTCGATATCGCCCTCAATGGACATCAAGCCTTCTTTCCTGATTTTTGTCAGCACATCAAACAGCATTGTCATTAACTCCATGTAGAGTGCTTTCGAGTATTTTGACCCTTTGAACACAGTTGGCATGGCTTTAATCGTCGCCTTTAAAGTCTTGGCATTATTCCCCACTAATGCTGCCCCCACGGCCGCACCGCCAATCATGAGTAACTCCAAAGGTTGAAACAACACTGCGACGTGTCCACCCGACATAACAAAGCCGCCAAAAACCGAGCCAAGCACAACAATGTAGCCGACGATGACTAACACAATTTACCCCTTAAATTCCAAGTAAAGTACTCAAATTGCAATCTATATTGTGAAAACAAATAGTTGCTCTGAATACATAAAATCTATTTGTCATTATATGCGCCAGATATAAAGTGGAGGAGCATTTTTATAATTAATTGTTAAATCAGGAGAAAAATCTTCCACAGAAAACTCGCAACTGACAAATATAGAGCCAGGGCGCATTTCCGACCGAACTTTGCTGCCTAGCTCTGTCATCACCGCGCTCGACAGATACGCATATGCGAGATCAAATTGCGACAGATCCAACTTAAACAAATTACCAAAGAGTAAGTGGATGGGAGCACCTCGAAACCAGTTAATCGTCCTCCCGAGAACCCAGGGCAATAACGCCAACTCTATCCCCCAAAAAATCAAATCAGGTCGACTTTTTCGCAAACTTCTTAATACTCCACCATAACCAGACCCCATATCCAATATAGATGCTTTAGGTTCCGAAGGGAGTAACAATGCAAGAACAGGAAAGATTGATTTATCTGAGGGAAAATAAGGAACACGATTACGCAACGCACCAAAGTGCACCAACATAAGCACCAGGCATAAGACTAATGGAATAGTGAAATTGAGTTCGTGATGCAAGACAGCGCTAAGCGCAATTGGAAAGAAAAATTGAATTACAGCCCACCACCAGTTCCAGCCCAGCAAGAGAACCACACAGGCAGCAACAAACGCTTGTATTAGAATGAAGTAAAAAATTTTGGACGCATGAATATCCAAAATCGGAATGAAAAATACCACCAGCGCCGCAAGTAATAACTGCAACACAATCGCAAAAACAACGTTGGGTTTTTGCAAAAACGACCTGAATAAGGAGATAAACTTGCGTCCAAAATTAGACGATACTAGCAAACTACCCCCCCCCTGTGTTAAACAATTCAGGCAACCATTTCAAACTCCTGGCGCGCTTCTTTAAGTTTTTTGGTCTTACCTGCACGCGAAGGAACATGACACAGACCACAGGTGTAATCTTTATGCAAATCCAGAGTGTGCGCAACAAAATGCCCACCACATTCACAACATTTTGCAAAAGTTAGCATCTTCCCTTCAAAAAAACGGACCAAGGTCCAAGCTCGAGTCAGTGATAATAAAGGCTCCTCGCCAAATTGCACGGGCATTTGCTCAAGATACAACTTGTAGGCCTTGACTATTGCATCAATGCCTGTTATTTCCGCATGCTCAACCAAATAGCGATGCATATTCATAAATAAAGATGCATGAATATTTGGCTGCCAAGTCAAAAACCAATCAACAGAAAAAGGCAACATCCCTTTCGGTGGCGAAACCCCCTTCAACTCCTTATATATTTTCAACAAACGCTCTCTCGAAAGATTCGTTTCGGATTCCAGAAGTTGCAGACGCGCCCCCAAATTCACTAACTCTACAGCCAATCGAATTTGGTGAGCCTCATTGACTATGCTCTTGGTTGACATGATATGCCTCACTTAATTCTGATTAGCGAACTTCTTCTACGGCCTGCCCCGCCATCAATATGGCGGCATGCGACTGCGCCAGCGCACGCTCTTTGTTATAGTTTGTCAACATCGAAAGTATCGAACTATCATCGAAACGAAAGCGCGCCAACATCATGTTGGAGCCAGCCAATTTCAAGATTTGAGAATTATTCAGCCCTTCGATCAAGTCCGCAATTTCTTTTGCGATACCCAAACGAAATATTGCAGTCGCCTTGTCAGCCCTTATCATTTGTTGAGCCAGCATCAGATAACTCAGATTGGCATCACGAATTTCCGCCATCATGTCATTTTGCGTCATTTTCTTTTCCTCCAACCAGTGCCACAAAGCAATTTTGTTAGAGTTCATTTTGAATGCAAAGACGGAAATTATCTATCAGACGAAATAGGAATATAGAGGAAGAAAATAGAGAATATTCTCATAGGAATTTATCCTACAAGAACACGAGAGATTTGCTTTAATTGACTTTCAATACCGTTATCGGCATCAAATTTGAAAACTTTAGGGCTTAAACCAAAAAAATTTAAACTTTTTATTTATCCGCATTAACGACACAGAACGCAAAAAATAAGCACCAACAAAAATGCCGTCTTGCACTTTAACGGCAAGACGGCATCAAAACTTTAGAGTAATTCAGAAATATTTTTAATTAAGTGCTGTAATGTTTTCGCCAGGCGCAACTATCTTTTAATTGCTTATCCAAACCATCTAATAATTTACCGTGCTCCAGACTTTCTTCAGCGCATGCAAACACGACCATAACATCCTCAAGTGGCTGATCATTAAAGTCTTGCTCAACAACCTCAATTTTCTTTTCTGAACTTTCCTCCAAATCAACGAAGCTATTTTGCCCTCTCGTCATTGCCAGATAAACATCTGCCAACAATTCCGCATCCAAAAGAGCGCCATGCAATTTGCGATGAGCATTTGAAATCTGATACCGGGAACACAGCGCATCCAATGAGTTCCTCTTGCCAGGATGCAATTCCTTTGCTAGTGCCAAAGTATCAATTACCCCACTCACATAATCGGCAATCACACCCGCCTTTACCCTCTGCAACTCCGCATTAAGAAAAGCAAGATCGAAAGTCGCATTGTGAATTAATAGCTCCGCACCTTGAATGTAGTTCAAAAACTCCGCGGAGATCTGCTCAAACAAGGGCTTATCACTCAGAAAATCCGTGGTCAAACCGTGAACGGCCAACGCCCCTTCTTCGGAGTCACGCTGCGGATTAATATAATAATGGAAATTATTGCCAGTCAACTTACGATTAATTAATTCAACCGCACCAATTTCTAATATTCGATTTCCGTCACGTACGTTCAAGCCCGTCGTTTCTGTATCGAGAATAATCTGTCTCAAAATAGTCAACCTTAATTAATTACTTACAATACAACAAATCAGATTCCCAAATTAACTGATAACCAGCCATCTCACGAGCTATAAACTTTCCATTCACCCCCAAACCGGCAGCAAATAGCAATTTATCGTTAAGCGATAACAAAGGCAGACGCTTTCTTTGCCAATAAGGAATATCAAGCGACTGATATTGTCTTCGCAAATCCCGGCTTGGACGATTAAGCCCAAGACTAAGTCGCTCACCTCCGCGCCGGAAGTGCAATTGCAGTTTACCTGAACTTAACAACTCCTCAGCCAATCCGGAATCAGAGGGAACAAATCGCAACCTGCCAAAAAACTCCGGGAATTCGAGCTGCACCTCACCTGCCCACTTGAACTCTATAACCGAGGTCAAAAGTTGCGAAACATCGACGACCCTCGGCGCCAAGACTGCCTCCTGGGCTTCAATATAAACACTGACATTTGGCAGATGAAACTCAACTTGAGCATCTGCACGCGATGTTAATATCTGTTTTTTTAACTCAATTAATTGCACCAAACTAGGCATAGGTAGCGAATACTTATCAAACCAATATCGCAATAAATTATCAAGCCTATCGTCAGAGAGCTCGCGCAACTCACAAAGCTTCAACCCGAATCGACCTTGAGTGCGATTAAAGTCCCCCTCTGCCATTTGTTGCAGCAATCGCTTTCCTGATTGCATGTGTGAAATACTGCGCATTAATCGATGAGAGACTCCTGGCAAGGCTAGCTCCAAGTCAGGGATCACTTTATTTCTTAATAAATTGCGTCTAAATCGCAAATTCTGATTTGACTCATCTTCAATATGTGCAATTTTTTGCTGACAAGCAAATTCAGCTAGTGATTGGCGCGTCACATTAATTAATGGTCGAATCAGACTTACCGTCGGATTTTCCAAAAGCTTGAAATCAGACTTAGCCATCTCCATTCCAGCCATACCGTAGATACCAGATCCGTTAAACAGATTCATCAGACTGGTTTCAAGCTGATCATCCATGTGATGCGCAGTTAGCAAGAGATTAATATGGTGCTGCCGACACATATCACCAAGCGCCTTATAACGTGCTTGACGAGCCATCGCCTCTACACTGCCATAATCTTGCAAGTTAAGCCGCAATTTCCGACTATCAAAGCAAATTCCATTTGCAGCCGCAGTTTTTTGACAAAACGATTGCCAACTATCTGAGTTCGGACTTATTCCATGATTAATATGGAATGCATAGAGTTCAATTTTTAGTTGATGCGCTAGCGATTTTAATAGCGCCAACAATGCTGACGAGTCCAGTCCACCACTAAACGCTAACGCCACCCTGATGGGGGTGGCGTTAGCGTTTGAAACTGGCTCCAAAATTTGCCTGAAGTTTTGCAGAAAGCGTTCAGGTAAATCAGTCAAGGAGATTGTTTCTGTCATTCGCTTATTTTTGTTTCTTTAAACTTGCCGTAACCCATGATCTTTTCATGACGTGCAGCTAACAAGTCCTTAGTTTTCACACCATGGAACTGCCTGAGAGTGTCAGCTAAGGCTCGCTTCACCAACGCACACATTTGCTTTGGATCACGATGTGCACCACCCAAAGGCTCATTAATTATTTTATCGATAAGACCAAGTGCTTTTAATCGATGCGCGGTCAAACCCAGCGCGTCAGCCGCATCTGCGGCACGGTCAGAAGTTTTCCACAAAATGGATGCACAGCCTTCAGGTGAGATTACTGAATAAGTCGCATATTGCAACATTAAAACAGCATCGCCCACCGCAAGTGCTAACGCACCACCTGAACCACCCTCACCAATAATCGTAGTAATTAAGGGCACCTTCAATTCTGCCATCACATAAAGATTGTGCCCAATCGCTTCCGACTGTCCGCGCTCTTCTGCGTCAATACCAGGCCAGGCACCAGTAGTGTCAACAAAGGTGAATACCGGGATATCAAACTTTTCCGCCAATTTCATCAGGCGCATCGCCTTGCGATACCCCTCAGGTTTTGGCATACCGAAATTTCGCAATGCACGCTCTTTAGTGTCGCGGCCTTTTTGATGCCCAATCACCATGCACGATTGCCCATTAAAACGCGCCAAACCACCCACTATTGATTGATCATCCGCAAACGTACGATCACCATGTAACTCATGAAAATCTGTGAATACATTGTTAATATAATCAAGTGTATATGGACGTTGTGGATGACGTGATATTTGCGAAACCTGCCAAGGAGTCAACTTTGCGTAGATGTCCTTGGTCAACATCTGACTCTTCTTGGACAAACGATCTATCTCTTCCGAGATATCAACTGCCGAGTCATCTTGCACGAAACGCAGTTCTTCGATCTTGGTTTCCAGCTCGGCGATAGGTTGTTCAAAACTTAAAAAAGTCGTTTTAGTCATCGCGCCTCCTTAAAACAACACGAGAATTTCACCATAATCCAAATACATGGCAGACACAAAGCACTTTAGCATTAGCGCACCGGCAAATGGACTAGCGAAATTTAGAGTAAATATTCTGAAGGTGCAGATTAAATATCAAAACGATGCCTGCTGTCCAGCAGAACTGGTGAAAATCTCGCAAATTCATTAGCCCGGAATCAATTTCTTTGAAAACTTTGCATCGAATACCACGCCTGCACGCCACGAAGTGATGAACTTTGGTAAGATTGCGGTTAAATTGCATTGGCTGAAAGTATATTGCTACTCAGCTTGTATTTGCCTTGATTTTCAACAAGATCTATCCATGCGCAAAAATTACAAAAATATCGTCATTTCATCCTGTTATGCGTTGATGTTAGCCAGCCCCTGGAGTCTGGCCGACGATGTCACTGACATTAGCAAACTTCTACGTGCGGGACAATTTAGTGAAGCCATGCAAAAAACTGACGTCGCGCTAACTCAACGGCCAAAAGACGCCCAGCTACGTTTTCTTAAAGGGCTGATTTTGACTGAGCAAAACAAAGTCAATGAAGCGATTTCCGTATTTAATAAGCTTAGCGAAGATCATCCCGAGTTACCCGAACCTTACAATAATTTAGCTGTTTTGTACGCTGGCAGCGGGCAATATGACAAAGCGCGTGCTGCACTTGAAATGGCGATTCGTACCAACCCAACCTACAGCACGGCCCACGAAAATCTTGGCGATGTTTATGCCAAGCTCGCGAGCCAATCATACGATAAGGCATTGCAACTCGATTCCGGCAACTCAACGGCCAAATTGAAATTAACGCTGGTTAAAAATTTAGTTGGCAACACTACTGGTGGCACGAACCCGAAAACCGCCACCGCGAGCGCCGGCACTATGACAAGTAAGCAGGCTGTGCCAGCCACAACTAAGCCTGAGCCAGAAGTGAAACTTGCCGAGAAAAATACTGATAAAGTTACAAAGCCGGACACGAAGGCTAAAACTGAGCCTGCTGATAAAGCAGAGGAAGATGTTATGAAGGCGGTAGAAGCCTGGGCAGACGCTTGGAGCAATAAAGAAACTCAGCGCTACCTGCATCATTACGCCAAAGACTTTCAAACCCCAAAAGGGGAAAGCTATAAAGCCTGGGCTGAAGACAGGAAGCACAAAATTGAAGGTAAGGGCCATATCAACGTTAAAATTGAGCAAGCTCAGATTTCTGTTGAGGGCAATACCGCCACGGTTAAATTCCGGCAAATCTATAAGTCAGATCAACTCACAGCAAATAGCCGAAAAACACTGAACATGATCAAACAAGATGGAAAATGGCTGATCAAGCAGGAACGTTCGGGTAGTTAATGAGTTCAATATTCTTAAACGAGGCGCTGCAGCCTGTTTTGCGGCGCTTGCGCCAGCTATTCAATATCACGCTTGTATTGTTTCTGCTTGTGAGCAGTTCAGCGCTACATGCCAGAGTTCGCCACATCAAGCACAGTGATATCGAGGCATCTCATCAGCAATTACCCGATCCGGACAATTTATTAGCGGAAGTGTTTCGCCATCTGGCCGAAAACAATTTACGTGCTGCGGAACACAGCGTCGACACGCTCATCGCCGCATACCCAAATTTCCAGTTAGCACATTTGATTCGGGGTGATTTGTACTTACTGCATACAACGCCTCTTAAAGCACTGGGTGGCACCTCAACTAACCAGACTAACAAGCTAAAAGAATTGCGCGACGAAGCCTTATTACGCATCAAGGCTTTTCGCGACAAGCCAGCAGCGGATAGTTTCCCAAGGCAAGTACTGCGCTTACGAGACGATCAGAAATACGTATTTCTGGTCGATGCCAAAAAGTCACGTCTGTATGTCTATGCTAACCAAGGTGGTCAATTACGTTATTTCGCCG
Source organism: Undibacterium sp. (assembly GCA_041913845.1). Taxonomy (GTDB): domain Bacteria; phylum Pseudomonadota; class Gammaproteobacteria; order Burkholderiales; family Burkholderiaceae_D; genus Undibacterium. The sequence continues at coordinate 25,379 of JAYSEN010000025.1, forward strand.
ATCACTACATCAGCCAGGGCAAATTTGGCGTCAACAAATTAAAGGAAGGTGATCAAAAAACACCTGTTGGCGTTTACTACATTACAAGCCGCTTAGCGGGTCAGAAATTACCTGATTTCTATGGGCCTGGTGCACTGCCACTCAATTATCCTAACGAATGGGATAAGCTCAATGGTCGCACTGGCTCAGGAATTTGGTTGCATGGCATGCCTTCAGAAACATTTAGCCGCCCCCCATTAGCATCCGACGGCTGCGTCGTACTCACCAACCCAGACTTTTTGAAAGTTGCGGCAAATGTCGACATAGGGAAAACGCCGGTTATTATCAGCGAATCCATCGAATTTGCCTCCCGCACAAAATGGGTGGCTGAACGTCAGATTGCCGACAAATTACTGGAAGATTGGCGACTTGATCTCGAAAGCAAAAACATCAATCGTATATTAGCTAACTACTCACGAAATTTCAAAAATTTGCAAGGTGATAATTTAAATGCCTGGCTTCCCAAGCAAACCTTCAATTTTGACAATGATCAATTTCCAACCATTAAATTACGCGACATCACTCAATTCCGTTATCCAGGCAAAGATGACATAATTGTCACGACGTTTACCCAGGATACCAGCCTGGGTAAAAACAGACAAAGTATTCGCAAACGTCAGTATTGGCTTAAGGAAGCTGCTCGGTGGCGTATCGTTTATGAAGCCAATGTCTAAATCCGGTCATTTTTAACAGGCGAGTTACCATGAAAAAAAGCATGCATAAGTATTTGTTGTTGGGCCTGGGACTTTTGCTGAGCTTAAGTTGCTATGCTCAAGCCCCTAAAGTTGAGATTAAAACCAACGTTGGCACTATTCTTTTAGAAATGCAACCTGAAGCCGCCCCCAAGACTGTCGATAATTTTCTGAAGTACGTTAAGTCTGGCTTCTATAACGGCACAATTTTTCATAGAGTCATCGATAATTTCATGGTTCAGGCTGGCGGCTATGATAAAAACATGAAAGATAAAGTCACTCGCAAAGCGGTTCCGAACGAGGCTCGTAATGCGCTCGATCACGGCCTCAAAAACGACATTGGAACTGTTGCCATGGCGAGAACTGATGATCCAAACTCAGCGACATCTCAATTCTTTATCAATGTTCGCGACAATGATTTTCTCAATCATCAGATACTTCCAGAAGGTGACGTGGTAGAGTATCGTTTTCATGGTGAAGTCAAATCAGCACCACGCGCCCGCGCACTCCTGCAGACTGCTGGGTACACCCCCTTTGCACGTGTTGTTGAAGGCATGGATGTTGTTGAAAAAATCAAGCAAGTTGAAACAGGTGACGTAGGGATGATGAAAAATGTCCCATTAAAGCCGATAATTATCGTATCGGCAAAAATCATTACTCAGTGAGAGGACTAACATGGCTGTATTATTAACGACAAATTTAGGCGCAATCAAAATTGAACTCGACGAGGTAAAGGCGCCCGCTACCGTAGAAAACTTCCTGTCTTACGTTAAATCTGAACATTACAACGGCACTATTTTTCATCGTGTTATCGATGGCTTCATGATACAAGGTGGCGGCTTTGAACCAGGTATGAAACAAAAGCCGACCAATGAACCTGTCGCCAATGAAGCCAAAAATGGTTTGAAAAATGAGCGCTATAGCATAGCGATGGCTCGCACTAGCGACCCGCACTCGGCAACCGCACAATTTTTCATCAACACAACAGACAATAGCTTTCTGGATTATCCAGGACAAGACGGCTGGGGTTACTGCGTTTTCGGCAAAGTCGTAGAAGGTAAAGAGATTGTCGACAAAATTAAAGCGGTCAAGACTTCACGTGCTGGCATGTTCCAGGACGTACCAGTTGAAAACGTTATTATCGAGAAAGCGGAAATCGTTTGAAAGACGTTGTCTCAGTAACGCAGGAGGCGCAAGTTAAATGGCTTGCGCTTTTTGTTTCCGACATTCATTTGTGTCCAGATTTACCGCACACTACTACGCACTTCCTTAATTTCCTGTCAGATGTAGCGCCGCAGGCAAAATCACTTTACCTACTCGGTGACTTATTCGAATACTGGGTCGGTGACGATGATATGGATAGCGAGTTCAATCGGCTTGTAGTGGAAGCGCTCCGTCAACTAAGCAAGCAGACGACAATTTATTGGATCGCAGGGAATCGTGATTTTCTTGTAGGTGAACAGCTTTTCGCTCGTTGCCAGATCCATCCGCTGACTGATCCTGCGGTTATTGAAATTAACGACAAAAAAATCGGTTTAAGTCATGGCGACCTGCTATGCACAGACGATACTGCTTATCAAGAATTTCGACGACAAGTTCGTACAACGGAATGGCAAACTCAGTTTTTACAACAATCATTAACACAACGCAAAGCGATAGCCGCACAATTGCGTCAGCGCAGTAAGATGGCACAACAAAATCATGCGGATTTCATCACCGACGCAAATCCAGAAACCTGTCGCCAGGTTCAACAACAATTAAACCTGGATTTATTAATCCACGGTCATACTCATCGCCCTGCCCTGCACCAGACTGAGCATACCTTACGCGCTGTGTTGCCGGACTGGGATCTCGATAGCGACGAAAAACGCGGTGGTTGGTTCGCTGTAACTACAGATGGTAAATGGGTTTTACATCAGTTTCAAAAACCTGATGTGCTCCTTCCATTTTGAGTTAAACCCATGAAGCGCATGACCTAGTGCGTGACATCACTTTGCAAGTGTCCAGCGTGAATAGTCAATACCCTGCCACAACGTTGCGCGATTTGTTTATCATGCGTGACCAAGATTAACGTTGAACCAAACTCCCGATTCATCTCAAACATCAGCGCCATGACAGCTTCGCCGGTTGCGGCATCCAGACTACCCGTTGGTTCATCCGCGAAAAGCAAGGGCGGCGCCGTTACAAAAGCGCGAGCCAAAGCCACGCGTTGCTGCTCCCCTCCTGAAAGAAACTTAGGGTAATGCTTTAAGCGAGAGGACAAACCAACGCGTTCCAACATAGACTCGGCTTTTTTGCGAGCATCGCCATCACCGCGCAATTCCAAAGGAAGCATCACATTTTCTAAGGCATTCAGATGCATCAAGAGCTGAAATGATTGAAAAACGAATCCTAAATTCCGCTTACGAAATTTAGCCCGACCATCTTCATCCAAAGCAAAGATATCGACCGAGTCCAACATGACTTTACCTGAACTAGGGGTATCAAGTCCCGCCAAAATTCCCAGCAAAGTTGACTTCCCCGACCCTGATGCACCAACGATAGCGAGTGCCTCACGAGGCTGGACGACAAAGTTAATACCTTTTAAGATATCGAGATCGCCATTCACATCATGTACCCGTTTATTTAACGACTGTACTTCGATGATAGGTTTTAATTCATTCATGGATTTAGGTATGAAAAATTTGTTTAATCAAATTTGCGGCTATGTATGCCTGAGTATATTTTTATTAGCGTTGACTAGCTATCCTGTATCAGCTGCTACGCAGCATACCATACTTATTATTGGCGATAGTTTGTCGGCCGAATATGGACTGAGTCGTGGTCAGGGTTGGGCTGCTCTGCTGGAACTTCGCTTACGAGAAAACAAAATCAACGCCATGGTGATCAACGCCAGTATCAGTGGCGAGACGAGCAGCGGTGGCAAATCTCGCGTTGAGAGTCTGTTAAAAAAACATCAGCCCGACATCGCCATCATAGAATTGGGTGGGAATGATGCCTTACGCGGTTTAGCGTTAACCTCAACGTATGCAAATTTACGGCAAATGGTAACACTGGCAAAACAGTATCAGGCCAAACCTTTGTTATTAGGGATGCGTATTCCACCAAATTACGGCACGGTATACGCTGAACAGTTTTTCCAATTGTATAGCCGCATCGCAAAAGAAGAAAATATCAGCCTGGTTCCATTTTTTCTCGATGGGGTCGCTGAAAAACAAGAGTTGTTTCAGGCCGATCGCATACACCCTCTCGCAGCAGCTCACCCCATTATGCTCAACAACGTATGGCCATATCTTAAACCCTTACTCAAGAAAAAATGAAATTCCCCGGTTCAATCGATTGCACAAAAGCTTTATCGACAGCTCAGTACGATGACATTATCGACGTCCGTAGTCCTGCCGAGTATAAACACGACCATATTCCTGGTGCGATTAATTTACCCGTGCTCAGTGACCAGGAACGCATCGTAGTCGGAACACTTTACAAACAAACTGGTTCCTTTGAAGCGAAACGATTAGGGGCTGCCTTAGTCGCGAAAAATATAGCCTCTCACCTTGAAGCCGAGCTGGCACAGCGTTCGCGCGCTTGGCGCCCACTTATTTATTGCTGGCGCGGAGGAAATCGCAGTGCTTCAATGGCGCATATTTTGGCCAAAATTGGTTGGCCGGCAGATGTATTGATTGGCGGTTATAAATCATATCGTCATTATGTCATTGACAGCTTAAACACCCTGCCTCAGCAATTAAACTGGATCAGTTTAAGCGGGCCGACTGGCTCTGCTAAAACTCGTTTATTAGATCAACTTAAACTCGCCGGTGAACAAGTACTCAATCTTGAGGAGTTGGCGCAACATCGGGGCTCATTATTAGGTAACCTATCCAACCAGGAACAACCATCCCAAAAATATTTTGAATCTTTACTAGCGACCCATCTCCGAGGCTACGCGCCGGACAAACCGTTATTTGTGGAATCCGAGAGTGTAAAGATAGGGAATTTACGCGTGCCATCAGAAATCGTAAGCGCCATACGCCAGGCACGGCAAGTCAAGCTGAATCTGGCAATTCAATGTCGCATTAAATTACTACGAGAAGAGTATTCTCACTGGCTCAGCGAAGAACAAAAGCTATTGAACCGGCTGGAGCACTTTCAGCCCCTCGTCGGTAAACTCAAGGTACAAGAATGGAAAAATTTGTTAATGCAAGCAAAATATGATGAATTGGTACACGCCCTGCTACTGCAACACTATGACCCTGCCTACCTTAAGGCCAGTCGCTATCAAGAAACGTCATCAGCGCCAACCTTAGCCATACATCTTACTGGCTATAGCGAAGCCGAGCTCAAACTAGCGGCGCGATCCCTAATCGATCAACTATCTTTGTCGTCGATGATATGACGCCCTTGGCTCTCTAACTCATCAAATTGTTTGTTTGAAATTGCCCACCAAAAAACCCAGGCAATTGCGAACACTAACAATAAGCTGAGTGGGACTAATAAATACAGACTTTCCATAATTAATTCGCTTTCGTTGAGCGCGGCACTACACGTAATGCATTGGCGACCACGATTAAAGAGCTCAGAGACATTCCGAGGGCAGCATGCCATGGCTCCAGATAACCCAATACCGCGGCAGGAATAGCCAGCACATTATAAAGTATCGCCCACGCCAAATTTTCCTTAATTAATCGTAACGCTTTGCTTGCGATTTTACGCGCGGTTTGCAAGTCATCCAGTCGATTTGAGAGCAATAAAATATCACTACGTGTCTGAGAAATCGGTGCACCACTTCCCATTGCAATCGACACTTCAGCTAAGGCCAGGGCCGGACCATCATTCATTCCATCACCTATCATCACAACCTTATGCCCTTGATCCTGTAGTCGCTTGATGTAATCCAATTTTTGGTCAGGATTTAGTTCTCCATAAGCTTCTCTTATACCGCAACGTTGCGCCAGAGAGGATACTACGCTAGTCCTGTCGCCCGACAAGATGGTGACGTGCTTTCCTTCGCTTTGCAAAGCACGAATCAATTCCAGTGCATCTGGACGGAGTTCGTCTTCTAACGCAAATATCGCCAGACAATCGCTCTCACACGCAAAAAAACTTAAGGTCTGAGATTGAAGTTCAAGCGGTATGTCTAATTTTCTTTCTAAAAATGCTTCTATGTAGTCTTGTTTGCCGAGCCGGTATTTAATGCCTTGGTAATTCGCTTGAATTCCGGCACCAGGCAACTCGCTTATCGCTTCCCAAGCGCCATTGAAAGAAAATTCGTTACTGGCGGCAATCGCTTTGGAAACAGGATGATGTGATAAGTTCGCCAAACTAAGCGCCAACTCCTGATGCAGATTTCTGTCTTGATAAAAGATTGCTGAACTGACGTTCAATTGCGCTTGGGTTAATGTACCTGTCTTATCAAACATAAAGTAATCCGCTTCAGCCAAACCCTGCAAAGCTTTAGCTTTAGTCATCAATACCCCACGTTTCGCCAGGTATCCGATTGCTGCAGCCATTACACCCGGCGTCGCCAACGATAAAGCGCAGGGGCAGGTGACTACAATGACAGAAATTGCGATCCATAAAGCCCGCGAACTATCAATTTGCCACCAAACTACGGCTGTCAGTAAGGATAAAACTAAAATGATTGTCAAGAAACGACTGGCGTGCTTATCTGCCAGCAAAACCAAGGCCGGTTTATGTGAAGCCGCTCGCTCCATCATCGCTATGATATTTGCCAATTGCGTTTGTCCGGCCACTTGCTGAGCCTGAACAATCATGGGAGCAGTTAAGTTCACAGAACCCGCAAGGACTGTATCGCCAATTTGCTTTACTACCGGGATAGCCTCACCTGTCATCAGGGATTCATCAGCGCTTCCACTCCCCTCAACCACGACTGCATCGGCTGGGAAATTAGCACCTGCGGCAACGAATAAGTAGTCACCCTGACGCACATCTGACAATCCTATTTCCTCGCGTTCTTGCCGATTCGGGTAATCGATATAGCGTTGTGCCAGTTGCGGTATCAGATTGGTGATTGCCGTTAAAGCAGCGCGCGTTTTTTGTTGAACCTTATCTTCGATAAATCGCGCGCCTAAAAGCAAAAACACAAACATGATGACAGAGTCGTAATATACCGCTCCCCCCATCATAGTCGCCCACAAACTCGCTAAAAAACTTAGCACGATACCCAGGCTGACAGGTACATCCATTCCAACATGTCGATTCCGTAAATCTCGCAATGCTGAACGATAAAATGGCCAGGCTGAAAAAACCACTACCGGTATCGTAAGTGCCAGACTAGCAAGCTTAAGTATGAAATCAATTTCTGGCGTCAAGTCACCGTCTATTTCAGGCACGGGAACCAAATAGGCAGGGAACGCGTACATCATTACCTGCATCATCGCAAATCCAGCTATAAATATGCGCCAGATCGCCATGCGATTGATCTTAGCAAGCTGCTCGTCGTGTGAAACGCCAGCAGGCAAAGCTCCATAACCCAGCTTAACGATGGCATCGAGTATTTTTTTTAACTCAATCTGTCGTGGATCCCAAGTCAGATTCGCACTATGACTGCTTAGTTGCACGTCAAAATCACTCACACCGGGCATCTGCCTGATACGATATTCGATTAATTGCGCACATGCGGCGCAACGCATGCCAGTGAGCGTTAATTTATCCTGTGCTGGGTTCATATTTAGGAAAGTAAGGCTAAATTATCAGGCTGGCTTAGAAACAGCGTCTTGCTTTAATTGCAGATAGGCATCAACCATTTTATTCGCTTCTATGGTTTGCAATACAGCCTGGCACCCATGGCAACACACTTGATATTGAGAACCAGCAAAACTCACAGAAATAGCTTCCTCAAACCACATTTCTTCATGACAATGAAAACAATGCTGCCTGGCCTTGCGCGCAGGATGTTGCGTCAGGCCTGTTATCAACGAACGAATGTAGCGCTTAAAAGGTGAGTTCATGGGGAAATCTGCGAGCTCAGATTACACTATCATAACAAGTATAACTGATCAGAAGTTGATTTAACTCAAGCTCATCCCTGAGTAAGCCTGGCAACCCCAAACTCATCAAGCACAGTGAATTCTCTGCACAACCTGCTGCTCAGCCAAATTTTAAGCTTGCGATGTTCGCCGCTACCTGGCACAACTGCGTTTCCCTACATCGGTATTTACCGCTCGTGAAAGTTGGACAGAAGTCTCACCGATGAAGTCAAATCGATTTCCAGAAAAAATAAAACGACGTCAGCATTGCACTCACGTCGTTTCATTTTCATGGACTTAGCATGCGAGGCCTCTGAGAAACCTCTAAGCCGTGTTTAACACGGTGGCACTACATTAAATTGTTGTGGTCTAGCAGGTAACCGGCACAAGTGATTTGACCCAAGAACACGTCAAATATACAAATGCGACTTCGTATTTCGACCTCCTTTATTGAACCAGTTACGAACTTACTATACGCCAAGCCTGTAGACGGAAAAAGCAAAATTTTTCTATGTAAACGATTTATCGGATTTAAAAAATCAAAGTGACCAAACGCGAATAAACGCGTTACGATTGTCGTTTAATGCTTTAACAGTGGCATAGCAGGTTTAACTAAGCTACTAAAAGCGCCCTGACCAACCGAAGCACCAAATTTCTTTAATACACGCTCAGGCAATCCTTCTTTCTGGGTGTAGTCGTAAATGTTTTCAGCCTTGATCACATCTCTCGCGACCATTTCGACTGAACCATAAGCATCGGCCAGACCCAGCTCAACAGCCTTGTTTCCAGTCCAGAACAAGCCGCTGAACATTTCCGGCGTTTCTTTCAAGCGCTTGCCCCGACCGGTGCGTACCACATCGATAAATTGCTGATGTATATCATTCAGCATGGCTTGCGTGTGTTCTTTTTGTTTATCAGTTTGCTGTGAAAATGGATCCATAAAGCCTTTATTTTCACCTGCCGTCATTAAGCGCCGCTCTACGCCTAGCTTTTCCATCAAACCAGTAAACCCGAATCCATCCATTAACACGCCTATAGAACCAACAATACTGGCTTTATTGACGTAAATTTCATCTGCTGCTGCAGCAATGTAGTAGCCGCCAGAAGCACAAATTTCTTCAACCACGACATACAGTTTTTTTGCAGGGTAAGCTTTGCGCAATCGAAATATCTCATCGGCTATCAAGCCCGCTTGCACCGGGCTTCCGCCTGGACTATTCATCTTCATCACGACCCCAACCGCCCCTTCATCGGCAAAGGCACGATTTAATGCCGGAATGATTGCCTTGGCACTCGCATTCCCCTCGCTGTCTATCGTCCCCTCAACCTCAACCAAGGCGGTATGCGGCCCCAGGTTTTCAACTTCCTCGTTGTCAAGTCGCACGATATGGTAGACCGCGAATAATGCCAGCCCCAAAAATAGGGATTTGAAAAAGATGCCCCACCGGCGTCGCGCTTTTTGTTCACGCAATGCCTCAAACGCCAGTTTTTCAATAATCTGACGTTCCCAATTTGGCTTACTCGCTTCGACTGGATTTTGATTCGGATCGCTATAATCCATGTTAGGCCTTTGCTAATAGTTAATCAGGCTGCAGCGGGTTTATGATTTTCGTCTGGTAACCAATACACCTGACCATCATGTTCGCGCACCTGCAATTTACGCAAGCGCCCGCCACGACATGGCCCACCCGTGCAATGCCCGGTATCCGGCTGATAAATCGCGCCATGCGTGGCGCACATGATATACAGCCCACTGGACTCCATAAATTCACCTGGGCTCCAGTCAAGCTCGACGGGAATGTGGGCGCATCGATTCAGATAGGCATGGGCAGCACCATCAAAACGAATCACAAAACCAACACCGTCTTCGCCATCAACACGCAAGGGAAAGCGCACGCCTTTCCCACCTTCAATTAAGTCCTCAGACGGACATACAGGGATCTCTATCATCCTGGGTACTTCCTGTTAAGCGTTTGTCATCAACCATTGATGAAGTTCAGGCACACTTTTTGCGGAAAAAAGTGGTGAAAACTCAGCCAAATGCTCGGCTGGGTGGGCACCATATTCCACGGCTATCGCAGCGGAACCTGCATTCTGCGCCATGCGCATATCATGCGAGGTATCGCCTATCATCACCGTGCGATTAAGGTCTTGCCCCAGCTCACGGCTTATTTCTTGCAACATGGCAGGATGTGGTTTGGAAAAAGTTTGATCGGCACAGCGGGTGGCATCAAAAATCGAGGTCAGGCGCGTATTATCGAGTGCCCGACTTAAACCGACCCGACTTGCTCCCGTCGCAATTGCCAGAAAATAGCCAGCATCCGCCAAATCTTTCAACATCTCGCGCACACCATCAAATAACACCAAATCATGATGTCGCGTCGTATAGTGCGCGCGAAAGCGCTCGACCAGCCTGCCCTGAATTACACTATCTTGCTCAGGAAACACACGCTGAATTGCCTCTTGCAAAGACAAACCTATTACAAATGCCGCATTACTTGCCTCAGGTTTGGGCAAATTCAAATCTTGCGCAGCCGCTTGGATCGAATGGACTATTGTTGCTGTGCTATTTAACAGCGTGCCATCCCAGTCAAAAACGATCAGATCAAATTGCTTTTTATTCATTTTTTATTAACTTAGGCAGAAATACTGGCGATTCCTGGCACAGCTCAAAACTTGATGTCCAAGTTTTGCAGCCGCTCGCCAGATTAACACCGCAAGTTCGCCACATAGTTTCACTTGCTGCAACGCGGTAACTATACCACTTTCACTCTGTCATTGCTTTCAACGCCCTGACAAACTGCTCGCATTCACCTGGTAACTCCGCCTTCAGACAAATCAGTTTTTTTGTTTCAGGATGCAGAAAACTAATTTGATATGCATGTAAAAACATACGTTTCAATGCAGGCAATGCTCCCTGACTTTTTTGCAACGCTTTATTAAGTGCAAAGTCGCCATATTTATCATCCCCAACAATCGGGAAGCCGCTCGCGGATAAATGCACGCGTATTTGATGGGTACGTCCCGTCTTTAGTTCCGCCTCAAGTAAACTGTAATCACCAAAATTCCCCCGCAAATTGAAAATCGTATGGGAAGCCTGGCCATCGGCTTGAACTCGAACCCTACGCTCACCATCCGCAGTTGTGTATTTATGCAGTGGCAATTTCACATGTTGACGTGAATTTAACCACTCGCCTTTTACCAGGGTCACATAACGCTTATCAGTTTTACCATCACGCATTTGCTCATGCAAATCAGTTAAGGCGCTGCGTTTTTTAGCCAACAGCAAGACTCCTGATGTTTCCCGATCTAAGCGGTGCACCAACTCAAGAAAACTGGCATCGGGACGCGAGGCACGTAATTGTTCGATGACGCCATAACTGACACCAGAGCCGCCGTGCACTGCGACACCCGCTGGTTTATTTACAACAAGCAAGTATTTATCTTCAAACAAGATAGGGAACTCACATTTGGGCACATTTGCTTGCGTCGACTCGGCTATCCGCACAGGAGGAATGCGTACGACATCATTCTCTTGCAAACGATACAATTGATCGATGCGACCTTTATTCACGCGCACCTCACCGGAACGAAGTATGCGATAGACATGGCTTTTAGGAACGCCTTTACAAACGCGCAAGAGAAAATTATCGATGCGCTGCCCTGCTTCATCTGCCGTAATCGTATGCAGGCGAACTTGCACAGAAGGCAATTCTTTTGATTCGGTCAACGGCTTTTTTTGGCTATTTTCAAGCTTGTTCCGATTTAAACTCGCTAAGTCCTTCATTTTGAATATATAATCATTTCCGCATAAGCGAGTTCGCTTATGCCGTGTAAACAGAATAAACATCTATTTTACACAGGGGCACAGCTACCTGCCTCGCCATTTCGCAAATTTGGTAGAAAAGATGTGTATGCGACATGATTTCTGGCATCAAGGTAAAGACCATAGTCTGTATCGGGTGCAAGTGTGATGTTGAATTAGCAGATTTGATTAAACAGGATATTCAAGGCAAGCCGAATCAGTACGATTGGCTTGTCTTTAATGAAAAGTGAAGTATTCCGATTCCGTCAGAGGCATTGCCATAATGGTCTGACAATCAAGTTGCTCATCGCCTGGCTATGCGCGGTTTAATTAAACCTATGCCGCATGCGGGGGACATGTGCACTCGGGATAGCTTTTCATTGGCGCCTACGCCGGGACATATAATTGACGTTCATAGTATGCTGTTGTTGCATACCATGTTTTGTATTGCCCTGCCTGCGGCATTCCCTAGCTCAAAGCTGCGTTCTTGCATACATCCGTTAAAAACCTGTTGGCAGCAATGCCCTCAGTTAAACAGAGATGACCACAAGGTCACGGAGAAAAACATGAAACGTATGCTGTTCAACGCAACGCAGCAAGAAGAGCTGCGCGTTGCCATCGTTAATGGTCAAAAATTAATTGACATTGATATCGAAACTGCAGGACGCGAGTTACGCAAATCGAATATCTACAAAGGTGTCATTACCCGCATCGAACCCTCCCTCGAAGCTTGTTTCGTCAACTACGGCGAAGAACGACATGGCTTCCTCCCCTTCAAAGAAGTTGCCCGCAGTTATTTCAAAGAAGGTATAGACGTCCGCAACGCCACCATCAAAGAAGCGCTGCGCGAAGGTCAGGAAATTGTGGTGCAAGTTGAAAAGGAAGAACGCGGTAACAAAGGTGCAGCGTTAACCTCCTTTATATCGCTGGCGGGTCGTTATCTGGTGCTGATGCCTAATAACCCACGCGGCGGCGGTGTGTCACGCCGGGTCGAAGGTGAAGACCGTCAGGAATTACGCGAAACCATGGATAAACTCGACTTGCCAGGTGGCATGTCGGTGATTGCCCGTACCGCTGGCATCGGTCGCACAGTTGATGAATTGCAATGGGATTTAAATTACCTGATGCAACTCTGGCGCGCCATTGAAGGCGCTGGCAAATCAGCCCCAGGCGCCTTCCTGATTTATCAGGAATCGTCACTGGTAATCCGCGCTATCCGCGATTACTTCCAGCCCGATATCGGTGAAATCCTCATCGATACCGATGAAATCTACGAACAAGCACAACAATTTATGTTGCACGTCATGCCAGACATGACGAATCGCGTCAAACGCTACAGCGACGACGTGCCGCTGTTCTCACGTTTCCAGATCGAACACCAGATCGAAACCGCGTATTCACGTACCGTACCTTTGCCATCCGGTGGCGCTATCGTGATCGACCACACCGAAGCCCTGGTTTCGGTAGACGTTAACTCGGCCCGTTCGACCCGTGGTGGTGATATCGAAACCACCGCGCTGAATACCAATCTTGAAGCCGCGGAAGAAGTAGCGCGTCAGTTACGCTTGCGTGACTTAGGTGGTTTGATCGTGATCGATTTTATCGACATGGAAAACGCCAAAAACCAGCGCGAAGTCGAAACCCGCCTCAAAGATGCGCTGCGCTACGATCGCGCCCGCGTGCAAATGGGCAAGATTTCACGCTTTGGCTTAATGGAATTGTCGCGCCAGCGCTTGCGCCCTTCGTTATCTGAAGGCAGTCATGTCACTTGCCCGCGTTGCAATGGCACTGGCCATATCCGTGACACCGAATCGTCCGCCTTACAAGTTTTGCGGATTATTCAAGAAGAAGCCATGAAGGAACACTCAGCGGCAATTCATGTGCAAGTGCCAGTTGATGTCGCCGCTTTCTTGCTGAATGAAAAACGTGGCGAGATTTTGAAAATCGAAACTCGACACCGCGTGACTGTGATTCTGATTCCAAATAAACATTTGGAAACCCCGCATTACAAGCTGGAACGCTTGAAACACGATGATCCACGTCTGGAAGAACACCATGTCAGCTACGCCATGGCGGAACAGGTGGAAACTGACATCGGCTACAGCAAGCGTCAGAAAGAAGAAGCCAAGCCACGTCAGGAAGCTGTGGTGAAAAGCATCACGCCCGAACAAGCGCCTATCGTGGAACGCAAAGAAGCAGCCACACCAGTAGTGACTGAAACCAAACAAGTGGGTTTCTTTGGCCGTATCTTTGCCTGGTTATTTGGTCAAAGCGAAGAAAAAGCGCCCGCTGCCGTGGTCGAAACAGCTCCGGTGCAGAAAGAGCGCAGCGATAAAAACCCTCGCAATCAACGTCATCGCCAACGTCGCCAACGCGATAAAGAGGAGCGTCCAGCCACAAGTGAGGCAAGTAAGCCAGCCGTGACTGAAAATCCGCGCCCATCAAAACCAGCCAAAGAAGTGCGTGAACCACGTCTGGTTAAAGAGGACAGTGAAACTCGCAACGAGGAAAAAGCGGATGCCTCACGTCAGGAAAGTCGTCGCGAGCGTCAGGCCAGACAGCGTCAGGAACGCAAAGAGCAACACAAAGAACTCAGCGTAACCGAGGAAAAAGTGTTGGATAACGCGAAGAAGCCACAGCATGTGCCAGACGAAGCGGAGCTCGAAGAAACCGCACTGGATGCAACAACCGCCAGCGATGAGCAAGGGGAAGCTGGCGAGGAACGTCGTCGTCGTCGTCGTCGTGGTGGTCGCAACCGCAATCGCCGTGACCGTGACAGCTCAGCCGATCAGGGTGAATTAGCAATGGAAGGCGAAAGCCAGGACGCAATCAGCCCGGTTGTTCAAAGCGAACCGGTGGCCGCCAGCGAGATCACCGCATCAATACCAACCGAAGCCCACAGCACAACAGCGCCCTCCGTGGCTGCACTGCCAGAGGCCGTTGCCATAGCAACGGCAACCGATGCGCCAGCGACCGCACTCGATAGCGTTACCCCAATCAGCGCGCCGGAAGTCACACAGCAAGCGCACGCCAGTGCAACGACAGACGCCAGCCCTGCTGCAACGACTCAGCCTGAACCAGCTGAGGTGGTTGATGCGCCTGCAGCATCGGTAACAACGGCGGTATCGGTGCCATCTGAAGCGCCAACTGTGGTCGCCGTCGCAAGTCAGGACAGCAGCACGACGGGCTCCTTAGTACCTGACCAGGCAAGTGCGGTTGAACCAACGCCTGCTGCAGTCGTGCCGAGCGCGGCCACTCCGGTACAAACGGAGTTAAGCCTGGATCAACAAAGTGCCGACGAGTCACCAGCTCCGGCGCAAATCAATGATGCTGTGGCTACGGCAGTCAACGATCAAATCACCGATGCGGTCAGCACTACCGTCGCCGTGACCGCGTCGGCAGTCAACGCCGCGGATGAAAAAGTATTGGATGGCATACTGGCTTTGGCTGGTCTGGAATTGGTACAAACCAATCCGGATAAATGGCAACAAGCGCAAGACCGTGCTGCTTTATATCAAAAGCCTGTACATGAGCCACGTCAGCGTAAAGTCAGCCCGCCAGTAAGTAACGAGCCTATGCAGCAAATCGAAACACGTCAGTCCGCTTAAGTTTTCGCTGCGGCACCATCAAATGTGCCGCCTGACTCGTTTAGCAAGACCAACAACGGCACCTTAGCGTGCCGTTTTTGTTATTCTGAGCGAAAAACAGCCTAAGCCGCCTTGCTACAGCACTTTACGATATACTGAGCAAGCCTGCGTTACCTCAAGCACCAGGCGCTCGATTTCGTAACCGCACGCTACCATGTCTGAAAAATTTGTTCCTATCCAGCCAGTCAATGCAAATTTGCGCGCTATCCCCTCGTTATTGCGCAAACCCACTCTGGGTAGCTTGCACGACAGCTTAAATCGCCCTTTAGGCGATTTACGCATTTCCGTCACTGATCGTTGCAATTTCCGCTGTGTGTATTGCATGCCCAAGGAAATTTTCGATAAGGACTATGCCTATCTGCCGCACAAAGAATTATTGAGTTTCGAAGAGATTTTTACCCTGGCCCGGCATTTTGTCGCTTTAGGCGTCAACAAACTGCGCTTAACCGGCGGTGAACCTTTATTGCGGAAAAATCTGGAAGACTTGATCGCGATGCTCGCACAATTGCGCTGCGCCGATGGTAGCCAGCCCGATCTGAGTCTGACAACCAATGGTGCTTTGCTGGAAAAAAAGGCTGCCAGTCTGAAACAAGCTGGTTTAAATCGCGTGACAGTTTCACTGGATGCCTTGTCTGAAGAAAACTTCAGGAAAATCAATGATGTCGACTTCAGTGTCCGGCAAGTCTTAGCTGGCATAGACGCTACTCATCAGCACGGCCTGGGTCCGGTTAAAGTCAATATGGTGGTAAAGCGTGGTATGAATGATCAGGAAATACTGCCGATGGCACGCTATTTTCGAGCCACCCCGCACATCTTGCGTTTTATCGAATTCATGGACGTGGGTAATAGCAATGGCTGGCAAGCCCATGAGGTGATCGATAGCGCAGCGATTATCGATATGCTGGCGCAACATGGCATGCCTTTACAGGCCCTGCCTCAGCATTATGCGAGTGAGACAGCAAGCCGCTGGCAACACGACAACGGCGCGGAGATAGGCTTTATTTCCAGTGTCAGCCAGGCTTTTTGCGGCAGCTGCAGTCGCGCGCGTTTGTCGACTGATGGCAAGTTATATACCTGCTTATTCGCCACCCAAGGCTATGACCTCAAACACCTGCTGCGACAAAGCGGGAATCTCGATGAGCAAAAATTGCAAGATAGCCTGGCGGCGATCTGGCAAAATCGTGGCGACCGTTATTCCGAATTACGTGCCGAACTGCAGCAACAACGCCTGCGCGAGAGCAAAATTGAAATGTCTTACATAGGCGGCTAAAAAAAATCCCCAGCCCCCTGCCTCAGAACGCAGCATTCATGCGGCTTTTCAGGCAACCTGGCTGGAACACGAATAAACACGGGCGTTTCCAACCATGCCACAATTGAGCACAACAACCATACCGCCTCGCGATCAAATCACCGCTCTACTATTGGCTGGTGGTCGCGCTACCCGCATGGGTGGCCTCGATAAAGGTTTGCAAACCGTCGCCGGATTAGCCTTAGTTGCACATATTGCACAGCGTATAGAAAGCCAGGTGGGCAATGTCTGGATAAGCGCAAATCGTCATCTGTCGGACTATGCCAATTATGGCGCACGGGTATTACCTGATTTGACCGAGGGTTTCGCTGGCCCTTTAGCTGCCTGGCAAACCGCACTGCAGAGCTGCGAGACGCCCTGGTTACTCAGCTTACCCTGCGATAATCTGGATTTTCCAGACGACTTGTGCCAACGTCTGGCAGCGGCCATCACGAGTTCGACCCAACTTAGTTATGCCTGTGCCTATGACGGCACGGAACTACGCCATCACCCGGTTTTTGCCTTAATACACCGGCGCTATTTGCCCGCCTTAAATGCTTACCTGAGTACAGGGCAACGCCGCGTTTTCACCTGGCTACAAACCATGCAAGCACACGCCGTATTGTTCGATGACAATACGCGCTTTGAAAACATCAATACACTGGAACAACTCCAGCAAAAGAATCTAAGCTATGCCACACGCCAGCACATTAAGTGATTTGACCTTAAACCAGGCAAGGGACTTGTTATTGTCTCAGTTGCCTTGCGTTTGCGAGAATGAAATGCTCGCGTTAGCACAGGCAGGCGGACGCCTGCTTGGCGCTGACATTTACAGCCCCCGTGCAATTCCAGCCTATGACAATGCCGCGATGGATGGCTATGCCTTCACCAGTGCCGCACTCACAACCAGCGCAGAGGCTGAATTGCGATTTCAGATAGTCGGCCAGGCTTTAGCAGGACACCCCTATCAAGCTGAAATTGCCACGAGTCACTGTGTACAAATCATGACGGGCGCCGCTCTGCCGGCATCTTGCGATTGCGTCGTTCCTCATGAACTGGGGCGACGCGAAGGCGACGTCGTATTGATACCGCGCACTGCAATACGAGTCGGTCAACACATACGCCGGCGTGGCGAGGACCTGGCTGAACACCAATTGGCACTGCCTGCAGGTCGCCGCCTGGCAGCGGTTGAATTAGGCTTAGTTGCGAGCCTGGGCATAGCACAACTCAACCTACGCAAACGCTTACGGGTCGCCCTTTTTTCCAGCGGTGATGAATTAAAGGAGCCTGGGCAAGAGCTGGCTGCAGCTCAGCATTACGATGTCAATCGCTCGAGTTTGCGCTTCCTCTTACAAGCATTGGGTTGCGACGTGATGGATTTGGGCATAGTCGCGGACAGCAGCCCCGATTTAATCACTTGCTTACAGCATGCTTGCCGCGAATCACAAGTTATCATCAGCTCCGGCGGCATTTCCAGTGGCGTCGCCGATTTAATCCGGCCTGCGCTTTGCGCTATGGGGCAACTTCATTTTCGCCAACTCGCGATCAAACCAGGGCGTCCGTTTGCCTATGGCCAGTTGCAACACCAAGGGCAACACGCTACCTTCTTTGGTTTGCCAGGCAACCCGATCGCCAGCCTGGTCTGCTTTCATTTTCTGGTGCGCCCGGCATTACTGCGCTTAATGGGGGCATTACCTGAGCCTGAACGCCAACTGCAGGCAAACTTACTTGCCCCCATCAAAAAGCAGGCTGGCCGTCGTGAATTTTTGCGCGCCCGGGTCGCACTGAGTGACGCTGGCGAACTGGAGGTTCTCGCGGATAAGCAACAAGGCTCTGCCTTGCTTTATGGCTTGAGTCAGGCGAATTGCCTGATTGAGCTTGATGAAGCGGCGACCCTCATCGGTGCTGGCAGCAAGGTCAGGCTGCATTTATTGAGCGATTTATTTAACTGAGGCGCAGCAAACGATAGCCGTCACCGGCATCCTTGCGAACGCTTGCCACGTGATTCGCTGCCTGTTCCAGTCTAGGCCTAATCCTTACCGATTTTGGTGAAATTCTGTCGCAGTTGCTGAATTCAAATCGTTAAGCTTATTGATACTTAACTTTACACATTTATGACGAATTTCAGCCTGCTAACCGCTACAATTCTGGCTTTCGTCTAATTTAGGAGACTAGCTTGAAAACCTTTGTGCAACTGATACTGGCGGGTGCCGTAACGTCACTGTTAAGCGCTTGTGGCGGCGGCGGTGGTGGCAGCAACTCCAATACCACACCAACGGTAAAAGTCAGCGTCAGCAATATCACTGCCGACCAACTGGCTTACCGTAAAACCACGAACTTCACAATTACCGGTGAAAATCTCGACAAAGGCATTAACGCTTCTATTCCTGGCTGCCTGAAGATCACGGAACTGGCGGGTAGCACGGCAACTCAAAAAGTTTTATCGTGCAAAATCGTCGCAGTCGGTAGTTTTACAGCGACAGTCACTGATGCGGCAAATACGACCTTGAATAGCAAGAGTTTTAGCGTAGCGCTGGCTGCACAACCTCAGGTAACAATGAAGACCTCGATGGGCGATGTTGTTTTCGAGTTAGATCCTGCCAAGGCGCCAGTCTCGGTTGACAATTTCTTACAGTACGTAGAGAACGGTTTTTACGTCAATAAAATCTTCCATCGCGTTATTAAAGACTTCGTAGTGCAAGGTGGCGGTCTGACTTCCGATTTGAACGCCCCAGCCACCCTCAGTCCAATCAAACTCGAAGCCAGCAATGGCCTCAGCAACGTCCGTGGCACACTGGCTATGGCACGTACCCAGGTGGCGGACTCTGCCACCTCACAGTTTTATATCAATGTCGTGGATAATTCGAAATCGCTCGACGCTGCCACTAATCCACCTGGTTACGCGGTGTTTGGCAAGGTAGTCAAAGGAATGGATGTGGTCGATGCCATGCGCGGAGTTCAGGTTGTTAATGTGGGTAACTACGATTCTGTGCCTGTAACACCGATCTTCATCACCTCAGCCGTACAAACTCAATAAAATGCTGCTATGCTGCAATAGCAGCTGGCACACTGAAACGGGAGCTGACAGCTCCCGTTTTTTGCATTCACTGCGTTGCTCATTTAACCACAACATGAAATTTGATGGGAGGATACAATGCACAAAGTCAGGGATTTGCTCGTAATAATCACCTGTCTGGCACTGACCTCCCCTTCCTTCGCCGGGGACAATGATTTCAAGCTGCGCGGTTTTGGCACCCTGGGTTATGCCTATTCATCGACCGGCAACGTTGAAATTGTGCGCGATCTGTCACAAAGCAAAGGCTTGGGCAATAGCGGTCGCTCCAGCTGGGAATTCGATAGTTTGCTTGGCTTGCAGTTGGATTATCGCATTAATGATAGTGTTGACAGTGCCATCCAACTCGTCAGCAAGAATAGTGCGGCCTATAATTACCAACCCCAATTAACCTGGGCTTATCTGAGTTATAGCAAGAGTGACGACTGGCGCTTTCGCGTTGGACGGCTGGGTTACGACACCTATATGCTGGCTGATTCACGTAATGTTGGCTTTAGCTATTTGTGGGCACGTCCGCCCATAGAAGTTTTTGGCAGTTTGTTTATGACCTATTTTGATGGCGTCGATCTGGTCTGGCAATCCCCCACCCTGCCCTTAAAAGCCAAGTTTTTCTATGGTCATGCGCGCGAAAAGACGGCCATCACCGATGATGGCGATATCTACTCACTCAATCGCTCGCCGATGATGGGCGTGTATCTGGATTACCATTATGACGCCTGGCAATTCCGTGCCAGTATGGCGCAAATCCGGTTTCACGATGAAGTCGCCAGTTTAGTGCCGTTACATAGCTTTTTCGACAACCCCGCGATTCATCAATGGGTGCCCGCCACAGCAAACTATGTCAGTCAGCTTGGGCTCAAAGATAAGCGTATCCGTTATTATTCGCTGGGATTTGCCTACGAGCGCGATAACTTTGAATTGCAAGGCATGTTTGGGCGCTTCACGACCGATACCGCCTTATTTCCCGATAGTCGCAGTGCCTATCTGACCCTGGGTTATCGGCTAGGCCAATTCAAACCCTATCTGAGTGGCTCATGGGTGCGCCAGCTCAAAGATTACCCCGTGCCGGCGCTGCCACGCGGCATATCGCCAGAGCTCGATGCAATCAATCAGAGCTTAATCGAATCCCGACCTTACAATGAGAATGGCCAAAGCAGTTACAGCATAGGCTTACGCATCGATTTAAATGATCGCTCCAATCTCAAGTTGCAAATCGATCAATTATCTGCCTCACGTTATTTGCTGGTCAGAAAACGTCAGAGTGACTGGGATGGCCGCGCCAGACTTTACTCAATCACGTATAACTTCATTTTTTAAATTGACTATGAAGCTACTACGTGTTTTCCTCAGCCTGATCTTACTAAGCTGCTGTCTCAGCAGCAGAGCCGACATTATTGTGATTGGCAATGTCGCCAATGGCATAGAAAAACTCAGCAAGGATGAAGTTATTAACCTCTACATGGGAAAGAACCGGCGCTTGAGTTCGGGAATCAATGCCATTCCGCTAGACCTGGCGGCGCCAAATGAAGAAAAAGCGCAGTTTTACCAATTACTGGTACATCGCAGCTTACCCGAGATCAACTCTTACTGGGCCAGATTAACCTTTTCCGGTCAAGGATCGCCGCCCTTGCAAATCGCCAGTGTTGAAGAAATTTTGCGCATGGTAAGTAGCAATAAGGGTGCTGTCGCCTATATTGATCGTAAATACCTGGATAAACGTGTTAAATTAATTTATGACCCTGCTTTAAATTAATTCATGCTCAAACTCTATCGTAACAGCCTGGTTTTCCGCAACGCCAGCTTGGTTTTGGGAATCGCTTTAGTGGTCGCCAGCCTGTTTGCGCTGGTGAGCTTTCATCTGATCGCCGATCAGGAATTACGTAATACGCGCAGCAACTTAAAAGAAACCCTGGTGATGATGGAAAACACCACAAGTATCGCCTGCTATTTGCAAGATCAGAATTTAGCCAAGGAAGTCGCCGAAGGTTTCTTAAAAAATCTGAGCGTCGACAAAGTCAGCATAGAGGTCGGCACCAAACGTCTGGCGTATGCGCAACGCGATACTCAGAGCCGTGTCGCCAATGCCGATGAAATGATAGTCCACGAAATTTTTTCGCCGTTTAATCCCATAGAAAAAGTCTGTCAAATCCGGGTACAGCCTAACCTGCAATTAATCCGCAATCTGAGCTCCTCCAAGGCGCAGTTTATCGTCTACCTGTTGCTAGCTCAGGGTTTAGGCATCACTTTGGCTTTGCTGGCCATTATTTCCTACACCGTTACCCGCCCGATACAGGCGATCTCGGATGGCTTGCATGCTTTACGCATCAATAGCGACCAAAAACTGACCTTACCGCTGGGACATGAATCCAATGAAATAGGCAGTCTGGTCGATGATATCAACGCTCTCACTGCGAGTCGTGATGCGGCCTTACAGCAAGAACGCGATATGCGTCTGCAACACGCAATGGAAGAGCGACGTTTCAAGACGATTTTCGAAAACGCCGAAACGGCCTTATTTCAAATGACCAGTGATGCAAGAGTGCTGTCCTACAATCAAGCCTTCGTACGCATGCTGAAGCTACAGCATTTACCCGCATTTGAATTTTCTGAAAGCCTGATTTATCTCTTGAATGGTCAGGAATTGCGTCTGCATTTGATGATAGATCAAGCGCTGCAAGAGTCCAAAGTGGCCGCCGATGATTTTTGCCTGCAATTGCCCAAATCCGGCGAAAAACGCTGGTTTCACTTAGTTATCAGCGCGGTTGGCGACACCCTGCTACAAGGCGTGATGAACGACATCAGTGACCGTAAGCTCAAAGAAGAAAGAGCGAATAAACTGGCGGTTACGGATTACCTGACGGGTTTAAATAATCGTTTGGGTTTGGAACAGGAATTACAAAAAATCGCCCAACAAAACAGTTTGCACCAATTACCGGATTTCTTTGTTTTATTAATTGACCTCGATAAATTTAAACAAGTAAATGACACGCATGGGCATACCGCAGGCGATTTCGTCTTACAACATTTTGCGCGATTACTCAGCCAGTGCCTGCGTCAGAGTGACTTCCTGGCCCGCCTGGGCGGCGATGAATTTGTCGTGTTACTTAAAGAAGTAGCGCAGGTCGAGATTGCGGAACAAATCGCAAATAAAATACGGCAACAAGCCCGGCAAATCATTAGTCTGCCCGATGGTAATCAAGTTGAAATCGATGCCAGCATAGGCTTAAGTCGGGCCAGTATGGATAACTTTGCACCTGATCAATTGATAGAAGATGCTGACCGGGCCATGTATCACAACAAACAAATGCGCCGGCAACAGCAAACTGCCAGTTAAGCACTGCCGCCCTCACTAAAACAGCCGTTTCAACGCAAAAATTCGCCAGGATTTATAATCGTTTGCTGAGCCTGTCGATTTAATTACGCGAAGGCCTCATGAAGTTAAGTTTAACTTGAGCATAGCCTAGTGTGTTCAGCTTCAGTTTCTGATAAGGTCAGCAGGACATTTTCTGGGAGGAGTCATCATGACGGCAAATTTAAAAGCCAGCGATCGCATCGCCATCGGTGAAGTGGTGAAACGCTCAGGCATTCCCGCTAGTGCCCTGCGCTATTACGAGAGTCGTGGCTTAATCCAAAGCCTGGGGCCAGAGCAGCAACGCCGCCACTTCCGACGCGAGGTTTTAAGGCGCCTGGCGTTTATCAAAGCGGCACAGACTGCTGGACTCAGCCTGGATGAAATCAGCGCCGCCTTAGCCAGCTTGCCACAACAACGCACACCAACCAAACAAGATTGGCAAAAACTATCGCGTGGCTGGCAACAACAGTTAGAACAACGGATACGCGCATTGAGCGCATTACGTGACCAACTGGATAGCTGCATAGGTTGTGGCTGCTTATCGCTTAAGTCTTGCGCACTCTATAATCACGCCGATCAATTAGGTCAAAAAGGCGCAGGGCCGCGCATCCTGCTGGCAGAAATCAATAAAGATGAGTGAACTCGGCAGCAGCTACTGCGCGAGCAAATTTGAAGCCTGCAATATTCGCGGAGCGCTAACACAGTTGCGCTTCCCGCATATGCATTTTGACCGCTCGCTGCAGTTATGCCGAGGTCTCAGCAGTCAAGCAAGTGGCACACTTATTTTTGCCGCAAAATCGCAATAGAAATACCTGCGCCGACAAAACTCAGACCCGCCCCCAGATTTAAACCCGAAACGATTCTGGGATGGCGTTGTAAAAAGTTGGCCAGTCGCCCCGCAAACACGCCCATTAAGGCAAACCCGCTCGCGGTAAGCAAAGCAAACCACAGCCCCAATATCAGCATTTGCATGGTCACTGAACCGCTGCTGGCATTGATAAATTGCGGGATAAAAGCCAACACGAACAAACCCGGCTTAGGGTTTAGGGCTGCTGATAAAAATCCGGTGACAAAGATTTTTGGCAAAGGCAGTCTGGCTGCAGGTTGAAAGCTGATTAGGCTACGCGAGCGTAATACTTTGTACCCCAGATAAATCAGGTAGGCCGCCCCAGCCAGCTTGACCAGCCAAAACGCCATTTGCGAAGTTTGTATCAACACCGTCAAACCTAAACACGCAGTCACCACATGGAACACGATACCCGCGCCCGAAGCAAGCGCAGACACGACAGCAGCCTTAGCCCCCTGACTTAGGCCGCGCGCTATCGCTAAAATATTATCCGGACCAGGTGATACCACCAAGAGTACACATGCCAGGGTATAACTTAAGCCCACTTCAATACTGATCATAGCAGCCTTCCATTTCCCATGAATTTCAGTCTCATGTCCGCAGCTTGGGCGAACCAGAGACGAATTTATTTACATCGATAAACTGCCAACTTAGCTAAATTAGCGCGCTTTGCAAAGACCTACTTAGGTCTGCCCCCGTCGTCAAACCCGATGCAGCACCTCTGGCGACGCGGCAATTACAGCTTTTCTTCGCTGACGCTCAGGCCTATCAAATGCTTTGCTTCGTCATCAGGTAAAGCCTCGACTTGTTTTAATTTGCGCGTCATTTGTCGTGTGCGGATTTCAGCCTGATCAATGTTTTTCGCAGCACGCTCTAAGGCGGTTTTCGTGTTTGCCAATACTTCGCCAAATTTACCAAATTCTGTCTTTACTGCGCCCAGCACTTGCCAGACTTCGGATGAGCGCTTTTCCAATGCCATGGTACGAAAGCCCATTTGCAAGCTATTTAAGAGCGCCGCTAAAGTCGAAGGACCAGCAATTGAAATCCGGTACAAGCGTTGCAATTCATCCGCCAAACCACTGCGTCGCATAATTTCGGCGTACAAGCCCTCAGTCGGCAAAAACAAAATAGCGAAATCGGTCGTCAAGGGTGGCGAAACATATTTTTCACTGATCGTTTTGGCTTCCTGACGCAGCAAACGCTCCAATTCCTTGCTTGCTACAGCCACTCCATCGGCATCGGCACGCTCTGCCGCATCCACCAGACGTTCGTACTGTTCCTTGGGAAATTTGGCATCAATCGGCAACCAGACTGGTGCTTTCCCATCCTCTTTGCCTGGCAATTTAATCGCAAATTCAACACGTTCACCACTACCTGGCACGGTTTCGACATTTTTACCGTATTGCTCAGACGTGAGAATTTGTTGCAACACCATTTCTAACTGCACCTCGCCCCAGGTACCGCGAGTCTTCACATTACTCAAAACGCGTTTTAAATCACCCACGCCTATCGCCAGTTGCTGCATTTCACCCAAACCCTGATGCACTTTCTCGAGCCGATCCGACACCAGCTTAAACGATTCACCCAGGCGTTGTTCTAAGGTCGCGTGTAATTTCTCATCGACAGTTTTGCGCATTTCTTCGAGTTTGGCGGCATTTTCTGTTTGCAATTGCGAGACTTTTTGTTCCAGCGTAGTGCGCACTTCCTGCAGCGCTTGCTGATTACTCTGCGTCAGATTTTGCAGCGTCTGAGCTAAAGCCTGACTTAAGCGCTGCAAGTTCTGCGCTTGTTCTTCGCGCGCCTGCGAAGCGTGTTGCGCCTGCAGTTTTTGCAAGCTCTCAAGTTGCAGCCCCTGACTTTGTTGAAATTGCGTGAAATTTTGCTGCACTTCCTGGCGTCCCGCCTGCGCTTGTTGCTGCAATTGCGCGACTAAGGCACGCTCGAGTTTTTGCAAGCTTTCTTGCTGTTGCTGTTGCAAAGAAAATGCCAATTGTTGCAACGCGGCCTGAGTCGCAGCGTCCAGTGACCCGGCCGGTTTAAAGCTACGCCACAGCAGAATCGCCATGAATAAACACAAAACCAGCAAGAAGAGCAATTCCAACGACATAGAGTAAGAGAAATAAAATTTGTAAAAAAAACCGTCTACCTGATCAGTAATTGATAAAGCTGCCTAAGTACCGCTCGAAAATCACCCTGGACGATTGCGCATCCAGTCAGCGGTTTGGTAAAAGGATTCCATTAAGCGCATTTGTAAGTCCTCAGCAATTTGTAAGTCTTGCATCGCCCAGGCCATGCAGCGCAACCATTGATCGCGCTCTTCTACACCAATTGCATACGGCAAATGACGTGCGCGCAAGCGAGGGTGGCCAAAACGTTCGACAAACAAATCCGGCCCCCCCATCCAGCCCGATAAAAACCAAAAGAGTTTATTCCGCGAACCCTCGAGATCGTCGGGATGCAAGCGCCGAATCAGCGCAAACTCGACTTCCAAATCCATTAAGTCATAGAATCGATCAACCAGCTCGCGCACCCCTTGTTCGCCACCCATGACTTGATAAAGCGTGAGGCTGTTTGCCGCTTCGGTATCGTGTTGCATTTCACTCATAAAACTGTCCAACTCAAGATTCATTAATTAACGATTCAATCCATGCGGCCTGTGCCGCCTCAACCGGATTTAATTTTCTCGTAAGCTGATTAAAGGCGCTTGCTGCAACACCCGTCGCAAACCCAACCAGCCACCAAGGGAGGCACAGAGCGCGCCAGTCGCCAATCCTGCCAGCCATAACAGTGCCGAGAATTCCCAGGCAAAATTAAAGCTATAACGTGCCAGCAGATAAGCTATTACCGAAGCCCCTGCGGCCGCCATCACCCCGGCTAAGCCACCCAGTAAGGCAAACTCTACCCATTGTGCGCGCGCTAATTGTTGCCGAGTAGCGCCAAGTGCCCGCAACAGCGCTGCCTCGCGTATGCGCAGGTCTTGCGAGGCGAGTAAAGCGGCATATAAAACCATTACCCCCGCCAGCAAGGTGAACACAAATAGAAATTCAATAGCATAAGCCACCTGATCCAGTACGCTTTGTACTTGCCTGAGCGTGGCACCCACATCTACGATGGTCAGATTCGGGAATTCTTGCATTAAGTGATTCACGAATTCGCTGCGAAGCGCCGGCAAATGAAACGCGGTAATCCAGGTTTGCGGTAAGTCGTGTGCCACTTCAGGATTGACAATGACAAAGAAATTTACTCGCATTGAGCCCCAATCCAACTTGCGCAAGCTGGTGATTTTAACGCTGAGTTTTTGTCCCGCGACATCAAAGTACAACCGGTCACCCAATTTCAAACCCAGGGTTTTGGCGATGCCCTCTTCCACCGACGCAACGCCAGCCTGATCCGCATCGCTGAGCGGTGCTGGTCTGGCGTTAGCCTCGGTCGCAAACCAGGCACCGGCGCTAATCTTATTACCCAATGGCAGATCGTTCATACTCGACAAATTAAATTCGCGTTCGGCCAGGTTTTTCGCACGCTCTTCTTTAAAGCTATTGGCGTTTAACACGTTTTCATTAATTTGCAGCAAACGACCACGTATCATGGGATACATAGCAGGCTGCTTAAATTCATGTAAGCGTTGTGCTAATTCAGCGCGCTGATCAGGCTGGATATTAATCACGAACTGGTTAGGGGCATCAGCCGGTGTTGCCTGACGCCAGGCCTGAATTAAATCGGTGCGCACCACCGTCACCAGTAATAAAGCCATCAAACCCAGTGCCAGTGCCACGGTTTGTAAAATAGTCGCAGCGGGACGGCGCAGTAATGCGGTAATTGCAAATCGCCAGGTTGCATTATTTACCCAATTGCGGGCGATGCGTAAAAATCCCAGGGCCAGCCAACTCACGAGACCAAATATGGCAAAGCCAGCCGCAAAACCCAGACCGGTTAATAAGCCGAGCTTAAGATCCGAACTCTGCCACAGCAATAAACCAAAAAACAATAAAATGCCGCCGCCGTAAGTCGTGCCCGCGGCGATATTGGGCACCTCGTTTTCGCGTCGTATTACGCGGTTATGCGGCACATTGCGTAACTGCAAAACCGGCGGCAAGGCAAAACCCAAGAGTAACACCATGCCAAACGCCAGGCTTTGCCAGACCGGAGTCAGGCTGGCTGCGGGAATATCGTTGGAAATTAAGGCGCCAAGCAAATCCAGTAAGACATAATGTCCGGCAAACCCGAACACCACACCGAGTGCACTGGCCAGCAAGCCGATACCGAGAAACTCGAATAAATACACTTGCAACACCTGATTCTGCGTTAAGCCCAGGCAGCGCAACATCGCACAGGCATCCAGATGACGCACCATAAAACGCCGCGCCGCCATTGCAATCGCGAGTGCCGCCAATAAAGCGGACAGCAAAGACACCAGCGATAAGAACTGACTGGCGCGCTCTATCGTGCTGCGAATTTCAGGACGTCCGTTTTCCAGCTTTTCTATGCGTATGCCTTTTAAGTTGGCTTGTTTAATTTGCGCCGTAAAAGTATTTTCCAGTAAATTCAGCGCCTCGGGCTTACCCGCCAACAGCAGGCGATAAGTCAGGCGCGAGCCATTTTGCACCAGGTTGGTCGCTGCTAAATCATCCAGCCCTATCATGGCTCGCGGTGCAAAATTTATAAATCCCGCACCGCGATCGGGTTCCTGGGCAATCACTTCAGTAAAGCGAAATTCTTTATCGCCCAGTCGCAAGGTTTGCCCTGGCTTGATCTGCAAAGCCTGCGCCACCGCCGAATCCAACCAGACTTCGCCATGTCCAGGTATGCCGCTGGCAGGAACTTCCTGCTCACCGCGTTGCCATTTGAGACGGCCACGCAAGGGGTAAGCTGGACTCACCGCTTTTAAGGAAACCAATCGGCTGCGCGGTAAATCCTTGCTCGCCGCGTCCGTCACCGACATCGCCATGCTGACAAATACCACGGTTTGCGCATCTTGCACGCCAAGTTGACGGGCTTGCTCCAGCCAGGTTTGCGGCAGAGGCTGATCGGCAGCGACCAATAAATCGGCGCCCAGCAATTGCGCGGCATCGCGTTGCAAACCCTGGCGCATACGGTCAACGAAGAAACCGACGGCAGCCAAAGTACTGACTGCCAACACCAGCGCAATCAACAAAAACCGCAGTTCGCCAGCACGCCAATCACGCCAACTCATTTTCCAGGCCAGTTTCCACATACGATTCCTTAAACTTGCAATAGCAATTTACTGAGGTCGATCATGAGCAGCACAATACATCATACTCCCCACCAGTATTTACAAAAATCCCGCACTAACGCGCATCGAATCAGCGCTTTCTAGTCTCACTACGTAAAAATTGGGGGAGTATCCAAACTACCTGAGACACTCCAAGCGCCGGAGGCTTACGCCGCCTGAGTCAGGCGTGCAAACGCCTGCTCAAAATCACTCAGCACATCAACCCCATCTTCTATCCCTACCGAGACTCGTATCAGACCTTCGGCAATGCCGATTTGTTCACGTCTGGCCTGACCTATTTCATAAAATATGGTTTGCGCCACCGGTAACACCAGGGTCCGGTTTTCTCCCAAATGGGTGGCGTGCAAGGCCAATTGCAAGCCATCGAGGTAGAAAAAGGGATCAAAACCGGGTTTTAATTCAAAACTCAGCAAGGCACCATAGCCCTTAAACAAGCGGCTTGCTAATTCATGCTGAGGATGGGAAGGCAAGCCCGGGTAATACACCGCCGCAACTTCCGGGCGCTGCTCCAGCATGCGTGCCAGACTTAAGGCCGTCGCGCAGCTGCGCTCCATGCGTAATGCCAGCGTTTCCGCTCCCACGGCAATCTGATGTGCAGCTTCTGCCGACAACGCTGCGCCGAAATCGCGCAAGGCCTTGGTACGGATATGTGCCAGACCTTGCTGGCTCGCCGCCAGGCTGCGGAAATTCGCAGCAATATGCGGGTAACTCGCCCAGTCAAATAAGCCCGTATCCGTCAAGGCACCGCCCAACACATTGCCATGCCCGGAAATCGACTTAGTTAAGGAATTCATCACCAAACCTGCGCCGACATCGCGCGCACGGAATAAGTACGGCGTCGTCATGGTGGCATCGACTACAAATAAAATCCCCCTGGCACGGCATAATTCACCGATCGCCGCGAGGTCAGCAATTTGGGTACGTGGATTAGCGATGGTTTCAACAAACACCATGCGTGTTTGCGGGGTTAAGGCTGCTTCAACTAGCGCCACCTGACAGGCGTCAACCTGCGCCACTTGCACGCCTTGCGCACTCAGCGTTTGCCAGACACTTAAGGTATTACCAAATAAGAAACGTGAAGACACCACATGATCACCACCGCGCAATAAGGCTTGCGTTAATGCGGTAATCGCTGCCATACCAGTCGCAAAACAAATCGAGCCAACGCCCTGCTCCATACGCGTCACTTTTTCTTCGAGTGCTGCGACTGTCGGATTGCCCTGGCGACCATAGCGAAAACCCGCACGTTTGCCTTGAAATACTTCGGCAATTTCACTGGAACTGGCATAAGCAAAAGTTACCGCGCTATGGATAGGTTTATGGATGGAACCATGTTCTATGGGTTTTTGCCGGTCCGAATGCAAAATCGTGGTGGTAAACCCTTTAGCGTTTTGTTGTGTCATGTCTGTTAATTTTTATAAACAGGTCTATCCCTGTTTTGGTTGGCAAGGCTGAGTTTGCTGCAAGCAGCGCACTGTTTTAAAATGTCTACCGCGCAGTTTACCTTTTTTTGCCGACTCTGTATTCGCCAACCGACAGCTTTATGAAAAAAGTACGTGACCCCGCCTTAGTCCGCGATTTCTGCCAAATCCCCAATGTCGGCAAGGCGACCGCCGCTGATTTTTTACGACTCGGCCTGACCGAACCGCAGCAGCTATGCCAACAAGAGGCGCATCACTTGTATCAGCAACTTTGCGAGCTGAGTAACTGTCGGCATGATCCTTGTGTCGAAGACGTATTTGCCGCCGCAATAGAATTTATGCAAGGTAAAGCCAATTTACCCTGGTGGCACTACAGCCAATTGCGCCTGAACAAGGCCAGGCAAACGCCCGGCGAGTAAACTCGACCCAGCCAACTAATGGTACCTAATCGTCAAGC
Organism: Undibacterium sp.; assembly: GCA_041913845.1. Taxonomy (GTDB): domain Bacteria; phylum Pseudomonadota; class Gammaproteobacteria; order Burkholderiales; family Burkholderiaceae_D; genus Undibacterium. Next base: position 56,240 of record JAYSEN010000025.1, read on the forward strand.
GAAAAATCAGCTTAGTAAAACAGCAAAGGCGCAGTCAAAACAGGGCTATTCCTGACAAAATTACTCAGGTTTGTTATACTTGATCAAAATACTCAGGAAATCGGTTTTTAGCTCATTTCAGAAACGAGTCTGCCCATGCGCCTTACAACTAAAGGACGTTTTGCTGTCACTGCTATGCTGGATCTGGCTTTGCGCCAGGATAAAGGTCCGGTCACCCTGGCGGCGATTAGTCAGCGTCAGGATATTTCGCTCTCTTACCTCGAGCAATTATTCGGAAAATTACGCCGTCACGAAATCGTTGAATCGGTGCGCGGCCCGGGTGGGGGTTATCACCTGGCGCGCGCTGCCCGCAATGTCACGGTGGCTGACATTATTATCGCGGTTGATGAACCGCTGGATGCGACGCAATGTGGTGGCAAAGGCAATTGCCATGGTAGTGACTTAAAAAACGGTTTGCACTGTATGACGCACGATCTCTGGAGTAATCTGAACAGCAAAATGGTGGATTATCTGGATTCGGTGTCGCTGCAAGATCTGGTCGATCAGCAGCGCCAAAAGAGCCAGGAACATGCCATGCTGGTTGTGCGCACCAAAAGCGATAACCACGTAACAAATTGAACAGAATTGGAGTTTTTGCATGAACGCCCCGTTGGAAACTAGCTTGCTTGACACTCTGAAAGCGCCCCACTTCCCGATTTACATGGATTATTCGGCCACCACACCGGTCGACCCACGTGTCGCTGAAAAAATGATCCCATTTTTACGCGCCCACTATGGCAATCCTGCTTCGCGTAGCCACATGTATGGCTGGGATGCGGAAGCCGCCGTGGAAGAAGCACGGGCACAGGTTGCCGCGCTGGTCAACGCCGATTCGCGCGAAATTATCTGGACTTCAGGCGCCACCGAATCGAATAATCTGGCGATCAAGGGCGCAGCCAATTTTTATCAAGCCAAGGGCAAGCATATCATCACCGTGAAAACTGAGCACAAAGCGGTGCTCGATACGGTGCGTGAACTCGAACGCCAGGGCTTTGAAGCGACTTACTTGCAACCGCAAGACAATGGCTTGATCACACTCGAACAATTGGAACAAGCGATACGTCCAGACACGATTCTGGTTTCAGTGATGTGGGTGAATAATGAAATTGGCGTGATCCAGCCTATCGCGGAAATTGGCGAATTATGCCGTAGCAAAGGCATTATTTTCCATTGCGACGCGGCGCAAGCGACTGGCAAGGTAGTAATCGATCTGGAACAAGTCAAAGTCGATCTGATGTCATTTTCAGCCCACAAAACCTACGGCCCCAAAGGCATAGGCGCACTGTATGTACGTCGCAAACCACGCGTACGCCTGGAGGCACAAATGCACGGCGGTGGTCACGAGCGCGGCATGCGTTCGGGCACTTTGGCGCCACATCAGATCGCCGGCATGGGCGAAGCCTTCCGCATCGCCCGTGAAGAAATGGATGAAGAATTGCGGCGCATACGCGGTTTGCGTGATCGCTTAGCCAAGGGTTTAAGTGAAATCGAAGAAACCTATATCAATGGCGACATGGATTTGCGCGTACCGCATAATCTGAATGTCAGCTTTAACTATGTTGAAGGTGAATCGCTGATTATGGCGATCAAAGACATCGCGGTATCTTCAGGCTCGGCTTGCACTTCGGCCAGTCTGGAACCATCCTATGTGTTGCGCGCGCTGGGTCGCAGCGATGAACTTGCCCACAGCTCGATACGCTTCACCATTGGCCGCTTCACCACCGAAGAAGATATTGATTTCACGATTAATTTATTGAAAACCAAAGTGGAAAAATTGCGTGAATTATCCCCACTCTGGGAAATGTACAAAGATGGCGTCGACATTGCCTCGATACAATGGGCCGCACACTAAACCGGTAAAGACGGAATTCAGTACGAACATTTAATTTGATTTGAAGCAGAGGTAACCCAAATGGCATACTCAGACAAAGTAATGGATCATTACGAAAACCCACGTAATGTCGGCAGTTTTGAAAAAGGTGAAGACGTAGGCACAGGCATGGTCGGCGCACCAGCATGCGGCGACGTGATGAAGCTGCAAATCAAAGTGGGTGCAGATGGCGTGATTCAGGACGCCAAGTTCAAGACCTATGGCTGCGGTTCGGCAATCGCCTCATCCTCGCTGGTCACCGAATGGGTAAAAGGAAAAACGCTGGATCAAGCCTTAGCCATCAAAAATACTGAAATTGCCGAAGAACTGGCTTTACCACCCGTTAAAATTCACTGCTCGATTCTGGCCGAAGACGCCATCAAAGCAGCGGTGCAAGATTACAAAGCCAAACATCAGGCCAATTAAGTCGCTGTGGCGTGAGGAAAGTTTATGGCAATTACTTTGACTGAAAAAGCCGCAAAACACGTTAGCCGCTATCTTGAACGTCGCGGCAAAGGCTTAGGCTTGCGTTTTGGGGTGCGCACCACCGGTTGCTCGGGCATGGCGTACAAGCTGGAATACGTGGATGATATGGCTGACGAAGATCAGGTATTTGAGTCTCACGGCATTAAGATCTTCGTCGACCCTAAGAGTTTGCCGTATATTGACGGCACCGAATTGGACTTTGCCCGCGAAGGCTTAAACGAAGGTTTTAAATTCTACAACCCTAACGTCAAAGACGAATGTGGTTGTGGAGAAAGCTTCCGGATTTAATCGTCGTACCGGGATTACAGCATGCAAAACCATTTCGAGCTATTTCAATTGCCTGTGCAGTTTGAACTCGATGCTGAGCACCTGGATCAGGCCTATCGTGAAGTACAAAGTCGGGTTCATCCCGACAAGTTTGTCAATGCCAGTGAAACTGAGCAACGTGTCGCCATGCAATGGGCGACACGCGCTAACGAAGCTTACCAAACGCTTAAGCAGCCCTTAAAACGCGCCCGTTATTTATGCGAATTGCAGCAACTGGATTTAGGCATAGAATCCAATACGCAAATGCCCATGGAATTTCTGATGCAGCAAATGGAGTGGCGTGAGGAATTTGCTGACGCCAAAAGTCAGGCCGACGAAAGTGCCATGCTCGCTTTAGAGCACCGTGTACGCCAGCATCAACGTCGTTTATTAGAGCAGTTGCAAACTTTATTTGCGGGCCAAGACTGGTCAGAAATTGTGGCCCAGGTACGCATGGGTTTATTTTTAGAAAAATTTTTAGCGGATATCGTGGCGCAACTGGATTAATTCGTCATTTCATTCAGGTCAAATGCTTACACCTGAAAAAATACAGATTCAGTTCTGACGATGTCGCTTAGTTACTTTGCGATGCTTAAGCATCATCAGGCATATGGCTTTATTACAGATTTCCGAACCTGGCATGTCCACCGCGCCACACCAGCATCGTCTGGCTGTTGGTATCGATTTAGGCACCACCAATTCACTGGTGGCTACCGTACGCAATAGCATACCGGAAGTACTCAATGACGAAGAAGGCCGGCCGCTACTTCCATCCGTGGTGCGCTACCTGCCCAATGGTCATGCACATATCGGATATAAAGCCCAGCAAGAACAAGTCAATGACCCGAAAAATACGATTTTATCGGTAAAGCGCTTTATGGGACGAGGTCTCAGCGACATCGCTTACGCTGAAAATTTGCCCTACGATTTTCATGACGAACCTGGCATGGTGAAGTTAAAAACCATCGCCGGCATTAAAAGCCCGGTAGAGGTATCTGCTCAAATTCTCGCGAGCTTACGGCAACAAGCCGAAGATGCACTGGGCGACGAGTTGGTAGGTGCTGTAATTACGGTTCCCGCTTACTTCGATGATGCCCAACGACAAGCCACCAAAGACGCCGCCAAGCTGGCGGGCTTGAATGTCTTGCGCCTGCTGAATGAGCCAACTGCCGCAGCTATCGCTTATGGACTGGATAACACCGCCGAAGGTACGTATGCTGTGTACGACCTCGGTGGTGGCACTTTCGACATATCCATACTCAAAATGCGCAAAGGCGTGTTTGAAGTACTGGCCACAGGCGGCGATTCTGCCCTGGGTGGCGATGACTTTGATCATCGTTTGTTTTGCTGGATTATGGAACAAGCCGGACTGTCTTTACTATCGGATGAAGACACGCGCATGCTGATGACCAAAGCACGCGAAGCTAAAGAAATTTTATCGAACAAGCCGCAAACTTATATCGATGCCATGCTCAGCACCGGACAAATGGTGCATCTGCAAATCAGCGCCACACAGTTTGCTGAACTCACCCAAACTCTGGTGATAAAAACCCTGACTCCATGCCGCAAAGCCTTGCGTGACGCAGGCTTAAGCGCTGATGATATTGACGGCGTTGTGTTAGTCGGTGGTGCTACCCGCATGCCACACGTACGTCGCGCAGTCGGTGACTTTTTCCAAACCACCCCCTTGTCAAATATCGACCCGGATAAGGTAGTGGCGCTGGGTGCGGCGATTCAAGCCAATTTATTGGCAGGAAATCGCGCTGCGGGTGACGACTGGCTCTTGCTTGATGTGATTCCCTTGTCGCTGGGACTCGAAACCATGGGTGGCTTAACTGAAAAGGTCATTCCACGAAATTCGACTATCCCCTGCGCCCGCGCCCAGGAGTTCACCACCTTTAAAGATGGTCAGACTGCGATGGCCATTCATGTGGTGCAAGGCGAACGCGAACTCGTCAGCGATTGCCGCTCACTCGCACGCTTTGAATTACGTGGGATTCCACCTATGGTGGCGGGCGCAGCCCGGATACGTGTGACTTTTCAAGTCGATGCTGATGGTTTGCTATCGGTTTCCGCGCGCGAACAAAGCAGTGGCACCGAAGCGAATATCGTGGTGAAGCCATCATATGGCTTAAGTGACCAGGAGATCACGCAAATGCTGCAAGACTCTTCAAGTTATGCGCAACACGACATGCAATTGCGTTCTTTGCGCGAAGAGCAAGTGGAGGCGGAGCGCATGTTATTAGCGACGGAGGCTGCCTTAAAAGCCGACCAACACTTACTGAGCAGCGACGAACTTAGACAAATCCAAAGTTTATTGCAAAACGTGCGGCAACAAATGACGCAAAGTGATAGCGAAACATTGCATCAGGCAGTGCAAAGTTTAGCTGATGGCACTGAAGAATTTGCGGCACGTCGCATGGATCAAAGCGTGCGCTCGGCTCTGTCAGGTAAAAAACTTGACGAAATTATTTAACCGGATTCAGGAAAATTTATGCCACAAATTATCGTTCTCCCCCACGCTGTACTCTGCCCCGAAGGCGCGGTAATCGACGCCGAGCCCGGCAAGTCAATTTGCGAAGCCTTGATCGAGGCGGATGTCGAAATTGAGCATGCGTGTGAAATGTCCTGTGCTTGCACGACTTGCCATATAGTTGTGCGTGAAGGATACCAAAGCTTAAATGAATCCACTGAAGACGAAGAAGATTTGTTAGATGCTGCCTGGGGGCTGGAAGCCACCTCGCGCTTATCTTGCCAGGCCAGACTGGGTCAGCAAGACGTAACGATAGAAATTCCTAAGTACACCATTAATCACGCCCGCGAAAATCATTGATGCCTACCGGAGGGACTATGAAGTGGACCGACATTTATGCAATTGCCGCCGCCCTTTGCGACAAATACCCCGAGCAGGATCCACAGCAAATTCGCTTTACTGATTTGCACAATTACATAGTTGACCTGGATGGCTTCGATGACGATCACCAGCGCGGCGGTGAAAAAGTATTGGAAGCGATACAAATGGCGTGGATAGACGAAGCAAAATAGTTCAGGATTACAACAAATTCTCTGGAGCTGTAATTCGCAGGTCAGACTTACTTAATCTGACCTTGCCCTTACCCTTAAAACCTCTTAGTATTTAAGTGCTACTTGCCACTGATTAATTAAGTGTATCACCTACATTTAATCGGGTATCAAGCCAGCACTGGTACATGATCGCGATTTCCACGCATAAGGCGGATAGCTCTATTCGCTTACCACTGAGGGATGCAGAAGGACGTTCTATGCAATTTAAACAAATTTTGTCTGCATTGCGTAGTCGAATTTCTTTGCGTCTGGCGATCATCCTTGCCGTAGTATTTGGCCTCACCGTCCCCGCCGCCGTGCTCATCCCCTATCATTTGCACAGCATCGAGGTTGCAGCCAAAGCTAAAAATACGGAAGATCACCATCGCCTGGTCGAAATTCTTTCTGTCATCCTGAGTGAACCACTGTGGCAAATCACCCCTGAAATTGCCAATATTTCCAGTGAAGTGGTGTATTCAGATCCACGCGTCGCCACTATCGAAGTCATCACGCTACCCGACGGTAAAGAGTTTATTAAAAACGAGGTGCGCAAGCACAGTCAAAAAGGTCCGTTTACCAGCATGACGCGTGAGATTAAGCACGGCGGCCAGGTTATCGGTGAAGTCACACTGACTCTGGCTGAAGATATCTTGCAAGAAAATCTGACCTCGGATTTTCGTCGATATGTCTCAACTGCTGTGCTATCCCTGGTTTTAGCAATCGTCTTTATTTTGGTGGTCTTGCAATGGCGCCTGGTTAAACCCGTCAAGACTTTAATGAGCAAGTCCGATCGTTTGGCAAATGGCGAGTTGGATGAGGTGATTGCGCTGAATCGCGAAGATGAACTGGGTCACCTGGCCCACAGTCTGGAAGTGACCCGACAAGCGCTTAAGCATTCGTTTTCTGAGCTTGAAGTTAAAAATCAACAATTGTTGGAATATTCCAGCACCCTAGAGTCAAAAGTCAAAGAACGGACGTCGGAACTTGAAGCTGCCAATAAAAATCTCGAAGCGGCACTCTCCAATGTCAACTCCGCCCAAGCCGAGTTAGCACGGGTCGAACGTATGGCGGCACTAGGCTCCATGGTGGCAGGGGTTGCCCACGAATTAAATACCCCCTTGGGGAATTGCCTCTTGGTTGCCAGCACTCTGGAAGAAGAAACCCGACAATTTCTGGCTTTGGTGGAAGAAGGTAAAATTCGCCGTTCTGACCTGAGTCGCTACGCAAATACGGCGATAGACTCAACCAAATTGCTACTGCGCGGCTTGCAACAATCGGCTCATCTCGTTGGTGACTTTAAGCAAGTCGCGGTTGACCAATCCAGCGCGCAACGACGTAAATTTGCCCTCCACACCATGCTGCAAGAGCTCTCAGCCTTACTGCATTCGAGTTTGAAAAAAACACCTTATACGCTGGAACTAGATATTCCAGATAATATCCAGATGGACTCCTACCCTGGCCCATTAGGACAAGTTTTTACCAACCTCGTCAATAATGCTGTGACTCATGGCCTGGAAGGCCGCGCTGATGGCCAGATGGTGTGCCGCGCCAGTAAAGTAGATGATCAGGTGTTTCTGGTTTTCGAAGACAATGGCTCAGGTATACCAACTGAAATAATAAACCGTATATTCGAACCCTTCTTTACGACAAAATTTGGTCAGGGTGGTAGTGGCCTGGGCTTAAGTATTACTTACAACATCATTACCAATGTACTTGGTGGCAGCATTAATGCATCAAGTACGCCCGGTTTAGGCACCCGTTTTGAAATCCGCTTCCCACTGGTAGCACCGGGCGAATTAATGAATTAAGCCAGGCTCAATTTAGCGAATTCCAGTAGATTGCTGGAATTCATACATGCCCCTCCTCAAACCACCATTTTTTAACGAAAATCCCCGTATCATTTAACGACGGCATGAGATAGCAAGTCCTGCCAGAGACTTCTGCCAATTAACACGTCGCACTGGGCATAAAGCTTTATAATCTCGCCCATTCTTTTTGTTCTTCAGCATTGCTGGATTTTAGACTTATGCAACACTACCTCGATTTCATGCGCCACGTAATGCAACATGGCGCGATCAAAACAGACCGCACAGGAACAGGCACACGCTCCGTTTTCGGCTATCAAATGCGTTTCCCCTTGTCTCAGGGCTTTCCCTTAGTAACGACGAAAAAGCTGCATTTAAAGTCCATAGTTCATGAGTTAATCTGGTTTTTATCGGGCTCCACAAATATCGCTTATTTACAAGAAAATGGCGTGAGTATTTGGAACGAATGGGCTGATGAAAATGGCGATCTTGGTCCTGTATATGGCTCACAATGGCGTAGCTGGCCTACGCCCGACGGTCAGCATATTGATCAGATTTCACAATTACTTGAGCAAATCAAACAAAATCCAGATTCGCGGCGCCTTATCGTCTCCGCCTGGAATGTGGCGGATATCCCTCGCATGAAATTACCACCTTGTCACGCCTTCTTTCAGTTCTACGTCGCCGACGGCAAATTATCTTGCCAACTGTATCAACGTAGTGCCGATATATTCTTGGGCGTGCCATTTAATATCGCCTCGTATGCCTTGCTGACGCATATGTTAGCCCAGCAAGCTGATTTAGAAGTCGGTGATTTTGTCTGGACTGGCGGTGATTGCCATTTGTACTCGAATCATCTGGAGCAAGCGCAATTGCAATTATCTCGCACGCCGCTCGCATTACCGCGCCTGCATATCAAGCGTAAACCTGCCGATTTGTTTTCTTATCAATTTGACGATTTTGAGTTTCTTGATTACCAAGCTCATCCAGCCATCAAAGCCCCTGTCGCCGTATAAACCGGAGTCACAAGCATGTCACAGTTAAGCATTATTGTTGCCTACGATAAAAACCGCGGTATCGGTATAGAGAATCGTCTGCCCTGGCACTTACCAGAAGACTTGGCGCATTTTAAAAGCACAACATCGGGTCACACCATAATAATGGGCCGCAAAACCTTCGAATCGATAGGTCGCATACTGCCAAATCGACGGCATATTGTCGTTACCCGGAATAAGGACTGGCAAGTTGACGGCGTAGAAGCAGCAAACAGCCTGTCGCAAGCCAGGGATATGGCAGCGCATGAGAATGCCTATATCATAGGTGGCGCGGAAATTTATCAACAAGCTTTGGAGTTGGCAACGACGATTATCGCTACGGAGATCGATGCCAGCTATACGTGCGATGCATTCTTCCCACAAATTTCGACGTCGAATTGGAAAGAAAGCAACAGGACTAGCCACACGTCAGCGAGTAAAGCATTATCATATGCGTTTGTAACTTATCAAAAGAATTAGGAATTAGCATGTCTGGACACGGCTTTCATGTACACGGCCCCCACGATCACGAAGTAGAACACGCAGCCCATGGCAATGATGATTTTGCCAGTAAAATTGCCGTCATGACTGCAATCATGGCGACAGTTGGCGCCCTGTTTGGTTATGAAGGTGGTGCAACGCAAAACGATGCTGCCATGTATAAAAACAACGCAGCCATAAAAAAAACGGAAGCATCGAACCAATGGAACTTTTATCAGTCCAAATCAAATAAGCAGAACTTAGCTGAATTAGCGATGAATCTGCCAGCTGTTGACGTAGAGAAATACAAAAAAGATGTAGCGCGCTACAAAGCTGAAAAAGAAGAGATTAAACAAAAAGCTGAAAAGCTAGAAGAAGCTGCACTAGAATGGGAACATAAGTCAGAAGCCGCATTGCATCAGCATCATCGCTGGGCGCAAGCGATGACCGCAATACAAATCGCTATTTCTCTGGCCGCAATCACCTTGCTAACCAGAAAAAAATGGCTGCAATTTTCGTCATATGGTGTTGCAGCGGTTGGCGTTGTTTTAGCAGGTTTGGCCTGGCTACATATTTGAGAAAAATGAAATGAAAAAGCTGTTGGCTTGCACCGCCTTACTATTATCGAACTCGGCTTTAGCTCAAACAGCCGACTTTGTACAACTCGCCCCCTCCTTCCATCTGCCTAAAGATGTTAATTTTGCGGTTGGTGCGATCGTGCTTAACATCCCTAAATATTCAGGTGCGGATGAACGTCGATTTGCCCTGTATCCTATGTTTGATGCGCAATGGAAGAATGGCGCATTCCTAAGCGTACGTAATGGCTTGGGTTACAATTTTTCAAAAGACCCGACTTTGAGCTATGGCATACGTCTGTCCTGGCAAGCCGCTCGCGATGAATCCCGCTCAAATAAGTTACGCGGCTTGGGCGACGTTGCTTCGGCGATAGAGCCGGGGGCATTTTTAAATTTCAATCTGAACCAGAACTTTTCGCTGAATTCGTCATTACGTTATGGCTCGGGGTTGGATCATAATGGCTTGCAATTCAGCTTTGGTGGTAGCGCCACCACAGCCTTAAACCCTAGCCATCGCTTAAGCGCGAATCTGGCTGCGACTTGGTCAAACAGCAATTACATGCAGTCTTACTACGGCGTGAATGCACAACAAGCCATCAATTCTGGTTACAACCAGTACTCCGCAAGTGCGGGGATATCCGAAGTCAAATTAGCGACTAGCTGGCATTGGAACATAAATAATAACTGGTCGTTGACTACCGGAGCATCAGTGAGTCGCTTAACTGGCGACGCCAGCCGCAGCCCATTTGTCTTTAACAAGAGCCCGGTAACTTTCTTCTCATCGGCTAATTACCGCTTCTGAAAAACACGACTAAACAAACGTTCACCCAGTCGTCTGGAACGCCAACTTACAGTCTCGCCAGATTCATTTTTCATATAAATCTGGCCAGACCTTAAAATCACAAACGATTTTTCCCGTCTAGCACGGGCATTTTTTATAAATGCAGAGAGCTGGCAGGCTACCTAGCCAGTATGCTAAAGCTCCATCGGATTTCAGCTCTGCGTTGCTAGCCAGATATACACCCAGGCAAACATTGGTCGTCAGCGACACAAGTAGAGCCGTCCAAAATTAACTGCAGTTGATTACCAACTGCGCGACTTAGAAAAAATCAGCAACCATTTCTTAAATAAAAGACATTCAAGATGTCCGGGCTGTACCCCAGTCGAGCAATCACATAGCGGGTTGACTTGATAAGAACGTTGGCGAAAATCGCGACAAATAAATAATTCTCGACGACCAAAACGCAGCAAGGTAGAGTTGGGGGTTAATTGCAAACTAAAACGTGATCCAATGGAATTATCGATATAGGCCATTTTCATCTCCAGTAATCAGAAAACCTGGTTTTTCCAGGCTACATGGTTCAGCGGATAAGCAAATTCGTCAGTAATAATCGTTTCTTCCCGACGCAACGATAATGTAGCACACATACTGTGTTTTTATACAGTATTTTTGCCAGTGTCGTGATTTGACGACAATCAGTATGCTGATGACGCCGAATACCTATCCGCTACTAGCTAGCAAAATCGCAATAATCTATCTGCCACACGCCAGCAAAGGCCTGATAAGCAAATTCGCCGCACCCCGTGAAATCGCCCTGTTTATAAGCTTCTTCAGCCCTATACTCTGAAAACCCGCATGGATAGGGCGTAGCCAAAGCATGCCGCAAGTACTTCTTAGTTAGATAATACGACGCATTACTACCGAGCCTGACCTGAGCACTCCCGTGTGCAAACAAACACCGTCTTACTGGCCAGCCCCACCCGGAAATCGATGAGGCAAAAAATGAAAGCGGCACATAGACATACAATAGCTCGGGGAATCGCGCAATTTCTATCTATCGCATGCTAAGTTGAGGCTGGCAGAAATTTTGCTGGTGTAGTGGTCAACTATTTTTGGCCACATCGTTATAGCTAAGCCAATGACTGCGCTCGGCCTCGTTGGGTGCCAAACCACCATTATGGTGATGTGGCCTGAGC